>NZ_JBBMQP010000001.1:387500-2246810 GCF_038900115.1 Hoeflea sp. AS60 | reverse complement strand
AATCGGGTTCCCAGACCTGCAACCGGCAAAACAGCTTTTCTGACTTTACGTATCTTCGTCATGTATTTTCCTCATTTTGTTGATGAAGTTCTTGGTTTATCCGTGCGCCTTGGCGGGCAACTTCAAGATCGCCGCGGATGAAGATGGCAGGGTCAAACCAAAGTTAGTGAAGCCCTGGCCCTTGTCCGAATGGATCAGCCCGCAGTCTGTCGACTTCGTTGCGCTCAAATCCCTATTCTCCGTAATCACGCGTCAGCACAGCACCCAGATGCAGGATCGCATCGTCGAGACCTGCTCGCCAATACTTCCAGTTATGACCGCCCTCGCGGACGCGAAAGCGATGACGCAAGCCGGCTTTCGTCATCATCAGATGGGTTTCCGCATTTCCGCCGAAGAACGGATCGTCAGCTCCGACATCGAAATAGAGTCTGGGAATGCGTGAAAATTCACTTGTGTCGGCCTCCGCAATGAGGCTGTTGATTTCTGTTTGCGCCCATTGCTGATTAAGCCGAGCGTTGCCTTTGAGCCCGATACCGAACCAACCTCCATAGCGGGCATCATAGGCAGGCTGCGAAAGTTCTGTGATTTGCTGCCGGGTCCTGAAAGCGGCGCTAAGAACCGCCACACCGGCCCAATCTGTAGGTTGGCGCAACTGGAAAGTCACTGCTGCGACGCCCCCCATTGAAAGTCCGAGTATCGCCCGGTTCTGACTTGTGCCTAACGCGCTGTGGCGCATTTCCACAGTGGGCACGAACTCCGTTTTGAACATCTCTTCCCACCGGGTGAGACCGTCAGCGTCGTCCATGAAATAGGTCGCTACCTCATTGTGCAGATCGCGACGTCCGTCAGGCGCTATCGCGATCACGGGGGGGATTTCACCGGAAGCTATAAGACGGTCAAGCACCTGCTCGATCCTTGCCAACGTGAACCAGTCGCTCGGCTGTCCGCTTCCACCGCCATGCAGCAAATAGATGACGGGGTAGGATCGGCTGTCATTTTCATAACCCGGCGGAAGATAAAGGGCATAGGACACCAGCCTTCCAAGTGTGGGGCTAGGGACCGTGTTGTTGAATGTCACGGTTCCCGCCACCGAATGCGCTGCAGCGAGAGCGAACCATAAGCAGGTTGCGAGCAACATCAGACATGTCTGTTTGAACCAATTTACCATTGAACAGATCCTTCAGTCAGAAATCGAGCTTGTAGGAGAGCGAGAAACTGCCGTCGAGAAAGTCGGCATCCCTGCCTCCGGACGGATTCCAGGGCCAGCGATTGTTGGCATAATTGGAATAGGTCAGCGTCACCCTGTCAGTGAATTTGTAGCTTGCTGTGTATGAGAAGTCGGGGCTGTAGCTCAGTTGCGTGCCCGGCGCATAGAAATGCGCAGTGCCGCTTACGCGTAGTTTTTCGGTGATGGAAACGCCGCAGGAAAGTGTTGCGCTGGTGTCAAACGGATTGGGCAGGCCGACGCCGACAGAGCAGGCAGCGGTCTTGTCGAAGGGCAAATCCAGATGAGGCAGCTTCAAGCTTGCACGAAAACTTCCGTTTTTCAAAGAATCGACAAAGCCATTGCCAGGTGCGTTGAAGCGACCGCTGTAATTTGAATAACTGAAGGCCAGCCAATCGGTCGCCTTGAAGTTCAATGAATAGGCAAAGTCCGGGTCCCATTCCTGTCGCTGTCCAGAGAAAGGATAGCCAATCAGCGAAACCCGCATGGTAAGGCGGTCTGTGAACTGAATACCGCATCCAAGGCTGGTACTGGATTTGCCGACGTGTTCTTTCGTCGAGCCGGGGCGGGCATGTCTAAGCCCCAATCCGTAATTGAGCGAACATGACAGGCGTAAACGGTCTGCCAGCGAGGGATCTTTATTCTGGTTTGTTTTTGCTTCCACCAGTTTTTCCGTGGCCGCAAGGTCGGGTTTGGTCTGCGCTTGGTCTTTGTCTTTTTCCGGGGCCGGTGAGGGCGCGGGTGAATTCTGTTGGGGTGGCAAAGGATCGTTTGTCGGGACAGCGCACGTATCCGGGAACAAAGGATCGGGAGCGGAACAGTCCTCGGACATTGCTGAACTCGGCGCTACATCAACCCTGGTATTGGTGTCCTGCGCCACCGCCGTCACCATCGCCACCGGCGCAGGCGCAGGCTTCGGCGCTTCAACTGGCGACTGCTCCGAGGCCACCACTTCAACCGATTTCGGCTGAGGCGCAGGATCTTGCTGCTTGTTTGTTGCCGTGGCCAAGGTCCCGGAAACTTTGGTCTTGGTGATGTCTGGGATTGCTGCCACTTCAAATTCATCTATTTGAGTTGCCGCGTCCTCCGCGTTACCGACTTTCGTCACCGCAGGCTTGTTCGCCTTCGCTTCTTGCGTTTTGGCGACTGCGACGACTTCGCCTTTTTCTGGCTGCGCTTTGGCGTCCTCTGCCGAGCTTGCTTTCATCACAGCAGGCTCGGGCGCCTTTGCTTCTTGCGTTTTGGTGACTGCAGCGACTTCGCCTTTTTCTGGCTGCGCTTTGGCGTCCGCTGCCGAGCTTGCTTTCATCACAGCAGGCTCGGGCGCCTTTGCTTCTTTCGTTTTGGCGACTGCAGCGACTTCAGTTTTTTCCGGACGCGTCTTCTCGCCGTTCACCTTGATGCCCGTCGCCTTTTCAGGCTGTGGTGCCGTCGGCTGGGGAGCTTCAGATGCTGCTGACACTTCAGTGGCTTCTGGCTGCGGCCTTGTTTCAGACGCGCTACGGATTGGCTCTGCCGCAGGCTCAGTTACCTTGCGCCTGGAACCGTCAGGGCTTGCGACCGGATCAATCGCATTTGCAGGCAACGCCGCCTGCGACGGCCTTTCGAGCTGCTTCGATGTTGCAAGTTGCCGTCCTGCAATGCCATCACTGGCGCTTTCAGATCCTTCAAACGCTTCAGGTTCTGAGGGGCCTGGTGAGATCTCGCTGGACACCAAAGGTGCTGACGCGGGAGCAGGTTCCGCAACTTGCGGCAGTGGTGGTGCTGCATCAGGACCAGCAAGGATCCATTCAGCAAGGTAGCGTGACAGGCTGGGTCCGTCGATTTCGGCTGGTATATTGGGACGCCGTGTGCCCTTTAGTCTCACGAAAATGCTGTTTCCGTCAGAGCCGATGACGGTGCAGGCATCGGCGCTTACGCAGCCAACTGAAAAATTTTCGGCGGATCGATCCGCATCTGAAAGGATTGTCCCCGATCCGTCCGGGTACAGACGGTAGCTCCAGCCGTCAATTCTTCCGATCTGGTAACGGGACCAGGAAAAGACGTTGGGTGTGTCTGTTGTCATTTCCTCGGCGCCCGGAAAGATCGGTTCTGAGGTGTCGAATATGACGGGGCCAGGTGTGTTCTGCGAAATATGAGTTGCGGCGTGCGCGTTTTCGGGCGCGTGACTGTCTGCCATTGCCTGATCCAGACAATGGATTGCACCGAAAGCTGTCAAGAATAGCTTTAGCGCAGCCGTCTTCATCTCACGGCCCGTTTGCAAAGTGCGGCATCCACGCGCGTGATGGCCGTTTCGATTTCCAGGTCGCCGTTGCCTTGGCCAAGCTGTGCCTCAAGAGCGCTTCGTGTTTGCGGCCCCATCAACCCGTCCAGCGGCTGAATGTGATGTCCGGCTTCCACCAGCAGCCGCTGAAGCACCAGAATGGGAACGCCTTCGCGCGGCACCCCCGAAAGTCCACAGCCCTCTGATGGTTGCAGGCTCACGCCCAAGCGGGCGTCAGGGCGTGTGGCTTCGCCGCCAATATTTTCTCCGGCGAGTGTAGTCGGCAAGTCATTTGTCGCGCTTGGCCGTTCCCGGAATTCAGGTGGCAGGGTTTCTTCAACCAGCGGTACCCGGCTAACTGACGCGTCGAGTGCCTGTTGAGTGGCAACAGCAGCAGCAGCAGCAAGCCCGGCATGACTGTTTACTGGCGCAGGCTCTTCCGAACTGGGTATTGCGGGCAGATCAGCTGTTGCCTCCGGTAGATAGGGAATGCCTTCGTTCCTTTCGGAACCGCTTCGTAGGCACCTCGCCAATTGCGACCCGAGATCAACAGCATCATCTGGAATAGGGCCAATCCATGTTTGCTTACATTGGACAGGGTCCCCCCCGCAATGCAGGTCTACGGCCCAGTTCGGGTTCTGGCTCCGCTCCGACAAAAGGGCCGAGCTGTCAGAATAGATCCGGTAGATATAGCCAGCTACGCGCCCCTCTTGAAACAGACCGGTTCCTGCAGCCGGGCCCAGGCCGCCGGGATCCAATTGCTCTACGGACTGCGTCACGGGAGTTGACGCTCCGTCGAAAGGAGAGACGCAAACTGCGGCACCCGCTGGGGATGCTGCCAGACCAAAACCAAGCGACAGGATTGAAACATGTTTCATGGAAGCGGCCTTATCAGTGCGCCATGGGCGCGGAAGGAAAGTGCCGCCAACACAACAGCATTGGTGTTTGCTGTGATCGAGCCGTTCAACTCACCTGAAGACTCATAGATTCCTTCAGCCCAGCCTTTTTCCGGGTCTGCGGCAACTTCAAGGTCCTCAACAAGCTTGGCTGTGTATTCGGTGCCAAACAGGGCATTCCATCCGAAGGCAGCCTTGGTTGAAATCGTGCGGCGATCATCCATCCTTTCGCCCTTGAAGCTCAGTACCGCCCAAGGCGAACCACCGCCCCAGATGGTTGCGTAGGCAAAATACGGTGCCGAATCCAGATGTCCCTCGCTCACAGCGGTGAGCTTTCCGGTTTCTCGAAAGCGCGCCTCCTGCGCCTGGTACACCGCAGTGGCGAACCTTCGTGAACGGGCGTCGAAGCCGAATTCCAGTCCATCAAAGAGGTAGGGTTCGCTGACCACGAAGGCTGGCGTGGTGGCACGGTGCAGACGCGTATCGACGGGCACAGGAATGCCTTCGACATCAGGTGCCATCAGGTTGCCCTCAACATCGTAGGCGCGCCATACATCATACCCGAAAAGCATCATGCCCTTGGCTGCATATTGTTCGTAACCGACGCGGCCTTCCTGGTTAGGGCGGATCTTTCCGTCCACGATGTTGGTGCCCATCAGTTCGCCATCGACCACCATCTTGTCCAGCTGCCAGCGCGCCAGGATCGCCTCGATCGCAGGTGCCAGCGTTGGATGGTTCCGCTCTATCAGACCGAAGGTTGCAACGATGCGGGCGACATCAAGCGCCGACCAGCCAAGCCCCAGTTCGGAAGGCTTGTTGCTGTAGTCCACCAGTTCCAGCGTACGGGTATGATACGCCTTGTTGGGCAAGGTACCGTCGAAGAGGCGCAGTTTCACGAGGCTTTCAAGAGCCTTTGAAAGGCGTGCTTCGGCCTCTGCCGCATCAATCAGACCAAGTCGCTCTGCCGACAGCACTGCAACGAAGTAGGAGCCCGTCTCCCACATGGTAGTGGAGGGGTAGCTGTTGGCCGAATTGACGAGACCACTGTCCGGATCAACATTGTTCTGGAAATACGTCCAAGCTATCCGAGCCTGTTCGAGATCCTTGTCGGAACTCTTGCCGACCACAGCCAGCGGCAGCGGCGTGATCGCCTCAAAGCGGTCCATGGGGTTTGGAGCGGTCTTTGTCTCTGTGGTTTTCTGCATATCGCCCAATCCTTCCAGCCAGATGACTAGGGTCAGGCCCAGCACAAGGGCAACCAGAAAGACGATATGGCTGCGAGCACGGACAAGGTTTTCACGAAAGCTCATTGGATACATCCTCTTTGTCTGACGGTGTCCAGAGTGCGGCGGTGACCATCCCCGCCATCGCGACACAGTTGTTTATGCCCCAAAGAATATTGGTCACGACGCCAGTGGTTGAGTGTTGGGTCTCTCCGATCAGCAAAGCGCCGACAGCCCACATACTGGAAGCAACAGTCAACACGATCACCGCAAGCTGGGGGCGTACGATGCTCAGAAAATTGCCGGACTGTCGGTCTTTCGGCGTCACGGGAAACGAGATTTTTTGACCTCTTGCCACGTTCCACAAGGCGCGCAGACCCAGCGGAAAAAACGATAGATAGCTGGCCTTCGCCGCATAGCCGGCCAGGCCCCATGTCCCCACCATCATCGCCAGTTCCAGGGCTACCAGGAACGGGATCACGTGGATGAAGAAATCACCGGTATAGGCGGAAACCGGCGCAATGCCGGAGAACAGATAAATGATCGGAGCGGCGAGAAAGACCAGGTTCCAGATCGACCCGAGATAAGAATAAAACGTCGACGCGTACATCATACGCTGCGAGAAAGTCAGGCCGGGACGAAACAGCGGGTTGTCATTGAAGAGGATGTCGAGGCTGCCACCTGCGTATTTGTATCGCTGGATGGTCCAGGTCAGAAGGTCCTGGGGCGAGAGCATCTTGGATTCCACCATGGGGTGCAGGACGGATTTCCAGCCACGCTCACGGTCGGAATGCAAAACGATGGAAGTGTAGATATCTTCGGATACATGGAACTTGTAAGGCGTCAGCACCTCACCAGTCACGGCTTCGGTGCGGATCGCTTCCATGAGTTCGGGGGAAACTCGACGCTCACGGCTTTCGACCGTGATCTCCTCCTCAGCAGCTGCAACGCGCGCCTCAACATTCTCTCCGAATTTGCGCAGCGCAGCCTCCATGACCGCTTCGCGCCGGTGAATGGAACCAGCTCCACAGCAGAATGAAGCGTTGGCCCAGTTCCTGCGGCGCAGGATCACATCGTAAAACATTTGCGGATCATTGACGAAAGGATCTTCGCCGAGCTGAATGCCACCGAACAGCTTTTCGCAGATGGCGCCCACTCGGTTGCCACGTGTTCCAAACCGGCGTGCGAGTGCATGTGTGAGGCTTTCGCCGCCGGGAAGGTCGTAAAACCATTGTGGTGTTTGCACCCAGGCGACCTTGGGGTCGCGAAAATGCCCCATGGTGCGAAGCAGAAGCGTGGGAAGAGGGCGGGTATCTGCGTCACAGATCACCATGAAGTCGCCGTCGGTCTGCTCCATTGCGTTACGCAGATTGCCGGCCTTGAACCCTTCATTGGTGGTGCGCGAGATGTAGCCTACGCCTTCGTCATCGGTCACCGCCTTCATCGCAGGCCGCCGGCCGTCGTCCAGAACATGAATGCGAACGTCAATTGGATGTGGATATTCAAGCGCCTTGGCGTCGAGAATACCCAGCCTGACAAGTTCAGGCTCCTCATTGTAGGTAGTGAAGAAGATATCGACCGAGATTGGCCGACCAGCCTCAGGGCTGTCGGGTACGACGTCCTCAACGCGTTCCGGCGCCACCGGAATGACGACCGGCTGGTCTTTCCAGAGATTGAACACGAACAGGATCAAGCCGATATAGGCCAATGTCTCGGCGAGCACGAGCGGCAGCGCGAACCACAACGCGTCGTAGTTGAGAGAATAAAGCCAGCGCCAGCCAACATACCAACCGCCAACCACGAGCGCGATGGTTGCAAGGAATTGCCAAACCATCTCGCGAGCTGGCGAATAGGTGAGCGGCTGAGGAGGAACCCGACCTTCAAATTCCTGGAAATAGTTATCCATGATCAGGCCTCATTCTTCAGAACCGGACGCAACTTGGCCCAATTCCAGGGAGCCGGACCGAGTCCGATTGTCCATGCAAGCGGCTTGAAGCGCCCGACCCAGACGGCAAAAAGCAGCGCTGCGGGCAGAACCACGCAATAGCGAGACAGTACGATCACTGTGGGTGACATCATGGTGGAGAGGCCGCTCTTCACGACGGCAATATCGTAGAGATCGATCATCATGGGGTGGACCAGATAGACGCCGAAGGTGTACTTGGCGAGCATCGACCAGCGAGGTGACCAGTTCAAATACTGCCCGCCCAAAAACAGCGAGAACATGAACAGCGGCATCAGGAAATGGCCGTAGAAATCCCAGCCGGCGCGAATGCCCCAGCTGCCTTCAAACAGGGCATGGCCAAAGAACGGCAGCGTCGCGATGTAGGCTATGCCGGCAAAGTAGAAGCCGCCGCGGCGAATTAACTTGGATTCACCTCGAGGAATGCCGTCCTTCCACAAGCCATAGAGCGCGAAAGCTGCGAAGCCGTAGCCGACATAGCCCCACACCTTTGTGATCCGGATCAGATAGTCTCTGATCAGCGGGCTGATATCGAGTGACCAGAAAAAGGCGTGCACGTGGTTCATGGCGCCCAATGTGGCAAACAGGGCGATTCCGAGGATCGGATATCTCATCGCCAGTCGCATCACGGGATAGAACAGGAAGAGTGCAAACAGGGTGGGCAGGAAGTGCATATGATACTGTGACTTGCCCAGCAGAAAGAACGAAAGCCAGGTCTGCCACTGTCCAAGTTGCTCGAGATAGGAGGGCGCATACCCGAAGGCGCTGGCCTTGACCAACCTGAAGAGCGCATAAAAGATCGTCCAGAACGCGAAAGGGACCAGCAGGCGTTCAGCCTGAGTAGCAATCGCCTTGCTGTAGGCAGGGCGGTGCCGATCAACCCGCAATGCCATCAGGAACAAAGAAAAAAAGAAGAACATCTCGGATCCCGAGAATTCCGCAATCGAGCGCAGGAACACGGGCACAAACCGCTCGCCGGCAGTAGCCGCAGGAAACGGCTGCCCGGAAAAATCGGTGGTCGAGTGAATCAGAACCACGCCAATTGCTGCCCAAACGCGGTTGGCGTCAAACCAAGTCATGCGAGTTTTGGTGGAAGTACTCATCACTGGCCCCACTTTGCCTGGGAGGAACCGGGATAAGTGATCCGCGGTTCAGGTTTGGAGAACGGTTCCAGCTCCGGGCGACACTCGGTCGCGGCAATTCCATCGGATGTGGAAATCGGGCGGCAATATTTGAATGCGCTTTCAGGCACTGCCGGTTCGGGCAGATCAATGGGTAGCGAACAGGTAGCGCAACCTTTGCTCTCGACGATCATCGGCTCCGGCAGGCATTTGTTGACGCGTATGTCGCTTTGCGAGAAGGCCATGTCCCAGTACTGGGTGTTATTGTTCAGCTTTTTGAGGATGGGGCCCTGTACCTTGTAAAGCAGCGCCGCCAGGATGATGCCGTTGTTGTTGGCGGTCTGGAGCGGGATAAATCCGTTGCCGTTCTCATAGAGGCCCTCGTAGAAACCCTGATCCTCCTGCGACAGATCCGCAACAGTATCAAACAACAGATCAGTGTAAGGCACATCCCATAGCGCCCACATGCCGATGGCGGCCTTTGCTGCCACAGCTGACCGGTCAGGCTGATAAATCTGGCTCGGATCAAGCGTGTTCCACGCATAACCATCGGCGAAGATTGAATCGTAGACGAAGTAAGGTTTTCCATCGACCTGATGTTCGGACCGCGCGGTCAGAATGCCGGTCTGCTCAAAGCGTCGCTGCTGAACCAGGAAAATGCGATGGGCGAACTCGGCGCGCCAACCCTGACTTGCAACCCCCGGATATCCGTCATCGCGAGATGGCAGATCCCAGCCGAGTTCCAGCCCGTCCAGCAGATAACTTTCAGTCAGGACGTAGTTCTGGTTGTGGAAAACGCGCGGATCACGCCCGTCATAGGGCACATCGACGTCGTATATCTTGGTGTAGGCCAGTGGCTCGGGATCGAGAGCTCGGGGAACATCAAAGCCCCACATGGCAAAGCCCTTGGCGGCATATTCCTCGTAACCGAGCCGCCCTTCCTGGACGTAGCGATTTTCACCCTTCCCGGTCACGATCGATCCAAAAAGACGACCGTCCTCGTGCACCATGTTGCAGAAGTTCCATTTCAAAGGAATATTGTCGATGCTGTTTGCCAGATATGGATAGCGATTTTTCAGGATCTGCAGCCAGATCAGCATGCGACCGATGTCGAGTGCAGAATATCCGACTTCACCGGGCTTGTTGGCGTAGTTCACCTTCTCGCCGGTCTTGGTGTTGTAGACCTTGTTGGGCGCTTCTTTCTTATAGAGGTCGAGATTGCGCATAGTCTTGATGAACTTGGTTGCGCGGTCATCAAACGTACGCTTGTCGATGATACCAAGCTCTCGGGCGGCAACGAGGCCGCTTATGTAAGAAGCGGTATCCCACAGCGTGGTCGACGGGTAGGACCCAACGGCGTTCACCAGACCTGTCTCGGGCTGGTAGCGCGATTCGAAATACGACCAGGCTGTCCTCGCCATGGCCATCTCGCGGTCAGTCAACGGGCCATTGCGTCCGAAGAGATACTCAGGGTTTATTTGTCCATAGGTTTTATCTTCGACCAGAAGCGGCGTTTCCGTGGCCTTTGGTGCAGTCGTCGGAAATTGGCTCACAAGCGATGACAAGACCTGCGTTGCGCCTTCGTCTGCGGACAACGCCTTGTCAGGCTGCGGAACCGTCGCGGCATTCAGCATTGCCTTGTCGGTTTTACCGGCCGGCATATTTCCAACCAACAGACCGAAACCGGCTGTTGCCGCGAAAATCATGATTGGCAGTTTGTAGGTCATATGAAATCTCCCGAATGGACGGTGGTTTTCATCGGGTTTGAGCGCAGTTGACTTCGCAGCTTGGGGATGCAGACCAGTCGGCGTGAAGAAGCTCGTTGAGAGCGGCTCACCGCAAGCTCGTTGGAAACCAGCTCAGGGGCTGCGATCATGGTTGCCCGGAGACAGCGCAAGGCGTTCATTGGCTTTCCTTTCGCTCGAACACGAGGGTGAGACGATTGACGCCTTCGCTGGAGCAATAAGACACATCGTCGGCGAAGAACCGGATGAGTGAAACGCCGCGACCGCCCTCGGCCATGACATCGATCAGGTCGAGACTGGTGGCGTTCTCGAACAAGTCAGGCGGGGCCGATGCGCCTTTGTCCGAAATCACAAAGGTTGCGGTTTCTGCATCAAGTTTGACTTCAATGCTGACCGGCTTGTCATAAGGCGGCTTGACCGCGTGCACGACGATGTTGACCAAGGCCTCCGATAGCGCGACCTCGAGACCGGCGAGCTTCGATTCCGGCAGCTGTCCCGCGACGGCGGCCTTCAGGGAAATCACCATTGGATCGACTGCGGCGATCTGTGCGGTCATTTCGAAGGCCGCATGCATCAGACACGCTCCTGCAGCGCGCTGACAGCTGCGTCAGCAGTGTCATAGGCTACAAACACACGGTTCATGCGGGTGATTGCGAACATCTGCGCGACGCTATCAGCCAGGCCGCAAACCACAATTTCTCCGCGATTTCCGATTTTCTTGAGCAAACCAACCAGTGCGCCAAGACCGGATGAATCGACGAAGGAGACGTCGCCAAGGTCAATGACGAAACGACTCTCGCCGTTGTCAATCAAGGCAAATACATCGGTCTTGAAGGTCGTGGCATTGGCGGCGGTGAGCCGTTCGCTGCCAGGGCGAACAATACATATACCTTCGTTCTTCTTGTCGGTTTTAATCATTGAACTATCCTTCTTTTGCATGCCAAAATTGTTAGATCGTCGTCTAAAGGAGAACCGGCACGCCAATCAGCGAGAGCAGCCACAACAGCGCCCGGGATGGCGGACACTTCGCCCGCTGCCCCTGCGACAGTTCGCTCAAAACGGTTCTGTCCGAACGGTTCGAAATTCATGTTCTCGGCCTCAGTTGCGCCGTCTGAATAAAGGATCAGCGTCTCGTCAGAACCGAAGCTGGTTTTTTGCGTTTGAAATTCGGCACATGGGATGAGTGCGACCGGATAGCCGCCGTCGCCTACCTGGCGCACCTGCCCATCGCACGCTGCAATGAGCGGCGGTGAATAGCCTGCCTGGCAGTAGTGAAGCTCGCTTGTTGCAGGTTCGATCACACCGCAAAACAAGGTAAAATAGTCATTGCTGTCTTCGCGCAGGAAGCGTGTGTCGAGCGCCCTGGCCAACAACGAAGGGTCAGGGCTCCCGTCAGCGGCAATCGCATGTTGACGGAAGTAATCCACGGTGAGCAGGTGACCGACGGCCACCGACATCAGCGCCGCGTGGACCCCGTGGCCCGATACATCCATTGCATAAACGCCGGTAAACCTGTCGGAGATGTCAAAAAAGCCAAACATGTCTCCAGACACAAATGATGATGGCACAAACGCCGAGTGAAACCGGTAGTCACGGGTCTCAGCATGCGCTGGCGGAAGCAGCCTACGCTGGGCCCCACCTGCATCGCGCAAATCGGTTTCTATGCGCTCACGGGCCTCTTCAAGAACTCGGTTTCTCTCCGCCAATACCTCCTCGTGCTTCACAATCCTGGAGGCCGCGTTCATTCGTGCTTTAAGGATTGACGGATCAAGCGGCTTGGCCATGAAATCATCGACCCCAGCTTCAAGTGCGTGGCGGCGGGCCGACGTCTGATCATGCGCGGTGACCATTAGGATATGAACGTAGCGATCGCCGGCTTTGGCGCGTATGCGGCGCGTCAGCTCGTGACCATCTATGCCAGGCATATTCAGATCACAGACGACAACCTGCGCGTCCGACTGGTCCAGCAACTCAAGTGCCCGCTCGCCATCGGCCGCCTCAATGGGCAGATAACCCAGATTTTACAAGACGCTAGAAACGAACGTACGCTGAATAGCGTCGTCGTCGACTACCACTACATTCATCAGAAACCCTCAACGCTATACACTTGAGAAGCTATTTGTATTTCTAAATTAGAAAATACTTTAACTGTGTGAACAGCATCTTAAATCCGGGTAGTGAGTTTTCACCATGATGCAATTACTTCGCTGGAAGTAAAACTAGTAATAGGTATTTTTACTTACCTGAAGTTACGAAATTTCAATTTTTCAAAAATGTATAATATGATGAAATATTAACAGATATTAATTTTATAAAACTGCGCGCAATGCAGCCTTAGTGTCCTGCCAAAGGACGTGTAGACTAGGAGACGTCCTGCGAATACCAGACCGGGCGTCGACCAATATCTCTCTTAACTGTTCACGAAACACCACAGCTCCGAAAAGGGCCGCGCCGCCTGTTGTCTTGTGCACACGCGCCGATATTTCCGGAAGGGGTTGCTCTTCGTGGAGCCAGCTCAGCAGAGCGTCTGTCTCTTTTTCGAATTGCTCCAAGAGCGCGGGGAATTTCGCGCCAAGCACCCCCCGCATTTCAGATAGCTGCTCCACGTCGAGAAGGGGGATGTCTTCTGATGTTTCAGATATTTCAGTCATTTCATCGGCGACCGAACCTGTTGGCAGTGCCAGCTGCGCCAATAAAGTATCAAGAGCTGACCGGGACAATGGCTTGATGAGAACAGATGTCATGCCGTCTGCCAGGAATGCCTGGCGCTCGTCCGGCATTGCATTCGCTGTCAAAGCGACAATTGGGACGTGAGCGCAGATGCCGTCGCCAGATCGGATTGCCCGGGTGGCAGCGCGCCCATCCATGATCGGCATGGAGATATCCATAAGGATAAGATCGAAGTGCCGACGTTCTGTCACTTCCACAGCCGCACGCCCGTCATCGACAAGTGTTACATCATGCCCACCGAGCTTGAGCATGTCCTGCACAACCTGTTGATTGATCGGATTGTCTTCCACAACCAGAATATTTCGTGGTTTTACGGGCTCTAACCCGGCCTCGACCTGTGCCTCTTCTTCCGCAGGAGGGTCGGCCACTTTGACCGGTACATGCAAGGTGAACCGGCTCCCCTCCATCGGCACGCTTTCCGCCGCGATCCGACCGTCCATAGCCTCGGCAAAGCGTCGCACGATGGCTAGTCCCAAGCCTGTCCCCTCGGTCATCCGGTCGTAGAGCGTATCGCCGGTAACAAAATCATCAAAAATGTGCTCCAGTTGATCCGGGTCAATTCCGACACCGTTATCCATCACCTGAATTTCAAGATCGCGCTGGTCTTCGCGTTCCCCGACAACCTCAAACGTAATGGTGATTTTCCCGTTGCGAGTGAATTTTACGGCATTGCCGATGAGGTTCATCAGGATGTGCTCGAGACGATCTCGATCAGCAGATATCCAGTCCAGCGGTGTCCCGATCCAGCTCCAGTCGAGTGTAGTATTGTGGCGTGCCGCCGCTGCAGACTGACCATCAACCAGATCCTGCAACAGTGCGTTGAGCTGCATCGGAGCAGCGCTTATCCTAAGCTTGCCTGCATCATAGCGTGTGATGTCGAGCACGTCGGTGACGTGCCGCATCAATTGGCGGCCGGATGTTTGCATGTGGGCAACAAATCTGTGCTGGCGGTCATCAAGCCGGGTTGCGTCAAGCAGGGAAAGATTCCCAAGCAAACCATTCAAGGGGGTGCGGATCTCGTGGCTCATTACCGCCAGAAAGTCGGTCTTGGCCCTCTCGCCTGCCAACGCCTGATCACGCGCCTCCATCAATTCGCGTTCTGCCGCCACCCGCAATGAGATGTCACGGATGAAGGCGATGAATATGTTGCCTTCATCCGTGACTGCAGACTGAATAGCCAGTTCGCACGGAAATAGGCTGCCATCATGTCGCATTCCTTCGAGTTTGACGCGTCCTTTGCCAACCACGTTGCGTGCCCCGTTATTACGCATGCGCTCCATGCCGGCATCATGCGCATCGCGATACTTTTCCGGCACTATGACTTCGCCAATAGGACGTCCCATCACGGCTGAAGCAGCATAACCAAAGATGGTCTCGGCAGCAGAATTGAACTCGAGTATTGCTCCATTCGCGTCAGCGACCACGACCGCGTCAAGCGAGGTGGTCATGACGGTGTTCATTCGCTGGCTTGTTTGGGCAATGTGGCGTTCCCGGGCGACGCTTTGGGAATTGAGACGTCCAAGATAGAGAACAAGCAGACCGAGCGACAGGACGAGCACCGCGACGGCTGCTACCAGCCGCATGATCGTGACGCCGAATGCGGTGCGCCGCGCATCGGACAGGCTCGCAAAGAATTTTATGCTGGATACAACCAGTTCGCGCATGTCCTCGCGCGCAGCTATGGCATCGGCTGATATCTTCGGTAAAGCTTCGCGGAGCCTGTCATCAGGTGCGTCGATCATCGGCGCGGCGCTGTCCAGAAAGACGCGCACGCTCTCTATCAGCTTGTCGTTTTCAATATCGCCGCGCATCTGCCTGTAGAACTTGGCGTTTGTCAGCGTGTCCATACGGCTGTAAAAAACGTCAAATCTCTTGCGCAGCTGAGATAGGTCGTGACTGGGGCTGCTGAGTGCATCGTTTACGGCAGCGTCAAACTCCAGAAACTCCACCTCGCTTTGTGACAAAGTCCATTGCACATTGTCGGATTGGGCGGACTGCAGCAGATTCATGTCGCTTGCTACATCCCGGGAAAGCAAGCTGATGGCGGCGATCCCCACCAGACCCATCAGGGTAACAGCCGCCAGAACCAGGCGGCGACGGAGTTTGCCGGGGGGGCTCAGTTTACAACCTCGATCCGGTCGAGCTGCCAGATACTTCGCGAATAAACGGCTTCTGTTCGAAAGTCTTCATTCTGGTCATAGGGATAAATGACCCAAAGCGGCCCCTTGTCGCGCAGTGACATCTCTTTTCCGTCGCGGCGAGAGGCAAGAATGGGCCCGCCCTCCGCAGCTTCGCTGACCGGAATTTCAATGGAGTAGTCGTTGACTGCCGTGGCACGCAGAGTGCCGCTAGTCACGCCGAGCGCGCGCAGCAGAGTCGCAATTTCAACGCCTTCAAACTTGTGTACACCATCTGTCCAGATGGTCGAGGTTTCGACCTCCACCGTACCAAGCGCATCAAGCATCGCACGATCGAATTGCGCTGTCGCGCCCATGTTTGTTTCAGAGATCGAACCGGAGACAGTCAGTACAACTTCACCCTCCGGCTTGTCCAAGTTACCTGCGAATGCAGTGCAAGTAGAGAAAATCAGCGCACATAGTGCGTATTTTATTGGCATGATAACCTCCTGTTTGTTGGAGATATATGCAGTATATCTTAATTATCTATATCTTATTGATGGCAGTATATAGCCATGTTCGCATCGATCATATTGACGAGGCAGCAACTGCATTTCGGGAGAAATCGCGCGCGAAAAGCACTCAGTCAAAACAGGTTTGTGAGAGACCTATAGAGAATTTTTGGCAATTTGAGTTTGCCATCAATATGGAGGGCTGAGGCGCAGTTCATACCATAGGTCAAAAAAACGCCGCGAACGGCCTTGTCTCTGGAGTTCCGCGAACGGCTGCTTACCGTGTGGGCCAAGATGTTGATTTCCACCGAGATTTGACCCGCCTTTCAGTTATGTTTCGGGTCTGGTGTTGCGGTCAAGTTCCTGTTTTTCTCCTTTGTGGATTTGGCGTCGTGCGCCGAGCTATTTTTGAAGCGGAAGCTGTCGTTTCCGGTTTCGAGGATGTGGCAGTGATGGGTGAGCCGATCCAGCAGCGCAGTCGTCATCTTGGCGTCGCCAAACACGCTGGCCCATTCGCTGAAGCTGAGGTTGGTGGTGATGATGACGCTGGTGCGCTCATAGAGCTTGCTCAGCAGATGGAAGAGCAAAGCCCCGCCTGATGCACTGAACGGCAGATAGCCAAGCTCATCAAGGATCACGAGATCAGAATGCATCAGGCGATTCGCGATCTGACCTGACCGACCCTGTGCCTTCTCCTGCTCAAGTGCATTGACCAGTTCGACAGTCGAGAAGAAGCGGACGCGCTTGCGATGATGCTCTATTGCCTGCACGCCGATCGCCGTGGCGATGTGGGTCTTGCCTGTGCCAGGGCCGCCGACCAGCACGATATTGTTGGCCTCGTCGAGGAAGTCGCATCGATGCAACTGGCGCACCAGGGCTTCATTGCTCTCGCTGCTTGAGAAGTCGAAGCCATTCAGATCACGATAGGCTGGAAAGCGTGCGGTCTTGAGCTGGTAGGCTGTTGATCTGACCTCCCGCTCTGCAGTCTCGGCCTTGAGCAGTTGCGACAGGACCGGAATGGCAGCCTCAAAGGCAGGCGATCCCTGTTCGGTCAGTTCACCCACCGCCTGTGCCATGCCGTGCATCTTCAACCGTGTCGTTCAGCTATCGACCAGCCAGACTGCGTTGCCACACCTTTCTCGAAGAAATGCCGCAACAGATCGTTGTCCCGGAACCATCCATGGCGGTTCTTCGAGAACGTCGCGTCGTTCGGGATTGGGTCTGAGGTGCTCCCAATAAACTGGACCATTTGCAGCCGCACAACTCCAGTGGCGCGACCACGCCGACGCTGTAATCAGAGCGGGGAAAATCCAAAAACAGGCGACCCAGGCTCCGTTCTTGGAACCGTCGGTCTAGTCCATCGGCTTTCTGCCACGGATAAGCTGTGAGATTGAAACCGCGATCACCAGGCCTCCACCGTAGAACAGGTTCTGCACGAAACTGTCGACGCCAAGGAAATTCAATCCCATGATCCCGGTCGACAGGAAGAAAACAGCGACGAAAGCGCCTGGTGCATTGAAGCGGCCCGGATAGATGGCGGTTGACCCCAGGAACGCCGCAGCGAAGGCCGGCAGCAGGAACGCCAGCGCCGATGACGGGTCAGACGCCCCGCGCATACCGGTATAGAGAACGCCCGCAAACGCCGCGATGACACCCGACGCCACCAGCGCTCCGGTACGAACCCGGTTGACGTTGACGCCCGACAGCCGCGCCACCTCGCGGCCCCGCCCGACGAACAGCAGACGTCGTCCAAGGCTCGTGTGCTGGAACACATACCAAACCAGAACAGAAAGTGCCAAGGCGTAGTAAAACCCGATCGGAATCCCGAAAAGACGCGTGAGAATGACGGCCTTGACCAGGTCCATCGATACGCCGGCGATGGTGTTGGAGTTCGACACCCACAGGATCACGCCGTTGATGAAATAGCCCGTGCCCAGCGTCACGATCAATGAATGGACGCCAAAATAGAGAATGAAAAAGGAGTTGATCAATCCGACAATCGCGCCCGCGGCGAGAACGAAGACAATGGCGCCGCCGATCGGCATGCCCATCTTGACGTTGAGCACCGCCAGCAGCATCGAGCTCAGCCCCATGACGCTGGCGACAGACAGGTCGAAATCGCCGGTCGTCAACGGGATCATCAGCGCCAGCGTCAACACGACGACCATGGCGTTGGAGCCGAACATGCTCGCATAGGAGTTCCAGGCAAACATCTGATCCGGCTTGAAGGCACCGAGAATGAGGATCATCACACCCCACGCGATGAGCAGGCCGAACCGCTCCGCCCATGTTTTCCAGTCGAATGTCTCGGTCTCACGCGCGGTCCGCGAAATCACGCTCTCTTCGAGATTGTTCAGCTTCGCTTCCAGCGCCGCTATGCGCTTCTCGTAGGCCGCAATTGGATCGGATGTCTCCACTGTGGTCATGAAAGTTTAAATCCCTTATGCAATCTGAGGCATCGAACGGTAGCAATGTTCGGCAATCAAGTCCTTGGTCAGGTCAGCCCCCGACAGTTCGGCAACGATCTGCCCACGTGCAAAAATGAGCACACGATGGCACAGCATCGCCAGTTGCTCGTAGTCGGTTGACGAAACCAGGATCGCCGCCCCGTGTTGCGCGGTCCTGTCGAGTGCGTCCCAGATCTGCTGCCGCGCACCAACATCGACACCCTGGGTTGGTTCATCGAGCAACAAAAGCCGGGGCCCGATCTGCAGCCACTTGGCCATCAGCGCCTTCTGTGCGTTTCCGCCGGAGAGCGCCGCAAGCGACATCGAGGGAATGTTCGGCTTCACGCCTGCTCCCTGGCCGAGCTTTCGCGCGTGCTCGCCGATTTGCCGGTCCGTCAATCCCAGAGGACTACGCAACTGGCCGTAAACCGGCATGGACACGTTGTCGCCGACAGAAAGCGAGCCTATGCCAGCCTCGCCCAGGCGATCCGCAGGCAGATAGGCAATTCCGGCCTCCAGCGCCTTGATCGGATTGAGCGCGCTAAGGTCAAAGCTCTTGTTATCGATTTTCATCTCGCCGGTGGTTCCCTTTCGGGCGCCGTAGAGCAGGGCCGGAATAGTGTCGAAACCCGATCCGATAAGACCGGTCAGGCCCAGTATTTCGCCTTCCGCCAGATCGAATGCCAGGGGACCGACGCCAGCGATCGCAAGGTTGCTCACGGCAACGGAAGTCGGGGCGGTCCGCGCCTGCTTGTTGATGCCCGCGTAGGCGTCCATGGTCCTGCCGATGATACGCTCGACGAAGGCCTCGTGACTGGTGTCTGCCGTAACCACCGTGTCGATCAGGTGACCGTCGCGCAGCACCGTTGCGCGATCGGTAATCTCGCGCACCTCGTCCACGTCGTGACTGACGAAAATGACGCTTGCGCCGAGCTGCGTGCATTGTCGTACCAGACCGAAAAGCTGTTCAACGCCTGCCCTTGGCAGAAAAGGTGTCGGTTCATCGAGAACGAGCACGCCCGGCCGGTCCACATGGTTCTCGGTCGCCCTGCGAATATCCTCATAGGCGCGTACGATCGCCAGCAGCGCCTGCTGCACCGCGGACAGCGTGCCGACAGGCGCCTTGGGATCGAGAGAAAGGCCGAAACGGGCAAAGATGGCGGCGGCCTCGCGATAGGCAGCACCCCAGTTGATCGCCCAGTCATGGCCGGTGGAAAGGGAACCGATAAAAAGATTTTCCGTGACGCTGAGTGAAGGAATGAGGCCAAGATGCTGGTGCACGAAGGCCAGCCCCAGTTCCCGGACCTTTGCGCCGGGAATGGGAAGCGGCACGCTCTGTCCGTAGAGCCGGATCTCGGCACCTGGTTCGGGCGTGTGAAAGCCGGCAAGAACCTTGATGAGTGTCGATTTGCCAGACCCGTTTGAGCCGAGCAGTCCATGCACCTCCCCGCGCCGGACGGTCAGAGACACATCGTCAAGCGCAACCGCGCCGCCGAAGTGTTTGGAAAGATGCCGGATGTCGAGCGCGTCGGTTTCCCCGACGCGCCCTGCGGTTTCTGACCTCACTCAACGCCCCAGAGCTTGGCGAACCCGGCCTTGTGGACATCGCCGTATCCATCATTGAACGTGGCAGGATTGCCCGCTGTCGCCACATTCTCGTCCGAGAAGATGAAGGCAGGCGTGTTCAGCTTGGTGACCGGGTCGAGGCCGCAGAGAAGACGCATATCTGCATCTGTTCCGGCCATGCCGACCCAACCCAGGCTCTCGCCGACATTCATCTCCACGATATCGCCATCACGCATCATGTCGAGCACGAAGGGTGTGCCGTTGTAGGAGACAATCTTTGCCGACGAACCGGCGATCTGGATGGCAGGCACGATGAACTGTGACATCGAATCGTAGACCGGCAGCACGTAGTTGATGGTCGGATCAGCAAGCAGCGCATTCTGCACAGCCGGCTGGGTCTTGGTTGCCCAGTCGTTCACAGGCACGTTGATGTACTGCGTTTTGCAGTCCGGGCAGTTGTCTTTCAGATAGCCGATGATCGCATCGCGCAACGGCGCTGTCGGCGTGATCTCGTCGGGACCGAGCACGATGGCATTCACCTTGCCGCCGGTTTTCACCATGGCCCAGGCAGCAATGATTTTCCCGACCGTCACATAGTCTGTGTTGGCAGCACCATCCATGAAGTCGGGCACCGCCTGGGTCGTCGCATCCCAGTTATGGGTCGCTGTTACCTTGACACCCGCGGCACGGGCCTCGGTGATCTGGGGAACCAGGAACTCGGGTGGCAGACCGCCCTGCATGTCGATCAGGTCAAAACCTTCCGCCGTTGCCGTATTGATGCCCTGGATCCAGCCGGCCGGATCCATCTGGGTTTCCCAGTCACGCAGTTCGAAACCGACCATGGCGGCCGCGTCGACAAAGCCCTGGCTGATTGCGGCGTTGAAGGGATTGGCGTTGGTCAACGGTATGACGAACATCTTCTTGTCCTTCATGCAAGCCTTGGCGTCGAAGGCAGGCCCGGGCGCTTCGAACGTGGGCAGCTGGCTGTGTTTCGCGATAAGCGCCTCGGCAGCGGCCATGTCAGCCTTCGCGGGAACGGCAAGCATGAGCAATCCGCCCAAGGTCGGAAGTATCAGGTTCTTCATTGGTCAGTTCTCCTTGTTAAAAATGACGTCTTGTATGCTTTTATGTGACTGCATCTTCGGTAGAGACTTGCCGGACGTGGTGGCCGGGGCGCCCATGTTTGGGTCAGGCCCGGCCACCGGTCTTTCCTATTCCGCTGCCTGGACGAAGCGGCGAAACACTGGTGCCTTGGGTGCTTCGAAGCCGGTCTCTTTCTTGCACCGCCCCTTCAGTTCCTCGATCGACTCGAAACCGCGATTGAACAACGGCTTGTCCTGGTCGGTGGCCATTTTTTCCCGCAGCTTTCTGGTGGCACGCGTGTCGACGTCACCGTCTTCGATCACCACGCCATAGCGCTTGGCGCCTTCCTGCGTCACCAGCCCGCGTTTGACGTCCATCGCCACCAGCTCGGCATCGCGCGCCAGCGGGTCGCCCCAGCCGCCGCCGCCCCAGGTGTTGAAGTACAGCATGTCGCCAGGTTCGACCGCGACGCGGTCGCATTTCGACGGGATGTTTTCCTCGCCGCCATTCTTGCGCACCAGTCGCTTGGTCGAGCGCATTCCCGGCTCGCCGCCGTTTACACCCCACGGGTAGGTCAGCCAGCGATCGTCGTGGATGGAGATTTCGCCCTTTTCCATCATCTCGTAGGCAATCACGATTCCATTGCCGCCGCGATGCAGACCAGCTCCGCCACTGTCGGGGATGGTCGCATATTCGCGAATGCGCAGCGGGAAATAGGCCTCCAGAAACTCGTTGGGAACATTGGTGAAGGCAGGCCACATCGAATGCCCGTCCGGCCCGTCGCCGGCTGGACGCCCCGGCACACCACCGAAGCCGATCTGGAAGAGCTGGTACCATTCGCCCTGCGTGTTGAAGCCGGAATACATGAAGTGCGGGCTGTCGGAGAAGCCGGCAGCGTTGAGAGCATCAGGCGCGCCCTGCCCCAGCAATCCGCCCATCAGGTCAAAGATCCGACCCAACATGTGTGTCCGGCAGGACAGCGCCGCAGGTTTCTTCGGCTTGAGAATACAGCCTTCCGGGATGTGAACCTCGATGAGGTCGTAGAAGCCGTCATTGAACAGGATCTGCGGATCGAACAGGTTGATGGTGAATGCCCCGAAGAACATCTTGAACATCTCTTCGTTCAACAGGAAATTGATCGAGGAGAAACTCTGCGGATCGCTTTCGGAGAAATCGAAATAGGCAATCTCGCCTTCACGGTGCAACGAGCAGGCAATCTTGTAGGGCCCATTGCCCATGCCATCATCGTCTATCCAGTCCTCGAAATAGGCTTTCTTTCCGTCGACCGCCTCGGGAATGATCATCTGGATGATCGCGCTCATCGCCGCCCTGTTGCGGTCGAGCATGTCCCACATGGCCGAAATGTAATAGTCGGCACCGAAGCGGTCGATGTTCTCGCGAACGCGTCTTTCCGCCAGGCGCAACGCGGCAATGATGGCGAAAAAGTCCGACTTGTTCCATTCCGGCATACGGGTGTTGTGCAGCAGGATGTTGAGGATCTCGTCGGCGAGCTTGCCCTTCCGGTAAATCTTGGTCGGAGGGATGATGATGCCCTCCTCGAAGATCATCTTGGCGTCGGTCGGAAGCGAACCGGGAACCTTGCCGCCGACATCCGTCATGTGCCCGAACATCGCCGCCCAGCTGACCAGCTTGCCTTCATGGAAGATCGGCATCATCAGCAGCCAGTCGTTCAGATGACTGACTGCGCCGTTGCAGGAATAGGGGTCATTGGTGATGAAGATATCACCATCCTCGATGGTGCCTTCATATCCGGCGATGAAGCCATAGAGGAAGGAGCCGAACTGGCCGACCACCATCTTGCCTTCCTGGTTGGCGATCATCGGAAAGGCGTCGTGCTGCTCGCGGATGCCGGGCGACATCGCGGTTCTGAACAGCACGGCGTCCATTTCGGTTCGCGCGTTTCTCAAGGCATTTTCGACGATGTCCAGGGTGATCGGATCGACCTGAACCCGGTTGAACGGCTTGGTGTTTGTCTCGACAATTGTGGCGGCCATGGTGGTCTTTCCTCAGCGAGCGTTTTTGTGGTTTGCGGGCCAGATCAGCACATTGCCAACCTCGTCGACGATGCCGACATGATCGTGCAGGATCAGCGACGTTGAATCCATTTCCGTGAGCACCGCAGGTCCCTCGACCCGGTTGCCGGGGTTGAGCTTGCCGCGATCGTATATATGCGCTTCGCGCCATTGACCGTCGGCGTAGACCTTTGTGGATTGGACCCGAGCGCCGGAGGCGTCCGTTCCGCCCTGGCCTCGGCTGGGTGCAATGAAGCTCTTTTCCGCACCCTGAACCACGGTTCGCAGGCCGACGAGTTCGTGGTCGGCGTCGAGCGCGAACGTGAAGAGCTGTTCGTGCTCCTTGTCGAAGCGCTCGGCGACCCCGACGAGCCCATCGCGCGCAAACTCTTCCGGCGAAATGTTGATCGTCAGCTTCATCCCCTGCCCGCGATAGCGGATGTCGATCTGGTAGAAGGCGTCCTGCTCCTCGGGTGCAACACCTTCCTCGCTCAGGGCTTCCGCCGCACTCTTTTGCAAAGCCTCGAGCATGTCGCCGATTTTCCGGTCCGAGGTCTCTGAGATCCGCGTCACAAAGGTCTGGCTGGCCTCGTTGCGCAACCGCGTGGTCGCATCACCATAGGCGCAGAGAACGCCGGGGCCGGGAGGAATGATCGCCGGCCATGAATTGATCAACTTGGCCAGCGCATTGACGTGCAGCGGGCCGGCTCCGCCAAAGCCCATCAGCGCGAATTCGCGCGGATCATAACCCTGTTCGACCGAGACCAGCCGGAGCGCGCCACACATGTTCTCATTGACGATCTTGACGATGCCTTCCGCCGCTTCCTCAACGGAAATCGACAACGCATTGGCGATCCCGGTCACTGACTTGACGGCGAGATCGCGGCTGATCTCCATGTCGCCGCCCAGCTTGGCGTCGGAGGGAAGATATCCGAGGACAACGTTGGCGTCCGTCACCGTGGGCTGTTCACCGCCCTTGTTGTAGGCCGAAGGTCCGGGAACCGCTCCCGCCGACTGAGGCCCGACACGCAGTGCCTTTGTCAGCTCCGGGACATAGGCAATCGAGCCACCGCCAGCGCCGACGGTTCGCACGTCGATCGACGGCGCCCTGACGGTGACATCCGCCACGCGGGTCTCACGCCTTGTCCGGGCGATGGAATTCTCGATCAGCGCAACGTCTGTCGAGGTCCCGCCCATGTCGAATGTGAGCAGGTTCTTGACGTCCGCCTGCTTGGCAATCCAGAGCGCCCCGGAAACGCCGCCCGCAGGACCCGACATCAGAAGGTTCACCGGCTGGTCCATCGCCAACTGTGCCGATGACAGCCCCCCGTCAGAGCGGAGGATCTGCAGCATGACGTCTCCCATGCGCTGCTGCAGTTCCTTTTGCAGGTTCGAGACATATTTCGACACCACGGGTCGGACATAGGAATTGACGACCGTGGTCTCGGTCCGCTCGTACTCGTACATTTCCGGCATGATCGAGGCGGATGTCGAAACCGGAATGTCAGGCGCGATCTCACGGGCTATCTCGGCAATCCGCAGTTCATGCGCGTCATTGGCATAGGAGTTGAAAAGGGCAATCGTGAGCGCCTCGATGCCGCTGCTGAGCAGCGACTTCAGGCTCTTGCGGATCGCCTTTTCATCCAGCGGAACGATTGCCGTTCCGTGGGCATCCATGCGTTCATCGGCCTCGATTGTATATTCCAGCGGCGCCAGCGGCGCGGCCTTGTTCCAGATCACCCAGCCGCCCAGACCGCCTGGAACGTAAGACCGCGCGATCTGAAGCACGTCCCTGTAGCCCTTGGTCGTCACCAATCCAACGAGCGCTCCGGAACTGGTCAGCACCGTGTTCGTTGCAACGGTCGTGCCGTGCATTACCTCTGTAATCTCCCTGGGTTCGATCCCGGCCTCGCGGCAGATCTTCTCGATGCCGTTGAGAACACCTATCGAACTGTCGGACGGCGTCGAGGGCACTTTGGCGGTAAATGTGCGGCCATTCTTTTCATCCAGCAGCAGCAAGTCCGTGAAGGTGCCGCCGACATCGACGCCCAGGCGCAGTCCACCGCCTGCACGGGTTTTTGAGCGCGATTGCGGCAAAGCGCCGGAGCCTGCCTCCATGCGGCGCAACCGCTCCTCGAATGCGGCAAGTCGGTCCTCATAACGTTTGATCATATCGTCGGTGCTGTTCATTCCACTATATACCCCGTCAATGTCGATCGCCCGTCTGGTCCGATCAATTGCCTGAATTCATCTATCTTCCTGTAAACCAGTCCAGCCATCGCCACCGGCGCGGCTGTGCGCTGTCGGCAAGACCGACCGCCCGCTCGGAAATGCAAAGCATTTTTCCCACCGTCTTTTCCTGACGATTGATCACTTCGACTTTATCTTGGACCTGCTTTTCAAGCTGCTGGCTCGTGGTCAGCGCGCGGTCCAGCAATCCGGTCAGGCGTGCGGCTGCCTCGCCTTTGGATTCACCTTCCTGCAGGGAGCGATCCAACAGGCTCAGCGCCCGCTCCACAGCTCCGGACAACTCTTCGATCTTGTCACCAGAGCCCGATGCGGCACGTTCCGACAGGTCAAGTGCGCGCTCCACCAGTTGGCGGAACTTATCGTTTTGCGCCATCGCGGTTTCGAGACGGTCGGCCACATCGTCCAGCATCCCAAATGCACGGTCCGAGACATCAGCCAGAGCCTTGGCGCTGCCGTCTTCTGCGATGTGGTTTGGGGAACTGACTGCGAGGCCGCGTTCGTTCAGCTCCATCGAGCGCTCGAGGGCAGCGTCCTGGCGGTCAAGAAGCGATGTGAGCCGCTCGATATCGACATCCCGGCCAGCCAGATGAAACTGCAGCTCTTCAATCTCGTCAAACAGGGTTTCGAGCAGCTCGCCCGGCTGAGCCTTTTCTGCTGCCAGCCGGGTATCGAAGTCTTTCGGGACGGCGCTCAGATCAACGCGAAGGTGGCCTTCATTGTCGCGGCGGGCGGAGAGCAATCCTTTCGTGATTGCTTCGCGTAAGCGGATCCGGCTCAACCCGAGAAGCTGTGCTGCCTCCCCGATTGGCAAGAAGTGATGACCGGATTCGGTTCGCTCGATCCCCATGCCTCCGTAACTCAATCCCTCAAGTTATTGACTTGTCAGGTGGAGACTGCTGCATCTTCGAGAGAAGTTCAAGCAGCTCTTCGCAAACATATTCTTTGGATCGCAGGGATAAAGGTGGCAGGCGAATGCCGAGCCAGCCATTGCGAAAGGCTTTCGGCAATATTCTGCAAAACTATCTGGCAAAAACCTGATGTTTGACCTCAACTTCTCCCGCTTGTGCGGTTCCAGGCCGATTATTCACCACAAATTGGTTGGGTACAAAAAAATGCGGAGAACACAAAAGGAGCAGTGCCTCACCTTACAGATCTCAGGCCAAGTCAGCGCTTACGGATGAGACCAAGGCCCACAGGCTGGCGCTGATCCAGGAGGATGCCAAGGGTTTAGCCCGCAGCACCCACCTGCCGGTCTTGGCACTTCGCAGCTGACCTACAGCGCGCCCAGTTTTTCCCTGAGTTCGGTCTTGAGCACCTTGCCGTAGTTGTTCTTGGGCAGGGCCGTCTCGAAGAAATAGGCTTTCGGGCGCTTGAAGCCCGCAATCAGCGTGCGGCAGTGGGCGTCGAGCTCCGACATGCTCGGTGTTCGCGAACCGGAGGCGACAATGAAGGCCACGACCTCTTCGCCCCATTCCGCGCTCGCGCGGCCGATGACAGACACTTCCGCCACCAGCTGATGGGTCAGCAGCGCTTCCTCGACTTCGCGCGGATAGATGTTGGTGCCGCCAGAAATGATGACATCCTTGGAGCGGTCGCGCAGGGTAAGGTAGCCGTCGTCGTCGAGAGAGCCCATGTCGCCGGTCCACAGCCAGCCATGCTTGATGCTCTGGGCAGTGGCATCGGGGTTTTTCCAGTATCCCTTCATCACCGGAGATCCCGATGCAATGATCTCGCCGATCTCGCCCGCTGGCATGTCAACGCCATCAGCGTCGACCACCCGAACGGAGACACAGGATTGCGCGGTGCCGACGGAGGCCAGCCGGTCACGCCAGCGCGGATGCTGCCGGTCCATTATATCGGCGCGGGACAGCGAGGTCAGCGCCATCGGGCATTCGCCCTGCCCGTAGATCTGGACAAAACGCGCGCCGAACTGCTTTGTCGCCGCCTCGATGTCGGCCACGTACATCGGACCACCGCCATAGACGATAGTGCGTAGCCCCTCCCCCGCATAGCCCGACTGCCGCGCTGCGGCCAGCCAGCGGCTGATCATGGTCGGGGCCGCGAACATGGTGACGTTGCCGAGCCTTGGAGCCAGCGCACACAATTCGAGCGCATCAAACCCGCCGGAGGCCGGGATGACATGCCTGCTTCCGCGCAGCACATGCATGAGATTGTAAAGCCCTGCGCCATGCGAGATCGGTGCTGCATAGACTGCGGCATCCTCCTGCAGGACATCATCAACATCGACAAAATAGGCGAAAGCCATGGCATGAAGATTGGCGTTGGTCAGCATCACGCCTTTGGGCTTGCCGGTGGTGCCCGAGGTGTAGAACAGCCACGCCAGGTCATCAGCCGCGCGCGGCACGGGTGCTGCGAGCGCTTCAACATCGGGGGCAAACGCGGGTTTTGTTTCGATGTCGTGCAGCGCGCATGCGGCAGGGATCAAAGCCGCCAGGTCGCCGTCGCCCGAGACGAACACTACCCGGCTTTCCGAATGCTCGACGATATAGGCCGCCTCGCGGGGATGAAGCTTGGCATTGATGGGAACCGCAACCGCGCCGCAGAACCAGATGCCATAAAGCAGTTCGAGATAGGTCGTGCTGTTCTTCATGAAAATGGCGACACGATCGCCGGGCTGCACCTGATACCGCGTTTGCAGGAACGCACCGATGCAGGCGGCACGACCCGCGAACTCGGCATAAGTCGCGACCAGATCTTCGCCCGACAACAGGGCCGGAGCTTCAGGCTGTCTCCTGGCCGTGCGCACTAGCCATTCTGCAAGGTTCATCGTGTCTGTTCGCAGTCCTGTCTGATCTTCAGTGAATGCCCGCCCGCCAGACAGTATCCGCCGGGCGGGCTTGGGATCAAGCTTTGCCGTAGCCACCGCCGCCAGGGGTGATCATGAACACCTCGTCGTCCGGGTTCATTTCACGCTTGCGGGTGTCGACCACATCCTCGCCGTTGATCTGGAAGGTGCCCTTGGTTCCATCACCGCCACCGAAAATGCCTTCCGGCCCGTACGACAGCCGGCTCGGGATTGTGTTGAGAAGCCAGCGCGAATTGGTGCGCATCCGGTAACCGATCCGCTGGCCGTCGCCGCCGGGCTGGCGTCCTGCGCCGCCGGTCCCGCGCTCCAGTTCCTTGCAGGTAAAGGCAATCGGATAGGACGCCTCAAGCACCTCGACCGGAACCGCAGACACACCCGTGGGATAGCAGATTGCCGAAAGGCCAGGCTTGTGAGCGCGTGCGCCCATGCCACCTGAATAGTTGAACATGGAACTGGTGAACGGCTTGCCGTTGGCATCCTTGCCCTGGACCTGAATCGTCCAGACCGCTCCGGACCCTTCGGCGATGACATCATCGGGCAGGATCTGGGCCAGGGCCTTGAGGATCGGGAATGGCACATACATGCCGACCACATGGCGGGCGTTAACCGGCGACGGATAGCGCGCGTTGACCACGCATTCGTCCGGAAGCTTAATCTTGATCGGCGCCAGGGAACCGGCATTGTTGGGCAGGTCCGGATTGAGCGTCGATCGGATCGCAAACGTCGCATAGGCATGGGTGTAGGCCGGCACCACGTTGATGCCCATGGCGCTGGGGCCGGACGAACCTTCGAAATCGATGGTGATTTCGCCTGCTTCCGGGTCGACGGTCACGGCCGTCTTGAGATCGATCACTTCCCCGCCCGGCACATCGAACTTCGAGGCGCCGTGCCAGGTGCCGGCGGGAAGCTTGGCAATGGCGTCACGGGTCGCCTTTTCGGAGCGTTTGATGATTTCTTCCGACAGTTCGGAAATGTCATCGAGGCCATAACGGTCGCAGAGCGCGTTGAGGCGTTCGGCGGCGATCATGCCGCTTGATACCTGCGCGCCAAGATCACCCATCAGCGCATCTGGCGTGCGCACATTGCGCTTGATGATCGAGAACAGCGTCTCGTTCGGCTTGCCCTCATCGTAAAGCTTCATCACCGGGATCCACAGGCCTTCCTCGTGGATATCGCGGGCGCCGGAGCCGATGCCATACCCACCAATGTCGGAGTGGTGGATGGTCGATCCGGCATAGGCGATGATCCGGCCATCGCGGAAGATCGGCGATATGATGGTGATGTCGAAGAAATGTCCCGCCGACATCCAGGGATCGTTGGTGATCAGCACGTCGCCGGGACGAAGCTTGTCCATGTCGGTGTGCTCAAGCAGGTTGCGGGCAGCAGCAGCCAGCGAGTTGATGTGACCAGGCGTTCCAGTAACCGCCTGGGCCACCATCCGCGCGTTCTCGTCAAACAACCCGTTGGCGAGGTCACCCGCCTCGCGGACGATCGGGCTGAAGGCAATGCGCTGCAGGGCTCTCGCCTGCTCGCTGACGATGCCGATGAGATTGCTCCACAGAATCTGAAGTTCGACGCCATCCATCACGAGGCTCCCTTTGTCTTTTCGGCCACGATGCTGCCACTGGCATGCAGGGTGGCGACCCAATTTTCGAGTACGAAGATTGTTGTTTCTCGTTCTTCAATGATCACAGGACCGGCAATACGGTCGTCGGCAGTGATCATCGAGCGCTGATAGACCTGAACCGACTTAGGCTCGCCGCCGATGAAGACGTTGCGGCTTTCGGTTGCTCGCTCCGCACCCGCATTTGCCTGCCGGGCTGCCGGCCGGTCCGCCTGCGCACCGCTGGCGGTGATCAGCCAGTTGACGATCTCGATGCCCATTCCGGCAAGCTTGAGACCATACTGGCGGTGATACTCGGCCTCAAACAGATCATGAATGCGCTTGGTGTCTTGGGCCTTCACCACCTCGGCGGGCAGGTTGATACGTACTTCCGACTGTTGTCCCGAATAGCGCATCTCCACCGCATAGGCGAAGCGGGCCTCGCCATCGGGGATGCCTGCTTCGCGAAGCGCGTCGCCGCCTTCCTTGATCATGCTTTGCAGAACTGTACCCACCCCATTCCAGTCAAGATCATTGAGCGGAGAGACCAGGCTTCGGACCAGATCGATCTGCGCTGGCGTCACCAGAGTGCCGAATGCCGACAGCACGCTTGCCAGGGGCGGGTAGATGACCTTGGTGCTCTCGGTCAGTTCGGCAACCATGCAGGCATGGACAGGACCTGCGCCGCCGAAGGCCAGGAGCGGCAGGCCGCGATAATCAATCCCGCGCTCTGTGGCATGGGTCCGTGTCGCCGCCGCCATCTGTTCGCAGACGACTTCGAAGACGCCCCAGGCAGCCTGCGATCGTGGCAGATTGAGTTTGGTGCCGAGATCATCAAGCGCCTTCTCTGCGGCGGCGGTATCAAGCTGCATGTCGCCGCCCAGGAAGCGTTTCGGATCCAGAATGCCCAGGACCACATCCGCGTCGGTGACGCACGGGTCTGCGCCGCCGCGTCCGTAGCAGGCAGGCCCCGGCATTGAACCGGCGCTTTCCGGGCCGATCTTCAGGAGACCGAGATCATCGACCGAGGCGATCGAACCACCGCCCGCGCCAATCTCGATCATGTCGATCGACGGCACGGTGATCGGCATGCCGCTGCCTGGCTTGAAGCGGTAGCGACGGTCGACCTCGAAGGTACCGGTGACCAACGGCTCGTGATCCTGAACGATACAGGCCTTGGCCGTTGTGCCGCCCATGTCGAAGGAAATCAGATCCGGGATGTCGAAGATGCGGGAGAAATAGCAGGCGACCAACGCGCCCGCTGCGGGACCGGATTCGATCATCCGCACAGGAATGGTGCTGGCCCGATGGGCGCCTATAACGCCGCCATTGGACAGCATGATCAGCGGCTGCTGGGAGAACCCGCGGGTCTTGAGTTCGGTGATCAGCGCCGACAGATAAGGCCTTGTGATCGGCACCGTGTAGGCATTGATCGCCACTGTCGAGGCGCGGAGATATTCGCGCATCTGCGGTGCGATCACGCTTGACAGCGAAACATAGATGTCGGGCGCTTCTTCATTGAAGATGCGCCGCACTTCTTCCTCGTTGGCGCCATTGCGGTAGGAATTGAGGAAGCAGACGGCGACCGAGACAATACCGGCCTTACGGCACTTGGCGATGATCTCGAGGACTTCCTCTCTGTCTACCGAGACATCAACCGTGGCATCAGCATAGGTACGCTCGCGGACTGTGAAGGTGCGCTCCATCGGGATCAGCGGCTCGGCAAACTCGATCTGCGGATCATACATGTCGTAGCGGTGTTCCTCGCGGATGTAGAGAACATCGCGGAAGCCCTCGGTCAGCAGCAACGCCACTGGCGGGCCCTTGCGCTCGATCAGCGCATTGGTGACCACGGTCGTGGCATGGACGATCACATCATCGACTTCGCCCGGTGCAATGCCGGCCTTGCCCAGCACAAGATCGACGCCCCGGAAAAACCCTTCAAGCAGATTGTTGTGGGTGGTCAGTGTCTTGTCGACATAGCTCTGTCCATCGGAGGCCAGAAGAACGGCGTCGGTGAAGGTTCCGCCAATATCGATGGCGAGTGAATAACGTGTCATGTCGGGTACTCCGTGCATCCCAAATCGATGGATATGGCGCGCGCAGCCTCGGTGACCGCGGCACAAAGAGCGGCTGTCGGTTCAGGCGGGATATCCTGAAGCGAGCCGGCAATGGTAATGGTGGCGACAAACTTGTTTTCGAGATCGAAGATCGGCGCCGAGATAGCGTTGAGGCCGCTCAGGGTCTCTGCGGGAGCAACCGCCCAACCGGTTTGACGGGCGCGGGCAATTTCGGCCTCCAGCCGGGCCGGGCTGAAAACCTTGCCATTGGGCAGGGCAGCATGATCGGCGCCAAGCACTGCAGGCAGCAGATCCGGATCGCCAAAAGCCAGTGCGATCTTTCCCTGGGCAGAAGCATGGAAGGACAGAAGCGCACCCGGTTTGGTGATGATCTGCACCGGAGAATCGACGCGGACGATGTCGACCACGCGCATGCCGCTGTCTTCGGGAATCGAGAGCGTACAGGTGAGAGCTGCCTTGTCGCGCAGTTGCACCATCACAGGCCGCGCGGTGCTGGTCAGTTGCGTGCCGTCCGCAATGGCCTGGCCGACATGAAACAGTTTCAGCGTCAGCCGGTAGCGCTCGGTCACCGGGTCCTGACGGACATAGCCGATGTTGCTCAGGGTCTGCAGGTAGCGGTAGACTTTCGCCCTCGGCATGCCCAGGCGTTTGGCGAGATCGGTGACCCGCACGTCTTCATTCATCGGCGCCATTTCCTCGATGATCTGAAAGGCGGCGATTGCCGAATGGTTGTTGATCTTGCTGGTGTCTTTCATCTCATTATCCCGGGAAGAGGCCTGGCAGCGTCAGTGTCAAGAACGGCACGAAGGCGACCAGAGCGAGGATGACAAGGGCGATGCCGATCATGGGCAGAATGGCGACGGCGACCTTTTCGAGCGGTGTCTTGCCGATGGCCGAAACGATGAACAGGCAGAGGCCAACGGGCGGTGTGATCATCCCGATCATCAGGTTGAGCACCACCATGACGCCGAACTGGACGCGGTCGATACCGAGCAGTGGAAACAGCTCGTTGAGGATCGGCATGACCAGGACCAGGGCAGCCAGCGGCTCGAGAAACAGGCCCAGAAGCAGGAGAACCAGATTGAGCAGAAGGATCAACACCCATGGCGTGGAGCTGATGTCGAGCATCTGGGCCGCGATTTCGCGGGGTATGTTCTCGATCCCCAGAATGAACGAGGTCATGCTGGCCATGGCCACGATCAGCATCACGCCTGCGGTCATCGTTGCCGCCTCGTAGAACGAAGCAACGATCTTGCCCGCGTTGAGTGTGCGGTAAAGCAGAAGCCCGACCGCCAATGCATAGACCACCGCAACGGCCGCCGCTTCGGTGGGGGTGAAGACGCCACTGCGTATGCCACCGACAATGATAACCGGCAGCAGCAGCGCAGGCAGAGCCTTGAGCGCCAGCGCGCCGCGCTCCTCTTTCGCGACAGCGGCCGGCAGCGGATGATCCTCGCGGCGGGCCTTGATCAGAACATAGACCAGCAGGCCGGCGCAAAGTGCGAAGGCCGGGATGATGCCGGCGAGGAACAGGTCGGCAATCGAGGTGCCGGTGAGCACGCCATAGAGAATAAGCGCCAGCGACGGTGGCACCAGCGGTCCGAGGATCGAACCGGCGGCGGTGACGGCTGCGGCATATTCGGGCTTGTAGCCGTCACGACGCATGGCGGGGATCATGACGCTGCCGATGGCTGAGGCTTCGGCGGTTGCAGCGCCACTGACACCGGAGAACATCATGCTGGCGATCACGTTGACGGCGGCCAGCCCGCCGCGAACCCGGCCGACCAGCATCTGGGCAAAGCGAACGATCTGGCGGGTCAGATCGGCCGAGTTCATCAGGTTGCCGGCAAGGATGAAGAACGGAATGGTCAGCAGCACGAAATTGTCGATGCCGGCAATCATCTTCTGCGGGAAGCCGATCATCAGATGCATCTGATCATTGACGATCAGATAGGTGATCGAGGACAGGCCAAGGCTGAAGGCCACCGGAATGCCGATGACCATGAATCCGAGAAATGTGAGCAGATAAAGGGTCACTGGCTGGGTCCTCCCTCGATTTCGGTCAGATCCTGCAATGTTCTCCCAGCTGCCAAAGCGCCGGCGTACAAGACGATATCGACACAGATGCGCAAACCAAGAAGGCTCATGCCCAGCGGCAAGGCGAAATAGACCCAGAACACGTGCGGCGCTTCCGGTGCGCCCGCTCCGAACAGGTCCTCGAGAATGAAACTCAGCGCCGGGATCGGCTGCGAACCGGCGAGATCGGCATAGATGTAACCGTAGTAGGCAAGGGCTGCGCACATCGCCACCGACAGCAGGCCGCCAAGGATCGCGAGCAGAAGCGCCGGTACACGGGGCAGCGCATTGGCAAGAATTGAAAGGGCGGCAATTTCACCGCGCTCATAAGCAAAGATCATTGCCAGGAACGATGCCCAGATGAGCAGGTAACGGCACAGCTCCTCTGACCAGAGCAATGAGGAGTTGAGGCCGTAGCGCATGATCACCTGCGCGGTCATGACCGTCAGCAAGGTAGCCATCAGCAGGACCAAAAGGCTTTTCAGGCCGGTACGAAAGGCATGATGAAATGCAGTCATGGACACGACACCTCCTCCGGTTCGCTCGTTGCTGTTTTGGCGCTTGCGCGCGATCTAGGCACAGTTTTTCCGGGGCCCGGCGCTCTGGCGCCGGGCTGTTCCTGCTTGGGCACAGGGGTTGACTTCAAAAGCTCAACCGAAATCGGGTTCCTGATATTCCGTCAGGTGCAGATAGTCCTCGCGGGCCGGAGCAAAGACATCAAGGTTGAGAGCAACCTCGCCGCCGATCGCTTCTCCGCAATGCACCACATCGGGGGGAATGCGGACGACCTCGCCAGCACCGACCTCGACAACGTCATCGCCGATCTCGAAGCGGATGCGTCCCGAGACCACATAGGCGAGTTGCTCGAAGGGGTGGGAATGGGGCTTCTTCTCCATTCCCGGCTCCAGCCAGTTCATCACCATCAGGGCATTGTCGCCGCGGAAGGCGGTTCGCGACACTCCGTCGCGAACCTGTTCCCGGGGAAGCCTGTCCCAGCCATAAACCTTGGTTGACGCCATTTCGGTTACTGGCCCTTGGAAAAGGCTTCGTCGAACTTGACGATCAGCGGGTCCTTTTCCTTCCAGGTGGCAACCACCGGGGCAGTCAGGGCCTTGAGATCATCAAGATCGGAAAGCTTGTTGATAGTCACGCCATTGGCTTCAAGGAACGTGACGGTCTCGGCATCCTGGGATGCTGCCAAAGCGTAAGCCTCGGTGGTGGCTTCCTTGCCGGCAGCTTCCACTGCAGCCTTGTCCGCGTCGCTGAGCTTATCCCAGGCTGCACCTGAGAGCATGATGACGCCGGGCCAGAAATAGTGGCCGGTGAGCGTCACCTGCTTGGCCGCATTGTAGAGGCTTTCGGACTTGATCGAGGAGACGTTGATTTCAACGGCGTCGATGGTGCCGGTTTCAAGCGCCGAGTAGACCTCGCCGTAAGCCATGCCGATCGGGTTGACGCCGATGGATTCCCAGATCGCCTTGTGCAGCGGGATCGGCACGATGCGGGTCTTCAGCCCCTTGAAGTCAGCCAGGCTCGTCACCGGCTTGTCCTTGGAGAGGAAGTGGCGAAGGCCGGCATCGACAAAACCGACACCCTTGATCTTTTTTGCATCCAGCGTGGCCAGCAATTCGTCGCCAAGATCGGAGGTCAGAACCGCAGACAGCTGCTCGTAGCTCGACACCGTGAAAGGCTGCTGCAGGGCGTCAAAGGATGCTGCTCCCAGAACCAGCGGCAATGTCGCCGAGGAAACCAGAGCACCATCGATCAGGCCGATCTGGATGCCTTCGAGCAATTGCTTGTCATCGCCGAGCTGACGGTCGCCATAGACCTCGATCTTGACGTTTCCGTTGGTTTTCTCGTCGACCTTCTTTGCGAAGATTTCGAGGCCTGTGTGGAAAATATGCGTTGATGCTGCGGCGTGACCCATTTTCAGGGTCACCTCCTGCGCGCCTGCAAGCGACGGAAGCACCATCAAGGCAACCCCCGCAAAAATTGAAAACCTGTTCATTCCATCCTCCCAGTTGGTTTCTCTTGGCTCACCAAAGTGTTTCACTCTGCAAAACAAGATGATGCAGATTGAAACAGAGTCGCATTCACGTCAAGGGCCGATGACCGTTCGAGCAGCGGCAAGAGCAAATTGGGCTGCAAAATCGGAAGGCACGGGGCGAGAAACATGCTGGATAGCGACGCAATCGGCGCTGGGTGTCTGCGGCTGATAAGAAGCCAAATCGAATTCGTCGAAGCGGGCAGACCCCATCTGAAATCCGGCCGTACCCTGTAGCGACCGCACTGCAAAATTCCGGTGCGGTCGCTACAGGGACTTCATCAGGGACTGGCTGAGTGAAAAAAGAGCACTTCCGCTTCACCCAACCAGCAAGGGGTCGAGATGACCAGAATCCCCAACATGAAGGAATGCGGCCGGCGGATCCCATGCGCGGGCTCGCTTGTGCTTGACCGGAGTTCTTATCAGGAGCAGAGTTATTTAAGGGATTTGATATGTTTGATCCCAAAAATCAACCGGAGAGGGCTTGCTGATGAAAGTTCTGAAATTGGCAATCGTCATAGTTGCGACTGGCACACTGGCTGCCTGCACGACAACTGAGAAAACTGCCAGTGGAGCGGGGATCGGCGCGGCAGTCGGCGCGATTGCTTCAAACAGTGTCGGTGGCGTCGTGGCAGGTGCTCTCATCGGTGGCTTTGGAACATATCTGTTCGAAACGGCCGATGGCCGATGCCAGTACCGCAATTCCAGAGGCAAGATTTACACAACCAGGTGCCACTGGAGAAGATAGTGGAAGTCTAGGTTTCCAACAGGACAGGCGCCCTCGTGTCTGGCGCGATCTTTGGTGTGCCGGATCAAACTCAAGCCACTGGCCGTTATTGTTATGATTGCAAGGCAGTCGCTCGATGGTCTGTGAGGCTTTTCACGATCAGCGATGTTGTGGATCTGGGTTGGGTCTATTCGCTGTCGCCTATGCCTCCGATAAACACGCGAATTGCGAGTTCAAGCCGGCGGCTATACGCCTCCTGACGTCCAAGAGCCGGCTGCGGACGAAGGAGATGTTCGAGCACGCTTTCATGCGCCATGTCGGTCATCAGACGTGCCGCCTCCCCCGTGTCACTTATGCGGATCTCGCCGCTGGCAACCGAGCGGTCTAGCTCCAGACGGACCATGCCGTAGAGTGCGTATGGCCCTTCCTGCAAGAATTCACGTGCGAGGTCCGGCTGCCTGTCAGCCTCGGCAATAACAGCACGCAGGATCGCCAGGGGCAGCAGATCTGAGAATTTTTCGTCTGTTGGCGTCAACAGCAGACGGAGGCGTTCGGCAAGTGGCAATTCCAGCTCACTCTCTGCCAGAGGCCGCGTCACCGTATTGCGGATACGTCTGACAATGGCCGCGAAGAGTACCGCGCGGGATTCGAAGATCCCGTAAAGCGTGCGCTTGGACATGCCTGCCTCCTGCGCGATCGCCGCCATCGACGTGCCACCAAGACCTTGCGACAGGATCACCTTTTGCGCAGCGTCAATGATGATCGCCTGACGTTCAGTGGTATCGAGTTGTCGCGGCCTCCCCGGCCCACGACACGCGCTCAGGTTTTTGGGGTACAAGTCAGTGCTCCGGTTTCGCAGGTGCAGCATTTCACTTGCGCAATTCAAAAAAGCAATTATAAAACCATTCGGTTTCCATATTAGAAGCAATGCGCGCGTTCGCCAAGCGGCTCGTCCAAATAAAGCGGAGATACTCGATGAGGTTAGCGGCTTACGCCCTCTTTTCTTCCCTGTCCGTCGCCATGATGGCGTCTGCCGCCTCGGCGCAGCAGCAGGAACGCCCGCCCACACCTGTGACAGTGGTCACGCTGGAGGCGAAGACCGTCACGGTAACCTCAACACTGCCGGGACGCGTCGTCGCTTCCGGCGTCGCTGAAGTGCGGCCCCAGGTCAACGGCATCATCGTCGACCGGCTCTTCGAAGAAGGCTCGCCGGTGAAGGAAGGCGATATTCTCTATCGCATCGATCCGGCAACCTACAAGGCACAGGTCGTTGCCGCGCAGGCCGCCGTCAATCAGGCGCAGGTAAGCCTGGATGCGGCCAACCGCGACCTCAAACGCATGGAAACGCTGCGCAAGAGCAATGTCACGAGCGAGCAAGCCCTTGAAGCCGCCATCACCACGCGCGACACCGCCAATGCCGGCCTGCAGGTTGCCAAGGCGCAAATGCTTGCCGCCAATATCGATCTGGAACGCACCACGATCCGCGCCCAGCTCTCAGGCGTTATCGGGCTTTCGCTCACCACACAGGGCGCCTTGATTATCTCGGGCCAGGCTGCCCCGCTTGCGGTGATCCGCAAGCTGGACCCGGTCTATGTCGACGTCGCGCAATCTGCCGCCGACCTGGTGCGCTGGAAGCGCAATGGCCCGCTTGCCGCAGGTTCGAAGGTCGATACCAAGGTCGAGCTGATGCTTGCTGATCGCACGACATACGAGCAGACCGGAGAACTGACGGCTGCAGAACCGAATGTTGACGAACAGACCGGCGTTGTCACCCTGCGGCTGAAATTCCCCAACCCCGATGAAATGCTGCTGCCGGGCATGTATGTCCAGGTCGAGATGCCCCAGGGCGTCATCGAAGACGCCATTCTGGTTCCCCAGGAAGGTGTGTCGCGCGACCGCCGCGGCAATCCGACGGCCATGGTTGTCGGCCCCGACAATGTCGTCGAGGAACGCATATTGACGGTCGTCAGCGATCGCGGTTCAGACTGGATTGTCACGGACGGCGTCAAGGCTGGCGACAAGGTGATCGTCGAGGGCCTGCAGAAGATCGCGGCCGGAGCCACAGTCGCCCCTGAAGAACGCGCCGAACAACCGGCCCAGAACTGATCCCGCGGAGACCTAAATGGCACGTTTCTTTATCGACCGGCCGATCTTTGCATGGGTGATCTCGATCATCATCATGGGCGCCGGCGTTCTATCCATCCTGACGCTGCCGATCTCGCAGTATCCGCAAATCGCACCACCGACCGTATCGATCTCGGCCAACTATCCCGGTGCATCAGCCCAGACCATTGCCAACACGGTGACCCAGGTCATCGAGCAACGGCTGACCGGTCTTGATGGCCTGCGTTACTTCTCGTCGAGTTCCACGTCTGCCGGCACAGCGTCAATCACCTTGACCTTCGAGACCGGCATCGATCCGGATATCGCCCAGGTCCAGGTGCAGAACAAGCTTGCACAGGCAACCTCGCTGCTGCCCGAAACGGTGCAGCGCCTGGGCGTGACGGTGCAGAAATCGTCCGCCAGCTTCCTCATGGTTATCGCGCTTATCTCCGATGATGGCGCGCTCGACCAGACCGACCTTTCCGACTATCTCAACACCAACCTCGTCGACGAATTCAGTCGTATCGAGGGCGTTGGTGAAGTGCAGGTGTTCGGCGCCAAATACGCCATGCGGATCTGGCTCGATCCGATCAAGCTTGCCGCCTACGGGCTTGCGCCAAATGATATCGTCGGCGCGGTCTCGGCACAGAATGCGCAGATCTCGGCTGGCGCTTTCGGCACTCTGCCAACGGTCGAAGGCCAGCAGCTGAACGCCACGATCACCGCGCAATCGCTGTTGAGGACGCCCGAGGATTTCGAGGGTATCGTCATTCGCGCAGCAACTGATGGCGGTCTTGTGCTGCTCAAGGACGTGGCCCGGGTCGAAATCGGTGCGGAGAACTATGCGACCATCGCCCGGTTCAACGGCAAGCCGTCAACCGGCATGGCAATCCGTCTGGCAGCTGGTGCAAATGCTCTCAACACCGCGGAACTGGTAAAGGCAAAGATCGCCGAGGCCTCTGCCTTCTTCCCCGAAGGCGTCAGCTACGTTGTTCCCTATGACACCACGCCCTTCATCGAAATCTCGATCGGGGAAGTGGTCAAGACGCTGGCAGAAGCCATCGTGCTCGTCTTCGTCGTCATGCTGGTGTTTTTGCAGAACTTCCGCGCCACGCTCATCCCGACGCTCGCCGTGCCCGTCGTTCTGCTTGGCACCTTCGGCATCCTTGCCGCAGCAGGCTTCTCCATCAACACGCTGACCATGCTAGCCATGGTGCTTGCCATCGGCCTTCTGGTCGATGATGCGATCGTCGTGGTCGAAAACGTCGAACGCATCATGGAGGAGGAAGGGCTCAGTCCGCTTGAGGCCACACGCAAATCGATGGGCCAGATCACGGGTGCCCTGATCGGTATCGCCCTGGTGCTGTCGGCAGTGTTCGTACCGATGGCCTTCTTTGGCGGGTCGACCGGCGTTATCTACCAGCAGTTCTCCATCACCATCGTCTCGGCCATGGGCCTGTCCGTGCTGGTGGCGCTGACGCTCACCCCTGCCCTCTGCGCCACGCTGCTCAACGCCAAATCGGCGCACCATTCCAAGCGTGGTCCTGCAGGCTGGTTCAACCGGGTCTTCGAACGCATCACCGGGGGGTATGGCAGTACCGTCGGCTGGATCATCCGCCGTCCCTTCCGCATCGGCATCATCTATCTTGCGCTTGTCGGACTGATGGCATGGAGTTTCGTGCAGACGCCTACCGCCTTTCTGCCCGATGAGGACCAGGGTATTCTTCTGGCCCTGATCCAGGGTCCGACCGGTGCAACGGCTGAACGGACCCAGAAGGTTCTGAAACAGGTCGAGAACCACTTCCTCGAAAACGAGAAGGACAATGTCGACAGCATGTTCGGCGTCGTCGGGTTCTCCTTCTCCGGTCAGGGCCAGAACATGGGGCTCGCCTTCATCCGCCTGAAGGATTGGTCGGAACGAACAGGTCCGGGACAGAGTGCCCAGGCGATCGCCGGTCGTGCCTACCCGGCGCTCTCGGGCATTCAGGACGCCATGGTGTTCCCGATCGTTCCGCCTTCGGTGCCCGAACTCGGGATCATGAGCGGCTTCGACTTCTATCTGGAAGCCCGGGATGGCCAGACCCATGACCAGCTGCTCGCTGCCCGCAACCAATTGCTCGGCATGGCTGCCCAAAGCCCGCTCATTGGTTCGGCCCGTCCTTCGGGTCTCGAGGATGCCGCGCAGTATCACCTTGATATCGACTGGCGTGCTGCAGGCGCGATGGGAATTACGGCCTCAGACGTGGCGCAACTGCTGCAGGTCGCCTGGGCCGGCAGCTACGTGAACGACTTTATTGATCGCGATCGCATCAAGCGCGTCTACATCCAGGGCGAAGCGGACGCCCGTGCGCTTCCATCCGACATTTCCAAATGGAAGGTGCGCAATCCAAACGGTGGACTGGTGCCGTTTTCCAACTTCGCTGACGGCAGCTGGACCTATGGTCCGCAGGGCCTCAACCGCTACAACGCTGTCAGCGCCATGCAGATCCAGGGATCTCCCGCCGCTGGCGTGACTACTGGCGAAGCCATGAACGAAGTCGAGCGGCTGGCCGAACAGTTGCCGGGTTTCGGCGTGTCCTGGACAGGTCTGTCATTGGAGGAACGCCAGTCGGGCAACCAGGCACCGCTGCTCTATGCCTTGTCTCTGGCGGCCGTGTTCCTCTGCCTCGCAGCGCTCTACGAAAGCTGGTCGATCCCGTTTGCCGTCATGCTCGCCATGCCGGTCGGTATTCTCGGCGCGCTGCTGTGGACGCTGTTCGGCGGCTACCAGAACGGCGTGTTCTTCCAGGTTGGCCTGCTGGCGGTGGTCGGCCTGACCGGCAAGAACGCCATCCTGATCGTAGAATTCGCACGCGAACGTTACGAGGCTGGAGAACCGTTGTTCGACGCGGTCAAGGAGGCGGCACGCCAGCGTTTCCGTCCGATCATCATGACCTCGATGGCCTTCTCGCTCGGCGTGCTGCCGCTGGTTCTGAGCACCGGCGCAGGCTCGGGCGGTCGCAACGCCATCGGCACCAGCGTGCTTGGCGGCACGATCTCGGGCACCCTGCTTGGCATCCTCTTCGTGCCTCTGTTCTTCGTGCTGGTCACCCGCCGGCGCAAGAAGAAGGAAGAACCCGCCCAGACGCCGGCTGAAACCTGACGGGACACTGGTACGGTTTGGCTTGGCGATGGCAGAGCATCCTGTCGTCCGGATTACCGACCACTGACGGGTGAAGCCAGTCAGTGGTCGGTGCTTGGGCCTGCCACCTCCATTGTTTGCCCCGGGCTTGCCGACAAGGCTCTGACATGACATCGACGCTCAGCAGCATTGACGATCAGGGAGGTCGGCGCCATGCCACACACACCGGAAGCAAACAGAGATATCCGTGACCTTTCGGGCGGATGGACCGTCACCGATGGCAAACACAGCGTGCCCTTGCCGGTTCCGGGAGATGTGCATTCTGCGCTTCTTGATGCAGGCATCATTTCCGATCCCTATTGGCGGGACACCGAAGTGTCGCTTGACTGGATCCATGAGAGCGAGTGGACGGCGACCAAACGGTTCGATCTTGCCGACACCGACGGCGGATACTGGACGCTCAGCTTTGACGGCATCGATTGCGTCGCCGATATCCGCTTGAACGGGAATCTGCTGGGACGCGTGGACAACCGGTTTCTGCGCCAGGATTTTGAAGTGAACGCAGAACTTCTCGAGGGTGAGAATTGCCTCGAAGTGCGTTTCCTGTCGAATTCCACTGAGGCTGCCGCCAGGGCTGCCGCATCGGCCTATCCGGTGCCCTACACAAAAGACAACAATCGCATTCCGCACTACAATTTCCTGCGCAAGACGCATTGCGATGCCGGCTGGGACTGGAACATCGCGCTGTCGCCGCTCGGATTGTGCGGGCCGGTGACACTCAAGCGCTGCGAGCTGGCGCGGATTGATGACGTGATGGTGCGGCAGGTTCATCATGACGGCAAGGTCACGCTTGAAATCGATCTGCATTACACAGCTTTCGCCGCCGGCCAGATCCAGACTTCGGCGCTGTGCGACGGGCAATCGGACGAACAGACCATTCAGGTCTGGCCCGGCGCGGGGAAAACCCGGCTGTCGCTTACGATCGATACGCCGCACCTGTGGTGGCCGGCGGGCCATGGGTCGCAAACGATTTACGACCTGAGTTTGCGGCTCGGAGAACACGCAGTCACACGCCGCATCGGCCTGCGCACCGTTGAGCTTGTCACCGATGCGGATGAGGTTGGCAGCCGGTTTGCCTTCAAGGTCAACGGGCGTGAGATCTTCATGCGCGGCGCCAACTGGATACCCGCCGACGCGCTTCCCGCCCGCGCCACGCAAGCCACTGTTCGCGACCGCCTGACTTCAGCGGTCGAAGCCAACATGAACATGATCCGGATCTGGGGCGGCGGGCAGTATGAGCCGGACTGGTTCTATGAGCTCTGCTCGGAGCTCGGCCTGATGGTCTGGCAGGACTTCATGTTTTCCTGCAGCCTTTACCCCGCTCATGATCATGACTGGCTCACAAGCGTCCGGCGCGAAGTCCGCCAGCAGATCCGGCGCTTGTCAGCACATCCCTGCATGGCGCTGTGGTGCGGCGACAACGAGGTGATCGGGGCGCTGACCTGGTATCCCGAAAGCCGTGCCAACCGTGACCGCTATCTCGCCGTCTACGCGCGGCTCAACGCGAGCCTCGAAGAAGCGGTCGCGGAGGAAAAGCCCGACATCGCCTTCTGGCCGTCCTCCCCCTCGGTCGGGCGGCTTGATTTCGGCGATGGCTGGCATGATGACACCTCGGGCGACATGCATTTCTGGGATGTCTGGCACTCGTCGAAGGACTTTGAGCATTACCGCACCGTCCGCCCACGCTTCTGCTCGGAATTCGGCTTCCAGTCGTTTCCATCCAACCGGGTGATTGCGAGTTTCACCGAGGAAGACGACCGCAATGTCTCCTCGCGGGTGATGGATGTTCACCAGCGCAATCATGGCGGCAACAGCCGCATCGTAGAAACGCTGGCGCGCTATTTCCGCTTTCCCGAGAAGTTCGAGGACATGACCTGGCTCAGCCAGGTGAGCCAGGCTCTGGCGATGAAAACCGCAATCGAGTTCTGGCGATCGTCCAAGCCGCGCTGCATGGGCACGCTCTACTGGCAGCTCAACGACACCTGGCCGGTGGCGAGCTGGGCATCGCTGGAATATGGCGGTGGCTGGAAGCTGACCCATTACCTGGCGAGAAAATTCAACGCCCCGGTGCTGGTGACAGCACAACCAGACGCAAAGACCGGCGACATCTTGCTCTGGGCGATCAATGATACAGCGGAAACTGTCCACCTGCACGTCACCGCCTGCCGGGTCTCGACGTCAGGCCCGGTGAGCGAAGCGGGACACTGGGCGCTGCATTGTCCCACCGACCGCGCCGTCGAGGTTGCACGGATTCCACTCGGAGTTCTCGCCGATGACGAATTCCTGAACTTGAGCTGGCAGGACCCCGATGGCATCCATGTCGGAGAGAACGATTATCTGCCGCGCCGGCCGAAGGACTATCGTTTCGCGAGCCCGGATATCCACATGGAGGATGACGGCGACAGTATCTCGTTGACCAGCGATCTGCCTGCGCTTTTTGTCACACTCGATCATGGCGGGTCGGACATCTGGTCGGACAACGGCTTCACGCTTCTGCCCGGCATCCCGAAAGTGGTGCATCGCGCCCGGGCGCGCGGCGGGATTCATGGTGATCGCGAGATCCGGCATCTGGGCAGACAGGCCCGCGGGTAAGAAAACCCTGACTGTTTGGCCGAACCCAAAAATGCTGGGGTTTGACTCAACGCAACGGCTTTGCGAGACGCAGGTAAAACGATATACCGAAAGCGGAATCCCCTTCCCCGGAAACGGACAATAAGCCCAATCCGGCCGATTTGAGTGCGTCTGCGAGCGTCATTCGCAAACAGCGCAGCAAAAACACGAAGAAAGTTGCGAAAAATGGGCAAGAACGCTGCCATTCAGGACCGCAAGACGGACGCCATCGCACGGGGCGTCGGCATGATGACGCAGATCTACGCGGATCGCGCCGAAAATGCCGAGATCTGGGACGTTGAAGGAAACCGATACATCGATTTCGCCGCCGGTATCGCCGTCGTCAACACAGGCCACCGCCACCCCAAGGTGATTGCAGCGGTCAAGGCCCAACTCGACCGTTTCACCCACACCTGCCACCAGGTAGTGCCTTACGAGAACTACGTTCATCTGGCCGAACGGCTGAACACGCTGGTGCCCGGCGACTTCGAGAAGAAGACCGTCTTCGTCACCACCGGCGCCGAAGCCGTCGAGAACGCCATCAAGATCGCCCGCGCCGCGACCGGCCGCACCGCGGTTGTGTCGTTTTCCGGCGCCTTTCACGGCCGCACCTTCATGGGCATGGCGCTCACTGGCAAGGTGTTTCCCTACAAGGCGGGCTTTGGCGCGATGCCAGGCGACGTCTACCATGTCCCCTTCCCGGCCGAATTGCATGGCGTTTCGGTCGAGCAGTCGATGATGGCGCTCGAAACCCTGTTCAAGGCCGATGTCGATCCGGCGCGGGTTGCGGCCATTATTTTGGAACCCGTGCAGGGCGAAGGCGGGTTTTACGAGGTGCCGGCAGGCTTCTTCAAGCTGCTGCGCGAGATCTGCGACAAGCATGGCATCCTGCTGATTGCCGACGAGATCCAGACCGGCTTTGCCCGCACCGGCAAGATGTTTGCGATGGAGCACCATGGCGTCGCACCCGACCTGATGACGATGGCCAAGGGCCTTGCCGGCGGCTTTCCGCTCGCAGCCGTCACCGGACGCGCCAGCGTGATGGATGCCGCCAACCCGGGCGGACTGGGCGGCACCTATGGCGGCAATCCGATCGGCATCGCCGCGGCCCATGCCGTGCTCGATGTGATCGAAGAAGAAGAGCTTTGCGAGCGCGCCATGCAGCTTGGCAACCGTCTCAAGCAGCGCCTGCAGTCGATCCGCGAGGATGTCCCCGAGATCGTTGATATCCGCGGCCCCGGCTTCATGAACGCCATCGAATTCAACGATATCAAAACCGGCAAGCCGAGCCCCGACTTTACCAACGCGGTCAAGAACCGTGCCCTTGAAAAGGGGCTCATCCTCCTCACATGTGGCGTCTACGCCAATGTCATCCGTTTCCTGTCACCGATCACCATTCAGGATGCGGTTTTCCAGGAAGCACTGGACCTTCTTGAAGCGTCCATCCGTGAAGTTCATTCAGAAATTGGAGCCACTGCATAATGACCAGCAAACCCCTCGCAGACATGCTGAAAGATCCTAGCCTACTTGTCAGTTCAGCATATGTTGGCGGCTCCTGGGTGAAAGCCGCACCAAGCGGCAAGACCTTCAATGTCCTCAACCCTTCAACCGGTGAAGTGATCACCGCGCTGCCGGATCTGGGTGTGGACGAAACAAAGGCAGCCATCGATGCAGCCTATGTGGCGCAGAAGGACTGGGCAGCCAAAACCGGCAAGGAACGCAGCACCGTGCTGCGCAAGCTCTATGACCTGATGGTCGCCAATGCCGACGATCTGGGCGCAATCCTGACGGCCGAAATGGGCAAGCCGCTGGCGGAAGCCAAGGGCGAGATCCTTTATGGCGCGAGCTTCATCGAGTGGTTCGCAGAAGAAGCCAAGCGGGTCTATGGCGACGTCATTCCGGGCCATCAGCCCGACAAGCGCATTGTCGTGATCAAGCAGCCGGTCGGCGTCGTTGCCTCGATCACACCGTGGAACTTCCCCAACGCCATGATCGCGCGCAAGCTCGGACCGGCGCTCGCGGTCGGCTGCGCCTTTGTCGCCAAGCCTGCCGGCGAGACGCCGCTTTCTGCCCTGGCGATGGCCAAGCTCGCGGAAGATGCAGGCCTGCCCAAGGGTCTTCTCAGCGTGATCACGTCCAGATCAAGTTCAGCCATCGGCCAGGAATTCTGCTCCAACGACAAGGTGCGCAAGATCACCTTCACCGGCTCGACCGAAGTCGGCCGCATCCTGATGCGCCAGTCGGCTGACCAGATCAAGAAGACCTCGATGGAACTGGGCGGCAACGCGCCGTTCATCGTCTTTGACGATGCCGATCTCGACGCCGCGGTCGAAGGCGCGATGATCTCGAAGTACCGTAACAACGGCCAGACCTGCGTCTGCGCCAACCGCATCTATGTTCAGTCCGGCGTCTATGATGCATTCGCGGAAAAGCTCGCCGTTGCCGTTGGCAAGATGAAGGTCGGCGACGGGTTCGGCGACGGTGTCACCACCGGGCCGCTGATCAGCGAAGACGCGGTCACCAAGGTCATCGAGCATATCGAGGACGCCAAGAGCAGGGGCGCCAAGGTGGTGACTGGCGGTACCCGCCACAATCTCGGCGGCACCTTCTTCCAGCCGACGATCCTGACCGGCGTGACCCGCGAGATGAAGGTGGCCGGCGAGGAGACCTTCGGACCAGTGGCGCCGCTGTTCAAGTTCGATACTGTCGAGGACGTGATCGAGCAGGCCAATGACACGATTTTCGGACTGGCGTCGTATTTCTATGCCAAGGATCTTACCAAGGTCTGGCGCGTGGCCGAAGCGCTGGAATACGGCATGGTCGGCGTCAACACCGGCCTGATCTCGACCGAGGTAGCGCCTTTCGGCGGCATCAAGCAATCCGGCCAGGGTCGCGAAGGCTCGAAATACGGCTGCGATGATTACCTGGAAATCAAGTACATCTGCCTCGGCGGGATCTGAGTTTCAGCGATCAACGACCGGGGCGCGGACCATTATCCCGCCCCGGTCAACCCAGATAGCGAGTTCGGCTTTCCCAGCCCTGCCCGCTCCCCGCTTGCTCCGGGGCGTCTCGCGACAATTCACTCTTCCCAATCAGTGCCGGCCGGGGGACGGTCGCGGCTCTTCTCGGTTTTGATCGCCTCTTCCGCTTCCTCATTATCGTCGGCAGTCTCGTCTGCCGGCGCATCGTTGTGATCCTGATCGGTCAGGGCAAGGCGGTAATACATAGGAAAGTGGTCAGACCCCACAAACGGTAACCGTTCGATCTTCACAAGCTCGAACTGGTGCGAGTGGAAAATGTGATCCAGTGGCCAGCGGATGAACCAGTATCGCGCGTCAAACGAATTGAACAGACCGCGGCCCTGACGCGGATCGAACAGTCCGGAAATCCTCAGAAACCGCCGCGTTGTTCGCGACCAGGCGACATCGTTGAGATCGCCGGCAACGATCAATGGCAGCTTCTCATCTTGCGCCTCTTCGGCCACAAGCAGGATTTCGGCGTCACGACCGAGCGTGTCGCGAAGCGGTAATGGCGGCTCCGGATGAAGCACGATGATCCGCATGTCCTTGCCGCCCGGCAGCTCTACGACACACGAAATGCTTGGCACTTCATCGTTTAGCAAGAACCGCACGGTGCTTTCACGCAACGGGTAGCGGCTGGCAAGCATCATGCCGTAGCTGTCTTCCTGCGGTTGCTCGACAGTCTCGCGAAACTCGGCAAGACAGGGTTTGAGTGCCTCTGCCCATGCGCTGTCGGTTTCCATGAAGACCGCTATGTCGGGTTGCCTTTCGCGGACCAGATCGACAACACGCTGATAGTCCCTGTTGCCCTGCTTGACATTGCATGAAAGGACCGAGATCGTCGACGCGGCGCCAATGTCGCCTTCAAATCGAGCGGTCTGCTTCTGCCAGATCGGCGTAAAGCGCAGCACATAGGGAAGCTGGATGGCAATAGCGGTGCAAGCCATGACGATGGCTGCGAGGACGACCCATGACTGCGCCCCAACGATCAGTGCCAGCAGAATGACAATGGCTGAAACAGCGATCGCCTGCAACCGGCCAAAATCGAACGACCGCACGCTGCCGTGCGCGATGGGAAAAAGCGGCACAACACTGGCAATCAGACAGATCGACGCCAGTAGAACGAGAATGGCCGGAAACATGTGGTTACTCCATCGGGTGGCTGGGAACTTGTCGCGGTTGGAACCAAAGCGTTGAGCTCCAAAGCAAGATGGCTCTGCTTGGGTCGCACCAATTCGCCGGCGCCAAATCGATGGCATCATCGCGGTATTGGAAAGTCCCGTTTGGTGGCGCCAGAACCGAGAGTATCAGCAATCTCTCTGGCTCTTGATGTCGAACAAGCGCAGGCTGGTCATGTAATCGCGAGCGTCTGCAATTGCTGATCAACGCAGCACTTGCCTGTCGGTTCCCGATCTTCGGTGAAAACCCTCCTGCAGGTCCAGATGCGGTGTCAACTAAGCCAGGCCGTAGCGTCCAGTCGCTGACCATGCCGCATCCTTCTTTCAACGCCTCGATCTCGTGGTTGGGCGCGCGACGAACAACCGGGTGGGTTGCCGGTCGCGCGCACCGCCATAACTGTGCACAAATCACTGCCGCCATCCCAAACCTTCCAACTGCTTAGCTTGAAAATCCCCCGACTTTTTCCGCAAAATTGCGCCGGATGTCATACTCCTCTCACTCCCGCTGCCGGATGGATCGCGAACGCTTCGGTTCAGGTGGGAGGAAGCGCCCTTCAGACCTTGCCGTAACGTGCGGCAAGACGCGGAGGGAGGCGGTGACCAGTGTGGCTCCGTCGGCGTTCCTGCTCTTCGCGAATGAAAAGCGGGTTCAGTCGGCCACCGGTGAAGCGCCCTGCCCCTTGCCTTTGGGCGACCCGGGCAGACCGCGCTGAAACGGGCCTGTGGCGGAGGTTTGTCTTACCGTGCTTGCCTGCGCTCAAGTGGTCTCACTTGGACGAAAACGGGCCTGCATGGCTTTCAAGTCAGATGCTTCGTGCCGGAAACCACCAAGACATGCTTCGGACGCGGCCCCTGTCCAGGGTGAGCGCCTCGAAGCGGTGACTGCCTGTCGGATGCGGACATCATCCGGCGAGTTTCGGGTCCGCGCGCGGGTGCGCCAGCAACCCTACTACCACCACTTCAGAGGCGACGCCCGCGCGCGACCCTCCGAACCAGATGTCATCTCACACCCCGGCGGTTTTCCCGCGCGGCATTGCGGATGGCTGTCTTTTTGTAAGCTATGATTTACGGAATTTGCCAGCCCATTAGCGGAAAGCGAAGCCCCCTACCCCAGGATCCCCGGCAGATTAAGCCCATGTTCGCGCGCGCAATCAATGGCGATCTCGTAGCCCGCATCGGCGTGACGCCAAACGCCAGACGCCGGGTCGTTCCAGAGAACGCGTTCGAGGCGTTTGGCTGCCGACCCGGTACCGTCAGCGACGACGACCATGCCGGAATGCTGGGAAAAGCCCATGCCGACGCCGCCGCCGTGATGGATCGACACCCATGTGGCGCCGGAAGCGGTGTTGACGAGCGCATTCAGGAGCGGCCAGTCGCTGACAGCATCCGAACCGTCCTTCATGGATTCGGTCTCGCGGTTGGGCGAGGCCACCGAGCCCGAATCAAGGTGGTCGCGGCCAATGACGATGGGGGCCTTGAGTTCGCCGGACGCCACCATCTCGTTGAAGGCGAGGCCGGCGCGGTGGCGGTCGCCGAGACCGATCCAGCAAATGCGCGCGGGCAGGCCCTGGAAAGCGATGCGCTCGCGGGCCATGTCGAGCCAGGCGTGAAGATGGGTATTCTCCGGGAACAATTCCTTCATCTTGGCGTCGGTCTTGTAGATGTCCTCGGGATCGCCCGACAGCGCCACCCAGCGGAACGGGCCGATGCCGCGGCAAAACAGCGGGCGGATATAGGCAGGCACGAAGCCGGGGAAAGCGAAGGCATTTTCAAGGCCCTCGTCCTGCGCCACCTGGCGGATGTTGTTGCCGTAATCGAGTGTCGGCACACCGGCGTTCCAGAAATCGACCATGGCGCTGACATGAGCCTTCATGGAAGCGCGGGCAGCTGTTTCGACAGCCTTGGGATCGCTCTCCTGCTTGGCGCGCCATTCGGCCACGTTCCAGCCCTGCGGCAGGTAACCGTGCAGCGGATCATGCGCAGAAGTCTGGTCAGTGACAATGTCGGGGCGCGGGCCACCTGCCTTCATGCGCGCTGCAAGCTCGATGAAGACATCCGCCGCGTTGCCAAGAAGGCCGACAGACTTTGCCTCGCCCGCCTTGGCCCACTCATCGATCATGGCGAGCGCCTCATCGAGCGTATGGGCCTTGGCGTCGACATAGCGGGTGCGCAGGCGGAAATCGATGCGGGTCTCGTCGCACTCGACGGCCAGGCAGCAGGCACCGGCCATCACGGCTGCCAGCGGCTGGGCGCCGCCCATGCCGCCAAGACCTCCGGTAAGTATCCACTTACCTTTTAGATCGCCGCCATAGTGCTGACGCCCGGCCTCGGCGAAAGTCTCGAAGGTGCCCTGCACGATGCCTTGGGTGCCGATATAAATCCAGGAGCCGGCGGTCATCTGGCCGTACATGGCAAGGCCGCGCTTGTCCAACTCGTTGAAATGGTCCCAGTTGGCCCAGTGCGGCACCAGGTTTGAGTTGGCAATCAGCACGCGGGGCGCATCGACATGGGTGCGGACAACAGCGACCGGCTTACCCGATTGCACAACAAGCGTTTCGTCGTCATTGAGCTCTTTCAGCGATGCCACGATCTGGTCGAAATCCTTCCAGGTCCGCGCCGCCCGGCCAATGCCACCATAGACCACCAGCTCATGCGGGTTTTCGGCTACATCGGGGTGCAGATTGTTCATCAGCATCCGCATCGGCGCTTCGGTCAGCCAGCTCTTGGCGGTGATCTCGGTGCCGGTCGGTGGATAGACGTCGCGCTGATTGTGTCTCGGATTGGTCATGATCGGGCTCCCAGTGAAGGTGCGATGTCTGCAAGTGAGGTGAGAATGGACTTGAGGTGGACGCGCAGCCGGTCGGCTTTGGCCGGATCGTAGTCGAACGGCAAAGTTTCGGATGCGAGATGCGTGCTTTGCGCCAGTTCCATCTGGATGGCGTGGAGGTTGCCGGCAGGCCGGCCGTAATGGCGGGTGGTCCAGCCGCCCTTGAAGCGTCCATTGACGATGCTCGAATAATCTTCGGCGCCAGCGCAGATGCCGGACACAATTGCTTCCAACACAGGGGCGCAGGTCGTGGCCATATTGGTGCCGATGTTGAAATCGGGAAGCCGGCCTTCGAACAGGAACGGAATCTTCGAACGGATCGAGTGGCAATCATAAAGGATCGCCACGCCGTGGATCTCGCGGACGCGCATCAGTTCGGCCTCAAGTGCTGCGTGATAGGGCGCGTGCCAGGCGAGCCGACGGGCTTCGATTTCGGCCTCATCCGGCTCGTCGAGCCAGAGCGGTTCGCCATCGAAATCGGTCATCGGCACCAGGCCGGTGGTGTTTTGCCCCGGATAAAGGCTTGCGCCCGATGGGTCGCGGTTGGCGTCGATGACATAGCGATGGAAATTGGCGCGCACGGTGGTGACACCATCAAGCAGGCCATCGTAAAGCCGGTCGATGTGCCAGTCGGTGTCGGACAATGTCTGGCCGAGCGGCGTCAGTCGGGCGAAGATATCATCAGGCACATAGGTGCCAGTGTGCGGCAGCCCCAGAACAATCGGCCCGTCGCCGCGCTTGACCTCGACGGGGGTCATGCTGCGTCTCCAGCAAGCAATCTGGCCACATCACATTCGCTCTGCACCCTGCCCTCAGCCACAAGTGCCGCGGCCTGTGCGATGTCGCCCGCCATGAAGCGGTCATCGGTGAGTGTGGCGAACTCGGAACGGATGAGCTTGAGCGCCGACAGCAGAACCGGGCTTGTGGTCAGCGGCGCGCGGAACTCGACGCCCTGCGCCGCGCACATCAGCTCGACGCCGATGATGACGTTGAGATTGTCGTTCATACGCAACAGCCTGCGCGCACCGTGGGCGGCCATGGAAACATGGTCTTCCTGATTGGCCGACGTCGGGGTGGAGTCGGTCGAGCAGGGATTGGCGAGATGCTTGTTCTCGCTCATCAGCGCGGCTGTGGTGACCTCGGCGATCATCAGACCGGAATTGAGACCCGGCGCAGGTGTGAGGAAGGGCGGCAGGTCGAACGAGAGCGTCGGGTCGACCATCAGCGCCACGCGGCGCTGGGAAATGGCGCCGATTTCGGCAATCGCAAGCGCGATCTGGTCGGCGGCGAAGGCCACCGGTTCGGCGTGGAAGTTGCCACCCGAGACGATCTTGCCTTCAGCGACCAGCACTAATGGATTGTCGGAAACGGCGTTGGCTTCTATTTCCAGCGTCTGGCCCGCGAACCGCAACAGATCCAGCGCCGCGCCAGCCACCTGCGGCTGGCAGCGGATGCAGTAGGGATCCTGAACGCGGGTATCGCCGTCGCGGTGGCTTTCGCGGATTTCGGACCCGTCCATCACCGCGCGCATGGCGCGGGCAACATCGATCTGGCCGCGATGACCGCGGAAGGCATGAATGCCCGCTTCCAACGGCGCAGTCGATCCCATGATGGCGTCGGTCGAAAGACAAGACGAGACGACACTGGCCTCAAGATTGCGGATGGCAGAGAAAAAGCCGGTGAGCGCGCAGGCGGTGGAGAATTGCGTGCCGTTGATCAGGCCAAGACCCTCCTTCGGCGCGAGCACTGCAGGTTCAACACCGGCCTTCTTCAGCGCCTGGGATGCAGGCATGCGCTCGCCGTTCAGGATTGCCTCGCCTTCGCCGATCATCGCCGCCGCCATATGCGCGAGTGGCGCGAGATCGCCCGAGGCGCCGACAGAGCCCTGGCTCGGGATCACCGGGGCAACGCCCTTGGCAAGCATGTCCTGGATCACCGACAGGGTTTTCCAGGTAATGCCGGAAGCCCCACGTCCGGCCGAGAGCAGCTTGAGCGCCATCATCAGCCTTGTGGTCGCCACATCGAGCGGTTCGCCGACGCCGCAGCAATGGGACAGGATCAGGTTTCGCTGAAGCTGTGCGGTATCGCCGGGCTTGATGCGGACGCTCGCCAGTTTGCCGAAGCCGGTGTTGACGCCATAGACCGCCTCATCGCCGGCAGCCGCCTGGCGGACAAGCTCGGCTGCGGCCTCGATGCCGGGAAGCGCGCTGTCATCGAGAACCACCGCCACCTGGTCGCGCCAGATCTGCTCGAGTTGGCCAAGTGTCGCCTGGCCGGGCAATAGTGTCAGCGTCACAGTTCGCCTCCATAAATCCGCTTCCAGAGCGGGTTGAATCCAATACGGTAAGCCAGTTCAGCCGGGTGTTCGACATCCCAGATGGCGAGATCGGCGCGCAGGCCTGGCCTGATCTGACCGGCATCATCGAGACCGAGTGCGCGGGCTGCGTTCCTGGTAACACCGGTCAGCGCTTCTTCCGGCGTCATCCGGAACAGCGTGCAGGCCATGTTCATGCTGAGCAGCAGCGACGACATCGGCGACGAGCCCGGATTGCAATCTGTCGCCACGGCCATCGGCACGCCATTTTCACGAAACGCATCAATTGGCGGCGCGGCTGTTTCGCGCAAGGTGTAGAAAGCGCCCGGCAGGATGACCGCCACGGTGCCCGCCTTTGCCATCGCCTGCGCATCGGCTGCATTGGCGTATTCAAGATGATCGGCGGACAGCGCGCCATAGTCGGCCGCGAGCCTGGCGCCGCCGAGATTGGAGAGCTGTTCGGCGTGCAGCTTGACCGGAATGCCAAGCGATCCGGCCTTGTCGAACACGCGGGCAATCTGGGCCGGCGAGAAGGCGATGCCCTCACAGAAGCCGTCGACCGCGTCGACGAGACCTTCGGCATGCGCGGCTTCAAGTCCGGGCACGCAGACCTCATCGATATAGGCGTCGGCGCGATCCCTGTATTCGGGCGGTACCGCATGGGCGCCGAGATAGCTGGTCCTGACGCGAACCGGGCGCTGCGCGGCGACAGCTTTCGCGGCGCGCAGCATCTTCAGTTCGTTCTCGACATTCAGACCGTAGCCGGACTTCATTTCGATGGTGGAAACACCTTCAGCGATCATTGCGTCGACGCGGGTCAACGCTCCTGCGACCAGGTCGTCTTGAGTGGCGGAACGCGTTGCAGCCACAGTCGAAACAATGCCGCCACCTGCGCGGGCGACTTCCTCATAGGTTGCACCTTCGAGACGCATCTCGAATTCCCGGGCACGGTTGCCGCCATGAACCACATGGGTGTGGCAATCGATCAGCCCGGGCGTGACCAGCCTGCCGCCGAGATCGATCGTTTCCTGATCGGTGAATTCGGCAGGTAAATCTCGCGCCGGGCCTGCCCATACGATGCGATCGGCCCGGGTCGCTATAGCCCCCTGCTCCACCAGCCCGTAAGCTGGCGTACCGTCCATGGTCGCCACTGTCGCGTTGAGAAGAAGCATGATTTCGCCGTTGTTATGTCCGTGTTATTGGATTATAAGTATATACATAAAAACCTGTCAAGAGGCGTGGAACGATGGTGTCTGTCTGGGCTGAGAAAGCGTTGCTGGAGAATGGATGGGCGGAAAACGTGCTCATCGGGATCAGTCCAGAGGGTCTGATCGAAAGCATTGTACCCGGTCGGGCGGCGACTGGCCAGACTACCGGCATCCTGCTGCCGGCCCCTGCCAATTGCCACAGTCACGCGTTTCAGCGCGCCATGGCCGGTCTCACTGAAAAGCGCGGACCGAATCCCTCCGACTCTTTCTGGACCTGGCGACAGCTGATGTTCCGGTTTCTCGATCGTCTGACGCCGGAGCATGTCGAGGCGATTGCCGCCTTCGTGCAGATGGAAATGCTGGAAGCCGGTTATTCCGCCAATGTCGAGTTTCACTATCTGCATCACCAGCCCGGCGGCGTGCCCTATGCCAATGTCGCTGAAATGGCGGAGCGGATCGCCGCCGCCAGCGCCACCACCGGCATGGGACTGACGCTCTTGCCGGTGCATTACCAATATGGCGGCTGCGACAAACGTCCGCTGGGCCCGGGACAGGTCCGCTTCGGCAACACGCTCGATGCCTATACCGAGCTACATGCCAGATCGACTGAAGCGATTGCCCACCTCCCCACGGACAGCCGGATCGGCGTGGCGCCACACAGCCTGCGTGCCATCGCTGCCGAGGACCTCGCCCATCATGCAGACATTGCGGGAGCCAATCCGCTGCACATGCATCTGGCGGAACAGATCGCGGAAGTCGAAGAGATTGAAGCCGCCCATGGCAAGCGCCCGGTGGAGTTTGTGCTCGACACGATGGAACTCAATGACCGGCGCTGCTTCATTCACTGTACCCAGATGCTGCCGCATGAAACCGAAGGTCTCGCCAAAAGCGGTGCGGTGGCCGGACTTTGCCCGATCACTGAATCAAGTCTTGGCGATGGCATTTTCGATGGAGTGCGCTGGTTTGAAAACGGCGGCGCCATAGCTGTCGGCTCGGATTCCAATATCCGGATCTCGCTGTCGGAAGAACTCCGCACGCTCGATTACTCACAGCGGCTGCGCGATCATTCCCGTGCGGCGCTGGCCACGCCGGACAAATCCACCGGGCGTCGCCTGCTCGACGCGATCAACGCGGGCGGCGCGACTGCTTCGGCACGAAACAATGGCGTGCTGGCGGTCGGTAAACTCGCCGACATGATGGCGCTCGACAGCGAGGCTGTGGATCTGATCGGCAGGACCGGCGACACCATTCTCGATTGCTATATGTTTGCCGGTGAAGACCGGATGGTAAAGGATGTCTGGTCGGCGGGTCGGCACATGGTAACACATGGTCAGCATATCAAACGAGAGGCCATTGTCTCGGCCTATGCCCGGACGATGAAGGAGCTTGGAGAAGCCATTTGAGCGGCGGGGAATTCAACAGTTGGCAAACGGTGCAGGCGGAAGTTCTGCGCCGGATCAATGCCCGCGAATGGAAGCCGGGCGACTTCATCCCCAATGAAGCCGAATTGTCGATCGAGTTCGGTTGCGCCAGAGCGACGGTCAACCGGGCGCTGCGAAATCTCGCCGACTCCGGCCTGCTCGACCGGCGCCGCAAGGCGGGCACCCGCGTGGCGCTGCATCCGGTCCGCAAGGCCACACTCGATATTCCGGTGATCCGCTACGAGATAGAAGGCAAGGGCCAGACCTACCGCCACATCGTTCTGTCGCGACAGATGGGGATACCACCATCAGGTATCCGGGCCCGATTGCAAACAGAGCCCGGCGTGAAACTGCTACACCTCGTCACGCTTCACCTGGCAGATGGCAAGCCTTACGTTTTCGGTGACCGCTGGATCAATCCGGAAGCGGTGCCCGGCATTGAAACTGCTGATCTGACGGCCAAGAGCGCCAATGAATGGCTGGTGTTGAATATCCCGTTCGAGGGCGGTGACTTCTCGTTTTCAGCCATGACTGCAGGACAGAGAGAAGCCGAAATCCTGGCATGCAAGGAAGGCGAAGGACTGTTCGTCATCGACCGCAGCACCTGGAACAAGACCCACGTCATCACATCGGTGCGGCTGACGTTTGCGCCCGGCTACAGGATGCATACGGAAATCTGAAAACTGTGCCCCGAGAACGGGCTATTTGCCCTTCCAGACCGGATCGCGCTTTTCCGAAAACGCCTTGAAGCCTTCAAGATTGTCTTCAGACCCATAGAGCGTGTCGACGGTTCTGAGTTGGCGTCTGGTCACCTTGTTCATGGTGTCCTGGAATTTCTCGCCCTCGGCTTCGCGCACCACTTCCTTGATCGCGGCAAAGACCAGCGGCGGACCACCGGCCAACAGATTGGCCATGTCCCAGGCCTTGTCCATCAGCTCATCAGCCTTGTGGATGTGGTTGACGAAACCCCAGCGGTGGGCTTCCTGAGCATCCAGCCAGCGGCCAGTGAACAGCATTTCCATGGCGACATGATAGGGAATGCGCTTGGGCAGCTTGATCGAGGCGGCGTCGGCCACCGTGCCGGAGCGGATTTCGGGCAGAGCGAATGACGCGTGTTCGGCAGCCAGGATGATGTCGCAGGAGAGCGCGATCTCGAGCCCGCCGCCGCAGCAGATACCGTTGACGGCGCAGATCACCGGCTTGTTGAGATGCGGCAGTTCCTGCAGCCCGCCAAAGCCGCCAACACCATAGTCCCCATCGACCGCATCGCCATCATTTGCGGCCTTCAGATCCCATCCGGGGCAGAAGAACTTTTCGCCGGCAGCGGTCAGGATAGCCACGCGCAGATCCGGGTTATCGCGGAAATCGCGAAACACATCGCCCAGGATCCGGCTGGTAACCAGATCGACTGCGTTGGCCTTTGGCCGGTCGAGCGTGACTTCGAGCACATGTCCAACAATGCGGGTTCTCACAGGTCCGGTCATGGGTGGTTTCCTTTTCTCATTCAGGCGTCAGTGAGGCGGATCAGCGCATCGACGGCGATGGCGTCGCTCACGCGGGTGATCAGCGGATTGACTTCGAGTTCGACCAGGCGGTCGCTGTGCGCCGTTGCATAGCGGCAAATCGCCAGCACCGCATCAACCAGGGCTTGCATGTCGGCGGCAGGTTTGCCGCGATAGCCTTCAAGCAGCTTGCCAATCCGCAGGCCTTTCAGCTCGGCCTCGATTTCGGTTCGGCTGGCAGGCAACAAGAGGCTGACGGTATCGGCCAGCAGTTCCGTCAGCACGCCACCCGCACCGAGTGTCAGAAGGAACGTGCCGGTAGGGTCCCGGGTGATGCCCACGAGAACTTCTGCGATCCCACCGACCGCCATTTCCTCAACCAGAAACTCTGAGGTGGCAGACTGCATCTGGCGCGCGGCAGCACTCAGGCTTGAAGTATCAGGAATATTGAGCGCAACCAGACCGGCTTCACTCTTGTGCGCCAGGCCAACACCCTTGAGGACAACAGGGAAAGTAAGCGTGGAGGATTTCTCAATCAACTCGTCAACTGACATCGCCTGCATCGACCGCGGGCTCTTCAGCCCGAAGCCAGACAGGGCCTCTTTCGACGCGGCCTCGCTCAGTATGGATGACGAGCCTGTTGTTTCAGCCGCAAGCACCAGAGGCTCCGGAGCAGCCGTCTCCATTCGACCAGCCGTGATGGCTGCTTCGATGGCGGAGATGCCCTCGCTCATGCCGTGAAGAACGGCAACGCCCCCTGCCATGAACTGCCCAGTGAAATGATCTGACATGTTTTCAGGCAGGCTCGCAAGCACGGCCACGCGCGCGTCCGTCTGCGCCTTGGCGGCGATAATTGCGTCCACTGCGCATTGATAGCCCGACGGATCGCAGCGGTCGGCGCGGGGCATATCGAGTATGAAAACCGTGAGATCGAAACTCTCGGCCATCACGGTCGAGAACACCCGGCTCATGCGCGGCGTGTCGCCCCAGATGAAGGTGTGATAATCGAGCGGATTGGCGATGGTGACGATGGGCCCGAGTTCGGCTTTCAAGGCTGCGCGCTGGCTAACTGCGAATTCAGTGAAATCCAGACCGGTGCCGTTGCTCAGATCGGCCATCAGGCTTGCTTCGCCGCCCGAACAACTGACCGAGCAGACCGATGCGCCCGGCAACGGGCCGATGGCATGCAGGAGCTTGAGCGTTTCCAGGAACACCGCGATGGTTTCAACCTCGATGATGCCCAATCGCTTGAGCAGCGCCGATCCGGCTGCGGCACTGCCAGCGAGCGAGGCGGTGTGGGTCATGGTGGCGGCGCGGGCCTTGTCGGAGCGGCCGATCTTGATGGCGACCACCGGCTTGCCTTTGGCGCGCGCCTTGGCGGCGAAGGATTCGAGCGCCCGGATGTCGCCAAAGCCTTCGAGATAGAGCCCGATTGCCGTGACCCGATCATCCTCGAGCAACGCCTCGGCGATGGCGCTGGCGCCAACCTGCGCCTGATTGCCGGCTGCAACCACGTAGGCAATCGGCAGGCCACGGGCCTGCATGGTCATGTTGATGGCGATGTTGGAGGATTGTGCGACAATCGCCACGCCACTCTCTTGCGCCGTTCCACCGTGCTGATCCGGCCACAGCGTCACGTTGTCGAGATAGTTGAGCAGACCGTAGCAATTGGGCCCAAGGATCGGCATGTTGCCTGCAGCCTTGATCAGCCGCTCTTGCAAATCAGCGCCACCGGCTGTTTCGGCTTCGCTCTCGAGAAAGCCCGAAGCAAAGCAGGTTGCCCCGCCCGCGCCCATGGCGCTCAGCCGTTCGACGACCTCGATCGTCGCATCACGGTTGACGCCGATGAAGCTCGCATCGGGTACGCCCGGCAGGTCATCAATAGAGGCCAAACAAGGCACGCCAAGCACATCGGCGCGCTTCGGATTGACCGGCCAGATGTCCCCGTCAAAGCCGGATTTCTTCAGCTGCGCCACGACATTGACGGCCCAGCCGCCGCCGAACAGGACGATGGATCGGGGCCTCAGGAGGCGTGAGAGATCGCGGGTCATTCGTCGGTGTTCGCGTGCTCGACATGGCCGAGATCGCGATCCGGATCGACGCGGTCGCGCACCCTGCCCTTCAATGTCTTCACGTCAGGAAAGCCGCCGTCGCGCTTGCGTTCCCAGATCAACTCGCCATCGACCTCGATGGTGAAGATACCGCCGGTGCCCGGCACCAGCGTGACCGAGCCGAGTTCCTCCGAAAAGGTCGAAAGCAGCTCCTGCGCCATCCAGCCGGCGCGGAGCATCCAGTTGCACTGGCGGCAATAGGTGATGGTGATGGCCGGTTTCATGATGTGATGCCCGATTGTTGCATGGTGATGTCTTATGCCCCGAACGGCCGCAGCAGCGCGCGCGAGATGATGTGGCGCTGGATCTCGGATGTGCCTTCCCATATGCGTTCGATGCGGGCGTCGCGCCAGATGCGTTCGAGCGGCAACTCGTCCATCAGGCCCATGCCGCCATGGATCTGGATGGCCTCGTCGGCGACCATGGCGAGCATTTCCGTGGCCTTGAGCTTGGCCATCGCCATGTCGGCATCTGTCGCTGTGCCCTGGTCGAATTTCCAGCCGGCTTCGAGGATCATCAGCTCGGCGGCTTTCATCTCCATCGCCATATCGGCCAGCTTGAAGGAGACGCCCTGGAACTTGCCGATCGGCTGGCCGAACTGTTCGCGCGTTGCCGCCCATTCGACCGAGTGCTTGAACGCGCGGTCGGCGCGGCCGAGACAGGTGGCCCCGACCTGCAGACGCGTAGCGCCGAGCCAGGTGTTGGCGACCTCAAAACCCTTGTGGACTTCGCCGAGCACGTTCTCTGCGGGCACGCGGCAATTGTCGAATTCGAGAATGGCATTGGTGTAGCCGCGATGGGAGACATTTCGGTAGCCGTCGCGAACCGCATAGCCGGGCGTGCCCTTGTCGACAAAGAAGGCTGTGATCAGCTTCTTGCGCCCGCGCGGGGTATCTTCCTCGCCGGTCGCCATGAAGGCGATGGTGAAATCGGCGATATCAGCGTGGGAGATGAAATGCTTGGTGCCGTTCAAAACCCAATCGGTTCCGTCCTGTTTCGCGCTGGCCTTCATGCCGCGCAGATCAGAGCCGGCGCCGGGTTCGGTCATCGCCAGGCAATCCCATTTCTCGCCAGCCACGCAGGGATCGAGATATCGGGCGCGCTGGTCTGGCGTCCCGGCGCAGAGGATATTTGAGGGGCGCGCGACGCAGGTCCAGTGCAGCGCGTAATTGGCGCGGCCGAGTTCCTTTTCATAGAGCAGCCATGTTGGCGTATCGAGGCCGGCGCCGCCGAATTCTTCCGGGATGTTGGCAGCGTAAAGGCCCGCGGCAATCGCCTTCTGCTGGATCTCGCGCACCAGATCCAAATCAAGATGGCCGGTGCGTTCAACCTGAGCTTCATGCGGATAGAGTTCATTCTCGACGAAAGACCTTGTGGTCTCAACGATCATGTCCTGTTCCTGGGTCAGTCCGAAATCCATAGTCTTAAACCTTTGGGTCTGGGTTTTCAGTGTGGCCATCAACGGGTATCACCTGGCCCGAAACCAGCCGTGCGCCCTCGGACGCAAGGAACACGGCCATGTTGGCCACGTCCTGGGCGGTGACGAAGGAGCGCATCGACACGCCGGCCTCGTAGCCTGCCCTGATGATCTCGGGCGTTGTGCCCTTGGCTTTCGCTTCGCGTGCGATGACGCCATCAATCCGCGGTCCCTCGACGCAGCCGGGCGCAATCGCGTTGGCGCGGATGCCGAAGGGGCCAAGCTCCATGGCGAGCGTCTTCATCAGGCCGATCTCCGCCCATTTCGCCGCAGCATAGGGCGCGCGGTTGGGGAAGCCGTTGATGCCGGCATTGGACGAGGTGATGATAATCACGCCTGATTTCTGCGCCTTCATCATCGGTGCAGCATATTTCGCGGCCAGAAACGCGCCTTCAAGATTGACGGCGATGCAGCGGCGGAAATCCTCGGGCTCGACGTCCTCGACCAGCGCGGTGGGGCCGGCAATGCCTGCATTGGCGCAAACCACGTCAATACTGCCCCATTCGCTTGCGATGCACTCGAACACGGTGCGCATATGCTCGGGATCGCTGGCGTCGCCTGCCATTTTCAGCCAGCTGTCCGGGCACTCGGCCAGCACCTGCTCGTTCATGTCAGTGATAAAGACCCGTGCGCCTTCAGCCGCAAAGGTTTCAGCCATTGCCTTGCCGATGCCGGACCCGCCGCCAGTGATGAGAACGCGCTTGCTCATATCGTGTTCCACTCAGTCGCGCATGCTGGCGGGCTTGGCCAGCTTCGACTGGGCTTCGCCAAGCGCAGTGATCTTTGCCAGAACCTCGCCTTCGGGCTCGCAAGCGCGGCGGGTCTCAAGCGAGACATGGATGAGAAGCTGGTTGCATGTGGCAAGCAGATCTCCGTCAGACGTCCGGATCATCTCGTGATACATGCGCAGCTTCTTGCCACGGGCTTCGAGAACCTGGGTGCGGACGTGGATGACGTCGCCGAGATGGGTCTCGTTGAGATAGCCAATTTCATTGGAGACCGTGAAATAGGACAGGCCGCCGGCAATGTAGCCTTCGTCGGCGCCAACCATCTGCATGACCACGTCGCCCGCGTCGGAAAAGACCTGGCCGTAACGGCTCTCATTCATGTGGCCGTTGTAGTCCATCCAGTCGACCGGGATAACGCGCTCAAGTGTCATGAACGGCTGATCAGTGTCCTCTGGCAGCGGTGGCTTGATACGCGCGTCCTGGGCGTTGAGCAGTTCGCCAGCACCCCAGTTTCTTCCCTTCAAGGCCCGCATCATCGCAACCAGATTGTCGTCGCGGATGCGCTCAAGTTCACGGATCGAATGCATGCCTGACTGCGCGTCCGACTGATCGGCAATCATGTTGGTCAGTTCTTCGGTGAGTTCCGGCACGTCCATCAGCTTGGTCCAGGGCCAGCTGAGACATGGGCCGAACTGGGCGATGAAATGGCGCATGCCCGCTTCACCGCCGGCTATGCGGTAGGTCTCGAACAGACCCATCTGCGCCCAGCGCATGCCGAAGCCGTAACGGATCACGTCGTCGATTTCCTGGGTGGTGGCGATACCGTCCTTGATCAGCCACAGCGCCTCGCGCCAGACGGCTTCGAGGAACCGGTCGGCGATATGCGCGTCGATCTCCTTGCGCACGATCAGCGGTTTCATGCCGATGTCTTCAAGCACTTGTTTGGCGCGTTCGGCCGTTTCCTGGACACCGACAAGCTCGATCACCGGCAGCAGATAGACCGGGTTGAACGGGTGGGCGACAAAGATCTGTTCGGGGCGTGCAGCACCCTGCTGCAGCTCAGACGGCTTGAAGCCCGAGGTGGACGAGCCGATCAGCGCTTGGTCACTGCAGTGCTTCTGGATTTCGGCAAAGATGATGTGCTTGATGTCAAGGCGCTCTGGCGCGCTTTCCTGGATCCAGTCGGCACCGGCAACAGCGTCGGCAATCGAAGCGGCATAGCTGAGCTTGCCCTCCTTCGGCACGGTCACATCCGAGAGTGCAGGCAAGGATCTTCTTGCGTTGGCAAGCACCTCACCAACCTTGCGTTCAACTTCCGGATCAGGATCGGAGACGACCACATCCCAGCCGTTGAGAAGGAAGCGCGCAGCCCATCCGCCACCGATAACACCGCCGCCGATGATGGCGGCTTTCATAATCTTGCTCATGCGTTTCGCTCTCTAGCAATAGTGGAATCTGTCAGGGGAACCCGCTCGCCTGCGCGGATCACAGCCGGATCGTAGGCTGTGCGGGCAAAGACCTGCTCGACCATGTCGCGGAAGAATTCGATGCCTTCATGCGGATAGTCGGGGTCAAAACTGTTCTGGTCCCAACGCTCGCAGAATGTGGCGCAGTCATCGTAACAAGGGTGATCCTTGTAGGCGTCGCGGGAATTTGGATTGCCGCCAACATGGTGGGCGTAATAGAGTTTCTGGAAGTCCCCATGTTTTTCCACCACCCAGGCGCACTGCTCGCGCACGAAGGGTCTCAGGATGGCTGCGGCATATTCATCGTGATTGTAGGGCGCGTAGATATCGCCGATGTCATGCAGCAAAGCCGAAACCACCCAGTCGACATCGGCGCCATCGCGCCAGGCACGGGTGGCACATTGAAGCGAATGGCCAAGGCGCGTGACCTGATACCCGGACAGGCTCTCGTCGAGCTCCACCATGGCCCCGAGAAGTCGCTCCGCGGTTTTTGAGGCATAGTCGATCTCGTGGCGGGTGAGGAACTCATAGTCCTCCCGGTCGCCATCCTTCATCGCGGTAAACTTGACCGTCTCCATGTCATCCTCCCCGTGGGGTCTATGATGCTGCAGGTGCCCGCTTGGTCAGCTTGAGCCGTTCGCGGACTTCCTGCGGACCGATGACTCGAGCGCCCATGTTTTCGACGATCGTCACCGCGCGCTCGACCAGTTGCGCGTTGGTGGCGAGTTCGCCCTTGCCGAGCCAGAGATTATCCTCAAGGCCAACGCGGACATTGCCGCCGGCCAGCACGGAGGCTGCGACATAGGCCATCTGGTTGCGGCCAAGCGCGAAGGCTGACCAGTTCCACTCGGCGGGCACATTGTTGACCATCGCCATGAAGGTATTGAGATCGTCGGGCGCGCCCCAGGGAACGCCCATGCAGAGCTGCACCAGCGCGTCAGGCGCCAGCACGCCTTCCTTGACCAGTTCCTTGGCAAACCAGAGATGGCCGGTGTCAAAGGCCTCGATTTCCGGCTTCACGCCAAGCTGGGTCATCATGCCGCCCATCGCCCGCAACATGCCCGGCGTGTTGGTCATGACGTAGTCAGCCTCGGCAAAATTCATCGTGCCGCAATCAAGCGTGCACATTTCGGGCAGGCATTCGAGAATGTGCTTCATGCGTTCGGATGCGCCGACCATGTCCGTTCCGACCGGATTGAGCGGCAACGGCCTTTCGGTCGGTCCGAACGTAATGTCACCGCCCATTCCTGCGGTCAGGTTCAGGACGACATCGACTTCGGCCTCGCGGATGCGCTCGGTGACTTCGCGGTAGAGCGCGACATCACGGCGCGGCGCGCCGGTCTCGGGATCGCGGACATGGCAATGAACAATGGCAGCACCGGCCCTGGCGGCATCGATCGCCGAATTGGCAATCTGCTCTGGCGAACGCGGCACATGCGGGCTGCGATCCTGGGTGGCGCCGGATCCGGTGACGGCGCAGGTGATGAAAACCTCGCGGTTCATGGTCAAGGGCATGCAGCAAAACCTCCATATTTGAATTGGCGCAATGATGACTGGCTTGCAGCCACATGTATTTCAATTTACGAAGAAAACATGACACAAAACAAAGCCCTCGCGGCGATTTCCAAGCTGAACCGACCGATCACGGTGGATTTGCTGATTGTTCCGGGATGCTCCCTGATGACCGTCGCCAGCTCGATGGAACCGCTCAGATCGGCAAATCGTCAAGCGGGCAGACAGGTTTTTGACTGGCGTTTTGTTTCGTTTGACGGGGAGGCAACGGTGACGTCCGCTGGCGTACAATGGCCGGTCTCCGGACAGCACGTCCCCTCCTCCCGATGCGACATTCTGGTTATTGTTGCCGGATACGGCGCGGCCGAAATGACGGATCGCAAGCTAATTGCCCATATTTACAGAACGGCGCGTCAGGCGACACTTGTCATTGGCATTGAATCGGGTGCCTGGCTGCTGGCGCGCACCGGTCTGCTTGATGATCACCGGGCAGCAACCCATTGGGAAGATTTCGAAGAATTCGCCGCCGCGTTTCCGAATGTCGACCTCCGGCCTGACCGGTATGTCGTCGACGGCCGTTTCATAACTACCTCGGGCGCATCGCCAACCTTTGACCTGATGGTGGATCTGGTGCGGCAGGTGCTGGGTCATCCGGCGGCGCTGGATGTTGCCAGCAGCTTTGTGCATGACGATTTGCGCGCGGCAGGCGATGCGCAGGTCAATGTCACCCTGGGCGATGCCAACCATGATCCACGCCTGGTGCGGGCGATCCGGATCATGGAAACCCATATCGACGCGCCGGTGAGCATTGCGGCCATCGCCAAACGTGTCTCGATGTCGGCTCGCGGTCTGGAACAGTTGTTCGCGCGCCAGTTGGGCGAGACGCCGGGCACCTATTTTCTGTCGCTCAGGTTGGCTGCCGCGCGCCGCTTTGTCGACAACACGCGGCTGACGATGACCGATATTGCGTCAAGAACCGGATTTTCTTCGCAATCGGCCTTGTCGCGCGCGTTCAGCCGGCAGTTCGGCATATCGCCCACGCTCAGCCGCAAGAGCCGTTCCAGCGTGGCATGACTGATCAGCCGCCCTTGACCGGGACCTTGGCTTCAAGCCAGCGGAATGCAAGCACCAGCACGCCGGTCAAGATCATGTAGATCAACGCCAGAAGCAGCAGCGGCTCGTAGGTCAGGTAGGTGTCCTGCCTGACCCGCGATATGATGGCGTAGACATCGACTACCGTGATGGTGGCGACCAGCGGTGTGGCTTTGAGCTGCAGCACGGTTTCACCAGCCAGCGTTGGCAGCGCGCGGTGGATGGCTCGGGGCAACCAGATCCGAAGGAACGACGTCCATGGCGACATGCCGTAGGCGCGCGCCGCTTCGAGTTCACCCTTGGGCACCCCGGCGAACGCGCCGCGCATCACCTCGCCCTCGTATCCGGCAAAGGACATCGTCAGCGCCAGAACACCATAGGGCCAAGCCGAGCGCAGATAGGGCCAGGCCCAGGACTGGCGGATCTCCGGCCAGTAAGCAAACAGCGAGCCGAGACCGTAATAGAGCAGCCACAATTGCAGGAGCAGCGGCGTGCCGCGGATCACGGTGCAGAATGCGCGAGCGGGCCCTGATAACCAGAAAGGCCCGGCGGCCTGGGCAAGGCCGAGCGGCACCGCTATCAGGAAACCGAGAATACTGGTGAGGAACAGCAGCCACAAGGTGGTGCCGACGCCGTAAACCAGCTTGTCCGCGTAACGCGGCAGCCAGTCCCAGCGCATGTTCACCGCAGCGAAGACGATGATGCCGATGCCGATGGCCAGCAGCACCAGACGGTGCGGTTCCTTCCAACTTCTGAGTTCGGGGCCCATCAGCGCACATCCGGCATGCCGCGGCGGGCATAGCGTTCAATCCGGCGGATGCCGACATTGGAGATGAGCGTGACCATCAGGTAGAGCAGCCCAGCTGCACAGAAAAACAGGAAATAGGATTTGGTGGTGCCGCCGGCCTGGCGGGTCACCAGCGTGAGTTCAGCAACCCCGACGACGGCCAGAAGTGCCGTATCCTTGGTGGCGATCAGCCAGAGATTGGAGAGGCCGGGTACGGCATGGGGCAGCATGCCCGGCAGGGTGATGCGCCTCAGGACCTGAAACGACGACATGCCATAGGCGCGTCCGGCCTCGATCTGCCCATGCGGCACAGCCTTGAAGGCGCCACGCAGAACTTCGGTCTGGTAGGCGCCCTGCACCACACCGATGACGAAGATACCGGCAGCCAGACCGCTGATATCCACTCGTTCGGCACCGATCAGCAGCATGAACTGGTTGAGAGCATCGGTTCCTGCGTAATAAAGCAGCAGAATAAGCACCAGCTCCGGCACGGCGCGCACCAGCGTGGTGTAAATATCCAGAAGATCACGAAGGATCGGGCCGCCATAGAGCTTGCCAGTGGCGCCGCCAACCCCGATCAGGAAGCCCAGAATATAGCCGCCGACCGCGACCTGAAGCGAGATGGCAAGGCCGCCAAGCAGCACGCCACCCCAGCCCGGCGGTTCAAGCGCCAGAAGCTCCCAGGAGGCAAGGCCTGCAATCCAGTCAAGCATGAGGAACGGCCTCACCGGCCCGGCGGGATTTCCCCACCGGACCGGTCAAAGCGCAATGCGCCCGTTCAGGCACGTTACTTGCCGTAGATGTCGAAGTCGAAATAGGCCTTCGAGAACTCGGCATAGGTGCCGTTTTCACGGATGGCTGCAATCGCCGTGTTGAACTTTTCACGCAATGCATCATCACCCTTGCGCAGGCCAACGCCGACGCCAGCGCCGAGAATGGCGGGATCATCTTCGACAGCGCCGACGATCTCGCAGCAGGCGTCAGCCTTGACGAAGGCATCGAGCGCCAGCGAATCCGCCATGACGGCGTCAACACGACCGGCCGCCAGATCCTGGTTGGCTTCGTCCTGGGTCTGGTATTCCTTGATCTCGGCCGCGACGTCGCCGAAATGCGTCCGGACGTAATCCTGATGGATCGTGGACACCTGAACACCGATGATCTTGTCCTTGAGGCCAGCGGCATCAGGCGTGATGCCGGAGCCCTTGGCGGTCGCGATCACTGACGGTGTGTTGTAGTATTTGTCGGAGAAGTCGATCGTCTTCATCCGCTCTTCGGTGATCGACATCGAGCCGACGATGGCGTCGATCTTGCTGGACGTCAGCGCCGGAATGATGCCGTCCCAGGCAACCGGAGTGACCACGCAATCAAGCTTGGCTTCCGCGCAGACCGCCTTCATGAAATCGATTTCCCAACCGGTCCAGTTGCCGGCAGCATCGGGTTCGGTGAAGGGCGGATAGGGTTCAGCGGCAACGCCTACGCGCACTGTTTCGGCGGATGCCGCGTGCGCAGCAAGCGTCATGCCGAAGGCTGCGATTGTGGTGAGTATTTTGTTTTTCATGTTTTTCCCCTGTTGAGAGAGTTCGGGCTTTGCCCATTGAACCTTGGACTATTGAACAGTCGCAAGGAATTTTTGCAGCCGCTCCGACTTCGGAGCGCTGTAGATGATGTCTGGCGGACCTTCTTCCTCGATCACGCCGTCTGCGAGAAACACCACATGGTTGGCGACCTCGCGAGCGAATTTCATCTCGTGGGTGACGAGCAGCATGGTGCGGCCTTCGCGTGCCAGGTCGGCGATCACGGCCAGAACTTCGCCAACCAGTTCCGGATCAAGCGCCGAGGTCGGTTCGTCAAACAACATGACTTCGGGCTCGACAGCAAGAGCGCGGGCAATCGCCGCGCGTTGTTGCTGGCCACCAGACAGAAACGCCGGATAGACATCGCGCTTGTCGGACAGACCGACGCGGTCGAGAAGTTTTTCGGCGCGGGCGATGGCCTCGTCACGCGGCACGCCCATGACATGCACCGGGGCCTCGATGACATTGCCGAGAACCGTCATGTGCTGCCAGAGATTGAAGCTCTGAAACACCATGGCAAGCCGGGTGCGAATACGGCGAAGCTGGGCTGAATTGGCTGGCTGCAGTCCGCCGCGACCATCTGGCTTCATCTCGATGGCTTCGCCCTTGATGCTGATTGAGCCCCGGGTTGGAAGCTCCAGCATGTTGATGCAGCGAAGCATGGTGGATTTGCCCGAGCCCGAGCCGCCGATAATAGCGACCACATCACCGGTTTTCGCCGTCAGCGAAATGCCCTTGAGAACGTCAAGATCGCCAAATGTCTTGTGCAGGTCAGCGACCTGAACCGCTGGCTCGGATTGTGTCACGCCGGTCATGGCGCCCAATTCTGGACTGCTCATACGTTCCCTTTGCTACCTCGTCTGTCGCGAAGTTGAGCAATCGTGACCCTTGCGCACTAATTAATCAAGTGTATAATTTCAGAAAATTCAAACCACCCGAACGGACCCTTCATGACATACGGATGCCAATCCATGACCGCGCACCTCAAGCGGGTCGCCATGCGCAAGCCCGGCGCGAGCCTTCTTTCAGCCAAAGCCGCAGACTGGCACTATGGTCCGGGGTTTGACGGGGCGCGCGCCATCGAACAGTTCGGCGCGTTCGCCGATCTGGTTGCCTCCTGCGGCACCGAGATCCTCTGGATCGCAGATTCGGGCGACGGCCTGGCGGATGCGATGTTTACCCATGACCCCTCGCTGATGAGCGACCATGGCGCGATCATCCTGCGCATGGGCAAGCCGGGCCGCATGGCGGAACCTGCGCTTCACAAGGCTGCCTATGAGGCCGCCGGTATTCCCATCCTGGGCGAGATTGTGGCTCCGGGCTCGGTCGAGGGCGGCGATTGCGTCTGGGTCGATCACGAGACGCTTGCCGTCGGCCGCGGCGTCCGCACCAACCAGTCCGGCATTGAGCAGCTCGCGGCCATGCTTGCGCCGCATGGCGTCACCGTGCTGGGTTTTGATCTTCCGCTCGGCAATGGCGCAGACGCCTGCCTGCATCTGATGTCGGTGGTATCCCCGCTTGCTGAAAAACTGGCGCTTGTCTACGCGCCGATGCTGCCCGTCGCTTTCTGGCAATTGCTCAAGGACCGCGGCTACACGCTTCTGGAAGCCCCGGCGGACGAATTCGCTGCGTCGAACGGCCTCAATCTCAATGTCCTGCCATTGGTTCCGGGCGATGTGCTGATGGTCGACGGCTTTCCCAAGACCCGGGCGTTGATGGAAAACGCCAAGTGCCGAGTCCGGGTGTTTGACGCGGATGCGTTGTGCATTCCCTGCGAGGGCGGCCCGACCTGCCTGACACGTCCCGTGTGGCGTGAATGACGCGGCGCGCGTTTCATCATGAGCCTGAAGCGGTGCGGCAAAACGATCTGATTGCCGCAACGCTCGACAGCATTGCCGAACTTGGTCTGGCCGGGGCAACCGTGCGCGAGGTGGCTAATCGCGCCGGCGTCACTCCCGGTCTGATCCGGCGGTATTTCGACAACAAGGAGCGGCTGGTTGCAGCCGCCTACCGAACCTTCATTTCGGATCTGACTGCTGCGGCAGAAGCCGGTTGCGGGGAAGGGTCCGCGAACTCGAAACTTGCCGGCCTCATTCGCGCCAGCGTCACCGCTCCGGTGGCCGACGGAAGGGCACTGTCGATCTGGGCCGCCTTTATCGGCACGGTGAACTCGGACCCGGTGATGGCCGAAGCGCATCGCGAGGGCTATCAGGCATTTCGCGATCTGATTGAACGGCTGGCCGGTGAAGTCATGGCCGAGCGTGGGGTGACTGCCTCACAACAGGAAATACGCAGCAAGGCGATCGTGCTCAACGCACTTCTGGACGGGCTGTGGATCGAAATCTCCATGGGTGGCGACGATTTCTCGCGCGTCGACGTGGTCCGGATCGCACTCGATTCGGTGGCGACATTGCTGGGCATAGACCCGGCGGAATTCAGGGAATAACCAATATGCATTATGCGGCAATCACCGAGCGCCTGGCTCACACCGGCGGGGCCAAATGGGCCATTCATCTGCGCTGCCGGAAGATGAAGGCTGCGGGTGCAGACATCATCGAACTGACGATCGGGGAGCCGGATCAGCCGCCGGCGCCGGAACTGTTCGAGGTCTGCCATCAATCCATGCTCTCTGGTCGCACGGGCTATTCCTCGGGACGGGGCGAGGCGGAATTGCTTGAGGCTATTGCTGCGCGGTATGCCAAGCGGCGCGACGGCGTCGACACTGACAATGTGCTTTGCTTTCCCGGCACCCAGACAGCGCTTTTCGCAACCATGATGGGACTGACCGGTCCCGGCGACGGCGTGCTGGTCGGCGATCCGTTCTACGCGACCTATGAAGGCATCATTGTCGCCAGCGGCGCGCACCGGCAATCGGTACCGCTCAGAGCGGAGAACGGGTTCCGACTTACTGCGGAAGATCTCGAAGCGTCGATCACACCCAGTTCCCGGGTGCTGCTGCTCAACTCGCCGCACAATCCGACGGGCGCCGTGCTTGCTGCGGAGGACATCGCAAAAATCGGCGCTGTCTGCAAAAAGCATGATCTCTGGATCGTTGCCGACGAGGTTTATGAAGAGCTGGTGTTTGACGGCGAGTTTGCCTCGCCCTTCGATAACCCGGACCTTGCCGACCGTGTTATTGCATTGTCGTCGATCTCGAAATCGCATGCGGCGCCCGGGTTCCGCAGCGGATGGGCTGTCGGCCCGCACGAGTTCTGCGAGAAACTGTTGCCGTTTTCCGAAGCGATGCTGTTTGGCAACCAGCCCTTCATCGCCGACATGACAGCTTATGCCCTAAATTCGGATCTGCCGACTTCCGCACGGATGCGGGAGTCCTACAAGCGCCGCGCCGCGCTGTTCGCCGATACGCTCGAAAAGCTCGACGGCATCACCCCGTTCCGGCCACAAGCGGGGATGTTCATCGTGCTTGATGTCTCGGGCACAGGCCTTGACGGAGAGGATTTCGCCTGGCGTCTGCTCGAAGCCGGTGTCGCCGTGATGCCCGGCTCGTCATTCGGCGACAACGCGGGCAATCTCGTCCGGCTCAGCCTGACTGTGCCGGATGAATCCGTGGTGGAAGCCTGCAGCCGCATCACGCGTTTTGTGGAGAGCATATGATGGCGGCACCAACTCCCACAGTCGGCGAAGCGCTGGTCACCATGCTGGAACAGGCCGGCGTGGACACAGTCTTTGGAATACCAGGCGTCCACACAATCGAACTTTATCGTGGTCTTGCCGCAAGCTCGATCCGCCACATCACGCCCCGCCATGAGCAAGGTGCGGGTTTCATGGCCGACGGCTATGCGCGTGTTACCGGGCGTCCGGGCGTATGTTTCGTCATCACCGGGCCGGGGCTGACCAACACGCTGACGGCGATGGCGCAGGCGCGCGCCGACAGCATTCCGATGTTGGTGCTCTCGGGCGTGAACGCCACCACGACATTGGGCAAGGGGCGCGGTCATCTGCATGAACTGCCAGATCAGGCAGCACTCGCGCGCACTGTGGCGCTGTGGTCGCACACTCTCACCGACCCTGCGCAGCTCGGCGAGGTGTTGCAAAAGGCATTTGCCATCATGACCGGCGGACGCCCGGGACCGGTTCACATCGAGATCCCGACAGACGTGATGAAGCTGCCAGCGGCAGACATGACCTTCAAGATGCCCGAGACCGCACAACCGCGGCCTTCGCCAGCAGATCTCGCCACTGCTGCGCGGATGTGCACGGAGGCCAAACGCCCGGCAATTCTCATCGGCGGCGGCGCAAATCACCTCGGAGACGGGATTTCAAGATTTGCCGAAGCGCTCGGCGCGCCGGTGATCAGCACCACCAATGCCCGTGGGATCATGTCCGGTCATCCGCTTGATGTACCAGCCAGCCCGAGCCTCGATTGCGTGCGAAAACTGCTTGCAGCGTCCGACCTGGTGCTGGCGCTCGGAACGGAATTCGGCCCGACCGATTACGACATGTACGAAGATGGTGGATTTACGCTTCCGGCAAACCTTATCCGGGTCGATATTGCCCCGGACCAGCTGTCGCGCGGCCCTCAGCCGGCGCTGGCGATAAAGGCCGGGCTTGGTGCCTTTATCGACGACATGCTCGCCAATGGAGACATCTCGAAGCATCTCCCGGCGGAAAATGGCGCTGATCGCGCGCAGTCTGTACGCGAACTTGCAAAAGCCGAAATCGGCGAGGCCTATCGCGGCCATGTCGACTTGCTTCAGGACATATGGCAGGCCTTGCCGGAGGCCACGCTTGTCGGGGATTCGACGCAGCTGGTCTATGCCGGCAACATGTATGTCGAAGCGCCGCGGCAAGCGGCTTGGTTCAATTCAGCAACCGGCTTCGGCACGCTTGGCTATGCGGCGCCCGCTGCAATCGGTGCGGCGCTCGGGCATCCCGGACGACCTGCGATAGCGCTGCTTGGTGACGGCGGCTTCCAGTTCACCCTGGCGGAACTTGGCAGCGCGCGCGACTGTGGAGCCGACGTGGCCTTCCTGGTCTGGAACAATGAAGGCTACAGGGAAATCGAAACCTCCATGACGGCTTCGGACATCACCCCTATAGGTGTCACCCCTTCGGCACCCGATTTTTCCATGATCGCTTCCGCCTACGGTCTTGCCTCGCGCCGGGTGACAAGCAGCGCCGAGATCATCTCGGCGCTGAAGGAACTGCCGCGGCCCTGCCTGATCGAGTATCTCGACACAGGTTCGGCCTGAGCGTTTAAGCGCAGAGCGAATCGAGCAACCTGTCGATGAAGGCTTCGCCGGCCGCTAATTGTTCGAGCGCGAGAAACTCGTCGGGCTGATGCGCCTGGGCGATATCGCCTGGGCCGCAGATGATTGTCGAGTATCCGCGAACCTGGAACTGGCTGCCTTCAGTGCCATAGCTGACGACATGCTGGCCATTGTCTCCGGTGAGACGGCGCGCGAGTGTTTCGGCAAACCCATCTGTCTCAGGCGCCAATGCCGGCAGAGCGAACCCGGGCTTGAGATCGATCCCGGTGTCGGGATGGATTTTCTGCATCTCGGCTGAAAGTTCGGCGGCCTTTGCCTCAAATGCCCTCGCCCAGTCTTCAGGGCTCTCACCGGGCACAAACCGGAATTCCATGAAGTAGTGACAATCCTTCGCGGTGATGTTGTGCGCGGTGCCGCCTTCAATCTTGCCGACATGGAGTGTGGTGAAAGGCGGGTCGAAGGGAGCAGCAAGTTCAGACGGTGTCTTCTCGGCATTTTCCGCATTGCGCTGGTTGGCCCAGTCGATCAGCTTCGCCGCCTGCATGATGGCACTGACGCCGTAAGGCAGCAGCGAGGAATGGATCTCGAAGCCGCGAACATGAACGTGATAGGCCAGACCGCCCTTGTGGCCTGTCACCACGCGCATCATGGTCGGCTCGCCGACAAGCACCTCGCGGGCACGCGGCAAGGCGCCCATCATCGCCTCGACCAGATCGACCACGGCAACGCAGCCGACCTCTTCATCGAACGACAGCGCCAGTTGCAACGGGCGTTTAAGCGGGCGCTTGGTGGCACGCGCCATTGCCATCAGCGCAAGCGCGTCAAATCCCTTCATGTCGCAGGCGCCGCGACCATAGAGTTTCCCGTCCCGCTCGGTCAGTGTCCAGGGATCGGTGGTCCAGGCCTGACCATCGACCGGCACCACATCCGTGTGGCCGGACAGGATGACCCCGCCATCGATTTCGGGGCCGACCTGGGCGTAAAGATGCGCCTTCGTGCCGCAGGGGCCCATGACACGTTCGGATGTGATCCCATGGCTCGACAGATAGGCCTCGACCCACTCGACAAGCGGCAAATTGGTGTCGCGACTGACCGTCGGGAACGAAACCAGTTTTGCCAAAATTTCGCGAACGCTAGAATTATCTTCCATGAACAGGCCTCGAATGAGTTCGAATCTTCAATATCACGCGGATTTCCACACTTTTGTTTACACCGGTCGCCTTTGTCCAGTGGCGGGTTTGCGGGAAATTTAATGTCGAGCCGTAGCACGTTTGGGCACTTATCGCTCAATTTCAAAAACCCCACTGGTCAACCAGAGAGAAATTGGTCAATAGTATGCACCACCGGCTTCGAGCAATCGGGCCGGCAACAAAAATAACGGGAAAACATCTCCCGAGGGGTACAGTATGCCAGACACGGCCTTGCCAATTCTGGATGTCAAAGGGCTTAAAACGGTTTTCCGCACCCGCGGCGGTGAAGTACACGCGGTCAACTCCGTCGATTTCCATCTGCGCCCGGGCGAATTGCTCGGCGTGGTCGGAGAAAGCGGATCCGGAAAATCCGTGACCATGATGTCACTGCTTCGACTGCTTCCATCTCCCCCTGCGGAGATGCGCAACGGGACGGTGATGTTCGATGGTCAGGACCTGCTCAAGATAAGCTCCGAGGAGCTGCGTCAGGTACGCGGCTCCAAGATCGGCTTTATCTTCCAGGACCCTATGACATCGCTCAATCCGGTCTATACGATCGGTTTCCAGCTTGCGGAACCTTTGCGCGCGCACCTTGGCATGTCCAAAGCCAAGGCCCGGGCTCGGTCGATCGAACTTCTGCAGCTCGTCGGCATTCCGGATCCGGAACGGCGGCTCAAGGATTATCCACACCAGTTCTCAGGCGGCATGCGGCAGCGCGTGATGATTGCCATCGCGCTCGCCTGCGATCCCAAAGTCCTGATCGCGGATGAGCCGACAACGGCGCTGGACGTTACCATTCAGGCACAGATCATCGAACTGGTGAAGGAACTGCGCCAGAAGCTTGGCATGGCAATCATCTGGATCACGCATGACCTCGGCGTCATCGCCGGGATCGCTGACCGGGTGATGGTCATGTATGCAGGCCAGGTGGTGGAGGAAGGTCCGGTCAAGGAGATTTTCCGCGATCCGCAGCATCCCTATACACAGGCTCTGCTGAAGACAGTACCCGCTGTTCGCGGTCCTCGTGCGGACAGGCTTCAGGTGATCGAAGGCCAGCCGCCGATCATGTATGAAACGCCTGTCGCCTGCTCATTCCGCAACCGGTGCCAGTATGCCTTCGACCGGTGCTCTGAGGAAAACCCGGCGCTCGCAGATGTTTCTGCGCCAGGTCACCGGGCTGCCTGTTTCCTGGTGGACAAGGCCTCAACGCAAGAGCCGGAGGCCGTGAATGGCTGAAAACGAAGCCGTCAAGCCGCTCGTCAAGGTGCGGGACCTGAAGATGTATTTCCCGATTCATTCGGGGCTGTTTCGGACACATGTCGGAGACATCAAGGCGGTGGACGGCATCAGCTTCGACATCCTTCCGGGCGAAACGCTCGGACTGGTTGGAGAATCGGGCTGCGGCAAATCCACGGTCGGGCGGTCGATCCTGCGGCTCTATGACGTGACCGGCGGCACCGTTGAAATCAATGGCTTTGAGATCGCCCATGTGGATCGCGACAGCCTGCGCTCGAAGCGGCCGATGATGCAGATGATCTTTCAGGATCCCCAGGCAAGTCTCAACCCGCGGATGACAGTCGCCAGCATCATAGGCGAGCCGCTGGACGAGCACATGAAGCTCTCGGCGGATGAGAGGCTTGCCCGGATCTATGAGCTGATGGACTGGGTTGGTCTCAACCGGGCCTTCGCCAAACGCTATCCGCATGAGTTTTCCGGCGGCCAGCGCCAGCGCATCGGCATTGCCCGGGCCTTGGCGCTCAATCCGAAATTCATCGTCTGTGACGAGCCCATTGCAGCGCTTGATGTATCGATCCAGGCGCAAGTGGTGAACCTGCTTGAAGAATTGCAGGAACGGCTCAACCTGACCTATCTGTTCATCAGCCACGACCTGTCGATGGTGCGCCATATCGCCGATCGTGTGGCGGTGATGTATCTGGGCCGGATTGTCGAAGTGGCTTCCAGGGAACTGCTGTTTGCCGAGCCGCTGCATCCCTACACGCAGGCCCTGTTGTCGGCTGTGCCGGAACCCGATCCGGAATCCGAGCGGCATCGCAAGCCTATCGTGCTGCAGGGCGATGTGCCCTCACCCGCCAATCCTCCCAAGGGCTGCAACTTTTCAACCCGATGCCCCAAGGTCATGGACATCTGCCGGCAGACAGAGCCCGCGGTCTACGATTTCGGAGAAGGAAGACAGGTGGCCTGCCATCTGTATTCGGAGAGCATGAAAACGACCGCGGAACCAACCGCTGGCACAATAAAAAACTGAAAAATCAACAAGGAGACAGCCATGAAACTGAGAACTATTCTGATGGGCGCCGTCGCCGCTATGGCGATCGCACCCGTCGCGCACGCCGAGCGAGGCTCGGACGGCGAAGTCAAGATCATCTACTGGCAGGCGCCCTCGATCCTTAACCCGTACCTTTCAGGCGGCACCAAGGATATCGAGGCTTCGTCGCTGATCGTCGAACCGCTCGCCCGTTTCGACGAGACCGGCGCGCTGGTTCCGTATCTGGTCGACGAAATCCCGACAGTCGAGAACGGCGGCGTTGCAGCTGACCTCACATCGATCACCTGGAAGCTGAAGGAAGGCCTCAAGTGGTCTGATGGCACTCCGGTGACTTCGGCTGACGCGAAATTCACAGCTGAATATTGCATGGCTCCGGACGGCGGCTGCGCCCAGAGCGCAAAGTTCGACGGCGTGAAGAGCGTCGACACCCCGGATGAGCGCACGATCGTGGTGACCTTCACCGGACCGAAGCCTGTGCCTTATGCTGCATTTGTCGGCGCACAGTCGCCGCTGCTGCAGGCTGCCCAGTTCAAAGACTGCGTTGGCGCAAAGGCTCAGGAATGCACCTCGGCCAACTTCGGCCCGATCGGCACCGGACCTTTCGTCGTCACCGACTTCAAGCCGAATGACGTCATCACCATGAAGGCCAATGACAATTATCGCGACCCGGCCAAGCCGGCATTTGCGACCCTGACCTTCAAGGGCGGCGGCGATGCAGCTTCGGCTGGTCGCGCGGTTCTGGAAACCGGCGAGTATGACTACGCATGGAACCTTCAGCTGGCTCCTGAAGTCATCGCCAAGATGGCCGAAGGCGGCAAGGGAACGCCGGTTTCGGGCTTTGGTACGCTGGTCGAGCGTATCGAGATGAACATGACCGATCCGTCGCCGGATCTGCCGGAAGGCGAGCGAGCAACCGCCAAGCAACCGCACCCGATCCTGTCCGATTTCAAGGTGCGCAAGGCCCTTTCAATGGCCATCGACCGCCCGCTTCTGGTTGAAATCGGATACGGCCAGGCCGGTCGCCCGACCTGCAACCTGGTCCCGGCACCGGAGCTTTTTGCATCGCCAAACACCGAATGTCATACGCAGGACGTCGAAGGCGCCAAGGCGCTTCTCGAAGAAGCTGGCTGGACAGTTGGCGCAGATGGCGTTCGCGAGAAGGACGGCAAGAAGCTCAAGCTTCTGTTCCAGACTTCAACCAACGCCGTGCGCCAGGACTTCCAGGCCCTGATCAAGCAGTGGTGGGCTGATGTCGGCGTCGAGACGGAACTCAAGAACATTGACGGTTCGGTGTTCTTTGGCGGTGACCCGGCGTCCCCGGACACATTCCAGAAGTTTTATGCGGACGTGGAAATGTACGCCAACAACTTCGACGGAACCGATCCGGAACAGTATCTTGGCCAGTACACCTGCGAGAAGGCTCCACGGCCTGAAACGCAGTGGCAGGGCGAGAACATCAACCGTTTCTGCGATCCGGCCTATGACGAACTGGTGGCCGAACTCGGCAAGACCGGCGAAATCTCCAAGCGCGCCGAAATTGCCAAGAAGCTCAACGAAATGATCACCAAGGACACCATGACCATTGTGCCGCTTGTTGATCGTGGCCGCGTTTCGGCTCATTCCAACAGCCTCGGCGGTGTTGTGCTCAACACCTGGGATTCCGAAATCTGGAATGCTGCGGACTGGTTCCGCATCAAGTAATGCAGACAGGAATGGTCCCGCTCCGGCGGGGCCATTCACTCTCTCTGCCGTTTTCCTGCGCCATACTGCTGAACCGAGGCGTCGCCCATGCTGACCTTTACATTCCGACGATTGTTGTTGGCGATACCGACGCTTGTGCTCATCAGTCTGATCATTTTCCTTTTGCTGGATCTGGCTCCAGGTGATCCGCTTGCCGATCAGCCGCTCAGCATACCGCCCGAAGTGCGCCAGAAAATGCGTGACGCGCTGGGACTCGATGCCCCCGCCTATGTGCGCTATCTGCTTTGGGCCAAGCAGTTCTTCTGGGTCGAGCCGCTCAACTTTGTCGACTGGGCGATCGGAACCAACTTCTCTGAAGGACTACAGCGCATCGTCTCCTGGCAGTTCCGCGCACCGGTGTTCGACATCATCATCCAGCGCATCCCGCAAACGCTCTGGGTTGTCGGGCTTGCCTACCTGGTCGGCGTGATGATCGCGCTGCCGATTGGCATCATCTCGGCTTACAAACAATACTCCTGGTTCGATCAGATCGGCACCTTCGTTTCGATGGTCGGCTTTTCAGTGCCACCGTTCTTTTCCGGCGTGCTGATGATCGTGTTCTTCGCGATCATGCTGCCCTGGTTTCCGTCGATCTATGACACCACGCTGGTGGTCAACGATTTCGAGAGCTTCGGACAGCAGGTGCGGCAAATGACACTGCCTGTGATGGTTCTGGCGCTGCAGACGACCGCGCAACTGTCACGCTTCATGCGCGCCTCGATGCTCGACAACCTCAACCACGACTACGTCCGGACAGCCCGGGCCAAGGGCATGACCGAGAAGGTGGTGCTGCTGGTGCATGTGTTGCGCAATTCGATGATCCCGGTTGTGACCGTGATTGCGCTCGGCATCCCCTCTATCTTCGGCGGCGCCATCATCACAGAGCAGATTTTCAAGGTGAATGGCCTGGGCCAACTGCTGATCACCGCCATCTACGCCAATGATTTGCCGATGGTGCAGACACTGGCCTTCATCTTCGCGGTGCTGATCGTGCTGTGCAACCTTATCGCGGACGTTCTGTACGGCCTGCTTGATCCGAGGATCCGTTATGACTGATGCACCCATGCTGGAACCGGTAAAGACCGACACATCCGGACGCTCGCAATGGTGGGATGTCTGGGATCAGTTCAAGACACACAAGGGCGCGCTGTTTGGCGCAGCGGTGTTCCTGTTCATCGTTCTGGCCGTGACTATCGGGCCGTTCCTGTGGACACTGGAACCGACCTTCATCGACATCCGCGCGCGCAACTCCGGGCCGGGGCTGGCGCATCCGTTCGGAACCGATCAACTCGGCCGGGATATCCTGGCGCGAATGATGGCCGGTGGACAGGTGTCGATCGCCGTGGGTCTGACGGCGATGCTGATCAGCGTTCTGCTCGGCACCCTGATCGGCGTGGTGGCCGGGTTCTTCCGCAAGCTTGACGGAGTCCTGATGGGGCTGACGGACCTTTTCCTAGCGCTGCCGCTTCTGCCGCTGCTTCTGGTCATGGTGATGCTGTTCCGGGAAACGCTGGCGCGCAGCTTCGGACCGGAAATGGGGACCTTCATCCTGATCGTGTCGGCTATTGGCGTGACAAGCTGGATGCAGACTGCGCGCATTGTGCGCGGCGAGGTTCTGGCGCTCAAGGAACGTGAATTCGTGCTGGCGGCCCGGTCGATCGGGACCCCGTCGCGACGCATGATCATGCGTCATGTCCTGCCCAACGTTCTGTCTCCGATCATGGTGTCGGCAACGCTTGGTATTGCCACGGCGATCATCACCGAATCGGCGCTGTCGTTTCTGGGTCTCGGTTTTCCGCCGGACTTCCCGACCTGGGGTCGTTTGCTGTTTGATGCGATCGATTATCTGCAGCAATACCCCGAGCGGGTGTTCTGGCCTGGCCTGGCAATTTCATTGACCGTGCTGAGCGTCAACTATATCGGCGATGGCCTTCGTGACGCGCTGGACCCACGCATCCGCGGACGTTGAAGTGGGTCGGCGGACCTATTCACCGACCGGGATGACATCTACCGATTGATTGCTGGTCTGGCCGCCAGCCGTGCGCATGGCGCCCCGGACCGGTGCGACATCGGCGTAGTCGCGGCCATAGGCAACCACGATATGATCAGTGCCGGCAAACACCGCGTTGGTCGGATCATATTCGACCCAGCCGACGCCCGGACCGCACCATGCCGATACCCAGGCATGCATGGCATCCGCGCCTTCGAGGCGTTCCTTTCCGGGTGGCGGCAAGGTCCGCAAATATCCACTCACGTAGCCTGAAGGAACACCCAGGCTCCTGAGCGCGATGATCATGATATGGGTGAAATCCTGACAGACGCCGTGCCGATTGGCGAAAGCCTCTGCCGCGGGTGTGCTGACCGTGGTGGCTTCGGCATCAAAACGCATCTCCCGGTTCAGCGCCAGACCAAGATCAGCGACGATATCGCCGCATTGCCTGCCCGGTCTCGCAAAGCTTCGAGCCCAATCTGCAATCGCCTCGACAGGCCTCGCATAGGGTGAAGAGGCCAGGAAATGCAGCGGCGAGCGGGATGCCAGATCCGTCTCAACCTCAAGTGCTTTGACGAGCGTCGGCAGATCAACGGAGGCTGATCCCGGTTCAGCCCCGCCGGTCACCTCCACTCTCGCCTTCAAGGTTATGACAATGTTGTTGTGCGGTTCCGCAAAGGCCATTTCGGTCAAGCGGTTGCCGAAGAAATCATCACGGTCGCGACGCACTGCCGGTTCCGGGTCGATATCCACGCTGCCGGCAATCAGGCGCTGACGACCGGCAAGGGTCAAGGGCATGGCGTGAAGGATCTGACGGGCACCGGCAGCCGGGGTTTGAAACGAATAATCGATGGTCAGTTTGATATCGTAAAGCATTGCCATCAATCGAGAAACTGGCTGTGCAGATCGTTGGTCAACAGCCCGATCGCCTGCCGCAAATCCACCAGTTTGGTCTGATCGAGGCTCTGTGGCGTGTTGACCGAAAGTTCGGCCTGCACCCTCAGCACCGCCCTGGACAAAACCGACAATTGACCATTCACATCAGCCCCGGGCAACAGACTGACCTGATCGCGGATTTCGTCGATTTGAAAAGCGATTGAGCGGGGGTTGAGCGGGTCGAGGGCCAACAGGTCGACGACCGTGTCCCGGCTGGCGGCGACCGGATAGCGCCTGCGATGGGTCATGACGCTGTCGCCAACTTCCACACACAGCTCGAAACCGCCATGCGGGCCCGACCACTCTGCGAAAGATGAGAGCAAGTCGGCCATCCCGATTGCGCGTTCAAGCGACCGGCCGATGGTCAGGAACCGCCAACCGCTGAAGCGGTACATGTTTTCGTGCACCAGACCGGAGAATCCGGTGATCTTGCGCAACAACACGCCCATGGCCGAGGCGGCATCATCCCCCGTCAGAACTGTCTTGCGCATATTGCCAACCGTTCGCTCCAGGTCAGCAAGCGATGCCCAGGCATCGACCGAAAAGCGGTCCCGGACCTGATTGGCGGCGTTGACGGCAGCTGCAATGGTTCGCTCGATGGCGTCGGGAACACCTTCGTCCTTGTCGAGGCCATGATCATCAAGATAGGCCTCCACCCTGCTCATCAGCGGGGTGCCTCCGGCGGGCGTCTCCGGCAGCCGGCTCATATATGCCCTGGTCAGGCGCATCTGTCCTTCAGCCCGCTCGACATAACGACCAAGCCAGAACAGATTGTCAGCAGCACGGCTTGGCAGCAGCCCCGGCGAGGTGCGGACAAACACGTCTTCGGTGTGGGTCAGCATGGAATCTTCAGGCACCGGCTTGTCCGAGACCACCCAGACATCTGCAACCGTGCCGCCGCTGCGCAGTGAAACCGCCGATGGATCCCGACTGGTGGCGGCGAGCCGGGCAAAGCCGCCAGGCATCAGCTGCCACCCCTCGCGGGTGCGCGCCATGAACACCCGGATGCGCATCGGCCTCGGTTTCAAACCGCCATCTTCCCAGGTCGGGGTCGTCGAAAGCGATACAAGCTCCTGGCCGACCAGATTTCGTCCCTGGCTTGCGAGCCATGTGTCGAGATCGAGCCCCAATTCGCTCATGTCTCCCCTGAGAACGGCGCCGGGCTCGAATTCCAGCGGCAGGCTTGTCGAATTGGCTGGCCCGATCAGCATATCGGCGGCATTGGCGCGAACATGGTCACGCTCTGCCTCACCACCGCACCACCATGTTGCGATGTTGGGGACCGCAAGCGGCTTGCCGTGCAGCACTTCCGACAGACGCGGCATGAAAGCCAGGAATGCGCGGCTTTCCAGAACACCGGCGCCGAGCGCATTGATCATCGTGACGCCCTGGGACCGGACGGCGCCCAGCAAGCCCGGCGTTCCCAGACGTGAGCTTGCCTCGAGTTCCAACGGGTCGGCCCATGCCGCATCCATTCTGCGCCACAGCACGCTGATCGGCTTGGGGCCGGATACAGTTCGCACCATCAGCCTGCCGTCATCGACAACCAGATCGTCACCCTCAAGCAGCATCATGCCGAGGTAACGGGCGATGTAGGCGTGTTCGAAATAGGTCTCGTTCATCGGACCCGGCGTCAGGATCCCTGCCCTGCTGCCTTCCTCGCGACGCATTGCATTGAGCCCGTCACGGAAGCCTCGAAAGAAACTCGCCAGACGTTCAACATTCGAACCGCTGTAATAACCCGGAAAGGCGCGCACCGAGGCGACTCGGTTTTCCAGCGCATAGCCAGCGCCCGAGGGTGCCTGGGTCCGGTCGCCAAGAACCCACCAGCTGCCATCGGATCCGCGACCGATCTCGAACGCCAGAAAGTGCAGGAAATGCCCGGACGCCGGCTTCACACCGATAAGCGGGCGCAACCATTCGGGATTGGACGCGATCAGACCTGCGGGAAGATGGCCCTGCTCGACCAGCCGGTTTTCGCCATAGAGGTCGGCTACCACCTCTTCGAGAAGCTCGGCCCGCTCGGCCAGGCCTTCTCCCAGGGCCTTCCATTCGCTGGCTGGCTGGATCACCGGCACCGGGCTCATGGGCCAGTCGCGCGGGCTTTTCTCTTCTCCGTAATGACGCACAAAGACGCCCGCATCGCGCAGATACTGGGCGCCCCGGGCAAAAGCCCGCTCGCGCTCATCCGGGCTCAGCCCTTCAAGATGCGCAATCAGACTAACCCATTCAGGCCTAACACTGCCATCCTCGCGCAGCAGCTCATCGGGCACCCCCGGCAGAGCGGAGTAGCCTTTCAGTATCGATGGCCAATCCGGATTCCGGACTATGGCTGAATTTGGCACAGGTCAGATTCCGGGTTTGCGGCGCAAATCGAGCGTGAAGGGAAATTCCGGATGCGGCGTTTCCGGCGCCGGCGTGGTGGCGCCGGGGGTATGGCCTCGATGCTCGAAGCGGGCAAGTCGCCGCGCCTCTGCCTCGTTGCCATTGACCGGAAACGTGTCGTAGCTGCGGCCGCCGGGATGAGCGACATGGTAGACACAGCCACCGAGCGGTTTTCCCGACCAGGTATCGAAAATATCGAAGGTGAGCGGCGCATCGACCGGCAGCACCGGATGCAGCGCCAGTGCCGGTTGCCAGGCCTTGTAACGCACACCGCCAACGGTCGTTCCGGCCATGCCTGAATCTGCCAGCGGTACGGGACGTCCGTTGCAGGCGACGAGGTAGCGCGACGGATCGGCGCTTTCGAGCTTCACCTGCAAACGTTCGACCGAGCTGTCGGTGTAACGCACGGTTCCGCCGATGGCGCCGGTTTCACCCAGCACATGCCATGGCTCAAGCGCCTGACGCAACTCGAGACGGACCCCTTCATAGGTGACCTCGCCGCAGAACGGAAAGCGGAACTCGGCCTGTGCCTCGTACCATTCCGACCGCAGGTCGAAGCCATGATCACGCAGGTCACGCAGCACATCGAGGAAATCCTGCCAGATGAAATGCGGCAGCATGAAGCGGTCATTGAGGGTGGTACCCCAGCGGGTGAACCGCCCCTTGGCCGGGCTCTGCCAGAACCGGGCGATCAGCGCCCGGATCAGAACCTGCTGAGCCAGGCTCATGCGCGGTTCCGGCGGCATTTCAAAACCGCGGAACTCGACCAGGCCGAGGCGGCCCGTCGTACCATCTGGCGAATAGAGCTTGTCGATGCAGATTTCCGCGCGATGCGTGTTGCCGGTGACATCGGTCAGCAGATTGCGCAGCAGACGGTCAACCAGCCAGGGCAAGGGCGGATTGCCGGCATCGGGGGCCGGGATCTGCTCAAGCGCCATCTCAAGCTCGTAAAGTCCGTCATGGCGGGCTTCATCAATGCGCGGTGCCTGGCTGGTCGGGCCGATGAAAAGCCCCGAGAACAGATAGGAAAGGCTTGGATGACGCTGCCAGTGCAGGATCAGGCTGGCCAGAACATCCGGACGCCTCAGGAACGGACTGTCGAGCGGCGTGGCGCCACCGACGACCACATGGTTGCCGCCACCGGTGCCGGTGTGGCGCCCGTCGATCATGAACTTGTCGGCGCCAAGGCGGGTCTGGCGCGCCTCTTCATAAACGCCTTCGGTGATTGCCTTGCACTCGTTCCAGTCGGTGGCGGGGTGCACGTTGACTTCGATCACGCCTGGATCTGGCGCAACCCTGATCACGTTGAGCCGCGGATCATGTGGCGGCCCGTAGCCTTCGATATGAACTTTCAGTCCAAGCCGATCAGCGGCAACTTCGGCAGCTGACACAAGTTCGAGATAGTCCTCGACCTTTTCCACCGGCGGCATGAACACGCACAGACGGCCATCACGAGGTTCAACGGAAATTGCCGTGCGCACTGCACCGTCAATATCGCCGATTTTCTGCTCGACACGGTTCTGGGTGGCTTCGGCGGCAGTGAACTGGGCCACGGGCTGAGAGGCGGCAGCGGCAGCACGGGAATCAGCCAACGCATCATCGAGCGCCTTGGCAGCCGCCGGATCAGGCAAATCGCCCTTCGGCTCCGTAGGATCGGCAGGATTGACGAAGGGATAGGATGAGGCCGGGACATGCGGCAATGAGCCAAGCGGCAAGCGGTAGCCGACCGGACTATCGCCTGGAACCAGGAACACATGACCGCGACGTGTCTTCCATTTTTCAGACCGCCAGCCATGGCCTGCAGCCTTGGACTGCCAGCGCTGAACCGGCAGCACGAAGCCTGACGGTGTTGCCAGACCGCGGGAAAACACGGTGGCAATGCGATGGCGCTCCTCGGGGTCTTCAAGCTTCGAGTTTTCAGGCGTCACATTGTCGGGAAGGTTGCCTTCCTTGACGATCCATTCAGCCGGATCCTCATAGGCCGGGACGACATTGTCGTCGGCGATCCCCAGATTGTCGGCGATGGCGGCGAGCAGGTCCTTGGCAGTCTCGGGTGAGGCCTGGCCGGTGTCCTTGCCTTCATCGGCAATGAGTTCCGGATTGTTCCAGATCGGCTTTCCGTCGCGGCGCCAGTAGAGCGAAAACGTCCAGCGCGGCAGGGTTTCGCCCGGATACCATTTGCCCTGGCCATAATGCAGGAAACCGCCGGGAGCAAAACGGTTGCGCAAACGGCGGATCAGCTTGTCAGCCGCTTCGCGTTTTTGCGGCCCTACAGCAGCTGTGTTCCATTCCTCGCCCTCGAAATCATCGATCGACACGAAAGTCGGCTCGCCGCCCATGGTCAGCCGGACATCGCCTGCCTTGAGTTTGGCGTCGATATCGTGACCGAGCGCATCAAGCGCATCCCAGGATTCCTCGCTGAATGGCTTGGTAATGCGCGGATGCTCGGCCATGCGGTCAACCCGCATGTCAAAGGCAAAGTCGACCTCTGCATAGCTGGCAAGACCGGAAATCGGCGCAGCGTTGCGGTAATGCGGGGTCGCGGCCAGCGGGATATGACTCTCGCCGGTCAGCAGCCCGGATGTCGGGTCGAGACCGATCCAGCCGGCGCCGGGCAGGTAAACCTCGGCCCAGGCATGCAGATCGGTAAAGTCGTGATCCGTGCCTGCAGGACCATCGAGCGATACCAGATCAGGCTTGAGCTGGATCAGATAGCCGGAGACAAAGCGTGCCGCAAAACCCAAATGCCTGAGCGCCTGAACGAGAAGCCAGCTGGTATCACGGCACGAGCCCATTCCAGTCTGAAACGTTTCTTCCGGAGTCTGCACACCCGGCTCCATGCGGATGACATAGCCAATATCGTTGGAAAGCCTGGCATTGAGACCAACAACGAAATCCACAGTTCCGGTTTCGTCGCGCGGCACCGTCTCAAGAAACGCCTTGAGACGCGGACCGGCAGGTTCGGGGGTCTGATAAATCACCAGGTCGGGGGCGATTTCCTCCGGATAACTGAACGGCCACTTCTCGGCTGATTCCTCAACGAAAAAATCAAACGGGTTGTAGACGGTCATGTCGGCGACCAGATCCACCTCGATCTTGAACTCCATCACCGGATCAGGAAACACATACCGCGCCAGCCAGTTGCCGTAGGGATCCTGCTGGTAATTGACGAAATGCTCTTTCGGACTGACTTTCAGCGAGTGTGACACCACCCTTGTCCGGCTGTGCGGTGCCGGTCGGAGACGAATGACCTGGGGGCCAAGTGTAACCGGGCGGTCGTATTTGTAGTGGGTCAGATGGTGAACGCTTGCCAGAATCGACATGTGATGTATCCGTTGATCGGGCGGCCTTTCGGCACATGGCAGCATGCATGGCCTGACCGGCCATGTCCACAGCCCATGATGCGGTGCACACACAATCGGGACATTAAACGCTCAGGAATGCCTACATCTGGCGGGCAGCGCTGAAAATAAAATGACACGCGAAACATCACAAACGGACGCACCGGTTTGAACCGGCGCGTCCGTTTGAATTCCTGATACAGTTAAGCCGACAGATGTCAGGCGGCAAGTTCGCCTTCTTCATCAAGCAAGGAGTCAAGATCAAGATGGGAAATCATCTGCTTGTCCTTGGCAATGATGGAGGTCGTCATCCGCTGCACTTCAGTGGCGCCAACCTCTGGAACCGACTGGATCTCGTCTTCGGTGACAGTGACCATGTCGGAAACATTGTCGACCAGAAGTCCGACCAGCTGACCGCGGATGCTGGCGACGATGATCGCAGACCGTTCTGTCGGGTCGATGGCTTCAAGGCCAAGCCGCAGCGCCATGTCGATCACCGGAATGACTGTTCCGCGAAGATTGATCACGCCCAGAACATGGCTCGGTGCGTGCGCCAGCGGCGTGGCGGGGGCCCAGCCGCGAATTTCCCGGACCGACATGATGTTCACGCTGAACACCTGTTCGCCGAGGAAAAACGAAATAATTTCAAGACCTGAAGTCTTATTGCCGGTTTGCGTCTCGTTCATCTCGTCCTCGCGTCAAGTTGGCCTACCCGCGACCGGACGTACTAACGCCTTCAGTCTTCGGGCCCGGCCGAACCGGTTAAATAGTTTGAAAAGCGGCACCTTCGGAAGCGAATGCATGTGCCGTTTGCGGAACCAAGCCGCGGTCGGGAACGCATCATGCTTGAGGCAAAGCCCCTTCCCTAAAACCGACTTAAACATGCTTTCGTTAAGAATGCGAAAACAAAGTGCAGCAGAATTCAGCCATCCCGTGAGAAAAATGCTGTCAAAGTCAGCCCGTTGCTCAGCACGATCTGTGGTGACAATCAATTGAAACTGCCAAATAAAACAGCAAAAGCCCCGAACCGTCCTGCGGCGCAAGAAGATGTTTCAAGTGTCTTAACCGAGATGGGACCGCTTGCACCGGAGCGTTGGTGTTCCGGGCGGCCATGAGGCCTCAAGCGATCCCATTCGTCGATATGTGCAGATCTCAGATCTTCGGCTTGCGCTTCAGGCCACCCTTGCCACCATCCGGACCAGGGCCTGATCTGGCAGCATCCGCCGGTGCGCCCTTGCGGTGAGGCTTGGCGGGTTTTGCGGCTGGCTTGAAATCGGGCTTGAAATCCGACTTGTCGCGCTTGGGCTTCTTATCCTTGGAGAATGCCGGCTTGGCGTCGCCTGCATCTGACCTGGCCGCAGCCTTGTCCGACTTGCCATATTTCGCAGCCGCAGGTTTCGGCTTGTCGAAGTCGGCCTTCGGAGCCGGCGCTACGTCATCATAAGGCCAGACACCGGGTTTTGCGCTTGCCGGCAGGTCATCGCGCGGAGCCGGCTTGCGGTCAGCATAGGCATTGTCGCGTGGCGGACGATCATCGCGCTTCTTGCCGCCTGTGAACGGGCGCTTCTTGGCATAATCGGGTTTCGCCTTCTCACGCGGACGGGCATCATCAGACGGCCATTCGGTCTTCTGCTCGCGGGCTGCTGCTGGCGCAAAATCGCCATCGCGGGCTCTTGGCGGACGCGGCGAACGGGCGGGCATCTCGGGAACACCATCAAGACGGGTTACCGTGACATTCTTCTCGATCTTTCCGGTCGGGCCGATGGCTGCCTCGAACCTGTTGGCGGCGGCACCCGAAATTTCGACATGGGTTTCAAGATCATGGATCTTGATCGAACCGATGTCCGTCTTGGTGATGTCGCCTGCACGGCAGATCATTGGCAGAAGCCACCGCGGTTCGGCCGATTGTTTGCGGCCGAGCGACAGGGAGAACCAGACCGCATCCTTGATAGGCACATGCTCACCACGCGGCGCACGTTCGGCATAGGTTCCGCCAGGTGCTGCGACAGGCCCGACGTCATTGAGTTCCTCCGGCGACGAGCGACCGGCACGATGCAAGCGCATCAGTGCTGCGGCAACTCTCTCAGGCCCATGCTTTTCGAGCAGAGCTGCGACCATTGCGGCTTCATCTTCAGCCACTTCGGCTTCGAACGAGGCATCACCCATCAAACGTTCGTCATCGCGGGCCAGGATTTCATCGGCCGATGGCGGGCGAGCCCAGGTGGCGGTGATGCGCGCGTCTGTTAGCAAACGTTCGGTGCGGCGGCGGGCGTTGTAGGGCACGATCAGTGCGGAAACACCTTTGCGCCCGGCGCGTCCGGTCCGGCCTGACCGATGCAGCAAGCCTTCCTGATTCTTCGGCAAATCGGCATGAATAACCAATTCGAGGTCGGGCAGATCAAGCCCACGGGCTGCAACATCGGTGGCCACACAGACCTTGGCCCTGCCATCGCGCAATGCCTGCAGTGCGTGGGTACGCTCGTTCTGGCTCAACTCGCCCGACAGCGCCACAACCGAGAAACCACGGTTGGAGAAGCGCGCGGTCAGATGATTGACCGTCGCGCGGGTGCTGCAGAACACGATCGCGTTCTTGGCGTCATAATAGCGCAAGACGTTGATGACGGCATTCTCGCGGTCATTTGGCGCAACCGTAAGCGCGCGGTATTCAATATCGAGATGCTGCTTTGCGTCACCAGCGGTTGTGACGCGAACCGCCTTGGTCTGATAGCGCTTGGCGAGATTGGCGATACCTGTCGGTACAGTGGCCGAAAACATCAGAGTGCGGCGCTGATCGGGGGCTGCATCGAGAATAAACTGAAGATCATCGCGAAAACCGAGATCGAGCATTTCATCGGCTTCATCGAGCACAACGGCGCGCATTGCAGACAGATCGAGCGAACCGCGGTCGATGTGATCGCGCAGCCGGCCCGGCGTTCCCACGACGATATGCACGCCCCGCTTCAGGTTCTGGCGCTCGGTGGTCATGTTCATGCCGCCAACGCAGGTTGCGATGCGCGCACCGGCGTCACCGTAGAGCCAGGACAGTTCACGCTCGACCTGAAGCGCCAGTTCGCGCGTAGGTGCGATGCAAAGAGCCAGCGGCGCTTCGGCGCGCGGCAGGGTTTCTTCGTCGCCCATCAACGTCGGCGCAAGCGAGATCCCGAAGGCCACCGTCTTGCCCGATCCGGTCTGGGCCGACACCAGGAGGTCGGCATCGCGCAGCTCGGGCGCGAGCACTGCCTCCTGTACCGGAGTGAGCTTTTCATAGCCGCGTTTTGCCAGAGCCCGGGCTATTGCCGGCTGGATGGTCGCAAGGTCTGTCATGTCGGATCTTTCGGACTTCGTGTTTGAGCCCGCTGAAGCGGGCGCCGTGCGCGGGTGTCATCCAGCCACGGCTTTGCGGCTCTCATAAAGCACATTGTAGCAAGAAGAAACGGGGCCAAGCAAGAAAGTTGCTTTAGCATAAATACGCCCGACGATAGCTGTCCGGCTACCTGGCCTTTTCAGCAGCCGCCTGGGGCTTGACGAAAAACACCGCCACAGCCGTCAGGCCAAAGGCAACAACAGGGTAGAACACAGCATGGTCGAGCGAGGCTATATAGGCTGACGAGGCGATATCCGTCACACCGTCCTGCGTGAGACGCGTGAAAAACAGGTGCCCCATGATGGCTACTCCCATCGCGCCGCCAACCTGCTGGAAAGATTGCACTCCGCCTGAAGCTGAGCCGGCGTCCCGGTCCGGCACGTTGGCCAAAGCCAACTGAAACAGCGGCGATACCGCCGTTCCAAGCCCAAGGCCGGCAATCAGCAGCGGCGGCAGCAACATGATCGAGCGCACGGTGCCATCAAGTCCGCTGACAAGAAATTGCAGCCACAACATCGCGCAAAACAGCATCATCGAGCCAACGAAAATGCGCTGCCGCTGCCAACGGGCCCCGATTTTTCCCGAAAACATCGATGCGACGAACACCCCTGCGGAAAACGGAACGGTAGTCAGGCCTGACTGCAATGGCGTCAGCCCGAAACCGGTCTGCAGAAAAACCGCGAACACCATGAAGAAGCCAGGAACAGCTGAAAAGAACAAGCTCGCCATCAAGACCCCTCCCATGAAACTGACGTTGGTCATCAGCGTCACCGGCAAGAGTTGCGGCGCGCCCAAAGCTGCCTGGCGATACTGCCACCTCACAAACAACCAGGCCGCAGGGATTGAAGCCAGCATCAGCCCGAATATCCAGATTGGCCAGCCGACTTCGCGTCCCTCGATCAACGGGAATACCACCAGGAGGAGCGCCAGCGCCGCCAGAGCGATGCCGCCGATGTCGATTCCGACATCACGGTTGCCTGCCATCGAGGGGATAAATTTCAGGCCCGCCAGAATGGCGAACAAGCCAACCGGAATATTAACGAGAAAAATCGGTCTCCAGCTCAGTCCCATGATGTCGGCATTGATCAACAGACCGCCAATCAAGGGTCCCGAAACAGCGGCAAGCCCCGCAGTGACGCCAAAGAGCGCGAACGCTGCAGCGCGTTCATTCGGCGGGAAAATCACCTGGGCAATGGCAAGCGTCTGCGGTGACATCATAGCGCCGCCGACCCCTTGCAGTACCCGGGCGGCAATCAGCGTCTCGATACTCGGAGCCAGACCGCAAAGGGTCGATGCGATCGTGAAGACGCCCACGCCGACCAGGAAAATTTTGCGACGGCCAAGCATGTCGCCCAGACGTCCAAACGGCAACAGGCCGATGGCAAAGGCCATGATGTAGGCCGCGACCACCCATTCGATCTCGGAACTGGTGGCGCCAAGGCCGGCTTGAAGACTGGGAAGAGCCACATTGACGATGGTGACATCGATCAGGTTCATGAAGCCCGCGATCAGCAAAACCGCCATCGCGATCCAGCGCCGTTCATGATGCTCGTGATGGCCATCGGCCCTTGTCGTTGCAACGCTCATGTGGCCATGGCTCCGATGTTGTTTTGTGGAGACCTAGTCTTTCCCTATCCGGGCGACAAGTCCGGAATGAACAATCTTTTATGACACTTCAACCGGCTTCAACCGCTCCAACGGAAGTGTCAGCACGCAGGGTTGAAAAGGCGCGCACCTGCGACACCACCCAGTCAACCATCGGATTGCGGGCATCGCGGGCATGGCGAACGGCTGAAACAGTGAATGGCCTGATCTGAAGTGGTGGCAGACAGGATTGCAGACCGAAGGACGCGCCGTGACGATCAACCAGCCTCGTGGGAAGCGTCGCAATGAGATCGCTCTGGGACAGAGTGGCAAGTGCGGGGAAGAACAACGGAACGACCGCCGCCACATGGCGCGATAGGCCGAGACGTTCGAGACTGCGGTCGACAACACCGTTGAAATCGCCCGACATCGAAACCATCAAGTGGCGTTGCGCGACATAGGATTCGAGCGTCATATCGCTGTCGAACAGCGGATGGCCATGCCTTGCAGCGACGCGGTAGGTTTCCTGACCGAGCTCTTCGGCGATAAAATTGTCCGATACATCCCAGAAGTAGCCGAATGCCAGATCAACCTGCCGGTCCTCAAGCGCCCGCAACGCCTCGCGCCGCCCGATTGCTGTTGCGCTGATCCGCAAGCCCGGCGCCAATCTGTCCAAGGCGCAAATCAGGCCCGGAACCAGCACAGCCAGCTGCGCATCATAGGCCGCTATGCGGACCACCCCTTGCGCCTCTGCAGGACTGAAGGCTTCCGGCTTGGAAAGCGCGAGCCCAAGCGCTTCAACCGCAATGCGGATTTTCGGTTCCAGTGCCAGCGCAAATGCGGTCGGCTCCAGCCCCTGCGGCCGCCTCAGGAAAAGCGGATCGTCGAAGATCGCGCGCAAGCGGTTGAGGGAATGGCTGATCGAGGATTGGGTCAAACCCATATGTGCGGCGACATCGACTGCTTTTCGAAGCCGCAACAGATTGAGAAAGACCAACAGGACGGTCAGATCAAGTCGCCGTAATTTGATTTCTTCGATATCAGACATGAAGCATATTCGTTTTCATTTGATTTATCTCCCCACTACCACTGTCACAGGGCTGGCGGCAAGGCTCCCGGCAACTGGACAAGGATGAGAGATGAAGATTGCGATCATGGGCAGCGGACGGGTTGGCGGCGCACTGACGCGAGCCTGGTCAGCGAAAGGTCACACCATTCTTCTCGGCGTTCGGGATCCCGCCAGCGACCATGCAAGGCATCTGGCAATGAGCACCGAAGTCAAACCAATGACGCCCAAGGATGCGGCTGCGGCGGGTGACGTGATCGTGCTCGCGCTGCCGTGGAATGCAGCCGAAACCCTGATTTCCGGGCTGGGCGACCTGACCGGCAAGATCATCATCGACTGCATGAACCCTATCACCATGGGGCCCCAAGGCATGGCGCTCGAACGCGGTCACACAACCTCCGGCGGAGAGACGGTTCAGGCCTGGCTCCGGAAAGCCCGTGTGGTCAAGACGCTCAATCAGGTCGGCGCGGAAATCATGGCCAGCGCGCATGACATGCCGGTCGCGCCGGTGATGTTCATGGCCGGGGAAGATCAGGACGCCAAACAGATCGTCCATGATCTCCTGTCTGACCTCGGTTTTGAGCCGCTCGACGCCGGCGGGATCGAGAAGGCGCGACTGCTGGAACCCTTCGCGCTGGTGTGGATCAATCAGGCACTCGCCCGCGGCCATGGCCGGGACTGGGCCTTCGCTGCGGTGCGCCGCCCGACAAAGGAGACTTGAGATGGCATCCATGCTGCACGGAAGCTGCCATTGCGGCGGCGTGGCTTTCTCAATCCCCGCTGACAGCGTCGGCGTTGTCGCCTGTCACTGCACTGATTGCCGCAAGATGCACGGCAATTACAACGCGATGCTGGCCGCGCCGCGCCATGAAGTGAGCTTCGAAAGCGAGACGACGCTTCATTGGTATGACAGTTCCGACAAGGTCAAGCGCGGCTTCTGCACAACATGCGGGTCGCGGCTGTTCAAGGACAATCTCGGCTCCGACCGGTTGATGGTGTCGGCTGGCGTGATCGACGGCGCGACTGGAAAACGCATCATCCGCAACCTCTGGGAACAGTCGAAGGGCGATTGGTACGACCTGCCAGATACTACCGCGGGACCACTATGATGGCCAAGAACGAGCCGGTGACCGTGGTTGCCAGGCGGCAGGTCAAGCCTGGCCATGAGAGCCAGTACGAGAGCTGGCTCACCGAGTTGACCACCGCCGCCCATGAACTCAGCGGCTATCTGGGCGCCGAGTTCCATCGGCCCGCCAAGGCCGGCGATCCCTGGATCAGCGGGTTCAGGTTCGCAACACTCGCGGACCTGCAAGCGTTCGAGCGATCGGAACTTCGTTCTCGCATGATTGCCAAGGTGATCCCGCATGTTCAGGGCGACGCTATCTGGCAGCGGATGACAGGACTTGAATTCTGGTTCGAGCCGCCGCCCGGAACGGTCGTGGCGCAGCCCTCGCCGCACCGGATGGCTCTGCTCCTGATCCTCGTGGTCTTTGTACTTGTGCTGGCACTCAACCTTGTGCTCGGGCCGTTGATCGCTTCGTGGCCGTTACCCGCACGGATCCTTCTGACCGTCACGCTGCAGGTGTTGCTGATGACCTACCTGATCATGCCGCGTCTGACCCGGATGCTTGCTCGGTGGATTTACCCGGCGAGCCGCACAGCCACCTGAAACACTCACCCAAAGGGAAAAACCATGTCCGCAGCAACCGACATCTTCTCTGAAAAACGCGTCCTGATCATCGCCGCAAACCCGAGCGTATCGCCGACGACAGGTTGGCCGATCGGCTTCTGGTGGGCGGAACTCACCCATCCTTACTGGGTGTTTTCCGAAGCCGGATACAAGGTTGACATCGTCTCGCCCAAGGGCGGTGACCTTTCCACCGACAGCTATTCCGATCCCGAAGATGAATCGGGCTATTCGGCATCCGATCTGATTTCGCTCGGCTTCAAGAAATCGCCGGCCCATGCAGCACTTCTATCTGGCACCAAGGCTATCGCCGACGTCTCGATTGACGAATATGACGCGATCTTCGTGGTCGGCGGTCAATCGCCGATGATCACCATGATTGATGACGAGGCGCTTCACGCCTTCGTTGCCCGCGCCTATGAAGCCGGCAAGGTGGTGGCCGTTGTCTGTCACGGCACCTGCATCCTGCTCGAGACCAGGCTTTCGAACGGGGATCTCCTGGTCAAGGGCAAGACCTGGACCGGTTTCGCCAACTCGGAGGAGGCGTTTGCAGACAGCTTTGTCGGAAAGAAGATCCAGCCGTTCTGGATCGAGGACGAAGCCCGCAAGCTGCCTGATACCAACTTCATTGTGCAGTCGATGTTCAAGGCGTTTGCGGTGCGGGATGGAAACCTGATCACAGGTCAGCAACAGTTTTCAGGTACGGCCGCAGCGGAGCTGGTAATCGACACGCTGGGCAGGTGACGTTCGAAGCTGCGTCCTGCCTGATCAACATGGGTTTGGCGACAAATGGAACAAAGCCTCGGTGCTTTCCGGACGAGACGTGAAACGCCATTTGGGAACCAAGGCGCGTTTGCGGCGTTAGTGTGTCATGAAAAAGATTGCTCTAATATCCGCATCGGTCTTCGTTCTGGGCGCGGCATCCATTGCCGCCGACGCAGGTGGGATGCATTACTCAAGCGCCACCAACTTCACCACCGCGTCCGCATCAACTGTAGGCGACGATATGAGCCTGCGTGGCAACAGGGTTGTCGCACATCCTATCGCGCAGAAGGTTCGTCTGGTGTCCTCCGAAATTCGACCAGTCGATTCATGTGAAGCGGCCTACTGGCCCTATTATCCGGGTGCATGTCTCGAACGCATCGAAACGGTCGGTCTCTAAACAGGCTGCATTTCGAACATTGAATTCGGGCTGAATTCCGGAAAAGATTCAGCGTTTTAAAGACAAAAAGCTGCATGAGATTGTCAGACAGCAGCTGACGCCAGAACTGAATGAGTTCAAGGTTGTCAGCCGCGCCAAATGCTGATTGTTTGGAGCATGGCCTTCACGCTTCGCCAATTGCAGTATTTTGTCGCCGTCGCCGCCCAAGGCACCGTCTCGGGGGCCGCGCAAAACCTTTCAATTTCCCAATCGGCGGTCACAGAAGCGATCAAGGAACTCGAAGGCGATCTCGGCGTCGAGCTGTTCGACCGCCATTCGCGCGGACTGACGATCACCCACAAAGGCCACCAGTTCCTGCGCCACGCGGCCAAGATCCTGTCCGACGTCTCGGACGCACGCCGGACCTTCTCCGATGACAAGGAAAACCTCACGGGCACACTCAATCTCGGTGTCACCTCGCTCGTGGCGGGTTACGTGCTGTCCGACCTTCTGGCGCGATACCGCAGGGCTTTTCCCGGTGTCACCGTTTCGGCGATCGAGGACAATGGCGATTATCTTGAACATCTGCTGATTGGTGGCGAACTGGACGTCGCGGTGATCGTGATATCGAACCTACGCAACCGCATGGCATTGCAAACCGAGATCCTTGAAGTCTCACCCTACCGGCTCTGGTTGCCGCTCGGCCACCGGCTGGTGTCTGCCGAAAGCATCAATGTGGCAGATGTGGCGGAGGAACCGGTGATCATGCTGACCATTGACGAGATCGAGGAAAGCACAGCCAAACTGCTCAATGCGATCGGCTCACGTCCAAAAATTGCCTTCAGGACTCGCTCCGTGGAAGCGGTGCGCAGTCTGGTTGCCACTGGCGCAGGCGTGGCGCTGCTACCCGACCTTGTCTACCGGCCCTGGTCGCTGGAAGGTGACCGCATTGAAAGCCGTGACGTATCGGGAAGCCTGCCAATGGTGCAGGTTGGCGTCGCATGGCGGCGCGGCAGTCAGATGACGCAAGCCGCGCGTGACTTCATCGATCTGTCCCAAGCCCAGAGGGCCATTCGGCAACGCTGATCAAGACTTCAGAGTTTCAGGACACCTTCGGCGAGCGCGCGGGCCAGTGCATGTTCTCGTGTTCTGGCGCCCAGCTTGTTTCGCGCGTTGCGCAGATGCAATTCAACCGTGATCGGCTTTATGCCCATCCGGTCTGCAATCTCCTTGGTGCGGAAACCACCGGCGATCCACTGAAGACACTCGGTTTCGCGAACCGACAGGGCTCGGGTAGATGCTTCAGCACCTGTGTCGGATCGGGATAGTTTTTCATGACTGAAATGCGCTGCAAGCCTCAGGAGATTGCCGTGCTCGGCGAACACAGTCTCGAGTTGCTCACGAGGCATGGTGGAGCCCAGGTTCCAGCCGGCGGCGCCCATCGGCCCCTTTACGCGGATCATGCAGGTCATGCCCGCTCGAAATCCGGTCTCAGCCGCCTCCCGGATAAATCCACGTTCCCGCGGGTCGAGGTAGGCGTGATCGTCAAGAAAATCGATGCCAGTGCCGACAGGATCCAGGGTGGCTGCGCAATAGCGCATGAACGGGTCAATCCGGGCATGATTTCGCTCGGTGTAATGCGCCATCCACGCATCCGGCATGGTCGTCAGAACACGCTCATGGACCGGCCCCACGTCCAGATAGATGATGCGGTCGAAACCGTACGATCCAAAAAAGGTGGCAGCGGACTCCCATATCCCTGAAGGCCCCGTCGCGGTCTGAAAAGATGTCAGCAGATCTTCAACGGCGTTCGCATGCATTCAACGCTCCTGCTGTTCCGGACAGCCCGGTGATGAACCTAAGGATATCCATATATTGCGAAGACGGCGAAGCTTGGCAACGATCTGCACCAATAAATGGAACCGGATACTGTCATGTTATTCAATCAAGTATTTCACAATCAACTTGCCTTTGCCGCTGCGCTTGTGCTGTTTTTGCATTCGCCTGCCCGGGCCGCCGACGACAGTGCCACGATCCTTGTCTTTGACGGATCAGGATCGATGTGGGCGGAGTTGGAAGGCCGCACGCGCATTGAAGTCGCACGTGACGTGCTCTCCGAATATCTCGCCGGACGCGACATGAGCCGGCCACTCGGCGTGATCGCCTACGGGCACCGGCGGCGCGGTGACTGCGCGGATATCGAAACCCTGTTTCCCTCTGGCGTCCACAGCGCGGGCGACGTTTCAAGCCGGGTCAATTCGCTCAACCCGAAAGGCAAGACCCCTATCAGCGATGCGCTGCGGCAAGCGGCAAGACAAATACCCCGCACGGCCGAGGAGGCAGACATCATCCTTATCACCGACGGGATTGAAACCTGCGTTCCTGACGTTTGCGCCATTGCCGATGAACTGGCGGAATCGGGCATCAAGATACGAGCCCATGTCGTTGGCTTCGGGTTGTCGGAAGCCGAGGCTGACACTCTCGCCTGCATACCGGAGCGGACCGGGGGCAAGCTGCTGCGACCAGGCACCGGACAGGAACTGGCGGAGGCGCTCAGGCAGACAGAAACGCAAGCACCACCCGAGGCCCTGGCGATATCAGCGCAAGTCAATCTGATGATTCTGCTTGGAAACAACGGAATGCCCGAGCGTTATTCCTGGGCTCTTCGAAACGATGATACCGGCGCGGTGACCGAGCTCGGAGAGATGACCGGTGATGCGCGCTATTCACCTTTCCCGCTCAATCTGGATGAGGGTCGGTACACAGCACTGCTTTCAACTGCCAACGGGGCGGGGGAAACAAGTTTCGAGAGCAGGGAGCCGGATCCAAAGTCCATACAGGTGGCGCTGGCGGGTGATCTTCCGGATATCACGCTGATCAATCGCGGGCCCTATCTTGCCGGACACAATGGCCTTTTCGACCTTACCATCAACCGCGAGGGACTGAACGTTGGCGGCGCCGATTTTCAATTGACGCTCTACAAGGCAATGCCCAACGGCGACCCCGACGGCGCGGCGATCACCTGGTCCTACGTCGACGGCAAAGTCGGCAGAAAAGCCAACGCGCTGGCTCTGCCGTCTGAGCCAGGTGAGTTCATTGTCACACTAGAGCGCGGGGATGGCACAGTCGTTGGCTCGACACGGATTGAAACACAGGTTGATCCTGCTGTTCGCCTTGAAGTGCCCTCTGTCGTGCTTCCGGGGACGGAAATCACCTTCAAGAGTTTTGGCGGGCAAGGTAGCAGCGATCTTGTCCAGGTTCAGAAAGGCGGTGTCGATGTCGGATGGGCTTTGACGCTTTCAAGCATCGCCGAAGGCAACCCGTTGCTGGCGCCTGAACAGGAGGGAGCCTATGAGCTCGTCTACAAGATGGGCAACGACAGGATCGAAAAGGCCCGGATCTCGTTTCAGGTCGGCCCATTGAACCAACCTGCTGCTCAACAGCAACAGAAGCCTGCAGCTCAAGGCATGCCTCAGGACGAGGTTGAGGCGACGTTCAAGATCGCCGAAGTCTTTCAAGGCTTCCAACCCCAATGGTCGGCGGTGCCTCTCGACGATCACCTGCCGGTTGATGCCTGGGCACCCAATGACTATGCGCCCAGCATGAGTGGATTCTTCCTGCCAGGGCGGTACCGGGTGACCGGGAACGCCGGAGACATGCAGTTTCTTGGCGATGTCGAAATCACCGCGGAAGGTCCGAATGTGTTCGAGATCGGCCTGGCGCCTGAACCCGGATCGGATCCCGGCGGACCATTGACCGAGGAAGGCGTGGCCGATCTGCTCGACCGGCTTGTTCCCGACCGCAAACCAGCCAATTGAGGACAAGACCATGCGTATGATTTCACTCTTGATGGCGGCTGCCGCATGCGCTGTCGCATCCCCCGCAATGGCTGAACAAAAGGCGCTGGTCGCCGAGTGTACCGGCAGTGGTGCGCGGTTCTTCCTTTCGGATCTGACCATCACCGAGGCATCGGTATCAGCCGGCACCAATGTGCCGTCGAGCTCTGACGGCGTCCTGATCGTCGGTGTCGGTGAAAGGCCCTACTGGTCTTTCGCGGCGCGCAAACAGATCGACAAGGATTGTGGTGGAGATGGCCAGGACGAGATTGAGCTTTTTCCAGGCGGGTTGCAGCCGCGCGACGGCAACTGGCGCACGACGGTTAAAGCGGCACGCGCGCAAGGCTGCCCGCAGATGCTTGCAAGTGCGATTGCAGCAAAGACCGAGGCGCCGCAGACCACAACCAGGCGCATCAATTTCCCCAAACCATTTGACCCAAACGAGCTGCCACGGGATTTCAATCCCGGCCACAGCTGGAGCGCTGCAGGCGACAATCGCTGGACCGCCTCGATCTTCAACCAGGGCATCGATTTTGGAGCCGGAGGCAGTCAGAAAACCAGCGTCAATTTGACCATGGAGCTGATCTCGGAGACCGAAATCCGAAACTCCGGTTCGGTCAAGATATCGCTGCCTGCCATTGCCCAGAAGACGCTGAACATTTCCGGCGACTGCCGCGTCATCACCGATTCCGTTTCAACCTGGATCGGCGACTGAGGCAGACGCGATAGCTGCTTTGACCGCAACAGCTTCGCCAAATCGAATATCGACCTCCGCTATCGGTTTTTCCGATATCGCAATTCTGATAAAAGTGTTTGCGGAGTCACAGAGGCCGTATCACTCTCGGTTCCTGACGCTGGTCGCCATTTTGGCGGCCACCAACGGTGGGAGCCCAGGCACATGAAAAAGATCTTGAATACATGCACGGCTATGGCAATGGCGCTTTCGGTGATGGCGCCAGGATTTGCCTCAGCCGAAATGATGACGGAAGTCGGGGCCGGCGAAGGCCAGGTCAACATCGTTGCCTGGGCCGGATACATCGAGCGCGGCGAAACCGACAAGACATTTGACTGGGTCACCAAGTTCGAGGAAGCCACCGGCTGCAAGGTCAACGTCAAGACCGCCAATACATCCGACGAGATGGTGGCGCTGATGAACGAAGGCGGCTTCGACCTTGTCACCGCGTCTGGCGACGCGTCGTTGCGTTTGATCGCCGGCAAACGGGTCCAGCCGATCAACACTGATCTCATTCCATCCTGGTCGACGGTCGATGACCGCCTCAAGGATGCCCCCTGGCACACTGTCGACGGCGTTCATTACGGCACTCCCTACATGTGGGGCCCGAATGTGCTGATGTACAACGCCGAAGCCTTCAAGGACGCCGCTCCCACATCATGGAACGTGGTGTTCGAGGAAATGGACCTGCCGGACGGCAAGACCAACAAGGGCCGGGTCCAGGCCTATGACGGCCCGATCCACATTGCAGACGCCGCACAGTACCTGATGTTCCACAAGCCGGAACTCGGAATCAAGAGCCCTTACGAGCTCAATGAAGACCAGTACAAGGAAGCGCTCGACCTGCTGCGCGTGCAGCGGACGCTTGTGGGCCGCTACTGGCATGATGCCTTCATCCAGATCGACGATTTCAAGAACGAAGGCGTTGTGGCGTCCGGCTCATGGCCGTTCCAGGTCAACCTGCTTCAGGCCGACAAGGTGCCGGTCAAGTCCGTCATTCCGCAGGAAGGTGCGACCGGCTGGGCCGACACCACGATGATGCACTCCGAGGCCGCCAATCCGAACTGCGCCTACAAGTGGATGGAGCATTCGCTGGCTTCCAACCTGCAGTCCGATCTCTCGGTCTGGTTTGGCGCCAACCCGTCCGTCCCTGCCGCCTGCACAGACGGTCGCGGCATGCAGACAGCCGAGGGCTGCACCGCAAATGGTCTGGATGATTTCGAGAAGATCAGCTTCTGGACCACTCCGGTTTCGAAATGCGAAAGCCAGGGTGAGTGCGTTCCCTACTATCGCTGGGTCTCGGATTACATCGGCGTCATTGGCGGCCGCTAAGCCAGTCTGACGTATAGAACCACCATTCCCTCCCCTTTTTGTGCGGGGAGGGAGTGCAGTGCCCCGCTCAATTATCGTGAAGTACTCTTGCCGGGACTGGTTGCCCTTTGCAGGGCAGATCAGGACTGATCTGGATTTGCCATGTCGTATGCTGTCTCATTCCAACAGGTCTCCCGCCACTTCGGGACTGTTCGCGCTGTCGACGCCGTCGATCTGGAGATCGAACCGGGCGAATTTTTCGCCATGCTTGGTCCTTCGGGATCGGGCAAGACGACCTGCCTGCGGCTGATTGCCGGATTCGAACAACCGACTGCCGGGCACATCGAAATCTTTGGCGAGACAGCGGAAGGCGTTCCGCCCTACCGGCGCAACGTCAACACCGTGTTTCAGGACTATGCGCTGTTTCCGCATCTCAATGTCCTCGACAACGTGGCTTACGGACAGATGATCCGCGGCGTTGGCAGGGCGGAACGTGCGCGTGACGCCGAAGCAGCTCTCGAGATGGTCAAGCTGCCCGGTTACGGCGCGCGCAAACCGGGACAGCTCTCCGGCGGCCAGCGACAACGCGTGGCGCTTGCCCGGGCTCTGGTCAACAAGCCCAAAGTGCTGCTGCTCGACGAGCCGCTCGGCGCACTTGATCTCAAGCTGCGCGAGCAGATGCAGGAAGAATTGAAAGTCTTGCAGAAGGCGCTGGGGATCACCTTCGTCTTCGTCACCCATGATCAGAGCGAAGCACTTTCGATGGCGGACCGGATCGCGGTCTTCAATGAGGGCCGGATCATGCAGACCGGCACGCCTGAAGAAATCTACCGTCGCCCGAAAACCCGTTTCGTGGCCGATTTTGTCGGCTCTTCCAACGTGCTCCCACCTCACATCACCACTCAGCTTGGCGGCCCGGCCGAATGGGCGAGCCTGAGGCCGGAGGACATCCGTCTCGGCGCAGAAGGCGGCCATGAGGCCCAAGTCACCGGCACGAGTTTCCTTGGCAGCGCCACTCGCGTGACGCTGGATGTGGCGGGCGAAAAACTCAACGTTCTGCTGCCGTCCGGTTCCGCTGTGCCCGAACAGGGCGCACGCGTCCATTTTTCATGGAAACCGCAAGACCTGCACCTGATGGGTACGAACGTATGAGCACCGCGACCGTTCAGTCAGGCGCCATTCTGGCCGGACGTGGCGGCATTGGCGGGGCGATGTCAGATGCCTTCTGGCGCAATCCGAAACTGCTGTTGTTCCTGATGCTGACGCCGCCGCTTCTCTGGCTCGGGGTAATCTATCTCGGGAGCCTGTTTGCGCTGCTGCTGCAGAGCTTTTTCTCGATCGATGAATTCTCCGGCATGGTGGTGCGTGAATTCACGCTGAAGACCTATGGCGAACTGCTGCGTCCCTCCAATCTCGACATCATTGTCCGCACCGTCACCATGGCGGGATTGGTAACAATCGCTTCGGCGATCATTGCCTTTCCGATCGCCTATTTCGCGGCACGCTATGCCCGCGGGCGCTGGAAGGCCGTGTTCTATCTCGGGGTGATGCTGCCTCTGTGGTCGAGCTATCTGGTCAAGGTCTATGCCTGGAAGCTGATCCTGGCCAAGGAAGGCATCCTCAGCTGGGTGTTCGAGAGACTTCACCTGACGTTTCTGATTGACGGCTGGCTCGCCCTGCCGGTGGTCGGCGGCAACTCGCTTTCGGTCAGCCCGACCGGAACATTCCTGGTGTTCGTCTATGTCTGGCTGCCGTTCATGATCCTGCCGGTGCAGGCAGCTCTTGAGCGGGTGCCCGGCAATCTCCTGGAGGCTTCCGCAGACCTCGGGGCTTCACCGAGCCAGACCTTCCGCAATGTGCTGCTTCCGCTGGCGCTGCCGGGCGTCATTGCCGGTTCGATCTTCACCTTTTCGCTGACACTGGGCGATTACATCATTCCGCAGATCATCGGCACGTCGCACCTGTTCATCGGCATGGCGGTCTACGCGCACCAGGGAACGGCGGGCAACATTCCGCTCGCAGCAGCTTTCACCGTGGTGCCGGTGGTGATCATGGGGATCTATCTCTGGCTTGCCAAACGTGCGGGAGCCTTCAATGCGCTCTGACAAGCAAAATCGCACCCCGATGGGGCTGAAGATAGCTGCAGGCGTGGGCCTCGCCTTCCTGCATCTGCCGCTTCTGTTGATCTTCCTCTATGCGTTTACCACCGAGGAAAAGAGCTACCAGTTCCCGCCTCCCGGCCTGACGCTCAAATGGTTCGCCGTGACCTGGAACCGGCCCGATGTCTGGGAGGCGCTTGGGCTGTCGGTCCGCGTCGCTTCGATTTCGACCGTGATCGCGCTGACGCTCGGAACGCTCTGCGCCGCGGCGATCTCGCAGACCAAGTTCTTCGGGCGCGAGGCGATCTCGCTGCTGGTCATCCTGCCGATCGCCCTGCCCGGCATCATCACCGGCATTTCGCTGCGCTCGGCCTTCAACCTTGCCGAGATCCCGTTTTCGTTCTGGACCATCGTTCTAGGCCACGCCACCTTCTGCGTGGTCGTGGTCTACAACAACGCGGTGGCGCGGTTCAGGCGAATGTCGGGATCGCTGATCGAGGCTTCGATGGATCTTGGTGCCGACGGGTTCCAGACCTTCCGCCATGTCATTCTGCCCAACATCGGCACGGCGTTGCTGGCGGGTGGCATGCTGGCGTTCGCGCTGTCGTTTGACGAGGTGATCGTCACCACCTTTACCGCCGGCCAGCAGGCCACACTGCCGATCTGGATGCTTGAAGAACTGGTCAGGCCGCGCCAGCGCCCGGTCACCAATGTTGTGGCGATGGTCGTCGTGATCGTCACCTTCCTGCCCATCCTTGCCGCCTATTACCTCACCCGGGACGGAGACCAGATCTCCGGACAGGGCAAATAACTCACGGGAGAAACGCCATGGACACCCAAATGCTGATCGGCAATCGCTTCGAGGCCGGGACGGAAGCGGAAGAAAAGATCTTCAATCCGCGCACCGGCGAGACCATTCTCAATCTTCCTGAGGCCTCCTCGATCCAGATTGAAGCCGCGGTCAATGCCGCCGAGAAGGCGTTTGCCAGCTGGTCGCGCACCACACCTGCGCAACGCTCGGCCTATCTGCTGAAGATTGCCGACCGGATCGAGGCGGAAGCCGATGGCTTCGCAGCGCTTGAAGCGCTCAATTGCGGCAAGCCGATCAATTCGGTCAGGAATGACGAGATCCCGGCGATCGTCGACTGCTACCGGTTTTTCGCCGGTGCAGTGCGATGCATGCCTGGCCAGGCCGCCGGCGAATACATGGAAGGTCACACGTCGATGGTGCGTCGCGATCCCGTTGGCATCATCGCCTCGATCGCGCCGTGGAACTATCCGTTGATGATGATGGCGTGGAAGCTGGCCCCGGCAATCGGCGGGGGCAACACGGTGGTGTTCAAGCCTTCCGAGCAGACTCCCCTGACAGCCTTGAAATTCGCCAAGATCCTTGCCGACATCCTGCCCGAAGGCGTCGTCAACGTCATTCTCGGCCGTGGCGAAAGCGTTGGCAATGCGCTGATCAATCACCCCAAGATCAGCATGGTCTCTATCACCGGCGACGTTGCCACCGGCAAGAAAGTGCTGCAGGCGGCAGCCAAATCGGTCAAGCGCACACATCTGGAACTCGGCGGCAAGGCGCCGGTCATCGTGTTCGACGACGCCGATCTTGATGCCGTGGTCGATGGGCTTCGGGCTTTTGGCTACTACAATGCCGGACAGGACTGCACCGCGGCCTGCCGGATCTACGCCGGCCCAAAGATCTACGACAAACTCGTCGCCAGTCTTTCGAGCGCAGTGTCGACCATCAAGTACGACCAGAGCGACGATGCCGAGAACGAGATCGGACCGCTGATCTCCAAACGGCAGCGGGACCGGGTCGCGAGCTTCGTTGAACGCGCATCCGAAATGAAGCACATCGAAATCACCACTGGCGGCAAGCCGGGCGACGGAAATGGTTTTTACTACCAGCCGACCTTGATCGCGGGCGCCCTGCAATCAGACGAAATCGTCCAGCGCGAGGTGTTTGGTCCCGTCGTGTCCGTCACCCGCTTCACAGAGGCTGAGGATGCTGTCACGTGGGCCAATGATTCAGAATATGGCCTCGCATCGTCGGTCTGGACCAAGGACATCTCCAAGGCAATGAATTGCGCTGCGCGGCTGCAATATGGCTGCACCTGGATCAACACCCATTTCATGCTGGTCAACGAGATGCCGCATGGCGGCATCAAGCAGTCGGGCTATGGCAAGGACATGTCGCTTTACGCCCTTGAGGATTATACTGCGGTCCGGCATGTAATGATTGCCCACGGCTAACTGGACTTACATCCAACTCCGGGGCGGACTTGACCGTCCCGGAACGATGCTGCAAAGCCGCTGGTTTGTGGCCGACAATCGGGGCCACCTAAAACCGGAGACTGTCATGGCGCAACCGCATTTTGTCATCACCATTGCCTGTGCTGATCAGCCGGGCATCGTCGCAGCCATCACCACCGAGCTTGCCGCGATCGGCGCCAATATCGCTGAATCGAGCCAGTTCTGGGATCGCCAGAGCAACCGGTTTTTCATGCGGATTGCCATCGAAACGCCGGACGGTGTCGATGCCGAGGCCGTCAAGCGCGCGCTCAAGGCGCCTATGGCGCGTTTTGAATTGCGGCTTGAAATCAACGACGTTGCCAAGCGTCCCAAGATCATCATCATGGTGTCGAAATTCGACCACGCAATGCTGCATCTGATCTACCAGATCCGTGTCGGCTGGCTGGACGCGGAAGTGGTTGGCATCGTCTCCAATCATGAGGACAGCCGCCGTACCGCCGAAATCGAAGGCATTCCCTTCCATTACTGGCCGGTGACCAAAGACACCAAGAAAGAACAGGAAGAGCAGCTGCTCGATCTGGCCACCAAGAGCGGCGCTGACTTGGTGATCCTGGCGCGCTACATGCAGGTGCTGTCAGACAACCTGTCGCGCCGCCTCTTCGGCAAGGTGATCAATATTCACCACTCGTTCCTGCCAAGCTTCAAGGGCGCCAAGCCCTACCACCAGGCGCATGAGCGCGGTGTAAAGCTGATCGGTGCGACCGCCCACTACGTGACCGCCGATCTCGATGAAGGGCCGATCATCGAACAGGAAACCGAGCGCGTGACCCACACCATGACCGCAGATGATTTCGTTGCAGCAGGCCGCGACATCGAAGCCCGCGTTCTGGCACGTGCGGTGAAAATGCATCTTGAATCGCGCGTCATGCTCAATGGCCACAAGACAGTGGTGTTCGGATAATCGCCTATGAACTGGGATGACATCAGGGTTTTTCTTGCTGTCGCCCGGTCCGGACAGATCCTGGCTGCGGCCCGGCGCCTGGGCATCAACCATGCCACCGCCGCAAGACGGATCACATCACTCGAGACGGCGCTTGGCGCGCAACTAGTCGTCCGCCGCACCAATGGCTGCGGGCTGACCGGTGAAGGTGAGGCCTTCCTCACTCACGCTGAGCGCATGGAAGCGGAGATGCTGGCGGCTCAGGCCAATCTCGGGCGCACCGACAGTGCCATATCCGGCACGGTGCGGATAGGCGCGCCGGACGGCTTCGGCGTTTCGTTTCTGGCGCCAAGGCTCGGCGCGCTGATTGGCCGACATCCCGACCTGAGGCTGCAACTGGTGCCGGTGCCACGCAGCTTTTCGCTGCCGCAACGCGAAGCCGACATTGCCATCACGGTCGAACGGCCGGTGGAAGGTCGTCTGGTGGCGCGCAAGCTGGTTGACTACTCACTGTCGCTTTACGCCTCACGCTCCTATCTGGGTGAGCACGGCACGCCCAAGACAGCGGATGATCTCAAGCAGCATCGTCTGATCAGTTATGTCGAAGATCTCATCTTCTCGCCATCGCTGCAGTTCACCCGTGAGATCCTGCGCAACTGGACGGCGCAATTCGAGATATCAAGCGCCACCGGACAGACGGAAGCCGTGCGCTCGGGCGCAGGTATTGCGGTGTTGCATGATTATATCGCTTGTCTCGACCCTGAACTCGTCCGCGTGCTGCCGGAGCATCAGATTGGGCGATCCTACTATATCGTCTATCATGAATCAGCGCGCGATCTCGCGCGGGTGCGCACCGTGGCTGACTACATCTCGGCCATTGCGCAGGACCACAAGGCGACTTTCTTTCCAGAGCAGAAATGACGCTGCTCATCGCCGGACACGTCCGGCGGGAGAGGCAATTGCCAAGCCTCGGCTGAGGCTGCATTAGCGGATCGCTTCACCTGAAATGCAAAACGCCTGCCGGGCAGAACCCGACAGGCGCTTTTAGTTCGTCGTGGCGTCTGAACCGGTGCTTGGGAGGAGGATCCCGGCTCTTATCGCCCCGACTATTGCCAATCCGAACTGGGAGGAGGAGGTGTTCGGCTTGGCGTTGAACAATATATGGATGAGTTTATGCTGCATTGCAATAGGAAAAACCGAAAAAATTGATCGCCTGATAAACTTAATTAACTCTTTGTAATACAGCGCTTTTTAGACATATCCTTGATACCCGCCTTTGCCGAGGCAAATGAATTATATGGCAGCGCAACAAAAAACCGGGGCCTAAGGCCCCGGCTCATGGACTGTTCAGGCGATTTGAACCGCTCCCGGTCCGGGTATCCCCGACGGCGGGCATTTGGCGGCGACGATCATGCCGAGCAGATCGTCCTCCGATACGTCGGAAACCTTGACGGTTCCGACCAGCTGACCGTTCTTCATGACATTGGCGCGGTCGCACAGAGCCTTGACCTGGTGAATGTCGTGGTCGATCAGCAGGATGCCGATGCCTTCCGATTTCAGCTGATCGATCAGTTCGGCGACCATCTTCGTCTCCTGCACGCCAAGTGCTGCGGTGGGCTCATCCATGATCAGGATCTTGGCGTTGAAATAGACCGCACGGGCAATGGCGACCGATTGCCGCTGACCGCCTGAAAGCCCCTTCACAGGCGTGTGGAAACGCCGGAAATTCGGGTTCAGGCGATTCATGATCTTGCGCGTCTCCGCCTCCATCAAGGCATCGTCGACAAAGCCAAGGGGCGTAGTCAGTTCACGCCCCAGAAACAGGTTCGACGCGGCATCCAGATTGTCGGCAAGCGCCAGGTACTGATAGATCGTCTCAATCTGCAGGTTGCGCGCGTCGCGCGGGTTTTGAATCTCTTCCTTCTTGCCATTGATGAATATCTCACCGCCATCGCGTGGTAAGGCGCCCGACAGCATTTTCATCAACACGGATTTGCCAGCGCCATTGTGACCCAGAACGCCGACGACTTCGCCCGGATAGAGATCGATGCTGACATGATCGACAGCATTGATACCGCCGAACGACTTGCGCATGTCGCGCATTTCAACGAGAGGCGTAGTCATGTCTTGTCTCCCGTGCGGCGGCGGTAGAGGATGTCAATAAAGACGGCGAGAACCAGCACAATGCCCACGACTATGTTCTGGTAGGGCGCGTCAACGCCGACCATGGCCATGCCCGATTGCAGGCTCTGCATGATCAGCGCGCCCAGGATGGCGCCGTAGATGGTGCCCAAACCACCAGACAGCGCCGTGCCGCCGATCACCGCCGCCGCAATGACGCGCAATTCGTCGAGCGTGCCGATGTCATTGGAGTGGAAGGTGAGCCGCGACGAGGCGACGACTGCGGAGATGGCGCACAGCGCGCCCATGATGGCAAAAATCTTGACGGTCAACAGACGGGTGTTGATGCCTGCCAGTTCCGCCGCTTCGGGATTGCCGCCGGTGGCGAAAATATACCGACCAAGCCTGGTGCGCCTGGCGATAATCGTCATCACAAAGGCGATCAGGATCAGCACCAGAACCGAAATCGGCAATCCGTAGCCCTGAACAAGGCCCTCGGGCATCACTTCTCCGCGCTCTTCGAACAACCGCTGCAATCGTCCTGTGGGGATCTCATAGGCGTTGAGGACCGCAACGAAACCAACAATCGCCGCCGCAATGATGCCGCCCATGAAGAATTCGGCCCAGACAGGCTTGACCGGGAAATCGTGCAGTATCTTGTTTCGGCGCGACTGGATCAACGCATAAAACGCCGCCAGAATCGCGAGGCCGGCAAAGATCCAGCTCCAGGTCTCACCCAGGGTGCCGTTGATACCGCCAAAAAGCTGAAAATTCTCGTCGAGCGGGCCGATCGTCTGGCCCGAGGTAAGGTGCCAGGCGACGTTGCGCCACACCAGGAAGCCACCCAAAGTGACAATGAAGGCGGGAATCGCCAGATAGCCAATCAGCCAGCCCTGCAAGGCGCCGATCACCAGGCCGGTTGCCACGCCGACCAGAATCGCAAGCGGCATGGTCAGCGGATGGTTGAGACCCAATCCCAGCCATTCCGGCGTGACCACGGTCTGCATCATTGCCATCATCGCCGAACAGGTCGCCAGCAGCGACCCGACCGAAAGGTCGATGTGGCGGGTGACGATCACGAACACCATGCCCGTCGCCATGATCGCCACCGAGGCGGTCTGGATCGTCAGGTTGAAGATGTTGCGCGGCGTCATGAAACGCCCGTCGGTGAGAAAATTGAAAATCAGGCAGATGACGACGAAGGCGCCGATCATGCCGATAAGGCGGGTGTCAATTTCGAGCGCGGCGAAGAACTTGCGCGGCTTCGCCGGCGTACTCGCTGCTGAGGTGGTGTCGGTCATGGCCGTATCCGGGTAAAGAGCATCAATACGTCCCCATCCCGAAGGATGGGAACGCTACTTGCACAATCAGTAACAGAGCGTGGAGCTTAGTTACAGGGAGCGGGGCCGCCGGAAACGCCCTGGCACAGGGCTTCCTTGCTGATCCAGCCAGCATCGACGACCGTGGCAAGATTGTCCTTGGTGATCGGAACCGGAGCAAGGAACAGGGCCGTCATCTTAGTGCCGGAAGGCGAAGTCCATTCCTGGGCGCCCTCGATGTCGGCCATCGCCGTGCCGTCTGCGAGCTTGGCGGCGATTTCGCCGGCATTCTTGCCGAGTTCACGGGCGTCCTTCCAGACGCTGACGGTCTGGGTGCCACTGGCGACGCGGTTGAGCGCGGCGTGGTCGCCGTCCTGGCCGGAGACCGGGATGCCCTGCATGCCCTGCGCGGTCAGCGCAGCGACGGCGCCGCCGGCTGTGCCGTCATTGGAGGCAACCACGGCATCGACCTTGTTGTCGTTGGCCGTCAGGATCTGCTCCATGTTGCGCTGGGCGTTGGCGGGAAGCCAGCCGTCTGTATAGGCCTCGTCAACGATGGTGATGTCGCCGGCATCGATGGCGGACTGCAGAACTTCCTGCTGGCCACCACGAAGGAAATCGGCGTTGGGATCGGTTGGCGAGCCCTTGATCATCACGTAATTGCCCTTGGGGGCGGCGGCCAGAACGGCGCGCGCCTGCATGCGGCCGACCTCGACATTGTCGAAGGTCAGGTAGAATGCGCGGCTGTCCTCGATCAGGCGGTCATAGGCGATGACTGCAATGCCTTCGTCAGCGGCTGCAGTCACGGCAGGAATAATCGCCTGGGTGTCCTGGGCGAGAATGATGAGCGCGTCGACGCCTTGCGCCATCAGGCTTTCCACATCGGACAGCTGCTTGGCGGCAGACGATTGCGCATCGGTCGACACATAGGTGTCGCCAGCGGCCTCGATCGATTCCTTCATCGCGGCTTCATCGGTCTTCCAGCGCTCTTCCTGGAAATTCGACCAAGAAACGCCGATGGTCTTGCCTTCAGCCAGTGCGGCTCCGGCCATTCCAGCTGTCAAGACGACGCCAGCAACGAGCGTGCTGAGTAACTTTTTCATGTAATCCTCCCGGGTGCATACCAAATGCAAAATTTACTAACATGCTGGCAATCAGCAGCCAGACATGTCTCTGAGACTTATTAATTCAGGTCTCGAAAAAAATCGTGACTCAAAACAGCTTGCATGTCAACATGAAACGCAATGGAAGCAAGTTGCTGCAATGCAACGTAAATTTTGCATTGCACCCGGCTGTGAGGAGGCGGCCCGGGAGGATGACAATCGTACTTCGCTCAGATGACATGCGAAGACGCAACCGCCTGCGCATCATCCAGATCGTGCGGCGCGGGGGGACGGTCAGCCGTGGGGAAATCGCCCAGTCGGCATCGCTCAGCCCTGCCACTGTTTCAACGATCTCGAGTGAATTGATCACCGAGGGTGTTCTCGTCCCCCGCAGCGCAGAAATCGGTATGAACGCCGGACGCGGCCGTCCAAGTACCGGCCTGTCGGTCAATCCACAGTTTTGTCATGCGGTTCTGATCATTCTCAAGATCGGGGCGGTCAATATCGCCATTGTCGATTATGCCGGTACGGTAATCGCCCGTCAGAATTTCCACCTCGACATGGCAAATGTCACCAAGAAGGAATTCCGTAACACGCTGACCACCGAGATCGGCAAGGCCTGGGATGCCTCCGGGCTTGCAGCCGGCAAGCTCGGACACATCTCGATCGGGGTTCAGGGCACGACTGACATCGCCGGGCTTCGGCTGCTGCGTTCGCCGATGACGCCGCTGACCGATATTCCGGTGGCGTTCTGGCTGGAAGAGGCGTTCGGCGTGCCGGTGCGGCTCGCCAATGATTGCGACCTCATCGCACGAGCGCTGAACTGGCGTGATCCAGAGCGTTACAGCGACAATTTCGCCGCCATCCTTCTGGCCCACGGCGTTGGCATGGGCCTGTTCCTGCGCGGACAGATCATCAACGGAACGCAGTCCTCGGGAACGGAATTCGGCCACATGCTGCATCAGACCGACGGCGCCCTGTGCCGCTGCGGTTCGAACGGATGCATAGAAGCCGATGCCGGCGACTATGCGATCACACGCCGCTACCGGGGCCAACCCGTCCACGCAACACCGCAAAGCCATGTCGAGCCGATCGAGATTGCCCGAATTGCCGAGGCCGCTAGAAGCGGCGACGTCCTTGCGGCCGAGGCATTCGCGTCCGCCGGTCGTGCGCTGGGATCGGGCCTTGCGGGCATTTTCGCGCTTGTCGATCCCTTCAGGGTCGCTTTTGTCGGCCATGGTGCGGCAGCCTTCGATCTGATGGAGCCGGCGTTGCGCGATGTTCTAGAGAACTCGAACGCTTCTGCGGCAAGCTCCATGCCGATCGATCTGTTTGTTGACGAAATGCCACTGGTGTTCGACGGCTGCGGTATCGGCGCGCTCTCCGAGATCGACGCCACACAGGCCGACCGGGTTTGGGAAAACACGAGGGACTGAAAGCGTGGCAAGTTGGCCGGGAGAGAGTACGCGAAATCCATTGGTAAGGAGGAATGCAGCATGATTTCAGTGAACAGGATGCCCGGTGTGGCGTCCCTCGCCCTTGTTCTGGGACTGCAAATCGGATCGGCGGGATCTGTGTTGGCCGACGAGCCGTGGGCTGAACGGACGCAGGCGCTGGGTGCCAGCGAGGACATGCCGACAGGCGTCTTGCCGAAGGACGAACTCCTGCGACTTATCGATACCGGAAAGGCTCTGTTTGAAGCGCATTTCACCACGCTTGACGGTGTCGGCCGGCCACAGGCAACCCAGGCCATTGACCCGACCCGGCGCAAGCATCCACGCGAACAGGTGTTCTTCCGGACGGCAGGTCCGGATGCCGGATCCTGTGCTGCATGCCACAATCAGCCCGCTATCGGCGGCGCCGGTGACTTTGTCGCCAACGTGTTTGCCTCGGAAGGCTTTGAGAGCGCCGATTTCGATTCGCTCGATCCGCAGTTTTCCAGCGAGCGCGGCACCAACCATCTCTTCGGCGCGGGGCTGGTCGAATTGCTTGCGCGCGAGATGAGTGCTGAGCTGCAAGCCATCCGCGGTGACGTTCTGTCTCAGGCCAGGGCGGGCGGCGCTGCCGTGCGGCTGCCGCTTGAAGCCAAGGGCGTTGAATTCGGATACATTTCCGCCGAACCTGACGGCTCGGTCAATCTGGATGAACTTGATGGCGTTGACACCGATCTGGTTATCCGGCCCTTCACCCAGAAAGGTGTGATGACTTCGCTCCGCCAGTTCAGCATCAACGCGCTCAACCAGCACCATGGCATGCAGGCCAGCGAGCGTTTCGGTGCGCGCTGGACGGGCTCCGATGATTTCGATGGCGACGGTAAAACGGCGGAGATCTCGTCTGCCGATGTGTCCGCACTTGTCTCCTGGCAGGCAACGCTTCCCGCGCCGGTGCGGATGGTTCCGGAAGCGGCGGGCTGGGCGGAAGCTGCGGAACGCGGTGAAGCGAGCTTCACCGATTTCGGCTGCACCGTTTGCCACCGCCCTGCCCTTCCACTCGAGACCCTTTCCTTTGCAGACCCCGGCCCGTTCGATCTGGCCGGTACGCTCAATGACGGGCAAGTTGGCGCAAAAGCGGTTTATGACATTTCCCTTCTGAACTGGGCCAAAGACTTACCTCGCGATGCGGAAGGGCGGGTTCTCGTGCCGCTGTTTGGCGACCTCAAACGGCATGTCATGACCGACAACCAGATTGATGCGCTCGGCAACGAACTTCTCTCGCAGCGCTTTGTCGACCGCAACATCTTCCAGACGGCGGAACTATGGGGCGTCGGATCCACCCAGCCCTATGGCCACCGCAATGATTTCAGCACTCTCAACGAGATCATTCTTGCCCATGGCGGAAACGGACGCGAGGCGCGTGACGCCTATGCGGCTGCTCCTGACGCAGAGAAATCGGCATTGATCGCGTTTCTCAAGACCCTGGTGATTGTCCCATGATGAAAATGAGCTCACTCCTCTCGTTCAGTGCAATCTGGCTGACAGCGTTGAGCCTGCCCGTCACTGCACAGGCGCAGGCACAGACCGACTTCACCGCCGATGTGCCGATACTGCAAGAGGAAGCAGCCAACGCAGGCATCAATCAAAGCTATACCGGCGGATGGGAATTTTTCGTCGGAGGTGGTGCGGCGAGTTTTGATTGCAATGGCGACCGCCTTCCCGACCTGGTGATTGCGGGCGGTTCATCGCCGGCACAATTCTATGTCAATGAAAGCCAGACAGGTGGTGCGCTGGCATTCAAAACCCTCGACACGGGGCTGGAAGCTGAGGATCTGACCGGCATTCTCGGGGCCTATCCGCTGGACATCGACAACGACCGGCATATGGATCTCGTGCTCTTGCGGCTCGGGCGCAATCTGGTGCTCAAGGGTGGGGCCGATTGCAAGTTCGAGAAAGCCAACAGGAGCTTTTCAATTGATGGCGGACGCGCCTGGTCAACTGCCATGTCGGCAATCTGGGAAAAGGGCAATGAATTTCCGACGATCGCAATCGGCAATTATGTAGATCGTTCAGCGCCGGGAACCCCGTTTGGAACATGCGAGCCCAACCAGTTGCTCAGATCCCGACCCGGCGAAACACCCGATTACTCCGAACCGCTAACGCTCGAGCCGGGATATTGCGCCCTGTCGGTGCTGTTTACCGACTGGAACCGCACCGGACGGCCAGACCTTAGGATTACCAACGACCGGCAGTATTACCGTGGCGGTGAGGAGCAATTGTGGGACATGGCCGAGGGGCGCGCGCCCCGGCTCTACTCATCCTCGCAAGGTTGGCAGCGGTTGACGATCTGGGGCATGGGGATCGCCGAAACCGATTTCGATGCTGACGGATTGCCCGAATATGCCCTGACTTCGATGGGCGACACCAAGATCCAGAAGCTTGACGACGAAGCCGGAGAAGATCGGCCAACCTATCGTGACATCGCCTTTGAAAAGGGCGCAACTGCACACCGTCCCTATACCGGTGGAGACGCGAAACCCTCGACGGGCTGGCACAGTCAGTTTGCCGATATCAACAACGACACCAAAACCGATCTCTTCATCGCCAAGGGCAATGTGCAGGCGATGCCGGATTTCGCGAGTTTCGACCCGGACAACCTTCTGCTTGGCGGTTTTGATGACAGCTTCCACGAAAAAGGCATGGAAGCGGGCATTGCGCTCAACACGCGTGGACGCGGGGCAATCGTCGAGGACTTCAACATGGATGGCATGCTCGACCTGTTTGTCGTCAATCGCGAGCATCCCGCCAGTCTTTTCCGCAATCTGGGTGCGGCAACGGATTGGGGGCACAGGGCGCTGGGCAATTGGGTCAAGATTGAACTCGACAACGGCAAGATCAATCCGGCGGCCGTGGGATCGCTCATTTCGGTTCGAACGGGGACACGCACCCAGACCCGCCGGATCCAGGTTGGCGGCGGACACGCTTCAGGCCAGACCGGTTTCGTGCATGTCGGGCTGGGGGTTTCCGAGCGCGCGACCATCCGGGTTCAGTGGCCGGACGGCGAATGGAGCCATCCGTACCGCGTTTTCGCCAATCAGCATGTCAGGATCATTCGTGGCGAGGCCAATGCCCGCTACTGGTATCCGGTCGCTCAGTAGTAGCAGGCAGTATCGGAAAGTGTCGTGTGCGCTTATCTGATCAGTCAATATAGCCAAGACGCAAGCCGTGAGCCACGGCTTGCGTTCGATTGACCGCATCAAATTTGCGGGCAGCGTTGTTCAGATAATGGTTGACCGTGTGTTCCGACAGATTGAGAATCTTGGCAATTTCGACAGAGGTCTTGCCGACTGACGTCCAGACCAGGCACTCCCGCTCGCGCTCGGTCAGCGGCGAACCGGGCTTGGCCGGCTTGGCTGAAACCTGTCGCAATTTCTGATGCAAAAGATGAGCATAAAGCGACAATATGGCGGTATCTTCCATGCCGATGGGCAAACGCTTGCCCAGAAAGAATACCGCCGCCGGGCCGTGGTCTGGATGGTAGACCGGCACAATGAACGCGCAATCCAGATCGTCGTTGCTGAAAACGCCCTCCGCAAACAACCTGAAATCGGCGGGGGTATCTACATTTGAACCATCAAGACGGAATTCGAATGGCGCGCCTATTTTTTGAAGAATGCTCGCCAAAGGATTGCTAGCAGCAGAGGTTCTGGCTTCATGAGTCTGTACCATCTCGGAGGGTGCCGAGGTGATGACTATGGCCTCAGAGAAACACGGAGCTGCTGTCGTCGGCCCGTTTACCACGAAAAAATGCTGGTATCCGAAATCGGCGGTAATCTCCCGCAACAACCTGAGAATATCCAATTGCGTCTTACAAGCATGCAAGCGCTGAACAATACTCAAGGCAAATTTGTTTTGCTTACCCTGCGCGTTCATATGACCCCCATATTGGGCGCACTGATCTTTGGTACGAAAAGAAATGACGCCTTTCCGTTTCTATATTCCCTTGGGAATTCGGTAAATTTCAAATTACCATTCCAATTCGCAGCCCACAGAAACAACCCCAAGCGGAAGTCGAATATTGCCACTCAATCCGCCATCAAGACCAAAATCCAAGTTTTGGTATACTTAAGATTATACTAATTTTGCGAAGATGCAAAACATCAATTTGGCAGTGATTTGATGTTGTCTCCACTCGTCCTGAAGCGCTACTGTCACCACTGGAAGAGGATGAAAACCAAAGGGGATCATATGCTTGGATTGATGCAAGAATGGCCGTTGCTTTGCCACAAGGTCATTGACCATGCGGCAATCTATCACGGCCAGAGAGAGGTGGTTTCGCGGTCCATCGAAGGACCATTTCACAGAACCAACTACGCGGAGATTCGCGGCCGCGCGCTTAGACTTTCGCAACGCCTGGAGCGCGATGGCTGCGGCCTGGGAGACCGCATCGCGACAATGGCGTGGAACACCTGGCGCCATCTGGAAACCTGGTACGGAATCATGGGGATCGGTGCGGTCTATCACACCCTGAACCCCAGGCTGTTTCCTGACCAGATTGCCTGGATCATGAACGATGCCGAAGACAAGATGCTGTTCGTCGATCTCACCTTTGTCAAACTGGTCGAGATGATCGCGCCAAAAGTCCCCAGCCTGGAGCGCATCGTCATCCTGACGGATGATGCACACATGCCGGAAACGTCGTTGAAGAATGCGGTGTCTTACGAGAGTTACATCGCAGAAGCCGATGGCGACTTTGCCTGGGCAGAATTTGACGAACGGACCGCGGCAGGGATGTGCTACACCTCCGGCACCACCGGTGACCCGAAGGGCGTGGTCTATTCTCACCGCTCCAACGTGCTTCATGCAATGGCAGCGCTTCAGCCCGATATGCTCAACCTGGCATCGCGCGATAGCCTGATGCCGGTTGTTCCATTGTTTCACGCCAATGGCTGGTCGACTGCCTTTTCCGGCCCGATGTCGGGATGCACGATGATCATGCCCGGCGCAGGAATGGATGGCGCATCAATCTACGAGATCCTGACGCAGGAAAAGGTCACCATCACCGCGGCAGTGCCCACTGTCTGGTTGATGCTTCTCCAGCATATGGAAAAACATGGCGGAGAGCTGCCCGATCTTTCCCGCGTTGTGATCGGCGGATCGGCCTGCCCGCGCGCCATCACCAAAGCGTTCCAGGATGACTATGGCGTGGAAGTCATTCATGCGTGGGGCATGACCGAAATGAGCCCGCTGGGAACGCTGTGTTCCGTCAAACCGGAGTACAGCCACCTTACCGGCGAGGAAAAACTCGACCTGCAGTCCAAACAGGGACACCCGCCTTTCACGGTCGAAATGAAAATCACCGATGACGAAAACAACGACCTGCCTTGGGACGCCAAGACCTTCGGTCGGCTCAAGGTGCGCGGCCCGGCGGTCTCTTCCTCCTATTACAAGGGCCGCGGCGCAGAGCAGTTTGATGCCGAAGGCTGGTTCGACACCGGCGACGTCGCCCATGTAGATCACCATGGCTACATGCAGATCACTGACCGCGCCAAGGACGTGATCAAGTCGGGCGGCGAATGGATTTCGTCGATCGAGATCGAGAACCTGGCGGTGGGACATGCCGATGTGGCGGAAGCAGCCGTGATCGGCGTCGTCCACCCGAAGTGGGACGAGCGGCCACTGCTGGTCATCGTGGTCAAGGAAGGTCGCAGCCCGAGCAAACAGTCCGTTCTGGACTTCCTGGAAGGCAAGATCGCCAAGTGGTGGATGCCGGACGATGTGGTGTTCATTGACGAAATCCCGCACACGGCAACCGGCAAGATCCAGAAAACCGCATTGCGCCAAACCCTCAAGGACTATCAACTGCCGACCAACTAAGGGCAAGGCCGTTCAAATAAGGGGCCCGGGCGCAGGATTTGTCCGGGCCTTTTCAATAGTAAGGTGCAGTTCCATTTGTGAGATCGAACAGGCAACAGACCAGCTGCCCATATGTTCGATACCAACGTGATCATAAAGCCGAGCGGTCCGTGTCTTTACAGGGCAGCCATGGCTGGAGAGCTGTGGAGTCTACTTGCCCAATTCGGCTGGCGCCTCCATGACTGCTATTGGAAGGCCACGATTCGGACCAAAGGACCATTGATGACCAAGCAGACAGCGACATTCCCCGAATTTGTGGATGCGGCAGTTCTTATCACCGGCGGTGGCACTGGTATCGGCGCGGCGCTGACCGAGGGCTTTGTTGCGCAAGGGGCCAAAGTTGCCTTCATCGATATCGCCGAGGCGCCAAGCCGGGAACTTGCCACTAGGCTGGCAGCTGGCAGCCGCCATGCGCCGTTGTTCATCCCTGCCGATCTCACTGATCTCGACGCCATCACGCAAGCCGTTGCACAGGCGGAAAGCGCCCATGGTGCAGCCACCGTGCTGGTCAACAATGCCGCGCTCGATGACCGGCACGAGCTTCTCGAGATGAGCGGCGAGTACTGGGACAGCAATCAGGCGATCAATCTGAGACCGGTTGCGTTTACCGCCAAGGCCGTTGCGCTTGGCATGATCGCAGCTGGTGGCGGCACGATCGTTAATTTCACCTCGACATCCTACATGCTCAACATTGGTGCCATGCCCGCATACACCGCGGCAAAGGCAGGGATTGTCGGACTGACCAAAGGCCTTGCAGGTCGGCTGGGCCCGGATGGCATCCGGGTCAACGCCATCGCACCTGGCTGGGTGATGACGGAGCGGCAGAAGCGACTTTGGGTGACCGAGGACGGCCTCTCTGCCATGATTGATCGACAATGCCTCAAACGGGAAATTCAACCCGAAGACATGGTCGGGCCCTGCCTGTTTCTGGCGTCCAGTGCTTCGGCCATGATAACAGCACAGGTTCTGATCGCAGACGGAGGCATGATGTGAGTACAGCGCCCAGCATCGTGGCAGTCGACTGGGGAACGTCGAGTTTTCGCCTCTGGGTGATGTCACGCGACGGCACAGTGCTTGCCGAGCACCGCAGCAACGAGGGAATGACCGAGGTTGCTGCGCTCGGCTTCGAAACCGTGCTCGAAAATCATCTCACCGCTCTTTCCGTACCCGGGCACTTGCCGGTTGTCATCTGCGGTATGGCAGGATCCCGGCAAGGCTGGGTCGAAGCGGGATACATTGACACTCCGGCCGATGTGACGACCATCGGCAAGAGCGCAACGATTGTGCCTCACGCGGCGCGGTCGGTCATTATTCTTCCCGGCCTGGCAGTCCGCTCGGAGGGCGAACCGGATGTGATGCGCGGCGAGGAAACGCAACTGCTCGGTGCTTACCTCGATATGCCTGGCGGCGCGCGCTACTGCATGCCCGGAACGCACTCGAAATGGGTCAGCATGGACGGGGCAACCGTCACCGGGTTTGAAACCTTCATGACGGGCGAGTTGTTTGCCGCCATCAGCGCAAAGACCATTCTTGTTCATTCGACCGGCGGCGAAGGCGGCGTGGATGCCAATGATCCGGCGTTTCTCACCGGTGTCCGGGATGGCTGGGCTCAGGCTGCAAAGATCACCCACCATCTCTTTTCCATCCGGGCAGGCCAATTGCTTCACAGCCACGGGATTGACGAGAACCGGGCGAGGCTTTCGGGCCTGCTGATCGGGGTGGAACTTGCCGGTGCCGGCGTGCGAGGCGACGAACAGATCGGGCTGGTGGCGAGCGGCGCGATGCAGCGCCTCTACCATGCAGCGCTTTCCGAGTGCGGGGTCAAGGTTCGCGACATCAACGCCGATGCGGCAGTCAGACGTGGCCTGGTGGAAGCCTGGCACGGATTTTCCAATACCAACGGGGATGTCACACACCCATGATACGGATCAAGTTTCCTTCCATGAAGCGCAATCTGGTTGCGATCCTGCGCGGCATCAAATCCGACGAAACCGCCGATATCGTCGACGCTCTTGTCGACGCGGGGTTCACGGCGATCGAGATCCCGCTCAATTCGCCCGACCCGTTCCGCTCAATCGAGATCGCGGTCAAACGCGCACCGAAGGGCGTGCTGATCGGTGCAGGCACGGTGTTGTCTGTCGAGGACGTTGATCGGCTCGATGGCGTTGGTGGGCGCTTGATGGTCAGCCCCAATGTCGACAGCGACGTGATCGGCCAAGCCGCCTCTCACGGCATGGTCACCATGCCAGGCGTCTTCACGCCGACCGAAGCTCTCGTCGCATGCGCCGCGGGCGCCTCGGCACTCAAGTTCTTTCCAGCCAGCGTACTCGGTCCAACCGGCATAAACGCCATCCGCGCGGTCTTGCCAAAGGATGTGCCGGTGGGCGCGGTTGGTGGCGTTTCAGACGATGATTTTGCTGCCTATGCCAAAGTTGGCGTCCGGACGTTCGGGCTTGGCTCCAGCCTCTACAAGGCAGGCATGCAGGCGAGCGAAGTCAAGCTGCGCGCCCTAGCGTCGATAAAGGCCTATGACGCACTTGAGGGGAACAATACGTGAGTACAGATCTGATTGCGTTTTCGGGGGAAAAGTTGAACGCGCCCGCCGGCACACTTGGCGAAGGTCCCACCTATGACCCCCATACGGGCATCGCATGGTGGTTTGATATCATCGGCCAAAAGCTGTTCGAATACGTGCTCGTTTCAAACAGCCTGAGAACCCATGAGCTTCCCGAGATGGGCAGCGTTCTGGCGCGGGTTGACAATGGCCGGCAGGTAATGGTCACCGAGACCGGCTTGCACATGCGCCATACAGCGACAGGCGAGCTGGAGCTGATCACGGCTATTGAAGCGGACAATGAAGTGACCCGGTCAAACGATGGACGGGTTCATCCATGCGGCGCGCTGTGGTTCGGCACGATGGGAAAGAACGCCGAGAAAAAAGCGGGTGCTATCTACCACGTGGCGCGCGGCAAGGTGACGAAGCTGTTCCCGGAGATCACGATCCCGAACGCCATCTGCTTCTCGCCGGACGGAAGTATCGCATACTACACCGATACGATGTCGGGCCAGTTGATGCGGGTGGCAATTGACCCGTCGACTGCATTGCCCACAGCCGCGCCCGAGATCTTCTTCGATCATCGCGGCGGGAACGGCGGGCTTGATGGTGCCGTGTGTGATCAGCATGGCGTTATCTGGAACGCCCGATGGGGCGCGGGTTGCATCGACGCGTATTCGACTGAGGGCAAGCGGATCGCCACGCTCAAGGTTCCTGCCAGTCTATCCACTTGCCCGGCCTTTGTCGGAGCAGATGCTGGCCAACTGATGGTGACATCGGCCCAACAGGGACTTTCAGCAGAAGAGCTTGCCGCCGACCCCGATGCCGGCTCAACCTTCCTGCTCAACCATCCGGTCAAGGGCCGGTTCGAGCCTGACTATGTTCTTTGAGGTTACCGTGCGGTTGCCCTGACGGCCCCGCCCGCACGGCGTTTGTTATCAGCACGAACACCGGTTTGAACACCCCATCGGCCGACGCCGCCACGTATAGCCATACCGTGCCGGGTCGCCGGACTTCGTGCTCATCAACGCGCCGGGTCTTGAAGCGCACCATCTTGTGGTTTTCTTCGTTTTTTGTCCGGACTCCGGGTTCGGTCGCAGCACTTCAGGTAAATGAGTGTGCGGAGTCCGATGGGCCGCGATCAAGCTGAGGAACGTATGGTTTCGCCGTTTGCCCTCACTATTTCGGACAAGCGTACCCAGGGTATTGGCTATCTGTGAGCCGTACCCAAGGTTCTAGATATCCTTCATCAGCCTCAGCGCGTCGTAGATCGCAGCGTGGGTGTTCCTTGCCGCCACCGCATCGCCAATGCGAAACAGCTGAAAACCATCTGTGCCACCCCCTTCCGGCGAAGACGAAGGGCCGCCATTCAGGGTCTGCGGTTTGCCGGTAATAAACGCCTCGTAGTCAACCTGACCGAGATTGCTCGCGTGCGGCTTGAGCTCGAAATAGAGCTCATCCAGCGGCAGGGTGCCGTGGTTGATGACGACCTGATCAAAGTGACGCTCCTTGGCGAGCGGCATGTAATCGCTGCCGATGATGGCTTTGAGGCGGTTGCCGTCACGCTCGACCGAGGTCAGCCGGTAGGTCACGGTGAAGGTGACATCCTTGTCCTGCAGCGAACGCATGTAAGGCACCAGGTTCATCGCCATAACATCGGGTGCGAAGCTACGATCGGGTGTCATGATTTCGACGCTGGCGCCGGACATTGCAGCCACTTCCGCCGCCTGAAGTCCCGCATGGTCACCGGCGTCATCATAGATCAATACGGACTTGCCCGGCTTGATGTCTCCGGAAATCAGATCCCAGCTCGAGACCACCAGATCGTTGCCCTGCTCGAGCACCTCGGTGTGCGGCAGGCCGCCGGTAGCTATGATCAACACATCCGGATTTTCAGCGGTTACATCTTCGGCCTCGGCCCAAGTGTTGAACCGGAATTCGACGTCCCGCGCCGCGCATTGGGCCATGCGCCACTCGATGATGCCGATCATCTCCTTGCGGCGCTGGTTCTGCGCGGTCAGGCGGATCTGTCCGCCCGGATCGGGCTGCGCCTCGAAGACCGTGACATGGTGCCCGCGCTCGGCGGCAACCCGCGCAGCCTCCAGTCCTGCAGGCCCTGCCCCAATGATCACCACCCGCTTTTTCTCAGGCGCGGGCGCAATCGTGTGCGGCATGGTCAGTTCGCGGCCCGTCGCCGGATTGTGGATGCAGAGGGCGTCGCCGGCCTGGTAGATCCGGTCGAGGCAATAGGTGGCGCCAACGCAGGGACGGATATCGTGCTCGCGTCCTTCCATGATCTTCCTGACCAGATGCGGATCGGCCATGTGAGCTCGGGTCATGCCGACCATGTCGAGCTTGCCCTCGGAAATGGCATAACGGGCCGTTGCCACATCGGGTATGCGCGCGGCGTGAAATGTCGGCATGCCGACTTCAGCCCGGATGCGTCCGGCGAAATCCAGATGCGGGGCGGACTTCATGCCCTGCACGGGGATGACGTCGGTCATCGCCGGGTCGGTGTGGATCTGGCCGCGGATCACGTTGAGAAAATCGACGTTGCCTGATGCCTTGAACAGGTGGCCGATCGCGATGCCGTCGTCTTCGCTTATGCCATCCTTGGCAGTCTCGTCGGCGGTGTAGCGCACGCCAACCAGCAGCTTGTCGCCAACCCGCGCCTTGATGGCGGCTACCACCTCAAGCGCGAAGCGGGCCCGGTTTTCGAGGCTGCCGCCGTAGGGGCCTTCGAGCTCATTGGTCAGCGGCGACATGAACTGGTCCATGAGGTGGCCGTAGCATTCGAGCTCGACGCCATCGAGGCCGGCTTCAGCCATGCGCTCGGCGGCATCTGCATAGTCGGCAATCACCCGGGCGATGTCCCAGTCTTCCATCTTCTTGGGGAATGCCCGGTGCGCCGGTTCGCGCTGATTGCTGGTCGAGAGCGCCGGCAACCAGTCACCCTTGTTCCAGTGGGTGCGGCGGCCAAGATGGGTGAGCTGGATCATCACCGCGCAGCCATGCTCATGGCATTCGTCGGTAAGCTTTTTCATCCAGCCCACGACTTCGTCCTTGTAGGCCAGCACATTGTTGAACACCGGCGGGCTGTCTCTTGAGACCGCCGCAGAGCCCGCAGTCATGGTCATGGCAATGCCGGCCTTGGCACGCTCGACATGATAGGCGCGGTAGCGATCCTTTGGCATGCCGTCTTCCGGATAGGCCGGTTCATGACTGGTGGTCATGATCCGGTTCTTCAGCGTCAGATGCTTGAGCTGGTAGGGCTGCAGCAGCGGATCGTTGACTTGCACCATCGGTGACGGCTCCTTGGTTCCGGATAGTCCGGGGACGGATCGACCACTCCCCGGTCCATTGTTACTTCAGTCGCAGGTCATGCGCGAAACTCGCCACTGATTGGCTTCAGACGCGATGTCTGCAACCTGCCAGCCTGCTGCAGTCTTGGTCAATGACCATTCCACCTGCGTGGCCTGACCGAAATTACTGAAACTCGCTGTCACGTCTGCGCTATCACCATTGACGGTTTCATCGAGCTTGAGGGTCTTGGCGATTTCGGCATCGTCAAAATCCTGGCCATCAACCGGGAACATGAACTCGATGCAATTCGTTTCATCCCTCTCCCAGGCAGCGTTGGCGGCATTGAGGAACTCGAGCGCCGGCCCGGTGAAGCGGTCACGGTTCTCTGGTTGCGTTTCGGAACCGAGATTGTCGTAGAAATACTTGACCGCATCAGCGGGTTCGCCAGCAAGGACAGGTGCGGTGGCAATCATAAAAAACACAGGCAGCACAGCAAGGGACTTTAGCATTTTACTACTCCTGTTGGAATGACGCCCCTCAATACCATGCGTCGGCCAACCCCGCTTTGGTCCGATCGACATAATCCACAAGCGCCTCATCCATCGCCTCATCCATCGGAGGCGCCTGATAGTCGGCCAGCATCCGTTTCCAGCGCGCATTGGCGCGCGTTGCTGCATCCGTTCGCCCGGAAACGTCCCATTTTTCGAACGGCTCATTGTCAGCGATCTCTGAATCCCAGAACGCTGTCTGGTAATTTTCCATCGTATGGGCGCAGCCGAGGAAATGCTTGCCGACGCCCACTTCGAGAAATGCGTCGATGGCCAACGAATTGTCGTCAACCACGACGCCGGCGAGATAAGGGTGCAGCGCGCCGCAGAAATCCGCGTCCATGACGAATTTCTCGTAGGACATCGACAGCAGGCCGTCGAGGAATCCGGCGGAATGCAGGATGAAGTTTGCCCCGCAATGCACAGCAGAGAGCATCGACATGGTGCCTTCGTTCATCGCCTGGGCGTCAGGCAGTTTCGAGTTGGAGAAATTGCCTGCGCACCTGAGCGGCAGGTTGAGGCGGCGCGCCAATTGCCCGATCACCATCGAGCCTATGGCAGGTTCAGGAGTTCCAAATGTCGGCGAACCTGTCCTGAGCGACATTGATGAGAGGAAATTGCCGAAGATCACCGGCGCGCCCTTTCGCTCAAGCTGGGTCAGGGCACATCCGGCCATGGTTTCGGCAAGCGATTGCGCGATTGCGCCGGCATTGGTCACCGGCCCCATGGCGCCGCCAAGGATAAACGGCACGATGACCGCGGCCTGGTTGGCGCGGGCATAGGCCCTGAGTACATTGGTCATGGTGCCATCCCAGACCAAGGGCGAGTTGACATTGACATTGCCGAGGATGACGCAATTCTGGTCGACGAAATCGCGGCCAAAGACGATCCGCGCCATCTCGATCGATTCTTCGGCGCGGCTTTCGGCTGTGACAGATCCCATGAAACCGCGATCGGAGTATTTCAGGTGCGCATAGGCCATGTCGAGATGGCGCTTGTTGACCGGCACATCGACCGGCTCGCAAATGGTTCCGCCGGAATGGTGCAGCCATGGGCTTGATTGCGCCAGTTTGACGAAGTTCCGGAAGTCCTCGATCGTTCCGTAGCGACGACCCTTATCGAGGTCCATCACGAAGGGAGAGCCGTAGGCAGGCGCAAAGATGACGCTCTTGCCGCCGATTTCGACATTGTTGGCCGGATTGCGGGCGTGCTGGGTAAAGCTTGCCGGCGCGGACTTCAGGATCTCGCGCAACATTCCCGGCTCGAACTTTACCAGCAGGCCGTCGACGCGGGCGCCGGCTGCCTTCCAATGCTCGAGCGCTGCGGCGTCATCACGAAATTCGATACCGACTTCTGCCAGGATCCGGTCTGCCGCAGCCTCGATCTTGAGCAGGTTTTCCTCGCCCATTATGTCATAGGTCGGAATGTTGCGGATGATATAGGGCGCCGCGCGATGGGGCGGCGCTGTGCCATGACCGGACCTGCGACCATCACGACCGCCAGCGCGTTCACGCCTGCGCGTGAGTGCAGCCTTGGGATCAATCATTTCTGCAGCGTCCATGGCAAACCCTCCGAGCCTTCAGTCTAGGTTTGGTTTGACCGCATGTAATGCTGGAAAATTCCATTGCGTTGGATAAGCTGGACTTATGGATAACCTTCGTCACCTGCTTCCCTCGGCTGGCAATCTCATCGTCTTTGAAGCGGCGGGACGACAGCTCAGCTTCACCAAAGCCGCACAAGAACTCGGCATGACACAGGCAGCGGTCAGCTATGCGATCCGGTCGCTCGAGAACCAGCTCGGCACTCCCCTTTTTCATCGAGCGCACCGCGCGGTGTCGCTGACCGAAGCAGGACGTCGGTTTCATGCAGATGTGACGCTTGGCCTGAGCCATATCCGCAAATCAGCGGAAGACATCCGGGCGCGAGGCCGGGCCGCCAGTGTCACGCTCGCGGCGTCAACCGCATTCGCCTCGCTCTGGATGCTGCCACGGCTCCACCGACTGCGGGATGAACTTCCCGACATCGATCTTCGTATCCAGACTGCTGATCGCGATCTCGACATTCGCACTGAGAATGTCGAGCTTGGCGTGCGGGGCGGCAGGCCGGAAGACTGGCCTGACTATGAAAGCGCACTAATCGCACCGGAAGTGATCGAGGCGGTGGCGAGTGCTGCCTATCTAGAAAAGCACGGCATGCCGGAAAGTGTCGCCCACCTCACGCAACACAGGCTCATTCACCTCGAGGAGCCGTTTCGCAGCGCTTGTGACTGGAGGCAATGGTTCAAGAGCGCCGACGTCAACGCGGTAACAGCGAACCGTGGGCTTGCAATCAATGATTACGTGCTGGTGATACAGGCGGTGATGGAAGGACAAGGCGTGGCGCTGAGCTGGCAGCACCTGACGGAGCGGCTGGTAAAGTCAGGCTTGCTCAAGAAAGTGACTGATCACCGGCTGGTCACCGGAGCAGCATTTCACGTGATCTGGCCGAAGGGACGCGCGCTTTCTGCACAAACGGAGCTGGTCTTGAACTGGTTGACCAAGGAGGGGCGTGACGTCAGCGGATGACCATATTCTGCCTGGACGCACCTGCACGGGAAATTTCCTCGGCTTCGAGAAGCGCAAAGGTCGCTGTTGCATCGACAGCCTTGCCATAGAGCCAGCCCTGCCCCGATTTGCAGCCAAGCTCCCTGAGTTTGGCTGCCTGTTCCTCGGTCTCGATGCCTTCGGCGATAACCTTGAGGTTGAGCCCCTCGCACATAGCCAAAATGGCCCGCACGATATGCTCTGCAGATTTGTCGATGGTGATTTCGCTCACAAAACTGCGGTCAATCTTGACCTTGTTGAAGGCGAAGTCGCGCAACCGTCCCAGACTGGACTGGCCTGTGCCAAAGTCATCAAGCGACACCCTTATCCCGACGCTGCTGAGCTCGGTCACCACCTTGGCGGCAACCTCGGGGTCACTCATCATCGCCGTTTCGGTGATTTCAAGTTCCAGACGACGGGGATCGAGCCCCACCCGGTTGATGACGGCGAGAACATTGAACGCCGTCGCCGGATCAATCAACTGGGCTGAAGAGAGATTGAACGAAAGGAAGATGCCTGGAGGCCAGTGCTTGGCCGTTTCTGCGGCCTTCTTGAGCAAGGTTTCCGTGAGCGAATCGATAAAGCCGCGCTCTTCGGCGAGCGGAATGAACATTGCCGGCGAGACAAAACCGAGTTCCTTGTCTGTCCAGCGGGCCAGCGCTTCAAAGCCTTGAATCGAGCCATCGGCAAGGTCTACGATCGGCTGGAAGTGAACCGCCACTTCATCGGCGATGATCGCGCGGCGAAGGGCCTGTTCGATCTGCGTACCGCGACGCATCTCTTCCGCGATTTCCTCGGAATAGACAGTGATCTGGCCGCGGCCGCGACGTTTGGAGCGGTACAGCGCAGTATCCGCACTCTTGAGCAATTCTGCGAACTGCTCACCGGCGAACGGGTAGACGGCAAAGCCAAAAGAAGCGGACAGGCGTACATTGCGGTCACCCAGATCATAGGGTGCAGACAGCACGTCCTTGAACATCCGACCGATTTTCTCTGCACCCTTTTTCTCGAAAACCAGAGGCAGGATGAACGCGAACTCATCGCTTTCAATTCGGGCGACAAAGCCTCCATCCGGCAGGCACGCCCGCAACCGGTGCGCCACCTGACACAGAATTTCGTCACCTGCGGCGTGTCCGAAAAGATCGTTGATCGGCTTGAAACCGTCGATATTGGCGATGCCGATGGTAAATGGAGCAGGATCGTCAGCGCGTTCAGCGGCCAGCTTGCGGATCTTGTCCATCAGACGACGACGATTTCCCAACCCGGTCAATGGATCCGTGTAAGCCACAGAATTCGGGTTCGGGGACAATGCGTCCATATTTGAATCGTCTGGAGTCATCAATGAAAACTGGTCCGCAGGTATGAATGTAACTTTTGAAAACAAAATGGGGCAGATGTCTTAAGATTGTCCTATTGCGGGACCGGCAAGAAAACACTCAACATTTCTTCGGCCATTGCAGATCTATCCGGCGGCCAGCAAGTGCTGCGGGCTGTCGACCCATTTTTGAATGATCGCCTCGAGCTTTTCCGGGCTGACCGGCTTGGAAAGATAGTCGTCCATTCCCGCAGCCAGGCAGCGCTCACGATCACCGTTCATCGCATGGGCAGTGACGGCAATGACTGGAACGCGCGTATGGTTGTCGGGATCGTTGGCTTCAGCATCCCGAATGGCCTGTGTAGCCTGAAGGCCATTCATGACAGGCATGGAAACATCCATCAGGATGAGATCTGGGGCCGCTGCGCGCCAAGCTGCAACAGCCTCCTGGCCGTTGTCAACAATACGGAAATCCACCCCGATCCCCTCGAGGATCTGCTCGAAAACGATCTGGTTGACGTCATTGTCTTCAGCAACGAGTACGCGGACGCGAGTACGGGTCGGAGCAGCCTTGCGGTTTGTTCCTTCTGACAATGGAGATGTCGCCCTGACCGGTTCATTTCGTGCAGGAACAGGCGCTTGTGGTAGCGGCACAGACCGGTCACCAGACACTTCAGGAGACCGTGGCGGTTCAAGCTGCTTAGGCTCTGAAGCTGTTGGATTCCGTCTATCGGCTTCTTCGGCTCTCTTTTGCTCGATGGCCTGCCTGAGAACGTCGTGCTTGCCGGACCTGGTCTTGCCGGACAAGGCCCTTGCCCAATGGGCGGTAATTTCCACTTGGCTGACAGTCAGCTTCATCGACCTTGCTGCATCAAGGAAGGTCATGGCTTCGCTGGCGCTTGCAGTCGCCACTGCGTCATAGCCTGCCTGCTTTAATGCCAATACCCGTTGCGCCGAGCGGTGGCCGTCCTCATCGAGAACCAAAATACGTCCTTTGGGCTCTGACGGGGCGCGCGCAGCAGTCCTGTCCTCAACAACTGCTGCTGCTGTTGCCAAGGTGCGGTAGTCCGATGCAACCTTCTTGCCTTCCGCTAACGCACTGACGTCATCGAACGACACGGTGATGTGGTAATTTCCGGGCGTTCCGGAGCGCCCAACACGGGTAACGACGTGCATTACCGTGCCATCTGCCTTGAAGATGTCCTCTAGTACCTCGTATTGAATTCCGGTTTCAAGGACGCGGCCTTCCACTTCCTCGAAACGTTCAGCGAGTTCCGGGGCCACCAGATCGGCGGCCCGCTTTCCCAAAATCTGCTTACGATGCAATCCCGGAATCCGGCAGTAAGCGTCATTAACCAGCACATAGCGCAGCTCTGAATCCTTGACGACCACTGGTGTTGCCAGATTGTCGAGGATCATTTGAGCGAGTTCGGCCTTCTTCAGGACCGCCGCCATCTCTTCATCCCGGCGTTTCTGATCGCTAACATCCTGAATTGTGGAAATCAGCATGCCATCCGGCATCCGCCGCTTGCACATCCGCACCCAACGCCCATCAGCGAGCTTTTCGACGCTTTCGTAGCGTTCACGCCAATGAATGGCTATCCGCTCAGCAATCCAGTCCTCACGCGAAATGTAGCGTGCTTTCGCACCCAACGAGCCCAAATTCCCTGCGCCAACGTCAAATGTCGCGTTGAAAAGATCCCGCAGCCGAGCGCCGGGTTGCAGCAGTTCAGGGGAAATATCAAAGAAGCTCAGAAAACGCGAGCTGGCAGCAATCAGTCTGTCATTTCGATCATAGATCATGATGCCGCAATCAAGCGCCGAAGCCAGGCCTTCGATGCTCTTGGCCTCGCCACATGTTTGCGGTGTGTCGGTTTCGTTTAACGCCATTCTACTTCGATCTGACCATACTGTGTGATTGCCACCACAGACTTTGGCCGACTATCGCATTGGAGAGTTAAGCCCCGCTTAACCACAAATGCAATTTGAAGAGGGATAACGCGGAATTAGGCTCGCCTTTGGGAAGCAGGGCGACAAGACCAGATGCCAATTGCAGCCTTTTTCCCGCTTCAATCCACTGACACGCATTGCGCTGAAGCCCGAATCCCTCAACATGACATCATGCGCGTTCATCAACTGCCAGAAACCCTGATCAACCAGATCGCCGCCGGTGAAGTCATCGAGCGGCCGGCAAGCGTTGTGAAGGAACTCGTCGAAAATGCCATCGATGCTGGGGCGCACCGCATCGAGATCGCCACGGCTGCCGGCGGCAAGGCACTGATCCGGGTCATTGACGATGGCCTGGGGATGGATGAGGAGGATCTGACACTGGCGATCCGCCGCCATTGCACGTCGAAAATTGATCAGCGGCTTGATGACATCTGCACTCTGGGGTTCCGAGGCGAAGCCTTGCCTTCGATCGGCTCGGTGGCACGACTGACGATCAGATCGCGGCCCAAAGACATGCCTCATGCCAATGAAGTTTCGCTGGCCGGTGGCGTACCGGTGCAACTCAGGCCGGCAGCGGCCAATCAGGGAACCACAGTTGAAGTCCGCGATCTGTTTTTTGCCACACCGGCGCGATTGAAATTCCTCAAGTCCGATCGCGCGGAGACTGCGGCGATCACCGAAACCGTCAGGCGCATCGCCATTGCCTTCCCTTCGGTCCGTTTTACGCTCTCGGGTCCGGATCGGTCGACGCTCGATCTGCCGTCGACCGGAGAGGACAGGCTGGCGCGTATCGCCCAGGTGCTGGGCGAGGAATTTGCGGCCAACACGATCGAGGTGGACGCCGCTCGGGAAGATGTCGGTCTCGCCGGCCACATTGGCCTGCCGACATGGAACAAGGCTAATTCGCTGTCGCAATACGCCTTCGTCAACGGCCGCCCGGTGCAGGACAAGCAGATCCTGTCTGCAATCAGGGCCGCTTATTCAGACACCTTGCCGCGTGGACGCTATCCGGTGGCCGTCCTCTGGATCACGCTTGACCCGGCACTGGTGGATGTCAACGTGCATCCAGCCAAGTCCGATGTCAGATTTCGTGACCCGGGGCTGGTGCGAGGGCTTATTGTCGGCGCTATCCGTCAGGCGCTGCTTGCCGGGGGAGATCGCGCCTCGCCTTCCGCCAGTGTCGGTCTGGCCGGGGCATTCAGTTCACCAGAAACCAACAGGGGCGCGGCTGCGAACGCCCCGTATGCCCGAGATCATTCCGGTGGCTTCCCGACCAGAGCCCCGACCAGCGCCTGGCAAGCTACGGCATCGCCATCGCGGCCGCTGAATGGTTTCGGATCCGGATTTTCGGAACCGTCTCAGCCGGAGATAAGCCACACCGCGTCGCCCTCGGCGCGCATGGATGACGCCGCCAATGATCTGTCCGCAGTCGAGCATCCGCTTGGGGCTGCGCGGACGCAAATCCATGAGAACTACATTGTGGCACAGACCCGCGACGGGCTGGTGATCGTCGATCAGCATGCCGCCCATGAGCGGCTGGTTTTCGAGCGGTTCAAGACCGCACTCAAGGCAGGCAAGGTTGCCTCGCAGATTCTGCTGCTGCCCGAAATCGTAGACCTGCCGGAGGACGATTGTGATCGTCTGGCGGAACGGGCTGAGGATCTTGCCGAGCTCGGGCTGGTGCTGGAGCGTTTTGGCCCTGGCGCTATCGCGGTCAGGGAGACGCCATCAATGCTTGGCGAAACGGACATTGCCGGACTGGTGCGGGATCTGGCTGACGAAATCGCTGAATGGGAGAGTTCCGGTGCCTTGCGCGACCGGCTTGAGGCGGTTGCCTCGACGATGGCGTGCCATGGATCGGTGAGATCCGGCAGACGCCTTGTGCCGCAAGAAATGAACGCGCTGCTGCGCGAGATGGAGCGGACTCCCGGTTCCGGGCAATGCAATCATGGTCGCCCGACCTATATCGAACTGAAACTCGCAGACATCGAGAAGCTGTTTTCCCGCCGCTGACCGTGTACCGGCCAGCAGGGATTGATCACCAAATCTTGCAATTTCGATACCGAAGCGGCATACAACTGCCAACACTGAAACCGGAGCAGTTCCCCATGAACCGTTTTGAAGGCCCCGGCGATCGTCCGGCGAAAATACGCTATCTGGACGGCGATTTTCAGATTCTCATGCCAGGCAATCATGTCATTTGCGCTGTCACAGGTGATTTCATTCCGATTGAGGAACTGAAATACTGGAGCGTGGCGCGGCAAGAACCTTATGCCGACGTCCACGCGTCGGTAACCGCCGATCAGCGGGCCGGATTGTTGCCGGCTAAGTAAGAGAGCCCGCTCTAGAGGGTAGCCCTGCGCCTTTTGAAGGCTGCCAATGCCGCTTCGATAAGCACGCCCGGAACATCCGGACTGTCGAAGGCGAGGTCAATTTCCAGAACAGAGGTTTTTTCGAGAAGCTCCTGCGCGCGACCATGTCCGGATTGAAGGCGCACATAGTCCTTGCCGGTGGTGATCAGATCCAGACCATAGAGCTCGGCCTCCGCCAGCAGTTCATTTATCTCGTCTTCGGTGAATGGATGGTGGTCGGGAAAGCTCTGGCTCCGCGCCAGCCGGACATGCGCATCTTCAAGCGTCTTGAAGAACTTCTCCGGATCGCCGATGGCTGCAAACGCCAGACAATTCCTGTCCCTGAACTGCGCGCCGTTGCGGGGTTGAAACCGGGCCAGATGGATTGGCTTGGCGGCACGCGCGGCCAGCCGGATCATCGGATCGGCGCCATCGCCCGCCCCAACCACAATCAGGGCATCGGCGTGGCGAAGCTGATCAATCACCGGGGCGCGCACCGGCCCGGCGGGGAACACGCAGCCATTGCCAACGCCACGACGCGCGTCCACCACCAGCAATGCCTGGTCAAACACCAATCGGGCACTCTGAAAACCGTCATCCATGATGATGAGGTCGGCCCCCTCGCGCACGAGAAGCTCGGCGCCTTCCGGGCGGTTGGATGACACCACGGTCGGCGCCCGGGCGGCAAGCAACATGGGTTCATCACCGACAAGCCGGGCCGTATCCCTGGACAGATCCACGACCGTTGCATGGTGAACGCTGCCACCATAGCCTCGGGACAAGAACCCTGGCTTCAATCCCCGGGCAATCGCCGCATCGGCAAGCGCCAGCGCAGTCGGGGTCTTGCCAGACCCGCCGACAGTGAAATTGCCGACGCAGATGACCGGCACCGCTACTGCCTTGCGGACGCGCCGATCCATGATGCGGCGCGCGACCCGGCCATAGACCCAGCCGAAGGGCGATAACAGTGCGGACTGGATGCCGGAAGATTGCCACCAGAATGGTGGGGCTTCGCTCACCATTGCCCGCCTCCGCGGCTCTCCGCATTCTCGTTCTCACGAGGCAGCAAACGGGCCTTGACGGTCAGCGGATTGATATAGGGTTCAAGCGCGCGAATTGTGGCTTTCAATGCGCCGCGCATGTCATTGAGTGTCTTGTCGCCACCCTCAGCCATGCTCTTGCGGGCCTGCGGATTGGACAGCAGGAAATGCACGGCCTTTGCCAGCATCTCGCCATCACGAACATAGCGTGCGCCGCCGTTCTTTAGCAGCTTCGCGTAACTCTCCCGGAAGTTCTCGACGTTGTTGCCGGAAAGAACCGCGCATCCCAGCATGGCAGGCTCCAGCGGGTTTTGCCCGCCACCGCCCTTCAGCGATTTTCCGACAAAGACAATCTCTGTCAGGTTCAGAAAGAGCCCCATTTCGCCGATGGTATCGCCCAGATAGACATCGGTCGACGGTTCAATCAGTTCACCCTTGGACCTGCGTGCAACCTTCAACCCACGTCCCTGCAGCATGGTCTGAATCGCATCGGCCCGATCCGGGTGACGGGGGACCAGAATGGTCAGTTGCCTGTGACGCGGGTACAAAGCCTTGTGGACCGCAGCAGCGATCTCGTCCTCGCCTTCGAATGTTGAAATGGCCGCCCATGTTGGACGGTCGAGGATCTGTTGCTTGAGCTTGGCGAGTTCCTCGGCATCCCAGGGCGGTGCAGTCGTATCGACCTTGAGGTTCCCCGAAACGGAAACAGGACGCGCGCCGAGTGCCACGAACCGCTCCGCATCGAGCTCCGATTGAGCGACAACATGGGACAGGTTTTCAAACAATGCATCGGCAAGGCTCGGTCGCTTGCTCCACCTGGCGAAAGAGCGATCCGACAGTCGGCCATTGACCAGCACCTGCGGCGTGCGCCGTGCGCCCAGCTCGAGGATGGTCATCGGCCAGATTTCGGATTCGGCGATAATGGCCAGATCAGGTTTCCAGTGATCAAGGAACCTGGAAACAGCCGGCTTGAGGTCCAGCGGCACGTATTGGTGGATCACATTGTCACCGAGCCGTTCGCGCGCGACACCGGCTGAAGTCACCGTCCCGGTGGTCAGCACGACAGCGATGCCACGTCGACGGACTTCATTGATCAATGGAACGACAGCAGTGGTTTCGCCAACGCTGGCCGCATGAAACCAGACAAGAGGCCCGTCCGGACGGTCGATCTTGGAGCGGCCGTAACGTTCATTGCGGCGGGAACGCTCTTCTTTTCCCTTGGCAGCCCGGATGGCAAGATAAGGTCCCAGCAGAGGATAGATTCCCGCACCGAACCAGCGGTAACCAACCAGCGCCGCTCTTGCCCAGCCACGACTCATTTGTGCTCCTCGACGGCACGCATCGCCTCGCCCGTGACGCGGTTGAGCTCCGCTGTCACCTTGGCCCGCGCTCCCGCCATTTCCTGCTCATCAGCCTTCGCCGTGACATAGATTGGCGGCGCAAGGCGCACGCTGCGTGTGCCGAACGGGAGGTTGATGGTCGTCTTGTCCCAGGTTTTTTCCAGAACCTTTCGCCGGCTCGTCGCCAGAGCCACAGGCACGATAGGGCGCCCTGAAATCTTGGCCAGCGTGACAATACCTTCGCCCGCCTGGCGCGGTTGCCCCTTGGAGATATCGGCGATCATGACCACGTTGACGCCAAGCCTCAGTGCATTGCGCATCGAGATAAGGGCTTTGACACCACCTTTGTCGATATTGGTTCTGGATGTTTCACGGCCGCCCGAGCCGCGGATCACGTCGATACCGGCCCGCGCAAGCACGCGCGCGTTGATTTCCGCGTCGGCGCTGCGCGACACCAGAGATGTGAATTTCCTGTCAGACGGGCTGGCATAGGGCACGAGCAGATGCTGGCCATGCCACAGGGCAAAGATCGCCGGCCATTCGCCGTCCAGCATCGTTTCCCAATCGGTCGAGGTTCCGTTGTCGCGATTGGACTGCCAGATCGAACCCAGGGTCCAGCCTATCAGGGCCGAACCAGCCCGTTGGACCAACTCGGACCGTAACAGCTTCTTGCTCAGACGCCGCCTGTTAAACGTATCACCAAGCTGCCTGAGCTTTGGCGCGGTGTCGGCGTCCGGTTTGATCATCTCGTCTTTCGCCCACGCCTCAGGACGCAGTCTTGCTTTCATCAGCTGGATCAAGCATCCGGTGCATGTGCACGATGAAATACCGCATATGGGCATTGTCCACCGTCATTTGCGCCTTTGATTTCCAGGCTTCGTGGGCAGAGGCATAATTGGGATAGATGCCGACGATATCCAGCGCATCCAGATCTCTGAAGTTCATCGACTTCAAGCTCTCAAGCTCGCCGCCGAATACAAGGTGCAAAAGCTGTTTGTTGTTGCCATCAGCCATGGGACCACTCCAAGAATAAACGGTGTCATTTATCAGAGCGCGGTTTGCGGCAATTCGGTTGAAAGGTCAATGCCCGTCGGTCGACTGAAGCAGCGACAGCAATCCCGGGACATGCTTGCTCGATGTCGCCAGCAGAAGGCCACGCGATGGATCGGGCGCATTATAGCCCATGCGCGCGCCAGACCGATCAACAAGAACATGGCCGGTTTCGCCAAGCAGCGTGTCGGCCGCTGCGAGATCCCATTCGCTGGCATGAGGCCGAACGAATACCCCGTCAAGTTCTCCTTGCGCCACAGCCGCGACCCGCAGCGCAAGTGACGGCCCCCCGGCAACTTTCCTCAGGCTGGCCTCTGCGCCCGGGCGCATTTCCTTCAAAACCATATCGGGAACAGCAACGCGTAACGCAGTATTTTCCGGATTGGCATCACCTGCAGCCAGGCGGACATCATTTAGAAACGCGCCACCACCTGCATGGGCCGTCCAGATTTCACCCCGCGCCGGCGCGGCCAGCACTCCAGCGACCGGCTTGCCGTCTTCAACCAGGCCAACACTCACGCACCAGTCCGGACGGCCGGCGACATAGGCCCTGGTGCCGTCAATGGGATCAACAATGAACACCCGGCTGTAAGCGAGGCGGTGTTCACTGTCCTCTGCTTCCTCGGAGAGCCAGCCATAATCAGGGCGGGCTGCGAGCAGCAGTTTTTTCAAAAGCTCATCGATCGCAATATCGGCTTCGCTGACGGGAGAGCGGCCGCCATGCTTGTACCAGACCTCCGGATCCTTGCGAAAATGTGACATGGCAATGTCTGCGGCCAGACGCGAAGCCTCTACCATCAGGGCAAGGTCATCGGCATATGGCCTGGCCTCAGGATTCATCAATCACCAGCAAGGGTCATGCCTTCGACGGCGATGGTCGGCGCTGCGATCGAAAATTTGGCGTCGATGTCATTGGCAAGCGTCATGCGCTTGAACATGTCCTTGAGGTTGGACGCGATGGTCACCTCGGAGACCGCAAAGGTGAGTTTGCCGTTTTCAATCCAGAAGCCCGATGCGCCGCGGCTATATTCGCCAGTTACGCCGTTAACGCCCTGGCCGATCAATTCGGTGACATAAAACCCGTTGCCGACCGAAGCAATCAGCTCTTCTGCCGTTTGCGGGCCGGGATTGATGATGACATTGGTTGAAGAGGGGCCGCCGCGGCTCGCGCGTCCATTGCTCTTAAGGCCCAGTTCACGCCCCACGGCAGTGGTCAGGTACCATTGCTGCAAAACGCCGTCTTCGACCATTGTCAAGGGACCAGTCGAGACGCCTTCGCCGTCGAACGGACGCGAGCCGGAACCGCGAGGGACAAACGGATTGTCGACCAGCGTTAGACCGTCAATCGCCACCTTCTTGCCCGTCATGTCCTTGAGGAAGGATGTCTTGCGGGCGACGGATGCACCGTTGATGGCTGAGACCAGATGGCCGATCAGGCCACGGGAAGCGCGCGGGTCGAAAACCACGGTGACGTTCGAGGCGGTCTTGACCTTGCGCGGATTGACCCGCGCGGCGGCACGCTCGCCGGCACGCCGGCCAATCTCTGCGGAATCATCCAGATCGGCAAAGAAGACGCGGCTGTCAAAATCGTAATCGCGCTCCATCTTGACGCCTTCGCCGGCAATCACGCTGACGGAGCGGGAGAAGCCGGAGCGCTCGAAAGCGCCCGAAAACCCGTGCGAGGTGGCCAGGACCATGCCGAAAAGCCCGGTGCCTGCGCCAGCGCCAATTGAGCTTGCAACGCCGGGAACCGACAGCGCTGCTGCTTCGGCTACCGTCGCTGCCTCTATCAGGCTCTCGGCGGAAGGCTCGGTCGGATCATAGAGATCGAGATCGGGCCAGGTCTTGGCCAGCATGTCTGCGTCTGCGAGGCAGGCATGGGGATCTTCGGGAGACACGCGCGCCATGGCCACTGCGCGTTCGGCCAGTGCGGCTTCATCAATCCCCTGCCCGGCGTGAACGGTGGCGACTTTCTGGCCCACGAATACGCGAAGGCTGAAATCATCTGATTCGGCGGACTGTGTGTTCTCAACCTGTCCATTGCGCACCGAAGCCGACCGGGAGTGGCTACGAACCACCAGCGCATCGGCCTGATCGGCGCCTGCGGAACGGGCGCGCCCGATCAGACGCTCAGCTGTCGCCAGCAAGCTTTCGGATTGTTGTGTATCACTCATGTTTTTTGGCCTTTCGCTTGGCTCTCATGTATTGTCCCGGCGGTCAAGCATCAAGCCCAACATGGTCCGTGCCGACCTTTAAACGACAAAGGAGCGCTGTGAATGGCTGCAGTCGAAGCCACCTTTTACACTGAAGGCCTCGTGCTGCTGTGCGGAGCGGTTGTTGCTGCACCGCTGTTCAAGAAAATCGGGCTTGGAACGGTTCTCGGATATCTTGCCGCCGGCATTGTGATCGGCCCACTGCTCAGGATCATAACCGATGGCGAGGAAATCCTGCATTTTGCCGAACTCGGTGTGGTGCTGCTGCTGTTCATCATCGGGCTTGAGCTCAAGCCATCGCGGTTGTGGCAATTACGACGAGATATCTTCGGGCTTGGGCTGGTGCAGGTTCTGGTTTCGGCTATGGCCATTGTGGGCGTAACCGTTGCGCTCGGCGGGCAGGCCTGGGCGGCTGCTGTCGTGATCGGCTTCGGGCTGGCGCTATCATCGACGGCATTCGGCATCCAGATCCTCGAGGAACGAGGCGATCTCAACACACGGTACGGGCAACAGTCGTTTTCGATTCTGCTGTTTCAGGACATCGCAATCGTACCGATCCTGGCCCTGGTTCCACTGGTTGCACCTGCAACAAGCGACGGCGGCGGCTCCATCCTGACCGACATCGCAATTACCATCGGCGCAATCCTCGCTTTGCTGGTTGCCGGTCGCTATCTGCTCACCCCCCTATTCCAGCTCATCGCCGGAACCGGGGCCAAGGAAGCGATGATCGCGGCTGCACTGTTTGTGGTGCTGGCCTCTGGATCGCTGATGCAGGTCGCAGGCCTGTCGATGGCGCTCGGCGCCTTCATCGCCGGTGTGATGCTGGCTGAATCGTCCTACAGACATGAACTTGAAGCCGATATCGAACCTTTCCGCGGCATTCTGCTCGGTCTGTTCTTCATGGCAGTGGGCCTCTCGCTCGATCTCACTGTGATTGCAGACAACCTGGGCGTTATCGTTATTGCCGTGCCTGTGCTGATGATGATCAAGGGGCTTGTGATCTACGGCGCCTGCCGGGCCTTCGGCTCAAGCCACAACAACAGTGTCCAGATCGCCGGTCTTTTGCCGCAAGGCGGCGAATTTGGCTTTGTCATTTTCAGTGCTGCGGCAGCAGCCGGGGTTTTCACTCCGTCAACGGCTTCTTTGCTTGTGGCGATCGTCACCATCTCGATGGCGCTTACACCGCTGGCGGCTTTACTGGCAAAACGGCTGATGCGAGAATCGACCGACGAGCAGATGGACGAGGACTTTGCGGGTGCGGGCTCCGATGTCCTGATGATCGGGTTTTCGCGTTTCGGCCAGATTGCATCGCAAATCCTGCTTGCCGGCGGATCAGACGTTACCATCATAGACCAGTCTGCCGATCGCATCCGCTCAGCCTCGAAGTTCGGCTTCAAGATCTATTTCGGTGACGGCACTCGAAAGGATGTGCTGGTGGCAGCAGGCATCCGGCGGGCCAAGATCGTTGCCGTCTGTACCCACAAAATGGAGATCACCGACAAGATTGTGGACATGATTCAGGCGGAATTCCCGAATGCGCGGATTTTTGCACGGGCTTATGACAGGACGCACACCTTGTCGTTGCGCGCCAGAGGCGTAGATTACGAGGCGCGGGAAACTTTCGAATCCGGAATGCTGTTTGGCCGCAAGACACTTGAAGCGCTGGGGACGTCGGAAGACCAGGCGGCGGCCATCAGCCAGGATGTTCGTCACCGAGATGAGGAGCGGCTGGCCATTCAGGCTGTGGAAGGCCTGCTGGCCGGACGGGAGAAACTGCATACAAGGCCGGTCACACCGGAACCATTGATCAAGCCCAAACGCGAATCCGAGCGTCTGGACAAACCGCTCAAAGACGATATCACCCTGTCAGATCCTGCGTGACGGTCAGGTTGAAAGAAAGAGACACGATGACGCCGTTCCACCTCGCCTTCCCGATCAGAGATATAGATGAGACCCGCCGTTTTTATGGCGAAGTGCTCGGCTGCCCGATGGGACGCTATACGGACAACTGGATCGATTTCGACCTTTTCGGCCACCAGATGTCAGGCCATGTACGTGCAGATGCTGGTAGCGGCGCTGCTTCGGGCACGGTCGATGGTCATTCGGTCCCGATCCCGCATTTCGGCGCGGTGCTGCAGATGGAGGACTGGAAGGCGCTGGCCGCCAGGCTCGAGACTGCGGAGGGCATTGACTGGATCATGAAGCCAACGGTGCGGTTTGAAGGCCAACCGGGCGAGCAGGCGACGCTGTTCCTGCGTGACCCTTCCGGCAATGCTCTCGAATTCAAAGGCTTCGCCGATCTTGGCCAGGTCTTCGCCGCATGACCGGCGAAAAACCGGCAGCGACCGAGCCGCTCGCCGCTCGCCGCGAACAGGGAAAGTTTGTCACTGGCTCCACCATGCGGCACGTCGTGGTGATGACAGCCACCGGCTCGATCGGGCTGGTCGCAGTCTTTATCGTCGACGCGCTCAACCTGTTCTATATTTCGCTGCTCGGGCAGCAGGAACTCGCGGCAGCTATTGGCTATGCCGGAACATTGCTGTTCTTCTCCACCTCCATCGCGATCGGGCTTTCGATCGCGGCAACCGCTCTGACAGCACGCGCCCTTGGCCGCGGCAATCGCAGCGAGGCGCGCGAGATCGCAGGCGCATCCATCACCTATATGATCATTATCATGACGGTGACCGTGGGCTTCACCTATCCGTTCCTGGGTGACCTGGTGCTGATGATGGGCGCGCGGGGAAACACTGCGACGCTTGCGACGGAATTCATGCAGATCGTGCTGCCGTCATTGCCCATTCTGGGGATTGGCATGTGTCTGTCGGCCGTGCTGCGCGCAGTCGGCGACGCCAAGCGGGCGATGTATGTGACGCTCGGCGCAGGTGCGCTCACTGCGGTGCTCGATCCGATTTTCATCTTCGGCTTTGATCTCGGCATACATGGCGCTGCCATTGCCACGGTGATCTCGCGTTTTGCGCTGGTCGGCATCGGCCTCTATGCGCTTTTGAAGATACACAATCTTGTGGCAATGCCTTCACTGGCAATCATTCAGCGCGAGTTCCGGCCCTTCCTGGCCATCGGGCTGCCCGCCTTGATGACGCAGATCGCAACTCCAGTGGGCAATACCTTCGTGACAACCACGATGGCACAGCACGGCGATGCCGCTGTTGCCGGCTGGGCTGTTGTCGGGCGCTTGATACCGGTTGCCTTCGGAGCGTTGTTCGCACTCTCGGGCGCTGTCGGGCCCATTCTTGGCCAGAACTACGGCGCCAAGCGCTATGACCGTCTGATCTCGACCATGCGGGACAGTCTGCTCTTCATCACGATTTACACGCTTGTCACATGGGCTGTGCTCGCGCTGTTTCGCAATCAGATTGCCGATTTGTTCGGCGCAACGGGCGAGGCCCGGGACGTTATCGTCTTCTTCTGTCTGTTTGTGGCCGGCAGCTTCGTCTTCAACGGCATGCTGTTCGTGGCCAATGCCGCATTCAACAATCTGGGCTATGCGCTGTACTCAACCGTGTTCAACTGGAGCCGCTCGACGCTTGGCGTGATCCCGTTCGTCTGGCTCGGTTCGCTCTGGTACGGGGCGCCGGGCGCGCTGGCCGGTTACGGTCTCGGCGCCGTGGTTTTCGGTTTGGCTTCCATCGTCGTCTGCTTCCGTGTCATCACGAAAATCGAAGACAGGGACGCCGGCGGTCCTGGCCAGATTGTCGTGCATACGCCGCCAGCTGGACAGTCCGCCTTTACCAGCGGCAAGGCGTCGACACTGTAAGGCTTATTTGAAAAAAGCGAACGCTGCGTCGAGATCACGTTTGAGCTGCTCGGTGACGCCTTCGGATTCCGCCAGGATTTCCTTGGCCTTGAGGAAATCCAGAACGCGGAACTGGTGAACTTCCGGCCTGAGAAGAATCTGTGGCGGATAGGCACGGCGCTTCATTTCGATGATCGATTGCATCATCAACTGGCTTGCACCGAACATCATGTCGATGGTTGCTGGCGGTTGTCCGGGAACTCCCGCAGGCAGGCCAACCACATCGACGCCGATGATGATATCGGCGAGACCTGCCAACTGGTCAAACGGCACCGGATTGAAGATGCCGCCATCTATCATGATCCGGCTGTCGAGAATTACCGGCCGAAATACCGCCGGGATCGCGGCAGATGCTGCAATCGCCGGGCGCAGTTCGCCTTGCGTGCAGACGACTTCGCAGTGCCCGTAGTAATCGGTCACCATGATCTTGGTTGGAATGATCAGGTCTTCGAACTGCCGCGCCACCGTATCGGGCAAGAACGCATCAAGGATGCGCTCGACATTGAATTGGCCAAGACGCAGACCGCCTTCCATGGCGTCCTTGACGCCGCGGGGCCGGGCCGCCTTCCACATGCGGCCGAAGGCACTCGACGGTTTTCCCATGGTCTCCAAAGTGTGGGCACGGATTTCCTCACCTGACAAACCAGAGGCCATAGAAGCGCCCATGATCGCACCGATCGAGGATCCGGCAATCGCCACCGGCTTGATGCCCATCGCATCGAGCGTTTCGATGATATGAATATGAGCGATGCCCCGCGCGCCGCCGCCGCCAAAGGCAACCGCAACAGTCGGCTCAGAAAAACGGACCGGCAGGTCTGGTTCAGCTATCTTCGTTTCACTCATTTTCCGAACCGCTTTCCGTGGGTGCTTCCGCCAACGATCGATCATCAAGCGACGCAGTTGCATCATAGCGAAAGAACCGCATCACCGTGTCACCAAACGCGCGACTGTCGAGCAGCTTGAAGCCTGGTTCCAGCAGGGGTTCGGCGGCGGCCTCTTCCTCGAGCACGATCAGGGCACCAGCACTGATCCAGCCTCCCCTCGCAGCCGAGGCAAGCGCCTTTTCGCCCAGGCCCTGACCATAGGGCGGATCGGCAAAGACCAGGTCAAAAGGTCCCATTGTGCCAGCCGCGCCAAGTTTGGTGGCGTCGCGCCGGAAAAGCCTCGCTCGGCCCTGCAGTCCAAGCGTTTCAATGTTCTTCTGGATGATGCCCCTGCCCTCGACGCCGCTTTCCACAAACAATGCCGAGCGAGCGCCGCGAGACAGTGCCTCGATCCCGACCGCGCCGGTTCCTGCAAACAGATCCAGCACGCGCGTACCGTCAAGCGCCTCCGCATAAGCGTGGCTCAGGATATTGAACAGGCTTTCGCGACTCCGGTCGGTTGTCGGCCGGATGCTTTGCGTTTTTGGTGCGGCCAGCCCCCTGCCGCGGAATTCACCGCCGACGATCCGCACCAGGTCCACGTCCCTTGCCCGAAGACGGCTTGCCGCTGCGGTTGTCTGAAGATGGCCGGCCGCCAGTTGCAGGCTTGCCCGCTCCCTTTGACAGGCCATCGAAAGCCCTAGCGCCAGCTGGTTTACCGGACGGCTTCATGCCCGGCTTGCCGCCTGGTTTCTTGAAATCCCGAGCCGGGCGCGCTTCATCAGCCTCTCTTGGCGGACGCGGCTTGGCGCGCCCCTTGGGGAAGCTGCCACGACGTGTTTCGGCGCGCTCATCCGAGCGAGCAGGCTTGCGGGCGGGCCGCTCTCCGCCGCGCTCGGCTTCGTCCTTCTTGTTCTCGTTGACCGGACGGGCGCCTGGCGCCATCCAGACATTGGTGGCGCGGCTGCGCTGCACGAAGCTGCGCTTGGCGGGCTTGCCACCAGGTTCCTCGTTGCGGCCTCCGCTCGGCCTGTCGCCTTTCGGCGCGCCAAAAGGCTTGCGATCGCCACGTTCGCGGTCGGGTGCCCGATCCCGGTCACGATCCTTGCCGAAAGACTTGCCGTCGCGGTCGGGACGACCAGGCTTTGTATCCAGCCGGGCGCGGGCACGTTCGGTTTTCTCCGAACTTGAAATCCATTCGCGCTGGGCCGGCTTGGCTGCTAGCTTGGGTTTGGCTTCAGCTTTCGGCGCGGCAACATGTTCGCTCAGGGGCGCATCGAAATTGGCGCCCGATTCCTCGATCATACGCTCGCCCAACTGCTCACGCAGGGTACGGCTCTTGATCTCGACAACTTCGCCATCGCGGATATCGCCAAGCTGGAAGGGTCCGAAGGAAATACGGATCAGCCGATTCACATCGAGGCCAAGCGCTCCGAGCACATTCTTGATCTCGCGGTTCTTGCCTTCGCGCAGACCCATTGTAATCCAGACATTGTGGCCCTGCTTGCGGTCAAGCGTTGCTTCAATGCCGCCATAGAGCACGCCTTCGACCGCGATACCGTCTTTAAGTTCATCAAGCCGTGCCTGATCGATGTCGCCATAGGCGCGAACGCGGTACCGGCGCAGCCAGCCGGTCTGCGGCAATTCCAGTGTCCGGGCCAGACCGCCATCATTGGTCAGAAGCAACAGCCCTTCGGTGTTGATATCAAGCCGGCCGACGGTGAGGACACGCGGCAAATGCTTGGGCAACCGGTCGAAAACGGTCTCGCGGCCTTCGGGATCCTTGTTGGTTGTCACGAGGCCCGCGGGCTTGTTGTAAACCCAAAGCCGGGTGCGCTCGATACCGCCGATCAGCTCGTTATCGACCTCAATCCGGTCGGACATGGAAACCACGATGGCCGGACTTTCGAGGATCTTGCCGTTGACCTTGATACGACCCTCGGCAACCATGCGCTCGACATCGCGGCGTGATGCGACACCCACACGCGCCAGAATCTTGGCGATGCGGCCGCTTTCGGGGGCGCTGTCGGGGGCCGGGGCGGCCTTGGCCGGTTTTGGATTGCCGCGTTTGGGCTTGTCTTGTTCTGTCATTTGTTGTCTGCCTGCCTCTACAGCGCGTTTCGTGTTCCTTCAGGATCACACGCGCACTGTAACATGTTTGGTTTGGCGATACGTCGCTCGACAGATCGGTTCTGTTGTCATGGGGTATGGCCGCTTAGATCGCTGTCTATCAGGTTGGACGTGCCGGGTTAAGGGGTTTCATGCATGGTTGTGTTGCGGCGGAACGTTTGATGATCAGCAACGGATATATGGATCTGGCGCTTGAAGAGGCGCAGGCAGCGGCTGGCCGCGGCGAAGTCCCGGTGGGAGCCGTAATCGTGCGCGACGGCGTTATCCTGGCGCGAGCAGGCAATCGCACCCGCGAGCTCAACGATATCACCGCCCACGCCGAAATTCTGGCGATAAGGCAAGCGGCTGAAACACTTGGAAGCGAACGGCTGCCAGATGCCGATCTCTATGTCACGCTGGAGCCCTGCACCATGTGTGCTGCGGCGATCTCATTTGCCAGATTGCGGCGGCTCTATTTCGGGGCGGAAGATGAGAAAGGCGGGGCGGTAACAAGCGGTGTGCGGTTCTTCAACCAGCCGACATGCCACCACAGTCCTGATGTCTATCCCGACATCGCCTCCAAGGAAGCGATGCAACTGTTGAAAAGCTTCTTCAAGGAGCGTCGCTGAACAAACGGCTCAGACTGGAAACTGCTGCCTTTCAGCCGCCATTTCCGTCAATCAAGCGCGCAACTGCTTACCAGGGCCACCATTTTCTTTTGCCGGTGCCGGCCTTAGTCGCCTCTTCTTTCCAGCGCTTTTCCTTGGTCCGCTCGGACTCGCCGAGTTCTCCTATAGGCGCTGTCTCGGCCGGCTGACGGTAGGTCAAAGGCGGATCAGACAGGAACCGGCGCCGGTCGGAATAGGCACCTCTCTTGATGTTCTGCGCATCCAGATAGGCCTGACGCTGGGCTGCAGTGTTCACAGGAGGTGGCGCCTCAGCCGCTTTCCCGACCAACCTGCGACCCGACGGGCGTGTTGGCTTTTCGACCTTGGACAAGGGAGAGCTGAACCCCGTGGTGCCTGAGTTGGTGTCGGCCTCAGCCAGCAAACGCTGGCGGGTCTGCTCAGGCGATTCGACCCATGCGGGGTTGTTTTCGACGACATTCTGCTGAGGTGCCGGAAGATCGGTGCTATCAGTCGGCTTGATGATCGCCGGACGCGGCCTGTATTCTATATTCTCGCCCTTTTTCACCGCGCCAAACGAAGCGATGTTGCCAAGGTCATCAATCAGCTGAGCGGTTGACGTCTTGTCAGTACCATAGGTCGGACCCATGCAGCCCGACAGCGCCAGGCTGGCCGCAATGAGTGCGCCTATTGTCACGCCGGCGCGGTACTCGATCTTCATTGTCATGCACACGATCCCGTCTCAGACAGTCATTTGGAATTCATACTGCTTGTCGCCGCACATTCCGGCCATTTTCAGGCAGGGTTTTACCGGATTGGGACAACAAGGGCAATTGACCCGCAAAAAATTGCCCAAGATCCGTTGGCGCGGACCGCCCGACCCCGCTTTTCCGGGGTCGGGCGGAATATCACAGGCGCCCCAGCGCCTTGAGCTCGTGCAGTGCAGCAGCGTCCCGGGCTGAAACATCAGGGAATTCCGGATCGGACCCGACATCGTCAGTGATCCGCCAGGAGCGAGCGCACTTGTTGCCCTCGGCAAGCGCCGGAACAACAGCAACCGAGCTGACATCATCGATGCGGAAGGCGTCATCGGGACCAGCGCTGGTCTCGACCCGCACACCCGAAGTGATGCAGATCTCCGCAAAATCGCTGTCGCCAACCGCTTCAACCAGCGCCGGATCGGTGATGTAAACCACAGGTGCCGCTTCGAGCGATGAACCGATGCGTTTTTCGCGCCGCTCGATTTCGAGCGCGCCAGTGACAACGCGCCGCACGGTGCGGATCTTCTTCCACTTGGTGGCAAGCGCCTCATCACGCCAAGCGGCAGGAACTTCCGGGAACTGTTCAAGGTGAACCGATTCGGCATTCGGCTTGTTGGACAACCATGCCTCTTCCATCGTGAAGGGCAGCATCGGCGCCAGCCAAGTCACCAGGCAATCAAAGATGGTCCGGATCACCTGCAGCGAACCGCCCCGGCGTTGGCTCGACGGCGCATCGCAATAAAGCGCATCCTTGCGGATGTCGAAGTAGAACGCCGAAAGCTCGATGTTGGCAAAATCGGTAAGTGCTCGCGAGATCTTCTTGAAATCGAAGTTATCGTAGCCGTTACGCACCAGCTGATCGAGTTCCGACAGACGATGCAGCATCAGCCGTTCGAGCTCAGGCATGTCGGCGGGCGCAACCGGCTCCCCCGCGTCATGGGCGAGCGTGCCCAGCATCCAGCGGATGGTGTTTCGGAGCTTGCGGTAGGCATCGATGTTGGTCTTGATCACGGTCTTGCCAAGACGCTGATCTTCCCAATAGTCCGTGTTCATCACCCAGAGCCGGAGGATATCGGCGCCGGACTCCTTCATGACATCCTGCGGGAACACCTGGTTGCCCAGCGACTTCGACATCTTGCGGCCGTCCTCGGCCATTGTGAAACCATGGGTGATCACTGCGTCATAGGGCGCACGGCCACGGGTGGCGCAGCTTTCGAGCAGCGACGAATGGAACCAGCCGCGATGCTGATCCGAGCCTTCGAGATAGACATCGGCCGGCCATTTGAGATCAGGACGATCTTCCAGGGTGAAGACATGGGTACAGCCCGAATCGAACCAGACATCAAGAATATCGGTGACCTGGATCCATTTTGGATCGCTGGCCTTGTCGCCCAGGAAGCGCTCGCGCGCGCCTTCGGCGAACCAGGCATCGGCGCCTTCTGCCTCAAAAGCTTCAAGAATACGGGCGTTGACGGCCTCGTCCAACAGCACATTGCCATCGACATCGGCGAAGACGCAGATCGGCACGCCCCAGGCCCGCTGGCGCGACAGCACCCAGTCGGGCCGGTCCTCGATCATGCCGCGCAGGCGGTTTTGTCCGGCGGAGGGCACGAAACGTGTGTCTTCGATGCCCTTGAGCGCGCGCGACCGAAGCGTCGTGCCATCGCCAAAATCCTTGTCCATATAGACAAACCACTGCGGCGTGTTGCGGAAGATGATCGGCTTCTTCGAGCGCCAGGAATGCGGATAATCATGCTTCAGGCGTCCGCGGGAGAACAGGTTGCCGGCCTCGATCAATGCAGTGATCACGGCCTGGTTGGCGTCGCCCTTCTTGCCCTTGTCGTCGATCACGCGGGCTGGCCCGCCTTCGCGGTCAGGCCCTAGGCCGGGAACATCCTTGGTGTAATAGCCTGCATCATCGACGGTGAACGGGATCGCCGATGAGATGCCGCGAGCCTCGATGTCACGAGCCGCATCCATCCAGGCTTCAAAGTCCTCGCGACCGTGACCCGGTGCGGTGTGGACAAAACCTGTACCCGCATCATCGGTGACGTGGTCGCCCGCGATCAGCGGGACGGCGAAGTCGTAGCCGCCGCCAAGGCCCTTGAGCGGGTGGGCGCACGTTATCGCACCGAGTTCATCAGCCGAGACATCACGCAGACGCTTGAACTCTAGCTTTGCTTTGGTGGCGCAGTCTTCGGCAAGCGCATCAGCAAAGATCAGCTTTTCGCCGGGCTGCGGCCCGAAGTCGTTCTCCGCCGCAGTAACCTCATAAAGACCATAGCCGATGCGGGTCGAGAACGAGACAGCCCGGTTGCCGGGGATGGTCCAGGGTGTGGTGGTCCAGATGACGACGGAGGCCCCAAGCAACTCGCTCGTCTTTTGAGCGAGATTTATGCCTTCCTGTATGACCGCTTCACGGTTGGAGTCATCTACTCCGACCAATCCCTGGGTGTCGTGCCTTTTTGCAATAGGAAACTTCACCCAGATCGTGTCGCTCTCATAGGCCTGGTACTCGACCTCGGCTTCAGCCAGGGCAGTGCGCTCGACCACCGACCACATGATCGGTTTGGAGCCGCGGTAGAGCTGGCCGGATTTGGCAATCTTCAGCAATTCGCCGGCGATGCGGGCTTCAGAATGAAAATCCATGGTCTTGTAAGGCTTGTCGAAATCGCCCTCGATGCCGAGACGCTTGAACTCTTCCGACTGCACGTCGACCCAGTGCTGGGCATAGGCGCGGCATTCCTTTCGGAACTCCAGCATCGCCGCCGGTTCCTTGAGGTTTGGCTTTTCCTTGCCCTTGGAGCGGTAGTTCTCTTCCTCGATCTTCCACTCGATCGGCAGGCCGTGACAGTCCCAGCCAGGCACATAGTTGCTATCAAAGCCGCGCATCTGGAACGAGCGGGTGATCACGTCTTTCAGGATCTTGTTGAGCGCGTGGCCGATGTGGATGTTGCCGTTGGCGTAGGGCGGGCCGTCATGCAGCACATATTTGGGCCGTCCGGCGGAGGTGGAGCGCAGCTTGTCGTAAAGCCGCATTTCCTGCCAGCGCGCGACCAGTTCGGGCTCCTTCTGCGGCAGGCCTCCGCGCATCGGGAAATCGGTCTCGGGCAGATAGAGCGTCTTGGAATAATCGAGTGTTTCGTTGGTATCGGTCATGGTGTCGCAATCTTTTGGGCCGATGGCCCGTGGTGGACAGTGTATCGGAGAATTCGGAAGTGGGCGCGTTGTCACGCCAGAATGCCCGGTCTCCAGCGAGCTCAGCTCAGCGGGAAACCGGGACCATAATTCGTATCGGCGGAGAGCCTGTGATCGGGACAGCCTTGGTCATGGAACGGGTTCATACTGGTTTTTGTGGCGCGTGAAAAGAACATTGCGCCGAGTAAACCTGCGCGCCTGCCGTTCTTGCGGCTATGGCTTGAGCCGAGAATAGATCAAGTGGCGCATCAGGGCCGTTGCCGATTTCGGAAACAGCCTGCCGACAATCGCGATAAACCGGTTTGGCTTCCCGGGAATTGAGGTTCTCCGACCTGCACAGGCATCCGTAAGGATGAGGTCTGCAGCCTGATCCGGCTCCATGCGCTTGCTGGCATCGGCGCCTTCTGGCGCATGGCGCTCGGCGTGATCGGTCTTCAGCGGCCCCGGGAAGGCGACAGTCAGGGTGACGCCTCTGGATTTTGCATACTGGCGCATGCTTTTGGCATAGACCGCCAGGGCATCTTTCGAGGCCGCATAGCTGGCCGCTCCCGGGTAGCCGGTAAAATGTGAAAGCGATGAGACAAATACCACCGCCCCGCCGGTCCTGATCGCCTTGGCTTCAAGCAAACGTGCAGCGATGACCATTGGCGCTTCGGCATTGACGCGCATAATATCGATATGGGTCTGTGCTTCCTGAGCCTCAAATTTTCCCGTGGCATTAATGCCGGCATTCAAGAACACCAGATCATAAGGGCCGGCTGCGATCAGTTTGGGTATGACATTATCAAGCTGGGTGCGGCTTGCCAGATCGCAGTGAACGAAGTCAACCGCCGCCTTTTCAGACCATGGACGATCCTGATCCAGAACGACAACATCGAACTCTCTTGCCTGCAGCCAGCTGACCGCTGCCGCTCCAAGACCGGCACTGCCGCCGGTCACGAGGGCACACATCGGGTCTCGGGTCACAGCCGCCTCCCGGTATAGGCACCGCCATTAAGATAGCGGACCCAGGACAGAGTGACCGGCGAACGCCGCGCGGCAATCGCCGACGCCAGCATTGACGCCACATCGTCAGGCGCCAGAAACAATGAACGCATGCGGCCGGGGTCATATCCGGCCTTGTCATGGATATCGGTTTTCGCCGGACCGGGATGCAGCACCTGCACCGAGACCTGCCCGTTCCATTCGGAGCGGAGCGCGCGGGCAAATCCGTGCAAGCCGGCCTTTGACGCTGCGTAGGCGGGAATGGTGGCCGAGCCCTTGTGCACCACGGATCCGATCAAGGTCAGCGTTCCTCTGGATTTTCTGAGCAGCGGGAACAGGGCTTGCGCCTGCATGATGGCGGCCAGCAAATTGACATCGAGCGTTTCGCGAATTGCATCGGTGCTGTCGACGCCATCAACTGCTGCAATCCCGATGCCCGCATTGAGCACCGCGTTGTCAAGACCGTCCCAGCCAAAGTCGCGGATACCCCTAACGAGCGCCAGCGCTGAGTTTTCCGGCTCGCTCTGATCGGCGACAACATAGCCAGCACCGGCAGGCAAGGTGCCCGCAACCTCGTTTTGAGATTTGCGGCCAGACAGCAGAAGTGTGTGACGGCGTGCCAGTTTCTTTGCGAGCGCCAAACCCAGACCGGCGTTTCCGCCAGTTATAAGGATGCGGCGCTGCTTGGCGCCGATCATCCCGCAGCCCCGAATGTTATTTTGGAATCCAGCGGCGACAGCGGTTGCAACGAGCCAAGCACGGCGCGCGCCTCGGCCTCATCTATCTTCATCTGGGCAACCAATTCATCGAGGCCATCAAATTTCTCCTCGCCGCGAAGTCGTGACACAAATGTAACCGTACACGTCTCTCCGTAAAGATCACCGGCAAAATCGAAAAGGAAGGTTTCAAGCAGCAACGCCGCGCCATCTTCAGCCACCGTCGGCCGGCGGCCAAAACTGGCCACGCCATCGTATAGCGAACCGTCGGCGCGGCGGAAACGCACCGCATAGATTCCCGGTTTCAGGCCTGTTTCAGGTGGCAGCGCCATGTTGGCCGTCGGGTAACCCAGCGTGCGTCCGAGCTTCTGGCCGTGCAGCACCTCTGCCGAGACCACGTAGCGATAGCCAAGCAATCCGTTTGCCTCTGCAACGTCGCCATTTGCCAGTGCCTCACGGATGCGGCTCGAAGATACGACTTCGGCGCTTTCATCCTGATATTCCTCAACAAGCGTAACACCGAAACCATGCCTTACACCGGCCTTCATGAGGTAATCAGGATTGCCTTCGCGTCCCTTGCCAAAGTGAAAATCGTAGCCGGTGACCACATGATGGACGCCAAGCCGTCCACACAGGGTTCCGGTCACGAAATCTTCGGCGCTCTGAGACGAGAATGTCTTGTCAAAGGGTTGCTCGACGATTGCGTCAAACCCGAGCTGGCCCAAAATCATCGCCTTCATCGGGGCCGGCGTCAGGCGAAATACGGGTTGGTCGGGGCGGAAAACAGTACGCGGGTGTGGCTCAAAACTCAGCACGATGGAGGACACGCCGACAGCCTGAGAAATTTCAGTGGCGCGCGCCAATACAGCCTGGTGACCGCGGTGAACGCCGTCAAAATTGCCGATCGCCACAACACCGCCCTTCAGTTCGTCTTCGAACGTCCCGACATCGTGAAATCGCCGCGCCATTTCTGTCCTTATCCCACGTTTGTCAGGCAAGCCATTCCATCCAGTAAGCCGGAGCTACACCCTCTTCACTCAGGAAGGCCTCCAGCCTCGCCCCATCAGTCGATCGACCGTTGAGATAGTGGCTGGCGTGTATTCCACGCGCAATAAAAAGGGCTTCAATCCCGTTATCCAGGGCGCCTCGAATATCGGTGTGCACGCCATCGCCGATCGCCAGCGTGCGCGCCTGATCAGCGCTGCCCCGGATGGCGCGGGCGCGCGCCATTGCCTCACGATAGATTGGCGCATGCGGTTTGCCCGCAATCCGCGTTTCCCCGCCGAGTTCGACATAAAGGTCAGCCAGGGCTCCCGCGCAAGGCACCAGGCGATCGCCGCGTTCAACCATACGGTCAGGATTGGCGCATATGAAAGGCAGCCCGCGGGCACGGAACCCTTCAAGCAGACTGCGATAGTCCTCTTCAGACTCGACTTCATCATCAAAAAGGCCGGTGCAAAGAATTGCAGCAGCCGCATCCGGATCAACCAGATCCACATCAAGACCATCAACCAGCGAAAGATCGCGATCTGGACCGAGGAAGTAGAGTGCGCGCGGCGCTTCTTTCACCAGTTGCCGGGTGACATCGCCAGATGTGACAATATCGTCCCAGCAGTCCGGATCGACGCCGATGGTTTCAAACTGGCGGATCACACCGTCGGCCGGCCGTGGCGAATTGGTGATCAGAACCACCGTCTGGCCACGTTGGCGGGCCGCCTTCAACGCTTCGACAGATAACGGAAAGGGGTTGACGCCATTATGGATGACACCCCATACGTCGCACAACAAGACGTCGGCGCTGTCGGTCAGCTGATCAAGATCGGTAATCCTGCGGGCCATGGGCGAACGGTTCCTTTCGGCACAACGATGTCGCCCAGCTTGCCCCTGATTACAAGTCCCTGCCGGAAAAATGGCGAGCGGGCGCAAAAACATCCGGCTTGAATGTTCCCCAATATATTGACTCTTGGCCCAGCCACCCCTATCTCGGCGTCGTTAGCACTCGACAGAGGTGAGTGCTAACTTCAACTCCATGGGGCCCATTCGGGGCCTCAGCCGCTTCTGTCATTCGATCAAGGAATTTAGACAATGGCAAAAACCAAGTTCCGTCCGCTCCACGACCGCGTTGTCGTTCGTCGTGTTGAGTCCGAAGAAAAAACAAAAGGCGGGATCATCATTCCGGATACCGCCAAGGAAAAGCCGCAGGAAGGCGAAATCATCGCTATCGGCTCCGGCATTCGCGACGAATCCGGCAAGCTCGTGCCGCTCGACGTCAAGGCTGGCGACCGCGTGCTGTTCGGCAAATGGTCCGGCACCGAAATCAAGCTTGATGGCGAAGACCTTCTGATCATGAAGGAAAGCGACATCATGGGCGTCCTCGGCTAAGCCGAACAGTTGCTCAACAAATCCAATCTGCCTCAACACGATGGGCCTCAGGCCCGGGAGTTAAGTTAAATGGCTGCTAAAGAAGTAAAATTCGGTCGTACTGCCCGCGAGAAAATGCTCCGCGGCGTCGACATCCTCGCCGATGCGGTGAAGGTAACACTCGGCCCGAAAGGCCGTAACGTCATCATCGACAAGTCCTTCGGCGCTCCGCGCATCACCAAGGACGGCGTGACCGTTGCCAAGGAAATCGAACTGGAAGACAAGTTCGAGAACATGGGCGCGCAGATGGTCCGCGAAGTCGCTTCGAAGACCAATGACATTGCCGGTGACGGCACCACAACAGCAACCGTGCTGGCCCAGGCGATCGTTCGCGAAGGCGGCAAGGCTGTTGCTGCCGGCATGAACCCCATGGACCTCAAGCGCGGCATCGACATGGCTGTGACTGAAGTCATCGCTGACCTTCAGAAGAAGGCCAAGAAGATCAAGACCTCGGCTGAAGTCGAACAGGTCGGCACGATCTCGGCAAACGGCGAAAGCCAGATCGGCAAGGACATTGCCGAAGCCATGCAGAAGGTCGGCAACGAGGGTGTCATCACCGTCGAAGAAGCCAAGACCGCTGAAAGCGAACTTGAAGTCGTTGAAGGCATGCAGTTTGACCGCGGCTACCTGTCGCCTTACTTCGTGACCAACCCAGACAAGATGGTTGCCGAACTCGACGACGTCTACATCCTTCTTCATGAGAAGAAGCTTTCGAACCTTCAGGCCATGCTGCCTGTGCTCGAAGCCGTGGTGCAGACCTCCAAGCCGCTGCTCATCATCTCGGAAGACGTTGAAGGCGAAGCTCTTGCAACGCTCGTGGTCAACAAGCTGCGTGGCGGCCTGAAGATCGCTGCCGTCAAGGCTCCTGGCTTCGGCGATCGCCGCAAGGCAATGCTCGAAGACATCGCCATCCTGACCGGCGGCCAGGTGATTTCCGAAGATATCGGCATCAAGCTGGAAAACGTGACCCTCGAAATGCTGGGCCGCGCCAAGAAGGTTTCGATCACCAAGGAAACCACCACCATCGTTGATGGCGCTGGCAAGAAGAAGGAAATCGAAGGCCGGATCACACAGATCAAGGCTCAGATTGAAGAAACTTCTTCCGATTACGATCGTGAAAAGCTGCAGGAACGCCTTGCCAAGCTCGCTGGTGGCGTTGCCATCATCCGCGTCGGCGGTGCAACTGAAACGGAAGTCAAGGAACGCAAGGACCGCGTCGACGACGCTCTCAACGCGACCCGCGCTGCCGTTCAGGAAGGCATCGTTGCAGGCGGCGGTACTGCACTGCTTCGCTCTTCCGTGAAGATCAGCGTCAAGGGTGCAAATCAGGACCAGGAAGCCGGCATCAACATCGTTCGCCGTGCACTTCAGTCACTGGTTCGCCAGATCGCAACCAACGCAGGCGACGAAGCTTCGATCGTTGTTGGCAAGATCCTCGAAAAGAACCAGGAAAACTGGGGCTACAATGCCCAGACTTCCGAATATGGCGACATGATTGCCATGGGTATCGTTGATCCGGTCAAGGTTGTTCGCACGGCTCTGCAGAACGCAGCTTCGGTTGCTTCGCTGCTGATAACCACCGAAGCCATGATCGCCGAAATCCCGAAGAAGGATAACGGCGGCGGCGGCGGCATGCCTGACATGGGCGGAATGGGTGGAATGGGCGGCATGATGTAATAAGGCATCCGCCTTATTACATGCCGGTTCACACATTCAACGTGACCAAAGAAAAGGGCGGTTTTCGAACCGCCCTTTTTGCTGCTCGGGGTGGCCCTAATTAGTCCCCTTGAACTTTGGGAGTTGACCTAGTTGCGAATTAGGTCACTCGTAGCCACTAGTGCGAGATTTTGATTTCACTGAAAATAAACGAAAAAACTGGCCAAAAGAGGCATAACGCTTTATTGACAAAATGCTTTACCTTAAACTTTCATCAACCATATTCGTTGACGAAGTCTGATTAGCGGGTACTTGCGCTGCCAAAACGCGACAAGACCAAAATACGATTTGCACGAAAAAAGGACAGTGCATGTTGTTTAAGCCGGACATTCAGGGCTTAGAGACATGCTGGAATTCATCAGGCACTGCCGAGGTTAACATTGTTCAAAATTGCTAGGGCAGACAATATTGCAGGAATTGGCGCTCAGTCGCAGGGCTTTGCCATGCCTGATCTCGACGTGATATCTCAATATTGCCTTGTCGAGGCATTTGAGGCCAATCTCGCGACGGGTGCTTTCAAGCTGGGGCCGTCGGCAAGAGACCATCACCAGCTGCCTGACCAAGGCGAATTCGGGCTTTACAATCTGGTCAAGTGTTATGACGAAGAGTACCGCAATCATGTGCTGGAGCTCTATGAGCTGGCGGCTATGCGGCCTTCTTCATTTTGCTTCTCGGCCACGATCGTTCATGAGGATGGTAGCCAGCTGCCGGTAATGTGCATCGGGGAATCGTCAAATTTTTCAGATGATGGCGAAGGCGCTATCAACGGCGTATTCGTTTTTCCAAAATTCAAACTGCTCGACAAGACACCTTTGAACACACAGTGACTATTGTTGGGTTTTTGTGAACAATTCGTTCATGAACGTTCACCTTTCCGCGGCGCACAATTACAGATAGATGTCTCTCCAGTTTAGAAAACAGGAGACCACCTATGTCCAACAATATTCAGCTTCTCGTCGGCCGCGTGCTCATGAGCGTCATCTTCCTCATGTCCGGCTTCGGTAAGCTGGGAGCAGTCGAAGGCACTGCCGGTTATATGGCCAGCATGGGCGTTCCCGCCCCCGGCCTCACTGTCTGGCTGGTAATCGCGCTTGAAATCCTCGGCGGCATTGCCATTCTCGTCGGCTTCTTCACCCGCTATGCAGCATGGGCGCTGGCAGCATTCTGTGTCGCGTCGGGTTATCTCGGCCACTATCAGCCTGATGACCAGATGCAGATGATAAGCTTCATGAAGAACCTTGCCATGGCAGGCGGTTTCCTGGCACTGGCAGCTGCCGGCGCAGGCAGCTTCTCGGTGGACGCACGTCGCAACTAATCGCACTACCGCTTCAACGCATAAAGAAGACCCTACCCGGCGCTGCATGCGCCGGGTTTTTCTTTGCCCTTAATGCAAACCCGACCGAGAGCGGTCAGTTCAAGCAGTCAGCCCTTGCGGGGCGCGGCTGACGAGTTTGGTGATGACCCAGATCGACACGATCGTGAACGCCACGATCGCTGCCAGCTCCACACTGCGTGATGAGAAATACCCCTCGCCGCCAAGCGCCATCATCAACGGGCCGATGGTCACGCCGGTTGCAAGGAGGACAGCCAGCATGGCGGGCATGATTTCACCGCGCAAGATCGGAGCGGCTGGATTCACGGCTGCAATCCGGGCCAGTATGGCAAGCAGAAGCATTGATGAGAGGAACACGATCGAACCGATGGTGAATTCCATGATAAACCCCACAATCCAAAATCATCCCGGTGCCTGGGACGAGGCTGAACCGGTGGAGAAGCGGCTTTGTGGTTGGCGGAGCCGTTCGCCTCTAACCGTTGCCATCAAAGGCCGCAGAGATGCGAAGGACGCGTTCAGGCCGGGTCTTTCCCGGGTGTGAGCACATTGCCTCAACCCTGCAGGAACACAAGCCCCCCTGAGGGCCGGTGAAAAATATTTTATGAAACTGGAACCGGGAGGGTGATCCGAAAGAGCGCGACCCGCGTAAACCTGAATAAGTCGCAGGCAAAGTTCCCCCCGATCTGACATCCTGCGACTGACTTGGCTGACAGGGCTCCCGATCCCCTGTCGCCGTGGCCGCCTCCTCGTGAGGCGGCCTTTTCTTTTTCAGACTATGCAAAAGATCCCAGGCGTTCAGCTCGCGGAGCGAACCGCCTCAATGAGGGCCGAGACGCGCGGATCAGATTGGTGCTCGGCTTTGCGAGAGCGCACCAGGCACGCTTCCGACCTCAGGATCACGCCATCTGACAAGATACGCAGATGATTGGCGGTCAGTGTCGAGCCGGTGGAGGTGATGTCAACGATGATGTCGGCAGCGCCTGAAGCCGGTGCACCTTCGGTGGCGCCCAGACTTTCCACGATGCGGTAGAGCTGGATACCGTGGCGAGTGGAAAAGAAATTCTGGGTCAGCCGCCAGTATTTGGTCGCAATGGTCAGCCGTCGGCCATGGCGGGTCCGGAAATCAGCCGCCACATCACCAAGATCGGCCATGCTGTCGACATCCTTCCAGATGTCCGGCACGGCCACGACCACATCGGCATTGCCGAAACCGAGCCTTGCCGTGATTTCCACCCGCTCATCGGCGCGTACCAGGCTTTCACGGACCAGATCCTCGCCGGTGACACCGAAATCCATCGCTCCGGTGCCCAGTTCCCGTGCGATCTCGGAAGCAGAAAGGAACGCCACCTCGACGTCCTCAATGCCTTCGATACGGCCGCGATAGCTGCGATCATTGCCGATGGCCGAAACAGTCAGCCCGGCACGGGCGAAAACGGCGATGGCGTCGTCTTTCATGCGGCCCTTGGATGGCAGCGCAACAGTCAATGTCATCGGCCTGCCCTCACGGTTTCGATCCGGTCCAGCCACAGCGAGAACCCGACGGCGGGGATCGGCTCGTTTGCGCCGAGCAAGGTCATCATCCGGTCATAGCGGCCACCGCCGGCGAGAACCAGATTGTGATCGCTTGCGGAAATCTCGAAGACGAGGCCCGTATAGTAATCGAGTGGACGGCCAAAGGCGGCACGCCAGCGAATGACAGACAGATCCTCGCCGCGCTCGGCCAGGGCATTAAGCCGGGCTTCGAAAGCCTGCTGCGCGACACTGATATCAAGACCGGCATCCCGGGCAAAATCAGCCAGCTTGGAGGCCGCACGATCAAGGGGCACATCAAGCGCGAGAAACGCTTTCAGCGCCTCGAGCGATCCGGCAGACAGCCGGGTTGCGTCGAGCGCCTGCTTGTCAATCAACCGTGCGGCAATTTCGGCGGGCGACCGGCTGGCATTTGTCGAATAGCCGGTGGCTTGCATGACGTCCTCAATATGGGCCTCAAGCCCATCAACATCACCATTGGCAAGAAAGCCTGCGACGGAGGGATCGGGCTGAGTGGCGCTATCCGGATTGGCCAGGCGGGCAATCATCGCGATGAGCGCCTGCTCGTTGCCGAAGGCGTGGATGAGCCGCTTTTGCCAGCCTGCGGGCAGACCAAGGCCTGCGACAACGGCCTCGAACACCGCCTGGTCGCCAAGGATGATCGACAGGCTTGCAGCGGGCGCGAACTCTGCGATCAGTGCGCGGGCTTCCGACAGAGCCCGAGCATCGGCGCCAGCTTCATCGGGTTCGCCGAGATCCTCGACGCCAGCCTGGAAAAACTCGTTGCCGCCCTCGCGGCGCTGGCGGAACACCTGACCCAGATAGGAGTAGCGGCGCGGCGTGGCGACGTTCTCGGCAATGTGGGCGCTGCACACCGGAATGGTGAATTCCGGCCTGAGGCAAAGGCTCTCGCCGGTCTCGCTTTCAGTGAGGAAGATACGGCGACGCAGATCCTCCCCGGCCATGTCCAGAAACGGCTCGGCCGGCTGAATCACCGGGATGTCGACACGCGGTGCATTCAACGCATCAAGCGAACGGGCGAGATCGCCGGCAAAGCCTGGAAGTCCGACTTGAAGCATGATGGTCTCTCAGCCCTGCCGGTCGTCAGCGCCGACGGCGGCGTCAATTGCAGCATCAGAAGCCTGTTCGGCCAGGATCCGTTTGACGGTGACAACGAGATCGCCCTCATCGACCAGGTGTTCGCCGGCCTTGGCTTCACGCCATTCGGCGTTGTCAGTGATGGTTTCGGCGATGCGCTTGCCCTCGATCAGATCCTTGACGATGAGCTTGCCCTCTTGCTTCTCATTGCCGCCCTGGATGATGGCGATGGGTGAACCGCGGCGGTCGGCATAGCGCAGCTGCTTGGGGAAATCCTTGGGATTTCCCTGGAACAGCTCGACCGGAATGGTCGGGCCGAGCGGCTGGTTGTTTTCATCGAGCGGGTTGAGCGCAACGCGCAGTTCCTGCGCCATTTTGGCGTAATCACCGATGCGATCGCGGTCCATGATGGTAATGAGGATCGGGCCGTTGGCCACATCGCCCGAGAGCTTGCCGAGGTTCTTGAGCGCCGTCATCAGGCGCGACACACCGATGGAAAATCCGGTGGCGGGCACAGGCTGGCCCATGAAGCGCGACACGAGGCCATCATAGCGACCGCCGCCGCCGACTGAGCCGAACTGGACCTTCTGGCCCTTCTCGTTGGTGACGTCGAAGAGGAGTTCAGCTTCAAAGACCGGGCCGGTGTAATATTCGAGGCCGCGGACGACGGAGGTGTCGATCTTGATGCGGTCTTGACCGTAGCCGGCAGCAGTAGTGAGTGCGTCTATCGCGCGGAGTTCTTCAAAACCTTCGCTGCATACATCAGATTTCGATGCGAAATAGCTGAGCACATCATTAGCGAAATCACTAACTTCTCTGTCGCTCTTGTTAGGCTTCTTGTAGGCAAATAGCTCCGCTCCCGCTTGTTCTACCGCCTGCATCGTTAAGAATTTAATGAGGCGATCTGACTGCTCTTCGTTTAACCCGGCGCCTGGCGTGAAGTCACCCTCGCCTTCGCTGCCTCCATCCCACCGACCTTTTCCTAATCGCTCTAGCACCCCCTTAGTACCAAATTTGTCAAGCGTATCGATGGCGCGCAGCACTGCAAGCTTCTGGGAAGCCTCAGTGACGCCGATGGCTTCCATGACACCATCCAGCACCTTGCGGTTGTTCACCCGGATCACATAGTCGCCGCGCTCAATGCCCAGCGCTTCCATGGTGTCGGCCATCATCATGCACATTTCAGCATCGGCCTGGACGCCCGGCGCGCCGACGATGTCGGCGTCGAATTGCATGAACTGGCGGAAACGGCCGGGACCGGGTTTTTCATTGCGGAACACCCAGCCGGCGCGATAGGTGCGGTAGGGCAGCTGGATGTCGTTGAAGTTCTCCGCCACGTGACGCGCAAGCGGCGCAGTCAGGTCATAGCGCAGCGAGAGCCACTGATCGTCATCATCCTGAAATGAGAACACGCCCTCGTTGGGCCGGTCCTGGTCTGGCAGGAACTTGCCCAGCGCATCGGTGTATTCGACAAAGGGCGTTTCCACCGGCTCAAAGCCAAAGCGCTCATAGACCAGCTTGATCTTGGCCATCATCTGATCGGTCGCGCGGATATCGGACGACGAGCGGTCGGGAAAACCGCGCGCCAGACGGGCCTTGAGTTTCTGGGGCTTCTTTTGCTTCTTGTCGGACATGAAAAAGGGCCTGCGAAAAGAGAAACGTTTGTTGCGCTTCTCCTAACCGACAGGCCCTTTTGCTGCAAGGCTTGGGTGGGGCAAGCCTGGGTCGAGGCGAAAAATCAGCTCGACCACGGCTTGGAGGCTGTTACCTCGCCGAATAGAAAGGCGAGCTGCATTGACGACGCGGGCCATGGTAGGGCTGGAACGAATTGTCCCGTGCACGGTAGGAGCGGTATTGGCTCTCGCACCAGCGCACATGCTGCGGGTTGGTGTAGCCCGGGCGCACGTTGGAAAAGCCGCGGTTCTGTCCGCCGATGATGACACCGAAGGAAAAGGCTGATGGTGGGAACCAATAGCCGTTGTACTCGCGATAGCCGCGGCGCTGCTGGCGATAGCCACGATGGCCGTTGTAATAGCCACGCTTGTTGTGGTGGTAAAAGCCGCGTCTGTTGTGGCGGACATCATCCTGATAGTATCCGCCGTGAACCCCGATGCCCTGGTTGGGGACGTCCAGTGGCTCAGCACCTGCAGGCACAAGCGCCGCAAGGCAGAAAGAGGCCGATATCATGCTCTTCATAAGTATCTTCAGCATTCCGCAATCCTCATGTTGGGTCAGAATTGTCCCTTCACTTATGTAACGCTGTGAGCGTTTTTTGGTTCCGGTCAACTGACGTTGACTGGAACAATCCTATCCAAATGAGTCATTTCTTGCATTCCTGCTGAAGCATGACGCCCACAACCGGCGCGCACGGAGCGCGCCGGTTGTGGGATTTCGCACTTCGAGATTACCTTCGACCCGCACTCAGCTGCCGACCTTGGCGCCGGATGCATTGCAGATCACGCGGACCTCGTAATTGTAGCCATCCCGCTGATTGGTGGTGTTGTACATGTTCCAGCCTTTTGCGGCCTTGTTCTTGCGCGCCGCCACTGCGTCGAGCTCGAAATAGGCATATGCCCTGATCTCCTGCGGCTGATTAAGCACCTGGTGCTTTTTGGCACCCTTCTGCATCATTCTCTTGAGATTGATATCGCAGGCCTGTTTCGGATTGGGGCCGAACCAGTAGATCTTGTTGATTGGCAATGTCGCATCGTAATGGATCGATACAGTCCTCTTGCTGCCGGCACCGACATCGCGGTTGGAGAAATCCTGGGTCCACCGATTGTCGTCGCTTTCGAAATACTTCACACCTCCGGACGCGCCGACCTTCATGGCGACGATGCGCTCGCCACTGGTGGCACGCGCATAGAGACCCAGAAGGAATTTGTGGTTCTTGGACTTGATGCCAGTGTAGCCATTCTTGTTGGCCGAGACCTCGATTGGTTTGAAGTCGATCCCGTCGCGGGTGACCTCTACCTTCTCGACCCAGTCCTTGGCCGAAGCGGCAGTTGGCAAGGCCAGACCTGTCGCAAGAACAGCTGTGGCGAGAATGGCGGATGAAATGATTTTTGTCTTGGACATTGTCTTCCCTTTTCAATGTTGGTTTCATTCAATGAAAGACAGCTATCGCGCCAAGGTTGAACGCCCGCTGACCGGTTGGTTCACATCACGTTCAGAAGAATTTGCCCCGCCATTGCAGTGGCGAGACTGTGGAAATCGACAGCCGTGATCGACAGGCGGCGTCAAGCGGGCGATAGGTAGTGTCTTCGCCCTCCCCGCCCCATTTTAAGAAAGCGGTCCTGTTTTGCGCCTGGTTCTGATCACAATTCTGACCATGATCGCGTTCGCCGCCAATTCGGTGCTTGGACGGATGGCGATCGGATCCGGCGAGACGCCGCTTATCGATGCTGCAAGCTACTCGGCGGTGCGGCTGGTCAGTGGCGCGATCATGCTGGCAGCACTCGTGGCGCTCACCGACCGGCGTGGTGGCAGCGCGCTACCACGGTCAGGTTCCTGGACATCGGCGCTGGCGCGCTGATCCTGTTTGCCTGCGTGCAGGCCACGATGATTGGATGGGGCCTGAAAGAGGGCGACCGGCCTTCCCCACTTGAATGGCTCGGCCTGATCGTCGCATTCGGCGCCTTCATCTGGCTGGTTTCGCCCGGCCTGTCGGCGCCCGATCCGTTCGCGGCAGCGCTGATGGCCTTGTCGGGGTTCGCGTGGGGCATCTATTCACTTCGCGGTCGTGGTTTGCCTGATCCGCTGAAGGCGACGGCTGACAATTTCCTGCGCTCGGTGGCGTTTGTGGCGGCGCTGGTTGGCCTGGTCTTCATTTTACAGATGCCAATGCACGCCAGTTCAAGGGGGCTCCTGCTGGCCGTCGTCTCGGGCGCTGTCACCTCCGGCCTTGGCTATGCGCTCTGGTACCGGGTGCTCAGGCAGATCGGCGCAACCCAGGGCGCGATCGTGCAGCTGACGGTGCCGGTTATTGCGGCAACCGGGGGAACACTGTTGCTAGGTGAGGACTGGACGCTCAGGCTGATTGTTTCGTCACTGCTTATTCTTGGCGGCGTGGCCCTGGCGATCACGGCCAAGCAGCGGCGGATCTGATCTCAGTTCGATTTGCGCTTCTTGCGCAGCTTGTAGGTGAGCGCCAGACCGATGCAATGCGACAGCGCATCGTGGTCAACCGTGTTGCCCGAATCCAGAACGATCGCCCGGTTGCCTTCGTATGTCAGCGCATCCGGATAGAGTGCGCGAAACTCCTCGACCAGATTGGTATGGCAGATGAACATCAGGGCCGCACCACCGTCCCCGCGCGGCTGGATTCTCACCGAACTGCCAATGTTGCGCTTTTGCGGTGTGAAACTCTGCTCGCCCCATTTGAGGCTTTCCTCGAGCGGGCCGATCTCCGGCGTCCCTGCCGCAACCTCATGGATCAGCGCCTTGAGGTTCTCGGGCGTCATGCCGGTCGTACCAGAGCATTGCGCAAGGTCTCTACCTCTTGCCGGCAACAGCAACCCTCAAGGTGATCATTGACCAGCCCCATGGCCTGCATGAAGGCGTAGACTGTCGTCGGGCCAACAAAGCTCCAGCCGCGTTTCTTGAGATCCTTGGAGATGCGGGTGGAGACCGCAGTGGTCGGATTTGCCCTCAGGGTATCGTAGTCTACCGTTTCGGGCCGCTCATCCGGACCCGGTTCGTGGCGCCAGAAATAGGCTGCAAGCGAGCCGAACTCTTCGACCATCTCGATGGCGCGGTTGGCATTGTTGATGGTCGAGACAATCTTGCCGCGATGGCGGATGATACCCTTGTCGGCAACCAGCCGCTCGATGTCCACGTCACCAAAAAGTGCGACCTTGCGAAAATCGAAACCGGCAAACCCGGCACGGAAATTCTCGCGTTTGCGCAGGATCGTCAGCCAGGACAGGCCAGACTGAAATCCTTCGAGGCAGATCTTCTCGAACAGCCGGATGTCGTCCGTCACCGGCCGGCCCCATTCGGCGTCATGATAGGCCAGATAGTCGGGAAGAGTGCCTGGCCAGAAGCAGCGCGTGTGGCCGTCATCGCCGGTGATCAGGCCGTTGTCATGCGCCATGGAACCGCTCGTCGTCATGGTTAATCGGGAATCGCGGCCAATTAAGCGGACGTTCACCGCGTTTGGCAAGACAGCGATAACCCTAAGAAGAGCTTTCCGCTCAAACCGGCTTTTTATTGATGCGGATTCACCAATTGATTCCACCGCTGCCCCAGCATGGATGCAGGAAGACAGATCCATCGGCGTAGTCCGGCGACAGATCTGTCGTGATCAGACGAAAGGTATTTGGTGCGTCCGATGAAACAACTTGCTCTCCTTCTCATGTCAGGCGTGGCGTTGAGCCTCGCCGCATTTTCCAATCCGGCCGTTGCCGGTGACCGTTACGGGCAGCTCCCACCCGTGGTGCTGAGCCCGGATCTCTCCGCCCCCTGGGTCATGCAACTCAGCGGCCAGGCCGCGCCGCGCGGCGGTGTTGTCTACCGGACACAGCCACGCACCGTGCGCTCCGTTGCTGCACAGCCGCGCATGCTGCGCTCCCAGTCCCGCCAGTTGACGCGTTCTCAAACCCGCCAGGTGACAAATGTATCGCTGGCCGCACCGCGGGTGAAACCAGCGCCCAGCAGGCAGCTCGATGAGCGGTTCCTGCCGCAGACTGTGTTCTATGACGGCAACCAGAAGCCGGGAACGATCATCATCAACACCAGCGAACGCTACCTGTATTTCGTCCTGAGCGATGGCCAGGCTCGCCGCTACGGCGTTGGCGTTGGCAAGGAAGGCCATGCCTGGAGCGGCACAGAGAAAATCTCCCGCAAGGCCGAATGGCCGGACTGGCGTCCGCCGGCAGAGATGATCAAACGCGTGCGCGAGAAGGAAGGCCGAATCCTGCCGGTTCACATGGTCGGCGGGCCCGAAAACCCGCTCGGCGCGCGGGCGCTTTATCTCGGCTCCACGCTCTACCGGATTCACGGCACCAACCAGCCCTGGACCATCGGCAAGGCTGTTTCGTCCGGCTGTATCCGGATGCGGAACGAGGATGTGACCGAGCTTTACGAGCGCGCACAAGTAGGCGCCAAGGTTATCGTAATGTAATCACAGGTTGACTTGCAGCCACATAACAAGCCCGGCCGGCTCCACGTCTGCGCCGGGCTTTTTAGTGCTCTGATCAACAAACCGAACTCAGTTTAACTTTAGGACAAGCTTGATCAGCGGGAAATCGATGGTACCCTTGATATTGGCTGCCAGAAAAAGAACGAGGGGAACCCATGACACTTAAACGAATTTCAACGCGATTCGCTGTCGTTGCCGCCAGCGGACTTGCGCTCTTGCTTGCGCCTGCACTGACGGATGCATCGGCGATGCCGCGTTCGGCCGCACCGGCTGTCACAGAGACAGCAATGCCGGTTGTGAAAGTCGCACAATCGAAAAAACCAAAGCCGGAGTTCATGCGGAAGAAAGTCAGGCTCAAGACTGACGAGAAGCCCGGCACCATCATCATCGATACCAGCACGAAATATCTCTACTATGTCGAGGGCAAGGACCGCGCCACGCGCTATGGCGTCGGCGTCGGTCGCGAGGGCTTCGGCTGGTCGGGGACAGTGAAGGTGGGGCGGAAAGCCGAATGGCCAGACTGGCGGCCACCGGCCACCATGATCGCGCGCGAACGCCGCAAAGGCCGGAATATTCCCACCTATGTGAAAGGCGGGCCGAACAACCCGCTCGGGGCTCGCGCCATGTATCTCTACAAGGGCGGACGCGATACCATCTTCCGTATCCACGGCACCAATCAGCCATGGACCATCGGCCAGAACATGTCATCGGGCTGCATCCGGATGATGAACAAGGATGTCGAGCACCTCTACAGCCGCGCTGATGTCGGCTCCAAGGTGATTGTCATCGGCCCCAACGGAAAGGGCGCCGAGAGGGTTTACACCGATCGGGGCATGGATTTCCTCGGCACTTTGTTCGGCGGCGGCTGAGGCCGGTTCGAACGAAAATCACAGCTCAACAAAGAGGCGGCATCTTCCGGATCCCGCCTTTTTTCTGATTGAAAGAACCTTGGCCGAAAACCCTATTCCGCCGCTTCCATTTTTGCGGTCTTGGCCACGGGCAGGCCTGCAGGCTTCTCGCCGCCATAGATCCAATCGAGCAATTCCACCGTGTGGATGATCGGAATATCTGTCCCGCCGGCGATCTGGGTCATGCAACCAATGTTGCCGGTGGCGATCAGATCCGGCTTTGTCCGCTCGATGTTCCTGACCTTGCGGTCGCGCAGCGTCCGGGCGATTTCGGGCTGCATGATGTTGTAAGTGCCGGCCGAACCGCAGCACAGGTGACCTTCGGGCGGATCCTTGACGGTGAAACCGGCAGCCTTGAGCAGCGCCTTGGGCTGAACGGTGATCTTCTGACCGTGCTGCATGGAACAGGCCGAGTGATAGGCTACAACCAGATTTGCGCCGTTTACCGGTTCCGGCATTTCGATGCCTGCGAGATATTCGGTGACATCCTTGGCGAGTGCCGAAATACGCGCGGCCTTCTCGGCATAGGCGCTATCCTCGCGCAGCATGTAGCCATAATCCTTGATGGTGGTGCCGCAGCCCGAGGCCGTGATGATGATGGCGTCGAGGCCGCCATTGTCGATTGCCCGCGTCCAGGCGTCGACATTCTTGCGTGCCGCATCCAGCGCATCATGCTCACGGCCCATATGGTGCACGAGCGCGCCGCAACAGCCCTCGCCTTCGGGCACTACCACCTCAATGCCGACGCGGTTCAACAACCGGATGGTCGCCTCGTTGATGCCAGGCTTGAGCACCGGTTGCGCGCAGCCGGTGAGGATGGCGACGCGGCCGCGTTTCGCGCCCACGCCGGCATGTGTTGCGGGCCTGGCGAATTTCGAGGGTTCCGGGACTGACGCCGGAGCCAGCTCCAGCATCGCGGCCATCGGCTTCATGCCCGGCAATGCCCGGAACAAAGGTGCGAAGGGCCGGCCAAGCCGTGCAGCATAGAGCGAGGCTCGGAAGCGCCCCGGATATGGAAGCACCATAGCCAGCAGCCCGCGGGTGATGCGGTTCATCAAGGGCCGCTTGTAGGTCTTCTCTATATGGGCGCGGGCATGATCGACCAAATGCATGTAGTTGACGCCGGACGGACAGGTGGTCATGCAGGCAAGGCATGAGAGGCAGCGGTCGATGTGGGTCACAACCTGCTTATCTGCCGGGCGGTTGTTCTCCAGCATGTCCTTGATGAGGTAGATCCGGCCGCGCGGGCTGTCGAGCTCGTTGCCGAGGGTCACATAGGTCGGGCACGTGGCCGTGCAGAAGCCGCAATGCACGCATTTCCTGAGGATCTTTTCGGATTCGGCGACACCGGGATCGGTGAGTTGCTCGGCGGTGAAATTGGTCTGCATGTCGAGAATTCCTCAAGTGTATGTCAGTCTGCCGCCTATCCGGGAAAGGCAGGCCCAAAACCTGTTCACATGGTTTCGGTCATCCGTCCGGGGTTGAGCACGCCTTTGGGGTCGAACTGGTCCTTGATGCGGCGCGCCAGGGCTTCCAGCGGTTTGGGCTGCGGCTCGAACACGGGGACTGACGCGCGCGTTGCGGCATCGGCCCGCACCAGCGTCGCGTGGCCACCACCAAGCACCTTGATGTATTGGCGCACAAGATCAGCTTCCGGATCGGCTTCCATGCGCAACCAGACCAGACCACCCTGCCAGTCATAAAAGGCGTCGACGCCGGTCTTGAGCCGCAATGCGGCAACCAGCTGATGCCCTGCGGAGGGTGCCACGGATACGCGCCAGACGGGTTTCATGGTTCCGTCGGCGAAGGGGGCCACATCGCGAACATCGCGCCAGAGATCGACTGACACTTCACCTTCAAGCACGGAAACCGCACCACGGCGGCTCATTTCCGCGATCAGCTTCTCGGTGCGCACCTCAACAGAAGGCGCGAGCCCCTCAAGCCTTAGAACGGTTGCCGGTCCACCCTTGAGGCCGCCACCCGCGAACTTGTGAATGACGCTTTCCGGCAGATGCGCTGCCCCGGACACTTCAACCGACATTGCCAGTGCTGCAGCCATGGCTTCGGCGGCTTGCGCATCATTGAGCCCGGCGACAGCGACGGTAACGGCAGTTTCCGGTCTCGGCAGCACCTTGAAGATGACTTCGCACATCACACCCAGCGTACCCCAGGAACCGGCCAGCAACTTGACGAGATCCAGCCCGGTGACATTCTTCATCACCCGCCCGCCGCTTTTGACGATCTCGCCGGATCCGTTGACGAAGCGGACACCGAGCAGATTGTCGCGCGCAGCGCCCGCCAAAATACGCCGCGGACCGGAAACGTTTCCTGCAAAGACGCCGCCGATTGTCGGCTCACCCGTTGCGCCCAGAAGCGGGCGATGATCCATCGGCTCAAAGGTCAGCATCTGGTTGTTGGCAGCCAGTGCCGCTTCGATCTCGGAAAGCGGCGTGCCGGCGCGTGCCGCCATCACCAGTTCGGACGGATCGTAATTGGTGATCCCGGTGAGCTTTGCCACCGACAGCGTCGAGGCGGATTGCACCGGTCGTCCAAGGCCCAGCTTGGTGCCACCGCCCCTGACCTCTATCGACCGTTTGGCCGCGTTTGCGTCAGTGACAATACGTGCGACTTCGTCTTCAGTTTCGGGATACTGGATATCCGCCGCACTCATGCTGCTGTCCTGCCTTCATCACCCGCACTCTGGTTGCCTGGTTGACTGCCGTTTCGGCGATCCAGCGGAAACACCTTGGACGGGTTGAGGATCCATTTCGGATCGAAGGCGGCGCGCACCCGCATCTGCTGGGCAAGATCCGCATCAGAATACTGATGCCGCATCAGATCCCGTTTTTCGATGCCAACGCCATGCTCGCCGGTCAGGCACCCGCCAGCGTCGACGCAGAGCTTGAGAATGTCGTTGCCGGCCATCTCCGCTTTGAGACTTTCCCCAGGATCGTTGGCATCGAAAAGAATGAGCGGGTGCATGTTGCCGTCACCGGCATGAAACACGTTGGCGACGCGCAATCCGTAGCGATTGATAATCTCGCTGGTTTTTTCGAGCACATAGGACAATTGCCCGAGCGGCACTGTGCCATCCATGCATATGTAATCAGCAATGCGCCCGGTGGCACCGAAGGCCGATTTGCGCCCCTTCCAGATCAGCGCTGCTTCGGTTGCGGACTGGCTTTCCCTGATGGTCTTGACGCCGTGCTTGCGCGCGATCTCGATGATGCGTTCAAGCATGGCATCCATCTCTGCATCGGATCCCTCAACCTCGACAATGAGCAAGGCTTCGACATCCATGGGGTAACCAGCCTGGGCAAAGGCTTCGCAGATCTCGATTGCCGGCTTGTCCATGAACTCGATGGCGACAGGAATGATGCCCGATCCGATGATATCGGTGACACACGATCCGGCGGCAACAGAACTTTCAAAGCCGAACAGAACCGGGCGCGCACCCTCAGGTTTCGCAATCAGCCTGACTGTTGCCTCGGTGACGATGCCCAATTGTCCCTCCGAGCCGCAGATCAGACCGAGTAGATCATAGCCCGCAGCATCTAGCGCCTTGCCGCCGATTTCGACGATGGAGCCATCGAACATGACCATCTTGACGCCCAGCAGATTGTTGGTGGTCACGCCGTATTTCAGGCAATGCGCGCCACCCGAGTTCATGCCGATATTGCCGCCAATGGTGCAGGCAAGTTGCGAGCTGGGATCAGGGGCATAGAAGAAGCCATCCGCCTCAACCGCCTGGCTGATCGAAATATTGGTCACGCCTGCCTGAACAACAGCCGCGCGGTTTGGGAAATCGACCTCGATGATCCGGTTCATCTTGGAAACGCCAATGACAATGGCATCTTCCTGCGGGATCGCGCCACCGGAGAGGGATGTACCTGCACCACGCGGTATGACCGGAATGGCGTTGTCGTTGCAGTATTTGAGAACGGCTGCGACCTGCGCAGTGGTCTCGGGCAAAACAACAGCCAGCGGCATACGCCGGTAGGATACAAAGGCATCCGTATCAAACGGTACAAGTTCCCGCTCTTCGGTGATCAGGCAGCTTTCCGGCAACAATCGGGCAAGCTCGGCAATGATTGCAGGACGGCGATCCATCACCGCACGATCAGGCTCCAAAAACGCAATCAAATCCGACATGGCTTCCTCCCTCGCATCTCGAAATCGCAACAGTAGCACGTCGACTACGTCGAAACTGGTATTTTTTATTTACCACTCAATCTTGTGTTCGGCAATGCCGCTCAGATGGCCACATGGAAACATCCCGGACTTGGTGCGTTGGACCTTACAGCCAGATTCAGCAAATATGATCCGCAGCGACATTGCCTGCGTATAGAAGATAAGCCTATCGGCCAAGGGAGAGAAGACCCAGCATGAACAACTTGGGGGACTTGGAGATTTTTGCCCGCGTCGTGTCAGCAGGATCCATGTCTGCTGCCGGTCGCGAGTTGGGGTTGTCTCCTGCAGTGGTGTCAAAGCGGCTTCGGCGGCTCGAAGATCGGCTCGGGACGCGACTCATGCAGCGCACGACCCGGCAGATCTCCCTAACCGAGGCCGGGCAAGGCTTTTACGAGCGTGTTGTGGCGATCCTCGCCGGCATTGAAGAGGCGGAGGCATTTGTTTCTCGCCGCTCAGCGCTGGCGCATGGTGTGCTGAAAGTGTCGGCACCCACCTCCTTCGGACGCATGCACATCGCACCGCACATCAACACCTTCATGCAGGCAAATCCGGATCTCGGCGTCAATCTGATGTTGCGTGATGAATTCGTCGATATTGTCGGAGATGGCTACGATCTCGCCATACGGATCGCCGAATTAAGTGATTCCAGCCTGGTGGCTAGAAAACTAGCGCCTGTTCGTCGTGTTTTGGTGGCTTCGCCGGATTATCTGAAGCGCCACGGGAAACCGGAGAGTATCGCAGATCTTGACCGCCACATCTGCCTGGCGCCACACAACAATGACTCGTGGAAGCTTGAAGGCCCGCACGGCCAGATGATTCACCGTCCGCTCGGGCCGCTGCAAACCAATTCAAGCGAAGTGGTTCGCGAAGCAGTCATCGGCGGCATCGGTATAGCGCTGCGATCGACATGGGACATCGGCACTGAACTGAGCAATGGAAGGCTGGTTCAGGTGCTTCCCGCCTATGAAGGCTCGCGCAATGTGGCTATTCATGCTGTTTACGCCAGCCGCCGGTTTCTTCCTGCCAAGGTTCGCCTGTTCATCGATTATCTGGCTGAACTTTATGGCCCGACGCCATACTGGGACTCTCAGGAAACCCAGGGGTGAGCGCCAAGTCGCAACCTTCTGGCTTCATCCTGCGGCATCGGGGCAGTCAGCCAGAAACGTAAGGACCGTCGAAGGGAACAGACACGACAGACGTTTACACGCAGTCGACGGGCAAGAGATACAGATGGCGTGAAGGGGCGTATAAACCCTGCAGCAGCACGAAACTTGCCGCAAAGTGGATAAAAATATTGACCACCTTTCCCGACCCTTGATACTCTTTATTTCAGCACTCAGCGGGAAGCGGCAATGGCCACGGACATATTTGCACGGATAGAGCACAGCCGAACAGCTGATGAAGTGGTTCATCAGATAGAGATCCTTGTGCTCGAGGGCATTTTGCGGGTTGGCGACCGGCTTCCGGGCGAGCGCGAACTGGCCAAGCAGTTCGATGTCTCCCGACCGATCCTGCGCGAAGCACTCAAGGTTCTCGAGGGCCGTGGCCTGCTCAACACGCAGCATGGCGGAGGAACCTTTGTTGCCGACGTCATCGGTCAGGTGTTCACCCGGCCGGTGATGGAGCTGATCGCACGACATCAGAAAGCGACGCTGGATTATCTCGAATACCGACGCGAAATCGAAGGCATTGCCGCCGAGTTTGCGGCGCGGCGGGCCACTGATGACGACAAGTCTCTTCTGACCCGCATCATCACGTCGATGAAGGCCGCTCACCAGAAGGACGACTTCGAGGAAGAAGCGGAAATTGATGTCGAGTTCCACAACGCCATAGGCGAATGTGCACACAACATCATTCTGCTGCATACGCTCAGGTCCTGCTACAGGCTGCTGGCTGAGGGCGTGTTCTACAATCGTGCGCTGGTCTACAATCTGCCCGGCGCGCGCGACCAGTTGCTGGCGCAACATGTTGCCATCTACGAAGCGGTCATGGCCGCCAACCCTGACGCGGCGCGGCGCGCTGCCCAGGCCCATATCGACTTTGTCTCAAGGGCAATGAAAGACGCGGAGCGCTCGGGCGACTGGGAGCGGGTGTCAAAACTGCGTTTGCAACAGCGCGCGCCCGAGCTCTCGCATGCCACCAAAACAACCAAACAGAAACAATCGGAGGCGGCAGAGTGACGTCAAGCGAAACGAAGGCTGCCCGGCAGCCGCGTGTGGGACTTTTTGCGACCTGCCTGGTCGATCTCTTCCGGCCATCGGTCGGTTTTGCCAGCGTCAAGCTGCTGCAAGATGCCGGATGTGAGGTGCATGTGCCGGTGGCACAGACCTGTTGCGGGCAGCCCGCCTACAACACCGGCGACAGGGCAGACACACGCGAGATCGCCGAACAGGTGATCGAAGCGTTCGAGGGGTTTGACTTCATCGTCGCGCCGTCCGGCTCATGTGCCTCGATGCTGCGGAAGCACTATCCCGGCCTGTTTGAGGGTGACGCGGCCTGGGAAGACCGGGCCAAGGCGTTTTCCAGCAAATGCCACGAGCTGATTTCGTTTCTGACCGACGTGATGATGGTGCGCAGCACCGGAGCAGCGCTCGAAGCCAAGATCACCTATCACGATTCCTGTTCGGGCTTGCGCGAGCTTGGTATCAAAGAGCAGCCGCGCAAGCTGCTGGGCAATGTCAGCGGCGTTGAAGTTCACGAAATGAAGGATTCGGATGTCTGTTGCGGGTTTGGTGGCACCTTCTGCGTGAAGTACTCGGAGATCTCCAACGCCATCGTGACGAAGAAGGTCGGCAACATAGATACGTCCGGCGCTGACATGCTGCTGGCTGGCGATCTTGGTTGCCTGATGAACATGGCCGGCAAACTCAAGCGCCAGGGATCAGACGTCGAGGTTCGCCATGTCGCCGAGGTGCTCGCCGGGATGACCAGCCAGCCGCCGATCGCCGGCTCCGGCAAATAGGCGGAACAGGAGACAACCGATGGAACTCACCGCCAACAAATTCAAGGCCAACGCATCCAAGGCACTGATTGACGCGCAGTTGCAAAAGGCGCTCGGCAATGTCGAGAAAGGCTTCATCGGCAAGCGCCAGAAGGCTGCGGACGCCCTGCCGGAATTCGATGCACTTCGCGACAACGCCCGCGACATCAAGAACCATGTTCTCGCGCATCTCGACCTGTACCTTGAGGAATACGAGCGTAAGGTCACTGCCGCCGGGGGAATCGTGCATTGGGCCGAAACGGCGGAAGATGCGCGTCGGATCGTGCTCGATATCTGCAAGAAAGCCAATGCCCGCACAGTCACCAAGGGCAAGTCGATGATCACCGAGGAGATCGCGCTGAACGATCACCTTTCGGCCAACGGCATCGAGCCGGTGGAAACGGATCTGGGCGAATACATCATCCAGCTCCGCGGCGAACATCCGAGCCATATCATCGCGCCGGCAGTTCACCTCAACAAGGAGCAGGTCGAAAGCGATTTTCGCAGGGTGCACACGCATCTGCCGGAAGGCCGGGACCTGAGTGAACCGGTGTCCTTGCTCAGCGAGGCGCGCGAAGTCCTGCGCCAGCGCTATTTTGCAGCGGATGTTGGCATCACCGGCGCCAATTTCCTGATCGCCGAAACCGGCACGTCGGTGATCGTGACCAATGAAGGCAATGGCGACCTGACGCAGACACTCGGCAAGGTGCACGTTGTCGTCGCCTCGATCGAGAAGATCGTTCCGACGCTTGAAGACACATCGCAGATTCTGCGCGTGCTGGCGCGCTCCGCGACCGGGCAGGATATGAGCGTCTACACAACGTTTTCCACGGGCCCGAAGCGGCCGGAAGATCCGGACGGCCCTGCAGAATATCACGTGGTGCTTCTGGATAATGGCCGTTCGGCCATGCTCGGCACAGAGTATCAGGATATGCTTCGCTGCATCCGCTGCGGCGCCTGCATGAACCATTGCCCGGTCTATCACGCTGTCGGCGGGCACGCCTATGGTTCGGTCTATCCCGGCCCGATGGGCGCGGTGCTGACGCCGTCGCTCAACGGCATTGACGAGACCGGACAGTTGCCGAACGCCTCGACCTTCTGCGGACGCTGCGAGGCGGTGTGCCCGATGCGGATCCCGCTGCCAAAGATGATGCGGCACTGGCGCGAGCGCGAATTCGAGCGAAATCTGACGCCTTTGACTGCGCGCTACGGGCTCAAAGCCTGGGCGTTTTTCGCCAAGCGGCCTAAGCTCTACCGGCTCGGCGCGTCATTCGCGATGCCTCTGCTGTCGCTGTTCGGCGGCACCTCCCGGCGCTTCCACTCGCTACCTTTTGCCGGGGGCTGGACACGCTACCGTGACCTGCCAGCGCCGGAAGGGCGCACTTTTCTTCAGGCCTGGGCGCAGCGTGAAGCGCAGAAACAGGAGGCCGGACAATGAGCGCGCGCGATACGGTGCTGGGCAAGATCCGCGCATCGATGCGGGTCTCGGCTACCGACGCTGAGCGCCGCAAGACGGTCATGGCGCGACTTGAGGAAGCGCCCAGGGGCGTGATCCCCGACAGAGCCAATTTGCCGAAGGCCGGACAGCTGGAGCTGTTTTGCGCCATGGCTTCCCAATTCGGTGCGACACTGACCCGGGTCGACGATTACAAGGCGGTGCCAGAGGAAGTCACTACATATCTTCGTTCACGGAACCTGCCAGCTGAAATCCGGATGGGTGCTGACAAGCGCCTGAAGAAGGCGGGATGGGAAACAGAGAAAAACCTCGAGATCCGCCACGGCGCTTCTGATGGCGGTGACCTTGCGGGTGTCAGCCATGCCATGGCCGGGATTGCGGAAACCGGAACGCTGGCGCTGGCGTCTGGCCACGACAATCCGACAACGATCAATTTCCTGCCCGAGCATCATATCGTGGTGCTCAAGGCTGCCGACATCAAAGGCGATATGGAGAGTGTCTGGACGATGTTGCGCAAAGAGCGGGGCAAGGGAGAAATGCCGCGAGCTTTCAACCTGATCACCGGTCCGTCGCGCTCTGGCGACATCGAACAGACCATCTTGCTTGGCGCGCACGGACCGCGGGCTCTGCACGTCATTATCGTCGAGTAGGAACATAGACCTACGGTTGACGATACGGTTTTTTTGGCACTAGCTCTGTTCTTGTTTGCCTGAAATCCGGAGCCTTTGCCGTGCCCGTCTCACCTGAACATTTTGCTGCTTTCATTTTGGCCAGCGTCATCCTGCTGATCATTCCCGGTCCGACCATCATCATGGTCATCACCCAGGCGCTGGCGCATGGCCGCAAGGTCGCGTTTGCGAGCGTGATGGGCGTCGGTCTTGGTGACCTGCTGGCGACATCGCTGTCGATCGCCGGTGCAGGCGCGTTGCTAGCGGCATCGGCCTCGCTGTTTCAGGCACTGAAGTTCATCGGCGCGGTTTATCTCATATGGATCGGCTACAAGATGTGGCGAGCGCCGGTCAAAATTCCGCAGATATCAGAGGTCGACGTGCCCGAAGCTCCCGGGCATGCAGTCACCATTTTCCGTGATTCCTTCCTGATCACCGCGCTCAATCCCAAGGGCATCCTGTTCTTCGTTGCCTTTGTGCCGCAATTCATAGATCCCGTCCTGCCCTATACGCCGCAGGCCGCAACCTATGTACTGACCTTCACCGCGCTCGGTATAGTCAACGCAGCACTGTTTGCGTATGCGGCCGCCGGGGCCCGGCAGACCATTCGCCGTCCGCAGGTGATGAAGGTGGCGATGCGCACCGGTGGATCACTGTTGATGATGGCAGGCATCGCCGCGGCCCTTACCCGTCGGGCAGGCTGAGGTGGGTCTGCAAAACAGGGTCGATCCGGGCGGTGCGATCTGTTTCACCCCCGCTCGCGGGGAGTTCATGGGCAATCGTGGCGGCGCGCTGCACAATGATGATCAACGAATTGTTCGAACCCAGAAGAGCAGAGCCTGGATTATCTGCCTCACAGAATTCAAAGGATGGAAGCGAGAGCTCATGCAGCCCGGTCGTTATACCGAGTTGTTCTTTCTGGATGAAGTGACCGCTCTCGCCGCCGGGCACAGGCCCTGCTTCGAATGTCGGAGGAAAGAGGCAGTGCTTTTCGCTGAAGCTCTTGGAAGAAGTTGCGGGACCGTCCCTCCCAAGGCCCCGGTGATGGATAAGATGCTCGCTGGTGAGCGAAAACGGAGCGCCGATGATCCAGAACGGATGATCGGCTCAAATGCGGTTTCATCCCTCCCCGACGGCGCCATGATCCGGCAAGGCGCCACTTATCATGCGGTGCGCGGGGGAATGCTGCTGCCATGGTCTTTTGAGGGATACGGCGGACCACTGACGGTTGGCTCACTTGATAACGGCGGGATTTATCTCGCCACCCCGCTCTCCACGCTGGGTGCACTATCTCAAGGGTACCGCCCGGTTTTTCACTCCCGCGCGTGGATACCCGACACTTGATCTTCACAACGGCTTGGGCAAGAAGACGAGAATGCGTGCAAATTACAAACTCCAGCGGCTGTTTCTGGATCTGCCACTGTCCTCCGGCGAGCTCGTGGCCCTTGGCAAGGAGCAGGCCCACTATCTCCTGACCGTTCTGCGGCTTGAGGACGGTACGCAGGTTCTGGTCTTCAATGGTCGCGATGGCGAGTTCAGTGCGACATTGCGTCCGCAAGGGAAGAAATCGGCAAGTCTCGAAATCGGCGATCAAACCCGCGAGCAGGCTCCGCAGTCGCGGATCGATTTCCTGTTCGCACCACTCAAGGTTGGTCGGCTGGAATATCTTGTCCAGAAAGCAACTGAAATGGGGGTTCGCAAGATCACGCCCGTGTTCACAGATCACACCCAGTTGCACAAGGTGAACGCAGCACGTCTTGAAGCCAACATTCTTGAAGCGGCGGAGCAATGCGGCAACCTGGCCATCCCGCAGTTGGGCGACGCGGTGAAGCTCGAGGCTCTGCTTTCGGACTGGGAACCAGCACGCAGGATCATCTTCTGCAATGAAAGCGAGGCCGGCAACAACCCGGGCACCATATTGAACGACATTGCCGAGACGGACTTGGCCCTGCTGGTCGGGCCGGAAGGGGGATTTTCCGAGCGGGAACGGGAAATGCTGGCTGCCCTCCCCTTTGTCACTTCAATTCCTCTCGGCCCACGTATTTTACGTGCGGACACTGCCGCCGTGGCCGCCTTGACGGCTGTTCAAATGACCATCGGCGACTGGTAGGATCAGCCAACCGCTGCAGATCAAACTTCTTTGATCCCGCGATCAAGGATTTTCGCTTGCATGGCGGACCGGTTCCGGTCCAATCAGCGTCAGGATGTGTGGCTTGAGGCCACGCTCACGAGATAGAAAAAGGGCCAGCCATGGCGCGCGACACCACCGACGACACCCCGATCAGCTCGGTTGACGATCTGGCCGGCTGGATGGCTGCAGGCTGCAAACCGCAGGAAAACTGGCGCATAGGCACCGAGCACGAGAAATTCGTGTTCTTCAAGGCATCACACGAGCCTGTGCCCTATGAAGGTGAGCGCTCTATCAAGGCACTTCTTGAAGGCATGGCGATGATGCTCGGCTGGGAACCGATCATCGACGCAGGCAAGATCATCGGACTGGTGGAGCCAACTGGCGCAGGTGCCATCAGCCTGGAGCCGGGCGGACAGTTCGAGCTTTCGGGGGCACCTCTGGAAACCATTCACCAGACCTGCCGCGAATCAAATGCGCATCTGGCGCAATTGCAGGAAATCGCCGAGCCGCTCGGCATCCGGTTTCTCGGCATGGGCGGCAGCCCGGCATGGTCGCTGGCAGAAACACCGAGAATGCCAAAGTCCCGCTACGACATCATGACCCGGTACATGCCGAAGGTCGGCAGTCAGGGCCTCGACATGATGTACCGGACCTGTACGATCCAGGTGAACCTCGACTTTTCGTCAGAAGCCGACATGCGCCGCAAGATGCAGCTCGGCATGAAACTGCAGCCGCTGGCGACCGCCCTGTTCGCCGCCTCGCCCTTCACCCAAGGCAAGCCAAACGGCCTGGTTTCCTGGCGCGGCGACATCTGGCGCGATACGGACAACCAGCGCTCCGGGCAGCTTCCGTTTGTCTATTCCGATGATTTCGGCTTCATGGATTATGTCGAGTGGGCACTCGATGTGCCGATGTATTTCGTGCTTCGCGATGGCCGCTATCACGAGGCAACCCATGTCACCTTCCGCCAGTTCATGAACGGCGCGCTGAAGGGTGAACTCAACCAGCCGATGCCGACAATTGGTGACTGGACCAACCATTTGGGCACGCTGTTTCCCGACGCGCGGCTGAAACGCTTCATTGAAATGCGCGGCGCCGATGGCGGCCCGTGGCGGACGATCTGCGCGCTGCCGGCATTCTGGGTCGGGCTGCTCTATGATGAAAGCGCAATTGGCGAAGCGCTTGAACTGACACGCGGCTGGAGCATGGATGAGGTCAATGCACTGCGTGACACCACGCCGCGTGACGGGCTCAACGTCAAGATCAATGGCCAATCTCTGCGTGACATCGGCAAGGAAGTTCTGGGCATATCCCGGCGCGGTCTGGTCAATCGGGCACGCTTTAATGCTGAAGGAAATGACGAGAGTCACTTCCTTGCGCCGCTGGAAGAAACAGTCGCCCGCGGCACAACGCTGGCCGAGGAAATGCTGGCGCTTTACAAAGGGCGCTGGAACGGCTCCGTCGATCCGGTGTTCGAAGATTACGCCTATTAAATTCAGCGACCAGACTGCTGCGCGCAGGCTCTTCCGATCTATAGTTGTCGCCCTAGGCACAAAGCTTCGGGCGGTATAGTCTTTGCTCAAGCCCTTCCGGGGTGATGGAGGAGAGACACAGTCCGATGATGCCGCTTTACGACATGATGATGAATGCCCAGAACGGCGACGCAATGCGTGCCATAGCGCAGCAGTTCGGCTTGAGCGAAAGCCAGATGGAACAGGCAACGGCGGCGCTGATGCCTGCCTTTTCCACCGGATTGAAGCGCAATGCTTCCAACCCGATGGACATGTCCAACTTTCTTTCAGCGCTCGCTGGCGGTAATCACGCCCAGTATTTCGAGAACATGCAAAATGCCCTCAGCCCGCAGGGCAAGCAGGAAGGCAACGGGATTTTGGGGCACCTGTTTGGCTCCAAGGAGGTCAGCCGGGCGGTGGCTGCCCAGGCAGAAGCCGCTACTGGGATTGGGCAGGACATTTTCAAACGGATGCTTCCTGTGCTTGCAACCTCGATCATGGGTGGACTGTTCAAGCAAGCCACCGGACAGGCTGCCAACCAGGCGCAGGCCGGATCAATGGGGGGATCCAATCCGATCGGCGATCTGATCGCCGAGATGATGCGTCAGGGTATTGGCGGCGCACAGGCCAAACCCGCGCCCAAGGCTTCGCCCATGGACAATCCGCTGGGACAGATCCTTGAAGGCATGTTCGGTGGAGGAACACAGCGCCAGCCACCCAAGGGCGCAAGCAATCCGTTTGGCGACAACCCGCTGGGCCAGATCTTTCAGGACATGCTCGGTGGTGCAATGGGGGGCGGCCAGACCCGAGAAGCCCCTGAGCCGCAACAACAGCCTGATCCGGATCGAATGCCATCGGGCCGCCAACGAAACCCATATGATGAGCTTTTTGGCAAAATGTTTGAGTCCGGCAAGGAAGTGCAGCAGGGCTACCAGAAGAATGTGGAATCGATCTTCGACCAGTATCTTCAGGGCATGAACCGGTCGAGGTAAATCCTGAAATGAAAGACCCGGCCGCGCAAACTCCAGGAGTTGTCGGGCGGCCGGGCAAGGGCGGAATACAGGGCAGTATCCCGCAGGGGACCTTCAGAAACGGTCAGAAATAGCTGTTGCGACGGGCGCGGCGAGCCAGTTCGATCGTCGGATCGATAGTGAACGGCATCGATTTGCCATGGCGCAAGTCATCGCGCGTCAATCCGATATCGGCCAAGTGATGATCCGAAAGTTTTTCGAGATTGCGAACGGTGCGTCGGTTGAGCAGCGCGCGCGCCAGAGCTTTCACATAGCCAGGGGTGGCGTGCAGGGCATTGAGGAAAGCCGGACCGACGCTCATGGAGCGGGCAGACGTCCGGACGGCAGCAGAACTGCGGACGTTCATTGGTATCATCCTTGACAAAAATATCGCCGCTTGATCTTCGGGCCGACGCAAAACCCAACTTGCAAAATCTGTTTCTCAAAAAATGATTGATCATACCAGCGAATGTTTCTAATCCTTATCATCAGAACTATTGATAGGAGCCTGAGATGCCTGCGCCACTTGATATCGACCAGCTTCAGACCTTCGTGGCCATTGTCGACACCGGCAGTTTCACACGCGCAGCCGACAAGGTGTTCAAGACCCAGAGCGCGGTCTCGATGCAGATGCGGCGCCTGGAAGAACGAGTGGGCAAGACCCTGTTCGTTCGCGATGGCAGGCTAAACCGGCTGAGTGAAGACGGTGAACGCATGCTTGGCTATGCGCGCCGCATCATCCGGCTCAACAATGAAACCATTGCCGCCTTCGACGATCAACAACTCGAAGGCTCGATCCGGATCGGCACACCGGATGATTATGCTGACCGCTATATGCCCGGCATCATCGCCCGCTTCGCCAAGACCAATCCGAATGTTGAACTGTACATCGAGTGCGAGCCGTCTAGCGAACTGGCAGCCCGACTGGCGCGCGGAGAGCTTGATGTAGCGCTGGTCACCCACAATCCGCGAGAACGGACATCGGAAGTTGTCCGCACCGAGCCGCTTTACTGGGTGACATCGATGAACCACACCGTTCACGAGGACGCTGTCGTGCCGCTGGCGGTTGGCCGCCGCTCCTGCAACTGGCGGAACATTGCCTGCACCGCGCTCGATTCTGCCGGTCGGGATTACCAGGTTCTGTTTACCAGCTGGTCGGCGACGGTGGTGGCATCCGCAGTCTTGTCAGGTCTGGCGGTCTCACTGCTGCCTGAGTGCGCTGTGCGGCCTGGAATGCGCATCCTTTCGCCGGCTGACGGGTTTCCCGCACTTCAGCCTGCGCAGATCGGCCTGATGAAACGGCCTGGCGCTCCGGCTGCTTTGGTCAACGCTATCTGTGGCCACATCGCCGCCAGCCTCGACAACATCACTCCGGTCAGCACCGAAGAAAAACCGATGACGGCCGGTTCCGGTTCCTCGTCGCGGCGCGACTCCAGAGGCAGGCCGGATATTGCGGCAATGCCCGCCTGGTAGATGACGGGAAATGACGGAACAACGCAGCCTGACATTGTGATGAATTTGGCGTATACTCTTTGAGCTGAAAGCTTCGAGAGGAAATGGCATGTCGTTCATTTCATCCATTCGCTACATCAAGCCCGATGAACATCGGGCTTTTGTCGCTGAACGTCTCAAGGCACTCAAGAAGCAGCTTGATGACGACATTCACGCCAAGACAAGCGATAGTTCGCTGCGGCTGGCGACCTGGAACATCATGCATTTCTCTGATGGCGGCGCTTACGATCGCACGACGGAATCGCTGCTCTACATTGCGGAGATCATCGACCATTTCGATCTGGTTGCGATCCAGGAAGTCAATCACGACCTGAGGAAGTTCGAACTCCTGATGCAGCGCTATCTTGGCGATGACTGGGATTATATCCTCACCGACGCCAGCGGCAATCGTGAACGCCTGGCCTTTGTCTACCGCAAGGCGAAGGTTCGTTTCCTTCGCGAAGCAGGTGAAATCGTGTTGCCTGAAGGTCAGGAGATCGTTGCGCCTGATCAGGAAAATGCGACGCGCAAGCTGCAGTTCGCGCGAACACCTTTCGCAGTGACTTTTCAGGCGGGCTGGTTTCGATTCAAGTTGTGTACCGTGCATATCTATTACGGAAAGTCGGCAGACGGCTCTCCCGAAATGGAACAGCGTCGCGGCGAGATCGAGAAGATCGCGGGCTTTCTGGCAAATGTGCAAAAAGCGGAAAAACGTAACTCGGGCACAGACGCCAACATGATCCTGCTCGGTGACTTCAACATCATAAGTCCGGAACACAGGACCATGAAAGCGCTGCTGGACGCCGGCTTTGTCACCACCGACGGCATCAAAGATGCTGCGACCAGCCTTTCAGGCAAGCACCACTATGACCAGATTGTCTTCAAGCTCGCAGAGCGGAGAGTGAAACTCGGCGCTTCGGGTGTTCTGGACATCTTCAGCAGTGTGTATCGGAGCGAGGACGCAGATCACTACGCGAGCAAGTCGGGGATCGCGAAGATATCCAACACCAGTGACGGGGCGGCCCGCACGGAAGAGAAGGCGATGGACTACTTCCGCAATTACTACCGCAAGCACCAGTTGTCCGACCACAACCTGCTCTGGTGCGAGATCAAGACAGACTTCTCAGGCCATTATCTCGATGCGGTGGCCGCAGGAAAAGATCCACGTAAAATGTAGATCTGACAGACCGCGCGACTGCACCCCACTTTAGAGGCTCTCGGACTATTGGCGAGCCTGTGGTCAAGCGATGTGGATCGCGAGCAGCAGCCACTGAACGAAATTGATCAACAAGCTCACGATGAATAGCGGGCGGCGGATCCTGAGGCGGTTGCTCGTCAGGTGGACCCAGGCGTGGGCTGCACGTGCCAATACGAAGGCCCAGCCAGCCACGACGGCTGCCATGCCGGCAGCACCGGTCACAAACAGCGACAGGCTGGCTGCGAAAAACAGCACCGGCAGTTCGAACTGGTTGGACAGGTTGCGGATCGCAGTCGCGCTTGGCTCAGGTTCGATTGAAGGAACCTTGAAATCCGCCGCTTTGGCTTTGCCTGCCTTGATCGAACCGACGCGGCGCGCGGACACCGTCGCATAAACCACATAAGTCAGAAGCACCTGAGCCAGTACCGGCCAGAAGATTGCAGTAGATGAGGTCATGGTACCAACTGCCCGTTGTCGCTGAAGTCCCAACTTCCCTAAACTGCATTCACGTCATCGGCAAGGGTTGGGTTTCTCAGGCCTCGGTTAGTGGCGGATCTGCTTTCAGAGTGTTTGTCCATCGCCATACCCAAAGTGCGGCGATCAGACCAAGGGCAAGTCCGGCACTGGCAAATTTGCCCCGGGTCAGGACCTGCAGCACGAAAACAAACTGCTCGTTGAACGCGAGCTCGAGCGCCTTAGGGCCGAACATCGCGTCGGCAACCGAGTTCTCGATGAAGTCGCATGCGAGGTAAGTGAAGGCCAGAGCGAGGACGAGGCCAAAGCCGATGGCAGCCATACGCGGAGTCTGGATCGGCTGCCTCAACCTGTAAAGCGCGGCAAACGCCAAAAAACCGAGACTGGCTGTCAACATTGGCGGAAAGACCAGATCATAGCCCGCATGCAGCAGGACATATGCTTCCGATGCACTCGGCCTGTTCTTTCCCAGTGAAATGGCGTGATCGGAGACAAAAGCCATAAACAGTGCGCGGGCCCCGTCCATATCGTAACCCAACGGAAGCTGGTCAGGTATTTTCATGCCGCCCACCAGGCCGCTGATGTCGGGCGCCTTGACGTAGAACATGTAGGCGAGCAGCCCGGCCGTGAGCACACACAGCAGCCAGCCGGGCCAGAGGCGTTTCATTACATCGCGCCGGGATAGTTGGGGCTTTCCCGGGTGATGGTCACATCATGGGTGTGGCTCTCGCGCAGACCTGCTCCGGAGATGCGAACGAAGGTCGCCCGGTCATGAAAGCTCTGCAGATCGGCAGCGCCGACATAGCCCATGGCCGCCTTGAGGCCGCCAGCGAGCTGATGCAAGACGCCTGAGACAGGTCCCTTGTAGGGAACCTGGCCCTCGATACCTTCAGGCACCAGCTTGAGCGTATCGCGAACTTCGGCCTGGAAGTAGCGATCCGCCGAGCCACGCGCCATCGCACCGACAGAGCCCATACCGCGATAGGCCTTGAACGAACGGCCCTGGTGCAAATAGACCTCACCCGGGCTTTCATCCGTGCCGGCCAGCAAAGAGCCGATCATGACGGCAGATGCACCGGCAGCGATGGCCTTGGCCAGATCTCCCGAATATTTGATGCCGCCGTCAGCGATCACGGGAACACCGTGCTTCTGGGCTTCATCAACGGCGCTCATGATTGCGCTCAGCTGCGGCACACCGACACCGGCGACGATACGCGTGGTACAGATCGAGCCTGGTCCGATACCTACCTTGACCGCATCCGCGCCTGCATCGATCAGCGCCTTGGCGCCTTCGGCTGTGGCCACGTTGCCAGCCATGATGCGAACCGAGTTGGACAGCTTCTTGGCGCGGGTGACCGCGTCGAGCACCCGCTGCGAATGACCATGGGCGGTGTCAATCACCAAGAGATCAACGCCAGCAGCAATCAGCCGCTCGGCACGCTCAAATCCATCTTCACCGACAGATGTTGCCGCGGCGGCACGCAGCCGCCCCTGCTCGTCCTTGGAGGCGTGCGGATTGAGCTGCGACTTCTCGATATCTTTGACAGTGATCAGGCCAACGCAACGGCCTTCGGCATCGACGACAACAAGTTTTTCGATGCGGTGAGTGTGCAGAAGCCGCTTGGCTTCGGTTTGCTCGACGCCTTCCTTGACGGTGATCAGGTTCTCATGGGTCATCAGCTCGCGGATCTTCTGATCCGGATTGGATGCGAAGCGGACATCCCGGTTGGTCAGAATACCGACGAGATAGCCCGGACCGCTGGAAGTGCCGCGGTGCTCGACAACCGGAATGCCGGAAATGCCATGAGACTTCATCAGGCCAAGCGCTTCGGAAAGTGGCGCCTCGGGGCTGATGGTCACCGGATTGACAACCATGCCGCTTTCGAATTTCTTGACCTGATGGACCTGTTCGGCCTGTTCTTCAGGTGTCAGGTTGCGGTGGATGACACCGATGCCGCCTGCTTGGGCCATAGCGATTGCCAGCCGCGCCTCTGTAACCGTGTCCATTGCCGACGAAATGATGGGAAGATTGAGATCAAAATCGCGGGCGATTCGGGTCGCGACATTGGCCTGGCCCGGCATCACTTCCGAATGCGCTGGCTGCAGCAGCACGTCATCAAAAGTCAGCGCTTCAGCGCCTGTTATGGATTGGATAATGGTCGCCATCGCCTTGTCGGCTCCGTCTTGTTCGGGGCCGCCCGAACCGGGCCGCCCGGTGCTGTTTCGGGTGTCTTGCGTTGGCAGCGGCAAGTACCACGCTTCCTCAGCTTATGAAAGAGCCGGGAAGCGTTTGGTCAGCAAATTTCGCTGCGGCGCACACATTCACTGCAGCGATAAAACAAAAACCCGGGCATTGCTGCCCGGGCCCTGGCTCTCACACCGGGATTACGCGACCTTTCAGAGATCGAACTGGTAGGTCTCGGGGATGAAGCGATAGCCTTCGGAAGCCTTTTCAATGAACCCGACCGACGGGAACGGCATGTGGTAGCCAACAAATGGCAGGCGGTCGGCGGCAACCATGTCGAAGACGGCCGTGCGGGTCTTTGCGGCCATGGCCTTGTCCGAGTCGAAAACGACTTCCCATTCGGGCCGCTGCAGAGACAGCACAAAATGGTTAGCTGTGTCAGCCGTCAGCATCAGCTTGCGGCCAGCCGATTCCAGACCGTAGATCATGTGGCCCGGCGTGTGGCCGAACGCGGCCATAGCGGTGATGCCTGACACCACGCTTTCGCCGTCGCCGATAAAGCTCATCTTTTCTGCAAGCGGCACAACTTTGGCCACCACACCCTTGTGACCATTTTCGGCGCCCGTTCCGATACGATCTTCCGACGACCAGAAATCATATTCCGCCTGACCGGTGACATAGCGGGCATTGGGGAAAGCGGGGGAACCTGATTCCATCAGACCGCCGATGTGATCGCCATGCAGATGAGTAAGCACGACCACTGTGACCTGCTCCGGCGTGTAACCGGATGCCATGAGATTGGCGAGCGTCTGGCCGACGCCGCCCTCGCGGCCGCCTTCTCCGTTACCGGTGTCAAACAGGATCAGATCGGATCCAGTGTTTACCAGCGTCGGGGCGAAGGTGAACTGCATCTTGTCGACCGGCAGGTAATTGGACTTGAGAAGTTCACTCACTTCTTCTTCGGTCTTGTTGGTGCCGAAGATGTTTTGAGGCCCAGGAACGACGCGATGCCCGTCAGAAAGGACGGTAATCTCAAAGTCGCCGAGGGAGAAGCGTTTGAATGCCGCCGGCTGTGCTGCCGCCATTGGCACTTCGGCCTGGGCCGCGCGAACAAGAAGCTGAGGAGCTGCTAAAGCGCCAGCGCCAAGCGCAGTCGCCTTGAAGAGATTGCGGCGAGAAAGGCTGGATTGAATTGACACGTGAAGGTCCTCCGGGAGCCAGTTGGAAATGCATTCCGGATTTGGCGCAGTCCCTGTCATCGACAAGTGCCACTTGAAAGCTCGGCTTGGTGACGGTTCGTCCACGCACCGTGAACAATCTAAAAAACAACTAAATATTTATCGGTTCAAAACCGCAATTCGGCGAACAACCGTGTAAATTTAGGGTTGAATTTTTTTCTCCGTACGCGGCATAGGGTGTGCAAGAAGGGAGCCACATCGTGAAGAAGCTGCTCGTCCTGATTATCGCCTCCATCGCATCCTTTCTGGTCCTGTATGCTCTCGTCAGCAAAGACCAGCCTGCCCGACATCCAACCTTGAACGTTACAGACCTGCCACCGCTGATTGCGATGCATGATTTGTATCCCGCCTCCCAAGATGCCGGTGATGAACTGGCATTAGGGACCGGAACCAAAATCGTCTGGGAGGCAAAAAGCGGCGGCGCGGGCGAGATCAAGGCACAACTGACCCGTCCGTCTGCCGGGCCTGTTTCCGGCCCATTGCCAGCGGTCATCGTGATCAAAAGCGAACTGCCTAGCGGGACTGGGCCGGATAGTGACCGAACTGTCCGCTTCCTGTCCAATCGCGGCTATGTGGTGCTGTCGATCGATTGCGGGACCATTGACAGATCTCACAAAGACCAGGGAACTGTTGATCCAGAGCCAGGCAGATGCGCCGAAGCCACCATAGCAGAGGATGCCAGAGCTCTCATCGACCAGGGAATTGCAGATCCATCGGCTCTTGCGATCATCGGTTCAGGCTTCGGCGGTTACCTCGCACTGATGACGATGTCACTCGAACCCGAGTTGTTCAAGGCAGCTATCGTGCATGCTGCGATTATCGATCTGGTCGACCGGCGTCCCGAAAACAGCCTCATAGCGAAAACGCAGCAAGCCGTGATGAAGAACGATTTTTCTCCTGCCGAGACAGGTCAGCATTCAAGGCATGCAGCAGCGAAATCTCCGGTTGATCTGGTCGGGAAGATTCGGGGCGCGATCCTGATGACCCATGGAAATGCAGATACTGTGGTCCCTGTGGAACAAGCGCAGGCCTATTCGCGGGAACTTCTTGCGGCCAGCAACGGTAGCGAGGTCGTCTTTTTCGACAATGAACGCCATTGCTATTCCCATTGGCAAACCCGGGTTCAGGTCGCGCGCCTGACAGAGAATTTTCTCGCTCGTCACCTGGGCGGCCGGAACGGTGGATACGACTACATAGAGCTGTTGGCGAAGTGGTTCTGGTACGACCTCCGGGAGCACACACCGCCAACACTGGCCGGCAAGTGCACCCCTTCCTAACCACTGGCCAATTACATATAGCGGCATCCGTGCGCAGGATCTCTATCCCCTTAGACGATCCTGGATCAGGCGGCGGTTTCCATCAGAAGCCTTCGAGCACGACCTTGCCTTTGGCTGTTCCGGTCTCAATGAGCGCATGGGCCTTGCGCAGGTTTTCCGCATTGATCGGACTTAGAACTGTATCGAGTGTTGTGCGAATACGTCCGGCGTCGATTTCAACGGCCACATAGCTGAGCAATTTGTGCTGTTCGATCATGTCCGGCGTCTGGTGCATCGCGCGGGCAAACATGAATTCCCAATGCAGACTGGCAGACTTGGTTTTCATGCCGGCCATCGGCATTGGCTGATCGGTGTTGTCAATCGAGACAATCCCTCCCTGAGGCCGGATCAATTCGACCGCGGTCTCCCAGTGACGCATGTCATTGAAGATGGCGATGTGATCAACATGCTGGAATCCCAGCGCACGCACCTGCTCGACCATCGGTTCACGATGATTGATGACGTGATCGGCGCCGAGTTGCTGGACCCATTCTGTCGTTTCGGGGCGCGAAGCCGTGGCTATGACCACCAGTCCGGCCGCCTTGGCCAATTGAATGCCAATCGAGCCGACACCACCGCCTGCCCCGACGATGAGAATGGACTGCCCTTTGTCGCCGCCATCGCGATCAATGCCCAGACGGTCGAAAAACGCTTCATAGGCGGTGATCGTCGTTAGCGGCAAAGCCGCGGCTTCCGCAAAGCTGAGGCTTTTGGGCTTGAACCCGACGATTCGTTCATCGACCAGCTGGAACTCGGCATTCGAGCCCGAGCGCGTGATGTCTCCAGCATAGTAGACCTCATCGCCCGGTTGAAAGAGCGTGACATCCGGACCGACAGCCTCGACCACGCCGCTGGCATCCCAACCGAGAACGCGAGGAGTGTCCTCAACCTGGTCTTTCGGAGCGCGGACCTTGGTGTCGACCGGATTGACGGAAACGGCCCTCACCGACACCAGAACGTCGCGGCCCGCGGCAATCGGCTTTGGCAGTTCGACATCGAGAAACGTATTGGGATCAGTGACGGGAAGGTAGTGTGTGAGGGCAACAGCTTTCATTGTGAAGTCTCCTGGTCAGACTGCGTCAGTCAAATGATTTCGGTCATCTCGTTGAGCGTAAATGCGCCTATGGCGCTTTTGATTACCTCCATATAGGTCGTCTAGCGCGACAGAGTAATCGCAGGCCGCAATAAGCTTGAATTTCTCCGGATTTTGCAGAACATGAATTGCGCAGTGGCTCGTTGCAGCCTCTTGAGTGCGCAACACTCAATCCCAGCCAAACTGCGTGAGAAAATTGACATATTGTCACCCTTTCGACACCGGCGAATTCCTGCAATACCGGTTGTCCGCGTTGCTGAGCAACCTCGAAACAGCCTCCCTCCCCTAACGGATACGCCTCTTGAACCGATCCATTCCGCTTGTTCTGGCCGTCGCCCTGTTCATGGAGCAGATGGATTCAACCGTTATTGCAACCGCCCTGCCGGCGATTGCTGCCGACCTTCAGACAAACCCGATCTCGCTGAAGCTCGCACTGACCGCCTATCTTGTGTCACTCGCCATCTTCATTCCGATTTCCGGATGGATGGCCGACCGGTTCGGCGCGCGGCGGATCTTTGCCATTGCAATCGGCGTGTTCCTGGCCGGATCGATCGCCTGTGCGGTCTCGAGCAGCCTCATCGAATTCGTGCTCTCGCGTTTCCTGCAAGGGATGGGCGGCGCCATGATGACACCGGTTGGACGGCTGGTGCTGCTGAGATCAACGGAAAAATCGCAATTGGTCAGCGCCATGGCGTGGCTAACGATCCCGGCTCTGGTCGGCCCGATGGTCGGCCCTCCCGTGGGCGGCTTTCTCACCACCTTCCTGAGCTGGCACTGGATCTTCCTGATCAACATTCCGATCGGACTTGCGGGCATCGTGTTCGCGCTGAAAATTCTACCCGACGATAATGTCCGCGTTCGCGACAGGCTGGATTGGCTGGGCTTCCTGCTGTCGGGGGCAGCTGCCTCTGGGATTGTTTTCGGCCTGTCCGTCATCAGTCTTCCGGTCTTGCCGCCTGTCTGGGGGATCGCCGCGACCGTCGGCGGCATCCTGTCCCTGGTCGCCTATCTCAGACACGCCCGCGCTCATCCAAAACCCCTGCTCGACCCCAAGCTGTTGAGGAACCGGACATTTGCTCTGTCGCTGCTTGGCTCGAACCTGTTTCGGATTGGCGCAGGCGCGGTTCCCTTCCTGCTGCCGTTGATGCTGCAACTCGCGTTCGGCATGACGCCGTTCCAGTCCGGCATGATAACCTTTGTGTCGGCTGCCGGCGCCATCATGATGAAATTCCTCATCAAGCGGATCCTGAGCTTTGTCGGATTTCGCACCACACTCCTGGTGGCCGCTTTGGGAGCGGCCCTGTCCATTGCGGTCAACGGGTTCTTCACCCCAGCCACATCCATTGCGCTCATGATGGTCATCCTGTTCTTCGGCGGCCTCGTCAGGTCAATGTTCTTCACGTCGGTCAATGCCCTGACTTTTTCCGAGATCAGTTCGGAAACCGCGGCCCAGGCGAGCTCGTTTACCTCGGCTTTCCAGCAGGTCGCCATCGCTATCGGGGTTGCGGTCGCCGGCGGCATTGTCGAGGTGGTCAGCACAATGAACGGCGGAGTACTTGACCTCAGCGCATTTCACACCGCGTTTTTCGTGGTGGCAGCCATCACGGCTTTCGCAGTTATACCGTTTCTCGCCCTGCCGCCTGACGCAGGAGGTCAGGTTTCAGGGCACACGCTCAAGCGGGCTGGCGGGCGCGCGGCATCACCCGTCCGCAGCTAGCTCCGGTTGGCTGCGGCCCTTGAAGCCCTTTGCCAGCACGAACATCTCGACCGACTCGGCGCGCGATGATGGTGGCTTGATGTGTATGACCGACTTGAAGTTCTGTTTGAGCAGGGTCAGCAGGTCGTTCTCGGTGCCGCCCTGGAAGGTCTTGGCGAGAAAATGCCCTCCCGGCGTGAGTACCTCGATTGCAAAATGTGCAGCCACTTCGCACAGATGCATGGTCCTGAGATGGTCAGTGCGCTGGTGACCGGTGGTGGGTGCCGCCATGTCCGACAGCACGACGTCCGGCGAGCCACCCAGCGCGTCCTTCAAGGCCTGAGGTGCGGCATCATCGAGAAAATCCATCTGCAGGAACTTGACGCCCGCCAGGCCATCCATTTCCAGAAAATCGATAGCCACAACCTTCGGGTCTTCATCGGTGGAATCGGTGACCTGAGCTGAAATCTGTGACCAGCCGCCGGGGGCGGCGCCCAGATCGATGATCCGCTTGGCCTTGTCGAGAATCTTGTGCTTGGCGTCGATTTCCAGAAGCTTGTAGACAGCGCGCGAACGGTAGCCTTCCTGCTTGGCCTGCTGGACATAGGGATCGTTGAGATGCCGCTCGATCCAGCGCCTGGAAGACGCCTTGAGCTTGCTCTTTCGCTTTACTTTCTGTCCGAGCTTGCGCCCGGTTGGTCCTGTTGGAGGACGTGTCATGGATTTTCCCCCTGGCTCGACCGCTGGTTCCGGAAGCGGAAGTTTCTGCCACTTCGCCGCCAGGCACCGTCGGACGCCATCATTTCATTGAGCAGACCTTCGCGCAGGCCCCGGTCGGCAACCCGCATCCGTTCCGATGGCCAGCGCTTTCGGATCGACTGAAGGATGGCGCAACCGGCCAGAACCAGGTCCGCCCGGTCAGCGCCGATACAGGGATTGGCGGCCCGGGCTTCAAAATCCCAGGACAGCAGCCTGTCGAGCATACGGTCAACTTCATCGTTCGAGAGCCAGAGCCCGTCGACTTTGCGGCGGTCATAGCGTGGCAGGTCCAGATGCAGACCGGCAAGCGTGGTGACGGTTCCCGATGTGCCGAGCAGGTGAATCCGGCTCTCGCCCCGTCCTGAAAACGCAGGCAATGGCGGCGGATCAAAACTGGCGAGCATCGCATCGACTTCCGCGACCATCGCCTGAAATACGTCCGGCGTCACCAGGCAACCGCCATGGCGCTCGGACAGCGTGACAACGCCAACCGGCAGCGAGGTCCAGGCCTTGATGTGATTGGCCAGGCGATTCGAACGGTTTTCTGTCAGGTCGATCATGGCGATCTCGGAGGAGCCGCCGCCGATGTCAAACAGAACCAGACCATCGGTCTCCCGCCCGACAAGCGACGAGCAGCCTGCGACCGCCAGCCTGGCCTCGGTCTCGCGGGTGACGATCTCAAGCTCGAGGCCTGTCTCCGCCAGCACACGTTCAAGAAATTGAATGCCGTTGCGCGCCGAACGGCAGGCTTCGGTTGCAATCAGACGGTGGCGCCGCACGGGGCGGCTTTTCAGCTTTCCGGCACAGATCTTCAAGGCCTCGACGGCCCGGTCCATGGCGTCTTGCGACAATTCGCCGGTGGCATCGAGCCCCTCACCAAGCCTGACAATGCGGGAGAAGGCATCCACAACCCGGAACTGCCCCGGCCGCGTGGGCTGGGCAATCAATAAACGGCAATTGTTGGTACCCAGGTCAAGGGCTGCGTAAAGATCATCGGCAGGCCTGCGCGCGATCGGCGCTGATGCACCGACTGCTTGTGGCGAAGCTGCAGTTGCGTGGGCGTGGCCCGCTCCACCCGATTGGGCTTTCGCCTGGCCGGGGGCTTTCTGAGGCGCAAGCGGGCGGCCCTGAATTTCACGGCCAGATTTGCGGCGGCGACGGCGACCCTTCTTTTCAGCGGGCGCTGCGGGACCTGCGCCAACCGGCGGGTTGCTGGTCTCGGCAGAGCCGGACTGAAGGGTAACACCCTTCTCTTCGACCTTGCGCGCAGACTTCCTCCGCCGCCGTCTGCGTCGTCCCGACGGCTCCTGGCCGCCCTTCTTGTCGGTGGATTCACTGGCCGAAGATCGCTCTGATGGCGTTGCATCAGAAGACGAACTTGGGGACACGGGTTTGCCATGTCCCTGCTTCACGCCATCTGCCGCTGCCTTCGAGGCGCGTTCAGACGGCCCTTCACCTGCCAGTGATGCACCTACGTCTGGCGTGTCGCCGTCCCGAAGGTCTTTCACGGTCTGTCCTGTCATGCGCGGCGAGCAAGAGGCCCGCACTGCGCTTCACGGTTTGTTGTTGGGGAAAGATTAGCAAAGCGGTGGCCATAACGCAAAACCCTTTTTGTGCGGTCAGCAGTTGAGTGCAAGCCCAGGCCTTGCTGCGCACGCATCGATATAGTTTGCACAGAATTCAAAAAACTGTGCAATCCGGGTTTGCATCCCGAGAGTTTATTGGCTATAAGCCGCCGCGCTGACCCGATTTTTTCCGGTCCGCCCATGTTGGGGAATAGGTTAACGGTAGACCCACGGACTCTGACTCCGTTAGTCCTGGTTCGAATCCAGGTTCCCCAGCCAAATTTTTCAAATACTAAGCGGTAGCGCAAATTTCTTAGGCACGCACTAGGCACGCACAATTGGTTATTGCACGGGTACGATTCTCAAGCACGCGAGTTCACGGTCACGGATAAGAACGCCGTCCGTCCCACTAGAACCGCTCGACCTGACCTGCTCCCCATGGAGTCCGCGTCTATAAGTTAGCCCTGTTCAGGTTTTGGTCTTGCTTTGACCGGTTAGCATTTTCCGCAGGTGAGAAAGCGTGCTCGCGGCCTCCCGAACGACAACGCGGGGCTTTTTTTGAAATTGTATTAATTCTGTCGACCGTTGACTAGACATGCCGCATGCGCGCATTTGAAACAGAAGACAGCTTATTCTGGCACTGCAACTTATAGGGTATCTGATGCTAATTGCAGGTGGGCTTTACCGGGAGATCTGTCTCAGACCGGCATGGAATGGCTTGTTTGGCTCTGGAGGTCGAGCAGCGCTCGCAATTGTCGGACAGTCTGATAGCCCCGTGCTTCACAGCTATTTTGAAGATGCTGACAATACAGATCTTGCGATCTATTGTGATCATGGAATCAAACTTGATCTATCTCCCAGGCAATCTGGCATAGCATTCGCCTATTTTCACCCGCTTTCCAAGCCACACCTCGAGCAGAGCGATTTGACAAAGTGTCAGCCGCTTCAAGTACATGGTGACGTAGTTCTCCGCTTCGGTTTCGTCGAAGGAGATGCCATCGTTTCTGCAAGACGAGCAACTTTTGATCCACAGGGTTGGCGAGACCCTTTGGGCTTTTGCGCCAACGGGTCATTCGCTGAAGAATTAGCTCTCGTGCTCAACGAAACCGAGCTTAGCAGAATGGAAGCCGATCTCTCCGTGAATGAAGCGGCACGAAAACTTATTCGATCAGGGCAGGCGAACGTTGTAGTAATCAAGCGGGGGGTTTTTGGCGCGACGGTATTGGATCAAACTTTAAAGTCCTATGCAATTCCTGCCTTCAAGTCGCAGCGTGTGTTCAAGATTGGTACCGGCGACGTTTTCTCGGCGTTGTTTTCTCTTTATTGGGGAGAACACGGACGCAGTCCGGCGCATGCTGCGTATGAAGCCTCAAAAGGAGTTGCGCACTACGCCGCTACACAACTACTTCCAGTAGAAACCGCTACTTGTGAGTACCGCGCGGTCAATTCGAAACTGATAGGCTCTATCAACGTGTTCGGCCCGGCGAATACGATCGGAAGATATTATACCTTCGAGGAGGCGGTGTTTCGGCTTCGCGAACTGGGTGCCGATGTACAAGCACATTTCGATGTAGGTGATGATCGCAGACCTTCTGCGATGTTAATTCTCGCCGATGGTATGGGAGAAGAAATGGTTAAGTCTGTGCTTGAAAGGCAGCGCGGGCTACCTGTTGTGATTCTCGACGAAACGCGAGACCACCATTGTATTGGGCTAGGTGGTAATGTGACGGTGACCGCCGATTTTGCGACTGCGCTCTATCATGCCTGTTGGGCCGCAATGAAGTTGGAAGCTACACGCTAATCAACCTTGAATTGTTGCGCTGGATAGCGCAATCCTAGTTTAGGATGCAGAGTGGGGGAAATGTTTGTGTATGGCTGATGTCTACCTAATCTACGCTCGGGAAGATGAGGGCGCAGCCCGCAACTTGTTCGACAATCTGAGTCCGCGATGGAGTGTATGGTGGGACCAGCTCGTCAAAGAGCGTTTTTCTGATGAAATTGTTGCTGAAATGGCGAAAACACGCTGCGCGGTTGTCCTTTGGTCAAAGGCGTCACGCATAAAGGACACAGTGATCGACGAAGTTAAGCTTGCACAGAAGCAATCCGTAAAAATTGTGTGTGCTTCATTGGACGGCAGCGAACCAGCTTACGGATTTGGAGGCTATAGCACTTCCGATCTGAGCGGCTGGATGGGCGAGAACGATCATCCAGGCTACAAGTTACTCTTTGGACGGCTCATGTCAGTCCTTCCTGCTCCACAACCTCCATCTCAACCGAACTCGTTAGCATATGGTCGCATACCACTGCCTGCGATGTTTTTATCGGTATCTTCTTTCGAAACTCAATTGGTCCCAGAAGGAGCCGTGAAGGCACTGGCTCTAGCTAGGGCCCCAGCAATACTGGTCTCAGCCTGGGACTTGGTACGTAGGCGCAAACCTGAAGCATTGATAGAAGCGCTTCGAGAGTACCGACAAACAGGTGGCTTCATCTTGCTCGATTCTGGAAATTACGAAGCGTCACGTCTATCCACGAAACATTGGCGTGTTGACGACCTCCAAGAAGCTCTGGCGGCATTCCCACCCGACTGGGCCTTTGCATTCGACAAAATAAGAGCATCTTGGCCGAAAAAAGAAATGTCTGCTGAAAGAATTACCGAGACCATTCTCGAAAGGGTCCAGTGCGACCAAGCTCTTACTTCAGCTCCTATTTTGCCAGTCGTTCATGCTCCCCGGCTGTCCTCAAGCGGCTATTTAGTTGATGTACTTCCTGACATTTCTCGGCGTGTAGCAGAGGCGTTGCAGCCCGCTATGATTGGCATCCCTGAACGGGAGCTTGGCGCGGGCATGGGACAGCGCGTAAAGACAATGCAAGCTATTCGACGTGAGCTGAACAAATTGACATTCTACCAACCGGTTCATCTTCTCGGGACAGGGAACCCTTGGACTATTGCAATTATGACAGCTGCTGGGGCGGATGCTTTTGATGGGCTTGAATGGTGTCGTGTAATTGTCGATCATCAGGATGATCGTCTAAATCACTTTCAGCATTTTGACTTATTCACCGATCAGACGCAATTTGCTGACCTCGCGGTCGCAAGGGACGCGTTGAACGATGACAAAGTTGATTTTGCTGGCAAAGCGGCTTTCCATAACATCGACTACTTCATGCGATACAATCAAGAGCTCCGAGACGCAGTTTCTCAAAAGCGCATCGAGGGATTCGTCAATAAGCGTCTACCAAAAGTTGCGGTCGAAATGTTGCATCGCATTACAGAGGGACTGTTTGATTGATGAAATATGATGCAGCGCAAATAATGACGGCTGTGGCAAGCATCTGCCCTGAAATCCAACAGCGCGTGGATCGGACCACCCCATGCGGAGATGAGCGCAGTTTGTGGTGGGAACTTTCATCCTGTGTTCTCAGCAGTCAGGTTCCGTATTCGCTTGCAACGGCCGCAGCCGACGCGATCGACCAGTCCAACTTGCTTTTCGATCCTGTTTGCGATGATCAGCTCGAAGTTCGTTTAGAAGACGTACTGCGTAAGCCGCTTACCATTGCAGGAAGGCTTCGCACCTATCGATTTCCGTCTGCAAAGGCAGCACAGCTGGCTCGCACATACTATCGCATTCATTGCGAAGCCGATAGTCTGTCCTCACTGCTTGCTGGGTTCTCGACTGCAAGCGACGCCCGAAAGTGGCTGGTGGATCATGCACCTGGTCTAGGCCCTAAGCAGGCCAGCATGTTTCTACGCAACATTGGCACGAGTTATGATCTTGCAGTTATAGATCGCCATGTCCTGCGCTATATGGAAATCACTGGGGTGTTGCCACATAATGGTGGCGCGATTACTTCTCTGAAGCGTTATCGCAACGCTGAGAGCACACTGAGAACGCATGCCGATTCTGTTACCTGCTCTGTCGGGATCATGGACTGGGCAATCTGGATCGTAATGCGCGTCGCTAAACAATCAGAGGTTCAGCAAGCATGAGCGTTGTGACACTCGTATCGGGCGGCCTTGATTCCAGCTTGGTCGCATTGCTCGCAAAGGAAGAAGGCCTAACTCAACACCCTCTTTTCATTGACTATGGTCAGCGAGCAATGGAGAAGGAACTCTCGGCCTGCAGGGCCGTGTTGGCACGGCTTGAGCTCCCTTCACCCGAAGTGGCTCGGCTTGCTGGCTTCGGGGCCCTTATTCGATCCGGTCTGACCGATCCTAAACTAGACGTCCTCAATGAGGCGTTCACACCGGGTCGTAACATGCTATTTCTGCTTGTAGCTGCGAGTTACGCTTTTCAGTGCGGGGCCGATGCTGTGTCGATAGGGTTGCTGCACGAAGATACTAGCCTCTTTCCCGATCAGACATCGGCTTTTCTCTCCGATGCGCAAACAATGATCAGGCGATGCATGGGCCGCGACATTCGCGTCATTGCACCACTTGCTTCTTTCCACAAGGTCAACGTCGTGGCTCTGGCTCAGGTGAAAGGGATCGTCGGGACCTATTCCTGCCATCTAGGACTTGATGATGCGTGCGGTGTCTGTATCGCGTGTAACGAATTTAAGTTGGGGGAGGAGTAAATGGGTGGCGGCGGTGGAGGCGGCTGGAACCAGCTCGGCGATGTCAGTTCGCTCGAACAAAAGGCGCGAGAAGCACTCGCAAGGGGCAAGCGAAATGTTTTCATTAGTTTCGCCACTGAAGACATGAACGAGGTGAACCTGCTTCGTGCCCAAGCAAAAAATGAAAATAGCGATGTCGAATTCAACGATCACTCGGTTCGAGCACCCTACGACAGCGAACGCGCCGAATACATTCGGAAAAAAATCACCGAGCGCATCAATCGCTCGTCATTGACCGTCGTCTACATTTCCAGTGCGACGTCTAAGAGCCGTTGGGTAAAATGGGAGGTAGAGAAGAGCATTGAACTGGGTAAAAAGGTTGTTGCTGTACATTCAGGGGCAAGCTTTACAGGAAAAACTCCAAGTTGGATCGGCGAGAATAGAATAAAAGTTGTCCCTTGGGCCAGATTGGCTCCTGAGCTCAAATAATTTTTGGACAGGTGAGCAAGATCATCCTTTCGCGACGGCAAAGTGGCCTGCTTTGCAGGCAGAGGATTCGAACTCGATGACGCAACTTCTTCACGGTTTCCATTAAGCAACGCAGCTGCCATGAAGCCGCATTGATTGGTACGCTCACAAAGGAGTTTGTGGCAAAAAAAGCGACGGCAAGTTGCAATTTACTTCAATATTGGTTTTGCAGGACAAATCCACATTTCGTCGAAAGCTGCTAAATATCTGCATTGAGATCGTAGCCAGGCGCATTGCCCCCTGACAAGCGAGAAGTTGAACAAAAAAATTTCCCGAAAATCGCTGGCTGTGCTAGGGCTGCGAACCACGTTAGGGTTGAACTTGGTTTCTTCCGCAAAAAGCTGCGAATTCAGTATTACAGTATTGTAGGTTTGGTATGAGCGACAAAGAAAAAGTATGTTTTGTAGTAATGGGGTTCGGGAAGAAGACTGACTATGAGTCCGGTCGTAAACTTGATTTGGATGCCACATACGAAGCCATCATTCAGCCTGCCGTTGAGGCGAATGGTTTTAGATGCATCCGCGCAAATGAGATTCTGCATTCGGGCGTCATTGACTTGAAAATGTATGAGATGCTCTTAAGAGCCGATTTGGTTGTCGCCGACATATCCACAGGTAACGTCAACGCCGTATATGAACTCGGAGTGAGGCATGCGCTGCGACCTTACTCGACAATCGTAATGAAGGAAAAGCTTGGCAAAATGCACTTCGATTTGGACCATACAGCTACGTTTATGTATGAGCACCTCGGAGAAGATATTGGAAGCCGGGAGGCAAAGCGTGCCCAAAAAGAACTAGGTGCCTTAATTAAAGCGATCTCGGCTGATCCGAAACCGGACAGTCCGGTGTACACCTACATCCCACGCCTCAAGGAACCCTCTTTTACGGACGACGAGTTTGAAGAGGTCTTGGCGGACGCAGAAGAAGTGCAGGAAAAATTCTCCGCATTACTTAGTGACGCAGAAGCAGCAGCGGATAATTCAGACCATGCTGTCGCAGCAACCAAGTTCATTGCAGCATTGGGAATGAGTTCAGACAACTCGTATTTGCGTCAACAAGCTGCCTTGCACACATATAAATCGAAGTTGCCGTCAGAGCCACTTGCCTTGATGAAAGCGCAATCGCTATTGGAACCGCTTGAGCCGGAAAGATCGAATGACCCCGAGACACTTGGCTTGTCTGGTGCGATTTATAAACGATTGTGGGACCACAACAATGATCCGGCAACGTTAGACCAGGCTATTCGTTTTTATGAAAAAGGTTTCGAACTCAGAGGCGACTACTACAACGGTGAAAATGCAGCAACTTGTCTGGAAATCCGCACGAGCCTGCAAGAAGACGTTGATGAGGCGATGTATGATCAAATGTCCGCTACGAAGATTCGCGAAACAATCTTTAAAAACTTGATCGAGATTGCTGGGAGCGACAACTTTGACGAAAGGTCAGATCAAGTTTGGATTTTTGCTACACTCGCGAATTGCAGCATAGCCTTGGGTAAGATAGAAGAATACGAGAAATATGAAAAAAAATTCTTAGCTTTAAAGCCAGCAAAATGGCAAATCGAAACTTACAATATTAGCAAAAAACTTGTTACTTCTCACTATAAACGCTAGCCTTGATGTATGCAAGCGAGATATCCGTTGAAAATGCGAGTTACTATAATTCGTAATGCCTGAAGTGCGAGACAGCATTACGATGCGGCTGTAGATGGGCTTCATGATGCCAACAATTGATTATGAAAATCTTGCAGTGTCCCGAGTACGGATTGCTTGCCGGATAATACAGTAAACAGTCTGATGGCTGGTATGTAGCGTCTGATTGATCCGTGTCAGGAAGTCGTTTTGCTTGGTGTAATTTAGTCTGCGCGCAGCGGATGGGTTGAATATCAAATCTCCGAATCTTCGTAAAATATGGGAGGCGGAACACGGAGGATGTACGGAGATGCGCTGACAGCCTATGGTTTTTCAGGGTTCACCTTAAGTGCCGATGTTGGTAGCAATATACGTAATTAGGAAAGTTTAATACTCCATGTCAAAACGTCTTTTTATTAGCCATTCTTGGTCATACAGCGAGCGCTATAACTCGATGGTCGATTTGTTGGACAACCGAAATTATTTCACGTGGACAAATTATTCAGTCCCTGTTGACAAGGCGTTTGAGTCGATGACGAAGGCCGCGCTTCAAGAACAACTCCGCAAACAGATACGCCCCGTCAACTGCGCAATCATCATTGGCGGCATGTGGGCCAATCATAGCGATTGGATCAAGTTTGAATTAGACTTCGCGGTGAGCATTGGTAAGCCAATTTTGGGCGTGCGTCCTCGTGGCGCACAGTTGATGCCAATGGCCATCACTGAGGTTGCCAATAAGGCTGTAAATTGGAATTCGGATTCTATTGTGGCTGGCATCAGAGAGATTTCGTGAGCGCACCTCATCTCGAATTTCCCGCACTCTATAGCAGTGCAAACGAAGGGGCGATAAGAGCGCAAAATTACTTCTTGTGGATGGTGCGCTCTGAGTACTGCCTGCTTTTTTTCGTCAGCGTTGCAAGCGCTACGCGCGCTGCGTCCGGCTTAAATCCCATTGTGGTCACGCTCTTGCTGGCAATTCTTGCCGGATTGTTCGTTTTCAAGATAGTCAAGAAATTGGATCAGGATTGGTATAGGTGCCGTGCGTTAGCAGAGTCTGTCAAAACCTCGACTTGGCGATTTTCGATGCGTGCGCACCCCTTCGAGGACACCAGCAGTATAAACATTCCGAAAAATAAATTTCGGATTCTGTTGCGCGATATTTTGCAGTCGAACCGGCATATTGCAGCGAACATCGAAACTGCTGAGACTAAGCAAGTGACCGATACCATGATCGCAATTCGGAAACTTTCGCTTGAGGACCGTAGGGGCTATTATGTTACGAACCGCGTTGACAGCCAACGTACGTGGTATTCCAAGAAGTCTAAGGCAAACAAAAACGCCCTCAAATTTTGGGTGGTCCTGACTATTGTCATCTACATCGGTGCTGCTATTGCACTGAACGCGGAGCAGCTAGGTTTACCAAATGTTACCGTAGGCTTTGACCCGATGATTGTCTTAGTCACTTCCGCACTGGGCTGGTTGCAGATGAAACGGCATGGCGAGTTGATGGCAAGCTACAACCTAACTGCCCACGAGATTGGGATCATCAGGAGCAATTCAGATGCCGTGAAAACGGAGGAAGAGCTTTCTGACTTCGTCAATGAGGCCGAATTGGCATTCTCGCGGGAGCATACGCAGTGGGTTGCGAGGCGTGATGCCAACTGACGTAGAACGGGCCAACACTCTGAAAAGGTAGCAGATTTGACAAGTTTAAGCCCCTTTTGCGAAAGGCAGCCGAGCGAGCGGTGAGCGGCTTGGCCTCTGGGACAGGATCGGAAAACTGATTGATTTCATAGAGCCGCAATAGGCCCGAGATTTCTTCAACTCCTGTGGCTACGATCCAACATGAAAGGGAAACGCTCTAAGAGCAAACTGGCTCGGAACGATTACCATCGTTTCTACTTTTTCAGCTGCCGCGACCTGCACGAACGACAGTTTTCAGGCTACTATGCCTCATCCGAGGTCCGTTCAAGTCCGTTCAAGTCCGTTCTAAGATATCAATCCCTCAACCTGTTTGAATACAACCATTCTTGCGATATATTTGCCAAACCCTAGGGCTACTATCCCTCGGGGCATCGCGATGCTCCTCAACATGAGGAGTATCGTGATGAGACTGTTGAGCAAGCGTCAGGTGAAGGAGCTGGTTCTCTACTCTCCCCAACACGTTGCGCGCCTGGAGGCGGCAGGCCAATTCCCCAAGCGGGTACAGCTGGGCCAGAACCGGGTCGGATGGGTTGAGGCCGAAGTACTGGAGTGGCTTCGCGAACGCATCGAAGCGCGTGACCGACAACACTGACTCTCCTTTTTGTGAGAGCGAAGAGGACTGGTGGCAACATCGGTCCTCTTTTTTTGTTGGGGGATAGCCAGGGGGATACCGTATCCCCCACCCGGACCCCGCTAACACAACCCCAACATTGCACATACCTCAATATACACGTACATTCTCTTGTGGGAAAAATGCAGAAATCACGAAGAAGCGATGCCTTCTTTGTGATCGGGGGGACATGATGAACCTATTGCTTAATCGAGACCAGAACAGTTCAAGTGTGTTTTCGCTCATACCGCTCAGGATTGGCAGCGGTGTCACCTTCACCCTTCATGCTTCCTTGGAGCTGGACAAGGAAGAAGAGGCGTTGATCTGGAAATACAATTTTGCCAGTGCCGCGTTGGTCGTCAGCGATCCAATCGACGATCTCAGACAAAGTTTCCGTCCGGCCCTGATTCTCGGCCTCGTGACTTTCATTGCCGTCTGGCTGATCGGATCGATCTGGATTGCATACGGACCGGCGATCATCGTCACGCTGGTGATGACCGGAGTCTACTTCAAGACATTGCGCGAACAGATCCTCGTCCGTGAATTGATGGCGGACGGGCGCAAGTTTCGATGCGACAGCATCGTCGCCCTGATCCAGAAGGAGGCCTATATCGAGAATATCTGCGCCTATCTCAGACAAATCCTGGAAAGTGCCAAGAACTGGCACGACCGCGAAGTGCTGATGATTCCGCCACTCAGCAAGGAAGAAGCCAAGCGCGCCGTCCTGAGCACGTCACGCTGAGATGAGTTTTCGGCCCATCTATGAGGGCTGGAACCTCCCCGGCCGATTGTCTCAGAAAATCCGCACCGGGTTCGCCGGTATCGGTCTCAATCGAGACCTGAAAGCAGCGATGGATCTGGCGGCATCAATCGAAGCCAGGCTGATAGCCAAGAGCCTCACGACCGATACCGGCCGGATCGAATTCGCGTTCCATGTCTCCAGAACAGCGATGATGAATTTCGGGGTCGACGAACCTGACCATCGGTTCACGCGACACATCACCGAATTCATGGCCGATCTCATCAGCTATGAAGGATGGTTCGCCCTGCCCGCTCTCGGATCTCTCAGTGAACTCACTCGCTCCGAATTGTGGGAGCTCGAGGATCACCTCAAGCGGGTCGAAACCATCATCGACAATCTGCAACCGGTCGGTGAGCTTGCCGTCCGCATGCTGACTGTTTTGGTCACGCCCATCGTCGAACAGCTGCCCCATCTGCTGCACGACACAGGTCCGAATAATGTGGACATTTCCTTCTCATCCGATCTGCGTCTGTTGATCAGCGACGCGCCGGCGCTGGTCGAGCATATGATGCACATCCCGTTTGCGCCCGATCTCGAATCCCTTCGATTGACGCCAAGACTTCGAGAACGTCTAGAGTACAATCTGCATATCGCCTCAGGCGGTGCGCCCGGTGATGCAGACAGTGTGCGGTCTCCCAAATTACCGACACGGCAATCGGCAATCCCGGACGAGAAAATAGCAGGCGTCTACCTCGACGGCACACCACTGCTTGATCTTCTCGATTACCGCCTCGACATCACGCTGCCGCAAGAAACGCGGTTTGAACACACCCATATTGTCGCCGGTTCCGGGCACGGCAAAACCCAGACCCTTCAGCATCTGATCCTGCACGACCTTGACACTGTGGCCCGTAGTGAAGCTTCGATCATTGTCATCGACAGTCAGAGTGACCTGATCAACACAATCGCCGGGCTCGATATCTTCGCGCCGGGCGCTGCACTGGACGGCCGCCTGGTGCTGATTGACCCGACAGACATCGAATGGCCGGTGGCGCTCAACCTGTTCGACGCAGGCCTCGACCGGCTGGAACAATATTCGCCGCTCGACCGCGAGCGGCTGACCAACTCCATTCTCGAACTTTATGACTTCGTTCTCGGGACACTGCTCGATGCCGGGATGACGCAAAAGCAGAATGTCATTTTCCGATACATCACCCGTCTGCTGCTGCACATTCCCGGCGCCACCATCCACACCCTGCGCGAACTGCTCGAAGATGGCGGTTATGATAACTACCGTCAGCACATCGACAAACTACAAGGCTCTGCGAAAGCCTTTTTCGAGCATGAGTTCAACGGCAAGGAATTCGCCGCCACCAAGCGCCAGGTCCTGCGCCGCCTTTACGGCATTCTGGAGAACCAGACGTTTGAGCGGATGTTTTCGCATCCCAAGAGCAAGCTTGACCTGTTCGCCGAGATGAATGCCGGCAAGGTGATCCTGATCAACACGGCCAAGGATCTGCTCAAGGAAAGCGGCACAGAGATTTTCGGCCGGTTCTTCATCGCGATGATCACCCAGGCCGCCCAGGAACGCGCCGTGCTGGCACCCGGCGACCGGCTGCCGACCTTCGTTTATATCGACGAGGCCAACGATTATTTCGACCGCAATATCGGCATCATCCTCAGCCAGGCGCGCAAATACAAGGTCGGCATGACCCTGGCGCACCAGTATCTGGGCCAGCTTGATCCGAAGCTGCATGAGGCGATCGCAGCCAATACCGCGATCAAATTCGCTGGTGGCGTATCGGCCAAGGATGCGCGTGCCTTGGCTGGCGAATTGCGAACCGAGGCGAGCTTCATCGAAGGCCAACCCAGGCTTTCTTTCGCGGCCATGATCAAGGGCCAGCATGAGCGGGCGGTACCCGTCGCAATCACGCCGGGCCGCATGGAGGTGCGCGACCGCATGAATGATGATGAACGTGCGGCAGTACGGGACATCATGCGCCAGACATACGCAGTCCATTATTCTGAGCTCTTCCCTACCACCGCCCCCTCCCCAAACGGCGAAGACCCGTCCCCCACGAAGACGGACGATAATGAAGATACCGGCGAACCGATGAAATGGTGAGTGGCATCAAGCAGCGCCGATCGCATTCCATGATATACTGAGACGAGGACCAGCGTTCCTTTCCCCTACCGCGCATCCGAATGGTCGGATGTGCCAAAGGGAAAGGAAAAGAAGATGGCACGCTCATCACACACTATCCGCGACCTCAATGACCGGTTCCGCAGGGGCGATACGACCATCCCCGGTCAAGTCATGGTCACGCGGGGCGTACAAGCCCTTGTTGCCGGCCCTGAAGACGAGGACACCAACCGCGTCCTCGCCGCGGTTCGCCAGTTCGACACGTTCAATGCGGACAATGATCCGCATGGCGAGCATGATTTCGGGGCATTCGAGTTTCTGGGAGAAAAGCTCTTCTGGAAACTCGATTACTACGCACCGGACATGCAGCACGGTTCCGAAGACCCGGCCGATATCGCGCAGACCATCCGTATTCTCACCATCATGCTGGCAGAGGAATATTGATGGCCGATCCCGTCACCCGGCCTCTGAGCGAGGCCGACAAAGAGATGATCTTTCGCAAGGCGACATCCGGCTTTCCTCTCAGATTCAAAGAGGAGATCGAAAACGGCATGTCGGATGCTGACCTCAAAACCGCGCTCGAATCCGTGCTCGGCATCTTCGGCGGATCGGGTGGGCCGGATCAACCGTCCATTGCCTTTGCCGGCACCGGCCTCAGAATCTGGGGCAGTTGGAAAACAGTAAACTCGGTTCGCGACAAGCCGCTGTTCGCCGGCAAGCGGACAATCGCCATGGCACGGCAAATCTACGCAATTGCCGATCCGGATGACGCGCAAATGCGCCTGTATTGAAACACCGCCGCCCCTCGGCGGTGTTTTTTCCTGTCGCCTGAAAAAGTGATCGTTGCGTATTGCACATGATACCGGTCCATTGCGCGCCATAGTCGATGATAGCGAACGGTGACAATCAGCATTGTACCTGCTTGCCTGCGCACATGATGGCAGCAAAAACAGAAGCGGGTAGATCACGCGATGCGCTTGGACGGCGCTCGCGCTTTGTTCGCCAACGCACGGAAAAGCGACTGATACTGGGTCAACGCGATCTGGAAATTCTGCAGTGGCTTTATCGCTATCGGTATCTGCGCCAGACACATCTGCAAGCGCTACTACAGCCGGTTTCGCCAAAACGCTTCACAGAACGGCTGGGTGACCTTTTCCATGAAACCGGGCTGATTAACCGTCCGTCCATTCGGCCGCCTCAGTTTGATGCACGGTCGTCACCAATGCTCTACGAGATCACCGCTTCGGGAATTGAATGCCTCGCCTCAAATGGTGCGCTGCCGCATCGTGCCGTCACCTTCTCGCAGAGGTCTTCCCGCTCATACAGCCCGCAATTCCTTCACACCATGATGATCATCGAGACCCTGCTTGCCATTGAAAAGATTACTCAGGAAACACCGGGACAGCGTTTTGTTCCCGTCGATGAAATCCTTGCCCGAACCCCGCAACACATCCGCCAAACGCCCAATCCGTTGGCGGTTCCCGTCACGCTTGAACCCAATCCCAAGCATGGCGTCATTCGCAAGCGCCGTCAGACCATGCTGATCCCCGATGCGCTCTACGGCATCGAATATGATAAAGACGGTGAAAAGCGATACCGGTTCTGGGCGCTTGAATGCGAACGGACCTCACCTGCCTGGCGGTCACGGTCAGACGCGTCCAGTACCGCATTGAAGCGTGCCGCCTATGATGCCCTGATCGAAGCACGAACCTATCGGTCGCACTGGGGGATCCCAAACCTGAAATTGCATCTGGTCTCTTCCAGGGGGCGATGACCCAACTCACCGACTACCGGCTTGCGCCGCGCTTGCGCTTCTGGCCCAAGCCCATTTCCTTAGCGAGCTTCGAGCGCGCTTCGGCATAGGCCGGTGCAACCATCGGGTAGTCGGCGGGCAGTTCCCACTTTTCACGATACTGCTCAGGCGTCAGTCCGTGATGGGTCATCAGATGGCGCTTGAGTGACTTGTACTTCTGGCCGTCTTCAAGACAGACCAAATGGTCGTTCTGGATAGAACGCCGCACCGTAACTGCAGGCTTTTGCTTTTCCACGACCTCGTCGACGACCATTGTTGTGCCGCCGAGCGCTGCATGCACCTGGGAAATCACATTGGGCAAATCATTTGCTGCGACAGAATTGTTGCTCACATAGGCTGCGACAATCTCGGCGGTCAATTCGATGAGAAGGTCCGCGCCGTTGTCATTGGTTACTTCTGTCATAGTCCGGTCCTACCATTTCCAATTAATCAGTCATTTGGCTTTTGGGTCAATGTTGTCACGAGCACCGCTTAGAATGACGAGCAAATTGCGACGGCTCAAGTGAATATCAGGCTTAAACAGTTTCTATATTTCATCGAGCGAGCTTACCAGACGCTTTCGATATGATCCAGAAACTGGTCGTTGATCCAAACACTGAAAGAAAGTGGCTTTGGGCCGGAAACACTTGGGTCTCAATTGAAAATTTGGGCGGAAAGCGGGCATTTGCTGCCCGCGCGAAGTCGTAATGTCGGTTCATAAGAAGCCGACCACTTTCCCTCAGAGGTTCGCTATTGGAGATGCGTCGTACTTTGGCCCTAAAGAAGAAAGTTTCGGTTGTCGCGGGTTGCATTTCGCAGCGCAGTTCGTCGCGTTCACAGCAAAAGCACTCAAGTAGCAGGCTTGCCGGGATCATATTCCGGGTCTACGGCGCCATGTTTGACCAAAGTGTACTCCTTGTGGGCCCTGTGTGGGCTTTCTAGCTTCATTCGAATGGACCTAGGATCCGCGCGCAGATGTTACATCGCTCAATTCAGTTGAAACATCACACCGATAACAATGGACCATGCACTAGGCCTGCCGATCAATGTGAAAGCTGGCGGAATATTCGCATGTGTTGACGAGTTTAACAGTTTATGAATATTATACCAATGGTAGTAATCGAGAGATGACAACTCATTTTTCGAAAGGGCAAAGTGATGATGTGTCTTATGCATTTCAGACGAACACTGGCCTTGCTTTTTTCCTTGGGGAGCTTGGGATTTTCTGCAGCGCATTCGCAAGACGCGCCCGCTATCACTCATGATATGAAAATGGAAATGTTCATGGCACATCAGGGTTACAGATATGCTCCAAGTGGAAATATTATTTTCTTTGGAAATGATGGTACTTACTCTGAGTATCTTGCTAAATTTGGTGATGTTTCTGATTGCGGAGAAGAAGGGCAATGCGGGCCTGTTCTTCCAATTGATGGCCCGGGGTTGCCAATACCGACGATACCGCAGGACTGCGGCACGGCAAGCCCAATTATGAACAAGAACCAATGTGGGCCTATAATCAAAATCGAAGACGAATAAATAGTTTTCTTCCGGCAAACACTTACGGATACTTTTGCTTGATTGATTTAGATTTGGAGGGGGCCATAAATGAAACGCATAAATTTGGCATTCAGGTTTTGGATGATACTAATTTTGCTAACTCAACCAGCCCTGTCTCAGAACATTGGAGAGTACGCCCGTTCGTCAGACAGAATAGTCGACGGTCACCTGGTGGATGCAGGCGATGCCCCTTGGTCAGTCTCGCTTCAATATAAAAACAGCCATAGATGCGGCGGAACCCTGATTTCCCCGATTTTGAACCGGGCTCAGACCGCAATAATCGGCTGGAACTCAGATGACAGCATGCCGGAATGGATGATTACCGCTGCCCATTGTTTGGTGGATAGTTCCGGGAATTTCATAAGATCCGATGACCTGCGTGTCTTCTCCGGGGCTCACAAAATCGATTCCGATGCAGGTGAATACCAGTCGATCCAGAACTTTGAGATACACCCGGAATACGACGACTTCCTGATTGTGAATGACATCGCAATCGTCCGCCTTTCAAGGCCAACAAGACCATTCCTACCCCGTCAACGTGCGAGTATCCGGCTTCCTCTCATGCAGGAAAGCGTCTGGCTCAATCGCCCGAATGTGCCCTATGTCGTTGCGGGGTGGGGGCGGATCGCCGAGGGAGGCGCTGTATCCAATGACCTCCTCGAAGTAACGATACCCAGGGCAGACAAAGCCAATTGCGAAGAGATCTTCGAGCGTTTCGGCCACACAGTCCCAATGGGTACATTCTGTGCGGGCTTTTTAGCAGGTAGCCAAGACTCCTGCCAAGGAGACAGCGGTGGCGCGATTTTCTACCGTCCACCAAAAAATCCGAGCCGCTTTTCATGGACTAGCAATCCGATATTCGTGGGTTCGGTAACTTGGGGAATAGGATGTGGTTCGACTGAAGCTTACGGACTCTACACCGCGGTATTTCCCTACATTCCCTGGATAACAAATTATATAGAGGGACATTTGTGATGCTTCTCTTAAGACTCAATATTTTTATATTAGGCTTGCTCTATTGTGTTTCTTTATTTGGAACGACCGCAAGAGCAGATAATAACGAGAAACTGTTTTTAAAACTCCTAAACCAAATACCCGAAACGGCAGAGCAGGACCCCTTCTACACAACTAGCGTGTTCCTCTACGAAATCAGAAGGGCGATCAAAAGGTTCGGCCTGGGCGCGTCTGCGCTAGAAAAATCGCAAAGATCTAAGACCTTTAGCGCCCTGATAAGCGACATGGACTTCAGTACAGCGGTGTCGGATTTGCTTAAAGCCCCAAATGAGGCGTGGACATGCGACAGGTTTGAACACGCCGAAAGTCGTCCTCCAGCCTGTGACATGTTCCCGGAGCAGGCTGTGCCGAGTTTTCCCCAGACGCTCTCCTTTCCCGGTCAGGTGGGGCGGGTGAATCGATACGGATATTTCCAGCCCTACGACAAGGCCGTTTTCGTCCAACACCATTATGGGGAGACTGTCGCATTGCTTGACGGGAGCGGCAGGCTGCTATGTTCTGCCTTCTTAGTTAATGACAACACTTTACTGACTGCGGCCCATTGTGCATGCGAACCAACACTTGAGATGGCGTTTCTCGGCCGAAATATTGATTCTATTAGTCGCGATTCTCCGACGCAGAAGCGTGTACTCACCAGCGGCGCCAAATATTACGACGACAACGATGACGGTGACAGTTTTTGTGCAACCTATCGTTCTGGCGGAGACATCTTGTCGAACAAACTCGTCGATCTCGCTATTCTTAAAGTGCGTCGGCCGTTTTTGATTGCGTCAGGCTTTCGAAGAATCGAACTGAACACCAGTATTGAGAGAGCCGAAGTGGAAGATTTGTTCGCAGATCCACGTACATTTTTTCTTTCTGCGGGGTTCGGGGATACTGATATCAGCGACCGTGGCGGAGTGAACAACGTGGTCATTCAGAATACGGTGGAGCCCTGCACAGACAAGAATAGCTCTAGTTTTGGGTGCCAACCGGGCATAGAATTCGTATCGACAGTATTGGATGTTCCAATTTCTCTCCAAACTGATACTTGCAATGGCGACAGTGGTGGGCCGTTCATCATCAGCAATCCGCTAAATCCCTCCCACTTTATTCTTGTGGGCGTGATCGCCAGGGGTATCGTGGGTGGCAGCCTACGCTGTGGTAGAGGCGGCGTATACGTCAACCTCTTCAATGACAAGGTTCAGCAGTGGCTAGCCGAAAACATAAACTAGCTGTGTGGGGGGGGATAATGTCAATTTGGAAAATCTCACTTATCGTTTGCACTAGCTTCGGCCTTTCGGGCTGTAGCTATGTTTATTCCAAAAGTGTGTCACAAGGCGCGATTGGCAAAGGATCTATAGTATATGCGCTCCAGGATTCCATTGTGGACATTAATTTGTCTGATGTGACCGGCGGGGTGAACTATCGGAATATCAGCTTGGCTTCGCGCACTGTGGCGGATCGGAATGCGCAAGTTGCGGTTCGGATCCAGTCAAACCCGGTCTCCAAAGAAACACTGACTATCAATGTAGACAGTCAATCAAGCTTGCTGAAATCTATAAATAGCACTGTTGACGGAAAGCTGGACGAAGTTATTGTAGAGGCTGCGCGGAGTATCGGTCGACTTCGCGGAGCAGGATTTCTTTCCGACAATGCCGACACGGTAGCGGATCAGACTATTGCAAGCTTCCGAGTTGGGGATCGCGTGGAATTCGCCGCAGCAGCTTCGGAGTTCCGTCGTAGAACCGGATTCGGTATCATTTGCTTAGAAGGCTGCACCGATGTTTCCGCCCAACCGCCGGCCGCAGCGGATGCAGTGATCTATTACCGGACACCTGCGGTATTGAAGTTGGGGTTCTGCAAAGGCGATTGCCAAAAGGGATCCTACGCTTTTCCCATGAACATGCTTACATTTCGAACAATTGAGACATTTAACTCACCCAACTTGGTATCGTTCCCGGTTCGGGGATCAGCCTTTGGTGAGGTGGTAGACAATATCACGTTCTCAGATGGCGTCCCCGAGACCGTCGTTTTTAACGGGACAAGCGAGGCGTTGGACATCGTCAAGGTTCCCGGTGCAGTTGTCGCGGCCGTGTTCGAGGGAATTGCAAGCGGGACAGGAGATCGAGCGAGTGCCATAAATGCTGAGTCAGCCTTTGCGAATGCGGAAGCTGCCCGCGCAAACGCCCGGAAAGCGGCGGCGGAGGCGACAATTGCCGAAATCGAAGCATTTGAGAAACTCCACTGCACTCGAAATCCCGAGGAGTGTAAGGAGGAGACACCTTCGACAGGCGACAGTTTACCGTCTGGATTAGGCGGATGAAAGGGCTCTTCTTATCCGCGCTAATAGCGCTTTTCCTCTCTAGTGTTTCGCCGGCGATCACTCAAGACAAATTTGCCGAGGGCGAGGGCCCCTCTGCCAAGGAGACAATGCTTTTACGGCAGGAAAAGATGCGGGATGGCTCTGAAAAGTCCGGACAGAGGATGGTGGCAGACAAAGCGACGCTCGACACAGACACCCCGCTTTATATCGACGGTGATCCGGTCTTTCAGAACTGGGTGGCGACCGTCAAGCCAATCCAGACAATAACTTTGGATAGCGGCGATGCTGACGCTCAAGATTCATCGGTACGGATCCGCAGCATAGGTGGAAATCGTGTCCGGCCCGGGCAGCTCACACAGGTCGCCGCCCTTCTTCTTAGGAACAACCGGCCCGTATGTTCAGCGACCGCGATTAGCCGAAGACATTTTCTTACTGCAGCCCATTGCTTTTGCGGATCCTCGCAGCCTGTGACAATTGCGTTCGGTGACGATACCAGCGGCGGCTTCACCAGGGCCTTCGGAACAAGCTTTCGACTGGTTGAAGGCGCACAAGACATGGACTGCTCCAACTACGTCAGCTTACGGCGCACCATAGGCGGGTCAGATCTGGCAGTTGTTGAATTGAATCAAGATGTTGGAGAACTGTATCTCAAATCTCCCGCAGCCCTCCCAAACGCGGCAGACATCGCAAACATTGAACAAGGCACCACAGCCGTCATCGCAGGGTACGGACGACGCAGCACTAATCCAAGATCACGTTCATTCAGGATCGGCGTAAAGAATTATCTTGTGTCGCCTATTGTGGATGTGACCTGCGACGGAAACAGGTACGATTGTGTCGAAGGACGAGAGATTGTCAGTCGCGACACTCGCACCGGCGGGGTCGGCCCCTGCTCAGGTGACAGCGGCGGCGCGATGTTCGTAAAAAGCGAAAAAGACTCGGGCCCGAGCTTTGTGCTGGTTGCTGTCGTCTCTAGAATGGCGCGAAGCAATCTTCGGTGCGGCGACGCCGTCGTCTTTTCCTTACTGTCATCAGAGAATATTTCGCAAATAGAGGCGCTTCTGAAATAATAGTAAAGAATATTTCTCCTGGAGTCATGTCTGGCGATAATAGCTTAAGAGAGCTGCTTAATACGCCTTCTGCCCCAGAACACGGCCACTCAATTACCAAGACCGTCTCTGCCGCCTCCCAGCCTACGACAAGCGCAAAATTCTCCCGGTCCCGCTTAATCGCGAAATCCCGGTCGTCACGCTCGAGTTTTCACAAAGCCTTGGCCGAAAGTGCTTATGCCCGAGTTGGGAAATAGAAAGGCGGCTCTTCGCCGCCCTTTTACTATTTGACCTCCTCCACCAGACTCAGAGCTTCAAACAGCACCGTGTTTGGATGCTCTGACTCCCACAATCGTCGTTTCCTGGGCGCCCAGTTCGTTATCTGAGGATAGCGTTTTGTCAGAGCCTGGATTTCCTCGTACTTGTTCGCATAAAACTGCACCCGCTCGACATCGACATGATGGATGCCAGAATCTTGCACCAGCTTTTCGATCGCCTCAATATTGCGAAGCGTCTGCCCGGACTTTCGAATGTGCAGGGTTAGCCGCTCCGTGACGATGACTGACGGCATATAGAACTTGATCCACTCGGCCACCTTGGTGGCGGCTTTATCCTGGCTCTTCGCCGCGGCGAGAGACAGCCCCCAATCCATCAGATCACCATCGACCATGAACACATAGCCGATCTTGCCCGTTCCCACAGCGATCGAGAGCGCTGCGAACGGCTTGGAGATCATCCGCTTCTGCTGCTTAACTCACCGAGCCGGCATTGCAGCCCATTGAGCGTATCGAGCCTTGCATTATGCTTACGCTCCCACGCCGTCGGTTCTTCTGGCATGGTCGTTAGACGCCGTCTTAGCTCTCCAATCAGGCAGTGCGTGGTCAGGATAAACAGAGAATCGACAGCGCGCCCGTAGATCAGGCACAGCGCACATATTTCCTCGGGTCTGGGGGTGGCGTGCCCGTTTTCCAGTTTGGAAATGCGCGATTTGTTGACGCCCAGGAGATGCGCAACATCCTCATTGGAAAGGCCGCTTTGTTTTCGGCCGACCTTGAGATCGACCCTGATTTCTTTCCGCATATACATCTATGATAGTCGCGTATTCGCGTCTGATAATGTGCCCGCACGCGACCGCCTCAAGCGAACACGTACAGGCAAAACCAGTATATATCGGATCGATAATTTCAGCAGAGGCACTCACTTGCGGAAAACTGAAACTCGGCGCTCTCCATGCATGTTCCAATTGCTCATAGAGCATCGACGGAAATTTTCTCAGCGGATTGGCAAGCCAATCCGTCGATGCTACAGGCAATCGAAATCCTTGTCCCCTACTCCCCCTGAAACAGTATCCTATCACCCCGAAATACCCTTCCTAGACCTTTGCGATTGCTGCGTTTGTGAAACCGCATTGCACGGGCATCGGACGCGCTCTATCTCGCCACGGCTCGACCGAACCCGCATTAGCGGTTTCGGCCCATGCGGGTAACGATCGCTGATGCGGGAACAAGCTGGCAGTTCTTGTGCAAAATCTCTTGATGGAAAACAGGTTGGGATGGCCTGTAAGGCGAGGTGCGCCTGACAGGCCGCAATCAGTGTTCAAATGCGTGAGCTGTCAATGGCTTCGCGAGTGCCTGCGGCACCATTGACAGGGCCGGGTTCAATTCCAGGCGCTGCAAAATGTGTTGCCGGAGGAAAGGTTCTTCACGCACAAATCATAACCATCCTTGGTGAAAACCATCTCTCCGTCCTTGCCGTTAATGGTGAAGAACTCCTCGACATTCGAAGTTACGGTTTTGCCGCCAGTTGCCCAGCGGTACACATTGACGTTGTAATCCGCACCTTCACTCCGACTGGCAATGGTCTCTCGATCGCACCGGTTTTGTTCAATGAGGCGATCGCCGTTGAACACCGCGCAGACTGCATTGAACTCCTCAGCGGACGCGTTCACAGTGGAAAGCGACACAACCGCCATGGCCATTGCGGCGGTTCTTCCGAAGGTTTCGCTCATTCGATTTCCATCCTTTCATTGCTGCCCCAAGGCACGCTAACGTCGGATATTCCGCTGCCCTCCTCGCGCTGTGACCGACACCAGCCCCAATGCGGCACATACCTTCTGACAGCAATGGCCAGTCAGCCGGTGGTCAACCACCCTGATAACCTAGCGGCGAAGCCGATTGACCTCGAGCCATTTCATATTGCCGTTTTCGAGCGGCGTGCCGCAGAACTGGCCTTCAACGGTGTCCTGATAAATTTTCTCGTAGGGCCAGGATTTCTTGATCTCCGACTTGTACTTCTTCGCAAACTCCGTCAATTCGGTGTTCTCAATCAACACATTCGCAAACATCCCGCAGGTATGCTCGTCCGTTCGGCGGCCTCTCTCAAAGCTATTGAAACCCAGCAACTCTTGATTGACCAGCTTGATGGCGAGCAGTGTGTCAGAGATTTCAACAAGGTCACCGCCGATCTTTCCTCTATCGATATGAGTCACCGTGAACTCGCAGTACGATTTCAAGAAGCCAACCTCGGTCTGCTCCAATGGTCCATCAACCCTGATGGCTCCAATATTGTAAAGTGCCTGGTACAGTCCGGCTACCCGATGAAGTAGGTCTGGGGTGCATTTCCAGCCAGTCGGCAGGAAGTCAGTTGTTAGTGGCGTGCGGATGTAGACGTAGGATTTAAATCCTTTATCCAGAAAGTCTTTTTGGATGATGGCTTTGAACTCCTCCTGCGTGGAGATAGGTTCAGCGCTGAGATTGGTTGTGCCGATAAATACGGAAGCGAGGCACAGGCCAAGTGTCTTAATACGGTGATTGAGAGTCACGGGAAGCTCCACTCGATTGTGCGAACCGGTCATTGAATTGGTTCGACGGGGATGGTCGGATGCAACACTATTGTCCATTCTGTTTCGCGCCCTTGATGAGCAAGGGTTCTTGCGCCTTGCATTCGCCATTTCAGATGGTAGGATTCGATTGTCAGCCAGCGGAACCCCTTATGGTTTCGCCGTCTTATTCCCACGCAACACTATGGACAATTCTGTTGCGCCGGGACTGAGAAAAAGGCTCGACAATCCATTCCATGAGTAACCAGCAATCTGCCATGCGTCTGTATTCCACGGACGGCAAACGCCTCTATCTGACCGCAAGCGAGCGCGAGCGGTTTTCTCAAGCCCTTCAGACCGTTCCGCTCGAAAAGAGATTGTTCGCCCTGTGTCTGCTTTACACCGGATGCCGGATTTCCGAAGCCATTGCTCTGCGTTCTGAAAACGTTCACTGGAATGATGGGATCATCGCCATCCGAAGCCTGAAGAAGCGCAACAAGATCCATATTCGCGAGGTTCCGGTTCCACCCCATTTTGTCGAACAGCTGCGAGCCCTGAACCGCGGACACAGGTTCTGGACCGTTAACCGGTCTTCGGCATGGCGGTGGATCAAAGCTATTATGGATATGGCTGAAATCCACGGTGAACAGGCGACGGCCAAGGGGCTGCGCCATTCATTCGGCACTTCAGCTGCGCTCAACAACATACCCATCACCCTGGCCCAGAAATGGATGGGTCACACCGACATGAAAACCACTGCCATCTACTGGCAGATCGTCGGCGACGAAGAGCGCGAGATGGCAAACCGGATGTGGCGCTAACCGGATCCCGGCATTCTGAGATCAGCAATCGGCGACCGCTACCGGTCCCAGCCCCGGGTGATAGGATCTCGGGATGGATAAACATTTGGAAGAATATCTGCGCCTGTGCCAGCGGATATACGAACGCATGGAACGCGACGGCACATGGCCTTGGACCGAAGAATTACCAACTAACAACACCACCAATGAAAACGGCTCACAATGAGTGTTTCGCCTACATTCGAGTCTCGACGATCAAACAGGGTGAAGGAGTGTCCCTGGAGGCCCAAAAAGAAGCCATACAGGGCTTTGCCGATCGAAGCGGGCTGACGATCACCCAATGGTTTGAAGAGAAGGAAACGGCCGCCAAGTCCGGGCGCCCGGTGTTTTCGACTATGCTCAAGCAACTTCACAAAGGCCTTGCCGGCGGTGTCATCATCCATAAGATCGACCGCTCGGCCCGCAACATCGCAGACTGGGCCAAAATTGGAGAGCTGTCGGATTCCGGCATCGATGTTCACTTCGCGGCAGAAAGCCTCGATTTTCGCTCACGCGGTGGACGGCTTACCGCTGACATCCAGGCGGTGATCGCAGCCGACTATATTCGCAATCTGCGCGAAGAAACCATCAAGGGGATAAACGGACGGCTCAAACAAGGCCTCTATCCCTTCAAAGCCCCGATCGGCTATCTCGACAACGGCGGAGGCAAGGTCAAGACCATTGATCCCGTGCGCGGCCCACTCGTTCGGAAACTGTTCGAGCTCTATGGCACTGGAGAGTTTTCGATCAGAATGCTGGTCGAGAAAATGAAACAGTGCGGGCTGAGCACTGACACCGGCGGTGCCGTGACAAAGACAGGGATCGAACGAATCCTGCGCAATCCGTTTTACATCGGCCTCATCTATCTCAACAGCCGCAATGAGACCTTCAAGGGTGCGCATGAGCCATTGATCAGCGTCAATCTGTTTGAGACCGCTCAGGATCTAAAGTCAGGCCGTCATATAAAGCGAAAGACCCGCCACAAGTTCACCTATCGCGGGCTTTTTCGATGTGCCGACTGTCGCCGCTCAATGATCCCGGAACGGCAAAAAGGACATGTCTACTACCGATGTCAGACCCCAGCCTGCCCCACCAAGACAATCCGGGAAAGCGAGATCGAACAGCAACTCTTCAGCAAAATGACAGCATTGCATTTTACCAGTGAAGCGATTGAAGAACTCGGCAAGGCGATGCGTCAATGGGTACGTTGCAAGATGAGAACGGCAACCCGCGATTCAACTGGCATGGAACTGGCCCAGATCGCCTCCCGAAAAGACAAACTGACTGATGCTTTGCTGGATGAGTTGATTGACAAAGCCACCTATCAGGAACGTCTCAACCGGTTGCTGCTTCAGGAATGTCAAATAGCCGAAAGAAAGCGAAAGCAGGTCTCACCGATCCGAAATCAGCGCAACACCGAAAAATTCCTCGAACTGCTGAAAAGCCTTTGTTTGACCCATTCTTTGGCCGAGCCAGACGAAAAACGCTCTTTTGTCAAAACAGTGTTCTCGAACCGGTTTGTAAATGGCAAAAACCTAGAACTGGAGCCACGGAATTGGGTTCTGCAGACCCACAATTTGCTATGCGGCCTGGTTGGTGCCCCAGACCGTACCAATCCTCGAAGCGGTACCGAATTGTCAGATCAGATAACTGAGACCGTCCAAAATCTCTTTGACTGCCTTGAATTGTAAGCGGTGCTCACACAACGGACTCCCGGCAGCATCAAATGACATTGTAGAAAATGTGAGTTTTCATAGCTACAAAATAGTGAAGGCGCATCTCTGCAGATTTACTGATATGCTATCATCGAATTATGATCCATATAAGAAATATTCGTCATGAAAATTAAATCCATCTACATTGAAAATTTTCGCGCCATAGAAAAATGCTCGATAGACTGCGTTGGATACAATAGTTTTGTTGGGCCAAATGGATCCGGCAAATCGACCGTTTTAGACGCTCTCAATGTCTTCTTTGGTGATAGAAATACGTTTTCTGAAACTGATTTTTTCAAACGCAAAACCGACCAAAAAGCCATAATCCAAGTTACCTTCCACGATCTGGATGAGAGCGCAGCTGAAACATTTACCCACTATGTGCGTAATGGTGAACTGGTTATAAGCGCGCAACTTTCGTGCGCTGAGGATGGCACTATTTCCAAAGTCGTGCGTGGACAGCGATTAGTGTTCAAACCATTTCAAGCATTTTTTGAGGCAAAGACAGCTACAGAGGCCAAGCCCATATTTGACTCACTGAGAGAATCTTACCCGGAAATTGAGAGCGCGAGCAATGGACCTAGCCGTGAAGCTGCTCTCCGAGTCTACGAAGAGAATTTGAGCGAAGACCAAAAAGAACTCGTTGAAAGTGGTGAGGAGTTTTTTGGGATCAGTAAGGGCACCAATCGCGTCCGCAAGCACGTGCACTGGGTCTATGTTCCTGCTGTTAAGGACGCCACGGGCGAGTCCGAAGAAGGCAAAACCTCCTATCTTGGCAAATTGATCCAGCACACAGTCAAATCTGGGATGGATTACGAGGACAGCCTTAATCAAATTCGAGAATCTGCGCTCGGTGCCTACGACAACCTTCTCAACGAACAGCAACAATATCTTGAATCGCTTGAGGAGAGACTTTCCACTAGATTGAGAGAAAGCGTTACATCAGACGCAGATTTAGGGTTGAGTTGGAAACGAGATGAAAAATCCGTTTCGGTTGCCGATCCAACTGCAAGAATTAGCCTAACAGACCGTGGATTTTCCGGAGACGTAGATAGCTTTGGTCACGGGCTCCAAAGGTCGTTTCTAATGATTATCTTACAAGAATTAGTTGCCTCTGATAGCGATGTGAGCCCTACACTAATCCTTGGTTGTGAGGAACCTGAACTCTATCAGCATCCACCTCAAGCTAGACACCTAGCTTCTATCTTGATGGAAATGTCGCGTGGTGATGCCCAAATATTCATTTCCACACATAGCCCATATTTTATCGATGTTGAGTTTTATGACGGGATCAAGATGTTCAGAAACGCTGGAAATGGTGCTCTAATCACAGCATCAAATTTTGCGACTGTACTCCAGACATACAACACAACCTTCAACAAACCGCTCAATAATGACAGTCAAATAAAAGCGAAGCTATCGGTACAGATGCTACCAAAATACAACGAGGTCTTTTTTGCTGAAAAAGTTATTTTAGTTGAAGGGATATCAGATCAAGCCTGTCTTGAAGCGTACATCAGGTTGTCTGGAAAAAATCAAGATTTTCAAAGATCAGGATCAGCAATTGTTGTTTGCGAAGGCAAAAGCTCATTGGCGATAATGCTAATAATTGCAAAAGAGTTTGGTATTCCTTTTCACGTCGTTTTCGATTGTGACAGTGACTGTGATGACGTTCATAAGAGCGAGCACCTGAGAGATAATAATGCAATCCTATCTCTGGCTGGCCATGCCCAAATGACCGAGTTTCCAGAGGATGACATCGTTCATCCTAATCTAATCGGTTGGCTGAATAATATTGAGGGAATGATGGACGCGGAGTTTGGTGAACATGGAGAGAAAATCAAACAGGCAGGCCGCCACGCTACCGGAAATTTGAAAAGCTGCAAAAAGTCTCCAATGTACGTAGCCACGGTTATGAGCGAAGCTTGGGCACAAGGAAAAACATTCCCAACGCTCGAAGGTGTGATCGACCGGATCACTAATTCTTAATCGCGAGGGTTTGATGTCCTGAGTGGGGTCTATTTTCTCGAACTTTTCAAACACCAAAAAACCCCTCTCTGAAGGGGTTTTTTGGTAGACGCGATTTTGCGGCCTGGTTGGTGCCCCAGACCGTACCAATCCTCGAAGCGGTATAGAGTTGGGAAGATCAGTATTTGGTGCCCCCATCGCCCAGCAGAATTGCCCCGTAGCCCACCATCAACTCCCAACTGAATTAGATCCAACTGAAGCAGTCAAACAAGCTTTGGACGCAGTTCGTGTGCTTGATGAGGCGGAATAACCTTATCGCCCTGACTGAGCGCGGTACATTTTACGGATGAGCGATAAGAATGAAATGGATCAATACTTGGTGGAATACATTCAGTTATGCTGTAATCACTGAAGACCCAGCGTGTATCGTGGGGCCTTCAGGATGTGTTTTTGATATTTTTTTAAGTCGCCATCAGAAATATTTTCATCGACGGACATCAACAGCGATGAATTCCCGCGAAATTTCGCCTACCCTGTCAGGGACATTCCGTACATCTGGAAAACATTTTTCGCCAAGTCAATCGCGATTACTTTGTCCGTCGTCATGATTGCCGTCCTTCCCATTCCGTGACCGTAAACACCACGTTCTTAAATCGGAACTGTCGCGTGGGTAGAGCGGCGACCATCCCATCTATTCAACGAGCCCTGCAAATATAAGTCGCGACATGTATGCGGTGAGTTCGATAGCACGTCGGGAAGTGGCGACTCTTATCAGGCGCGACTTTTCATCTCCTCGTAAAATTCAACGTGTTCGGACACCATGCGTTCTAGGGAAAAGCGTTGAACCGCATCTCGTCTAATGCCGCCAGTGTCTAACGTGTCAAGAGCTTCCACAGCACTAATTACATCATCGATGTTGTCGCACAAGAAGCCGTTGCGCCCGTGGTCAATAATCTCCGGGAACGCGCCAATACGATATGAAATTACAGGAACACCAGACAATAGCGCCTCTGCATTTATTAGCCCAAAAGGCTCATCATACTTTACAGTATTTATCAGCGCAAAAGAATTAGATATGAGTTTTGCTTTTTCTTTAGGAGATATTTCCCCAATATACTTAACATCATCTGAAATAAGTGGCTTTACACAATTCTCGAAATATCCTTCCTGCCCGCGCACTATACGCCCCGCAAGAATTATCGGCAGTTTCGCCCTTCGAGCCGCTTCGATGGCGGTCTCCGCACCTTTCTCCGGAGAGAAGCGACCTACAAACAAGAGGTATCCCTTGTTTTCAGACATTTCGTATAGCGACGCCGGCAAACCAGGATAAATCCGCTTGTCGGTCCGCACGCCAATGAGGGTCGATTTTTGATGATCGGAAACGCTGATGGTGCCTACAGCCTCCCGCAACCCCCCATAAATGATTTGACGTTGACGATCACCCACGTCGTGGAACGTCGTGACCACTGGGGTCCGGGTGAGGACTGCAGACATGTGCGGGCCGATGAAGGTGTGGTCCTGAATTACATCGAGACAAACACCGAGCCCCGCCATCGACCGATACCCTCCAGGACCTGTACCAATTCCGGGACGGTCTTGCCCGAAGGTGTGTCGGTGGCCACTTTATAAAAATGGGCGCCATGCGTGGCATGGCAGACGGAATCACCTGAAGAGAACAAGTAGACATCATGCCCTGCTTGCTGAAGACCGGTCACTAGGTGATGGACATGGGTTTGGACCCCGCCATATCCCAGGGGAGGCACCGCGAAAAACGGGGGCGCAATCATTCCGATCCGCATCACCTCTTCCCTATGATCAACTCATACTGCACGACTGACTCGAATGCAGGTTTGTCAGTCGCTTTAGTCAGCTGCTCCGTTAGCACCGACTCGAATTCCTTCTTTGCGCTTCCCAGCTGGGCTGGGGATGCAAAAGACATGCTGAGTTGGAGCCCCACGATCTGTTCTACTGTCAATAGTATCCGCTTTTTGAAGTAGAGCGTTTGCAGCTTTCCGAACGGCGATTCAGCCAAGATCTCCCCATGCCTTGTCGAAGAATGGGAGTAAGTACCTTTCCCGGCACGGCGTTCGGGTCCGAGGAATTTCTGGATTACTTCGGATGCCAACTGGTTCCACAACGCAGTTTCGGCATGTTCCAAGTCAAACCGTCCACTGAATAAAGCAACGCATCCATCCGAGACGATCATACCGTCAAGCTGTTTAAGCACCCGCGACCGGTCCATCCAGTGAAAGCTCGCCCCCATAGTGCAGACAGACAGTGCCGGTAGCTTCATGTCGCCGATCTGTCTATCGGTCCCAAGCATCCAACGAATCGTCGTCAAGTTACGCTGCGATGCTGCCCGGACGCCCTCTGCCACCATCTCTGGGTCGGGATCAACGGCGTAAACGATAATCCCTTTCTCAGCAAGACCAATGGCTACATGGCCAGTCCCGCACCCAAGATCCAAAACCGGGTTGGCTGACTCAAACGAGCTATGGCGATACAGAGCATCAAACAAGTCGCCGGGATAGCCAATTCTGTATTTTGAGTAGTATTTTGCCGTCCCCGCAAAAAGCGTTGCATCGTATTCTTTCGGCGCTGGCGACATCGGACAATCAACCTCCTTATGGTTCTGTATTTTTCGTTGCTAGGCGGTGTGGACGAATTGACTCATAAAAAGTATTGAAGATACACAGGCGACGCATCCGCATTGAGTAGACCGTTGGAAAGCTTAAGAGGTCAATAATATTTCTGTGGTTGCGATAATATTGCTGGGAACATTCACGCCTTCATCACAGTCATAGAAACATTCATATTGATCAAATCGATACACACCACCTAATAATCTGTTTTCCATGGTCGAAGCACTTCGTGCAACGTCTCCATGACTACAGACGATTCACGTGTGATGTCCTCATAGACGCTGTTTCCTTCCCCGGCCTCAAGAATGCTGGCACCAGTTCTTGCATATCGCCAGCCCACTAGTCCAGCCAGTGCCCTAAATGAGTTTTGGACCACTGTATCATCCACTACTTCGAAGAGCAGTCCACGCGTGCGGGCCGTTAATAAGACCCAACTCAGTCCCGCACCATGGGGGCCAGCAATGACTTCGCTGTTCTGCGCCAAACGAATCTGTTCCTCTACGGCAAGTTGCTCCATACGCACAACATCGAATCCGGCCGCCCGAATCTCATTGATAGTCGCTCCTTCTTGGATCCATCGCCGCCGCGTGGTTTCGCTTCTGGAAATCCACAGCCAGATCGGTTTGGCCCGCGTCTCCTCATCGAAAACAGGAAACAGCTCAGAGATTGCCGTCCGAACCCATCGCGCAGGCCATGTCGCCGCTCCGGTTGCATCCGCTGTCACCGCCCGTTCAGCGATGATTTGGGTATCTGGCGCGCCAATGAGCATCTCGGTGTCGCGCATTCCGGCCAGACGTAGCAAGTCCAATCCCCAATCCGGAAGGGTGCTCGGTACTAGCCAACGATCGACTTTGAACGGCGACTGCTTGATTAGCCAATAGCGGGGCAGAAAGTCCGATAGGAAGTGAGACAGGTTGAAATAGCCGTGACAGGCTATGTGCGCGGTCGTTCCAGAATACTTAATCCGCCGTTTAGCAGCGAGATGCCAGACATCGGACTGGGCGTAGGAAATAGCATATCTCTCAACTGTATCTAGAAACACGATGCCGTCTTCACTGAAGTGATACGGGGTATCAGTATAGAAAACGCCATTGTCGATCGCATAGACCTGCGGGCAGGCATCAACAAAACGGCTTAACTGAGCCAGCTTTGGCGACTCATGGCCGATCGGCGTACCGTACGATACGCTGGCTCGAAGCGACGATGTCCAAACTTCGCCGCGCCCCGTTGCTTTAATCCAAGCCAATCGGCTCTTACAAACACCTTCGATCACTATTTAACAATTCTGCTAGACTCGAACCAATTTTCGAGGCTCGGCAATCTGTTTTCCGGCCTATAACAATTGTTCTCATCGAGCTCGATCGGCTGCAAAAGCTCACGGCAGAAGTCCGAGCACAAGTCCAGCAATCCGGCGCTGTGATATTGTCCTGCAACAGGTTGCAGCCATCGGTATCCATACTGGAACAACGCGAATTTCAGTGTCTGCGGCGATACGTTGTATCCGCCGGCATGGGCAACGCGATTCTCAAAGAACGTAACATCTCCGATATCGGGCTGGGTGCGGGAGAAAGTTTTCGGATCGGCTTTTCCGGACGGTATCTCAGGTAATTTCCGATCCTTTTGACTACCGGCAACAAACAAAGTCGCGCCGTTCTCCACCTTCGTCGCCGAACTCAGCCAGACCGTCGCTTTTACAGCGCAAAGGGGGGATTCTCCGCCCAGATCACGATCCATCCCAAAAACATCCCGATGCCACCCAGGCGCATTCGGTGTCCTTGACGTCTCGGTGCCATCAAGCGTGAGCCGATGGATCAACTGGCTTCCGACGAGCTTAATCCGCGCGCCAAGACATTGCATAGCAACCGTTACCATTCGGGGATCGCAGGCGACCCCGGCTAATTCCTCTGATTGGGTGGTGATTGCGCGCCAAGACCTGAAGGTTCTCCCATAATGCTCAGTCGGGGCCCACCCCTCAGAAACAACCCTTTCCGAAGCCTCGGAAATACTTGAAACTTCTTCCTTTGAAAACAACCCCTTAACGGTTACAAATCCGTTATTCTGAAAATCCCTTAACTGATCTTCACGAATAGGCACAGGTACTGGATAAATAAGCGAGAGCTGCGCGGAAAAACTATTGATTTGATCCTGCATTCGCTGCTCCGAACTAACCGTCATACTTCTCACGAGCCTCCTTCAGGATTTGGGCAGCAACTTCCAGTTTGTTGCGGCTATATTTGTCCCATTCGTCGGGGGTTGTTTCAATTTGACCGCGTTTATAGGCAGCATACCGATCAAAGGCGCCTCGGTCGGCTCTGAGATAATCGCGGAACATAATGTGATTTCGCGCAATCTCCCCGTTTTGAACAGCGATATGTACATTGTGTGTTCGCGGCTTCACGGACGGTTTGGTGTAGAATGGGGATTCCGGCCTGTCCGGAACCGGACGGTTGATATAGCCAAGCCGCCTGAGCGGTTTGTCATAGGCTTCGGAAGGCATCAGACTGCTTACAATCACCAGAATATCGATGATTCCTTTACCCGGCATACCAGGAACCGACGTGGAACCGATGTGGTGGATCTCCAACGCAACATCACCAAACTCCGCCACCAACGCTTTCTTCTCTTTTTCGAACGCGATAGGCCATTCAGTACGATATTCATTAAATAGCATCGGTCTTGTGTTTGTCATTTGCTTTTCATCACGGAACTTAATAATATTATACACATTATTTTACATATTTTCATTTTTCAGAAAAGGTTAAATTTTGGAGGAGTCCTCAAATTGCAGTCCTTGAAGCAGTGACAGAGGGACAGTACAGCATATCTGGGAACGAAGGGTACTTTCTGAAACTTGCCTATGAGCAGTTATCAGACTCCATCGACGGACCAGCCGGGGTGGGTGCGGTGATCATACATCCAGACAGGGGCCTCGTCGCCTGCGGCGCGAACCAGTTGCCGCCCGGTATTCTGAATCCAGATGAGAGCAGAACCCTGCCTGGAAGCGCTGAAAAAGAGTATTGGAGTGAACATGCTGAGCGAATCGCCGTTTACCGAGCTGCCCGTGAAGGTGTCTCGCTAGATGGGTGCACGATGCACGTCACCTTATTTCCATGCCACCATTGTGCGCGGGCTATTATATTGAGCGGGATAAAGGACGTCGTTTGTCCAGTTCCTCCGGACATCCAGCACAAAAAGTTTGGGGAGTCCTGGAAACGATCCGTAATGCTTCTTCTCGAGGCAAAGGTAGCGGTCTACATACCATCACTTATGCAGCCGGAACCTGGCCAAACGACGATTTCACTCCGCATGATGTCCGACGCTCTGCTAACGTTCGACCAAGGAGCGTTATCGCTATGAAAGATGAAATCTACTTCTCCTTTGACATCGAGGCCGATGGGCCCGTCCCCGGCCTGTACTCCATGTTGAGCATCGGCATTTGCGTTGCCGGGCGTACTGTGGCCGGAAGTTACGTGGAAGCGGATCCGGAAGAAAAGACGATGTACCTCGAAATGCAACCGATTTCGGAAGATTTTGTGGAAGCCGCAATGTCCGTCAACAAATTGAACAGGGAACATCTCCGCGTGCATGGAGTCTCTCCACACGATGCAATGAAACGACTGTCTGACTGGATTTTAGGATGCGCGGAAGATCTCAATCCTGTCCTGGTGGCTTACCCGTCCACCTTCGATTGGACTTTTTTATCCTACTATTTTCATAGGTTTCTCGGAGGGGCGCTCCCGGTGAGTTTTACCCGGGTTTGCGATGTCCGCACAATGCTGGTGGTCAAGTCGCAAAGTATGTTTTACACACCAACTGCTCAGTGTCTGCCACCAGAGTTGCTAGTGGAGCGGGCCGGAACTCATAACGGTTTAATCGACGCCATAGAACAGGCTCGGTTGTTTTCCTCCATACATTTATGGGGCGGGAAATGTGAGTAGAGCCATTTCGGCTTCGTTGATAGTGCAAATCTCAAGGGTAGAACTCCTTAAGTTCCTTTAGAATTGTCTTGGCCTCGTCCAATTCGAGTTCATCGCCAATGAATCTGATGAATTGGAGTTACACATTATTGTTGCTGGCGGCTGGTACACCTTCTCCGAAATACGTATTGTAAAAATTGAAATTAGATGGTTTGTTACCCCTATAGTTGAATAATGCAGTTTCCGCGCAATGCGAAGCGGAGTCTTTATGTGACACGAGCTTACATCACAATGGACGTCACTGATAACGGTGACATCTCCAAATCAATTGTCGTTGATCTAGAAAAGATTGCGCGAGAGACACTTCTTGTCGACCCTCTCACACAACTCGTAAGCTACGATAGTATGGCTAATTTCATCAAAAGGAGATTATCGCGAAAAGATCTTGATCCATGCTTTTTGGCAATCGGTGATGTTGATGGGCTGCGGGAATATGTCAGCAGCTGCAACAATGCTTCGAATGACATGTTCGGACACTTGGCTGGCAATCACTGTATGAAGTTGGTCGGCAAAACGGTTGCAGAATGGCAAGCGCGTCAAGACCCGGCATCCGTTTGGCTTTCCGGAACTTTCGGAGGCGACGAAGTTATCATTTTCTCCCAAGGCGGACACTACAGCGACTTCATCAACCGGGTACGCGAACTTAGCTGCGACATTGCCCGCACCTGTCCGAGGCCGTGCAGTTTCGCTGGCTCAGAATACAGCCCTACAGGAACCAACCACGACAATCCCGAGGCCGCCTATAGGGCGTGGGTTTCCCGCGTTGACCGTACGCTTTTTGAAGCAAAGTCAAAAAGAACGAAAATCGAAGATGAGGGATTTGTTATAACATGCTCGGGAAAGCCATGAACAAAATCGTTCCCATCACCGTGGAGTCCATCCAAACAGCGTGCTTGGAATTCGACATCCCATTCATCGATGGGCTGATGATATCGTTGAACATGCATGGCGCTTTTTGCCACGCGCCCGTCCCCCGGTCCCGAATGGTGCTTCGTTTCGATGGTTCACCGGACCATTGGAAGGTGATCCTTCCTTTGGAAAACAAACAGTCTTCGTTTCTGATTGAAGAAGACACCATCATCCTCGAAGGGAATCCCGTCGCAACTATAGTTGAGCGGGAGAACGATGATGTTGTCCTGACATATTTGCGCGCGGGCGGTCGGTCGATCACACTGAACACAAATTCACGGTCAAACTGCATCGGTTGCGTGTTTTGCCCTAACATCATCGAAGACGCGGCCGATGGCACGATCGTCGATAAAGACGGGCTGTCTCAAGTGCTTGAATGGCTTTGCTATGAAAACAACTGGAGTGACTTGTCGCACAGCGATGTCATTACGGTATGCTCAGGCTGCTTCCGAACACCAGGTGCCGCCACTCGCCATATGGCCCATTTAAGGCAGGCTGCGGAACAACTGGGCTTCAACGGACGACTGCACCTGCTGTCCTCCGTCATACGCGAAGACGACGATCTCAAGGCGTTCGTTGACGCCGCCGGTGCATCGCACATCACCTTTACCATAGAGTGCTTCGAACGGCGGGATGTTCTTCTGAAGAACACCAAGGCGTCTTTGACCATTGATCAAACTTGCCAAGCGATAGACACTCTGAATGAATGCGGCGCGATTGGAGACTACACCTATGTCGCAGGCCTTGATTCGTTCGACGCCGCGTCCGAAGGGCTCGCGCAACTGAACGCCCATGTAACGACCTTTCCGCGTATTCAGGTCTTCCAAGCCCACAACCCGATGATGAAGAAGTACATCCATCCGGAAGCCTCCACGTTGCCGTACTATCTCAGACTAAGAAAAATGTTGGAACCCCAACTTGCAGAGCGCGGTTTGAAGCCTGTGTACTGGGAAAACTACCGGCCCCTCTGGTCAACAAGCTACAACGAGGAACTGACCGTTGGACCCCGGGTGTGAGCTGTCGAAGAGCAACCTTTATCTGCCGGCCCGGTCGGACCTGTTCAAAATAAGGGAATTCACCGCCCACCTCCCCGGCAAGGCATCCATTGACGCTGGGGACACGGCAATAACAGGGCATGTGGTTCTTTGCGCATCGAACGGCGGAGGCGGGTTTTGGGGACCAATCTCTCACGATATAGCAGTAATGGCGGCCCACTTGGCCGAGACGACACCATGGTCTCCGGCCGTGCCAGTTCGAGGCGTGGTGAGACATATACTGAATCATCACAGGCACGCCCATGCGGGCTTGGCCTTAGTCGCGGCGACGGCGCTGGAATACGCAGCCTGGGATTTTGCGGCCAAACAGCGGAGCGTACCGGTCTGGCGTCTGCTCTCTGAGAGTGCGCCGCCGCCATGCGGGATTTACGCGACATTCTTCGGACTGGAGAACGCTGACGCCACTGTTTCTGAGTTGGTGTCCGCCCACGCGCTGGAGGCCAACGTTAAAAAAATCGGCGCCGACAAGGACATAGCGCTGAAGAGGCTGGCTGATGCAACTGGAACTGAGCTCTCTTCCTGGGCGATAGACTTCAAAGCGCAATACGGTCTTGATGACGCCCGCAGCATGCTCCACCGGTTGCCGGATGGTCTTGCCTGGGTAGAAGAACCATTGCCGCCACACGAAATCGACCTGCTGGCGTTACTGCAAGCCCGTCATCCGATCGCTGCGGGAGAGCACTTCTACAGTGTTTTTGAGTTTTCTTCGGCACGAGAGCACGGCGTCTCGATCTTTCAACCCGATCCCGTGTTCTCCGGCGGGCTTGACCATTACATCCGCATCGCTTCATCATTAAGCCGCCATGGCGATTTCTACCCGCACGGCAATGGGTTGATCCCTGCCCTTCATGTCGCTGGAATAACCACCAATGCGCCGGTTTTGGAGTTTCATTTCGGCTTGGAGGCGAAAAGACAGGTTCTATGGCAACACAAAATCATTCCGGACAAGAGTGCGACAGTGCATGCACCGCACCAACCAGGGTGGCTTGGTGACATGTGCGAAACGGTAAAAATCTTGGAGTGAGCGATGAAGGCTATATTAGTGGATATAGGTGGCACAATTCTCACGCGCTCAAAGCCGGGCCCAAAACAGCGGGTTATAGATGTATTGCGGGATCATCTCGCAATCTCGAGACAAGAGAGCCAGGAGGCCGCCGACATCACATTAACGGCTGGATCAAGAGACGCTGCGGTGAAGCGGTTGACGCGCCACTTTAGTCTATCCCAAGAGACAGCGAATGGCGTCGAGGCTGCCCTGCGCGAACCGGAGGGCGAAGCCCAATTCATTCCCGGTGCGCTGGACCTAATCGCAGCCTGTCGGGAGAAAGACATAAAAATCATCTATGTGACGAACGCTGTTTCCTGGGCTCCGGCGTTGCCAGTGGAGCTAATGGAAGACGCAGCGTACGTCAGTTCCTCTTCCTTGGGTATCTCCAAGAGAGATCCGCAATTCTGGCGCACGGTGCTCGAAGCACACGGGTTAGACGCCCAAACCTGTTTATCCGTCGGCGATTCTATCGAAAACGATGTTCGCCCGGCAAACCAAGTCGGTATTGCAGGCATCCATATCGGCGAGGAGGGTTGGGACTTTGCGGCGCTCGCGGGTACCCTTACAACCGCTGACCCGTCACCTGCGGAGCTCGACGGTTTCATCGCTGGACCAGTCAATAGGATCACCGGCTATTCTGTGGTCGAGTGCGGACATTTAGCGAACTGGGTCGTGGATAGAACCAGAAGCCGCGCAGTGATTTTCACTAGCGGTGCCCGCATTCACGGCGAGGTTGTGCGTGCATCGGACGAACGATCGGCGCTATTTGTGACAAAGACGGTGTTGCCGGAAAGCTTGTTCGGTTGGATCAAATTCGAGCGTGATCGGCGGATGACCAACCTACCCCGGCATATCGAAGAGAAAATCGCCGCCAGAGGCCGCACCTTTAAAGGATTGGTCGACCATGAGCACCGACACTATCTTTCGCTCCTGATCGAGGCCGCCTCCGAAGAGATACTAGAAGAGAGATTGAAAGCCATCATCGAGCTACTTCCGCAATTGCCGGATAAAGACAGTTCGGTAGGAAGCTCCGGTGATGGACGTTAAAACGGGCAGCATGCGGACCACAGCCGAAACCGCCGTTACCTATTGGCGGCAACTCACCGCATGGGCGGCAGCGCACGCGGGGGGGGTTGCAACTGCCCTTGGAAGGACCACCCGTGCGTCTGCGCAAGCCGAGAGGGCATTGGGGAGCAAACCCGGGCATCGCCTGGATATGCGCCCACGCGTCGGCACAATGGTCTGGACCGGATCCAATCCTCGGCGTGCTCGGTACAGGACACGCCGCCGGATTTCAATTCGCACATTTCTTGGCGTCTCAGCCCTCTCCGGAGTGGTCGGTGGCCAACGCCATGATCTCCCGATACGGTGAGCCAGGAGGAGACCCGACCGAGTATCTGACCTTTCCCAGTAACCTGCCGCACCTTTTTGGTGAGCTCGGTTCTGCCGTCGCAGTATCTCAAACCTTGGCCAGCCTGCAAGACCGTCTAGTGCTCTGCATTATAGGGGACGGTGAATGTGAGACGCCCGCGACCATCGCGGCCTTTGTACATCGCAACGAACTCAACAAGCTCGGAGAGCAGCGTTTGTTGATCGCCGTAAACTGCAATGGTCATCGCATGGGCGGAAAAACCAGCATGAGCCACTCCAGACTGCGCAATTTGTTGTCAGGCTTAGGTTATAGGGTTTTCACCTCAGACACCCAGGCAGACGAAGCGGCCGAGGCCGCCGCCCAAGCGCTACGAAGCGCAAGCGAAAACCAACCTACCATTTGGCTGTCGGTCACGGAAAAAGGCTGGCCAGCCCCGGAAAGCTTAGCCGAGACGTCGTTCACAGGCCATGCGGCGCATAAGATTACCAGTATCATCCAAAGCCAAGCTGCCGTCGAAGCATTTGACGCCTTTAGCATGTCCACGCAACGGCAGGCTAACATCAGCGGCCTGCCCGATCCGGAGCGCGTCGAGCTAGCCTCAAAGATATCTTTTGCTGTGCAGGAGATCGCATCGGCTCCCGCAGTAAACCCGCTCGTACGCGATAGCGTTTCCAACGCCCTACGCTCTCCCATGGCCGCGATTGACCGAGAACTTGACCGAGCCGGGGTGATGGTTTTTTCGCCGGACGAGGCAAACTCGAACCATCTGAAATCTGTTGTAAGGAACAACGCCATCGTCGAGGTACTCGCAGAAGAGGTTCTCTTCTGCTGGACCATCGGCGCGATTGCAGCGGGCCGGTCTTCGGCATTCGTAACATATGAAGCCTTCGCGCCGCTCGTCGGATCACAGCTGGCGCAATACTCGAAGCTTGTGAACGCCCAGCACTTTTCGAACCGCCCGCCATTGGTGTTGATTTGCACCAGCTTGGCTTGGGCCAATTGTCCGACACATCAAAACACCGACATTTGGGACATCGCTCTGAACCGGTCCCCAACGGCCTGCACGGTTTGCTGCCCCATCGGTGCGACCTCGGCAGCGCAAAGGCTCTCATCAGCGCTTCAGCGGCGAGACGGAAGCGCCACAGTCTTTTTCATAACGAAGTATCCTCTGCCCGATCTGTACGACCCTGGCGGGTCTGTTTTCATCTATCGGCACCCCGACGCTTCCAGCGCCAGACACCTGATCATAGCTTGTGGAGACGTCTGTTTCATCGAGGCCGTCGCCGCCGCGCAGCTTGCCGCAGAGCGAGGCGTTGTAATCGACATCCTCGCCATTGCTGAGCCCAGTATATTGCCCGTCCGCTCGCTAAAATCTACAGTTAGTGGATACAATACTTTGCTGGGCAGCGTCATGTGCGCCCCCAGAACTCTGGCGAGCACGTTGTTTACTGCATGCGATACGTTATTTGACGTGTTGGGGGTTTCAGAAGCTCACGCGGCAACGCCTTATGACTCTTTGAAGGCAAGTGGTGTCGACCGCTATTCGCTGTTGAGGAAGATCGCCGGCATTAGTGTGCCATCAGCCGGCGAAGTCATCGGCCCTTCGCTCGTCCCCGACTTCATACTCCAAGAAGATTGGCGGGTTATTTCCCTCGTCACTGAGGGAAAACCAACCTAGATTTTAGGTCTATCCCGACTACGGTACGTGAGGAGACATAACTTCAGGCCTGCTCCCGAACCTACATGAAGGTTTGCCGACTGGTGCTGAACCGGCGAAGAATGGTTGTGACGTGCTCCCCGGATTGTCCGCGTTCATAAGCGGGACATCCGCATTAACCCATATCCTGCCACGGACCTCTTGCTTATCGGCCTGTTTGGTTTTTTGTTTCTTCTCGTTCCGATTCCGAGGCGTTCACGACAAATCATGAGCGCTCTTGAGAGTGGCGAGGTCAATGCGGGTGTCCAGCTAGCCCCGCTTAGATTTTAACGTGCTCTCCGTCTTTGGATCGTGAGTCCATGAAACCCAAGCAGTCTATTGAAAGTATTTTTAATCAGGACAATGAAGGGATGACGAATCCCTTCATTGTCCAATCTCTCACCGTTCTCGGAAGAACAGTCGGGCGATACCGACCGCGTGTTTTTGGAATACACCAAAACGATCGCCTCTTCCACACATATATTGTCGGTCAAACAGGAACCGGAAAATCAAACTTGCTCCTGAACATGCTGCGTCAGGATATAGAACATGGCCGTGGGTTCTGTCTTTTAGATCCTCATGGAGATTTGGCAAAGGAAGCCGCAAAACTGCTAGGTGACCGTGGGATATACTGGGAGCCGTCCGACCCTGACTGCAACTACGGATACAACCCTCTGACCTATGTAGCAGCTCGCTATCGCCCATTGGTCGCCTCAAGCATAATCGACACACTAAAACAGCAATGGAGCGATGCTTGGGGAGTGCGAATGGAGCACCTCCTGCGTTTCACCTTGCTCGCCTTGCTGGAGCGTCCAAGCTCAACAATCTCTGATATCGTACCGATGTTCACCACAAAGAGTTTCCGCGCCCAAGTTTTATCTCATGTCACAGACACGGAGGTTTTGAAATTCTGGAAAGATGAATTTCCTAACATGAACTACAAAAATGCCTTTGATGGCGTGGCGCCGATAGCAAACAAACTTGGTGCCTTCCTCTCACATCACCACGTGCGGAAGGCGTTGACTGATCCCGTACGACCCATCCGGTTCCGCACCGTCCTAGACAATGGGACACCGATGATTGTGAACCTCTCCAAAGGGTCATTGGGAAACGATATTTCCAATGTTCTAGGTGGTCTGATCGTGTCGATGCTAACGAGCGCGGCTTTTACTCGGGCTGAAATAGACGAGGAAGACCGCCGACCGTTTTTCCTCTATGCCGACGAATTCCATTCGTTCACTACTCATGCATTTGCAGGGATGCTCTCCCAACTTCGCAAATATAGCCTAGGATTAGTGTTAGCCCATCAATTCACCACGCAGTTGGAACCCCAGATTTTTGAGAGCATCCTGGGAAACGTTGGAACTCTGATCGTCTTTCGAGTGGGAGCCAAAGACGCACCGATCCTTTCCAAGCAACTGGGGCAACCATCATCACGCCCCGCACACATAAACGCCGCTCATCTCGCCGAATTGCCAAACTACCGGTGCTTCATGAAGCTCATGATTAAGGGAGCACAGAGCGGCGTATTTTCCGCAACTACCTTCAAATTGTGATGGGATCGTCGACAGGCGGCAGGACAGTTTACCGAGCAAGTACAGCTGGTTTTGATGGGTTGAGGCAGAAGAGCTGGAGGGCCAAATCGGCGGAGAGCACTTACGGTGTGAACCGCGCACATCGCCTTGGGACTCGAACCCTTTAAGGGGAAGTGGTCCTGGAGTACGAACATGGGTATATTGGGATAATTGGAATGGTGCACCTCATTGATTTCATATGTTTGCGCTCAACATGTGAGTCCTCTTCTGGCACCGGCGTCAATCCGTACTCATCGGCATCTGTGCCAGATGCATCTCATATGCCATCACCGCCTTTCGCATTTCTGCGAAATAGGTATGCCTGTTGTATATGGCCGCTACACCGGAGATCGATCCGGATGCGTGGTTCAGTAGACGCTCAGTAATGTGAATTGGTGTGCCTATTTTTGCATGCATGGTGCTGAAGGTGCGGCGCAGATCATGCAGCGTGTAGCGCTCTACCCCAATGAGGGTTTTGTCGAACTCCCTTTTTGATTTAGACCAGCCATTGAACGTTTCATTCTTTTGGTTCCGTCCCGAGAAGACGAAACCGTCAATGCGTGGCAGTTCCGCAATCATTTGAGCAGTCGCTGGCCCGATCGGGAACGTATGCGTCCGTCCATTTTTAACATGTTCTCCGGGGAACGAAATAAGGCGCTCGCCAAGGTCAATCCAATCCCATTTCAACCCGCCGATTTCACTGCGTCTCTGTCCAGTTAGAATACACAGGCAAACGATCGGCCCGAACGGCCAGGGAAAGCATTTCGCTTTTGCAAACACCTCACCAAGATCGCGAGCGCTGAGTACACGCTCCCGGGCGGCAACATTGGCAAGCCTTTGCAATCGCGCAACGGGATTTTCATCTACCAATTCTTCGCGATAGGCCCAATTAAAAAAAATGCGAATTACTGTGTCGGCATGCTTCCGCTCCGACGGAACCCTATCTAGCTTGGCCAGGCATTTTTGCAGATCTTGTTTGTCGATGTCCGCAACTCGCTTTCGTCCAAATGCGAAGTGGCGACTGAGCAAGCGATCATAATCGCTAACTGTGCGCGGCCTTGATCGCTGTCTGGCAGCATTCAGGAACCGGTCAACCGCTTCATCGAACGTAACTGATTGAGACGCCTTCTTCGGTTCACTAATAATCCCAAGCGCTATTTCTGCTTGTATTCTTTTTGCCTGATCACGCGCTTCCTTCAGACTTTGGTGAGGGTATCTGCCGACGATTTTGCGCCGGCGAATCTCGCGCGGTCCATACATGACGACGAATGTTTTCTGCCCGCCTTGCGATACACGACAACCAAACCCGGGGAGGTTTTCATCCCAATAGGTCTCCTGCCCAAATGCGGGGGCTTGCAGGTTGCGGATGGTCAAATCTGTTAGCTTCGCTTTGGGCATCTTAGGCACGCGTTAGGCACGCAAATTTAGTGCGTAGGACTGTTATTTCATGTTCATCTATAACAAAGAGCTCGCACCTAATCAATTGTTTTTTCTATCTTTCTTGTTCTTGCATGGTTACCTATGTTCAGCGCCAGCAGCGCACTCTGACTCCGTTAGTCCTGGTTCGAATCCAGGTTCCCCAGCCATCACTCTAAGATATTGTTTTATATGGTTTTTATCGCTCATGTAGTGGCGACAATTCAATGGCTTGCGAGGCCTCGTCGTAAGCAGAGACGGGATTTCTGCCCTATTTTCGGCCCGGAATCGCTGAAAGTCTCTTTCTGCCAATTCGGGGCTGACAGTTTGCCAAATGACCATCTGCATTGCATCGGCAAATTCTTGTTGGATGCCACCGAATTGCGGGAACAGAGACTGGTTCGCAGCAGCAAGTCCGAATTCGAAACAAGAATGCCCAGCCACTCTTTCTCAGATATCGACACGACCTGCTTCTTCGCTCAGATTGGTGCGAAGTTTCAATGATATGCAAGCGCCTCCATAATACTGAGACCGGATGATGGCTCTTTTCTGGGCCCGTAATCGCCAGAAGTCTCAGTCGCCCATTTCGGGACTGACAGTTTGTCGAAAGGGCATCATCGGGCCATCCGCCTGAGTCCGGCTGTTCGGGATTTTGACTTTTTCAGAGAGCCGCAACAATGCGGCGCTGTGCCTGCCAGTCCGATGGCATTGGATTGATGCCGAGCCATTTTGCGGTGAGGCCTAAGGGTTGATCGCCTTGGACGATCAGCTTGAGGATGTGCGGGGCCAGGAAAGTCAGGTCAATCACCTGCATGATCCGACGCTTGGAGAGGTTTTCGCTCTCCGCAATCTCCTCGAATGTCTGCCCGTTCTTGATCGCATCGTAGTACTGATGCGCCTTGGCGATGCTGCGGATCAGGGTGATGTCGATCGGTTTCGCATGGTCAGTTCCGATCTTGAGCTTTGTCTCGACACCACGCTTTCTGAACTGGAACGGCAGCGTAAACATCAAAGCATCCGGGTTAAGTTCGTCTTCCGAGATCTCGAGTGTGTCAGCGAGATTTTCGGGATCAAGTCTGATCTCCATTGCGCCGGGCCTGATCATTCCGTTTTCGATGCAGGACAGGATGGTGTTCGGACCTTTTGCACGCGACTGCACATCAAGCAGATCGAGGTGGTTGCCAATCTTTGAAATTGCATCAGCTCCAGGATTGATCAGCAGATCGACGGGAAGCCGGTTGCGCATATGGGACAGGGTTGCGTTGGCAATCTGGTCCTCAACCGGCTTGGCAGGTAGCCTCCAGCTGCCGGTCTTCCTGTTGCTGTCGCTCTTTCCGGCATTGTTGAGCAGGCGGTTCGACACATAATAGCGATAGCGCTTGCCCTTCCTGCTGGCATGGGTGGATACGAGTTTATCGCCGGTCTCATCAACAAGCTTGCCAGCAAGCGGACTTATGATGACTCCATCCTTGCCCCCACCCCGCTTTCGAGCAGCTCTTTCCTGTAGATGCTCCTGGACCTGATCCCATACATCGGGATCGATAATTGCCGGATGCTGCCCTTCGTGGATTGTCTTCTTATGCCTGATCCGACCAGCATAGACCGGATTGGTCAGCAGGTAGTGGAGTGCTGCGCGTTCGAAGGGGACGCCACAAGCATCCGGGCCGCTTGAGGGTATGCTATCTGGGGCTCGCAGCTCCTTCACCTGCTTATCGCTTTCCTTCCGTTTCCTCACCTTTGTCTTACTCTGCAGCCCCAACCGCTTGGCATGATCCACGACCGCGAGGATCGAACGATGCTCAAGGTAGAGATCATAGAGCGTTCTCACCGTCTCAGCTTCCTCCGGTACAATCTTCAATGTCCGCCCATCCGGCTCATAGCCCAAGGGAATGGTGCCCCCCATCCACAACCCCTTCTTCTTGGAAGCGGCGATCTTGTCCCTGATCCGCTCCGCGGTGACTTCGCGTTCGAACTGGGCGAACGAGAGAAGCACGTTGAGCGTCAACCGCCCCATGCTGGTCGCGGTATTGAAGGATTATGTCACAGAGACAAACGACGCATCGGCTGCATCCAGGCGGTCAACCAGCTTGGCGAAGTCAGCCAGCGACCGGGTGAGCCGATCAATCTTGTAGACAACGATCTGGTCGACCAGCCCTTCATCCACATGCTGGAGGAGTTTCTTGAGCCCTGCCCTTTCCAGCGTGCCGCCGGAGATACCGCCATCATCATAGTGCTCCGGTAGAGCAACCCAGCCCTCGTGCTTCTGACTGGCGATGTAGGCAGCACAGGCTTCCCGCTGGGCATGGAGGGAGTTGAACTCCTGGTCCAACCCCTCCTCCGATGATTTCCGTGTGTAGATGGCACAGCGGATCTTCTTCATGGTCTACCCCAATCCGAAGAAGCGCGGACCCGACCAATGAGCGCCCGTAATCTTCCTGGCGATGGCGCTGAGCGACCGATACCGTTTGCCATCCATCTGGAAGCCATCGTCCAGAACCTCAATCTGATAGGTCCTGCCGTTCCACTCACGGACCAGATGGGTTCCGGGTCTGAGCGTGAATTGGAGAGCCGGTCTAGGACGACCTCCCCCTTCGGATGTTCTTTGATCGGCCTTCAAAACGGCTTTGAGGGCCTTTCGAACCGCCGTTGAAGGGCCACCATGGGTTTTCATCTGTGCTTCATATGCCAGCGCGCTGCGCATGAACTGCACAGAGACATAGTTCAGCGACTGACCTCCCATCGTACGCCGCCATTCGTCGATGCAGTCCTCGCGAGTCATTGTTTCGAAGCGAGCGATCTTGACAAACTCCTCTGCCCTTGCCGCCCGATTCATGACGACGCCTCGGCGGCATCGGCTTCATTCTCCTTCGAGTTGGCATTGATCGCGTAGACCATCTCGCCGGTCTTTGGAGACTTCGACGTCGAGACCTCATGCCCACGTTTGCGCAGACCCGAGATTGCTGCCCGCACGGTATGGGCCTGCCATCCCAGCCTGTCCGAGATCACCGAGACCCGCACGCCATTCGGCTTCGACAGCAGGGCCACCAACTGATCTTGCTTGCTCTTGGCGCCTTTGTTGCCCGACTTCGCTGAAGTGGCCCCACGCTTCCTTTTCGACGCATTCGCTTTCGCGGCGCCCTCGAGCGCATTCTGGTGTGCGTCATTCTCGATCTTCTGCGTATTCCTCGTGATCTCCACTCAGGTTCCAGGACCGGAACATCCGGCCCCGCACTGAGTGAAGCCCGCGACGCGGGCAGGATCAGCAGCGACACGATTTCGCTGACCCGACATAAGGAATGCTTGCTTTGACGTGGAAGTCCAGCGGGAGTTCGGAGACGTTGCAGAGCGTAGAACGCAAGGGTGGCCATCGCTTTCAGAGCGACCGCTATGCGCCCCAATTCCGGTCGTACAGCACTTACGGTGTTTATCCCAAAAGCCGCCGTTCGCTTTGTTACCCCATGCAAAAGGTCTCAAGCGGGCCGAGAATGGTCATGAATTGCCCGCGCTAGAACATCCGCCTTGCTCATTATCGACAGCGCCTCACGCACATCGCCAAGCCTCCGTGTGGGGCAGCATTCCCTTCCGACGTGCCACCCGTAGCTCTCGAACTGGATTGGGCAGCCGATCAGTATGGCAGCGGGTGCATGGTCCCATCCGGCAGCATGACCGGCAAGCGCAGGTCCTTGACGCATGACGTGTCCAGCTCGGCGTCAGGGTTTTCTATGAAGGCCGCGGTGATGTCCTTGGCGCACTGGCTGTAGCGGATGGTGCCATGTCCGGATTCGGGCACCAGAACCACTTGCGCGTTGCTGTAGTTCTGAACCGCCAGCTCTCCCCAGACCCCGGCGGTCTGGGTGTCGAGTTCACCATTCATCGACAGGACCGGCCGGTCGCTTGATCCGACGGTGGTCCAGTTTTCGCGCGGATGCTTTTCGAACAGGGGACAGTTCGTGTCAAAAGGCGCGACCATTTCGACAAGGCCCTCCTGCATCAGCGGGCCCCAGGACCCCTCTTCCTTCATCAGTGCGGCAAACTTCTCGCTCGAGTTCCAGCCGTCCGCATAATCCTCCTGACAGGCGTAGAGGTAGAGCTGGAGATCGCCTTCCACGTCCTTCACCGTGCCTTCGTTGTCCTCCCGGATCAGCGCAAAGGCGCGCGCGACCTCTGCCGGCGAGAGTTGCCGGGCGAGGCCCGACAGATCAGCAGCGGTGTCCGGGTCCATGTGGGTTTCGATCAGCTTGATCAGCAACTGTGCCGAGGGCTCCCTGAACCGCAGGTCGAGGTAGTCGCGACCGACCGCGAGCCGCGCGGAGGGATCTGGGATGGCGCGGATCGCGGCAGCGAGGCGGTCATCGAATATCTCGGCCAGGTCGGCGCTGCGGGCATCGTCGTCGATGTCGCCTTCCAGCAGCGCCGCCGCGCGGGCGACCGTCTCTTCGGAGATCTTCATGTGAGCGGCGGCGGAGAGCATTGCCTCCACTTGTGCCATCTCCGCCTCGCTCAGCTTCGCTGCCTGGGCTGCGGCGCGTGCGGCCTCGGCGCTCGAGGATGCGGGCTTGGGCGGAAGCGCGCCCGACCGCAGCTGGTCCATCAGCGTGGTATCGCCCTTTTCCAGCTGGGTGACCATCAGGGGGATATACGGCGTCGTGGCGTTGTATTTGCCTGTGATATTGACGCGGTCGTCGATCACCTCAAGCAGGGCATCCACACCAACCTCTCCGTTCGGGCCCTGGATCGGGTTCGCTCCAAGCGTTTCGAACAATTTGAACGTTCGCGCGACGATGTCGGGATAGGCCGCAGCACAGACCGGGTCGCGTTCGCAGGGCGCGAGACTGAGCTGGATCGGCGCCGAATGCGACTGCCAGAACATCGAGTAGAGCGGCAGCCAGGGCGGCGCGTTGCCGTCGATCACCGCCGACCGGATGCCGGGCGGGTTCTGACGCAGAATCTCCATCGTCAGCTTGGTGCCATAGGAGACGCCGTAGATATTGTAGCTGTCATAGCCGAGCGCCGACATGACGGAGGGGACATCCATCGCGTTCTGCTCGGTGTTGATGAGCGAATAGTCAATCCCCTTCGCCTCAAGCTCGTCAAGGCAGCTCTTCACGAAGTCCTTCTCAAGGTTTGGAACGTCGAGCCCCTTGATGCGAGAGTCGATCACCGGCCCCAATTGTGCGCCCAGGGACGAATAGCAGTCCATCTCGGGAGCGCTTGAATCCACGCCGCGCTCGTCGATGGCGATGACGTCGCGCCGTCCGCGAAGGTGCTCGAAATAGCTGATCGTCTTGGCGACGTTGCGGACCGTGCCGCTGCCCGGGCCCCCGTGCAGGTAGATCACGGGGTCCGGTGCGGGCGTCAGCGAATGCGCCTTGTAGAGGTTGAAGGCGATGTTGATCTTCGGACCGTCCGGCGCGCGGTGATCGAACGGCACTTCGACGGTGCCGCATATTACGGTCTTGCCGTCGATCTCGGTGGGCGCGACGGGGCGCGCACAGGGGGCGACCGTGACCGGGTATGCCGGGTCCGCGCCACCGGCTTTCAGTGTGGAGAAAGCCTCGGGGTCGGGTTCGGCGATCAAGGCGGCGATCAGGGCGAAGATTTGCTCAGGCGTCATGGTTGGCTCCTTGCGGTCTGGTCACTGCGCCTTTGGCGGAATGTGGAATGCGGGTTTCAGGCCGGCGGTGCATGCCGCGTTCACAGGCGCGGACGGATCTTCGATGAAGCCTTCGGCCACGTCCTTGGCGCATTGCGAGAACTGGATGACCGCGTGACCTGCCTCGGGGAACAGGACAGCCTGTCCGTTCGACAGGGTTCGCACGACCTTCTCGGCGGCGTCGGGATCGGTTTGCGTGTCCTTGGTGCCCGACATCGCCAGCACCGGGATGTCGCTGACCACCGGATCGTGGAAGCCCGCGCGCGGGTGTTTGTCGAACAGCTCGCAGAAGCCGTACAGAGGCAGGGTCGACTTGCTCACGCCCGCGTCGATGGCCGGGAAACGGTACTTGGCCGCCATCGCGGCGTAGCCCTCGCGCGTGTTGAAGGGAAAGTCCTCCTGACATGCAATGATGCCGAGCGTGAACATCATCCGCGACCGGGCGGTCAGGTTGGCCGCATCGGTCCGCGCCCGCTGGTAGAAAGCCTCGACATCTTCATCGGACATCGCTGCGACGAGGCCAAGAAGGCGGGGTTTCTCGATGTCGGGCACATGGGTTTCGATCAATGTCTTGATGGCTGCGCGGTCAGGCGTCTGACCGATGAACATCGCGTAGTCCCGCAGCAAGGCCAGCAAGGTATTCGCGTCCATGGTCCTGGCGACCCCGGACAAGGCATCGTCGAGAAGCGCCTCTGTATTCAGCGCGCCAGACGAGGCAAGGTCGTCCGAGAGCGTCGACAATAGCTTGGCGACTGCCGCTTCGGCGCTGCGCATCTGGTCGATCTCCATCAGGGCAATCTCGGCGATCGTCCTGTCGAGAGCGCCGAGGCCCGCACCGTATCGAGCGAGAACCGCGCCGGTGGTGGGAATGAAATTGAACCCGCCGGCCATCAGCTTTTCCAGCGTCGCCGTTTCCCCGGCGGCCATTTCCGTGAAAACCTGCGGCAGGTAAGCGGTAAAGGGCATGGCGCGACCGTTGCTTGCGTCGAGGATTTGCATGAGCATTTCCTGGTCTATGGCTTCACCCGCGAGCGTCAGCTTTGGCTCCTCAGCCAACCGGCGACCGGCCGCGTGCACCGTCTCTTCCAGATCCGGATAGGCCGCAGCACAGGCCTTGTCTGCCATGCAGTAATCCACCACCCACCCCAGCGCCTGATCGGGGGAAACGCCATTGGCGTCGTAGGCGGGGCTGTCGACACGGCTGATGCTGTCGATAACGAGGCTTCTCAGGCCTTCAGGCGCGGTGCGAAGGAGTTCCTGCCCCAACTTTGTGCCGTAGGAGATACCAAAGGCGTTGTAGTCGGGATAGCCGAGCGCATCCATGATCGCGCGCACGTCTCGGGCGCTCTGCGTCGTGTTGTAGAGAGAGAGGTCGATACCGGAGGCAACCGTTTCGGTCAGACATTTCGCCAGCGGATCGTCCGGGCCAAACAGCTTTTCCTCGTCGGCCTCGGCGAATTGCGGGAAATCGGCCGCCACCTCATTGTAGCAGGCAATGGTGCGGTCCGAGATGCCTGCACCGCGCTGGTCGAACAAAACTACGTCCCGACGGTCACGCAGGAATTCAAAGAGGGTCGCATTCATCGGGATCGTCTGCACGGTAAATCCGCCGGGACCTCCGTGCAGATAGATGACCGGATCCGGCGCCGGGGCGGTCGAGTGTGACTTCAGCACAGCGAAAGCCAGAGGGATCGTCGGGCCGCCTGCCGCATCGTGATCCTCCGGCACCTCGACACGTCCGCAGATTACTGTCTTGCCCTCGACCTCCAGCGGGCCGAGCGGACGCGGGCAGGCCTCGACCGTGACCGGATAGCGATCATCGTGTCCACCCTCCTTCAGCTTGTCGAAAGCCGGTTCCGTTGCTGCCGTGAGCAGAGCAATGAGAATTGGAAGGATCTGGTCTGGCGACATTGTTCGGCTCCATCAACACTGCGCTGTTCTTTTGGCCAGCTGACCGGTGCCGTCGCGAAGAGACGCCACCGGAGTTTGCGAGAATGAGGCCACCTGCGCCATCTCGGACGAGGCGGACCGATTTCGAAGCAGTCAGAAAATGACGTACCCGCCTGTTCCATTGGTCAGCATCATGGTCAGCGTACTGCCGTTTCCACTGCGGTTCCTGGCAAGCACCGCCGTGCCATGCGCGCCATCGACGCAATGGACCGTCGTGCTCTCGCTTCCAACCACACCCGGTGCATGGCGAAAGAGGCCCGTGCAGGTCAGTCCGCCGCCGTTGATGGTCAAGGCATAAGCGCCTTCCCTGTGACCGAAAATCTGGCCATTCAGCGAACCACCTCCGTAAACCATTCCCGAACCCGAAACGCTGATGTTGCTGGCGGAGGCCGAACCACTGTGATTTGCACCGGGGCTGTTTTCACGCAGATAGCTTTCAACCGCATCGTGGGCCCTGGAACGTTGTGAGCGCGAGCAGGAACTGCCGGCGTTGATCGCCCGCCCGATCGGGTTGAACAACACCGTGCAGCCACTCGCAAACCGGACTTCCATCTCCCCGGTGTTTCGGGCGTGCAATTCCGGGATGTCGGGCCGGCCTGCTATTGTGCCGTGGGTGGGCGCGCCGCTCTCGCGCAGGAACCGGCCCGCTGCCCATCCCGAAATCTGGCCGTTTGGCGTCTCGAGATGACACCACCGGGCTTTGCCGGTTCCGCGGCACCCGAGATTGCGAAAGACAGCACCATTGGGTGCCCGCGCAACCACATGATTGGACGTACTCGGTCCAGAGCGGAGATTCAGCGTATCGTTCGAGGCCACGCCAGTGACCTGCCAGTAGTCGGGGCCCATCTGGGCACTGGCGCTGCCGGGCAGGAGTGTCAGCCCCGCAGTCAGCGCCAAGGCGACGCCCGCGAGTGCCAGCTTCAGACGCGGCGTAACAGAATAGGTGCGAAACATCATTGTCTTACCTCCACAAGATCTAGATTGCGCAACGAAGCCGTCGCGGCGTCATCGAGCCTGGCATGCGTGTTCTTCACCATAGGCATCGCTGACGCTTATGGCGCCGTCCCCCATCACCAAACCGCCGGCGCTTCGCAGGTAGTAGGTTTCAGGAGCGTCGGGCGCGAGTTGTGCGCCGATATAGACGCTGTCACCTTCCTCGACACGAACCCCGGGCAGAGCAGTCGGAAAGGTCTCCACGGTGAGCGCGCGCGGGCCGCAAATCAGCTCGACGGTTTCCGATGGCGGCTCAAGCATGAACTCTGCAACCAGTTCCGCCTCGCGGCGCAGGTATTCGGTTTCGACGCAGGCCCTCAGCTCCGGCTCTTTCCAGCACTCGTCCCGGCCTGATATCCAACCGCGCTGCATGGCGCGAAGGGTCTTGGTGGTTGCCTCTGCGTCGACATCCAGGCCTTCGGCGACGCTGACGGCTGCAGCGAAGCGGTCGGCCAGACGCCGGTCGAGCGCGGCCAGTTCGGGCTCGTCGCAGATCAGTTTTTCGGCGGAACTCTCGGCCTTGGCGCAGTCAAAGGTGGGGCCGTCCTGCGCCTGAGCGGCGGCGGGACACATGACCAGACAGGCAAGAATTGAAATGGTTCTCAGTGTCATGGAGTTATCTCCTGAGTTTGGGTTCATGCAGCATCCATTCCGGCACCCGCGGCCAGGGCAAAGATCGCCCAATCATTGAGGATATGCGTACCCGTGGAGGCCCAGATGTTGCGCGTGATGATGAAGGGCATCAGCAGGATGATCCGGACAGGCACAAGTCCGATAAACGCCTGCGCCACGTTCCACTGGTAGGTCGGCAAGTGAATTGCCGCAAAGGGAATGGCGGCGACCAGCGCGGCGAGGCAGACTGCCAGCTTGCGCGGCACGAAACGGTCCAGCAGCGTCAGAATTGCCAGAAACGGAAGGATGGTGAAGATCTCTTCACCGAGCAACTGCACGGCACTCCAGGCAAAGATCAGAACGGCTTCTGGTGCCGCGGCCGAAGCAACCATGTCGCCGATCGGATTGCCCACAGTATGGAAAAACTTGACCAACAGGTTTCCCACGATGATCGTCACGACCGCGTTCAAGACGAAAAATGCGATCATCAAGCCAAAGTCGCGCGCCGTTGGTTTTCGGAAGAGAGCCAGCGGAGCCCTTGACCCCGCAACGATTGCAAGCGCGCCCAGTGGGATCAAGACCAACAGAAATGGCGGGATGAATCCTGCCAATCCGCTGTGAAGCCGTAACTGTGTCGAGGTGAAGACCCAGTAGGCAGCGGCGACAGCAACAAGGACGATTATCCAACCGACCGGGCTGAGGCCGACCGGTACGCCGCGGTAGTAGGGAAAATCAGTATTGGCCCGCTCAAAAAAGAAAAATTCGGCACCGCCGGCCTTGTTGTCGTTTTGTGGCATGGCTGCGACCTCGATGGTTCTGGAAGCAACCCGAATGCTCCGGGCCCTTCTTTTGCACCGACCATGGCCGGCACGATCCGAGACTATCGAGCAACCTGGATGCGGGCTATCCGTTCTGCGTTGGGGCTATCCGGATTGCGGACGAGGACCCGCGTGCGCGGGCAAGCGTTGCTGATGGGGGCTCTCCGTATGTTGACCGGTAAGTCGTTGCAAAACGACCCAGATGCGAAAAACCGCAGCCCAGCGCGACGCTGGTAACCGATCCGGTGCCACCCGACAGCAGTTGCGCTCGCGCATTCTCCAGCCGGTGCGCGGTGAGGCGCTCCCATGGTGTCTGCCCCAAGGTGAGCCGGAACGCGTCCTGCAACTGGCGGACTGAGACGCCAACAGCTCTGGCAATGATGGGTACAGTCAGGGGTTCGCTCGAATGGGCTACGATGTAATCAATCGCGCTTCCGACAAGCCCGTGGTGTGGACTTCGCATCGGCAGGGTGTCGGTAGCCACCGCAAAAAGGCACCGGATATGTTCAAGCACCAGCGCCGCAAAAAGATCGGATGCCGGCCTATGGACCAGGGTCGGCGCCGAGGACTTGAGGTCAGCAAAGAGATAATCCATCAGCCCGCGAAGCCCTGCCAAGGCCGTCGAGGCGATGGGAACAACAGGATCTTCGCCAAGTTTGGGAAGAACCCCCAACCTTTGTTGTTTCTTCAGAGAGATCTTGGCCAGATTGGCTCTGAAGTCGCGGTGTGCGAGCCTGTCCACCCGTGTCCATCTTTCAGAGGGGCCGAGTGCGAGAGCGGTTCCTTCACCGATAACCTGCTCCCGACGATCCATGCGCACCTTGGTTAGGCCCCTGGTCGGCAGCATGACCGTCAGAAAAGCGTCGTCGGCCAGATCGATTTCATGACCTGAAGAGACAACGCTCAAGAGACTGACGCCAATCACCGGAAATTGCGCGGATGAGACCCGCAAGCAGCGGTTCCTGTCCCGTGTCATGTTGAACTGATCGGGTGCGCTGAACAGCAAGGATCTGTAATCGGAGCTGCGGCTCTCGTTTTCATCCCAGTGCTTTGAAGCGTAGTTCAGCATGGTGGAGCCGCCAGAATTTGCTTTCTCTAATTGAACGATAACAGAGACAGCAGTTTTGTCAGCAGGTTTATGCCAGCTGCTCCGCCAACTGGGCTGATGCTGCAGTGCTAATCCTGCCAGCACCTGTTCACAGATCGTTAGACTGGGACTGTATTGATGCCAGGCAGATCAAAGAAACCGCAAATTGCCCGTGCCTTCCCCCCGAAATGAGGTATCGTTTCAATGCGCTGATCAAGCGGCTGGCATTCGGGCTCCGCTTGTCATGGAACCTGTTGCGCGATCAAGAGGCGCTGTCGGAGGAGCATCGAGATTAATGGGCGATCGCTTGAACATGGCAAGACTACTGGGCGCGATCACCGCCGTCGCGGGGTGGACCAGCTTCGTTATCGCGCTGCTCATTTCCGGCAGTGGCATCTGGACGATGAAGGGCCCGACCATCATTGTCAGCTTTGTCGTTGGCGCTATTTTTCTCCTCATTGGCCTGGTTTTGCACAAGATAGGCCATGCCTATCGACCCGTTTCTCAGGAACTCAATGGCTCCTGTGAAGTCAGGCGCCTGGGCCGATGGCTTTGCATTGGCTCCTCCATCCTGCTTTTCGCACTCGGATTCATTCTCCTTGGCGTCTTGTTTCGCCTGTCGGAGGGGTACGCGGTTTTTGGATAGCACTTTCGGGTGACCGCTGCGACTTGACTTCAAGCTCCTTCGAAAATCCGACTAGCAATAGCGGTCTTCCAATGTGGCCCTTATGAATTCCGCATGATCACGAAATCGGTGGCAGAGCGGGTTTCTGGATGGGCGGGAAGATCTGTCAGCATCATGGTCGCACCCGGATGCAGCTCGCGGGCAATCTGTCCGTAGACATCCGGCGGGATCACCAGTCGTGCCGTCACTGCGATTTCGCGCTGCACATCCACCGCCGTTTCGCGCCCGGTTCCAAGGCCGATCGCGATCCAGTCATAGACATGGGTTGCCGGATTGACCCCTTGAAGCAGGTATACATGCGTGCCAAGCGGCAGGCGCGGGTGCTCTATGCCGATATCGGCACTGATAAACTCCTTGCCGTTCTTGAGCGCGATTAACCGGCGGTCGGCGCTGCTGACGATTATGGCGAAGGCGTCGTCCCTTTCACCATCCTTGTCCCGAGGCAGGTTCTTGCCGGCGACGTTGCCCGTCATGGTTTCCACCGCCTGGAGGTCTGAGTTGGTCAGCACCAGCCCGGCATGACTGAGACTGCCGATTCCCGAGCGTGAATTGGTAACGATGACCGGGGTGCCGTTGTGGGTCACACCGAAAACCAGATCGGCAAAGGCTTTGGGAAGATGCACGCAGCCATGGGAACTGGGATAGCCCGGCAGCCCGCCGGCATGCAACGCGCAGCCGCCGAAGAAGAACTGACTATCGGGCATAGCTGCGTTATTGTAGGCTTTGGAATGATGCAGTTTTTCCTTTCGAAGCACTGAAAACACGCCGGTCGGCGTCTTGTAACCCTTTCGCCCCGTCGACACCGTCGACACCCCGATTCGGATGCCGTTTCGGTAGACAAAGGCAAGTTGATCAGCCAGCGACACCAGCACTGCCACCGGACCGTCCAGTGCCCGCTCCGGATACCAGGACCACTCCCCCGGCTTGAGGTCTGTGACGGGCTTCTCGGTTTGCGCGAAGCTGCCGCCATTGGCTGCGATGAGTGCTGCGACACCACCGGTTGCAAGAAGCCTTCTGCGGGTTATCTTTCCCTCTTTCATTGCAATGCGCTCCTGTCTTCTACAGTGACCGGCTCCCACCAGGCCTATTCAAACGGTCTAGCCCGCACACACGAAATAAAACTCGCTTCTGGCTCAAAGCGAGCCCTCGTTATTCAGAGATGTGATCGCTTTGTACTGCCGTCAGAATAACAGATGCGGCTCCATTGTGCACGCTGCGGCCCATTGGTGGGCAACCGTCGTACCTTCCGGGTCCTGTTTGGCCACGCCGTGATCGAGAATGCGGTCAGGAATTTGAATCCGGCCTGTCTCTCATCCATAATCATTGTCACAAAGGCCTCATGCAGAGGCTGCAAGGACGTGCATTGATCAAATTGGCGGCCTCCGGCAGGGCTTAGCCCGGAGTGGAGCGGGGAACAGGGCGCAATGGAATCTGAGATGAGGAACCGAACAAGATCATGGGTTTCAGCGACAGTAATGATCTTGGCGTTGATGCTGCCTTTGCTCACCGGCGCACCCGCCGAAAGCCCGGCGCAAGAGAGTCCGCAAACGGACAGCAATTCGGAAGTCATCGATCCTGCTGTTGAATGGAATGAGACCGCGGTACGTGCGCTAGAGGCCCTGGGTAGCGGAAAAGCCTCCAGCTCCGCCTTCGAAGTCTTGCGGCAGAAACTGGCTGACGAGCGTGACCAGGCATTGGCCATTGCCGAAAGCGGCAGCATTCTGTCCAAATCGGTTCAGGCACAGATTGACGCGCTCGGTGCTGCACCGGACGGTGACAGCAGCGAACGAGCGGACATCGCTGCCCGCCGTGCCGAGCTCAACGAATCCCTTGCGGCTGCGGATGCACCTGTAATAGCGGCCCGGGAGGCCTTTAACCGCGCAAATGTTCTGATCAGCGAAATTGATCGCGTCATCAGGGCGCGTGAGAGCGTCAAGCTTACCACCTTGCTGCCCACGCCGCTCAACCCATTTAACTGGGCCGGCGCCTTTGCTGAGATGCAGGACTATCTAGGGCGTGTTCTGGTCGAGTTCGAAACAAGCATTGCCAACCCGTCGAAGGCGACCCCCCTCAAGATCCGCCTGATTGCTTCCGGCCTCCTGCTGGTCCTTTCGCTCGCGGTAGTGTTCATTATCCTGCCCGTCACTCTCCGCTCGATGAATGCCAAGGCCAAGCGTGTCGACGTCAAGACAACCCACTCGGGTTGGGGATTGCTGGCGGTGCTTGCACGGCTGGTGCTTGCTTCGCTGGCAGGCATCCTCGCCTATTCGGCCTACAGCACGCTGGACATTTCCTCCACCGCCGCCCGCTCACTGATCCGGGTGGTACCGGCCGTCGGGGCATTTCTGGTCATCAGCTACTGGCTTGGCTACGTCATCTTTGCTCCGGATGCGCCCGAGCGCCGGCTTATGAAACTGCCGGATCATCAAGCCCGAACGGGCTTCTGGATCGTCATAGGCGTCGGCTTGGTTCTCGTCGTCGAACTCGCCATTGAAGCATCCGAAAAGGACATGACCTTTCTTCCGGGCACTCATGCCGTGGCCAGTGTGTTTGCGCTGCTGCCAGGTGCGTTCCTGCTGTGGGTATTCGGCTCGATGGCACAACGTTCCACCAAGGCGCAAACTGGGAGCGACAACCTCGAGCACCCAAGTTACACAGCAGCGCTGGTGCAGTTGCTGGCGCGGACACTGCAGGTGTTGGCCATAGCCATTGTGGTGCTGGCGCTCTCCGGCTTTACCGCGCTGGCGCGGTTCGTGCTTTCGGGCTGTGCGCTGTCGCTTGGCGTCATCGGCATTCTGCTGGTGATCGACAGACTGATTGTTTCCGTGCTGGGACTGGCCGCGGGGGTATCCGGACGGCAATATGGCGAAACGCGGCAGAGTTTTCTGTCCATTGCCATCGGACTGACGATGAGCATCGCCGCCCTGCCGGTGATCGCCCTCATCTGGGGTGCCCGTCCGGCAGATATCTCCGAGTTCTGGCGTTTGATGACCGAAGGGGTGGTTGTCGGCGGAACGCGATTGTCAGCCACCGTGGTGCTTGTCTTCGCCTTCACACTTCTTGTCGGACTGGTGGCGTCGCGCTGGCTGCAACGGTTCCTCGGATCCGCAGTGCTGCCGCGCACCCACCTCGACAGCGGCGCGCAATCGGCATTGCGGACCGGGATTGGCTATCTTGGAGCCACGGTGTCGTTCATGCTGGCCGTTGGCTTCGCTGGCATCGATCTGTCCAGCCTTGCCATCGTCTTCGGCGCGCTCTCCGTCGGGCTCGGTTTCGGTCTTCAGGCCGTCGTCTCGAACTTCATCTGCGGCATCATCCTGCTGATAGAGCGCCCTTTCAAGGAAGGCGACTGGATCGAGGTTTCAGGCTACAGCGGCATCGTTCGCAAGATCGCCGTGCGCTTTACCCGGCTGGAAACCTTCGATCGCGACGATGTCATCGTGCCTAATACGGATCTGATCACCGGAACGGTAAAGAACATGACCCTGAGCACGATCACCGGGCGCGTGATCGTCCCTGTCGGCATCGCGTACGGAAGCGACATAGAGAAGGCGGAAGGGATATTTGTCGACATCATGTTGGCACATCCGGATGTCCTACGAGAACCGGCGCCGGCAGTCTTGTTCAAGGGTCTCGGCGACAGCGCTCTTGATTTCGAGCTTCGCTGCTTCATTTCCAATGTTGGGCTTGGGCTGACTGTCCGGTCCGATCTGCTCGCGGGCGTCTACCGGGAACTGGACAAGGCCGGCATCGAGATACCATTCCCGCAGCGCGACCTGCATATCAGGACATACTCCGGTCTCACGGATTTGTCGGCCCAGGATCCCTCTGAGGCAGAACCAAAAGCATCTCCGCAAACAGGGTAACTTCGTGTTCAAGTAATTGCGATCATGCCAGCCCAATGGACGTGCTCAGGTGGCTCGGTGAGCTTTGATTGTTTCTGCTGATTTGTCGGCCTCCTGGCGCGTCACTTGGCGTTTGCCACAAACGTGAGCCTCTTGAGGCGGCGCCCCGCAATCGCAATTGCGTCTCTGGCGGCATTGCCTCTCACATTCGGGCCAGTCGTTCCGATTGCCCATTTCATGTTTGAGGCCACAAGCAGTCCAATGATTTGGAGTGTGCAGGCATTCGCCGCTCTGCTTCTGCCTGCACTTGCGTCGCGTCTGGCCATGCAATGGCAGACGGGAACCAATTGGATCTTCAGGTTTTCTTCTTTGATGTCCTGTTTAGTCAGACCTTCTTGCCGGTATCGGCAATCTGGCTGTCTAACGATGAGCAAGGCCAGCCACCGCCAGAGCTGAGGGACGCACCAATCCACATCGGGAATTGGTTGGCAGCGGCAGTGGAATGCGTCCTTCTCACCTTTGCAGCTTGGCGCATCCAGGAATTGATTGTGGTTTATTGCGGCTATCCGGTTCTCAATGCGGCCTTGGCATACGCGACGCTCAGCCGATAGCGTTTCGGTTGCCAGAACGCCGCATCCTATGGGGTACTCGACCTCGGACTAAACAACATCTGACACTTCGGACACCCGCGAACCTTTGCCGCAAAGAGAATGGAAGTCCGCAATCGGCCTGACGCGACGTCGACAGTCAAAGGCGAATGTCTGTTTAACCGGCTTCGTTCCCACAAGCTGCCAGTCCGCTCCCGGCTCCAAACAAGCCGGACCGGAATGCGCCCCCGACTCCGGCCTTTCAGCCTTACATCTTAATTGCCCATTAGCCGACAATTCATAAAGCGCACTCGCGTTAAATCACGCCGACCCCTTCGCGGATTCCGACGGCGACCTTCTAAGAGCCGGCGATGGCGCTCGTCAGGTTCAAGCACGACGTTCCCGTGATTCCTGACGCTTAATCACGCCAGCGCGATTTTGCGAGCCATGTCGGTAACCGCAAGATATCCAGGCGATATCTGAATGATTATGCTACGGCATTCTGCCGAATACGAAGAGCGTCGGCCCAGTCCTTTAGGGCCTTAATATCGTCCGAGATCTCCGAAGGTGGTGGTGGCTCCTCATTACGAACGCGCGACGGATCATGCGCTTCGATGATGTCGCTGCATTTCTTAAACGCTGTTCGGAACGCTTCCGTATCCGTCTCCAACAGCGCGGTGACCTTCTTCAAATGCTTGGTATCAATGTAATCCCGGTGCCTTATCAGCACACCCGCGAAAACGATCTCCTCGAGCGCCCGCTCCCACGTGGCCCGCAGAAAACCGTAAAGTCTGACGGCGGAGCTGCGGTAGCCGTCCTCGTCGTTGGCATCATAAAGAGCCTTCGCAGCCCGTTGGTCTTTCTCAAGCCGGTCCAAGCGCGCCTTGACGCCAGCATGATCCCACGGCAATCCATCCCCCACGATACCAGCACCTTCCGGGCCGCGTGAAAGGTTTGCAAGCCTGGCGGGAATGCCTTGGCCGCGAGCGCTATCATTCAGGTCGTTCACAAACACCAGGTCGTGGGTGAAAACAATGATCTGACGTTCCGTCGCCTCTTCCACGAGTCTTTGTGCGACCTTCCTGCGCCACCGGTGGTCGAGCGATGTCACAGGATCGTCGAAGATGAGTGCGGACTTGTGTGTGGCTGTCGCGAGCTCGGTCAGGAAAGCCGCCAGTGCTACGCAGGTTTGCTCGCCTTCGCTCAGCACCAGATGCACCTTGGTCTTGGGATTTGCGAACAGACGAATCTGGTAGTTTGGCGAGCCGTACTGGCCGCCGGAACGCACCACCTCAACACGCACCTTTTCCGCCGCAAGCCTCACGATCTCTCTCTGGAAGCGGTCACGCATCCGGGGAGTGATGATGTCATCGGCAAGTTCGTTGCCAAGTTTCGTGATAGTGGTGGTCGCGGTCTGCGCCAGGCACTTGGCAATGCGCTCGAGCTTTGCCAGCCGCTCGACCTCTTTCGTGGCGACCTCGTGAAGAGCGGTAGCTGCAGCTCGGTCTTCTAGCTCGTCGTGCTCGGCCTGCAGGATCTGGCGGCCTTCGACGTCGGCTGCCGCCTCCAACTGACCGGCATAGGTGCGGGTGTCACCTTCAAGTGCCAGCAGCTCTGTTTCCGGGATTGCCGACATCGGCGACAGGGTCATAACACCGCTGTGCTCGATATCTCGCAGACACTGTAATCTGCGCAGATCGGCGGTGGCCATAAAGCGCAGCACGTCGGCAGCCAAATCAGCGTGCTGGATGGCAATTCGCCTCCGTATGTCCGCGATTAGTCGAATATCCGGTTGACGCGTTCGGAACTCCTTGAAAGTCTTCGTGTAGACCTTTTCGGCCGCGTCAGCCTGCTTTTCCGTATCGTCGCGGATGAAACCCTCGAAGCCGCCCAGCCGCGCACCGGCCTCGGCGCTCAGCGGCTGATGGCACAGCACGCATTTTTCACCCTCCGCCGCCGGGAACCGCCGTTCAACATGCTTCGAATAGTGCCGCGCCGCCTCCCATAGCTCCCGCCATACTTCCGCGCCAACGCCGGGGAAGGTGGCGTCCTTGAAGGCGCTTCCTGCGGCGATCGTCGCGGCAACCCGTTTGGTTCTGGCATCGTCTGCAAGCGATTTCAGTGTGTTGAGGGTGTCGTCGGAATAGCATTCCTCAACCTTCTTGAAATAGCGCAGAATCCTCGCGATACCATCGGCGAACTGGAGCTGCTCGGCGGCCGCTTCGACCGGATTTTTGGCGAGGTCTTCGGTGAGTTGCTGGAGGCGTGCCCGTTCTGCATCGGTCATGACTGCGAGGGTCGCCAGCGGCTCCAGCTTCGTATTGTGCTTGAGACCGGACATGATACGCCCGACCGCCGTGGTCGCCCGCCAAGTAGGCTTGTCGAACACGGGATCGCGGAGCGCCTTGAACTGGGTCTCTTCGGCCTGCAGCCGCACCTTGATCTGCGTGCAGACCGCCGCGAGGTCGTCGGGAATGTCGAGCCCGAACGGCCGGAAGGCAACCTCTGTCTTGTCCTGGATGTGGACGGCGCCGCATTCGCGGTCGAATACGCTGACGGCGGAAAGCACCGGATCAGGATTCGCGTTGTCCCCCCATGGCAGCACAGGCTGCTGCACACCGTCCTACGAGATTGTAAAACTGGCCGTGGCCTTGCCGCCGATCGCTAAGGAAAATGCGTCGGGCATGATTTCACCGGCCTTGCGTGCCCTACAGGCGCGCTTCAACACCCGCCCATATCCCGATTTGCCGGCTCCGTTTGGTCCGTAAATAACTGTCAGGCCCTGTTGCTCGAACACAAGGGTCTGCTTCGGAGCCAATTGGTTCACGCCGACGACATCGCCAAGGGAGACCAAGGCGATGGTCGCGCCGTTACCGGGATTCGCCGGCAAGTGGACCGCTTCCAGCGCCGCGGCCGTCAGGGAGATATCGGGCGCGCCGTGCTCTTTCTTACAGAGGTCCAGAACTTCGTTGATGGCCGCAGCATCAAGTGTACCGCCCGTTACAATACGCCGCAGTGCATCTCGCTGCCACATCGGACGCCGTTGCGACCAATCCAGTATCGTTTGAAGCACAGTTTTCGGCGGGGCAGCTTGGTGCATGTTTAAAGCTTTACTTGAAGGTGTTCTGCTACAATAGCGGCAGCCCGCAACCTATACTAGTGCATGAAACATGCAAACGATCGGATGTAGGAACTCGTATTTATCAACAGAACGCAGGCTCGACTCCGGCGGCGCGTTGATTTTCCCCCTTCATGTTTCGCCCGGGACGCACGCCCTATGGTGCCCCGGTTATCGCAATCCCAAAAGCCTATTGACGTCTGCTATCGCCATCAATTGGCTCATAGCCGACAGACTGCCTCCGGCCCCGTTTCAGTCACTCCAGTACGTCGGAGAAAATGCCTGCAGCGCCGGATCGCATAACGAGCGCTACGGAACATAATGATGGGCATTGTCACATAAAAACTAGCTGCCCTTTCCCCTGACAGACGGTAGTCTGAAAGAATGAAACAACCCAGCTATCGCCGCCATCGGTTTCCGCCCGAAATCATTCAACTTGCCGTCTGGCTGTACTTCCGATTTCCGCTGAGCTTCCGCGATGTGGAGGATCTGCTCGCAGAGCGCGGCATTGACATTTCCTATGAGACCGTCCGGCTCTGGTCCTTGAAGTTCGGGCAGGTTTACGCCGCCAAACTCAGACGTGCACGGCCAACGCCCGATACGTGCTGGCATCTCGACGAGGTTTTCGTCTTGATCAATGGCAAGCGCATGTACCTGTGGCGCGCCGTCGACAGCGAAGGCGAAACACATCACTGTCTGGCGCAGCAACAACCGAGCGGAAAATTCACTCCTGCCGGTCAGGTTGAGGGAGCGACGAATGCAGCGCTTCAAGTCGGTTGGATCTGCACAGAGATTTCTTTCAACCCACGCCGCCGTATACAATACCTTCAACGTCCAACGCCATCTCATCTCCCGCAAGACACTTCGAAAGTTCCGCAGAGAGGCAATGGCTACGTGGCAGTCAGCGGCGGCTGCCGTTTGATCGAAGAGTGCGCATCGGTCTCGTGCGGGTAACGATGCTTACCGTGACAAGGCCTTTATAACGCTTAATCGGTATCAATCCAGCACGCGGCCGAGCACGCTCCAGTCTCCGCGACGCAAATCATCGAGCACAGGTCCAAGATCGGGGCGCTGGTCGATCAGTTCCGTAACGTGCTTGCCCGTGCCTGAAGGTCCGACGAACACGGCGCCGACGATCTTGCCGTCTTCGACGACCAGCAGCCGATGTTCGTTCTCGCCTTGCGATGGCGCGACAATGGCTTCCTGATTTGGGCCTTCTGCGGCAATTGCCCCATAGCCCTTCACATCGATCCCGTCCATTTTCAGGCTCACCAGGGTATTGGGTTCGGAATAGCCGATCTCGCACCCGAAAATCGCAGCGGCTGCGACCCGCCCCTGCGTGGTGCTCACGGCCCAAAGGCCGCTGATCGATCCGGGCAGTTCGGCCAGATCGCCAACGGCGAAGATGTCGGGGTCCGAGGTTCGCATTGCGCCGTCGATCTTGACGCCCCTGCCGACCGCCAGGCCGGCTTCCTTCGCTAGGTCCACATTGGGCCGGATTCCGGCGCAGGCGACAATGATTTCCGCCTCGATAACCTGCCCGTCGGCCATTACAACGCCGCTTACACGGCCGTCGCCACGGATTTCGGCGACGTTCGCGTCGGTGATGACCGCTACTCCCAACTCTTTCAGATATGAGGTGAGGATTTCGCTGCCGCGCTCATCGAGCTGACGGTCCATAAGCCGCGGCCCTCGCTGCAGGATGCTGACGGAAAGATTGAGCTGGCGTAGGGCATCTGCCGCCTCGATGCCCAGAACCCCGCCGCCAAGCACGACTGCGGAGTGGCACTCATGGGTTTGGCGCCAAGCGCGAATGTTCATTGCGTCGGCGGCCTCGCGCAACACGAAGCAGCCGGGAAGATCGTGACCGGGAACAGGCGGCATGACGGCGCTGCTTCCCTGCGCCAGGATGAGCTTGTCGTAATTGAGCGTCTCACCGGTGCCCAGCATGACCTGTCGTGCGCTTTTGTCGATCGCGGTGGCGGTCGTGTTGAGCAGTACCGATACGCTTTTCCTCTCGGTCCAGTCGGGCGCCTGCAGGCCGATACCACCCATCGCGGTGCTGCCATGCAGCAGCCTGGCGATCGCCATTCGATTGTAAAACCCCTCCCGCTCGCGGGCGACGATCTCGATGGAGCATGATGACGACAGCTTGCGAACCTCGTCCGCCGCCGACATTCCGGCGGCCCCGTTGCCGATGATGATGACGCGCTGGACGCCGGTTTCCTCGCCGAGATCGACGAGAGCAGCGTCGGGCTCGGGTTCGGGGAGGCTTCGCGGATCAAGCGAGGTGTCTACGGTCACGCCCCCCTTCATCGCACGGCAGACACAGGCCATGCGGGCGCGTCCCTTGAGCCCCAGACGTTCGAGCGTTTCAAGCTCGGTCGCACTCGGTGCACTGAGGTTGTCTTCGCCATCGACAATGGCAATAGGGTCAGCGCCACACATGCCCATACGGCAGCCATAGTCTATTTTGACGCCGGCCGACTCCAACCCTTCCAGCAGAGAGTGGTCGGCCCCGGCCACAAAGCTCATGCCGGTACCGCGGTCGGCAACAAGGTCGGCGCCGCTCGCCGTTTCAACGGCAGCGCGCAATGCGCCCACATTGACGCCAACGACAGATGCGACGGGCGCATTGGCCAGCTCGTAGAGGCGTTCGCTACGCAATCCGGACCGAACCATCAGCACGCCGACACCCAGGGCGATGGCGAAGAAGATATAGGCCACATAGCCAGGAAACGGCAGGCCTGTGAACTCCGTGATTCCCTCGGCAAGCGACGGTGAAACGAACCAGTAAAACAGCACGAAGGCGGCGGTTGAGAACAGCAATGTCAGCTTGTATCGCGACACGCGCAGGATGCTGGCCAGCGCCATGAAGAGACCGAGCGCCAGCGCGATCGACGACGCCATGTGGAGCAGGTAAGAACCAAATCCGGAAGCCAATGGGCTGGCGGCGGTAAAGAAGCCGACTATCAGCCCTGGAAGTGCTGCAGCGAAAAGCGCGCGATGGCCAGCGTACCACGGATCCGGATCGGCAAGATCGGCATGGATGGCGGCGCGCGGGTTGAAATCATAGCAGTTCTTCTGGCAGCCGACGCAGCTCTGGCAATAGCCGTTCCTGACCATCACCAACGGGGCCTGCCCATAGGCCTTCTGGATCGGCGCGAGCGGACAGAAGGTTCCACACCAACCACTACGCCCCTTGAACACCAGTCCACCCAGAAAGGGAAGGATGAGCGCCGCGACAATCAATACAGCGAGCGCAGTCGCATTTGCGTTGAAGAGAACGTGGCGTATGACAACTGCGGCAAAGAAGATCAGCACTGCAACAAGAAAGGCAGCCGACTTCATTTTCACAGAAAGGGTGCGCGCAAGCCCGAATCCGCCCATGCGGGGAATCTGGTTTGTCAGCGCCATCGGGCAAACCTGCCTCCAGAATCCGGGAGCAACCACGAAGACGATTGGAAGGACCGGCACCAGCAGCTTCCAGAACAGGTCGAGCCCGGTCTGCGGCTTGACGAAGAGGACCGCCACCGTGCCCAGCACGACCGCCATGGTCGCGATCCGCAATACCCACCAGAGCGCCTTCGGCAGGCGCGTCGGAACCTCGGTGTAAGGGGTGAATTCGCTTGCTTCTGCCTGGGCCAACAACGCCTTCCCGCCGCTCAAACGAGGAAACGCGCATTGGTCGCCCGCAGCCTGAGCGCGAGCACCTTGCCAAGATCCAGCACAATTGTTCGTGCGAGCGCGGGCTCCCACCCACTCAGCCGCGTATAGCCGTCGCGCGAAAGCCGGATGGCGGTGCCTGCCGTTTTGGCGCGAATGGTGGCGCTGCGCGGCAGGCAGTCGAAGAATGCCATTTCGCCGAATACAGCGCCCTCTATGATTGTGGTAAAGGCCGCGTCCTTGCCCGGAAGGATTACTTCAACCGTTCCCTCCGAGAGGATGTAAAAGGAATCGTCCACGTCTCCGTTTCGGATCAACACCTGACCTGCTGCGAAACGCTTGGTTTCGGCATGCACGAGTATTTTTTTCCAGTCGGAAGGAGAGAGGTTTTCCAGGAACACGTAGCCATGTGCCCCATCTGCCGCGCCGGTATGGAGCTGGTCTGACACGGCATAGTCAAAGAGCCCCATAACTCTCCCCCCTTGAATTAGGTGATCTATTTGGCCCCGCACAAGTACGAGGTAAGATAGAAAGAGTGCATCACTGGCCATGGAAACGCAACCGTTCCCCGGTTAGACTTTTAAAACCGGTTCGACGCGAACCGATTTATTTTGCGCCCGTGGCTTGATCTACGTTTTCGAGCAGTCGCCTGCCCACGAGCCGAAGCAGATAGAATCCGAACTCCGGATTCTGGAAATAAAGCTGCTTGAGGTCACGATAGGAAACTTTCAACAGTGCGCCGTCTTCGGCGCAGGCCATGCCCTGAGTGCGTTTTTCGCCCGGCGCAAGCAGGCCTATCTCACCAACCAACTCATTGGGTCCGAGTTCAACGCCGGAGGTGAGCTGGAACCGCCCGCTCTCGATGTAATACATCTCGTTTGCCTCGTCGCCTGCGTTGAAGACGATATCACCCTTGGCGCAACGCATGGTCTTGCCAAAAGGGCGCAGCCAATCCATCGAAAGATCGCTCTTGGAGGCTTGCTCGGAGCGCCGGATAAGCATGATCATCTGGTAGAGCCTGTAGCCATGGAGCGGCATGAGAACAGAGCTCTGGATTATGATCGGAAAACTCATAGTCAGAACGCCATAGATCAGGAAGGCAAAATTGGCCGCCAGGCCGAACATCCGCAGCGGTATCATTGTCGACAACGAACTGGCTATGATCGCCAGAACCATGCCTAAATAACCAACCACATCAACGAGTGTCATTTGGTGTCCCCCAGGAAAAGCAGCCGTCGCAGCCTCAAGAACTGGAATGGCTCAAGATTACAATTATCGCGATGTAGGTTAGATGGTGCAGCAGTTGGTCGAAACCGACCAAGCGCCAGAAGAATGCATCATCCGACCGCGCCGCAAGCCGCCCGATTTGGTCCTTGCCCCAATCGAGATGATAATGGACAAGGAATTCACCCAATACAATCGCAAAGAGCAAAACCGGCTGGATTCCGAATCCGATCAGGATCACTGCTGTTCCTCCGGCATGGAGGCCGGCATGCAGCAGGCCGCCGGGGTGGCCGTAAGTACCCTTGTTCCTGAGGTGATAGGGTTTCTGAAACTCGAAATCGAACAGAAAGTGCTTGATCTCGAGAAGCCCCAAAAGTGTAAGAAGCGGTGGAATCACGGAGCTCTATCCTTCCTGCCCGAAAGCTGATGGCCGCCGCGTCGGAAAAATGGCGAGGGCGTCATTTGTACTTGGCCTCGTAGACGCCGTCCCAGGCAGCCCCGGGATGCATCCCCTGCATCTCATTCAGGCGGTGCTCGTATACGGAATAGAAGCCCTCCATCTGCGCAGGTGCAACAGCACGGGCCTTTGCCAGCCATGACCGCGCATTTTCGATTTCGACCTGGCGATAGGCCGACAACATACGCGCGTGCGCTTCATGCAGTTGCCCGAAGAGCGGTGTCCTCGCAAACTGGGCATCGCCGGCCAAGACATGGAGCACAACCGGCTTTGCACGACCGACCACCCGTACCCGGTCCGCTTCCAGAAATGCGAGATCATCCGCGCCGGATCGGGTGTCCTCGCTAACCAGAATTGCTGTCTTGTACTGCTTAGTCAGCCCCTCGATGCGGGAGGCGAGGTTGACGTTGTCACCGAGCGCCGAATAGCTGAAGCGCTGTGCCGAGCCGAGGTTTCCGACGCAACACTCTCCTGAATGGAGTCCGATACCGACCTCAAGCTCCATATTTTTCTCATGGTTGAGCGCCGCCAGAACATCTAACATGGCAAGTGCAGCGAGACAGGCCTTCCTGCGATGATCGGCTATGTCCAGCGGTGCGTTCCAGAACGCCATCACCGCATCGCCGATATACTTGTCAATGGTGGCCTCGGCACGCAGCAGGGTATCGGTGGTCGGGGTCAGGAAATCATTGAGCAGGCGGGTAAGAGCATCCGCATCCATCCGCTCTGACAGGCTGGTAAAACCACGGATATCCGAAAAAAGCACGGTCAGATCGCGCAGTTCCCCGCCCAGCTTCAACTCGTCGGGATTGTCCGCCAACCGCTGAACGAGACTGGGCGAAAGATACTGCCCGAATGCCTGTCGGATCTGATGTTTTTCCCGGCTGGTGAGCAGCAAGAGTGCCGGCATTGTGGTAGCAAATAAAACGCCGACCGCCACTACGGGCAGCACTGGATCAATGAGAAGCTGCCAGTTGCTGAAGGCAGACCAAGAGACAGCCGCTGCCACCGTCATCAATGCGACAGCCGCAGCAGCGCTCGACACAGCACCGGCGCGCTGCTCGACGACGATCAGAATGATGGCCAGCCCAATGGCCAACGCGATCTCGGCACCGCGCGCCCAATCCGGGCGTGACAGGAAGGTCTTTCCCATGATCTGGTCCACGATCTGGGCGTGCACTTCCACACCAGGGGTTGACGCCTCGACTGGGGTCGCCACCAGATCGCGCAGGCCAACGGCACTGGTACCTATCAGCACAATATGGCCCGCGACCGCATCACGGAACCGGCTCACCGCGCCGTCCTCGAGGAGATCAGCAGCCGCTATGGTGCGCAACTTCTCCAGTCGCGCGTAATAGATCCGCAAATCACCATTGGCGCCGACAGGAACTTCAAAAGCGCCCACCTTGATGGCAGTCATGGCCGGACGCCCGAAATCGGCTTCACCACTCGCACCCGTGCTTCTGACGACGAGAGACCCAGCTCCCTGAGCAACCCGCAGCGCCTCGACGGAAAGCGCTGGATAGAAAGCATCCGCTTTGCGGGTGACGAGAGGAAGCGAGCGAACGATACCGTCCAGGCCCGGAGGAAATGAGAAGAAACCGATTCCGGCTGCGGCCCCAGCCAGTTCCGGCAGGTTGTCAACACCGCCGGTAAAGTCTTGAAGATACGCCGTAGGATCCTCTCCTCCGAACGCCAAGCCGGCCTTCGGCGGAGACAGCTCGGTGTCGTTCTCGTTGGAGATCACGATACCTGCAACGACAGGATTGCGCGCGAACACCTCGGCAAGCTGAGCGTCGTTGTCTCCATCATACCGTCCGGGTCCCACAGCAATGTCGATGCCCTGACTGCGAAGGGACTCGATAACGCGCGCGGGCGAGGTACGGTCGGGCTCGGGGAAAACCATGTCGAAGGCGATCGCGGCGGCTCCCATCTCACCCAGCCGATCAACCAGCGTGGCGATGGTCGTGCGCGGCCATGGCCATTGACCAATCTCGCGCAGCGATGGACCGTCTATGTCGATCACCAGAACCGGTGCGCCGGCTTCGAGGCGTGGCTTGAGACGTTGATAGAAGTCGAAGGAAAGATTGCTGAAATGACCAAAGAGCGCTGACATCAACACGGTTGCCGCAATGAAAAGGGCGACGACGAACGGGCCGAGAGCCCACAGCACAAGTCGCTTGCTGCGGTCTTCGCGGCTGCTTGGCTTTACACTAATCATGGTGCGGCCGGAGCAGAGCAACCGGCAGACACAACTGACTTTGGGGGTGTTTGTCTGTCATGATGTACCGGCTTGTGTAGTTTGCATCCACATCTCGCATCCCGCTTGGTCAATCGAGCGGATCTTCCCGCGTCTTGTCGGAATCCCAGTGCGGCAGCGCCGAATTTCGAACGGTCGCTATCTATATCGCGTCAATTGCGAGCCTACGGCAATAGTGGAATTGCCGTGCTGAAGAGTACACTGCGCTGTCTGTCATTATTGGTTTCTTGTGCGGTGTCGCGCTGCGGCCCGGCCCGGCGTGCGGCGAGCGGCTTGTTCAGGGACAGCGGAGGTTCCGAATTGGTTTCCGCAAATCCGCTCGATACGATCATTGACGAGGTCGGCTTTTGTTTCGCACCGCCATTGCCTTTTCCGTCCGGGGACAGTTGAGCTTGAATGGAAGCGGAGAATGCGGGGGGAGTCTTGCGGATATGCACACTGCCGTTGACATCGACCACGATGGAATGTCCCGGCTTGTACAAGTGGGCAATCCGCCTGCCGTTGCGGCTCAGTGTGATCGACCGGCCGAAGACGAGATCTATGTGCGTTGGAAGGCCGTCGGCGCGGCCGAAACTCATGTCGGCGATGCCGCCGCGTATACCGACGACTCCGACCGGGGTTTTCAGTGATACGCCATCGCGCGTCTTGGAGGCCCTGCCACCGATGAAGCGGAAAACGCCCTTTCCCAACGTGGCGGCCAGATCGGCCGAACCGGCGTCGGGATCATAGACAAAGGAATCAATTTTCAGGCTGGACTGCGGACCGACGGTGAACGTGGAGCCGTCCAGGAGCAAAATCTGGACCAGCCCCCTCGCGTCGGTATTGACTTGCTCGTTGTGGGCGATGTCGTTGCCGACAATGATCGTGCGCATGGACGAACCAGGCGGAGTGCCGTTTGCGGCCGGATCGACAGCCGAGGTGACACCAACGGATTGGGCAATTGCGGGTCCGGCGAGAGACAGTGACGCGAGAACAGCGATGAAGAAGCTGCGAGACTGTTGGAAGCGGTGGCTCATTCTAGAACACCCTCCTGAAACCGAGCGATGCGTCGATATTATCATGGGAATGGAAGTCGTAGTTGGATTGCAACTTGCTGTAGCCGGTCGAGACCTCCACGGTCCATTTTTCGTCGAGCGGAACAGCCAGGGAACCCCGTATGAATGACTCGGTTACCTTCTCAGCTGGTGTCGTGACAGTGAATAGCGGGTCTCGGACATCGAAAACACGCTTGGTTGTTCCGGCAGCCACATCGAGCGTCCAGGGTTCCTCCTGTCCGGCAAACGGCGAGTCAAAACGATAGGTTATGCCGAGCACCCCACCGATTTCCAGAAAACTCTGATAAGGTTTGCGGGCGTCGAGATGTACGGCATTGGCAATGCCGTAGACGGTCAGGCGATCGGTGAGGTCCTGCGATAGTTTTGCCTGGGCACCGATCCGATGGCCATTGCGGTCCGTCGAAGCCAGTCTCGTTGCGGAGTTGCGGTAGACCTGACGGCGATATTCAACACTCAACTCGCCGCGCGTCGTGGCGGTGAAGCCTTGATGCAGTCTGACACCTGCGCCGACTGTCGAGCCATACCAATTGCCGTCGAGCACGACGCCACCAAGTACGCCGTAAAGGCCAATTCCGGCGCCAGAAAGGCCGACGCGCCCCAGGTCGAAATCCGGACCAAAGGTCAGCTCGGCGATACCGGTGTTAAGCTGGCTCTGCTCTGCATGGACAGTGCCGTAAAAAGCAAGATCAGCCTCGAGCCGGTCGCCCTGCGACGGCAGTTCGCGGGAATAGTGAAATTGGCCTGACAGATACGCGTTGACGTCCGCGTTGGAGCGAGCATCCCGAGGAAGAAGATAGTTCCCCAGAAATGCAGATATGGGGTTTGACGCGCCGCCATTCGCGTTTGACTGAAAACGGGTGCCGAACGCGATGCTGCCGTTAAACACGCTGGGTGCAGTCTCCTTGTCAATATTCGCCGAATACCGCAAGGCCTCGACCCGGAGCCGATCCGGCAGATCGGCCCGACTGAGCGCATCGGAGAAATATTGCTCGGCGACGAAATAGGATCCCAGACGGAAATACAATACACCCAGCTCATATCTGAGGCGGGCCACATCCGGCGCAAACATCAGCAGCCGTTCCAGCGTGGAGATCGCGGCTTCAACTTCGCCCGCGCGCGAGGAAAGCGTCGCGTATTCAAATGCTGTGTCGAGGTCCGTCGGATCAGAGAGCATCGCCTCAAGCAGACGGCTGCGCTGCGCCTCGGAGGCTTTTACGGTCGCATTGAAACTGCGTGGAGGAACGTTTTGAAGGGCCGTGTCGGTTGCTGCAGCCGGCGAAGTTGCCGCATTCATCGCGACGAAAGTGATTAACAGGATCGGGCGCGACAATCCGCTACAAATAGCAGCCACATTCAGTGCTCCAAATCTATGACAAATGTTGGTTCTCACGTATTGACCAAGACCCCTCAGGTTGGTTACTCAATCAATGCGGGACATACCGCCTGCAACAAATATTCGACGATGCTTGAGCGTTCATCGGGTAGATGTCAACCTCCCCAAAAAACTTCCTACCAGACACGAGGTGGTCAATGGATTCGAAATGACTTAAGTGGTTGCGTTCGAATCCGTGCGATTGCCATTGAAATCGACTAACGGCCTTTACGTTACTGGGCATTTACGCTTAGGCTGGCCTTAGCTGTTGTCGGAGGGGATACCGCAAGCCGCTTTCGGGTTTGCGGATGGCTCGTCGATACGAGGATAAAGGCCGTCGATCAGGAAACCACAGACCGGACGGACGCGGCGACGCCACCACTCGACCGGCGGCTTGGCAAACGAGGCCGGCGGCGGAAAGGTTCGACAGACAAAGCCCTTGAGCCTGCCTCTGTACTGGCGGCAAATCCGATATTCGAAAGCCTTGCCGAAGGACAGTTAGCTGCCCTTTTGGCACGCACGCAGCGTTTGAATTACCCGTTGGGATCGATCATCCTGCGCCAGGACGAACCCGGACAAGGGCTCTTCATCCTGTTGCGCGGACGGGTGCGCGTCATTGACGAACACGACCCGGATCACCCCGTAACGCTGGCGACTCTCGAACCAGGTGCAATCTTCGGCGAGCGTTCGCTCCTGTACGCGTCGCCAGTAATTGCCACTTTGCGCGCTACGGGCGCGGTGATTGTTCAGCAATTATCGCCCCGGAATTTCTTGAACCTCGTGACCGACGCACAGGCGATAGGTGAAGCGATGGCGGAAGCCATCGCGCGCTATGAAACGAGCAACTTCATACGTTCACTCCTGCCGCTCGCACCATTGGATGGCAAAGCCATCGATGGCCTCTTGGCAATCGCGGAGACAGTTCGGATCGAGGCCGGCGAGCCCCTGTTGGAACCAGGTATCAGCGACAATGCCGTCTGGGTCGTGCGTGAGGGGGTGTTGCATGTCGAAGCTCTGCCCGACCCCATCGGAAAGGAGAACGGATCAGAACCGGTAGCCCCGGTGCCGGTCGGTGCATGGCGCTCCGGCGACATTCACGGATTGCGGCGGCTGTTCGACCCTGCGGCGCGGCCTGTCCATCTGGTTGCGGAGACAGAAGCAATTCTGCTGCGCTGGCCGGCGACGACCCTGTTGGAAATGATGGCCGGCAACGCGGCTTTGGCAGCATCACTCGAAGACGCGGCGCGTCTTGAATCACTGCGCCTCAACGCACTCCTGGCCGCACAAAGCACCGATGCATTGGAAGCCCCCCCTGTTGCTGCCGATGTTGAAAACGGCGTTTCCCGGATAGAGACCAGGAGGCGTGGGAAGGGCGCAGTGCAATGGCTGGCCGGCTCGCGGCATTACGACGGCGTCGCGTGCCTGGCAACCGCTGTGGCATTCATCGACCACACAGATCAATCCAATCAGCTTGCCGAAGAGCAGCATCGCATCAACAGCGCGGACACGCTTGAAACACTGGCTTCAAAGGCTGACAGGCTTGGTCTTTTGGGTCGACTTTTGCGTTTGCGGCCCGAACGGCTGACGTCGGGACTGCTGCCCTTCGTGTTTGCAGGACCGGACGGCCGGCTGAAACTTGCAATCGGCCTTAACCTCAAACAGTTGACCTATGCCGATCCTGTAACAGGAACCACCAAACAGATACGGCGTGAAGCGTTAAATAGCTGGTGGACGGGCCGCGCGTTGTCGCTTGCCGCGGTGCCGGAGCTGGGTGATTCTGGCGCGAAGACCAACCTGCTGAAGCGTCTCTCGCCGATTGTACGGCCTCATATCCAAGCCATTGTGCAAGTGCTGGTTTTGACAGTGATTGGACTCATCATTGGCGTGCTGATGCCGCTGGCGACCGGCGTAATCATCGACCGCGTGCTGATTTTTCATGATCGTTCGCTCCTCATGCTCATGCTGCTGGTGATCCTTTTTGCGGCGTTCATGTCGATGGCCGCAAGCGCCGCGCGCTCTTTGCTGACACTCCGGATCGCCAGTGCGATAAACGGTGTATTGATGACACGGCTGTTCGCACATGTTTTGGATGTACCGATGCAGCAATTTGCGAAGTGGCGAACCGCCGATCTCTCCGTTCGTTTCGAAGAAAACGAGAAAATACTCGACCTGACAACAAAGATCGCCAGCGTGGCGGTTCTGGATGTGATGTCGATTCTGGTATTTGGCGCTGTTCTGTTGTCAATGAATGTGCCTCTCACCTTGGTGACGCTTGGCTTTTCCATTGTTACGGCGCTGGTGCTGCGTTACGCGTCGCCACGGCTGCGGGCCAACGAACAAAAGGCATTCGAAGCCCGCAAGAACCTGCAGGATTTGTTCATCGAGGTCTTCAACGGCATCGAGGCGATCAAGTACGGTTCTCAGGAAGATGCGATCACGCGCAAGGGGTTTCGACAGCTCAGGTATGCCAATGCGGTCACAATAGCGGGAGCGCGTTTGGCCTTTCGCGTCGAAATCGTGACCGAGGCACTGAATCTTGCAGCGACCATCGTCGTGCTCGCCCTGGGAAGCCGGTGGGTGCTTTCCGGATCACTATCTGCTGGGGAACTGGTGGCTATTGCGGGTTTGCTGGCTGGAATCACCGCCCCGCTACAAGGCATCGCCGGTGTCTACGACGAGGTGCAGGAGCTGCGGATTTCGGCGAGCCGGGTCAGCGAATTGCTCGACCTGCCCCGTGAGCGCAGCACCGGGACGGTGCCTTGTCCGCCGATAAATGGCCGTGTTTGTTTCGAGCAGGTTTCCTTCAGCTACGTCGAGGATGGCAAGCGCAAGGTTCTTGACAAGATCAATCTCGACATCCCGCCGGGAACCAAGGTTGCCGTGGTCGGCGGCAGCGGATCGGGCAAGTCGACACTGGTGCGGCTGATTAACCGATTGCTCGATCCGACCAGCGGCCGGGTGTTGATCGACGGCCTTGATACGACGGAGCTTGAGCCGGTTTCGCTTCGCCAGCAGATCGGCGTGGTCGAGCAGGTACCGCACATCTTCGCCGGAACCCTGCGCGAGAATATCGCCAAGGCGGCGCCGGATTTGCGTCTCGAGGCCATTGTGCGCGCGGCTCGATTGTCGGGTGCTGCCGATTTCATCGAGCGCCTGCCGATGGGGTACGATACCCGCATCGGAGAGGGCGGGAAGGTGTTGAGTGGCGGTCAGGCACAACGCGTGGTCATCGCGCGAGCAATCGCGCGCGATCCCCGACTTCTGATTCTCGACGAAGCCACGTCGGCCCTCGACCGCGAGGCTGAACAGGCGGTTCAGCGCAGCCTGGATGCAGCAATGGCAGGACGCACAGTGTTTGCGGTCGCGCATCGCCTTTCGACGATCCGCAACGCCGATCTGATCGTGGTGCTGGAAGATGGCCGCGTAGCTGAGACCGGCACGCATGAATCCCTGCTGGCACGGGACGGAATTTATGCGGCGCTGGTGAATGTCGGCAGCTTGGCAAATATCGACGCAAGTGGATCAGTATGATGGCAGATGATGACCCGATGGACGACGGCCGGCAGGATGCGTTGCGGCGCTATTCGGAGACACGGCGCAGTGCCGAGGACGAATCGGAAGTGATCACGGCGGCGTCGCCGCTCCTGGAGCGTTCGGCAATCTATATCGGCGCGATCGCAGTGGCAGTCGGGATCGCCATGCTGTGGTTCGGAGAACTGGACGTCATCGTGTCAACGAGAGGACAAGTCGTCCCGGAGAATAAGATCATTCCGGTTCAGACGCGTTTCACCGGCACCATAGCCGAGATCGCTGTGACGCTCGGTCAGAGCGTGGAAAAAGGCGCCTTGGTCATTCGACTGGCGGGCGCTCGCGGCGCTGCCGACCTGCAGGCGCAAGAGAGCAGCCTTACGGTGAGAACGCGCGAAGCAGAGCGCAGGCGAGGCGAAATTGCTGCTCTTGCCAGGCTCGTCTCTGATTTTGACATGCTTGATGCCGCGGACACCGACTTCAACATCTTTGGTGATGCTGTCGACAAGGTGATGGCGGTGCTCATGTCAGCTCGCCAGGTGGCGCGACACGAACGCCTTGTCGGACCAGACTTCGATCGCATACGCGGCCAGGCCGAGGCGCAGATCGCTGCAATTGAGAAGACCATCGCGATCCGGGATGAGAACCGCACCCGAATGCGCGCGGAACTCAAGAGCTTGCAGGTCACGCTGGCCGCCCGCAAAGAGCAGCTTAAATCGATCGATGTCCTGATCGATCGCGGCTTCGCCAATCGAAGCCGGCTGATTCAGGCTCGCGATGCGGTCTTCGCCGTGGAGACCGCATACAATCAGCAACTGGAGCGGCTGGACTCACTTGCGCTCGACACTGCCCAGGACCGATTGGCGATTGTCACCAAGCAGCTTGCGACTGAACGCGAAACCAAATCACGTGACGATGCACTCGCCGAAGCGCGGCGCGAACTTGAGAGCAAGAAGCTTGCCGCTGCAGTCGCACTGAGTGAGCGCAAGGAGAAGCTGCGCGACCTGGAGCTTGAAATTGCCAAGGCTACGGATCAGTTGCGGCTGTCGCTTGAGGCACAATCGGGATTGGAGATCCGCGCGTCCGCGACCGGAATGGTGAACGGGCTGAAATACGCGTCTCCGGGTCAGCATGTGATTGAAGGCGAGCAACTGGCGAGCATCGTACCAATGGGTGGCAGGAACATCCTGCGCGCCAGCATTCCCAATCGGGACGCGGGCCGTATCCGGCCCGGCCAGCGCGCCATAGTCAAGCTCGATGCCTTTCCATTCTACAGATTCGGGACAGTGCCAGCCCGGGTCTCATCCATATTTCCCGAACCTGACCAAGGCAGCTTCGCCGTCCTGTTGTTGCTGGAACGCCCGACGATCCCGGTCGGAGGACGGTCCGAGCGTATCGCCGCGGGACTGGATGCGACAGTGGAAATCGTTACGGAGCGCCGCAGTCTCTTCGATCTCCTGCTTGATCGCGGCCAGCAAGCTTTTTCGTCCGAGCCGGTCGAGAAACGTCCGAGGGGGGGTGCATGACTACACCCCAGGAGAAGACAGTGGCCCCGGCGATGCGGCGTCCGATGTTGCGCTTTGGATTTCCTGCTGTTCTTCAGCATTCGGAGATGGACTGTGGCGCAGCATGTCTGGCGACGATTGCAGCCTACTGGGGACGGCGACTTGGCTTGAACCGCATGCGCGAACATGTCCGCGTGGGGCGAGAGGGAGCAAGCCTGGCCAATCTCAAGCGTGCGGCCACCGAGCTTGGGTTTACCGCGCGACCGATGGAATGCCCTGCGGCTGAGCTTGCCAGCGAGCCATTGCCAGCTATCGTGAACTGGAAGGGCTATCACTGGATTGTCGTTTACCGGGTCGGCCGCAGGAAGGTCACTATCGCAGATCCCGCGCTGGGCGTCGTTCATCTGGACCGGGCCGCGTTCGAACGCGATTTTTCCGGCTTCTGCCTGTTTCTGACACCGGGCGCAGAATTTGCCGATCTGAAGAACGACAAGCCGGCACTGTCGACCATCATACCGCATTTCGCACCTCTCACCAGCCGCATCGGAGAAGTTCTACTGGCTGCGCTGGCGGTCGAGATGCTGACGATTGCCGTGCCGCTGTTCACCAAGTTCCTGTTGGACAACGTCATCATGCAGGGACAATCGCGCTGGCTGATTGCCGGTATTGCGGGTGTCAGCGGCGCCGCCATCATGCAGCTTCTTCTGTCCTGGGTGCGACAGGAGATCGCATATTTTGTTGTCACGCAAGCGGACCTGTCGCTGGTCCAGGCCGTCTTTCACCGACTTGTGCGGCTGCCGATCAACTTCTTCCAGGCGCGCAAGGCCGGAGACATTACAAGCCGTATGGAAGAGCATGAAAAGGTCTCGAATTATTTTACAGCCGAGGCGACACAAATCGTCGTCAATGTCATATCGGTCGCGCTCTACATTGCGATCATGGTGTGGTTCAGCCCGATGCTCGCGGCAGTTGCCACCTCCTTTGCTGTATTGAACATCTTTGTCGTGCGGGTCATCTCTCCGCGCTTGCGGCATGCCTTCGGAGAGGCTTTCGAAAAGAGTGCCGCGCTGGAAAGTCACATCCTGGACACGCTGAAAGGCATAGAGACAGTCAAGGCAACAGGGTCCTCGCCGTTCGTGCGCGGAGCATTCGACGATCTCTATGCGGCGAGGTCGAACACCGCCATCCGTATTGCCGGCTATGCGCAAGGCTCAAGCGTCCTGATCGGCGCGATTGGACAAATCACCGGCGTGGCCATCCTGTTTCTGGGCGCCAATCTCGTTTTCGATGGCGCGATGTCGATCGGCGTACTGGTGGCCTTCACGATGTTCTCGGCTGCGCTCCACGAACCGCTTCACGGCCTTGTCGGGGCATGGGACGAAACCCAGGAAATGTTGAACGCCCTGGAGCGTCTCGATGACATTCTCGGCAAGAACTCCGAACTCCAGGTGGCTGACGACGGATCCCGAACGCTTCAGATGCCGAGGCCGATGGGACATGTCAGCCTTCGTCGCGTCGCCTTTCGCTATCATCCGGACGACCGTGCCAATGTCCTACAGAACCTCAACCTCGACATACGGGCTGGTGAGACTGTGGCGCTTGTCGGCCGTTCAGGTTGCGGCAAATCGACGGTCTTGAGGCTGCTTTTCGGCATGTACCGGCAGACCAGCGGCCGCATCCTCATCGACGGTTTCGACATGCGTGATGTGTCCTTGACCAGTCTGCGCCGTCATATCGGCTGCGTGCCGCAAACACCGATGATTTTTGCTGGCAGCGTGCGCGACAATATCGCATTCGCGTGCCCCGGCGCCGGTCTCGACGAGATCGAAGAAGCCGCCAGGCTTGCCGACGCCGCCGACTTCATCTCCGTTATGCCCGGTGGAATGGATGCGCCGCTTGCCGAACGAGGCGGCAATATCTCCGGTGGCCAACGTCAGCGAATCGCCATAGCCAGGGTCTTCCTGCAGAACCCCGCAATCTTGATCATGGACGAGGCCACCTCGGCACTGGATACCGCCAGCGAAGACCGCGTCATGAAAGCGATCGCCGAGCGGTTCGCTGGCCGAACCCTGCTCATGGCTGCCCATCGTCATTCAACCGTAATACGCGCGGATCGGATTGTGGTTCTAAATCGAGGCCTTATCGTCGAGCAGGGCGGACATGAAGAACTGATCGCCGCAGGCGGACTATATAAACGCCTTCACGCCCATCGCTGAACCGGTTTTTCCAACATTCCGGGTCCAGAACCTTATATCGTCATCGACAGTTCTATGTGCTAAGACAGCGAGCGACTTAATTGAAGTGGAGGAATTTGGATATGGCCGACAAAAACAGTAAACTTGAAATGGGAGATCTGGAACCCCGTGCGCGTGATGTCAACGATCAGGAGGCGGACGAGGTCACGGGGGGCAGCATCAGGGGAAAAAAGCCTAAACTAGCTTCTGCAGGCACGCCAACCGCGTCAAGTGTGCCGTCAAAGCCGTCAAAGCCGAGTATTTCAATCACTCGTGGCCCGTCTTTGACAAGGTAAACGAGAATAACTTCGCTCTGAAGCTTTCGTGACTGCCAAAAAGACCTCCGGGCATGAATGGATGCCCGGGGAGTTTGAGTAAGGAAACGGGTCAGGAGCGGGACTTCTCGATCATAGCGTTGCGCATTGCCGGGGCGGTCATTTTCTCAAACAGCGTCTCGCGGATGGTGCTGGCGACGTCCTCAAGCGGGATAGCTCGCAGGGCATGAACGAGGACGACCTGCCACCCCTCGGCCGTCTTGAGCGGCCCGACAAGATCGCCCGGTTCTGCCGCGAAAATTGCGGCCTCAAGCTCCCCGGCGACGTCATCTCGACTTACTTCACCCGCATATCCGCCCATGCGAGCGGTTGCCGCATCGGTCGAATGTTCGATGGCGAGCAGGCTGAAGCTCTCGTCTTCTTCCTCGACCAAGGCACGCAATTCATTTGCGGCATCCTGATCTTCGACGCAAATCCGGTAGATCTCGGCTCGGTCGTAGCTGGGACGCTCTTCTGCGTAGACACCGGTGATCTCGGCGTCGGAAATGCTGTCCCGTAATTTACGCCTGAGGATCATCTGCTCGCAAGCGGCCCACACAGTCGCACTGTCGAGGCTATTGTCGGTCATCCACTGCTTCAACGCTTCACCGGACTCAAGCCTGCGGATATACCGCAGTTCACGAAAGGTTTCGCTGATCTCGTCATCATTCACCTCGAAACCGTGGGCTGTTGCCATCTGGGCAATCACCAGTTGTTCGATCGCAAAGGATTCCAGATCCGGACCGCCGATCACGGCAGACCGGCCGGCAGCCTCGTCCAGTCCAAAGCTGGTTCCGTTCACAGTGATAATATTCGCCATGAAGCGCCCCTATTTCACTGGAGAAGCATAGGGAAGCAGAGCGGAGGAAACAAGGCGCGAGGCGATCAAAGGTCCGCCCCGGCGGGTTCTACCGACAAGATCTGACGTAAGCCTTGGATCTCCTCCCAAAACAAGTGGAAACTATCTATTGTAGAAGTCGCATCATGATGGTGAATAGACCTGCTTCGGTCTTGTGGAGAGCGATTTTCATCAACCGGCTAGCTTTTCGAAAACATCTCGCTCAACCTCTCAGCGATGTCTCGTTCGCTGGTAAGCGTGCCCGCCCTCATTTGACCAAGGACGTCGTTGATGACACGCATCGTGCGCTCAACCCGCGGACCGGCTTCGCTCCAGGACGGCAGGATCGCGCCTCGGGGCAAGGGCTGGCCAATCGCGGCCCAGGCGAGGCGCGTTGTCTTGAGCAATTCGCGCTTGGTCAGCCGCTGGTAACGCATGGTCTCAAACAAAAATCCGGTGACCGTTAGCTGGAACCGCTGCGGCAGGTTGTTATTGAGCAAGGTCGCGAAGACCTGTGAAGTGCTGCCCGCGGTTTCTACTGCTGGCACATCGGACTCTCCCAGTCGAGGAGCGTCAGACAGTCGCTCCTCGAGCACCGACTGCAGCAGAAAGATATTTCGCATTGTGACGCGGCGCCGGATCGGTTTCAAATCCTCCTCATCCATTGGACCCGTCATGGTCCAGCCCTCGCCTTCATCAATGACAATGTCGTCCGGGTGAGGGACAACCCAGACCGGGTCAGCTCCTTTGTGAACCGCCTGATCGAGGCCTTGTTGCAGCCACTGCTTGATCCGCTTTCCCTTTGCCACTTCTTCGCGGATCAACGTCTGATTAAGGGACTGGGCGTCATTGATGTTACGCAGCACGTGGCCGAGCGCATGCGGTGAGCCATTGGTTGCGACCTGGAACAGCCTGCGGATGACGGCTTCTTCAAGCGTTGCTTCCTGGGCGTGGCCGTCGCTGCGAAGCGTGATCGTCCGATTGGCCTCCTTGAGCAGGGATTTCTGGAACCGCGTCAGTTCCCGGTTCTCACCCTTGTGCGAGCCGGCGTGGTGAGCATCAGTTCTTTTGGCCATCAGCGATCTCCTTCGGTCGCTGCAACCACGGCGTTACGGGAGACCACCCCCGCAGAGGCACCGATCTCTGTGGAGCCGTGACCAGAAATCGGCGCAGAGCCATTATCGCTTTCGTGCGCGTCCTTCCGTTCGATGGCCACTTGCCCAAACGATGCTCCGCTCCCGGCCAGCCGCGCCGGCTCTCCGGTGACTCGCTCGAACCGTCGAATGATGGTGTCGCAATAGAGTGGATCGATCTCGATCAGTCGGGCCACTCGTCCGCACTGATCAGCGGCGATCAGTGTTGATCCCGATCCGCCGAACACGTCGAGCACGATGTCGCCCCGCTTCGAGCAATCCCGTATCGCATCTGCAATCAAGGCCACCGGCTTGACGGTCGGGTGCATCGCCAGCTCTTCACCCCGGCTGGCGCCGAGAGAACTGATGCCCGTATAGTCCCAGACATTGGTGCGGTAGCGTCCCGTGTCACCGAGGCCAAAGGTGTTGATGTGCGGGGCCGTGCCCTTCTTGAAGACAAAGACCAACTCGTGCTTGGAACGATAGAACGAGCCCATGCCGCCATTGGTCTTGTTCCAAACGCACAGGTTCTTGAGGTCTGAGAAGACGGCATGGCCGGCTGCCAGCACCTCGCGCATATGGCGCCAGTCCATGCAGACATAGGCAATCGCTCCATCCATGAGCTGAGACGCCGCAGCCTCGAGGCTGTCCGTCAGGAAGGCGGTGAACGCGGCTTCGTCCATCTCGCCTGAGGCCAGCGCAAACTCACGATGCCGGACCCGGCCCAGTCCGGTGACGTGGCCATCTATCGGCACATTGTAAGGCGGATCGGTGAACAGCAGCGCTGCCGGCTTTCCATCGCACACGCGCGCAACATCATCATGCGACCTTGCATCGCCGCAGCGAAGACGATGCGGCCCGAGTTGCCAGAGGTCTCCTGCCCGCGTCACCGCAGGCCCTGATCCCACCAGTTCAATCTGATCCAGGACATTGTCGGTTTTCGACGAAGCTGTTTGCTCGCCGCCGATGGTCATATCAATCTCGATGGTGGAAAAGCCCAAACCCTCGATATCGAACTCCAGGTCCATCAGTCCCTGCATTTCGATCGCCAGCAGATCCCTGTCCCACCCGGCATTCTCCGCAAGCTTGTTGTCAGCCAGGATATAGGCGCGCACTTCATCTCGCGACAAATGCGAGAGTTTTCGTATCGGCACTTCTGTCATCCCGATCAGCTTTGCCGCTTCGACACGGCCATGACCGGCTATGATCGTGTTGTCATCTGCGATCAGAACCGGGTTGCAGAAACCAAAGCGCCTGATGCTTTCAGCGATCTGCCGGACCTGCTTCTTTGAATGGGTCCGGGCATTGTTGGCATAAGGCACAAGACTGTCGATCGGGCATGTTTGTTCAAGGCATGAGTCATCGCTTGGCGGATGCATCTGCGTTCTCCATATAGGCGCCGCTAGGACGGGTTAGGTTTTCCAGGGACTTTCAAACGCTGCAACTGAGCGAACAATACCGGAACAGAAATGACCACTGCAACAGGGGTTCTGCAGAAAGCAAAACTGTACCCCCCACATCCGCAGGGGACTATTTTGCATTTAGTTCGCTCGACAGCCCACGGGCATTGAAGCGTTTTCAAGAACAGCTTCGTTATTTAGATCAAGTGTGCATGAGGCCTTTTTGCGACAAAATTAGAATGATATTTCATTTCAGCATCAATTTGTCGCAAGTTTTAGAACGCGACTTCCCCGCTTAATCACGCGTCCAAGAGCGATCTCCGCGAATCAAACAAGATTCCGCGCCTCGAACCGGTCGACCCCGCGCTAACGCAATTTCACTCCGTCGAAACGCAAATTGACGTTCAGATAACGCAGATGTGGTTTTATCAGAGGGTTTGCCAATCCCGTGAGACAGCAACTCAATCCCACTTAACCGCAATCATATCCCACGTAACGACAATTCGATCCCACATAACGACAATCGGATCCCGCCAAACGACAATCCGATCCCGCATAACTGCAAGAATCTCGCCGTGAATTCCGGCTCTACGGCACACAAAGCGCCGGTTTCCGACGGCAAATCTTCACACCACACACCCAGGCAACTCAACGGCAATTCCTGCAAGCCGTTGAATTATCGAAAGTTTTGGCGACCGCACATCTGAATACCCCGCGGAATCTCTCCAATTTCAGCACAAGACACCAGAGACTGGTTCGCCAAAGAAAAAACGCACAGCCAACCACCTTTCGCATTTCCGGACTAGCCGTTTTCGGCGCTAATAAACTCGTATTTTCCGCGCGTTAACAGAGCGCTTGGTCAACTGAGCGGTAATTGCAGCCCATATCAGGCGGCAATTCCTGCTTTGTCTCAGTTTGCCATTTTCGGACTGACAGTTTGCGGAAACCGCATCGACACCCCATCGGCCGTCGATCATGAGATTTCGCGGTTTTACCGGTATGTAAGGAGTTCGATTTCAGAGAGTAGCTGCAATGCGCCGCTGGACCTGCCAGTCAGATGGCATTGGATTGAGCCCAAGCCACTTTGCGGTCAGACCAACAGGCTGATTCCCCTGCGCAATCTTCCTGACAAGATCGGGGGCGAGGAATGCCAGATCGATCACTTGCAGGATGCGGCGCTTCGAGAGGTTTTCCTCTGCGGCAATGTCCTCAAAGGTTTGACCCTGTTTGATCGCCTCATAGTATTGATGCGCCTTGGCGATGCTTCGGATCAACGTGGCATCAACGGCTTTCGGTGGTGCGGTACCGATCACCAACCTGGTTTCGACGCCACGTTTCCTGAACTGGAACGGGGTGATGAACGAGAGACCCACAGGGTTAAGATCACCCTTTGAGATTTCCATGCAATCGGCGATCCTTTCCGGATCGAGAACGATGCCTACCGCACCGGGCTTTATGCTCGCACGCTCCATGCAGGACAGGATCACTTTCGGACCTTTCATACCTGCTTGCGCAGTGAGGAAATCCAGAACGTTTCCGAGCCTTGCCATCGCATCAGTGGAGGGACTGACCAGCAAATCGACCGGGAGCCCATTGCAAAGATGCGCCAGCACCGCAGTGGCGATCTGCTCCTCCAGGATCTTGGCAGGCAAGCGCCAACCGCCTGTGTCCGAGCTTGCGGCCTTGCCCGCACCGTTAATCATCGAAAGCTGGAGGACCCACTACAACACCAAACGACCCCACAGTGCTCTGGGCTACCGCCCACCTGCGCCAGAGGCCATCGTCCCGATGGACCAAAGGCCAACCATGCACTAACTTTCAACATGGACCAATCAAGTGGGGCTGCTCACCGGCGGATGCCAAGTCTGCAGAAATTCGCCTCTGTTCACGCATCGGTCTTCAACCATTTCAACCAGGAGCGCCATCTATACAGCCGACAGAATTTCAAGCTTAACTGCGCAGCTGCTCTCGCGAGTGGCGCGACCTGTGCACGGCCTAACAGATTGCAACTCCTGGAAAACTGAGCCGAGTTCGCTTTACTATGACAGAACCGAAAATCTGGTTATGCAGCGAAATCCATATTTTCACCAATGCCCGATTAACGTTACGATGCCTGCAGGCGTTGTCGGCCGGTTGAGTTTGACACCGCGCGATTGCCCCCTATAGTTTGAGGCATCAGATCGGGCGACGTTTATCCGCTCGTACAATCGGCCGCCAGAGTCAGAACAACGAAGACTCTGCCTGCAACATGCCCGTCTTGAGGCTGACGTTGCAGTGAGCCTGCAAAAACAAAATCGGAGACGCCATGACAGGCCCGCAAGCATTACGTGCAGCGGCATCGGAAACGCCATTTGCCCCGAAGACAGATCCTGCCGCACTCGAAGCTATCGTGAAGGGCGAGCACGGCGATCCCTTCTCGGTCTTGGGCAAACACCCATGCAAAGAAGGTTGGGAGGTGCGGATTTTCGCGCCGGGGGCTGATGCCGCCGAGATCGAGGACGAGGCCGGGGCGCGTCGGCCCATGGCGCAATTGCATGAGGCTGGCGTCTTCGGTGCAATGCTGACCAAGCAGCCCGGGAGATACAGCATAATAGCCCGCAATACAGCTGCTGAGTGGCGGTTCATCGATCCATATCAGTTTGGTCCGATCCTGGGCGAGATGGACGAATACCTTATATCCGAAGGCGCACATCAGTGCCTGTGGCGGGCGCTCGGCGCACGACTGATGATGCACGAGGGCGTCGAGGGTGTGGCTTTCGCTGTCTGGGCACCCAATGCCAGGCGCACCTCGGTCATTGGCGATTTCAACGATTGGGACGGTCGCAGGCACCTGATGCGCCCTCGCGGTGCAACCGGTGTTTGGGAGCTGTTCATCCCGGGCATTGCTCCCGGGACACGGTACAAATACGAGATTGCCGGGCCTGACGGTGAGATGCCGCATCCCAAGAGCGACCCCGTCGGCTTTCAAAGTGAATTGCGCCCTGAAAACTCCTCTGTCGTCCGCTCGCTTGATGACTACACCTGGTCAGACGAACAATGGATGGAGCAACGAGGCGCCCGGCAAGCGAACACTGCGCCGATCTCGATCTACGAGGTGCATCTTGGCAGCTGGCGGCGGCGGCCCGACGGGACCTGGCTGAGCTATCGCGAGTTGGGCGAGACACTGGTGCCCTATGTCAAGGAAATGGGCTTTACCCATATCGAGTGTCTGCCGATTTCCGAGCATCCGCTCGACGGCTCGTGGGGATATCAACCCATCGGGCTTTACGCGCCGACCAGCAGGTTCGGTCAACTCGACGACTTCCGGGCCTTCGTGGATGCATGCCATGCGGCCGGGCTCGGTCTCATCATTGACTGGGTGCCTGCGCATTTTCCGACCGATGCGCATGGATTGAGCAAGTTCGATGGTACCGCGCTTTACGAGCACGCGGACCCGCGCGAGGGTTACCATCCGGACTGGAATACGCTGATCTACAACCTGGGTCGCCCGGAGGTCAGCAATTTTCTCATTGCCAACGCGCTTTACTGGACCCAGGAGCATCACATCGACGCGCTGCGCGTCGATGCTGTAGCTTCCATGCTCTACCGCGATTACAGCCGCAAGGAGGGCGAATGGATCCCGAACCGCGATGGTGGACGCGAAAACCTGGAAAGCATCGACTTTCTTCGCAACCTCAACGCGACAGTGCACGACAAGGCGCCCGAGGCCATGATGATCGCCGAGGAATCGACCGCCTGGCCGGGCGTGTCGCGACCTGTTGGAGACGGTGGCTTGGGATTCGGCTTCAAGTGGAACATGGGATGGATGCACGACACGCTGGAATACATGGCGCAGAACCCGATGCATCGCGAACACCATCATTCGAAGATGAGCTTCGGGCTCAGCTATGCCTTCAGCGAGAACTTCATCCTGTCGCTCAGCCATGACGAAGTGGTGCACGGCAAGGGCTCTCTTCTGAGCAAGATGCCGGGCGATCTGACATCCAAGCTGGCGAATCTGCGCGTCTATTACGCCTTCATGTGGGCACACCCCGGCAAGAAGCTGCTGTTCATGGGGCAGGAATTCGGCCAGCCGAATGAATGGGATGCAGATGCCGAGCTGGATTGGGATGCCCAGAAAGCCCCCGGGCACGCCGGTCTCAGCCGGCTGGTTCACGACCTCAACACGGCCTATCGCGATGTGCCTGCGCTGCATGACAGGGACTGCACCGAGGACGGCTTCGAATGGATCGACGGCTCGGCAGAGGCTGCCAACGTCTATGCCTGGCTGCGCAAAGGCGAGGACGGCACGGCGCCGGTGCTGGCGGTGTTCAATTTCTCGGGCGTCGAACATACCGGCTGGCGTCTGGGCGTGCCGCAACCGGGATTCTGGCGCGAAACCCTTAACTCCGACGCTGAGATCTATGGTGGCGGAGGACGCGGCAACATGGGCGGGGTCGCCTCAAGGCCAGAGCCGAGCCACGGCCACCCGCACTCCATCACTCTCACATTGCCGCCGTTAAGCGGCCTCTACCTTACACCGGAGACCGCATGATCGACGCCAAAGCCAGCACTGACACGAGGGTCGCTCAGAACCTTGCCGCCACGGAGGCCATGACCGAATGGACGCTTGAGACGCTGCAAGCCGGACATGCTGCGTTCGAGACAGCTCGGCTAATTGCCCGCCGTCTTGGCGCCCATCGCCGCGGCGACGTCTGCGAGGTCATGTTGTGGGTGCCCGAGCTGCAGGAAAGCCGTGTCTCCGAAGGCGATATCTTCATCGAGGTGCTCGACATCGAAGGCGAGGCAACCTTGGTCCGCTCGCGCCAGGAACTGAGCTTTCGCCGCACGCGCATACCCGTAGCACGGATAGATGCGTGGTGCATGGCGGCGATCGACGGGATGCAGGCCGGCACACGCGAAACCATTGGCAGCTTCTATTCGCTGGTCTGGCGTGACAGTGAAAACGTCTGGACCCGCATTTTCGACCCGCTCTCGGCCTCGCTGCCCTTCGGGCCGTTCGCACCGGCTGAGTACTATGACATCGAGGCGATGCAGGCGGCCCGGACAGACAAAGCCTACTATGATGCCTTGCCAGAGGGCGAGGTTCACAAGTTTGGTCCGGCGGGCAATATCCAGCAGGTTCACGTGCCGACCGCCACGGCGAGCATGAGCATTGCGGGCTTGACGCGACACTTCAACGCGCTGGCCGAACGCGTACGCCAGGGCACGGAACTGCGGCCGGCAGATCGGATCTTTCTCGGCTACGATGCTGTCCAATTGTTGCCCTTAGAGCCGACGACGGTTTATGAAGCAGGTCCCGATTTCTGGACCGAGGTCGAGGATGATGACGACAGGCTGCTGGTCGACATCCGCCGCCCCGATACCACCAACTGGGGCTATGACGTCGTCATCAGCGGCATGGCGGCGATCAACCCCTCGCTGCTTGAGACCGACCGCCCCGACGAATTGGTCGATCTAGCGGCGGCGTTGCACAATTTCCCCGGCAAGCCGAAGAAGCTTATCCTTGATGTGGTGTTCGGCCACAGCGATAATCAGGGCCTCAGGGGGCTGAGCCATCACTACTTCGCCGGCCCCAACATGTATGGGCAGAACCTGAACTATCGGAACCCTGTCGTGCGCGCCATCCTTCTCGAGATGCAGCGCCGCAAGGTGGACTTCGGCGCCGATGGCGTCCGTGTCGACGGCGCGCAGGATTTCAAGTGGTGGGACGCCGATACCGATATGATGCGCCACGACGACGAGTACCTGCAGGAAATGGCGGACGTGGTGCAGGAAGTTTCCGGACGGAAATACCGTCCATGGTTCATCTTCGAGGACGGGCGCCCTTGGCCTGAAGCAGACTGGGAGCTGAGCTCCGACTATCGCGCGGTGATCGATAACCAGCGCGACGATGATGTATTCCAGTGGGGTCCTCTCACCTTCGCGCACAACACACCGTTTCTGTATACGTTCTGGCTGAGCAAATTCTGGCGCATTCAGGAGATCTTGCGGTGCGGTTCGAACTGGATTTCCGGCTGTGCCAACCACGACACCTTGCGCCGCGGAACCCAGATCAATCCCAAGCTCAACATCAACACAAGGCTTGGCGACACGCGGATGGAAATCCTCGACAAGGCCTACGACCATCCAGCCGCACAAATGCTTACCTACGTCGCATTCCCGGGTGTTCCAATGGACTTTCTCAATGCCATGGCCCGCGGATCCTGGGGCTTCATTCGCAATCAGGATGACAAATACGGCGTCAAGGTCGTTGCCGAGGAAGCGATTTCACTGAACTGGCAGGTCGATGCCTATACTTATTCCATACCCGGAAACTTCCGGCGGCTCAAAGAGCTCGGTTTCGAGGATCGCGACAGCCTGGGACGGTTCTTCGTCATCCTGCCAGCCCTGGTGGAAGCGACGGACTACGACCTTGTGGTCATGGCTAAGCTCTTGAACGAGGTTGATCCGCCGCTGCAGGGTCCTTCCCCCTATGACGCCGGTGCACTCAAACTGGTGGCCCGCGCCTGGATGGATGACATGCACGACTATTGCAACGTCACCAATTATCTTGACGACCTCGGTGACGCCCATACCGAGTACATGCTCAAGCTGCGCCAGTTCCGGGCTGAGCGCCCATGGCTGCGGGAAAATTACGGTCCGCGTGACGTGTTTGACTACGAGACACCGACAAAGGGCACTGTGGCCTTCCGCTCGCTGCGTCACGGACCAGACGGCGAACAGGTCTTCGCCATCGCCCATCTGGAGGGCAAACCGCTGATCGACATTGATCCGACCTCACTGCCCATTCCGGGACTCGACGGTGGCGGCTGGAAGGTGGCCCTGCGCTCGCCGACAATCGGCGCGGACTACGAAGGCGGATCGATCGCGCTGCATGACAGCATGGCGTTGCTATACGTTCGCAACAAGCCATCCTGAGGTGGCTTGGTTTTGATCGCGACGAGAGATCCCGAGCCCCGTTCCAGGAAATAAGAGAGGTCTGCCCCGATCTAAACGCCTGTCCAATCAGACTTTCCGATACGGGCACCGGCTGTCCGGATTGATTATTCTCTCTCCCGACAATCAGCCATGCGGTTTCGCCAGTCGTTTTCGCCCGTCTCGGCAACCCCACGGGCAGGGTTGCGGGCCCATCGGCCTCAATCCACATAAACGGGCGCGCGCGACAGCAATCCAGCGACGGATTGGCCACTTTCGAGTGCTGTTCCCTGCCACCATTCCGCGGAAGGGACAAGCCGGTCACTCCCCATCAATTGCCGCCCACAACGCACCATTAGCACGCAGAGCATTGCGCTGGTGTGGTGAGTCCGGCGAAATGCAATCACATTGCCCGCACGCGGGCCGTGAACTTGGACTGGCTGGTAATCGCCATCGGCAAACAGCGCGGGGTTGGCCCCGCGCCGCGCCAGCAGAGCCATGATGAGCTCCAGCTTGCCGGCCCCCGCCAGGCATGGCTCGAGGCTCTTGTCACCGGCAATCAGTTTTTCTCGCAACTCGTAGTCGACCGGTCGCCGGTTGTCGGGATCGACAAGGCTGAAATCTGAAAGATCGCAGCCCTGGTAGATATCAGGCATGCCAGGAACGGTGCAGCGCAGCGCAGCCTGCACCAACATGTTTGACAGCGTCGCAACGGCGGTCTGTGCAACAAATGCCTCGATATCGGCAAGAAAATCGGTACCTGTTTCGGTGTCGAGCAGATTCCTGGTCAACTTTTCGCAGGCGCTCTCATAAGCCTCGTCCGGCGCCTCCCAGGAAGAGCGCAATTTTGCCTCGCGCAACGCCTTTTGCTGCCAGCCAACGATGCGATCGGCAAAGCCGGTCAGACCAACCCGGGAAGTTCCATCCAGGCCCGGCGGCCAGGCGCCAAATAACGTCTGATAGAGCATGTAGCGGTCGGCTGGATCGACTGCATGCCGGGTGTCACCCGCCACGCCGTCCCATCGTATGATCCGATCGCGCCAGCTATCAGGGATCTCGCTCAGAACAGCAAGGCGGGCGCGCACATCCTCGCCGCGCTTGTGGTCATGCGTCGCCGTCGCCAGCATGGCATGCGGAAAGTTCTGCGCACGCCCTAGCATTGCCGCATGGAATTCAGCTATTGGCATCGAAAAGCGTGCGGCGTCAAAGCCGACGTCCATGCGCGAGAGCAGCGGACCGTAACGATAGAAAGTCGTATCCTCAACGGACTTGGCTGCGATCGGTGCGGACAATTGCTGAAAGCGCTGCACTGCGGTCGAGGCAAGCTCCGAGCCACCCGGCCCCTCACCCGCGAGCCATGCCAGAATGAGATCAACCACCCTCGCCTCGCCCGGCGGCGCAGATTCTGCGGCGCGATCGCGCACAGTTTCGCGGATTCGGGCATCCTCAGCCGGTGCGTCCTCTCCCGTGCCATAGGTGCGATACACAGGAAACACCGACAGCATGCGGCGGATTGCCCGGCGCAGCATTGCACGCGTGATACCGGCGGTCTCTTCACTGGTTTCGGACAGATCCGCAAACGCCGACACGCAGGCCTCTAGCTGACCGTCGAAAGCCCAGTCGAGCATATCCTGGCGTGCAGTGAGCTCCTCCTGGTGATAATCGAGCTTCCGGCCGGTGAACTCCGTCCACAGCGCGGCGAGAGGCTGTTCGCCCTCCGGGTCATGTATCAGGGCAGAGACCTGCTCCATGAAATCATAGCCGGACGTTCCGTCGACGGCCCAATCCGCAGCAAGCTCCTCGCCCGGTCCCAGGATCTTTTCGACGACGATATAGGCCGGGCCTTTGGGAAAGCCCGCAGGCCGCGCGATGGCGCCAAGCCGCTCTCTCAGCAGACGGCAGTAGCCGCCCGGGTCGGTCAGACCATCGACATGATCGATACGAACACCGTCGATAAGGCCTTCTGCATAGAGCCGGAAATAGAGCGCGTGGGTCGCCTCAAAGACAGCCGGCTCCTCGATGCGGAGCCCGGCCAGCTCAGTGATCGTGAAGAAGCGGCGCCAATTGAGCTCATCATCCGCCGCACGCCACCATGCGAGCTGGTAGTGCTGGCGTTCCAGCAGCGCTGGCAGGTCGATTGCGTTGCCGTGGTTGCGGATGGATTGGTGATCTTCAGGCCTGAGCGGTACGCGCTGGTCGCCGTAAAGCAGCAGCATTGGCGCTTCGCCGGAAACATCGATCGCGATATTGCCCGCCGCCAGCGCTGCGGGCAGTGGTGAGCCGAGCAGTGGCAACAGCAGTTTGCGGCTCCAGTCGATGTCGAAAAAGCGCGCATACGCGCTTGCCTCGCCGTGTTGCAGCACATCATTCCACCAGGCGTTTTCGCCGCCGGCAACGCCCATGTGGTTTGGAACAATGTCGATAATCAGCCCCATGCCGCGTTCGCGCAGCGCGGAGACGAGATTGCGAAGGCCCTGCTCTCCACCCAGCTCGGGATTGACCCGGGTCGGGTCGATCACGTCATAGCCATGGGTCGAGCCGCTGCGCGCGGTGGTCACCGGCGAAGCGTAGACATGGCTGATTCCAAGCCGGTCCAGGTAGGAAACCAGGGCTTCCGCATCGGCGAAGGTGAAGCCGCTGTGGAACTGGAAACGATAGGTGGCGCGAGGGGTCATGTGGTCTGTGCCCTTTTTAGTCCGGCACCGGTCAGTCGGGCCTCGTTGAGCCGCTTGAGCCGGGCGGCGACCTTGGGCTCGCCAAGCAAAGCTTCGGTGCGGCCGGGCATGCGGCGACGCCAATTGGGGTGCTCGTCAATGGTTCCCGGCAGGTTGGGTTGCTCAATGAGTCCCAGCACGTCTTCCATCGGGAAGATTGCCAGTTCGCAGGCCGTTGCTCCAACATGCGCAATGGCTGCATCCACGAAGACATCGGTCTCTCCCCGCCCCGGCTGCGGTCCGGCATCAGTTCCAGCAGAATTGATGTCCTCCCAAAGTTTTTTCCGGTCCCTGGCCCTGGTTTCACGGTCGGCCGCTTCGTTCTCTGCTCGAGAGGTTCGGCCCAGCGTCCATGTCCAGTCGATGTCGCGTTCCTGCCACCAACCCGCCACCGTCGGCAGATCGTGGGTCCCTGTCATCGAGGCTGCCTGCCGATGCCACTGATCCGGCGGTGTGAAATCGCCGTCCTTGTCGCGCTCGAACCACAGCACGCGCATGCCCAACACGTCGCGCGCCTCCAACCGCTCGCGCAATCCAGCGGGGACGGTGCCGAGATCCTCGCCAATGACAATGGCGCGGGCACGGTGGGATTCGATGACGAGGATACGCAGCATGTCCTCTAGAGGAAAGTTGAGATAGGCCCCTTCGTCAGCAGTCTCTCCTTGCGGGACAACCCAGAGCCGGCGCAGACCAAGCGCGTGGTCGATGCGAATACCGCCCGCATGATCCAGCCCGGCACGCAGCGTGGCGATGAACGGATCAAAGCCGGTGCGACGCAAGGCTTGCGGCGAGAAACTGGTGATGCCCCAGTTCTGGCCGTCCGGGCCAAGAATGTCCGGCGGCGCTCCCACCGATACCCCGGTGAGCAGTTCGTCCGGGCGGCTCCAGGCATGGCTGCCGCCCGGGTCCATGCCAACTGCAAGATCAGAGATCAGGCCAATGGCCATGCCCGAATCCGTTGCGACCTTTTGCGCTGTATCAAGACTGGTCTTGGCCAGCCACTGGCCGAAAATGAAGAATTCGATCTCCTGCCGGTGGCTGGCGGCAAAATTCGAAACCGCGGATCCCGAAGGGTCGTGGAACGCCGCGGGCCATTGCTGCCATCCGGTTGCCCCGTCATCGAAGAAATGAGCATGCAGGGCGTCGAAGGTGGCGTGCTGCTCCAGCGCCACCCCACCCTTTTCACGATAAGTGGCGACGGCTTCGCGCACCGCGTCGCTGCGTCCTGCGAATGCCGCACGCAGTGCAGCCAGCCGTCCGGGAATGGCGCCCTGCCAGTCAATATGATCTCCCGTTCCTGCTGAAGCGGGGACAGGATGGCCGATCAGCGCCGGATCGCCGAAAAGGATATTGAGAAAGGATCTGCTAGATGGCGCATAGGGGCTGAACCGGCCTGGATCGGCAGGAAACAACGCATGCGTCGGGCTGATTGCAAGCGCATCCGCACCGCGGGTCGCAAAACTTGCGGCGCTGTCGGCGAGCGCGCGGAAGTCGCCGAATCCGAGCCCGCGGCCGTCGCGCAAAGACGGAATTTGAACGGCTGGTCCCCAGATCCTGCGCCCTGGCGCGGCGTCGGCGATTGAGAAACATCTCGGCGGGGCAACAGCGATGCGAATTTGGCGGTCATCCAGTTGCAACTGATGGTAACCGGTCACGTCGATCGGCAGCATTGACAGGCCCTGACGATCAGCGACCACCATGACCGGCATCTTCTCACCGCTCTCAAGCGTGAGCATCGCCTCCCCGGGAGCGCCAGCCAGGCGCGGCAAAACGATGCGCTGTCCTGCATCCGCAGAGACGAAGCGGTCCTGTTTTTCAAGTTCCCGCAACAGGTCCCGACTGCGCCCGATCTCGCTTTCGGACCCGGCTTCAAATCCCAGCGCCGCGAGCACCTTGCGCAGCGCCTCGTCGCTGACGCGCTGCGCCTGTCCTGTCGCGTCTTCCCAGTCGATCTGCAGACCGGCAACCCGCGCGAGCTGGTGAAGCGGTTTCATATCAGGATCCAGGCGGCGAAACTGGCTGGCTCTCCGGCCTCGCCGAGCGCGAAGAGGATGACACCGTCGGGCGATGGAAAAGTCACGGCGCTCTCACCAAGATTGAGAGCGATGACAAGCGTCGAACCATCGGCCATTTTCCAACGCGCCGATACCGCCTTGTCGCCCAAAATTGCAGCATCGATGCCACGCGCGTCCTTGAGCCGCGGCACAATGTGCTGGTGGCGCAGCGCGATCAGATCCGCGTAAAAGCTCAGCCATTGTGCTGCATCAGGTCCGGGCTGCGGAGCTGATGCCATGAACGTGTCGGGGTGGTTGGGATCGGGAATACTCTCCCTGGTTTCAGGATCGGAAAACGCCTTGAAGTGAGCGAATTCCTGCCGTCGACCGTTGCGCACTGCATCGGCAAGTTCATCGTTGAAATCGGTGAAGAAGAGAAATGGCGAGTGGCTGCCGGTCTCGTCGCCCATGAACAGCATCGGGATCTGCGGACACAAAAGCAGCAGCGCTACCGCGGCGCGCAGCCGAGCAGGATCGGTAAGATGCAGCAGCCTTTCCCCCATGGCGCGGTTGCCGATCTGGTCGTGGTTCTGCAGGAAGGAGACAAATGACGTGGCCTCCAGATGCGCGCTCGGCTTTCCACGCGGCCCGTTTCCGGCGTCCTCCCCCTGATAGATAAAACCCTGCGAAAGGCAGCGTGCCAGCATTGTGGTCGGGTCATCGGCAAAGCCTGCGTAGTAGGCTTCAGCCTCGCCGGTCAGCAGCACGTGCATCACATTGTGAAAATCGTCGTTCCACTGCGCGTCATATTGGCCGGGCAGCAGCCGGTCAGGATCGTTGTGTTCGTTTTCAAGCACCAGATGGATCTGCCGATCAGGCATTTTGGCGCGGATCTCGGCCGCCATCTCGTCTAGAAATTCGACATTGCCGATGGCGTGCACGGCATCAAATCGCAGCCCGTCGAAGCGGTATTCGTCAAGCCACATCAGCGCGTTGTCGATGAAATAACGACGCACAGGTCCACGCAACACTGCCACCGCACCACCCCATGGTGTGTTTGCAGTCTCATCGAAGAAGCTTGCGGCATAGGCGCCGAGATAATTGCCGTCCGGGCCGAAGTGATTGTAGACCACGTCAAGCATGATCATCATCCCGAGCCCATGGGCTTGGTCAACAAGCGCCTTGAGTTCGTCGGGTGTGCCGTAGCTTTCAGCCACCGCGTAGGGCAAAACGCCGTCATAACCCCAGTTGCGGGCGCCACCGAAGTCACCAATTGGCATCAGCTCGATTGCGGTAATGCCAAGACTGCGCCAATGCTCCAGCTGCTGCGCAACGCCGGCGAATCCGCCGAGTGCGCCGACATGAAGCTCAAGGATAACAGCCTCTTCCCAGGGCCGACCGCGCCAGTCGGCCGAGGTCCAGCGATAGGCATCTGGGTCGGTGACCACACTCCAGGCATGCACGCCGCCCGACTGCTGTCTTGAGGCAGGGTCGGGGACGGCCAGTTCATTATCCACCCGGAAGCGGTAGCAGGTTCCGACCGGCACGGCAGCGTCGATCTCGAACCATCCGGCATCATGGCGGCTCATTTCCAGCGCCGTGTCGTCGGAAAATTCCAGATGAACAACGTCCGGGTCCGGCGCCCAGAGCCGGAACCGGATTTCGTCACCGCTGATACGTTGTGGCCCCCACTTCATCTATTCGGCCACGTCGGTGCCGACAATCAGAAGCACCGCGTGGTCGCGCACCTCGATGTCGGTCCCGACCTCGTATTCGGCTGTCTCCGGATCGGCACTGTCTATGATCAGTATCCGATGCAGATCCGGTGGTGGCAGCTTGAAAGTGAGCGTGTCACCAGAGCCGTTCATGAGCAATGTCACAGTTTCGAGCGATCCATCGGGCTTGCGGCGGCAGCGGCGCATCACCAGTGCGCGGCCTTCGGGGTTATCCCAGTCCTCATTGGACAGGTGCTCGCCGCGCTCGTCAAACCAGTCGATATCGAGAATGCCGGGCGCCACTTCGACCTCACCGTGCAGGAAATTGCCAGCGCGGATGAGTGGATAGCGCTTCCGCGCCGCAGTCAGCTTAGCGACGAACTGAGTGAGCTTGCGGCCATGTTCGCTCTCAAGCTGCTTCCAGTCGAACCAGCTGATTTCGTTGTCTTGGCAGTAGGCATTGTTGTTGCCATTCTGGGTCCTGCCGAACTCGTCACCGCCAAGCAGCATGGGAGTGCCCAGCGAGGTCATAAGTGTTGTCAGCAGCGATCGGCTGACCCGGTCGCGGACATCTTCGATTGCCGCATCATCAGACGGACCCTCCGCGCCCCAATTGCGCGAATAGTTTTCCGAATGGCCGTCGCGATTGTCCTCACCATTGGCCTCGTTATGCTTTCCCTCGTAACTCACCAGATCGCGCAGGGTCTGTCCGTCATGGGCGGCGAGAAAATTGACACTGGCCCAGGGTCGGCGCGCACGGCGGTCAAACAGATCTGCAGAACCCGCAATGCGCTTGGCGAATTCGGCCCGTTCGCCGCTTTCGCCGCGCCAGAACTTGCGCGCGGAATCCCGGAACTTGTCATTCCATTCTGCAAAACCCGGAGGATGATGTCCAAGTTGATATCCGCCCGGGCCGATGTCCCAAGGCTCTGAGATCAGCTTGAGCTGGTTGAGCACCGGATCCTGGCGAAGCACATCAAAGAAGCCTGAACGTGGATCGAAACCGTTATCGCCGTCGCGGCCAAGCGTCACTCCAAGATCAAAGCGGAAGCCATCGACACGATAGCTCTCGGCCCAGTGTCGAAGAGAGTCGACCACCATCTGCAGCACACGCGGATGGCTTAGATCAAGCGTGTTGCCGGTCCCGGTGTCGTTAACGCAATAGCGCACATTGCCGTCGACCAGCCGGTAATAGCTGGCATTGTCGAGCCCGCGCAGATTGAAGGTCGGACCAAGTTCGCTGCCTTCTGCGGTGTGGTTGTAGACCACGTCGAGAATAACCTCGATGCCGGCGGCGTGAAGCCTGCGGATGGCGATGCGCAGCTCGTCGGAATTGTCGCTCGCCATGTAGCGGCCTTCCGGCGCAAAGAACGACAGGGTGTTGTAGCCCCAGTAATTGGTCAGTCCCACCTCCTGAAGTCTGCGGTCCTGAACGAAGCTGTGGATCGGCAGCAGTTCGAGCGCCGTGGCACCGACGCGCTTGAGATGCTCGATCACCTTGGGATGGGAAAGCGCCGCATAAGTTCCGCGCTGCCGCGGCGGGACGTCCTCGAGCAGCTTGGTCAGGCCTTTGAGGTGGCCCTCGTATATCACCGTCTCCGCCCATGGCGTCTTTGGGCGGACATCCTGCGACCAGTCGAAAGCGCTTTGGGTGACCACCGCCTTCGGCATGGCGGGTGCGCTGTCGCGCCGGTCGAAACTCAGGTCCTGACGCTTGGAGCGCACGGAATAGGAATGCAGCGCGTCGGTCCAGCGCACCTCCCCCGACAGCCGCTTGGCGTATGGGTCCAGCAGCAGTTTGTTCGGATTGAAGCGGTGTCCATTTTCGGGCTCGTAGCGGCCATGGGCACGGAAGCCGTAGAGAAGGCCCGGGCCTGCGTCTGGCAAATAGCCGTGCCAGACCTCGTCGGTACATTCGGGCAGTTCGAGGCAAAGAACCTGCCGCTTGCCGGAAGCCTCGAACAGGCACAGGTCGATCCGGTCAGCATTGGCCGAAAAGACGGCGAAATTGACGCCCAGGCCATCAAACGTGGCGCCGAGCGGATAGGGATAGCCGGATTCAAGGCGATCAATGTTGAGGTTCAAATGCGTTTTCCTTGATGGCGCAGCAGGATGGCGCCGAGGGGTGGAAGGGCAATGTCGGCCGAGCAAGTCTGGCCCTGCATGGGATGGTCGCCAGCATACATGCCGCCGCCATTGCCGGTGTTGGAGCCGCCATAGCTTTCGGCATCAGAGTGGCATTGTCAACTTATTGGTTTTTGCCGAAAAGGAGCTCCAGACCCCGTGGTCAAGCGGCCTTCAGCTCACAGGTGATACCGTCCCAAATGCTGTGAGCAACCGAGCGCGATTGTCGATAGGCTGGGGCGGATAGTTTGTGGCGGCGAGGCCGAAATACGGTTTGGACTTGATCGAGGACAGACAAAAAGAGCCGTGCTTGGCCGGGGGATTTGGATCGGGCCATGCAGTGCCCGGCAATGGTTTGCTTGCAAACCATGAGAGGGATCTTTTATAGCCCCGCGTCGGTCGATGCGAGCCTTCAGATCTGTTGTTTAAGCCTTTATGTCCGCGGTGGTCGATGCCGGGCGCAAGGCATTTCAAAGCTGCACTATAGCTGCCGAGCTTGTCTGTGATCACGACCCGCGGTCGCCCGTATTGCTTGAATAGCTTGCGGAGAAAGCGTTTCGCTGCGCGCGTGTTGCGCCGAGATTGAGCCAGAATCTCAAGAACGTCACCATTGCTGTCGATCGCGCGCCAAAGCCAGAATTTGCGCCCGCGGATAAGAATGTCCACTTCATCAAGGGGCCACTTATCAGACGGCGTAGGCCGATTCCGCCGGATGGAAGCAGCTTACTTTGTACCAAACTGCCAACCAACTTCCCGATTGTCTCGTAGCTCACGACGATGCCGCGCTTCGCAAGTAGATCCTCAACATCACGAAGGCTCAAGGGAAACCGAAGATATGACCAGACCGCATAGGCAATGATATCAGGCGGGAAACGGTGGCCTTTGAAGGCACCGGAATGTTTAGCTTTTGGCATGCACGCCGATACGATTTCAGATCAGGCACCGCAAGTTGACGATGCCCTTTGAATATGGAGAGCTCCCGGAAATATCGAGAGATCATTATCGATCGCCGGTTAGCGAAGAGTTTGCGGTAATCCCCGCTTGCCTTAGCAAGGAGACCGGCTGCACCTTCGGCGGGCTCGTCACGGTCCGTCCAGAGCGCCGACGCACCCTTCAGCGGCCCATCAACATCGCTGTCGCCGCTTTCAACGAATTCAACATCGTAACGCTGCGAAACGCCGATGACATCGTCGGCGGCGTTGCGCTTGCCCTCAAAAAATTGATTCCGAACAACTCGAACGCGTTTGCAGAACCGGTCTCGGCACCCGCGATCACGAGAGTCAGAACCCGGCAAGGAGAACTCGGCTCCGAGGCGAACAAAACTTCATGCTACAACCCGGAGGCACAGGGGGCATCATTTTACAAACTCTGTCTGTCAGCCCCCGAAGCATCATTTATGAGTAGGCTCAGCAAATCAACTGTTAACTGATTTGCCCCAGCCGCCGCCATTGGCTGTTGAAATCACTATCTCGTCGCCTGGCTGAACCTCAAGCCCGCTGATGAAGGCATAAGTCTCGCTCGATCCGTCTTTGCGCCTGATGGCAATCGCATTGGTGCCGCCGTTCTCACCGCCGTTCGAACCCCAGACAGGCACACGGTTTCTGCTGTATCCGCCCGCCAGTACAGTTCGCCCGCGTGGTTTGTAGGAGACTGATAACCCCTTGCCGCCGTCGTGCAATCCCTGGCCTTCGCTGCTTTCATTCAACCGCTTGTAGCCAACATCGATGCCATATCGCGTCTCGCAGATTTCGACGGGACAATTGAACGTCTCGCCGTGGCTGGCTGAGTACATTGCATCCAGCCCGTCGCGTGTGGCGGTTGCCCCCCAACCACCCATCTGTGGCTCGACCATGGTGAAGCGGCGTCCTGTGTCGGGGTGATCACCTGCAAGCACGGTACCGCAGATAGACGCGAAATGGCCGGCCGGCATGATCTCGGGCAGCGCCCGTGCCATGCATTGCCACAGCATGTCATAGAGCCGGATTCGTGTTTCGAAGTAATAGCCATGCGGTGCCGAACCGGTGGCATGGAAGACAGTGCCTTCCTCGGTAATCACCCGCAAGGGGCGGAATGACCCGGCATTGGCGGCCAGCGTCGGATCGGAAAGAGCGCGGAAGATCATCTGCGAGGAGATCACGGCGCCGTCGCGGCTGGTGTTGTAGGGCGCCGTGCGCTGTGCGGGATTGCCCGAGAGGTCCACGGTGAAAGCGTCATCAGTGATGCGGATTTCGGCATGCCAGAGCGCGCCGTCGTCCTGCTCTTCCTCGATCCGGAATGTGCCCCTGGGGAGGGCTGCCAGTCCGGCGCGCGCGCGGCGTTCACCTTCGTCAAACAGGTTTTCGAGGGCATCACGAAAGGTCTGCAGGCTGTAGGTTTCGACCAGCTGCGCCACACGCGTCGCCGCACGGCGACTGGCGGCAACTTGCGCCCAGAGATCGCCGCGCACGAAATCCGGCAGCCGCGAATTGGCCATGATGATGTCGAACACCGGCTGCAAAAGGACGCCGGAGTCAAACAGGCGGACAGCAGGCAGGCGAAGCCCCTCCTGGAAAATCTCGGTCGCCGTGGTCGACATGGATCCGGGCGTCATACCGCCAATGTCATTCCAGTGCGCGATCGAGGCGGTCCAGGCCACAAGCTCGCCCTTGGCAAACACCGGCATTGCGACCACCACATCATTGAGGTGGGTCACACCACCATAGCTGGGGTCATTGGTGACAAATAGATCACCCTCGCGCACATTTTCGGCGCCCTCCAGTTCGAGGATGCGCTTGACTGCCTTGTCGAGCACCCCGACGAAGGTCGGAATGCCGGCACCCGATGACACCAGTTCGCCTTTGGCATCGGTGATACCGGTGCCCACATCCAACACCTCATAGATGATCGGGCTCATTGCCGTCTTTCTGATAACGGCGAACATCTCGTCAGCCGCGGCGGTAAGGCCGGCCTGAATGACGCTGAGCGTGATCGGATCGTGCGAACGGTCTGTCATACCGGCACCACATGCATATCGCGCGGCAATGATGACAGGATTTCAGGCCCGTCAGCACGCAGGATAACGATATCCTCCAACCGCAACCCAAACCGACCGGGCAGATAGATGCCGGGCTCGATGGAGAACACCATCCCTTCATCCAGCACTGTCTCGGACGTCGAGGTCAGAAAGGGAGGTTCATGGACCTCGATGCCCAGGCCGTGGCCGAGCCGGTGGACGAAATACTCGCCGTAACCGGCCTCCGCTATCACATTGCGTGCGGCCGCATCCACGTCCATCGCCTTGACACCGGGACGGGCTGCGGCGAGCGCCGCGCACACCGCCCGCTCGACGACGGCATGGACTTCCTCATACCCCTCGGGCGGTTGGCCGATGACAGCCATGCGGGTCATGTCGCTCGGAAATCCGTCCTTGCGCCCGCCAATGTCGATGACCACGGCGTCTCCGACCTGAAGCTTGCGGTTTCCCGTCGCATGATGGGGAAAGGCGCCGTTTGGTCCGGATCCGACGATGCTGAACTCCGGCTTCGCGCCATCCGCAGCAAACTGCGCATGAATGACATCCGCAACCTCACGCTCGCTCATACCGGGGCGAAGTGCTGCGAGTGCAGCTTGCATGGCCCGGTCATCAATGCGGGCGTTTTCCTTCAGCTTTGCGTACTCGTCGGCATCCTTGCGCATGCGCAGCGCGCCAACGGTATCAACGGTGAAGTCGTGGCTTGCGCCCGGTAGAGCGCCAAGCACGAGAAGAGCAAAATCCGCACGCATGGTCTCGTCGAGCACCACCTTCGCGGCAGAACCGGCATCAAGCATGGCCAGCGCTTGCTTCAGCGCGTCGCCAGGCCCCTTGTCATCGGCCCACTCGCAAAAGGCGATGTCGGTTTCGGTTCGCGCTGCTTCGGCATTGAGCGCCGGCATCAGGAACACTTCACGCTCGCGGCCAATCATCAGCAGGCAGGGGCGTTCATCGCCATGGGGATGAAAGCCCAGAAGCCAGTGCATGTGAGCGCCAGGCCCAAGCACCACCAGATCCGTGCCGGTCTGAGCCATGGCCTTGCGCAGGTTTTGCAGTCGTATCGCCGTCTGGGTCATATCTGGACTTGCTCCCTTTTCAAGCTTTGACGCCATAGACGTCTTTTGCCCGTTCGGGCGTGATCAGGCCGTTGCGGATATCGGCGAGCACCTTTTTGGGGTCGCGCTTTTTCGGATCGCCCGAACCACCGCCATTGCCGGTGACAACGCGGATCACGTCATCCTTCTTGGTCTGCAGCCCCGATACGAATGCGTAGCGCTCCGGCTCTCCATCGGACGGCCGGTACTCGACATAGTTGGATGAGCCTTCATGCCCGCCATCCACCGCCCAGGCCGGGAATTTCGACCGGGTATATCCCGCTGTCAGGAAGCCATTGTCGGCCCGCACGCGGTAATCCATCACGATACCGCGCCCTCCGGTGAACTCGCCCTCACCGCCCGGCTCCATGTTCAGCTCCATCCGGTCGACGTAAAGACCGTTGCGGGCCTCGTTGATTTCCGCCGGGCAATTGTAGGTTTCACCGTGAAAACCGCAGAAGATGGCGCTGTTGCCGTCATGGCTCTGGCTTGCACCCCAACCGCCGATCTGTGGTTCGATGATCGTGTACTGACGGCCGGTATCGGGATGAATCCCGCCGATGAACGTGCCGCAAACCGAGGCGAAATGACCGGCTGCCAGCTTGCCATCCATATGCGGCGCAAGGCACCGCCACATCAGGTCATAGACCCTCAGCTCGATCTCGTAATAAAAGCCGATCGGGGCCGGTTCCTTGGCATGGAAGACAGAGCCTTCGCGCGTCAGCAACGTGATCGGCCTGAACGAGCCGCCATTGGCTGGCGAATAGGCATCGGTCAGCGATTTGAAGATCATTTGCGCCGCAACCATCACGCCGTCGCGGCTGGTGTTGACGGGAGTTGCCGTCTGATCCGGATTGTCGCGAAGGTCCACCTTGAACTCGTCGTCCGAGATGGTGATCTTGACGTTGAAGACACGCCCGTCATCCTGCTCTTCCGACAGCTCGAAAGTGCCCTTGGGCAGATTGACCAACTCGGCGCGCGAGACCTTTTCGCCATAATCCTGGAAATGGGTCATGGCAGTCCGGAAAGTCTCGTTGCCATATTTCTCGGCAATCTCGGTCAAGCGCTTGGCGCCGATGCGCACAGAGGCGATCGCCGCCCAGACGTCGCCTTCCAGCACGTCAGGCATGCGCGAGTTGACCTTGATGATGTCGAAAACCGGCTGGATAGGCTTGCCTTTGGAGATGATCTTGATGGCGGGAAGGCGCAAGCCCTCCTGGAAGATTTCGGTTGCGTCGCCGGTCAGCGATCCGGGCGCCATGCCACCCACGTCGGAGTTGTGGGCAATATTGGCCGTCCAGGCGATGATCTCGCCATCCACGAACACGGGCATGGCGACGACGATGTCGTTGAGGTGGGTAACACCGCCGTAATAGGGATCATTGGTGGCGAAGATGTCTCCCGGTTCAATGTCGCCCGGCTTGTCGTATTTGGAAATCACCACTTTGGCTGCTTTGTCCAGCACGCCGATGAAAGCCGGGATACCGGCGCCGGAACAGGCGATTTCGCCCTCCGCATCCAGGATACCGGTGCCCATATCGAGCACTTCGTAGATGATCGAGCTCATCGCGGTTTTCTTCATCGCGGCGAACATTTCATCGGCTGCCGACTGCAGCGAATTCTGGATGATCTCCAGCGTAATCGGGTCATGCGTCGTCATGGCGTTTTCCCTTCTTAATCGGCGAGCGTGATGATGATGTTGTCATAGGTGTCCACGGCGACGCAGTTGCCCGGGTGCACAACGATTGTTGTGCCGGAATCCTCGATGATCGCCGGGCCATCCAGTTCCATGCCGGGTGCAAGCTTTTCGCCGTCGTAGATTTGCGCAAGATGACGACCCTCGGTGGCATAATCCACTTCGCGTTCGCCCTTTCTGGCAGCACCGGCATCCGCGGTCCCAAGTGGCTTGGCCTCCATGGTCAGCTTGCCGACTTCGGCAGACGCCACCAGATGGATGCCGACCAGTTCGACCGGGGCATCCAGCCTGTAGGTGTATTCGCGCTCGTAGGTCTCGTGGAACGATGCCTCGATGGCGGCGATGCGCTCGGCCGTGACTTCCCCCTCCTCTAGCAGCACCTCGGTCGTGTGTTCCTGGTTCTGGTAGCGGAACTTGCCAAAGCGAAGGAACTTGACCTTGCCGGCATCAACGCCCTCGGCCTCGAACTGGCTCTGGGCCAGCGCTTCTGTCTCGGCGAACAACTGCTCGATGGGCTGGGCGCTGTCCGCTTTCAAGTCAGCCAGGCTGGTCACGAAGAAATCGCGGCGCAGGTCCGACATCATCATGCCCCAGGCGGAGAACACTGCAGCGCCAGCCGGCACAACAACCTTTTTCACACCCAGTTCCTGGGCCAGTGCCACGGCATGCATCGCGCCGCCGCCGCCAAAGGCAACAAGCGTAAAGTCACGCGGATCAAAGCCACGATTGAGCGAGACCAGCTTCAGCGCGTTGACCATGTTGTTGTTGGCGATGCGCACGATCCCGCGCGCGGCCTCGTCGGTATCAACGCCGAGCTTTTCACCGACAGCCCGGATGGAGGCATGTGCGGCTGCCATATCTGCCTCGACGGAGCCGCCACAGAAATAGTCCTTGTTGATGCGGCCGAGCCAGAGGTTGGCGTCGGTGGTTGTGGCCTCCGTCCCGCCACGCCCGTAGGCGGCAGGCCCTGGAGACGCACCCGCCGATTGCGGCCCGACATGCAGCTTGGCGTAGTCGTCAACCCAGGCGATGGAGCCGCCGCCATTGCCGATCTCGACCAGATCCACGACCGGCACCATGATCGGATAGCCGGCCGAGGTGCGGTCACGCTCGATCCAGTAGTCGGTCATGATCTTGACCTGACCGTCTTCGATCAGCGAGCACTTGGCTGTCGTGCCACCGATATCCAGCGCGAGAACATTGTTCTCGCCAACCATCTTGCCAAGTTCTGCAGCGCCCCAGAAACCGGATGCAGGCCCCGATTCTACCATGGTGATGGGAACGCGAGCCACGGCATCAAGGGAATCGACGCCACAATTGGACTGCATGATATATGGGCTGCCCTTGAAGCCGCGTGATTTGAGACCCGCATCGAGACGCTTCAAATAGCGTTCGGCAACCGGCTGCACATAGGCCGAGAGGACTGCAGTGTTGGTGCGTTCATACTCGCGCCACTCGCGGGTGATCTGGTGCGAGGACACCGTTGCGACCTCCGGCCACAGCTTCTCGACCTCGGCCTGCACAGCCATTTCGTGGGCCGGGTTGGCGTAGGAATGAAGGAAGCAGATGGCCACAGCTTCCACGCCGTCAGCCTTGAATTCATCAAGGATCGCCGCCAGCGATGCCAAATCCAGTTTTTCCCGCTCGATACCCTTGTAGGTCATGCGTCCGGGAAGTTCGCGGCGCAGGTAGCGCGGCACAAATGGAGGTGGCTTGCGGTAATGCAGGTTGAAGAAGTCCGGCCGGTTGCCACGGGCGATTTCCAGCGTATCGCGAAATCCCTCGGTGGTGATGAGCCCGACCTTGACGCCCTTGCGTTCGGTCAGCGCATTGATGACGACAGTTGTGCCATGAGCCAGAAAGTCGACAGTCGCTGGATCGACGCCACCTTTTTCCAGCACATTGAGCACGCCCTTTTCAAAATCGGGCGGTGTGGTGTCGGACTTCGCGGTGTGGATGGTGGATTTGCCGGTCGTCAGATCGGTCTCGAAGCAGACCAGATCAGTGAAGGTGCCGCCAACATCGGTTGCAACGCGGATGGTCTTGTTCCCCATTATAGGACACTCCTGGATGATGTGATTTGGTTGAGCAGGAAGGCCGCCGCGCCGGGCAGCTTGAGGGCATTGGAAGCTGCCACGCGCTCGGGCGTGTAAAAACCGGCCTCGTGCAGACAATTGATGGTGCCGCAAACCCTGCCGTTGATGATCACAGGTACATTGATCACCGACTCGCAGCCGAGGGATGCAATCAGCTCGTAGTCCGGGAAGACTTCCGCGATCGCGTCAATGTCATTGGCAACAAAGGTCTTGTGTCCGTCCAGCACATGCCCGGTCCACCAGGTCTCGTTGACCGGCTTGGTTCCCAGTTCGGGATAGGCTTCCGGCATATTTGAAAAACTGCGGCTCGCCTCGCGTGTCTCGGCATCGAACGACATCATGGTGAAGAGCTTCACGCCGACGGTTTGTTCGGCAAATGCGCACAATGCCTCGAATGTGGTCCGTGGCTGGTTTGTCGGGTCGGCCAATGCCGTTGAAAAATGATCGAATTGGTTCATTCATTTGTCTCCTCAAGGCCCGCTGCCAGAGAATTGCGCAGCGCGGCTTCTTCATCGGTCACCACCGGAACAGCGCTTATCAAGCGGCGCGTGTAGGGGTGAGTCGGGTTGGTGAATAGGGTTTGTGTGTCGCCCAGCTCAACCATGCGGCCTTTCTCGAAAACCGCGATGCGGGTGGCGATGTTGCGCACCACTGAAAGGTCATGAGTAATAAACACAAAGGTGAGGTCGCGCGTCTCGCGCAACTGGTTGAGCAGTTTGAGAACGCGGGCCTGGACCAGGACATCGAGCGCGGAGGTCGGCTCGTCCAACACCACGACCTGCGACTGGCAGGCGAGAGCCCTGGCGATTGCCACACGCTGGCGCTGACCGCCGGAAAGGGCGGCAGGCGCACGCCTGGCGAAATTTGCCGGCAGGCCCACCTCTTCCAGAAGCGCGCCAACCCGGTCTGCCCGCTCGCCCTTCGCACCAATATCATGCACATCAAGCGCCAGCCGCAGAGATGCGCCGATAGATCGCTTGGGATTGAGCGAAGACAGCGGGTTTTGCTGAACAAGCTGGATGGCGCGTCGGTGCTCAAGCTGACGGCGCGTTGGCAGCACCGTACCATTCAGGCGGATCTCGCCCGATGTCGGCGGATAGATGCCAAGGATCATGTTGGCGATGGTGCTCTTTCCTGACCCGGACTCGCCGACGATGGCCAGGCATTCGCCCTTGGTGACACCAAAGGAAATCGACTGCGCGGCATGCACCTCATCGGCGCCGGTGCCGAAGGTCTTGGACACGTTTTCGAGCTCGAGGATAGGTGTGGTCATGACTGGCCCCCGTCCTGATGGATTTCAAGCGGCGCGGCAAAATCCGGTGAATCTTCGTCGATATCGGGAATACCGCCGCCGGTCAGGCGCGGGACTGCCGCCATCAGCGCGCGGGTATAGGGGTGGCGCGGGGCTTCGAACACGGCGCGCGTTGGCCCCTGCTCGACGATGCGTCCCTTGTAGATGACGTAGACACGGTCGGCGAACTCGCGCACCACGCCGAGATTATGCGAGATGAACAACACTGCAGTGTGGTGCTCTTCCACCAGCTTGCGCATCAGATGCAGGGTCTGCGCCTGCACTGTCACGTCAAGCGCGGTTCCCGGCTCGTCGGCAATCAGCAGCGCCGGTTCATTGGCCAGCGCCATGGCGATCATGACGCGCTGGTTCAGCCCTCCCGACAGCTGAAACGGAAAGGCGTTGAGAACGCGGTCTGCGTCGCGCACCGAGACTTCGGCAAGAATGGCGGCAGCGCGGCTCAAGGCATCCGCCCGGGTGATCTTCGCATCGCCACGGCGCAACACATCATGGAATTGCTCGCCGATCCGGAACACCGGGTTGAGCGACGAGGTGGGATCCTGGAAGATCATCGACATCGCCTTGCCGCGCAGCGCATGGCGTTCACGCCGGGGCATCTGGTCAAGCTCACGCCCTTCGAAACGGACGCTGCCGCTGATCTTGGCCGTGCGCAGCTCCTGCAACAGCCCCAGAACAATGCGGGCGGTGACCGACTTGCCGGAGCCGGATTCGCCGACGAGCGCCACGCGTTCGCCCGGGTTGACCGACAGCGATATTCCATGGAGCACCTGGGTAAAGCCGGTATATCCCTTGAAGCCGAGTTCGAGGTCCTGGATATCGAGAGTTGGCGTGCTCATTGCTCTGCTCCCAGAATGTCGCGCAGCGCGTCACCAATCAGGTTGAAGCCGAAGACGGCGACCAGGATGGCAAGGCCTGGAAAGATTGTCAGCCACCAGCTGTCGGGCAGGTATTTCGCGCCATCGGCAACCATCGAGCCAAGGTCAGGCGTCGGCGGCTGGACACCCAGTCCGAGAAACGACAGCGAGGAGGCAATGAGGATGACGAAGCCCATATCCAGCGTCATCTTGGTGACGATCGCCGGCACGCAGTTGGGCAGGATTTCACGAAAGATGATATGCGCTCTGGATGCGCCGATCACTTCGGCTGCCAGCACATAGCCCTCTTCCTTTTCACCCCGCGTGATGTTGTAGACGAGGCGCGTGTACCAGGGCCACCACATGGCGGTGACAGCCAGCATTCCGTTGGCAAGCGTCGGCTTCAGAACACCCATGATCGCCATCGCCAGCACCAGGGGCGGCACTGACAGGAACACGTCTGTCATGCGCATGAGCAAATATTCGGTGCGGCCGCCCAGATATCCCGCCACCAGGCCGATGGTGACGCCGATCGGGACTGCGATTGCCAGCACGACGACACCGAGGATCAGGGAAATCCGGTAGGCATAAAGGATCCGGCTGAACAGATCGCGCCCGACCAGATCGGTGCCGAAGATATAGGGCCACTCGGGCGCCTTGTTGAAATTTGCGAAATCCACCACTGCACCACTGTGTTCGGGAAACGGCGCGATGAAATCGGCAAAGACGGCCGAGAAAACCACGACGAATACCAGGATCAGGCCCAGCAGGGAGAGAGGATTTGCGGTCAGAATGGCAAAGGTGCGTTTCATGCCGGCCTCTGGGAGTAGCGAATGCGTGGATTGAGCAGCGCGATCAGCAGATCAACGATGATGTTGACCAGCAGGAAGGTCGCCGAGATGATCAGCACGGTCCCGACAATCGCGTTGAGATCCTTGCGCAGGATCACCGCCACGCCGTAGCGCGACAGCCCCGGCCAGGCGAAGATCGCCTCGACCAGAAACGCGTTGCCGAGCATGGCTGCGAAATCCAGGCCGATGATGGTCAGCGACGGGATGAGCGACGGGCGGAACGCATAATGATTGGCGATGCGGCGGGCGGGAAAGCCGTATGATTGGGCCATTTCGATGTAGGGCTTGTCGTAGGTTTCCACCATGTTGGCGCGTGTCAGACGTGCAGCCTGGCCGATGCCCGACAAGGCCAGCGCGAAGGCCGGCAACACGACATGCCAGGCGGCGTTGCCGAAGGCGCGCACATCGCCATGGATCAGGGTGTCGACGAGCAGGAACCCGGACACTGGGGCGATGGCATAGCTGTCGGAAATGCGCCCCGCGATGGGGAACAGCGGCAGGTAAAACGCAAACAGCAACATCAGGATCACCGCCCAGACGAAGCTTGGTGCGGAGACGCCCAGCAGGGAGACCAACCGGATCAGGTTGTCTGCCGCGCGTCCACGCCAGCGCGCCGACCATATGCCGAGCGGAAGGCCGATGCCCACCATCATGATACCGGCAACAAGCACGAGTTCCAGGGTTGCGGGAAGGTATTGCGCGATATCGGCCGTGACCGGCCGGTTGGTGTAAAGCGAGATACCGAGATCGCCGCGGGCAACGTCAGCGATGAAGTAGCCGTATTGCACGACGATATTGTCATCAAGATGCAGCTCCGCTCGCAGGTTGGCGATCTGCTCCTGGGTGGCGTTCGGCCCAAGCGCAATGCGCGCGGGATCGCCGGGGATGATCCGGGCAATGGCGAATATCAGCATGGACACGCCGATGAGAACAATCAGCGACGTTACCAGCCGCTTCGCGAGAAGGCGGGCCAGAGGTTTCATGGTCGTTTGCTCCATCTGGCCGGAACAGCCGGTCCGAAGACAGGCTGTTCCGGCCGCCTTGGGAGGTTGTTAGTCAGCCACTTCCATCAGACGGAAGGTGAAGCCCATACCGTCGAGACCGAAGGCCTTTGAGGGATCGGAAAGCGCCGGCACCTTGACGCGATCACTGGCGGCAAACACCGCCTGGCGATCATAGCCATAGATGGTCGGGGCGATCTCCATCAGCCGGGCGTTCAGCGCGGAATAGGCTTCCTCGCGTCCTTCCGGCGTCGTGGCGGTGCGTCCGGCATCGAGCTGCTTGTCGACCTCGGCGTCGTTGAGATATTCCGGCGACTGCCATGTGCCGGCTGCCGAAGAGTGATACATGCCGTAAAGCAGCGTATCGGGATCGCCTGTCACGGCATTGACGAACAGCTGCGACATATGAGGGGTGTTTTCCGGCTTGGAAACCTGCTCGGCAAACAGCGCCCATGGCATTTTCCTGATTTCCGATTTGACGCCGAGTTCGGCGTAGTTCGCCTGCATCAGCAGCGCGAAACGCTCTTCGAGCGGCACTTCGGCAATCCAGGAGATTTCAAGAGTGAAATCCTCGGGCTTGTATTTGCACGCGGCCAGATGCTGCTTGGCGGCGTCGAGATCGCGCTTGAGAACCTGATCGGCCGGATTTGCGCCAAACATGCCGACCGGAATTGCACCAGTGGACGGCGCGCCCTGCGACACCGTGTCGGTAACGGCAATCATCTTGATCGCCGCGCCGTAATCAAATGCTTCTGAAAATGCCAGGCGGCAGTTCACATCATCCATCGGTGGCTTGGTGGTGTTCATCTTGACGTAGAATGCGCCGGTTCCGCTTTCCGTCAGCAGCTGTGCGCCGCCGCCTGCCAAGGCCTTGATGACTTCGGGCGGCAGCCACTGCGAGGCGATGTCGTGTTCGCCCTGCGCGATCAGCGTGCGAACGGTTGCCGCTTCCAGGCCGTAGCGAAGCCGTGCGGTGTCGGGTGCGGGGTCGGGAATGCCGAGGAAATAATCCGGGTTCTTCTCCATGACCGTTTCTTCCTGCGGATTGTGCGAGACAATCTTGTAGGCGCCGGTTCCCGCGCTGTGGGCGGTCAGATAGGCTGTCCCCCAGTCCTTCATCTCACCTTCGCCTTCGCCGAGGTTTTCCATCACGACTTTCTTGTCGACAATCGGGAGGCGCACCAGCGAGGCGACGAAGGGAGCATAGGTGGTCTTCAGGGTGAACTTCACCGTGGTGGGGTCGATTGCTTCGGCCTTATCCACATTGGCGAAGAGATAGGAAAGGCCCTTGCCCACTGCCTTCATCCGGTCGAGTGAAAAGACAACGTCTTCAGCCGTCATCGTGTTGCCGGAAACGAATTTGACATCGTCACGCAGCTTGAATGTGAAGGTGGTGCCATCGCCTTCCCAGCTCTTGGCCAGGTGCGGCGCATGACCGGGTCCGCCCTGGATGGGCAGAACAAGGGTGTCGTAGATATTGAACATCAGGATCGAGTCGGCATAGTCCGAGGCGATGGCCGGATCAATCTCGCCAACGGCAACCTCGTCAAGCCGCAGCACGCCGCCGGCCAGCGCGCCCAGTGTTGTTGTCGCGAGCATCGTGGATGCCAAAGCCGCGACTGCCAGTGATTTCAATGGTGCAACCATTTTTCATTCCTCTCTGTTTTCAAACCTTCAAGGTTCATTATTTGCTGCTGGGTGTCCTGCCCGGTTTCCGGGCTCTTGGTCTTGACGCGGATTGTCCCCGAACACATCCATCGTGCAGACATGCAGGATGGTGACCGGCTCGGTCGTGTGGTTCCATGACGAGTGCCGCCGCGTGGAGGCGAAGTGGATCGAGTCCCCGGCTTCCAGCACGGTTGTCTCGTTCTCGACTTCGATCGTTATTGCCCCTTGCAGAACAAAGAACATTTCTTCGCCGACATGCTGGATTGGCTCCGAGCGATAGCCCGGCGGCTCATGCACGATGACGGAATTGAGGACGCTGTCGGGAAACGTGGTCGAAAGGCGCTCATAGCTCAGCGCAGCCTTGTCGACGGCATAGACCGGTCGTTCGTCATGACGGGTGTAGGCCGAGCTGCCCTCGGGCTGTGCCAGAAAATTGGTGACATGCGAGCGGAGAACGCCGGCAATGGAAGCGAGAGACGACAGCGAAGGCACGGTCAGGCCGCGTTCGACCTGCGAGATGAATCCCACCGACAGGCCGGCGCCGTCGGCAACGTCCTTGAGCGTGAGTGACAATTCACGGCGCCGCGCCCGCAATCTCTTGCCCAAAGGATCGTCAGCCTTGTCGCTATCAGCGATCTCTGCCGTGCCTGTCTGTTTGTTCACCAACACGTTCCCTTTTTTAGTATTGGTAAAATTTAGAAACATTTCTCGTTCATCGTCAAGCGATTTTTACAAATACTAAAATTTGGGGTGCTGTTGCAAACCATAATTATGGCTACGCAGGGACGCTTCGATGCTGGCTATCAAGCGGCCAGGATTTCGAATTGGTCAGAGATTGAGGGGCACGGATTATAGGCAAACCTCGCCTGTCGCTTGCGTATCATGTGAACCATTTCGATGCCGTCGAGTATGAACCGGGCACTTGTAATCGACTTGAAGCCGGGCATGGAGCGGGTCCGGCGCTTGATGCGCCGATGGTCCTGCTCTATCCGGTTATTGAGATACTTGCTCTTGCAGATGCGAATTGGTTTTGATGAACGTCGCGACGTGTCGCGGAGCCGGGCTTCAAGATCGCAGGAAACAATTGCCTCATAATTTGTCTGGCTGCCGTCGATGGTGATGCGATCCGGGCGGCCATGGCGCGCAAACGCCTTTCGCCCGGATCTGCACCATCAGCATCGCTCCGAGCGAGAATTCACTGCATTCGCCGCGACTGGTAAGATCACGCAGATAACCGCCGGCGGGTGGCGGGAGCCATTGCCCGCCGGCGTATAGTGGCCGTTACTTCATGCCGAGCAGATCACGAAGCGTCTCGGCGAGGTCCTTGATGGTTGCCTCGGTGTCAGCGCCTTCGGTGACTTCAACCAGTGAAGCGGCGATCAGATCAGTCGCTGCCACGCCTTCTGCACCGGGATAGGCGTACCAGGGGCCCGCATGGTTGGCGACCTGGGTGTGGGCAACGCGGGCGTTTGGATTGTTCGCGTAGAAGTCGCCCAGATAGGCCTCGTCCTCGATGACCCTGGCGTTGGCAGGCGCATAGCCGGTATTCTCCACGATGATCTTTTGCCCTTCTGGACCGGTCACGAAGGCCATGTAGTCCCATGCTGCCTGCTGCTTGGCTTCATCATCAGTCAGCATGACGATGGCAGAGCCACCGGTCGGAAAATAGACCTTGGATGTGTCTTCAGAAGCGATCGGAAGCGGCTTGACCGTCAGCTCGAACTTGTCGCCAGCGCCTTCTGTAAACCGCGTCTGCAGCGATGAACTTTCGAACATGATGCCGAGTGTTCCCGCGGGGAAGGTTTGGCGAGCATCGTTTTCAGAGTAGGATTTCATTCCGGCTTCCTTGGCAAAGCGCTGATACATCCCCGCCGCCGCGATACCTTCCGGGCTGTCGAAGGTGATGTCGCTTTCGTCGTCGTTCATTGGACGCCCGCCATGAGAGCCCAGCAGCGATTGGAAGCGCCAGTCGTGGCGACCGATCCAGACACCATCGGTTGCCCCGTCAAGCGCGTTGATTTTCGAAGCCAGTTCGATCACACCGTCGAAAGTCTTGGGGAACTCGTCCATCGAGCCGCCGGCTTTCTCGACCAGAACCGGGTTTACATACATGACCAGCGTCGAAGCCGAAGTGGCCAGCGCATATTGTGTGTCCTCAAACCGGCCCAGCGACAGCAGCGCTGGCGTGTAGCCCTGCGCAAGCGGATCATCTCCAAGGAAGCCGTCAAGCGGTTGGGCAAGGCCGCGATCTTCCAGAACCCGCCACAGATTGAGACCGACATAGGCCACATCCGGTGTGGTGCCGGCCACGGACTCGCGCAGCAGGCGCTGAACACCATCTTCATAGCCTTCAGCCGGCCCGTCGATGGTGATCTTGACGTCTGGATGCTTCTCCATGAAGGCGTCGGCCAGCGTCTGCTGGGTGTCGGCCCAGATCGTCGGGATCGCGTAATGAACCCGAATTTCTGTTTCCTGCGCCTGCAGGCCGGTCACGCCGGCCAAGGCGAAGACGGATGCGAATAGAGTTCTTTTCATGTCGTTTCACTCCTGATGTGGTGGAAGGCTTTGGCCCGGTTAAACCCGGGCACGTTCTGGAACTGGTGGCTCATCCCTTGAGGCCTCCGGCGGCGATGCCCTGGATGAACTTGCGCTGTGCCAGCAGGAAGGCGAGCACCAGCGGCGCGGTTACGATCACGGCAGCAGCCATCAATGGACCAACATTGTCGCCGGATTCCTTGTCACGAAAATAAAGGATGCCGCGTGGCGGCGTCGCCAGATCCGGATCGGTGGTGGCGATCAGCGGCCAGAACAGGTCATTCCAGTGCGCAGTGACGGAAAAAATCGCAAAGGCCGTGGCAGCCGGCAATGCCAGCGGAAAGGCAATGCGCCAGACGATCGCAGTCTCACTCAAACCATCCACACGCGCTGCATCGAACAGGTCAGCAGGAAGCTGGGCAAAGAACTGCCGAAAAAGGAAGATGCCAAAGGCTGTCTGGATGAAGGGCAGGATCAGCGCCCACATCGAGTTGAGGATGCCGATCTGGGCAAAGCCAAGAAAGATCGGGATTGCCGTCACGTGGAACGGCACCAGAAGCGCTGCAACAACCAGACCGAAGAGCAGTCCCCGTCCTGCGAATCTTCGATGCGCGAGCGCGTAGGCGCATGGCACTGCAAACAGGATCTGGAAAAACAGGATGCCGATCACCATGACCAGCCCGTTCCACAAAAACAGCGGAATGTCGGTCTGCGTCAGCGCGAAGGTAAAATTGCTCCATTCGATGCGCGACGGCAGCAGATCGATTGTCGTCGTAAAAATCTCGTCGCGCGGCTTGAACGCCAGCGACAGCATCCAGATGAACGGAAGGAGGATGAACGCGGCGCCCGCCATCAACAGGGTGAGCGATGCAATGCGGGTGTGGAATGCATGTGTCATCGGTAATGCACCCTCTTTTCGACCAGCCGGAACTGGACCAGTGCCAGAGCAAGCAGGAAGGCGAAGAACACCATGGTGATGGCGCTGGCATAGCCGGCCTTGAAGTAGACAAAGCCTTCCCGGTAGAGCGCATAGACCAGCGTATCCGACGCAAAAGCAGGACCGCCCTTGGTCATTGAGGCCACGGTTTCAAACACGCGGAATGCATTGGTTGCGGTGACGACCATGACGAACAGGGTCGTGGGTCCAAGCATCGGCCAGGTGACCGTCCAGAAGCGGGACCAGACGCCGCCTGCCCCGTCAACCTCGGCAGCGTCATAGAGCTCTGACGGAATCGCCGCGAGACCGGCCAGAAACAGCACCATGTTGTAGCCGATGCTCTGCCAGATGCCGATCATGGCAAGTGTGTAGAGCACCAGTCCGCGGTCGCTGAGCCAGTTCGGAGTCGGCAGTCCGGCCGAGAACAGCGCCTGGTTCACGATGCCCAGCGATGGGTGCAACACCATCTGCCACGCCACCGACATTGCAACCAGCGTCGCAGCAACAGGCAGGAAATAGATCGTCTTCATCACATTGGACATACGCGGGGCCCACTGCGTCATCTGGTGCAGACCGATCGCAACAAGCAGACCCAACCCAACTGAAAACGGGATCACGATCGCCACGTAAATCAACGTGTTGGTAACCGCACGCCGGCCGATGCTCGAGGAAAACAGCTTGATGTAATTGTCCAGGCCGCTCCAGTTGAAACTCGCTGCACCAAACTGATAATCGGTAAAGGACAGCACCGCGACGATGGCGACTGGCACAAAGATGAAAACAACCAGGGCCAGGGTCGCCGGCCCGACGAGCCAGAGATCGGTCAGGGCCTGACGTTTTTCGAGCGACAGTCTCATGCCGCTTTCTCCTGGCGAATACCTGTCGCCGGATCGAACATGTGCAACCTGTCTTGCGCATAACCGAGGCGGATCTCGCTGCCTGGAGCGGGAACCGCAAAGTCGCTCGCTGCAATGGCCCGAATTTCCGTTCCCCTGGCGCTGCGCAGGCTGAGAACGATCTCGGAGCCGAGATATTCGGCCGATTCCAGTCGCAGCAGCAGGGCACCGGTGTCGGCAGGAGAGAGATCCTCGGGCCGCAGGCCGACAATGGTATTGCCCGCTTCGATCCCGTCACCCGGCTCAAGCAGGTTGATCGCATTGTGGCCGATAAAGGCCGCGACGTCACGGTTTGCCGGACGCTCATAGAGGTCACGGGGAGACCCCGCCTGGGCGACCCTGCCATCTATCATGACGACGATCTGGTCGGCCATGGCCATAGCCTCGGTCTGATCATGCGTCACATATATGAAGGCCTTTCCGGTTCTGCGGTGCAAGGCACTGATCTCGGTGCGCATGCGCACCCGCAGCCGGGCGTCGAGGTTGGACAGTGGCTCGTCGAGGAGAAACAGCGAAGGATCGCGCACCAGGGCGCGGCCCAGGGCAACACGCTGTTTCTGGCCTCCCGATAGCTGACCGGGTTTTCGGTCCAGGAGCTCGTTGAGCCCCAGCACTTCGGCAGCTTCACCGACCTTGGTGCGGATGGTCCGGCGCGCTTCGGCAACGCCGGGAACCAAGGAACCAAGCAGCGGTATCCGGCCAAGCGGCGAGAGATGCCGCATGGTCAGCGGCAGAGTGATGTTCTGAGCCACGGTGAGATGCGGGTAAAGCGCATAAGACTGGAACACCATGGCCACATTGCGCTCATATGCACTTTGCCGGCTCACATCGGAACCGCCGAGAAGCACATCGCCGGATGTAGGCCGGTCGAGGCCAGCCATGATGCGCAGGCTGGTCGACTTGCCGCACCCCGAAGCGCCGAGCAGTGCGGTGAAGCTGCCCTGCTCGATCTTGATCGACACGCTGTTCAGCACGGTCTTCTGACCAAAACGGCGCGTCACATCGCGCAACTCGAGTATTGTCGTCATGTGTGTGCTGGCTCCCCCAATGTGAGATATATTACATCTATCAAGCGTATGTGTAAAGTTTATGACATTCGCGCGCTCGCCATCAGATGCGACGCCAACCGCTCGATCGCGTCCTCCGGATCGCTGGCACGCTCGGTGCCCTCGACATCCGGCGCATCTCCCAGAACGATGACCGGCTTGGAGAAATGCAACCCATAGGCAATCTCGCTCAAGGTGCCGTAAGAGCCGCCGATTGCCACCAGGACGGCACAGGATTTGGCGATGATCATGTTGCGGGCCTCACTGAGCCCGGTGGCGATCGGAAGCATGATGTCATCATTGGCCTCGCGCCAGTCATGGCCGGGGAGCATGCCCACCGTGAGGCCGCCGGACGTCCGGCACCCCTTTGCTGCAGCTGCCATGACGCCTGTGCGTCCGCCGCAGATCATAGTCAGGCCAAGCGCGCCTATTCCAGCACCGACCTGTTCTGCCAGCGCCAGTTTGTCCTCGCCGCATTCGCGCGGACCGATGACACCGACCGGGATCCGGCGGGCGGCGCTGCCGGCCAGATGCGCAACAGCCTGCCGGGCGGTCGCTTCGGGCGAACCGTCAGGGGCGGTGCCGGGTTGCCAGGACCAGCTCCACGGATCCAGACGACCGTCAGGGCCGTAGACGAAGTCCTCTGCAAGATGGTAGATTGATTGGGTCATTTTGTGTCTCGCCTTTTTGCCACATCTCCGATAATGTAAGTTTTCTTACATTACAGCGGGCAACGCAACAAGCACATGAACAAGGACGCTCAACGAGCCCAACTCAACACACGGCAGAGCGAGATCCTGTCTCGCACGGAAGCCTCGGGCTTTGTGACGATCGAAGGGCTGGCTGAAGAGTTTGGCGTGTCTGCACAGACAGTGCGGCGGGATATCATCCTGCTCTCGGAAGCCGGATTGCTGCAACGTTTCCATGGCGGAGCCGGCGTTATCGGCAGTACCGAGACCCTGCGGCTTGATCACCAGCACAAACGCAACATGGCGGTTGACGAAAAGCAGCGTGTCGCCGAGGCTGCTGTGGCCCTGCTGCCTGACGGGGCGAGCATATTCTTCGACGTCGGCACCACGAGCGAGATCACCGCAAGCGCGCTGAACCGGCGTCCGGGTTTTCGCATCTTCACCAATTCAATGCGGGTAGCACTTGCCCTCGACCCTGCACACCATGACGTTAACGTGCTTGGCCGCAAGGTCGAAGGCCGTGACGGCTCGCTGGTCGGCGAGGAGATCATGCTCTCGCTGGCTGCCCTGCGTGTGGATTTCGCCCTCATCGGTTGCTCTGCAGTCGACAAGGATGGCCGGGTGATGGATTTCGACTTGTCGAAGATCGCCGTCAAGAAAGCCGCAATGGCTGCAGCCAGACAGAAATTCCTCATCGCTGCGCCCAGCAAGTTCGGTCGCAGCGCGCTCTCGGCTTTCGCCGACATTTCCGATTTTGATGCTGTCATCGACGGCCAGTCGTCCTGAACGCGCACGTTCGCGCCACTTCAGCAAATGCAAGCCGGCAAATCCGGACACCGGCGACTCTCTTCACCTAACGGGGGCGATGTCACGGTAACGGGTTGTGAGGGTCCGCGGGGATAGGCGCACATGAATGAACGGCTCTGTTGCAAATTTTGGATATGGCCGAGAAAGAGCCGTTTCGGATATGCGGTCAGAAGGCATCAGCCAGAGCTTGGAATTGCTCAGCAAGCGATGGACTTGGGTTGTAGGAATATCTGCCTTGTCGCTTGCGCATCATTTGCACCATCTCGATACCGGCAAGCGTTATTGTCGCGCTTGAAAATGCCTTGAAGCCGAGCATCGGCCTGACACGCCGCTTGATCCGACGGTGATCCTGCTCGATGCGATTATTCAGGTATTGGCTTTGCCGGATACGGATCGGCTTAGTATGAATATATCGCCTTTCCTGAAGCCGGCGGATCATATCGCAGGAAATGATGGTTTCCCTGTTGGTCTGGCTGCCGTTCACCGCCCGTTTTCTGCGATTGAAGCGGTCCAAAATCAAAGGCGAGAAGTGCACTACCCAGCGATGGATCGTCGGATGATCCACACGTATGCCTCGCTCGGTCATCATTTCCTTCAAGTCGCGAAGGCTCAAGCCGTAAGCCAGATACCAGCGAACGCAAAGCAAGATGATCAACTGGTCGAAATGGCGGCCTTTGAACATTGTCATCTCCGAAAATATCGAGAGATGATTATCGGTTGCCAGTTAGCGAAGAGTTTGCAACAGATCCGTAAATACACGTATGAACAAAAAGCGTCAGATGCGTTGGTCGCCGATCGGCGCTCACCGGGTGTTGCAGGTGCGAGCAGTGGTTGCTGACGGGCGGCTCAAACGGGCTAAGCTGGCCCTCGCGGCTTGACCCAAACCTTTTCCCGCTCCCAAAACTGTTGCAATGCGGGAAAGATGCGTAAATGTTCCCGATGTTAATGAGGGCCAGAAGCCTTGTCTCCCATGTGACGGATAGCGAAAGCATATGAGCAACACTGACAGCGAAATTTCGCTGGTGAAATTGGATGATCGGCATCTGGAGGGCGCGCTGAAGCTCTCGCAGGAGTTTAACTGGCCCTATAGGCTGGAGGATTGGGCGTTTGCTGCGCAGGTTGGCGAAGGCTTTGTTCTTGAGCGGGACAGAGTGGTTCTCGGTACCGCTTTGTGGTGGTGCTATGGAGAACATTACGCCTCAGCGGGCATGATTATTGTGACATCCAATGCGCAAGGCGGCGGTAATGGATCGCGGCTTTTCAATGCCCTGCTGGATGCGACCAAAGGTCGGGCCGTCTTGCTGAACTCGACAGAAGAGGGCCTACCTCTCTATCGCCGTCGCGGCTTTGAGCCCTGGGGGATGGTCTTGCAGCAGCAAGGCATCTTGGAGACGCCGCCCAAGTTCGCATCGTTTGACACTGTTCAACCAGCGGTCATTGCGGATTTAGAGGCCATACTAAGAATTGATGAACGTGCAATCGGCATGCCGCGCCAGCGGCTCATTGCCGCCCTCACGGCCATTGGCGATTGCGTTGTCATTAGGCGCGACGGTGCAATAACTGGATTTTCCATCTTGAGGCGATTTGGACGCGGCTATGTTGTCGGTCCGGTCGCTGCGGAGAATTTAGACGATGCAAAATGCCTGATTTGCGCACATCTTGCCAAGCTTGGCGGACAATTCGTTCGTATCGACGTTTACGCCCAAGACGGATTAAGTGATTGGCTTCAATCACTTGGTTTAATATCGGTCGGTGAGGCAGTGTCGATGGTAAATCGCAAACGTCCAAACGCCGCTGGCCCAGCCCATATGTTCGCGGTCTCGAACCAATCATTCAGTTAATAGGAATACGACGTAATGAGCATGGACAGTGCAGCGATTATTGCTGTGTTGCGCGGCGGGGCGGAGAAATTTGGCGAAACCAGCAAGTTTGAGGGTTTTGTCGCAAACCGTAACTCTGGTCGCGATATGCCGCTTCCATGCCGACTATAAAGCGGCCAGGATTTCGAATTGCTCAGCTATTGAGGGACCCGGATTACAGGCAAACCTCGCCTGTGCTTGCGCCTCATATGAACCATTTCAATGCTGTCGATTATGACCCGGGCACTTGCAATCGACTTGAAGCCAAGCATGGAGCGGACCCGGCGCTTGATGCGCCGAAGGGGTAGCGTCGCTTTAATCGAGTCTGGGGTGAAAGGAAGCCTTTGACACAGCCTTTAGACCTCGATCGACATGGCGATCCCCCGCCAGGCTGTGATGGCATCGGCGCGAAGTTGGTGATGATCGGTTGCCGTAAGTTGTTTTCGATGAAGGTGGAAGAGATTGCCGATCTGACCGTGGGTTAAGACGAAACGCTGACATTGGCGCTGAGCCTCCCCCTTTGAAGTGGTCCACCCCTATATTTAGGAAAACGGAGGACCAGAGATGGCGATTAAGAGACCGAAGCCCGAAGAGATTGTTGTGAAGTTGCGGCAGGTTGAAGTTCTGATGGGGCAAGGCATGCCCCGGATAGATGCGATCCGTCAGACCGGCGTGACTGAACAAACCTATTATCGCTGGAAGAAGAAGTACGGCGGAATGGGCACAGAACAACTCAAGGAACTGAAGCGGCTCCAGAAAGAGAACGAGCGTCTTCGTCGGGCTGTGTCGGACCTGACGCTGGACAAGCTGATCCTGTCAGAGGCCGCACGGGGAAACTTCTCAGCCCTTCGCGTCGGCGTGCCTGCATCGACCTCGTTCGCAGCAAGATGATGGTTTCGGAGCGACGTGTTTGTCGCGTTCTGGGCCAGCACCGATCCACGCAGAGAGGTTTGCCGCAAGGTCGCGCTGACGAAGAACGCCTGGTCGCTGACATGATCGAGCTGACACGCCAGTACGGCCGATATGGCTACCGCCGGGTTGCAGCTTTGTTGAGGGACGCAGGCTGGCTGATCAACGACAAGCGTGTTGAACGTCTATGGCGACGCGAGGGGCTTAAAGTGCCAATGAAACAACCCAAAAAGGGGCGGCTCTGGATGAACCCCTCTCTTGGTTGTGCTTCGCAAACCACTGCCGGGCAGTGGATGGATCATGTGTCCGGCTTCGTCCCGAGTATCGCAATCACGTCTGGTCATACGACTTCGTGCATCATCGAACAGACGATGGCAGGGCATTCAGGACATTGAATATCCTGGACGAGCATAGCCGCGAGTGCCTTGCGATCCGCGTGAAGCGAAAGCTGAACTCGACTGAGGTCATTGATGCTTTGACGGACCTGTTCATCCTCCGTGGTGTACCAGCCTATATCCGATCAGATAATGGCCCTGAGTTCATTGCTGAGGCCGTCAGAGACTGGATCAAAGCCGTTGGGGCCAAGACGGCATACATCGAGCCTGGATCGCCCTGGGAGAATGGATACTGCGAGAGTTTCAATGGGAGGATGCGGGATGAATTACTGAACGGTGAAGTCTTCTATTCGTTACGCGAGGCCCAGATAATCATCGAAAGCTGGAGGACCCACTACAACACCAAACGACCCCACAGTGCTCTGGGCTACCGCCCACCTGCGCCAGAGGCCATCGTCCCGATGGACCAAAGGCCAACCATGCACTAACTTTCAACATGGACCAATGAAGTGGGGCTGCTCATGGTTTCGATCATCTCCTTCATTCGCTCAAACAAGACGACATCGAAGTCCTTGAACGAATGCGGCAGGTTTTTTCTATCCGCAAAAAACGGGCTCTTGGAGATGCCAATGCCGGTTATCGGAGGACGGAAGTCACGCGCCGAAATCGAGTTTTGGAGAACGTCGAGCACGTATCCGTCATTCAGAAGGCGTACTATCTCGACGCCATCAAAGGCCGCACCTTTCCTGGAATCGAGCCCGACGGCATGAAGATGCCCAGCGCGCAGCTTGAATTCCATTTCTCGTTGTATGTGAGCGCCAATACGCAGGGTCACGTTCCGAAGAGCGTAATAGCTTTCCTTTGACCACCGACCATGATTGATCTTGTCTTCTGTTGGGGTGCCAACAAGCCTTTCGAACGGGTGAACATGGTCTGCATGTCCACGAATCCATTGCCGCTTCCACCCTGGTAGTGTGTTTGCAAACCAGGGCGCGACTTGCTGCGGGGTTTGTTCCAATCCGATGCGTGCTCCGTCTAAGTCAATTTGCACATCGAGTTTGCTGAACCAGTTGGGGATGGCGCATTCAATCTGTTGCCTCGGCAAGAACGGTTTGTCTGGGCAAAAATGCGCCAAACTACTCATGACCCAATCTCTCAAGGCCATCTCACAATTCGGCTCTTCCGGAAACAATATCTCCCAATGAACCTTCCACGCTTGAAACAGCGTAAGTCCAATTTGCGCGGCCATTGGCTTGATCTCCGGGTCATTTGATTTCGAACATGCTCATTAAGAGCCGAACCCGGCAGTTATCGGCAAGGCCAATTCTCTGCCAGCCAAATGTGCTTCCCTGCTCATTCCTTGCAGCCTCGAAAATAGTCCCTGCTCGATGTTTAGGGAATATTTCGTACATCCCATCGATATTGCGCGACGAATTCCGACGAATAATGACTCTTTGGGGTCCATGTTCCTCATATTTCCTGCAAATTCCCTGAATGCAGGGAAATTGTTCAGAGACTGGTTCGCTGAAGACTGAATCCACAGCCAGCCACCTACCGCATTTCCGGACTGACCGTTTTCGTCGCATATTTTGGCAGTGGCCCCTTCGTCACTTAGCTTGAGTTCTGGGGACAATTGGCATGTTGGGCTGCGCCCCTGAAGCGCCTACATATATCTAAATTCAGCTATCTCTTCTTGTCGGCATTATGGCAACAGGGTGCCCAAGAATCTGGGTTTTGTTGACCGCGGTGTCCACCGGTTTCTCCATGCTCAGATTCGCATGGTAATCATAATGTCTATTCGATATCGCCTATGGCTTTCTCCGAACGATTTTGCAAAATGGGCGCTGGTGAAACCCGGAAGCGTCCAATTTTCTCAATGCTCGAGCGCGCGTCATGAAACTTTCCCGGACCGATCTGACCGCGTTGCGGGTTTTTGATGCAGTGGCGCGCAACCGAGGCTTTGCACAGGCGCAAGTGGAGACCGGGCTTAGCCTGTCCTCGATATCCAATCATGTCGCAGCGCTGGAAGAACGGCTCGGAGTAAGGCTTTGCGATCGCGGCCGGTCAGGGTTCATGCTCACCCAGAAGGGGCAATATGTTCTGGATGCGGCGCACACCCTGTTCACCTCGATGGACGAGTTCACAGGCGCCATGGACAATCTGCGCGATCAGCTGGTTGGTAACTTGAGGATCGGCATTGTCGATGCGATCTCCACCGATCCGGTGATGCGCCTGCCCGATGCACTGGCGCGGTTCAAATCGAGCGCCGCCGCCGTCACCATCGAAATTTTCGAGGACACACCGAATGTATTGCAGGAGCGGGTACGGACCGGCGATCTGCATCTGGGCATCGGCAGCTTCGCCTTCAAAACCGGTGGCGTCCGTTACTCGCCGCTTTACAGCGAAACTCATGGCGTCTTTTGCTCGGACCTGCATCCGCTCTATGGCCGCGCCGCGGCGGATATTTCGCCCGATGAGGTGCGCAACTGGCCGGTGGTCAGCCGCGGTTACTGGCGCGACGACATCCTGGTGCAGCTCGGCTTCAGTAATGTCACGGCGACGAGTTACCAGATCGAGCCGCAGCTGATCCTGATCCTCTCCGGCCGTTATCTGGGCTTCCTGCCCAATCACTATGCAGAACAATGGACAAAAACCGGACGATTGCGTCAGATCTGCCCTGACGAGCTTCATTACGCCTGCGAGTTTGACCTGATCCAGCGGCAGTCAGCCCCCAGATCCCGGGTGGTTGCGCGCTTTGCAGCTGAGGTTCTGGCGGCTCATGATGCCGGCTAGGATACGTTTGGGTTTTCAAAACTGAACTTGAGAACTTAAGGCTCCCAGAGTCTGCCGTTGCCTGATTTGATATCGGCATGTGAATGCAGGGGACCGGACGGACGTGAGCAAAACCTTCAATCAACCGCTTGGCGGAAATGAAATGCCACGGTTTGGCGGACCGTCGACCATGATGCGGCTGCCGACGGCGGACAGTTGCGATGGCCTTGACGCCTGTTTCATCGGCATACCGATGGATATCGGCGCCTCCAACCGGCCCGGCACACGATTTGGACCACGGCAGATCCGCGCCGAAAGTGCGATGATCCGCCCCTACAACATGGCCACGGGTGCTGCACCTTTCGATTGCATCCAGGTGGCCGATATCGGCGATGTGGCGATCAACACGTTCAATCTCAAAGCCTCGGTAGACATCATCACGGCCCGTTATGCAGAGATCTTCGCCACCGGATGCATTCCGCTGACGCTCGGCGGTGACCACACCATTGCCTGGCCGATCCTGAAAGCGGCGAGTGGACATCATGGCCCGGTGGCGCTTATCCATGTCGACGCCCATGCCGACATCAATGACGATATGTTCGGCGAAAAGATCGCCCATGGCACGCCGTTCCGCCGGGCACATGAGGCCGGCGCCTTGATTAATGACAAGGTGTTCCAGATCGGCCTGCGCGGTTCGGGCTATTCAGCCGATGATTTCAACTGGTCGCGCGATCAGGGATTCACCGTGGTGCCCGCAGAGCATTGCTGGCAACGCTCGCTCACACCACTGATGGATGTGGTGCGCGAACGCATCGGCGACGCGCCGGTCTATCTCACCTTCGACATCGACAGCCTCGATCCGGGCATAGCTCCCGGAACAGGCACCCAGGAGATGGGCGGGCTCACCTCCATCCAGGCGCTGGAGATCGTGCGCGGTTGCGCCGGGCTCAACCTGATCGGCTGCGACCTGGTCGAGGTGTCACCGCCCTATGATCCGAGCGGAACAACAGCGTTGCTCGCATCAAACCTTCTCTATGAAATGCTCTGCGTGCTGCCGAAAGTGGACAGCCATCGCAGGGAAAACGCCCCGAACGATCCCTTGCATGAAAGGATATTCTGACATGAAGACACTGAAGTCGTCCGTATCAATCGTGGCTATGACGCTGCTCGGCATCGTTGGCGCCAATGCCCAGGAAATCAATGCACTGGTGTGGTGTGACCACACCGACCCGGCGTTCCTTGAGCCATTCACAGAATCCACCGGCATCAAGGTCAACATCCGCGAATACGAGGGCACCGGTACGGCGCTTGCGCTACTCGAACAGTCAAACCCAGGCGATTGGGACGTCTTCGTGGTGGACACCACCGACGTAAAGCGCGTCGCCGAACGCGGCATTCTGGCGCCGCTCGATCCGGCTGACTTCCCGCTTGGCGATGTGTTTCCCGAAGTCCAGCTCAGCGACTACCACCAGATCGATGGCGTGACCTACGCGGTGCCGGAAAAGTTCGGCTACAACGCCATTGCCTTTGATTCCAGCAAGGTCAGTCTCGAGAAGGCGCGCGACATCGAAACGCTGTTCAGCACTGATCAGAAGGGCAATCTGATCATCTATGATTACTATCTTCCGGTGATTTCGCAGCTGGCGCTGACCATTGGCAAGAAGCCATCAGAGTTGACGATAGAAGACCTCCCGGCTATCGGCGAAAAGCTTGAGGCGATCCGCGCCAACGCAGCTTTGATCGGCGATGTCGTGACTTCGCAGACAGCGCTCGCCACCGGCCAGGCCGGCATTCTTGTCGGCGGCGGTGAATATGCGGTGGCAGGGCTTCAGGCCGAGCAGCCCAATCTCGACTGGGTGCTGCCCGATATCGGCGGTATCCGCTGGCAGCAGGCCGTTGGCGTCATGGCAGGCTCCGAGAAGAAGGACGACGCCAAGAAGTTCGTCCAGTACATTCTCTCGCCCGAAGGTCAGGCGCGGCTTGCCACCTCGTCTTGCTATTGGGGCATGCCTGCCAACTCGAAGGCAAGCCTGACCGACGAGCAGAAGACCCGCCTGCGCTGGGACGAACAACCTGCCTTCCTTGCCAATTCCTATCCCTATTATTCGCCGACCGAGGAAATGGACCAGGCGATGCAGGACCTCTGGGCCGAGAAGATTCAGTAGTCCTTGATGGCAAACACGGTCACCGTATCTCCGGAGACAATGGCGGCGCGGCGGGAGCGCAGGCAAGGCCTGTTTCTCGTCGCGCCGGCGGCAATCTGGACCCTGGCGTTCTTCCTCATCCCGACCCTTTCGATCTTCTGGCTGTCACTGTTCAAGAAGACCGGCGGCCGGGTCGGCGACGAGATGACGCTTGCCAATTACGAGCGCTTTCTCTCTCAGGGATATTTCCGGGAATCGCTGTTCAATTCGCTTGAGCTGACGGCAATCGTCGCGGTGCTGTCGATCCTGCTCGCCTATCCGTTGGCCGCGACAATCGCCTTCCGCGTCGCCCCCCGCTACAAGCGGCTGTGCCTGATGCTGGCCGTGCTGCCGTTCTGGACGTCTTACGTGGTGCGATCCTACGCCTGGCTTCTGGTGCTGGCGCCCAATGGCGTGGTCAACAGGACGCTGCTTGCGACAGGACTGTTGTCCGAGCCGCTGACGCTTTCCTTCACGCAAGGCGCAACGGTACTCGGCTTCGTGCATTTTTTCACCATGCTCGGCACGCTGACGATTTACGCCAGCCTTGCTCGGATCAATCCCAAACTCATTCTGGCCGCACGTGATCTGGGCGCCAGCCAGTGGCAGACCTTCTGGCGGGTGATCTTTCCGCTCTCGATTCCCGGCGTCGCAGCCGGTGTATTCCTCGTGGTGGTGATCACCATCGGCGATTACGTGACGCCGCAGATCCTGGGTGGCAACAACCAGCTTGTGCTGCCGCAAACCATCATCATGCAGATCCAGCGCCGCGCCGATATTCCGATGGCGGCAGCGCTTTCGGTCATCATGATGGTCGTGGTCGGTCTCGCCTATCTCGCCATGGCGCGCAAGCTGACGGCGGAACGAGCATGACCGGCAAACTGGCATCGACTGCAATCACTGTCGCCATTATCCTTGTGGCCTTGGTGTTCATCTATCTACCGGTGGGCACGCTGGTGCTGTTCTCGCTGCATGACGGGCGGGTGCCGGTGCCGCCATTCCAGGGCCCGACGCTCGAATGGTATGGCCGCATTCTCGACAATCCGCGGATCATGTCGGCGACCGTCAGTTCGGTGATCGTTGGTCTGGTTTCATCGCTCGTCTCGGTGGCGTTGGCCTTGCTCGCCGGCTGGGGCCTTGCCCGTCACCGGGTACCAGGGCGAAAACTGGTCGAAGCACTTCTGATGATGCCGCTTGCGGTCTCCTACCTGATCGTCGGTGTCGGTCTGATGGTGAGTTTTTCCGACTACATCCCGAAGTCGGTCGGGTTCGTGCTGATCGGCCATGTGGTGCTCAACCTGCCACTGGCCTTCGCCATTCTCTACGTGCAGTTCGACACAGCCCAGGCGCGCCTCGAGGCCGCCGCACGTGATCTCGGCGCATCCGAAGCCCAGGTGTTTTTCCGGGTAACACTGCCATCACTGAGGATCCCGATCATTGCAGCCTTCGCGCTGTGTTTCACCTTTTCCTGGGACGAGTTCATCGTCGCCTTCCTCCTGTCAGGCTTCGACCCTACCCTGCCGGTGGTGATCTGGGGGCTGTTGCGCACCGGGCTTGATCCGCAAACCAATGCCGCCGGAACGCTCGTCTTCCTCGTTTCGATCTGCTTCGCGCTGGTCGTCGAGCTGTTCCTGTTGAGAAAGAAACCCGAATGACCAAGACCGCAAACCTGTCGCTCAAGGCGCTCTCAAAGCGGTTCGGGGAAACCATGGCGGTACGCGATCTCTCGCTGGACATTCCGGCGTCGAGCTATGTGGTGCTTCTGGGCCCGTCCGGTTCGGGCAAGACAACGCTTCTGTCGATGCTCGGTGGCTTCACCGCGCCCACTTCCGGCCAGATTTTTCTCGATGATGACGACATCACCCTGATGCAGCCGGCGCAGCGGCCGACAGCGACGGTGTTTCAGGACTATGCCCTGTTTCCGCATCTCAGCGTCGGCGACAATGTCGCTTTCGGCCTGAGCGTGCGCAAGGTCGCAAAGGCCGAGGCCGCCCGCCGCGTGGCCGAAGCGCTGGACATGGTTGGGCTCAAGGGCTTTGAAAAACGCAAGATCTCGGAAGCCTCCGGCGGCCAGCGCCAGCGAATCGCGCTTGCCCGTGCGCTGGTGATCGATCCGGCGATCCTGCTGCTTGATGAACCGCTGGGTGCGCTCGATCTCAATCTTCGCCGCCAGATGCAGGATGAGCTTCGCGCGCTTCAGAAGCGCGAGCGCCGGACCTTCGTTCATGTCACCCACGATCAGGAAGAAGCCATGGCGATCGCCGACACGATCGTCATCATGAAGGATGGCGTCATCGAGGATGCTGGTCCTCCGCAGGACGTCTATTCCCATCCCCGCAGCCGGTTTTCGGCGCAATTCATGGGTGAAAGCAATATTCTCGATGCTGACATTTCGGAGGGAATGGCCGAAACCGCTCTTGGCCGCTTTCCTGTGGTGGGCAAGGGAACCGCAGCTGTGGCGATCCGTCCTGAAAATTTCACGGTAACCCCGGGAGAAGGAGCAGTCTCTCTGGGAATGGCGGCTCTGGAAGAAGTTGTATTTCAGGGCAGTTTTGTCAGACTGTCTGCCAGGATCGGAAATGTAGAGATCAGGCTTCGGGTTCCACCCGCGGATATCTCCGGTTCCGGCCAACAGGTTGAAGTCTTCCTCAAGCGTGGCGGTGCAGCCGCTCTACAATCCTAGGAGAATGCCATGATCAGCGAAGCGGACTGGTACGAGACCATCCCTTTTGCGGATGGCATTACCCTGATTCATGAGCCGTGGATGCCCTTCTTTTTCCGCTGCAACATGTGGCACATCCGTGGTCGCGACCGCGACCTGATCGTCGACACCGGGCTTGGCGCATTCCCGCTACGGCGCAACGTCCCGATCCTCAACGAGCGTCCGATCCTTTGCATCTCAAGCCACACTCATTTCGACCATATCGGCATGACAGCAGAATTCGAGGAACGACTGATTCATCCGCTTGAGGCTGATATTCAGGCAGACCCCAGGAACGACGCCACCCTGTTTGAATATTACGCACATGGCGGGCGGGATGCCGAACTGTTCATGACGCCGCCCCAAGGATGGGATGCGCAGAGCTATCGCATCAAGCCGGCTCCGGCGACCGGCCTGATCGAGCATGGCGAGCGGATTGATCTGGGCGGGCGCTCTTTCAAGGTCCTGCACACGCCTGGCCATTCGCCGGGGCACATATCCCTTTGGGAAGAGGAGACAGGAACACTCATCGCCCAGGACGTGATCTATGATGGCGCACTGGTGACCGATTGCGAGGGCGCGGACATGGCTGATTACCGCCGTTCCATACAGATGCTGTCCGAACTTGAGCCAAGGATCGTGCATGGCGGCCATTTTCCCAGTTTCGGCGCAGTCCGTTTTCACCAGTTGATCACCGCATTTCTGAACGAGGCGAGCTAGGTTTTCGAGGGATGGATCCTCAGTCTCTGTCTGTCAGAACCGAAAAGGGTCAGCTACCGTGGTGAAGAAGTAAGGCCGGTATCTTCAAGGCTCCGTTCGAGGGACCCATCTTCGTTTCTTTTGCAGGTCTCGAATGCGATGGTCAGGCAGATCTTCGGTTTCAAGGCGGCGCGCACAAGGCCGTCTACGCCTATCCGGCACAGCATTGCCACATAAATAATGGCCGCCTTTTTCCACTGATTCAACCAATTGCTGGGGGAGATGCAGCGGCAGGTCAAACCAAACAGAGAATTTCGAGAACCCTACGAGCGGCTTGCTCAATCGCCAATTTCGAAGACCAACTTGCCGCGCACATGCTTGGCTTCGCTGAGTTGGTGAGCGCGAACGGCTTCGGAAAGTGACATGGCTGTTATCTCCGGTAGCTTGAGGATACCTGCCTCAACATATGCCGTGACACGATCCATCAGAGCGCGGCTCCGGTTGACGGCTGGTCGCAAGGCAGTAACGTCCTCGCGTGGCGCTTCCGGTGCGCCCGCTCCACCTGCAATGAAGGCTGCACGTCCGCCGGGTTTGAGCACCGCGAAGCATTGCGCGATACATGAACCACCCACGGTATCGAAAGCGGCATCGCAACCGCCAAGAAGGACGGCCGGATCTTCCTTGGTGTAGTCGATGACCTGATCCGCGCCCAAACTACGTACATAGGCATGATTTTCGGCACGAGCTGTCGTCACAACCTCAGCGCCAAGATGATGCGCCAGCTGGATCGCCATCCCGGCAACGCCCCCAGCTCCACCCTGGATCAAAATCTTCTCGCCGCGCTTCAGCTTCAGCGTATCCTCGATGGTCACGAGCGCCGTGAGCGCGGCAAGCCCGATTGCCGCCGCCTCCACATGTGACAGATTTTTCGGCTTGCGGGCGACATACTGTGCGCCGATGGAGATCTTTTCGGCATAGCCGCCTTCCATGCCGGGCGGGCAGACGGCGTAGACCTCGGTTCCGGGTTCGATATCCGTATCGGGACCAGCGGTTTCGACCACACCGGAGAAATCACGCCCGAGTATGTGTGGAAACACGAGGGTGACAGGCAGATCGCCGCTGCGCACCTTCCAGTCGGCTGCGTTGACGCTTGCCGCCTTGACAGCGACAAGAACCTCGCCGGTTGCAGGCACCGGATCCGGCACATCCTCAAGTACAAGGACGCTGGGTCCTCCGTGGGCATGTATGCGAACTGCTTTCATGGCCGGGCCTTCCGTTTGCCTCATATCCGCATGTCGAAGCGGCTTCATGGATCGTAAAATCACGGACCCTACAACGTCGTGTCCGGAGCGTTCCATTGCAATCCAGCCTGACACAAAACTGCAGTTTGCCGGCGAGAAAAATTTCCTCTCCGTGCAGGCCGAAAAATATATGAAATTTCATGTCTCTGGCTGTCAAGCTTCAAACTAAAAGAGTGCGTTTTCATATTTTAAGCTTGAAGAGAATCCGAAGCTGTGTGAGCCTCACGTTGAAAGGTGGCGATCGGAGAGGTGCCAGCGGATGAATATGGGTCTAAAACTGCTTGCATATGCATGCAATTTCCCAGCGACTGACGGGCATGCTGTCTGCGACCACGGCTCCGCCAGCAGCGAGCAGGCCATGGCAAAAATCGGACCTTTGCGGGGGAAGCCATGACCGCCGCCGTGTCTGCGTCGCATTCCTTGAAAGCCGTGACACTGGTGAACACAGTGCTGAAGCCCGAAGGCTGGCCGGCGCAGATAGGCTTCGTGACCCAGGCGCTCCAGACCTTCCGCAACATTCATGACGTACTGGCCAGCGCCGGCGCCAAACACCTAAACCGGCGAACCTGGTACGTCACCAGCATTGACGATTATCTGGCCAACCCGAAAGGTCTGGGGGCAGGCTGCCGCGATGTATTCGCGCGCTGCTTTCCGGCAATGGCCACCATCGAGGTGGTGCGTCGGGTCGAACGTCAAGCGGTGGTGGAAATCGAGCCGACGGCCGCACGCCCGGCAAGTGATCAACCCTATTGTTCAGGATGTATGGAATGAAAATTGTTGTAATCGGTGGTGGCAATGGATCTTACGCAGCAGCAGCGGACTTTGCAGAGGCAGGTCATGACGTGCGCTGGTGGCGGCGCAACGCCAGCGATTTTGCCGAGGTGACGAAGGCCGGCGGCATCGTCGTGACCGACTTCAAGGGCAGCAGGCCTGTCAAGCTGGTGCCAACGGATGATCTGGCAGCGGCCATGTCCGGTGCCGAGCTGATTGTCGCGCCCACGCCAGCCAACGCCCAGGCGGATATCGCAGACAAACTTGCCCCCCACATGGCTGACGGCCAGGTGATCTTCCTGCCGCCGGGCACGTTCGGTTCCTACATCATGATGAAGCGGATGCGTGCCGCAGGCTGCACCGCAGATTTCGCAATTGCCGAAACCGGCACCCTGCCCTGGCTCACCCGCAAGCAGAGCCAGACCGAAGTGCGGATCTCGACCCGCGCCTCGCGACTGCCGACAGGCGTCCTGCCTGCACGCAAGACGGAAGCTGCCATTGCGATCATATCGCAGGCCTTCCCGGATGCGATCGAGAAAATCGAGGATGCGCTGTCGGGTGCACTGATGAACGCGGGCCCGATCATACATCCACCACTGATCCTGATGAATGCCGGTCCAATCGAGCATTTCGAGCGCTGGGACATTCACAATGAAGGCACCCAGCCGGCCATCCGCCGGGTGCACACAGCACTCGACAACGAGCGCATCGCGATCCGCGAGGCGCTGGGATACGGCGCGCCGCATTTTCCGCTCGCTGATCATTACGAGACCAGCAACTGGATGTACGGCAATCTGGCGCATGACAAGCTTGTCGGATCGGGTGACTGGCACGAGCATCTCGAACTCAAGACCCACCGCTACATGCAGGAAGACATCGGGCTTGGCCTGGCCTTTCTGGTGTCTGTCGGAGAGTGGGTCGGGGTTCCCTGCCCGGTAGCGCAAGGCTTGCTGGCAGTGGCGGAGGCCGTGTCAGAGTGCGATTTCCGCAAGGATGGCCGGACAATGGTAACGGTCGGTCTGGCGGATCAGGATCCTGCCATGGTCCAGACCATGCTGCGTGAGGGCCTGTGATGAACGCCCGGCCTGCCATCGCCTGCATCGGTGCCGGACGCATGGGACGCGGCATTGCCCACAGTGTGGCCTATGCCGGGCACCGTGCGGTTCTGATTGATGCCAAGAGCCGCAGCGAGGAAGACTTTGCGCGGCTGAGCCACGAGGCACTCGCCGAAATCAAGGGCGGGCTTGCATCGGTGGCAGCCCTTGGCGGTTTTGATGCAGCCGTCATTCCCGCAATCATGGACCGCATAACCATCTGGCGCCTGGCGGACTTGGCCGAAGGGCTGGCGGGCTGCGAGATTGTTTTCGAAGCCGTGCCGGAGGTGCTCGACGCCAAGCGTGACGCCTTCGCGCTATTTGACGCCCATGCCGATGACGACGCGATCCTGGCCTCAACGACCTCGACCATTTTGTCGACCGAACTCGCCGGACTGACAAAGCATCCTGAGAATTTTCTCAACGCCCACTGGCTCAACCCGGCGTTTCTGATGCCGCTGGTTGAACTGAGCCCCGCCGACGAGACTGACAAGCGGACACTGGACCGGCTGCGCAGCCTGCTTGAAGGGATGGGCAAGGTGCCGATCGTCTGCAAGGCGTCACCCGGCTACATCGTGCCACGCATTCAGGCTCTGGCCATGAACGAGGCGGCGCGTCTGGTCGAAGAGGGTGTCGCGAGCGCCGAGGATGTCGACAAGGCTGTGACCTATGGTTTCGGCCTTCGTTTCGGTGTTCTGGGCTTGCTGGAATTCATCGACTGGGGTGGTGGTGATATTCTCTACTACGCCAGCAACTATCTTCGGGATGCGTTTGATGATGACCGGTTCAAGGCGCCGGATGTCATCTCGCAGAACATGAAGGAAGGCCGCATCGGCCTGAAGACCGGATCAGGATTCTTCGACTATTCAGACATGGATGTCGACGCTTACCGCCAACGTCGCATGGCGGATTTTCTCAGGGCATTGAATGCAGCCGGTATGACTAGAGGCCCGGTCATCGACAAGCAGTGAATGAAGTTCAAACGGAAACAATAAATCCGTGCAACCAGAGGAGAATGAAACTATGAAAAATTCAAATCATCTTGGTCGGCGCATTGCCGGCATGGCCATTTCGAGCACGGCGCTTGCGCTTGTTTTCATGGCTGGTTCGGCCAACGCCGAAGAAACCCTGCGCGCAATCTCGGCATTTCCAAAGCCGCTGGCGTTCTCGCAGAGCTTCCAGGGCTTTGTTGATCTCGTCAATGAGAAGGGCAAGGGCGTCATCAAGATCGACTATATCGGCGGGCCCGAAATGTTCCCGCCCAACCAGCAGGTTGATGCGGTGCGCCGCGGCGTGATCGACATGCAGTATGGTCCGGCATCCTATTATCTCGGCACCATGCCCGAAGCAGACGCTTGGGTCGGTTCCAATGTGTCAGCTATGGACGCGCGCGCCAATGGCGGTTTCGAAACCATGCAGACAGCCTTCTCCGAAAAACTCGGCGTCAATCTGCTGGCCCATCTCGATACCGGCATTCAGTTCCACATCTATACAATTGACGAACCCAAGCGCACAGACGATGGCGGCGTGGATCTCGATGGCCTTCGTATCCGTTCCCAGCCGATCTACAACTCCTTCTTTGAATCGCTGGGCGCGATCCCTGTCTCCGTCCCTGTGCCGGATGTGTATACCGGACTCGAGCGTCATACCTTTGACGGCTCGGGCTGGCCGATCGTTGCGATCAAGGATCTCTCCTGGGACAAGTTCCTGAAGTACCGGATTGACCCCGGCTTCTTCCAGACCGACCTTGCTGTCGTCATCAACCCGGCCAAGTGGGATGCGCTCAGCGATGATGCCAAGAAGATCATCAATGAGGCGTCTGCCGAATATGAGAAGACGTCCTATGACAACTTCCAGGCGGTAATTGCCGAAACGGACAAGAAGGTCCGCGATGAAGGCATGAAAGTCATTTCCCTGGAAGGCGCTGCCGCTGAAAAGTTCCTCGACGGTGCCTATGACAGCGCCTGGAAGCGAATGAAGGATGCAGGGTCGGAACATTATGACGCGCTCCGCAAAGCCTACTACAATCGCTGATTAATCGCGATGGCGGGCGTCGTTCCGGCGCCCGCCGACACCTTGGCCACGGGAGCTCCCATGCTTGCGCGTTTATACGACAGAACAATAATCGGTCTGGCGGTCACCGGCGGGATCAGTCTGGTTGTCATCACCATCGCCATCATCATTGACGTGATTCTGCGCAATACAGGCTTTCGTCCGTCCCAGTCGACCAGCGCGCTGGTCGAATATGTCATGCTCTACTCGACAATGGCCGCTGCGCCCTGGCTGGTGCGGAAAAACGGACATGTGGCCATAACCTCCTTCATCGAGCGCCTTCCTGGCGCCTTGCGGTTTGTGGCCGGCCGCGCCGTGCTCATCCTGTGCATCGTCATTCTGGGACTGCTGTCCTGGCGCTCGGGTGCTGTAGGACTTGAGATGCTGGCGGCGGGCTCGGTCGATATGCGCTCCATCAACATTCCCTCCTGGGTACTCTACGCCATGCTCGCGGGCGGGTTCGGGCTGATGACGCTCGAATTCCTGCGCATGCTCCTGCGTGGGGAGATTTACACCGGCAACGAGGCAAGCCATTGACCCGGCTCCATTACCTTGAATCGAGACGACCATGATGCCGTGGTATGAAGCGGCCGGCCTGATGGTCGGGGGCCTGCTGTTCCTGATGTTTTTCGGGACTCCGGTGGCCATCGCGTTCCTGACAATCAATGTCGTCGGCGTCTATCTTTTCATGGGCGGCATGATCGGCATCGACCAGTTGGTTGCAAACGCCACCACCTCTGTGACCAGCTTCGCGCTGGTGCCGGTTCCGCTGTTCCTGATCATGGGGGAGCTCTTGTTTCACACCGGCCTTGCCGTGCGGGTGTTCGATGCACTCGACAAGTGCTTTGGTGGCGTCAAGGGGCGGCTGTCCTACCTGACCGTCGGCGGAGGTACCATTTTCGCCACCTTGTCGGGATCTTCGATGGCCAACACGGCGATGCTCGGCACCACGCTGATGCCGGACATGATCAAGCGCGGCTACAAGCCGAAAATGATCATGGGGCCGATCCTGGCAACCGGGGGCCTGGCGATGATCATCCCGCCATCTTCGCTGGCGGTGCTGCTCGGTTCGTTGGCGCGGATTGACGTCGGCGCGCTGCTGATCGCCGGGCTGGTGCCCGGACTTGTGCTGGCGCTTATGTTTGTGGCGACGATCCGGCTGCAGATCGCGCTCGATCCCGATGCTGCACCAGGTTATGCCGCCGAGCGGGCCACATTCGGCCAGATCATCTACGCGATCACCACCGATATTCTGCCGATGGGCCTCGTCATCTTCGCGGTGGTCGGGCTCATCCTGCTCGGCTGGGCGACACCAACGGAATCGGCTGCCTTCGGCACGCTCGCGGTTGCCATTCTGGCAGTGATCTACCGCAAGCTGACCTGGACGGCTGTCATCGCCACCATGAAAGGCACGCTCATGGTCTCGGCCATGATGCTGATGATCATTGTCGGCTCGACCACGTTCTCCCAGATCCTTGCCTTCTCCGGAGCGTCGACGGGGCTGATTTCCTACGCGATGAGTTTCGATTTCGGCTTCTACGCCATATTGGCGCTGATGTTCCTCGTGCTCATCATTCTCGGCATGTTCATGGATCAGCTCTCCATCATGATGCTGACGCTGCCGATCTTCATGCCGCTGGCCTCCAGCTACGGCTTCGATCCGATCTGGTTCGGCGTCATCATGCTGCTGGCGCTGGAACTGAGCCTTGCGACACCGCCTTTTGGTCTGTTGCTGTTTGTGATGGTCGGCGTCAGCCCGCCCGGCACGACCATCGGCCAGGTGGCGTTGGCCGCCATGCCCTACATTGCCTGCACGCTGCTGCTGGTGCTTATTCTTGCAGTGTTCCCCGAGCTGGCGCTTTGGCTGCCCGGCCTGATGAGGAGTTAGAGCCATGAAAATCTGGTATCAAAGTTATGTCGATTATGAGCATGGCGCAGAATACTGGGATGAGTTGCGCAAGCATCTCGATGCCATTGTCGACCCAGGCACACAGGTCGACATCAAGGGCATCACCCCGCACGACAATTATGCCCATGCCATTGTCGAGTTCCGCTGCGCCCGCGAGGTGATCTGCAACGCAGTCAAGGCCGAGCGCGAGGGCTATGACGCCTTCATCATAGGCCATTTCCAGGATGCCGGGCTTTATGAGGCGCGCTCCGTCGTCGACATTCCGGTGCTCGGCATGGGTGAGGCGTCAATGCTTCATTCGTGCCAGCTCGGACAGCGTTCAGGCATCGTCACCATCAATCGCCGTTTCATCCCGTGGTTCCATCACCAGATCGGCAAATATGGCTTGAAGGAACGGGTCACAGGCGTCCACGCCATGGATTTCGAGCCGGGCCAGATCCTGTCCGCCTTCGGCTCCGATGAGCGACTTGAAGAGGTCCGTGCATTGTTCGAGGCGCAGTCGAAACCCCTGGTCGATCAGGGTGTGGACGTGCTCATCCCCGGCGGTGGCATTCCCATGCTGCTGTTTTCGCAGCTCAAGGACCACCGGGTTGATGGCGCACCGGTGATCAATGGCATCCCCATTGTCGTCAAGATGGCCGAGATGGCGGTGCGCCTGCGCGAGTTGACCGGGCTCGGCATCAGCCGAACCTCCGACTACGTGAAGCCACCGCTCGAGATCATCGAGGAATTCATGGCTCATCCCAAGGGGTTGTAACGGGCCTCGGCTCATGAGCGGCAGGGGATACCACCTATACCATCACAGCCAGGCGGATGATATCGGGCGAGGTCATAAAGTGCCGGGACGACGATCGCTCGGCCATTCCCCGCGGCCAGGCAACCGTCCTGCCCAGCTCAATTATCTTGTTCTGACCTGCCCGGAAACAGGCTCTTCATGCGCTGGGGAACTGGCAAATCTGCTTATCGGGATTTGCGTGTCAGTCCGGAGACGGCGATCAACAGCCAACCGATGATCATCGCTACTCCCCCCGCAGGAGCGGCCATGGGAAACAACCGCGTGTCGGCAAGATGGCGCAATAGCAGATCGCCACAAAACAGCACGAGCCCAAGCCCCAGAACACCAGCACCGCCGCCGCGTATCCGGCCCGGGTTTCCAGCAAGGCCCAGCGCAACAAAAAGGGGCGCGTGAAACAACAGGAATTGCGCAGCAGTGCTGACGCTGCCGCCACCCGCATGGGCAGCATAGGCTGACAAGGCAACACCTGCAGCTCCGAGCAAGCCGCCTGCCAGGATGAGAATCGTCATGGTTTACCTTCCCGTGATTTGAAGCAGCAAATCCGCATCAGCGCTCGTGTCAGCCTGACATCAGTGACTATCACTTACGGTGTTGGTCGATTGATCGCCATTTGTGGTCGCACGTTTTCTAACGACAGCTGTGAACCAATTCAATGGGGGCAGATCAATCCCAGGAAGCTTTAAAAACAGCCCTGATGGTCGAGAAACTGTCCGGCGGCGCGCACGATGTCATGATGATCGACACCTGCAGCGAAAGCACCTCTGAGATGCGCAGTCGGCTGACGGTAATCCGGGGCCGGCAGCGCGGCGTCAGGCCGGACTGCCGGCTGACTTCAGGATCTCCACCATCTGGTCACGCATGACGAATTTCTGCGGCTTGCCGGTAATGGTCATCGGCAGCGCCTCTACGACCCTGACATGACGGGGGATCTTGTAGTGGGCAATCTGGCCATTGCAGAAGGCGCGGAGTTCTTCGCCGTCAAGAGTTACTGACGGCTTGGCAACAACCCAGGCGCAGACCTCCTCGCCGTATTTTTCGTCAGGAACGCCAAAAACCTGCACCTCGGAAACCTTGGGATGGCTGAAGAGAAATTCCTCGATCTCGCGCGGGTAGACATTCTCGCCACCGCGAATGATCATGTCCTTGACGCGACCGACGATTGAGCAGAACCCCTGTTCGTCGAACACCGCCAGATCGCCGGTGTGCATCCATCCATCCCGGATCGCCTCGGCCGTCTTGTCCGGATCGCCCCAATAGCCCTTCATCACCGAATAGCCGCGGGTGCACAGTTCGCCGCGAACGCCGATCGGCACAATCCGCCCGTCATCATTGACGATCTTGACTTCGAGATGCGGATGGACGCGACCGACGGTTTCACAGCGCTTGTCGACGGGATCATCGCTGAAACTCTGGAACGACACCGGCGATGTTTCGGTCATGCCGTAGCAGATGGTCACTTCGCGCATGTGCATGCGCTCCATCACGCGGTGCATCACATCCACCGGACATGGCGCGCCGGCCATGATACCGGTCCGCAGCTGGGTCAGGTTGCGCGGCGAACGTTCGAGTTCCTCGAGCATCGCCACAAACATCGTCGGCACGCCGTAAACTGCGGTACAGCGTTCCGCCTCAAGCGCAGCCAAAGTTGCCGCAGGATCGAAAGCTTCGCCCGGAAACACCATTGCAGCGCCCTTGCTCACAGCGCCCAGCACACCCATGACCATGCCGAAGCAATGGTAGAGCGGAACCGGAATGCAGAGCCTGTCATTTTCGGTCAGGGAGATCCGGTCAGTAACGAAACGAGCATTGTTGACGATGTTGTAGTGCGACAGCGTGGCCCCTTTGGGGCGGCCGGTCGTGCCCGAGGTGAACTGGATGTTGATGGCATCGTCCGGGCCGAGCTCGGCATCAATCGCCGGCAGCCGCAACTGCTGTGCCGGGCCACCCAGGGTCCGGACCCGGTCAAAAGCGAAGAGCCCCGGTTCACTGACTTCTCCCAGCACGATCACGGCGCGAAGATGCGGCAGTTTGGCAGCCTGCAGACGCCCCGGCTCGCAATCCGGGATCTCCGGCGCAAGCGTTGTGATCATCTCGAGATAGTTGGAGGTCTTGAAAGTGCGTGCGGTCACCAGAGCCTTGCAGGAGACCTTGTTGAGCGCGTATTCCAGTTCCGATAGCCGGTAGGCCGGATTGATATTGACCAGGACCAGGCCGATCCGCGCCGTGGCGAACTGGGTCAGCACCCACTCATAGCGATTGGGTGACCAGATGCCGATGCGGTCGCCCTTCTCAAGCCCCATGGCAAGAAGGCCAGATGCCAGTTCATCCACCGCACGGTCAAATTCGTAGTAACTGAGGCGAACGTCCTGCTGCGGACAGATGATCGCCGGGCGCGGTCCGAAGAGCGACACGGCGTCTCGCAACAGTTGCGGAATGGTCTTGTAACGCAATGGAAGCTCTGTGCCGCCGCGGACATAGGACAGGTTGTTTTCGGGCTCCGTCGATTCCGTTGCCTGCCGAGTTTCGGACCGGCCGAAATCAGAAAGTCGTCCTGCCAGGCTTTCGTTCAGAATGGACATCGCTCTCCCCCTTACATGCTGCGCCAGTCTTCACTTTGTTCAAAAGCGTGCGCTGCCTGGTAAATTTTCATTTCACCATAACTTTGGCCTACAAGCATCATGCCGATAGGTAAGCCCTCACTCAACCCACACGGCACACTCATCGCCGGCAGACCACCGTTGAAGGGCGCGGTATTTCCGATCATCTCGAAGGCGCGCTGGACATAGAGGCTGATCGAACAATCAGCGGGCGGGATCGGCTGCGGCTTCATCGGCATCGTTGGCATCAGCAGCACGTCGTAGCGCTTGAGCGCTTCGGTATATCTCTCGTTCACCCGGCGCATGAGATTCTGGGCCTTGCCATAGAACCTGCCCCGATACTGGGTCTGGAAATGCTCTCCGAGAAACATGCAGACCTTGAGCGAATGGCTAAGCTCGTCTGCACGGTTTCGCCACTGAGACATCTGGTCGATCATCGATGGCAGGAACAGGCCGCGATAATTGGTGCCGCCCGTATTGCCATGCATCATCTGGTCCTGCAGGCCTTCAACCGTGATAGCCGTCCAGCAATCGACAGCCAGATGGTGCTCGGGCACCGAGACTTCCTCAACCATGGCGCCGAGCTGACGGAACCGGTTTGCAGCAGCCAACACCTTCTCGTCGACATCGGCCTCGCTCTCGGGGCGGTGAAACCCCTCTTTCAGGATGCCGACGCGCAGCCCCTGCGCGCCCCGGCCCAGCGCTTCGGTATAGCGGTAGGTTCTGGGCTTGTATTGGCGCGGGTCGAGCCCGTCTTCACCCGCCAGAACCTCGAGCAAAAGCGCGTTGTCGGCAACATTCGAGGTGACCGGGCCAACGTGGTCGATGGTCATTTCCACTGGCATGACACCGGTATAGGGCACAAGCCCGTGGGTCGCCTTCATGCCGTAGACACCGCAGGCAGAGGACGGCAAGCGGATCGAGCCCCCCTGATCACCGGCGATGGCCATATCGACCTCGCCCGCCGCGACAAGGGCTGCCGAGCCGCTGGAGGAGCCATAGGCCATGTAGCCGCGCTTCCACGGGTTGTGCACCGGCCCCTTGGCATTTGTATGGGACCCGCCGGAAAGACAGAAATTCTCGCAATGGGCCTTGCCGGCAATCACGGCGCCGGCATCGAGCATCCGGGTGACGATGGTGGCGTCGATCTCGGGCGTATAGCCCTCCATGATCGACGATCCGTTCATCATCGGCACGCCGGCAAGACACACCGTGTCCTTGAGCACGATGCGTTTGCCGCGCAATGGACCGTCGGGCGCGCCGCGGACCTCGGTCTTGACATACCAGGCGTTGAGCTGGTTTTCGGACGGGTCGGGAAAGCGGCCGGGCGAGCGCGGATAGCGTACTTCCGGCAGATTGTCAGGCATGGCGTCGAGGCGGTCATAGGCCTGGATGTAGGGCTCCATGATCTCGCTGTATTCGGCCAGCTCCGCGTCCGTGAGGTTCATGCCGAAACGGGTTGCCATGGCGCGCATCTGCGCAAGGCCGGGACGTTTGATTGTCATGCTTGTCACCGAATGCTGGGGAGTAAGAGAAGCGGATACAGGGCTTTGCTGTGCCCGGTGAGGCGGCGGCGCGGGGGTGGGGCTGGCATTCGCCGCAGCACTTGCATTGCCGCGTGTCGAGCGCGCGGCGCCGAATCCCAGGAACTGATCGACCTTGGCCTGGTCGGCCAGATCGGCCTTGCCGAGTTCGCCCGCGATCCGGCCGCGTTCCAGCACCAGCACCCGGTCCGACAGATCGGCGATAAAATCGAAATTCTGCTCGACCAGCAAGATCGACAGGCCGCGCCGCTCGCGCAACCGCAAAAGGGTTTCCGACATTTCCTCGATGATCGAGGGCTGTATGCCCTCGGTGGGTTCATCAAGAAGAAGGAATTCCGGATCACCCATCAGGCTGCGCGCCAACGCCAGAAGCTGCTGCTCACCACCCGAGAGCGCACCGCCCATGCGGTCCAGCAGGCGAGACAGACGCGGGAAATCCGCGAGGACCGTCTCGATCACCTCTTCCTCGCTGCCGCCGGAATAATCATGCCAGGCAAAACGAAGATTGTCGCGAACGCTCAGCTGCGGAAAGATCCCGCGTCCCTGCGGCACGTAACCGATGCCAAGCCCGGCACGTTCATTGGGCGACAGGCGGGTGATTTCAACGCCGTGAAACCTGACGGCGCCCGAACTTGCCGGCAGGAACCCCATGATGGTCTTGAGCAGGGTGGACTTGCCCATGCCGTTGTGACCGAGGATGCCCACAACCTCGTTCTCGGCCACGGAGAACTCTATCCCGTGCAGGATCGGAACCTTGCCGTACCCGCCTGAAAGGCTCTTGATATCCAGGGAGATCTTCTGGTCCTCGGGCATGGTCAAGCTTTCTTTCCCAAGTAGACGTTGCGTACCGTGGGATCGGCCATGACACGGTCGACATTATCCTCCATCAGCACCGTGCCCTGATGGAAAACGGTCACGGTGCTGGCAATCGAGCGAATGAACTGCATGTCATGTTCGACGATGACCACGGCTGCGGTGCGGGTCATTTCGCGAATAATGGCGCTCATCCGCTCGACATCGTCGGCACTCATGCCTGCGGCGGGTTCATCAAGGAGTACCAGCCAGGGATCTGCGGCAACCACCAGCCCCAGCTCAACCCGTTGCCTCTCACCATGGGCCAGCCGCCCAAGCTCGGTCCGCGCAATCGGGCCGAGGGCCAAGCGCTCGATGACTTCGGACGCCTTGCGCATCGCGTCCTGCATCGGCAGAAACCGTCGCGCCGCCATCCAGATGTTCTCATAGACATCCAGACCATCCATCAGGTTGGGCACTTGCGTCTTGATCCCAACCCCGAGGGCTGCGACCTGATGCGGGTTCCAGCCGGTGGTTTCATGCCCGCGCATGAACACCTGCCCGCCGGTCGGCGCCAGAAGTCCTGTCACGCATTTGAAGAATGTCGACTTGCCTGCCCCGTTCGGACCGATCAGGCAGCGCAGTTCTCCGGCCTTCAATTTGAAGTCGACATTGTCGGCAGCGACAACGCCACCAAAGCGCATGGTGAGACCGACCGTTTCGAGCACGATTTCAGCCATTGCCAACGCCTCCTCTGCGGATGCGGCGCGCGCCATGCTTGCGGATCTTGCGGCGCTGGCCAAAGCTGATGCGCCACAGGGATACGACGGCAGGGACAAGTCCCTTGGGCAGGAAGAGCACGAAAAGAACGAGAATGATTCCGGTCAGCAGCGTGTTGTCAATCATGCTTTGCTGACCAAGCAGGAACTTGAGATAGGCGAGCCCGGCCGCGCCAACGATCGGGCCAAAACGGGTCCCCAGCCCGCCGACGATGCACCAGATGATGATCTCCGCCGTCTGACTGAGACTGAAAAGATTGGGTGTGACGATCTCGCCCCAATTGGCAAACAGGGCGCCTGCCAGTCCGGCAATTGCCGCGCCGATGGCAAAAAGCACCGTCTTCCTCGCGCTCACATCATAGCCCATCAACGCAACCCGGGTCTCGTTTTCGCGAATGCCGACAGCGACCCGCCCGAAAGATGACTTCAGCAGCCAACTGACCAGCAGGTAAACGATGAGAAGGAGGACCGCGCAGACGTAATAGAACGGATCACCAAAGATATAGTCGTTGGGCCGTCCGGGCACATTCAGGGTCTGAAACCCCGGGATGCCGTTGAAGCCGCCGAGCCGGGCCTTGCCGATCACGTATTCGGGACCAGCGGTCGAGTTGATGAACTTGAACAGGATCAGCGTGACGACCAGCGTGATCACGCCAAGATATACATCCGTCAACCGCCCATAAAACATCATTGCGCCGAGCAGGGCAGCAAAGACGGCCGGCACCAGAACCGCAAGCAACATCGGAATGGTGCTGTCCCCGATATTGATGGCGGCGATGGCGTAAGTGTAAGCTCCCAATCCGAAAAATGCCGCCTGCCCGAAGCACAGGATGCCGCCAAAGCCCCAGATCAAACCAAGGCTGAAGCCAAGCATTCCGTAGATGATCAGCACGGTCAGCGTGAAGGTACCGATCATCATTGGCATGATCCAGATAAGCAGCGCTGCGACAAGGACAGTGGCCGGCACCTCTTTTGCCCAGAACGAAGCCATCACATCCTGCCCCGGAAAAATTTACCGGTCACGCCTTGCGGCAAGAGCCTGAGCAAGACCACCGCAGCCACCAACAGCGCCACCTCTCCGATGACCGGCGAGACCGCAAAGGTGAAGATCTGGCTGACGAAGCCGAAGAGGCCCGAGCTGACCATCAAGCCGGTGATCAGCGACGGGCCGCCCGCGATGACCGTGATGAAGGCCTTTGCAATATAGGCCCCGCCGGAGGTAGGCACGAGGCCAACCAGGGGCGCGAGGATTGCCCCGGCCAGTCCAGACAGGGCCGAGCCGCAAAAGAACGTTGCCATGTAGATCCGCTCTGGACTGTAGCCCAAAGCTGCAGCCATCTCAGGCAGTTGCATCGCGCCGCGCGCAATCAGCCCGAGCCGGGTTCCCTTGAGTACCGCATACATGAGGCAAAGCAAAAGGATCGCGACCAGGATGATGAAAAAATTATAGCCGTTGACCTGGTAGTTTCCGACCGTGAACCCAGAAATCGGCGTGGAGATTCCCGTGGTCGTGTTGCCGAAGATCATCGTGGCGAGGCCGATAAAGAACAGGCTCAGCCCCCAGGTCGCCAGCATGGTATCGACCAGCCGACCGTAGAGATGGCGGATCACAAGTCGTTCGACCACCAGCCCGATCAGGCCGACAACAAGGGGCGCGATGATGAGCATGGCGACAAAGACATTGGCGCCCAGAGTGACTGCCGTAATCGTCACATAGCCGCCCATCATCATGAACTCGCCATGGGCAAGATTGATGATCTTCATCATGCCGAACACCACGGCGAGCCCGGCGCTGATCAACACCAGCGAGGCGACCGCGTAGAGCATTTCGACGATGATGACGAATACCAGATCCATGGGTCGGAGGCCTTGGAAGGAAGCGGGGGAACGGGATTGAAAGGTGGGGCCGCCCTGCGGGTGCCCCACCGGTTTATCGCGGCTGCGTCAGATCTGGATTTCGTACTGGGTGTTGTCATCCGGATTGGCGCTGAGATCGCAGACAGCCTGGGTGTCGATCGGCTGACGCTGCGGCAGCGTTTCGACGACGCGCATGCCCTGATTTTCGAATTCCATCAGGTGGACATCGAGGATGGCGTGATGGGTCTTCGGGTCGACCGTAACCTTGCCGCCGGGGCCGGTAATCGAAATGCCGGTTTCGAGAGCTTCCACGACCGCATCATGTTCGATCGAACCCGCAAGACGCACGCCTTCGGCCCAGGTGAGTGCGCCGTGATAGTTGGAAACGGCCAGCTCGTGCATGGAGTTGGAGTCACCATAGGCAGCCGCCCATGCAGCCTTGAACGCTGTGTTTTCGGGAGTGTCGAGTTCCTGGCTGTAATTGTAGGCAACCATGATCCCGTTGCCTTCTTCGGCAGTCAGAACCTTGTGTTCATTGCCAACGCCCAGAGTGGTTGACGCCAGCGCGATGCGATCCTTCATGCCGGCCGCAGCCCATTGCCGGAAGAACGAGAGGTGCGCGCCGCCGACCAGCGGTGCGATCACCAGATCAGGACCTGCGGTCTGGATCTTTGCGATTGTCGAACCGAAATCAGACACATCTAGCGGGAAGAAATCAACGCCGACCGTCTCGCCGCCATTGTCGGCAACAAACTTCTGCAGCCAGCGCGCGGTGATCTGTCCGTAATTGTAGTCAGCAGCAACGATGTAGACCTTCTTGCCGGATTTCCCCATCGCGTACGGCACAAGCGCTTCGGCCTGCTGGGCAGGCGTGACGCCGTTGATGAAGATGTTGCGGTCGCACACGCCGCCTTCGTAAAGGACGTTGTAGAAATACAGCGTCTTGTTCTTGTGCATGATCTGGCGGATAGCCTCGCGGGAAGCGGACAGGATGCCGCCGTGAACCACGTCGACCTTGTCCTCCCGGACCAATTGCTGGCCGTATTGAGAATAGAGCGCCATGTCGGACTGGGTGTCATAGGAAACAATCTCGACCTTCTTGCCCAGCAAGCCGCCAGCATCGTTGATCTGGCTCAAAGCCAGGCGCATCGCCATGTCCATCGACTTGCCATAGGCATCAAATATGCCCGAAGCGTCAAGGATCGAGCCGAGCTTGATGGTATCGGCGGCCATGACGGCTCGTGGCAGCATGACTGCGCCGGTTGCAGCGGCGGCGGTGGCAAGAAAATGGCGTCTGTTCATCGACATGTCGTGTTCCTTCCATGGAGTTGGTTGCGGTTAGGCAGCCTTGTTTGGGGGCATCATTCTTTGTCTTTTTGCTTGGTTCTCTGGGCATAGTCCGCAGTACGGCCAGCCAGGTTGGCGTCAAAATCCAGCCCGATTTCCTCACCCATCTGCTTCATTGCGGGCAGACGCACGGCCATTCCGAGGATCTGGTCCATCGCCGCACCAAAGGCGTTATCTACCCCGGTGCCGCCACTGCCCGTTCCGCCACCCATGCCGCTGATCTGGTTGATGCGGATCGAGTCGATCTTTTCGACGGGCTTCATCATCTGGGTCATGATTTCTGGCATGCGGTCGAGCTTGCGCTCCTCAAGGCGCATCCTGATGACTGCATCGCTGAGGGTATTTTCTGCCTGGTTGAGCGCATTGCGACCTGCAGCCTCGGCTTCCATTCGCAATTGCTGTGTCTCGGCAACTGTCTTGGCGACGGCAGCCTCGGCCTTTGCCTTGGCCAGCATGGTTGCCACGTCGCTCTGCACACGCTGATCTTCGAGAGCAATGTCCTTCTTCTGCCTGAGGCCGGAAATCTCCTGTTCGCGTTCGGCGACGGCGCGCTCCTTTTGCACCTGCACACGTTCTGCGGCGAGCAGCACCTGCGCACGCGCATCTTCTTCCGCAGCCTTGGTCGAGGATTCGTCGATCCGGCGCTTGGCAAGCTGAACCTCATTGTCGATCCGGGTCTCCTCGAGAGCCAGGACGGCTGCCATTTCCGCCCGCCGCAGCGCTTCATCATTGGCAACTTGGGCTGCTTTTACCCGTTGGGTCTTTTCGATCCGTGCCTGCTCCGATGCGAATTCAGACTGAGCCTCAGCCTGATCGGAACGGGCGCGAGCTTCCGACTGCATGCGGCTGAGATGTTCCTGCTGGGCGATGTCAGCTTCCTGTTCGGCGCGCTGCAGCTCCAATTGTCTCTGGTGCTGGGCCAGGCGGCTTTCGCGGATGGCGATCTCGGTCTCGGTCTCGACCTGAACCCGCGCCTTGCGCTGCTCGGCGACCATTTCGGCCAGCCGCCGCATGCCCTGAGCGTTGAAGGCGTTGCCTTCGTTCAATTGACTGAGATCACTCTGATCAACACTGACCAGAGAGGTCGACACCATTGCCAGACCCAGACGCGCAGCATGTTCGGCGACCGAGGCTGTCACTTCCGATGTGTAGCCAGAGCGGTCGAGGTGGATTTCAGCCAGATTGCGCTTGGCGGCAGCGTCCTGCATCGCGTTGATCAGGGCACCACCCACCACGTCGCGGATCGCATCACCGCCCCGAGCGATCCGGGACCCCAGAACCTGGGCTGCGGTTGCGATACCTTCAGGTGTTGGCTCAACCCGGAGCTCGAATTCCATTTCGATGTCGGCGCGCAACTGGTCTTTTGTCAGAAGGGATTCGCGTCCCTTGCGGTGGGCCGGGAAAGTCACCGAACCCATAGAGACCCGCTGGACTTGATGCAGGATTGGCAGAGCGAAACAGCCACCGTCGATCACGACACGCCTGCCGCCCAGACCGGTACGGACAAGCGCCGTCTCGAGCGTCGCCTTGGCGTAATAGCGCTGCAGGAACCAGATCGCGATGATCAGCAGAAGCAGAAGAGCGAGCAGCGAAAAAAACCAGACCAAGGCCAGATCTCCCAGTGGCGTGACGGGCGCCGTCCTCCTTCTTGACCGGAGGTATAGGCTTCAATCCACCATGGAGAAATTCATTTTCCTTTTCAAGTAAAATGTTTTCCAATTCAATTAATCTGGTAACCTATTGTTTTATATCTGCCTTATCACTTCAAACATGATCCCATCGGCCCGCGCCAAGTAAATCGGTGCACGCTCGACCGGCCGTTTCGGGCCAGAATTTCGCTTGACGCTCTTGTACCTGAAGTCGATTGAGGGCACCGCGCTCCGCTCGCGCCAATCGCCTGATTTGTTCTCCATCAGCGCCGAGAGAAAATGCACACCCTCATAGGTCGACTGTCCGATAGCATTGAGCACCGGAGCCTTGTCGCCGTGCAATCCGTAGTAACTTTCCTTGAAGGCGCAGTTGGTTTCCGTTTTCAAAGTGCCGAAATAGCTTGCAGAGGAGAAGAACCGCTTGAGGTTGCGGCTGCCACAGGCCAGCAAACCATTCTCCTCAATGCAGCAAGACAACCGGATCATCTTCTCATCAAGTCCAGCCGCCCCGAATGCGCGATTGAACGTGACTGCGTCCTGGCCCACCAGGGAGATGAGCACTGCTTCAGCTCCGGAATGAGCTATCTCGTCGACAAAATGCGCCATGTTGCGGACGCCGAACGGCAGATAGCGTTCGTAGCTCAATCCGACGGACAATTCCTTCAGTTTGAGTTTCGCATAGGAATGCGACGTGTGCGGCCAGACATAATCATTGCCGATCAGCGCCCATCGCTTGGGCCGGAACTGCTTCTGCAGCGTTTCCATGGCTGGGCCCAGCTGCTCCTGCGGTGTCTCGCCGATTGCGAATATCCCGGGCGTGTTTTCGCCGCCTTCGTAAAGCGGCGTGTAGATATAGGGCACCCGCTGGCGCACCACCTTGCTCAGCCGCTGTCGGATCGCGCTGATATGCATGCCGACGATCGCATCGATTGCGCCGGCCTCGATCAGGTCATTGACGACTTCCTCGACCGGGACCTTCGCCTCCAGCGCGGAGTCGATCATGATCAGTTGCACCTGCCTGCCGCCGATCCCGTTCTCGCGATTGATCTCTTCAACAGCCAGTTGAGCGGAAGAAATGCACGACGGTGCCCAAAGGCCGGCAGATCCGCACATGGGGATCAGCAGAGCTACGCGGTAGAAGCCGGCCGAGCTCACCATGGCCCAGTCTCGCAGGTCGTTCAGCTCTGCCGGGAAAGCAACCGTGGCCCGGGAAAACTCCATTTGAATTTCCCTTTTTCAGCATCGTGCGCGGGATTTTCGTCATTGCAATTGAAATTAATTTCCAAGTCAACTATTTTCTGTGCACCGTGATTTATGGAAGTGACATGAAGAACCCGATCGAGTCCTATATCTCCTACACTCTGGCTGCGGCGCACAGAGCTGTCCATCAGTCCCTGACCTCCGCCCTCAAGGACCACGGCGTGCAGGTTGAGGTCTGGCGTGTGCTAGAGACACTCGATTCCCAATCCGGCCTGACCATGGGTGAACTGGCCAAGGTCGTGCTGATGAACCCGCCGACGCTGACCAAAATGGTTGACCGTATGGTGATGGACGGGCTTGTGCATCGTCAGATCGGCAAGAGCGACCAGCGGCAGGTCAATCTGATGCTTACGGATCTGGGGCGGAAGCGAATGGCGCAGATCCGGGATGTCGTGCAGAGCCAGGACGATGCAATCTGCAGCATGCTTGGCGAAAGCGAAGTGGCAAAGCTGACAGATATTCTCGGTCGATTGATCTAGCAGCGCAGCCTCAGCAAGAAACGACTCGTTACTTCCCGGGTTAATGACCTCGAGAGGCCTTTCTCATTTGCTCGGCATGCCGACGGGCCGAAGGTGCTTGCGCAGCGCGGCGATGCGGAAAATGGCATTGGCCGCGCCATAGCCGCGATATCCGCCGCGACGTTCCACGATCTCGATGAAGAACCCCTCCCCGTAGCTCGGCGAATAGAGCTGGAAATACTCGCCATGATCATCGCAGTCATAGAGGATGTTGCGTGATTTCAGGGCTTCAGTGAGGTCCGGGTCCAGGCCGAAGCGGGCCTCGACGTCATCATAGTAGTTCGGCGAAATGGAAAGCGAAACGAAGCCGCGATCCTTCAGGGCATCAGCGGTGGCGAAAATATCTTGGGTCGCGAAGGCCAGGTGTTGGGTCCCTGAGCCGAAGTTCTCGGCGATGAAATGCCCCGCAAGCGTGTTGCGGTTTTCCGCACCGTTCAGAGTGATGCGCAAAGTCCCGGTATCATTCTCCACCACCTGACTGCGCACGACGCCTGCAGGGTCGATGATGTCGACCATCGGGGTTTTGTGGGCGTCCAGGATCGACGTGTAGAACAAAAGCCAGGTCAGCAATTCATCGAAACTTACGGTTTGGGCAACGTGGTCGATCCGGGTCAGACCCGCTGTCACGCTCGCTGCCTGGACCGGCAATGCCTCGAATTCGGTCTCCCATATCTGTCCCAGCGCCTCGCCGTCATCAAGGAAGTAGATCACACTGCCGCCGATGCCGCGGATACCGGGCAACGCTGTCTCGCCAGGACCGACCGGTTCCTCGAACGGTTCGGCACCCAGCGCTATTGCCCTTTTGAGAGCGGCGGCGGCGTTGTCCACTCTCAAGCCGATCGCATAGGCATTGGTGCCGTGCACCAGATGGGAGGAGCTGGAAAAGCCCCTATCGTCGGTATTGATCACGAGAACGATATCGCCCTGGCGATAAAGCGCTACATCCTTGGTTTTGTGGCGCGCCGTCTTGTCAAACCCCAGCGAGGTCAGAAGCTGCTCCAATTCCGGAAGTTCCGACGCCGATGTTGCAAATTCCACGAAGGCGACAGTTTCGACAGCCGCACGGGGCGGCATTTCGGGCAACTCAATGGCAATATCAGGTTCGACCCGTTTCACCTGATCCATCAGATAGACAAGGGAGCGATGGCCGTCGACCGATATCGCGGGCGCCGATCCTCCACGGAACTGGTCGTTGAATATTTCAAGCGACAGATAGCCATCATAGCCCGTGGCGGCGACGGCGCGCATGAAATCGGTGACCGGCAGATCGCCTTCCCCCGGCATGTTGCGGAAATGGCGGCTCCAGTAGAGGAGATCCATGTCGATCATCGGTGCATCCGCCAGCTGAACGATGAAAATCTTCTCACTGGGAATTGCGCGGATGGAATTGACGTCGATCTTGCGCGCGAGGGTGTGGAAGCTGTCGAGAATGATGCCGACATTGGCATGATCGGCGCGCCGGACGATTTCCCAGGCATCACGATGATCATTGATATGCCGCCCCCATGCCAGAGCCTCGAAGCCGATGCGCAGACCACGCCGCGCCGCGCGTTCGCCAAGTTCGCGCAGATCCGCCGCTGCTCGGTCTATGCCGCCCAGTGAGACTTGCGAAACATTGGAGCAGATCAGCATCAGGTCAGTGCCGAGTTCGCCCATCAGGTCGAACTTGCGTTCCGCCCTGTCGAAATTGCGGGTGCGAAATGGCTCAGGCATGCCCTCAAAATCCCGGAAGGGCTGAAAGAGGCTCACGACAAGACCCCGATCGCGCACCATGCGACCAACTTCGGCCGGACTTCCATCAAACGCGAGGAAATCGTTTTCGAATATCTCGATGGCATCAAACCCCGCACCAGCGATGGCGGCAAGCTTGCCTTCGAAGTCGCCACTGATGGAAACGGTCGCGATCGATGTCTTCATGAAGTCAATCTCCTGGCTTTCTCACTGCTCGTGCACTGCGAACCGGTCTATTATTTTCTGCCCCGGTCGGAAAGGGCCACCTTTTTCAGACCAAAGCCTTAGGGCACAGCGGTTGCCGAGACCACTGCTAGAATGCCCAAAGGGCGAGGTAGGGTGCGAGCGCTGCTCTTGCTGCCTAGGCCTCCAGCAACTGGCGGTAATCGCAGACCTTACTGATATCAGCGAGCGAGGTCTCGAAAACAAAGCTTCCGCTCTTCGGCGGGACTGACCTTGCCCCGCTCTCCCCGGCACACGCTCCAGAGTTAGCACCTCTTTGCTTCTTCAGTACCCGGCATCCGACGTCGGACCTGTCATTCCATCGCGCTCGGCTGCCAGACGCCGCGCGCTGTCGATCAACATCGACACGTCATTGACCCCGACGGCAAAGCGATAACCCAATCGCTCAAGATCGGCCCAACTGCGACCGGCGCCGACAATTGTCGCCAATGGCATCCCAGCCTTGGCGGTCACCGCCTCGATCTGTTTGAGCAGTGCCTGCACTTCGGCGTGGTCCATTCGTTCAAGGTGGCCCGCGGATGCGGCAAGATCGTTGGGTCCGATGAAGATCGCGTCGATGCCTGGAACCGCGACTATCTCGGCGAGGTTCGCAACCGCATCAACATGTTCACATTGGAGCATGATGACCACGTCATCATGTGCCTCATCCAATGCATAGCCAGTCCGAACTCCCCAGTCCGACGCACGTATGATCGGTGCCGCATAGCCGCGCTTGCCGCGCGACGGATAGCGGAACGAGTCGACGATTGACTGAGCCTGCTTTGCCGAATTGACCATTGGCACAATGAAATTGCGGAAGCCCCTGTCGATGGCACGCTTGACCGTTGTGTCCGAGCCGTCCGGCAAGCGCAGCACCACTTCGCCACCCGCCGCTTCGATGGCACGGGCCATACCAACCCAAACCTCCAGCTCGCCGATTCCGTGTTCGCCATCAATAACAATGGTAGGCCAACCGTGACGCACCATGATTTCAGCCACATCGGCATTGCCGAGTTCGGCCCATGCGGCCGTCACCATGCCGTCTCTTGCCATTCGCGCCTTGAACGGGTTCATTTCGTATCGCCTTCCATCAAGTCCAGTACCTTTACAGGGTTAAGCAGTTTACCGGGATCCAAGGCCGGTTTGAGCCGCCGCATCAGCGCCAGTTCCTGCGGGTTGCGACTGTAGTGCAGATAAGGCCTCTTGAGCAGCCCAATACCATGCTCGGCCGAGATCGTTCCACCGAACTCGCGGACAGTCGTATAAACGATATCGCCAATTGCCTCGCTGGACTGGACGGAGGCGCCGCAGGAGAGCGCGGTATAGACCTCGCCAAAGGCCATTGGCACCGGATTGCCCTCAGTCGACTGGCCGTGGCACGCAGGCCGGTCATCTAAATTGCTTCGAAACCCGCCGATGCGATCACGCGGGCAGACAAGGCATCGGGCGTACCGGCAGCTGCGAGTCTTCCCCGTCGCTCCAGCCTTTGGCGCAGTTTCTGCACGATAATTGTTGTCACAGCCGTCATTTCGTGTCGCTACATGTCATGATCAGGTCACCTCCGAAGTCTTCTTATGTTTGACACGTAACAACATACGCAGATGGCCCTTCCATAGCCGTCCCGTCACGAAGCTTCACGCAATGCGGCGCTGCACACTGGCAGCCTCAATTGACTGGCTCCTTTTTCGGAATCATTTCCGTTATGGGGTAACCGCCGAACTTGCAAACTGACAAAAATGCATACAATATCCATATAATTTCAAACCAAAGGTGCGGCTATGGAGAATGATTACATTCCGACAATCTGGAGCCCTGGGATCCGCAAGGCTGACGGGCCGGTCTACCTGGCGATTGCCGATGCCCTTTCAGCCGATATCCTGTCGGGAAGACTGGTCGCTGGCGCTCGTCTTCCGCCCCAACGCGCCTTGGCAGAGGCCCTCAAGATCGATTTTACCACCGTTAGCCGTGCCTATGCCGAAGCAGGCAGACGCGGGCTCGTGGAGGGACGGGTTGGCCAAGGCACTTATGTCAAAAGCAAGCGTCTTGATGTGAACAATTCCGTCCCAAGCGGTCTCGTGGACATGAGTATGAACCTGCCGCCACGATTTGATAACCCTGGCCTTGTGGCGCGTATGTGGGATGGCATCGGCAAGCTGGAATCGACCGGCGGCATCGATTTGCTGATGCGCTACCAGGAGGCAGGAGGTGCGGGCAGAGACCGCGAATCCGGGGCGCGATGGCTCTCCTCTCGCCTTGAGGACGTGACGCCAGAGCGCGTTGTCATTTGCCCTGGCGCACAGGGCGCACTGGTTGCGGTTTTGGGAGTTCTCGCAGCCCCGGGAGACACAATATGCGTGGAGGCCCTCACCTATCCCGGCTTCCGTTCAGTTGCCTCTCATCTCAGAATTGAACTTGCCACCGTCCCGATTGACGATGACGGCATCATTCCTGAAGCTTTCGAGAAAATTTGCGCAGAATCAAAGCCCAAGGCCCTTTACTGCAACCCGACACTCCAGAACCCGACGACGGCAAGCCTGTCGCTTTCAAGGCGTCATGCGCTTGTTGAAATAGCACGGCGATATCAGGTGCCGATCATCGAAGACGACGCCTATGGGGCGCTTCCGGTCGATCCGATACCGCCGCTGGCAGCCCTTGCGCCTGAACTTGTCTATCATATCGCAGGCCTCGCAAAATGCATCGCGCCAGCGTTGCGCATAGCCTACCTGGTGGTTCCCGACGGGCGCGCAGCGGCACGATTGAATGGCGCAGTTCGGGCTACGGCATCAATGGCCTCGCCCTTGACCGCCGCCATTGCTTCCCGCTGGATCGATGACGGAACCGCCGAAGCCGTTGTTGCGGCAATCAGGCAGGAGACGGCCGCCCGCCAGCTTATTGCAACCGGGATCCTGCCACAGGAATTCATCCGCGCTGATCCGGAGGGCTTCCATATCTGGCTGACCATGACGCCAGCATGGACGCGCGGCGAATTCGCTTCGCGCCTGCGGTCGGCCGGTATTGGCGTGGTTGCCAGCGACGCCTTTGCGCTTGCTTCACCCCCGGAGGCGGTTCGGCTGGGCCTTGGTGCGCCGGAGACCCGGGACGAGCTGTCGCAGAGCCTGCGGATCATTGCCGATCTTCTCAATCAGTCTCCTGCGTTTTCCTCTCTGGTTGTTTGACGTCAGCACAGACGACTGCCAGAAATCCATACATGTCATTGACATTAAGTGCATATAATATACATACAATACCAAATTGAATGAACGAGGCAGCGACTCAGCTGCGATCAACCAGAAAGCCATGCCCGCCCGATTGCTCAAATCCGCAACAGTCACCTTGCCTGAGCGCCGGACATGAAAGGATGTGCAATGTCTACAGAACAAGAATGGCCACCACTCCCGCCAGTCAAGACCGGCATGCTGGGGCACTGCCCGCGCTGTGGGCAGGGGCATATCTTTCAGGGGTTTCTCAAGCTGCGCAAGGAATGCGAAGTCTGCGGGCTCGATTATTCCTTTGCCGATCCGGCGGACGGCCCGGCATTCTTCATCATGATGTTCGCCTGTATACCAAGCACGATTTTCGCGCTTTGGCTTCAGATCAATTACGAACCGGCGTGGTGGGTCCACTTTGTGACGACAGTCCCCCTGATGCTTCTCACCTGCGTTCCGCCACTGCGGCCCGTCAAAGGTTGGCTGGTTGCGAGCCAGTATTTTCACAAGGCGCAAGAAGGCTCGATCGATTGGGAATGGCTTTCGCGCAATGCGGAAAAACAACAGGACGGCAAGTAGTAGCTTTATCACCTGCCCCGGACTGAATGACCTGCACTGAATGGGTCAGCCCGCAAACGCATCCTCCATGGGAAGCCTGTAACATAGCGGCGCCTCAAACGAAGTGCGTCGTTACTTACTGAGGGATGTGGTGTTGCGCCGTGTTACGAGCCAATTCAGCCTTTAGGCATCGCATTGCGGTCGCCCGCTCGTCAAAAGAGCCATTGTAGAAGCCTGACTTTGGCACAGGCCTCTTCAACCCCAAGAGCAAGCGGGAACTGAAGCCCAGCCGCGTCGAAACCGTCGGGACCAGCTATCGGTATGTGATAATTCGCCGAACAACATCGGACTCAAGACCATCAATGAGCCTGACTGCGCCCATTATGTCCGCGCCGCCTTTCAACCATGAACAAGACGTAAAATAGTTTTCCTGCAATACGAACTTTTACTTTCGTCTGAATCCGATAGAAAATATTATTTCAATATATCTAAACTTTCTTGGACAAACTTAATCCTAAGCGGAGAATTATTGCAGTATCTCCATTTTGTATAAACGCTTTTTTACAATATTCGTTACAATTTTCACTAGAATCAACACTTAACCAAAAAACTGTTTTCAATTTGTATATGTCGCTACTTTTTGATCACCTATGCGTGCATCATTTTGATACGGGTTGACAGTTTTTAGGGGTATTTTTCATGATTACGCTTGGTGATAGAGATAACGAGGGCAATGGCGAATGGGGCGATCTGCTCAGCTGGCCAATTATTCCATTGCATTCCATCGTCTTGCCAGACGGCAATGTGCTGTCATTCGGCAGCACCGAGCAAGGCATGCAAGGCGGTCAATTCGTCTACGATCTCTGGGACCCAGTGACCAATGTTCACCGCACGCTGCCCAACACAACTGCGACAAATATCTTCTGCTCCAACATGTCGATTGATCCGACAACAGGCAATGTCATCATCATGGGGGGCGACAACAACGGCACCCCGGGCCTCGGCGCGCTTTCCGGTCGCCAGGACGTCCTGATCTTTGACTACGTCAATACTTGCAATGCGAGGTGAAGCCGACAGGGAAGTGACCGCGCGCAAGAAAAGTGCCGATGCCGCGCGAAACCGTTTTGTAAAAGGCTTTGGAAGCCTGGATGAGGCGATACGGGCGGAAACTGCACTTTCGACGTCAGAGCGCACAGCGCTCCAACTTGCGGCTCAGGCAAGCATTCTGGCAGCCCAGCTTCTGGTGGTATCCGGCCAGTTTGACCTGAATATGCTCAGAGCAGATCACTGAGACCGGCAGCAACTGACCGCAAAGTCAGATGGTCTGACCTGGCCAACGAGACTGGCGTTTGGCCTTTCGCAAAGCCATATCTGCCGCCTCACCTGCCCTGTCAGTGTCGGGCTATTGCGGCCGTTCGCCTTACCTTGGTGGCTTAATCCATGCTCAGCGCAAGGCGGCCTCGATGTTGCCGCCGTCCACGGTGATGACATGGGCCGTGGTCCGCTCTGATCTGGCCAGCGCAACAAAGGCGTCTGCCACATGATGCGCCTCGACCTCGGCCTTCAGCAGGTTGCCTGCCATATAGTCGGATGCGGAAATTCCCCTCGCCTCGGCACGCGACTTGATGAAATCATCGGTCAAGAGGCCGGAGCGGATCCTGTCCGCGTTGACGCCATTAACCCTGATGCCCGAGCCGCCAAGCTCCAGCGCCAATTGCCTGACGAGGAAGAAGGTGGCGGCTTTCGGGAGCCCGTAGGCACCAAAGCCCTTGCCCGGATTGACGGCCTGCTTGGACACGTTGAACAGCATCTGCCCGCCATGGTCCTGCGCCGCAAACACCTTCGCTGCGGCTTTTGCCATGGCCAGATGGGAGAAGAAGTTGAGCTCGAAACTCGAGCGAAGTGTTTCGTCATCAAGGTCGAGAAGCATGCCCTGAATGGCGGCACCTGCATTGGAAACAAGAATATCAAGACCACCGAAGCGTTCGACGATTTCGGCCACGGCCTTGTCGGCGGCGCCCTTTGCCGTGAGATCCGCGACAACAGCAAGGCAGTTCGATCCGATTGAGGCGGCTGCAGCCTTGCAGGCTTCCGGATTGAAATCGATCAGCGCCACTGCCGCACCCTCGCGGGCAAAGGCCCTTGCGGTTGCGAGTCCTATGGCGCCAGCACCGCCAGTGACGGCAACAATCTGCCCGGCGAAGGGCTTGGCTGCGGCCTTTGACAGCTTGGCCTGCTCCAGCGACCAGTATTCCAGGTCGAACAGATCATCAGGCCCGATGGGACGGAAACCGCCCGCGGCCTCGCCCTGGCTCATTACTTCGACGGTCTGCTCAGCGATATCGGCCGCAGCTGACGCGGCAGACGCGTCCTTGCCAATGCCGACAATGCCGACACCTTCGATCCAGGCCACGCAAGGATGCGGCTCAAGCATGACCTTGCCGCCACCAACCCGTTTGAACTGCGCGTCAAACATCACCCGGTAAGCTTCGGCGAATTCTTCGACCTTGGCGTCAATGCTGGCGAGACCTTTGGCAAGGTCATCCTTGCCCAGAACCAGCATGCGGCCCTTGGTACGGATGACGTGATCGGGCGAGGCCACACCGCGTTGCGCGAGATCCATTAGATCACTTCGGCTCAAAAAGGTGTCGATCACCTCGCCGCCCCTGATGTCCATCACCACAGGCCTGGGTCCAGCCTTGTTATGCTCACCACGCAGGCGCGCGATGGCGCCGCGCAGAGCTGGCAGGACGGATGCTGCGGAAACCGGATCGGCGACCATACGCTTGCGGCTCACGGTGCAATCGAACTTGCGGCCGTCGTTTTGCGCCGCGAGCCACTCCTCGACCATGTTGGTGTGTTCGATGACCTTGTCATAGCTCTCCTTGGCCGTCGCACCGAAGGTGAAGTGGCCATGCTTGAGCAGGATCAGCCCTTCGCACTCGGGATGAGCGTCAAACACTTCCGCTGCCTTCTTGGCCAGCGCGAAGCCGGGCATGATGTAGGGCACCACTGCCAACCGGTCACCGAAGATCTCGCGGATCGCTGCTTCAGCATTCGGCAGGTTTGCCAATGCCAGAAATGCCGTCGCGTGGGTGTGGTCGACAAAGGTGTGCGGCAGGAAGGCATGCAGCAGGGTTTCAACCGACGGATTGGGGGCGGAGGAATCAAGCAGGTTGGAGCGCTGCATGTTGACCATGTCCTCATCGGACAGAGCCTCGAGCTTGCGCATCTCCAGGAGCGGATTGAGCAGGACGCCCGGCAGACCCGGGGCCTCGAGCGTGTCAAGATCCCAGCCGCTGCCCTTGACGTGCAGCACGGGCTGCATGACGCCGAACAGATCCCGGCGCTCGGTCTTGACCGAAGTGTTACCGCCGCCATGCATGACAAGATCCGGGTCCGAGCCGATAATCCGTGAGGAATAGACCCTGAGCGCCAGCGTCCGGTCTGCCGGATCAGCACCCGCAGCATCGATCCGTGCCTGGGCTTCCTTGTCATTCCATCTGTTTTGCCGCATTACCATCTCCTGCCCGTGTGAACTTGCCCCATTTGACAAAAGTCACAAGCTATTGTCAAATGTATATATTGGGGATGGATTGAAATGCCGCAGAACCCGACAAGGCGCTCTACCAAACAGATCAGCGGCGAAGACATCGTCGTCGAAACAGCTTGGCTTTATTACCATGACGGGCTGAACCAGAGCGAAATAGCCAACAGGCTGCTGGTGTCGCGCGCCACGGTCGTAAACTATCTGCAGGAAGCCCGGGAACGCGGCTACATCCACACCAAATTATCACCCGAAGCCTTCAACACCCATCGCGCCGCGCTCGAACTGCGTGACCGCTTCGGCCTCAAGGCAGCCTATATCCTTCCCGACGGCACTGAAGGTCAGGACGATCATGCGAGCCGGATCATCCGGGGTGCGGCGGACTGGCTGCCAAGTCTTCTCGAACCCGGCGACCGGCTGGGTGTTGCCTGGGGCAAGACCATCTACGATGTCGCCGAGCGGCTTGAACAGACCACCATTCCGGATCTCACAGTGCTGCAACTGGTTGGCTCCATGGCGACCCCTTACGGCTTTTCCGCCGATGTGTGTTCATCCAATGTGGCGCGAAAATTTTCAGCCAAGTGCATCAACCTGCACGTGCCCGCAATCCTGAGCACGGCGGAGATTGCGGCCACCTTGCGCGCGGAATCGTTGATCGAAAAGCAGCTCCACGCCATCAGCCATTGCAACAAGACGCTGTTCGCCGTGGGCTCGTGCAATCCCGATAGTCATGTCGCCTCCAGCGGCGTGGCAACCCAGCTCGAACTCGAGGACTATATCGCCAATGGCGCGGTCGGGGTCTTGTGCGGTCGCTTCATCAACGCCAAGGGCGATCCGGTTAGCGGTCCGCTGGATCACCGCATGATGGGCATCGAACTCGAAGAACTGCGCCACCGTGACATGGGCATTCTGGTCTCGGTGGGCGAGGAACGCGTGCCCGCAGCCGTTGCCGCCATCAGGGGCGGATACGCCACCCATGTGGTGACGAACCAGAGCTGTGCCGCCGCCATGCTGGAACTCGCCTGAGACAATTGCCTCTCAGGCGAGAAATGCTCAGGCGGCGCTGCGGCGTTCCGGAAACAGACCCAAAAGACCCTCGCGTGTCGCCTCTGCCACTCCCCGCTCGGTGATCAGGCCGGTGACGAGGCGTGCCGGCGTCACGTCGAAGGCGGGATTGCCGCCAGGCGTGCCATCAGGCGAAATCTGCACCGAGGTGACACTGCCATCTTCAAGACGGCCGAAGACGTGGGTGACCTCGCGGTCATCGCGTTCCTCAATGGGAATTTCGCGAACGCCGTCGTTCACCGTCCAGTCAATCGTGCTTGATGGAAGCGCGACATAGAACGGCACATTGTTGTCGAATGCAGCCAGGGCCTTCAGGTAGGTGCCGATCTTGTTGCAGACATCGCCTGTTGCGGTCGTCCGGTCGGTACCGACGATGACCATGTCGACCTGGCCGTGTTGCATCAAATGCCCACCGGCATTGTCGACGATGAGGTGATGCGGGATGCCATGACTGTTCATTTCCCAGCTGGTCAGCTGGGCGCCCTGGTTGCGCGGACGCGTCTCGTCGACCCAGACATGAATGGGAATGCCTGCGTTGACCGCGTGATACATCGGAGAGGTGGCGGTGCCCCAATCCACAGTCGCCAGCCATCCGGCATTGCAATGGGTGAGAATGTTGACGGCTTCGCCGGGCTTCTTGGTTGCGGCGATCTTCCTGACGATCTCGAGACCATGCACGCCGATCATCCGGTTGGTCTCAACGTCTGAATCGCAGATCTCTTCGGCCTTGCGGAAGGCCGCAGCAGCGCGCTCGCTTTCGGGAAGAGAGCCAAGTGTCCCACGCATTTCATCGAGCGCCCAGCGCAGATTGACCGCAGTCGGCCGCGTCTCGTGCAACTGGTGCCAGGCACTGTCGAGCGCCGCATCAGAAGCATCACGCTGCATTTCGATGGCGACGCCATAGGCGGCGGTGGCGCCGATCAGCGGCGCGCCTCTTACCCACATGTCCCGGATCGCGGTGGCGAATTCATCGAGCGTGCCAAGTTCGACCACCCGGAACTCGTGCGGGAGCCAGCGCTGGTCAATGATCATGACCTTGCCTTTTTCACCATCGAACCAGATCGACCGGTAATGCTTGTCGCCAACCTTCATTCTTATGCTCCTGTTTCAGCGCGCCGCGCCGCAGCCAGTACGGCATCCATGCCCGTCAGGCGATTTCTGTTCATGACCAGGAATTGCCCCAGCTTGAGGCACTTGGCCTCGCACCGTGCCTTGATGTCCTCGTCTTCGATGGTGTCGAGTTCCGCCACATGCGCCAACCCAAGGATGCGGCGATGCATTTCAACGCCGGCGAAGCCGACCAAATCATGGAAAATCTCGCCCAGAAGCTGCTCAGCGGCGCCTTCAGATGCAAAGTTGTGACCCTGATCCTCGAAGAGTGCTTTCGGATAGAGGATGCCGGTCCGCTCGGTGCGCCAGAGCCGCAGGAATTCCGCGCGGTAGACCGACCAGGTCTCATCAATGACGGAGAGGATCCAGTCCTGAAAATCGCGGCAGGTATCAGCATCGGAAATGTGGGCCGGCATGGCATGATAGGCCATCAGGTAATTGCCGATCAGCATGCCGATATCGAACCCGAACGGTCCGTAGAATGCAAATTCCGGATCGATGATGCGCGATTGATCACCGGTCACCATGATCGATCCCGCATGCAGATCGCCATGACACATGGTTTCGCCGCGCGACGTGAACGCCCGCTTCATGTGCTGGACTTCAATCTTGAGCGCCTCGTCCCGGCGCAGCTCAGCAACGATGCTGTCAAGTTGCGGCGTCGTGTGCCGGTTCATTTCCGCATCGTAGTACGGATCGGTAAAGACCAGCGATTCGGTGATATCGCAAAGCTCGACATTGCCGGCAAACAGCGCGGCATCAGCTTTCTTGTCAGCCGCTGTCATTGACAAATCCGACCCACGGAACGCCGTGCGCGCAGCAAACAATCCCAAGGACTTGCCCAGACCCGCAACCTTGCGCCCTTCCATGGTCTGCTGGCGCAGAATAATATGCGGATGCAGGCGCTCCATGATGATGAGCGCCTGGCTTTCATCAAAGTGCAGGATCTGCGGCACGCTGCCTGGATCACGCGCCTCCTGGCGGATCAACGCATGATATTCGAAGAACGCACGCTTGAGCGGCAGCGGCCAGCTGTCACCGACAAGGCGCACATAGGGAAGCGCCTGTTTGACAATGACGCTTCCCGCCTCGCCTTCCACAATAAAGACGAGATTGAGGTTACCGTCGCCGACTTCGCGAACCGTCCAGGCATCAGCATTGCTGCCAACGGACTGCTTCATGACATCGAGTCCGCCCAGGCGCTGACCCAGGGTTTCCGGCGATAAAGGTTTGTAGTTGTTGCTCAAAACCATCCTCCCAAATGACAGTCCAGGCTGCTCGTTGACAAAGCCTAGTGTCTCTTTCAATCATTTGTCAACACCTATTGACTTTTGTCATGGCTGCTGTTTTCATCATAGCCGGAGGATGAGATGAACGAAACTCTTTGCGATCTGCGGGGCGTGGACAAGTCGTTTGGGGACAATCGCGTTCTCAAGCAGCTGAACCTGTCTTTGCCTGCCGGGTCGGTCACTGTCCTGATGGGGGCCAATGGCGCGGGCAAGTCCACTCTGGTCAAGATCCTGAGTGGCGTGCATTCGCTTGATGCCGGATCCATCAGCCTGCTTGGCAAGGATTTCCGCCCTTCCACACCTTCAGAAGCCATCCGCGCCGGCGTGGTCACTGTGCATCAGAACATCAATGACGGGGTGATCCCCGATCTCGATGTCGCCTCGAACCTGCTGATCGACCGGCTTGCCGAACCAGGCTACGGCTTCTTTCTCAAGCGCAAGCAGAACTACGCCGATGCCGAACGGATCGCCAGCCAGATGGGCCTGTCGCTGAACGTGCGCCAGTCGGTGGCCGACCTCGGCGTCGCCGACCGGCAGCTGATCGCAATCGCCCGCGCCATGGCGCATGATCCGCAATTGCTTATTCTCGATGAGCCGACATCTTCGCTGTCAGCGTCGGAAGCCGAACGGCTGTTCCTGCTGATCGAGCGGCTGTCCACCAAGGGTGTAGCCGTCCTCTATATCTCGCACCGCATGTCCGACATCCGCCGCATTGCCGACCGGATCGTCTCGATGCGGGATGGTGAAATTTCCGGCGTATTCGAAGGCGACGAGCTCGATTACGAAGGCGCGGTCAACGCCATGCTCGGCCACCGCATGACCGATGCCGACATCACAATCGGCGCCCCCGGCAAACGAGTTCTCGAGATCAGCGCTCTGCAACTCAAGCCAGGCAGCAGGCCTTTCGATTTCAATTTGTGTGAAAACGAGGTAGTAGCGATCACCGGCCTGCTCGGCAGCGGCAAGAGCGCCTTCGCGCAAAGCCTCTTCGGCCTCGGTCAGCCTGCAGCGGGACGGATCCGGATCGACGGCAAGGATTTTGCCCCGACAAGTCCGCAGGCAGCCATCGGAAGTGGCGTGTTCATGTCTTCCAAGGACCGGGCCAACAATGCGGTGGTGGCCGACTTCGACATCACCCGCAACATCACCCTGCCCTTCCTCAGCCGCTATTCGAACCTGTCATTCATCAAACGATCTGACGAGCGCAAGACTGCCAACGAGATGATCGAGGCACTGTCGATCGTCTGCCAGAGCGAGACCGATTCGATCGGCACCCTGTCAGGCGGTAACCAGCAGAAAGTGATGCTGGCGCGCTGGCTTGCCGAGGAATGCCGGCTGCTTTTGCTGGACGAGCCTTTCCAGGGCGTTGATATCCGCGCCCGCCGGGATATCGGCCGCAAGATCCGCGAAACCGCGAAGAACCGAGCCACCCTGGTGTTTGTCTCGGAACTCGACGAAGCGCTGGAAGTCGCTGACCGGATCATCGTCATGACCGAGCATTCGGTCGCAGCCGAATTCAGAAACGAGAACGTGGACCTCAACGAGATCCTGACAGCAGTAACCGGGGCCGTGCCAACAGATACTGGCAGCGCCGCAAGGACAGCACACGCATGAGCATGAACCAGACCGAAAATTCCGCCAGCACCACGTCTGGCGCGCACAAACCGCAACAGAAATCCGGCGGCCTGATCGACATCGCGATCCGCTACGGCTTCCTGGCGCTTCTCGTCGGACTGGTGATATTCTTCTCGGTCTCCGCCAATGGCTTTGCCGGACCTCGCAGCGCCGTCTTTATCTTCCAGTCGGTGGCGATCACCGGCATTCTGGCGCTCGGCGTCACCTGCACGCTGGTCGTCGGCGGCTTTGACCTTTCGATCGGCTCGGTTGCTACCTCATCGATGATGCTGGCCGCCTACATGATGGTGGTGCTGGAACAGCCTGCCATTGTCGCCATCCTCGCCTGCCTGGCGATGGGCGCCATAATCGGGCTGATCAACGGCCTGCTGATCGTCAAGACCAAGATTCCCGACCTGCTGGCGACGCTCGGCATGATGTTTCTGCTCGTCGGTCTGCAGCGGATTCCGACCGAAGGCCGCTCGATTGCCATGGGCATGACGCTGCCCGACGGCTCGACAGCTGAAGGCACCTTCTCGCCGCTGTTCCTGCAGCTCGGCCGTCACCGGTTTGACTTCATGCTTGAGAACCTGCTGCCCGCACCGGTTATCTTTCTGGTGGTCATCGGCATTCTGGTCTGGGTGTTCCTTGAGCTCACCCGTCATGGGCGTCTGATGTATGCGATCGGTTCGAACGAGCGGGCCGCAAGCCTGACCGGGACCAACGTCAACACGTACAAGATCCTGGCCTACATGATCTCGGGCGTGCTGGCCTCGATCGGCGGCATGCTGCTCGCCGCCCGCCTGGGGCGCGGCGACATCGCCTCGGGCACCAATCTGCTGCTCGACGCTGTCGCGGCTTCGCTGATTGGCTTTGCGGTTCTGGGTGCTGCCAAGCCGAACGCATTCGGCACGTCCATGGGCGCGCTTTTCGTCGGCATCCTGCTGCAGGGCCTGACGATGATGAACGCCCCCTATTACACGCAGGATTTCATCAAGGGCCTGGTGCTCGTCATAGCCCTTGTCTTCACGTTCTCGCTGTCGGCCCGGAAGGCCGGCGGCCACTAAGCAAGACGACTGGTTTAACGGAGGAAAACAGAATGAAAATCATACGTAGAAAAGCAATTGCATTGTTTGCAGGCCTTGCGGCCGCTGCCATCACACTTCCGATGGGCGGCTTCGCGCAGGCTGCGGATATGCCCGCACCGCTCGACAATCCGGGTGACGTGAAGATCGCGCTGGTGCGCTATCTCTCCACCGGTGACTTCTTCCAGGCCTACCTTTCAGGCGTGGAAAAGCAGGCCGCAGCACTCGGAGTGGATCTCCGGGTTCTCGACAGCCGCCAGGACGCAGCCCTTCAGGCGGACATGGTCGACCAGGCCATCGCTCTCGGCGTTGACGGCATCATCATCCAGCACGGCCTGACGGAATCGATGAAGGAAGCCGCGCAGCGTGCAGTGGATGCCGGCATCAAGGTTGTCGCCTTCGACGTCAACGTCGAAAACCCCGCGATCCCGCAGATCGAGCAGTCGGACTACTTGCTCGGCAAGCTGGCGCTGGAACAGGCAATGAAGGACAACGGAGCTGACTGGAAGGCCGGTTACGTCTATGTGCCGGGCATCGCGCCGCTCGACCGTCGCCATGTTGCCTGGGAAGAATTCAAGGCCGCCAATCCGGGCATCATCGAGGCTGCCCAGTTCGGCACTCTCGACAACCCGATTGCCAACTCGAACGCCAACCAGGCCCGCTCGGTTCTTCAGGCAAATCCGGACATCTCGGTGTTCTTCGCTCCCTTTGACGAATTCGCCAAGGGTGTGAAGATCGCAGTCGACGAAGCCGGCATGTCGCAGGACGTGAAGATCTATTCGGCCGACGTCTCGACCGCCGACATTTCGGCAATGCGCGAGCCTGACAGCGCCTGGGCAGCCACCGTGGCAACAAACCCGGCCGTCGTCGGCGAAGTGTCGGTGCGGGCTCTCGCCATTATGCTCACCGGTGGCAACGTGGATGCGCAGGTCGTTGTACCGCCGACGCTGATCACCCAGAGCTTCCTGTTGGAAAAAGACGTCAAGAACATGGAAGAGCTGTCGGCCAACATGCCGCAATTCGCCCATGCGGATGTCGCCATGACCGACTGGATGCCGCTGCCGGCACGCTGATCCAACATCCCTCCCAGGATGAAGAAAGGCCGCATCTCCGGATGCGGCCTTTTTTGTGTGCTTGGGCATCTGAGCAAAAAAAGGGCCGGTCTTTCAACCGAACCCCATAGTCTGCAGGACAGAGCTTCACTGATCAGTCAGAGGTCAGCCGGTCGACGGCATCGCGCATCGCGCACACCGCATCACCGATCCCGTCGCCGGCACGCAGCAGGCTGCCACCGAGCAGGAAGACCACGTCTTCGCCGTACATCGAGACCATGTCGCCGGCGCGCTCGACGCTCATTCCACCGCCAGGGCTCGGCATCATCGCCCGGCCGATCCCGTCAGGGTCGCGGCAGGCGCCGGCAATCGACAGGCATTCATCAACGCTGAAGCCGAAGCGGCCGCCGACATTGGGGAACACAGAAATGTCTGAACCGGCCAGCCGCTGAAACACGCCATACATTAGAGCATGCGACACACCGGTTTCGGGCGTGAGCACAAAGGGACCGGTGAAGCTTGGATGTGTCATGATCGGCAGATCGAAAGACGGGTCCCGCGCCAGCGCCTGAACCACACCAAAGCCCATCAGTCCCGGCATCAGCAAGACGCCACCGGCACCCGCTTCCTTGGCCTGAAACGCCTCATCCACGGGTGAACCCGAATGGCCGGTCACATTGACAAAATAGAGCGCCGAACCGCCGGATTTCGCATTGGCTTCGGCGACGGCTTCACTGACAGCTTTCACACGATCGGCGAATCGCGCGAAGCGCTGATTGGCCAGCCCGTGGTCGTCCTTGATGATGTCGGCGCCGCCCAGAGTGCAGCGGTAGGCGATGTCGGCGAGCTGCTTGACGCTCGACCCTTGCGGCTTGATCACCGGCGAAATCAATCCACCCCGGGCGCGGCCGGTGCGTGCACGCACCCCCTCGATCCCGAAGCGCGCGCCAGTGAAACGTTCCCGGATCACGGCGCCAGGCTCAAATCCCACCACACGGATGTTCTGCTGGATCGAGGAGTTGCCGAAGATCACATTGATCAGCTGGATGACCTCGTCACCGGCGCTGTCGGGACTATAGGAGATCTCCGCCTCATAGGCGTTGCCGCCAAGAGGGCGAACGCCCTCGATCTGGCCGACGATTTCATCGCTGATATAGCCCGCAGGCACGATGTCACCGGGGATTTCTACGGTCTGCTCAAGCGCAATGCCGATGGCCCGCTGATCGGCGTCCTGCGGATTGTCCGCCAGAAGCATGTAGCGGACACGAAAACGGGTGTCGTCAACCATCTCTACAGAGCCTCGGCCTTGACGGCGGAGTGAACGGCATCCACGCGTGCCGTGGAAAGCGCTTCCTCATCAATGCCGGTCGATGCGCCGATGATGCGCTCGATGCCACGCACAAGCGCGCCGGCATCAAGCCCGTAATGCTTCATCAGGTAAGGCTTTGACCCGCCATGGGCGTAGGTGTCGTTGAGACCAAGGCGGACCAGCGGTTTGCCGACGCCGTTATCTGCCATGATCTCGGCAACCAGCGATCCGACACCACCGGTGATCAAATGGTTTTCGAGCACCACAACGCCCTTGGAAACAGAGCCGATATGATCAAGCAACGCCTGCTCGTTGAAAGGCTTGATGGTGTGGATGTGAAGATGCCGGATAGACACACCGGCATTGGACAGCGCGTCGCGAGCGCGAAGGGCTTCTTCGGTGGCAATGCCTGAGGTGACCACCAGGACATCGGCTCCCAAGGAGAGTTCGCGCATTTCTCCGACCTTGATCGGGCTGTCGAAAAGGCGCGGCACCGAGCCGCGCAACACGCGGCAATACACCGGTCCGTCGATGGAATCGGCAGCTTCGCAGATGCTTTCGACTTCAGTGGCGTCGCCTGTTTCAAGGATCGACATGTTGGGGATCGATCGCATCACGGCGATATCTTCAATCGCCTGGTGTGTCATGCCGCCGGGCGTAGTGATGCCAGGCAAAAAGCCCATCAGACGCACCTTGCGGCGCGGATAGGCGACCGAGGCCATCAGCTGGTCATAAGGTCGGCGATAGAGAAACACGCCGAACGAATGCAGGAACGGACGGTAGCCGGCAAGACCGAGGCCGCCGGCGAAGCTCATCATGTTCTGCTCAGCCATGCCAAGAGACATGAACTGATCCGGATGACGGTCACGGAAGCCGTCGATCTCGCAGGACGAGGTCAGGTCCGCGGAAAGGCAAAGAACATCCGGGTTCTTGACCGCAAAGGCCTCAAAAGCCGAGGCGTAGGGGCGATTGACCATCTCAACCATCAGTGCGTCTCCAGTTCGATCGGGTCGATACCAAGCTCGGCGGCGATCGAGAGGTTCATCTCGGCGCGCTCATCTTCGGATTTGAACCGTACATAATGCAGCCGGGGAAACCGCTTCTGCAGGAAGCTCATGCCTTGGGTCGGTGAGGACCGGGCCAGAATGATCAGCGGCTGGCCTTCGTGTGGCTCGTTCTTGGCCTGACGCATGGCCTCAAGGTCGTGGGCGTCAATCTCGACACAGACTGCGCCGAAGGCGCGGAACTTGGTGGCGATATCGCGGACTTCCATCACAGAGCTCATGGCGCCATCGCACTGCTGGTCGTTGACGTCCATAAGCGCCCAGAGATTGTCGATGCCGTGGTGGCTTGCTGCCTGAACAGCCTCCCAGGTCTGACCTTCCTGGACTTCTCCATCGGACATGAAAACGCAGACCTGGCCGCTTTCGCCACGACGTCGGCGGCCATAAGCAAGGCCGGCGCCGGTCGACAAGCCAATGCCGAGCGTGCCGTTGTGGACTTCCATGCCAGGCGAATGCTCGGCGCCGATCATCTCGACTGAGGAGCCATCCTTGTTGAACATCTCGAGACCTTCTGCATCCATGCGACCGGTCTCGATCAGCGTCGCATAGGCAACCAGCGCGTAATGCGCCGGGGCAATGAACAAGCGATCAAATTGCGGCTCGAATGGGCCGTTGTAACCGGCGCCGGTCACGTAATCCGGATTGTCGGCAGAGGGAACGCCAGCGAAGGGAGCAGGAACGGCTGGCAGCGTCGGCTCACCCAGGTTGAGCGCCTCATTATAAAGGAACGCCAATTGTTCCGCCGCTGAGCAGGCCTGACTGAGATAACCGCCATTGTTGCGCATCGAGTGTTCAAACACCCGCCTGCGAATTCCCATGGCCACGTCTTCGGTAGAACGTTTGTTGCGCACATCTGCCTCCTTAATTCGGAGCCACAATGTCGCGAAAATATACAAATGTCAATGTCAGTGGCAAATGTACAAATCGCGTATTGCGTGATTAGAATTGAAGTCTGGAGTCCAGTCGGCGGACGTTCCAATCGATTGGCTCCGATGCAACTTCGTGGTCAGTGTGAAAGAATGGACTGGCTTTGGTCAAGCCACGACCTTGGGTGGCCAGGGCTGAACGCCTCCTGCGGAGCTCGCAGCGGTTTCAGGCCTGCGCGCAGATGACCAGAATGCGGGCGTCTTGGTCGCCGCCTGAGGCATAGAGGTGGCCGACGGCGCTGTCGAAATAGATGCTGTCACCCGTGTTCAGGACAACCGGATCACGATCCTCGACAAACACCGTGACTTGCCCAGCCATTACGATCAGGAATTCCTGTCCGGGATGACGCACGAATTCCTCGAAATCGACCAGTTCGCGCGCCTTGAGCGATCCCATCATCGGGGTCATCGCCTTGTGCCAGACATCCGGAAACAGCATTTCGTATACGTAGTTCCTGGTTTCCTGCCTCTTGAAATCGCCCTTGCGGGCGACCGCGAAACTGCCCGGGACAAAGGTTTCCCCCTCGGCATTGAAAAACGCCGCCAAATCAACCTCCAGCGCCTGCGCCAGCATCGCAAGACGGTCATAGGTCAATGCAATGATGCCGCGCTCGGCCTTTGAAATCGTGGAAATGACCAGGCCTGACCGCTCCGCCAGCTCGGCAAGAGTCCAGCCCTTGTTGAGACGCTGTTGGCGCAGGCGCCTGCCGAATTCCAGTCGCGGATTGGCAAGTTCGATCTGTTTGCTCATGCCTCTACCATACGCAGTAAACCGCCATCAGATCTCCAATTTTCCAATAGGAAATATTCCGCTTTCCAAAAGGAAAATTAGTGTTAACCTCTTTCCATAAGAACATACAAGGGGAAGGCATGACCGGTCATACATACTATGACATCATTGTCATCGGCGCAGGAATGGCGGGCGCATCGGTTGCCGCAGAACTTGCCGGCGCCGGACGCGTGGCGCTGCTCGAGCGGGAAAGCCAGCCCGGATATCACACCACCGGTCGGTCGGCCGCGTTGTACACACAGGCCTACGGACCGCCGGTCATCAGGGCACTCTCCTGCGCATCGCACGCCTTCTTTCTGGGTGAAGGGCCGGGTAATCCGCCCGCCGGTCTTTTGCGTCCGCGTGGCGCGATGTTCGTGGCGCGCCCTGATCAGGCAGACAAGCTTGAGGCTATGCGGCTCTCTCTGGGCGCAGTTGCCGAACCGCTGGATGCTGCAAACGTGCGCACCCGTGCGCCGCTGCTGCGAGAAGGCTATGCCGCTGCCGGGCTGCTCGACAGATCTGCAGCTGATATTGAGGTGCATGGGCTTCACCAGCACTACCTCAACAGTTTCCGCGCAAATGGCGGCACACTGATCACCCGCGCCGAAGTGACAGGTCTGAGCCGTACCGGCGCAGACTGGCAGGTCGACACCACCGACCAGGTCCTCCGCGCACCGGTTGTCATCAATGCGGCGGGAGCTTGGGCCGATATCATAGCAGAGATGGCCGGCGTGGCGGCCAAAGGGTTGCGCCCGTTGCGACGTACGGCGCTTCTGGTCGATCCTCCTCACGCAATGGTGCCGGATAGCTGGCCGATGGTCGTCGATGTCGAGGAACAATTCTATCTCAAGCCCGACGCCGGCAAACTTTTGATATCTCCTGCGGACGAGACCCTGTCGGTCCCATGCGACGCCCAGCCCGAAGAACTCGACATCGCCATTTGCGTGGACCGCATTCAAACAGCGTTTGATCTTGAGATCCGCCGCATCGACCACAAATGGGCAGGGCTGCGCAGCTTCATGCCGGATCGCAACCCGGTGGCGGGCTATGACCCGGATGCATCAGGCTTTTTCTGGCTGGCGGGTCAGGGCGGATATGGAATCCAGAGCGCCCCGGCCCTGGCACGCAGTGCCGCGGCACTGGTCCAGAGCCACGCCCTTCCAGGCGATGTGGCAGATCTGGGCGTGACCGCCGAGGCCCTTTCGCCCTTGCGGTTGCAGGTGGCGGCATGATGATGCTGGTCGCCATCGCCGCTGCGGCATTCTTGTTTTCAGGCCTCGCGATTGCCTATGTGATCGGCGGCGCCGCCGTTCTGGCGTTTATCGCCACCGACAATGCCCGCTATCTGGCTATTCTGCCGCAACAGATCTTCTCCAAGATAGACGTGTTTGCCCTGATGGCTATGCCACTGTTCATTCTGGCGGGCGAGTTGATGAACCGCGGCGGGATAACCGGCGCGCTGATCAACCTTTCGATGGCTCTGGTCGGCAGGATCCGCGGCGGACTGGGCCACGTCAACATTCTGACATCGGTGTTCTTCGCCGGCATCTCCGGCTCTGCCGTGGCCGATGCCGCGGCACTTTCCAATACGCTGGTGCCAGAGATGACCAAGCGCGGCTACACGCTGACCTATGCCAGCGCGATTACCGCAGCCTCCTCCATCATCGGCCCCATCGTGCCACCGTCGATCATCCTGATCTTCTACGGCGCTCTGATGGGGACATCCGTGACTGCGCTGTTCCTTGCCGGGATCGTGCCGGGCCTGGTTCTGGCTGGCGCATTGCTGGTGGTCAACGCCATCTATGCAGCGCGCGAAAACCACCCCAGGGTGGAAAAAGCCGACATGCCGCCTTTTCTGCCGACACTGTTGCATTCCCTGCCCGCGCTCTGTCTGCCGATGATCATTCTTGGCGGTATCGTGTTCGGCTGGATGACGCCAACGGAAGCTGCCGCCGTGGCGGTGTTCGCAGCACTTGCAGCCGGATGGTTCTATGCAGGGCTCAGCACGACTGATGTGCTCGAAAGTTTGCGCCGCACGGCCATGCTCTCTGGCTCAATCTTTATCATCATCTGTGCCGCCTCGGCATTGGGCCATCTTGGTTCGCTTCAGCGCATACCGGACATGATTTCCGACATGGTCATGCAATGGGGCCTTGGTCCCACGGAATACATGCTGGCCATGAACGTGATCTTCCTGCTTGCGGGAATGGTCCTCGATATCCCGGTTGCGCTGGCGCTGCTGGTGCCATTGCTGGCGCCGGTTGCCCTGGCTCAGGGCGTAGACCCGGTGCATCTGGGGATCGTGCTTTGCTTCAACCTTTGCATCGGACTGGTCTCGCCGCCGATGGGGGGCTGTCTGCTGGTGGTCTCGACCGTGACCGGGGTGAACTACTGGAAACTCGCCCGCGCCGTTATTCCTTTTGTCCTTGTCCAGATCGCAGTGCTCGCACTGCTGATCCGGATACCTGCCCTCAGTCTCGCCTTGCCCCATGCCTTTGGCCTGGGCGGTGGCTGAACCATGACGCATAAAAAAAACGGAACCAACAAGGAGGTATTGAAATGAACTATTCGAAAATCCTGAGCGGTGCATTGTTTGCCGCAGCACTCGCATTGTCCGGTGCGGCCAGCGCACAAGTCAAGATTGCGCTCGACAGTCCGCCCGACATGGAAGGCTCCGGAAGCTACGTCTGGGCGCACACGTTCAGCACTTACATGAATGATCACGGCATGCCTGCCGAAGAGTTCGCGCGTGGCGCCATCGGCGGCGATGACGAACTGTTCGACCAGGTCAGCCAGGGCCTGCTGGAAGTCTCACTGTCCCCGCTCAACATTGTTGGTTCGCTCGACAAGCTGATCTACGGGCTGCGCCTTCCCTACTTCTTCGCCAATGCGGAAGAAGTCGATCATGCGCTGAACGAAGGCGGTATGCTGGCCAAGATCAACGAAGCCACGACCAAGGGCGGCGTGCGCGTCATCGCGCTCAACCACGTCGGCCAAGCCACCGGAATCTTCAACACCAAGAAGCCTGTAAAATCTGTGGCAGACATGGCCGGGCTGCGGATGCGCGCGCTCGATGAAAGCCAGATCGAACTTTACAAGGCTTGGGGCGCATCCGGTACAATCGTCAGCTGGGCGGAAGTGCCCAACGCGCTGCAGACCGGTGTTGCCGATGGTTACATGAACCCGGCCTTCGTACCGCTGTTGTTCGGCCACACCGACTTCCTCAAGTTCTACACCGATGCCGCTGTGTCTCCTTCCCTGCGCATCACCATTGTATCGGAAGACTGGTACCAGGGATTGAGCGAGGCTGATCGCGCCACTGTCGATGCCGCCGCAGCCGCTGCGACCGCAGCGAACCGCGAGTGGCTGAAGGGCCAGGATTCGGTTCTGGGCAAGCTCGAAGCAGCCGGCGTCGCTATCGAACGTCTGGACCAGGCGGCACGCGACGGGTTCCGCGAAGCATCGGCTCCGGCCTACAATTCCGACCTGTTGACCCAGGATCAAATCGCGGAATGGGAAACCGCAAAGGGCAAGTAGTCCCATGCAGAGCATCGCTCAGCGGCTGAACCGGCTGTCTGCCGTTCTCAACAGTATCGCCCTCTGGGGGGCGGTACTGGCCGTACTGGTCATGGTCTTTGCCGCCAGTTGGCAGGTCGTCGCCCGGTACATCTTTGAAGCCCCGCCTGTCTGGACCGAAGAACTGGCCCGCCGCGCCATGGTCTGGACCGGCATGCTGGGCGCATCCTGTGCCTTCTATGCGGGCACCGACCCTACCCTGTTTCCGATGGTGCGCCACCGGCGCGGGTTTCAGGGAACGGCACTGGCCCTGATCAGAGCCGTGGGCGTTCTGGCCTTTGCCATCCCGATCCTCTGGTACTCGCTCTTCAACGCCAGCATGGATACAGCGCGCGGCTTTCTGGGCCGTTCGCTCGCCCGGCAGGCCGAGATGCTGGATGTTTCCATGATCTGGTTCACAGCGGCCGTTCCTTTGGCCTTTGTGCTCGTGCTCGTGCATCTGAGTGCGCGCTTGGCACTCCGCTTTGCCGGGCAGTTGCCCGATGTGCAGACCCCTGACTCCTAGGATTTTGTCATGAAGATATTCATTGCCGGTCTGACGACCGAAACCAATTCATTTTCACCCATGCCCACCGGCCACGCCAGTTTCGAAGAAGGCGGGATCTTTCACGGCGATGCCACCGCGCATACTGTGCAATACTGGACAGCGGCCCTGCATATCTGGCGGGAAATGGCCGAGGCTCTGGGCTGGGAGGTGGTTGAATCGCTCTGTGCAGCCGCCCAGCCAAGTGGCCCCACCGTCAAGCCGGAGTTTGAAGCGTTCCGCGACGAGATCCTCGCTGATCTCAAGGCCGCCGGTCCGGTGGATGTCATCCTGTTCGGCCTGCATGGGGCCATGATTGCCGATGGCTATGATGATTGCGAAGGTGAGCTGATCGCCGGTGCCCGCGCGATCGCACCAAATGCCGTGATCGGTGGACTGCTGGACCCGCATTGCCACCTGACTGAGCAGATGCTGACAAAGGCCACGCTGCTGATTGCGTTCAAGGAATATCCGCATGTGGATGTGCCAGCACGTGCGCGCGAACTGTTTTCCCTCGCCGAACGCACCGCCAAAAGCGAGATTGCACCGGTGATGCGCGACTGGGATTGCCGCATGATCATCGCCATGCCGACCCCGCATCAACCGATGCGCGGCTATGTCGACGCCATGTCCGCGCGCGAAGCCGAGGACGGCATCCTGTCTCTCTCGCTGGCGCATGGATTTCCCTGGGGCGATCATCCCCGCACCGGCGCCCGAGCACTTGCCATCTGTGACGGAAATGCTGATCAGGCTGCAGCCGAGGCCGAACGGCTGGGCCAGGCACTCTATGATCTTCGCTTTGAACTGCACCGCGACATTCCTGGTATCGAGGCGGCGCTTGATCTGGCCGAAGCCGCGCCGAAAGGCCCGGTGGTTCTGGCCGACATGTCGGACAATGCCGGTGGCGGCGCGCCCGCGGATGCAACATTCCTGCTCCGCGCCATGATCGGGCGCGGCATGCGCAACATTGCGACCGGCATCTTCTGGGATCCGATTGCGGTCCGCATCTGCAAGGAGGCCGGCATCGGCGCCACCTTGCAATTGCGTCTGGGCGGCAAATGCGGGCCGATGTCTGGCGATCCGCTGGATCTGACAGTGACCGTGCGCAATATCGCTGACGATCTGACGCAACGCTTTGGCGAACTTCCCTCCCCCATGGGCCAGACGGTCTGGGTGGAAGCCGACGGGATAGACATCGTCATCAACGACAACCGCAGCCAGACCTTCCATCCGGATGCATTCGAGAAAATAGGGATCGATCTGTCGCAGCGCCAATATGTCTGCGTCAAATCCTCCAACCACTATCAGGCCGGGTTCAACCCGATTGCTGCCCAGGTCATCCCGATCGCTGGCCCTGGAGCCATCACGCCTGACTTCGCCAATATCCCCTACACCAAACGTGCCCGCACTTACTGGCCAGCGGTACAGGAGCCTTTCGCATGACCAATCCCCTGATCGAAAGCCGCGACGCTTTTGCGGCCCAGCACCCGGAACAGCGCATCGATCTCAATGGCCGCGAGTGGGGCCTTTGCGATGTCGGTTCCGGCCCGGTTCTGATCCTGATCCCGGGCACCCTTGGCCGCGGCGACGTTTTCTGGCAGCAGATCACGGCGCTCAAGGACCGGTTGCGCATCCTGGCAGTGACCTACCCAAGCTCCGGTGGCATCGTCGACTGGAGCGGCGATCTGATCACGCTGATGGACCGCCTCGGCGTCGAGAGCGCTGCGGTGCTGGGGTCTTCGCTGGGCGGATATCTGGCGCAATACATGGCCGCCAATGCCCCGGCACGTGTAACCAAGCTGATCGCGGCCAACACTCTGTGTGCTGTACATGGAATCGACCAACGCTTGCCTTACTCGCTGGACCTGATGAATGCGCCGATCGCCGATCTGCGCGCCGGTTTCGGTCAGGGCTTGGGCGCCTGGGCCGTGGCCCATCCCGAACAGGCAAATCTGGTCGCGCTGCTGCTCGCGGAAGTCAACGGCCGCATTCCGGAACCCGAGCTGCGCAACCGGCTGATGGGATTGAAGAGCGCGCCGGAGCTGACGCCGGTACCGCTGTCTCGCGCGGATATCGTCATCATCGAGGCTGACGATGATCCACTGATCCCGCCTCAAATGCGCGCTGCAGTGCGTGACACGCTCAAGCCCGGCTGTGCCTACCGGTTCCTGGCTGGCGGACATTTTCCCTATGTTGCTCGCCCGGATACCTATACCGGGCTTCTGGAGCAGGTCATGGGCTTGCCCCTGACCGGCACGGATTGGGGCACTGGAGAAGAGCGCGCACTATGATCATCCTTACCCATGACGACGTCGCTGACCTGCTGCCGATGCACGAGGCCATAGAGGCTGTCGAGACGACGATGAAGCAGGTATCGCTGGGAACGGCTGCCCTGCCTCTGCGCTCGGTCACGCCAGTCGGCGGAGACAACAGGATGGGACTGATGCCCGGCGCCATCGCCGAGCCTGCCTGTTTCGGCGTCAAGATGATCAGCCTGTTTCCAGGCAACCCGGCGCGCGGTCTGTCCTCGCATCGCGGTGCCATGGTGCTGTTCGAATCCGAGACCGGCGGCGCTGTCGCCATGATGGATGCGAGCCTGCTCACCGCAATCCGCACCGCGGCGGCAAGCGCTGTCGCCACCCGGGCGCTCGCGCGAGATGCGGCCAGCCACCTCGCCATCGTCGGCACCGGCGAACAGGCCGAGCATCATCTTGATGCCATGATCTGCGTGCGAAAAATCACTCGGCTCAGCATCGCCGGCCGGTCCGCCGAAAAGGCCGCTGCCTTTGCAGCTCGCGCCACCAGGCTCTATCCGGATCTGGACATCAGCCACGGGACAGATATCGAAGCCGCAATCGCCAGTGCCGACATTGTTTGCACCGTCACCGCCTCGCCCACGCCGATCGTCAAAGGCGCCTGGGTCGCCAGCGGCGCGCACGTCAATATTGTCGGCTCGTCGATCCCGACAATGCGCGAAGTCGATGACGAGATGGTCAAGCGCGGCGATATCTGGGTGGATTACCTGCCCTCAACGCTGGCACAGGCCGGCGAGATCGTAGACATGATCAAGGCAGGCACGTTCAGCGCTGATCAGCTCAAGGGCGAGATCGGGGCCCATCTCTCAGGCGAGATCCCGGGTCGCACCAGCCCGGACCAGATCACGATCTACCGCTCGTTGGGCATCGCCGCTCAGGATCTGGCCGCAGCCCACCACGTGTTGACACGCGCCCAGGCCGAAGGCCGGGGCCAAAACGTCTCGTTCTGAGACCTCATCGGAACGTCATTCCGATCCGAGCCAAGCATCCCTCAATTTGAGGGATGCAGTGACAACAACGCGGGGCCCGGCGTTTACCGCGAGCCTGCGTTGATCACTGACCATTGCCCTGCGCTTCAATCCCATCTTGCCTGACAATCCCGGCAATCGAAAAATACGATTGATAGCAACGAAAATATTCGTTTCTGCACGCCGTTCCCCTGACCTAGCATCTGTTCAACAACCATAAACAAAGTGGTTGGGATCATCCGAAGAACAGGCTTGCGTGCATGAACGTAGAAGAAGACGTCTCCAGAAACCCTGTTGCCCCGATGCATTTCAGCTTTATCGGCAGCCCTGATCTGGCAACCCAACCACAGATCCAATGGGCGTTAAGTGAACTTCAAAAGCGGCTCGGCGAGCGCAATACAAGGTTTGATCAGATTGGCGCGGTGGCGGCCGGCGATCTGGACGGGACGATATTTGTATTTGCTTTGGGTCCTGGTGCGGAGATCGCGGAGATCAGCAAGAATTGCGGCGTGGATCTGCCGCTGACGCCTGAATCTTTCGCGATTTTCCGGGAAATCCGGGGGCCTCAGAAAATCCTGTTTGCCTATGGCGCAGACATTCGTGGTGTCATTTACGCGATCACCGAGCTGGCAGATCGGGTGCGGTTTATGCCTTCAGTTTCGCAGGCATTCCGGTTTGACACCCCGATGGTGGAATCGCCGACTGCGAAAGTGCGCAGCATTTCCAAATGCTTTCAGAGTGAGATCGAGGACCTTCCGTGGTTTCATGATCGGGATGGCTGGGAAGAATACCTGACGCATCTTGTGACCCACCGGTTCAATCGAATTTCGCTGACCTTGGGGATGCAGTACAACTATCCTTACGGCAACGAGTTCGTGTCAGACGTCTATTTTCATCTTGCCTACCCGTTCCTGGTTACGGTCCCGGGCTTTGATGTCACAATCTCGAACCTCACGGATGAGGAACGCCGCAGGAACCTGGACTCGCTCAAGTTCATTGCCCGCGAGGCCGTCCGGCGCGGGCTTGAGTTTCAGCTTGCGCTGTGGACTCAGAGCTATGATTTCGACGATTGTCCGAAAGCCAAACACCAGATAGGCGGGATCACCGAGGCCAACAGGTCCGGCTATTGTCGTGATGCGCTGGCAATCATTCTTGCCGAAGTGCCCGAGATCAGCGGGCTGACCCTGCGGATTCACGTGGAGTGCGGGATCCCGGAAGGCGACTATGCTTTCTGGCAGGACTATTTCGAAGCTGTCAAAGGCGCCGGCCGGCCTTTGCGGCTTGATCTGCACGCCAAGGGGCTGGACGAGAAGCTGATCGAGATTGCGTTTTCGACGGGCATGCCGGTCGCGGTCTCGCCGAAATACACCTCCGAGCACATGGGTTTGCCCTACCATCAGGCCTCCATACGCGATCTCGAAATTCCTGCGAACGATACCCCGAGTGACGGCACGGTGCAGGGTCGGGATCTGACCACTCTCTACTCTGGACCTGACGCGGAGAGCCATATCGGCAAATGGAAGTTCAGCGAGGGGTCGCGCAAATTCATGCGCTACAGCTATGGCGACTTGCTGCACCAGGACCGCTCCTACGACATCATCTTCCGGATCTGGCCAGGAACGACACGCGTCCTGTTGTGGGGCGACCCCGCGATAGCGGGTGGTTATGGACGCAATTCCGTTTTCTGTGGTTCGCTTGGCGTTGAGTTGTGTGAACCGCTGTCGTTTAAGGGCCGCATGGGCACCGGAACCAGTGGTGGGCGGACTGGTTATCAAGACAAGTGGCGCGTCCATGACCGGGACTGGAAGAAATTCGAATACACCTACCGGGTCTGGGGGCGATCGCTCTATAATCCGGACGCCGAGCGTGAGGCTTTCAGCCGCTTTCTGGAGGCAAAGTTTGGTGAGGCCGCAGCACATTGCGGCAGGGCCATTTCCAGCGCCAGCCGTATTCTGCCGCTGATCACTTTGGCGCACACGCCGACGGCATCGAACAATTCCTATTGGCCGGAAATGTACGAGAACATGTCGATCGTGCACGAGGCGCCCTACCTGCCCTATGGCTATGAACTGGCAAAGCCCGCGCGGTTTGGAACGGTTGGTTCATGCGATCCGCAAATGTTCATGTCGCCAAGCGAGTTTGCCGGCTGCCTGCACGACCATGGGGAGATCCGAAAATACTCCCCCCTGACATGGGCAAACTGGCTTGAGCAGTTTGCCGCGAGTGCGGCAGTCGAAATGGCCCATGCCAGATCGCTAAGTGACAATCCGGGGCCGGAACTGCATCTGATTTCGGTGGATGTAACGATCCTTGCTGCAATCGGCCGGTTCTTCGCCGACAAGATGCGGGCAGCCGTTCTTTGGGAGTATTTCCTGCTCTCGGGAGAGACCCGTTCCGCGCGGGAGGCTGTCCGCCACTACCGCCTGGCGCGTGACGCATGGGCGGAAGCAGCCGAGATCTGTCAGGACGTCTATCTACCCGACCTGACCTATGGGCCGCATTCCTGGCTGCGTGGCCGATGGGATGATCGCCTGCCCGCAATCGAACAGGATGTTGCCGACATGGAAGCGCTCGTGAAAGAGGCGCCGCGCATCCCTTCGGACAGCACCTCCGTTGGGGAACTGTCAGTCGAATTGATCCTGTCATGGTCGGCAACCCAGTTGCATCCCTGCCGGCACAGTCCACCAGACAGTTTCGTCCGTGGCGAAGCAATAGTGCTCGCATGCATTCCGCTCGGCGCGTCCCGTCGTGCAATCAATCTGCATTACCGCCACGTCAACCAGTCCGAAGAATGGCAGGTCGCCGAAATGACATGGCGGAATGGAGAGTACCTTGGAGAAATTCCAAAGGAATACACAGATTCACATTACAGCATAATGTATTACTTCGAGATTACAGAGAACCGTATTTCCTATTATTTTCCAGGAATTATCGACGATTTATCCAACACGCCATATTTTGTCATCAGCACGGAAAAGTAAAATTACTGAAATCAAGTCAACTGAGCGCACCACAGAAGGAGAAGTCATGATGAATTACTTGTTCAAGGGACTAATTGCCAGTGCGGCGATACTTGCATGCTCTATGCAGAGCCAGGCGGAAACGCTCAGATTGCTGACATGGGGAGGCTATGCCCCGGACGCGGTCATTTCGGCTTTCGAGGAAAAATACCCGGATATCAAGGTCGAAGTCACAGTCTCCAACAACGAAGAGATGGTGGCCAAGCTTCGTGCGACAGGCGGCGCCGGGTTTGACCTTGCGCAGCCGAGCGTCTCGCGCGTTATCGCGGCACAGACCGAATATGGCATCTACAAGCCGATGGACCTCACTAAGATCGACACGTCTGTGATCCAGCCCAACATGATGAAAGCCATGGAGGAAAACGCCAGGATTGACGGCGCGATCTATTCGGTGCCGCATGTGTGGGGCACGCAGGGTCTGATCGTCGACATCACCAAGGCGCCGGATATCAAGGGCTGGAGTGATCTGTGCGACCCGCAGTACAAGGGACGCATGTCCATGCGTCTGAAGCGAGCGCTTCTTCTGGGCATGGCCTTCGACATGGGCAAAGATCCGTTTGCCGCCTATGCCGACCCGGCGGCCTATCAGGCGATCCTTGACGAGGTAGAAGCCAAACTGATCGCCTGCAAGGGCAATGTGAAGACCTACTGGACCGGCGGCGATGACTTGTCAGCCATGCTTTTGTCGGGCGAGATCGTTGTCTCGGACGCCTGGGATTCGACCGCATTCAAACTCTATAACCAGAACCCCGACATCAGATTTGTTCCAACGCGCACCGGAGCGCTGGCCTGGATCGACACGTTTACGCTTCCGGCCAAGGGTGAAGCCGATGACGCAGCCTATAAATGGATCAATTTCGTCATGCAGCCGGAGATCGTCACCCTGATTTCGGAATCGAGCGGCTCGATCGCTGCAGTAAAGGGGTCGATCGCACTCATGCCGGAAGGTTCGAGAGCGGCGGTTTCCGCCGCGTTCGACGACGCGGCACTTGCCGGTCTGAAGTTCATGCCAAGCGTTCCCGCCGGTCTTGAGGACATGGAAGGCAAAGTGCTCGATCGCATCAAGGCCACATCGAACTAATCGCTGCGTCAAACCTGTTTTCACAAACCGAGCCGTGCCGATGAAGATCGGCGCGGTTTGTTTTTGAGCAGTGCGGGCTTTATTGAACAGACCAGGTGCTTCGACCAAATCTTGAAGGCAGTTTGCTGTAATTAGGCCTGCACGTCCCTGCTCCCAACACCTCGTAAGACATTCGGCAAGACGGCTAGATTTCACGTATCCATAAGCTAAACCTTGATACAGACTGGATTTGGTCAGGATCGAACGCGATCGTGGAAGGCGTCAGGGAACTCGCATGCACATTGATCAGATCAGAACTTTTCTCGAGGTTGCGGCCACCGGCAACTTCAACAAGGCTGCCGAGACGCTGAACGTCACGCAATCGACGGTCAGCGCCCGCATCAAGACGCTTGAGGTCAGCCTGGGCCGGGATCTGTTTATCCGCGATCATTCAGGCGCCCGGCTGACCCCTGCAGGCGAACGGCTTCAGCGCTACGCGACCCGTCTGCTTCGTTTGTGGCGCAGGGCAGAAAGCGATGTCGCCCTGCCCAAACGGCATAGGGCATCCATCAGTCTCGGCTCAGCTGTGAGCCTCTGGGATCAACTCGAGCTTGAATGGAGTGGCTGGATGCGGCGGGAAGCACCGGACGTGGCCCTGCACGTGGTGGCCGATTACTCACCATCGCTCATGCGTCAGTTGGCAGACGGCGCCATGGATATTGGCGTGATGTACGAGCCACGGCAAATGTCCGGACTTGTGATCGAGGATCTGCTGGTCGACGAGTTCTTCCTTTTGAGCACGATCAAGGACTGCACGGTCGACGACACTGCATGGCGTGACTGCTACGCCTATGTCGACTGGAGTGACGACTTCAAGCACAAGCATGAAGAGGCGTTCCCCGATCTGGTTGCCGATATCAAGGTGGGATTGGGCAGCATTGCGCTGGGTTACATCATGAAATTCGGCGGCAGCGCCTATCTTCCGCTTCGCATGGCACACCCCTTGGTTCGTAGCGGCCAGTTGAACAAGGTCAGGGGCGCGCCTGTGTTTCACCGGATGGGGAGCGTCGTCTACAGCAGTTCGCCTACCGATCCGGAATTGCTGCAACTGGGTCTGCGAGGATTGCGCGAGGCCAAAGCGCAAATCGAAAACCAGATCCGGGATCTCACCGAGTTTTTCGATTGAGACGACCAAGAGGTTTGAAGGTCCGGAGCGGTTCTCCCTTCCATGCCCACTGTGCAACCGGGACATGATCTGCGTTGAAATCAGCCCAGTTCGAAAGTGGTCACGCCAAAGATATTCGACCATGGGAGGTCGGGGGCTGATCCGCGGTACATGCGGGCAGTTTCAAAAACCGGCGCCAAGCCCGCACGCTCAGCCATTATCATCGCCTGCCGATTTGCTTCAGGCACATCCAGCGTGATGATCGCCCCGGGCTCCGCATCCGCGCAGCACGCCTGAAACAGCGCCTCTGCCGATTGCTTGTTTCGCGCAAACAACGGCCCGATCTTATAGCCCTCTATGCATTTGCGGATTGTGGCGTATCCGGAAAGTCCATCGCCTTCGAATGCCGAGAACGTCTTGCGCCCGGCGTCAGGCGTAGCAAACACCCATGCCCGCAGGAAGCCCGGCCTTGGCGCCCCAAAGCAGGCCCGGTCAAGATTTTCGATCTGGCTGGCATGCTCCAATTGTGCTTCAACGATATTCACCGATGGTGCAGCGGTGGCTGACAGACGGGGAACGCCGCTGAAGCGGATATTGCGGCCAACCAGTTGAAAGCCGCTTTTCTTGTAGTTGTTCTGCTGGGCTACAACGCCATCAAGCCCCACCGTACGGTTTGCGAGATAGTCCATACCGGCCATCCATGTGGCCATGCCATAGCCTTTTCCCCTGCCATCCGGGTGGACGATGTAAAACCCGAGAAACCCGTAATAATCGCCGTATCGCACAACCGATATGGAGGAAACGGGCTTACCATCGGCGAAGCCCATCAGAAAGCCGGAGGGATCCGCCGCAAAGAACGCTTCGAGATCCGCAAGGCCCGGATTCCAGCCCTCTTCCTCTGCCCATTTGACCGCAGTTTCGTATTCATCGCGTGTTGCCGTGCGTAATTCAAACCGACTTTGCGCTTTCAGGCTCATGTCTTGTCCGTGTTTTCCCATCCGGCTGCGACCTGACGCTCACACCACGCAACCGCAGCGCTGACGCCTTCAATAACAGGAATAGAGTAGTCCTTCTCGAGGATTCGCGCCATATCTGCCATGCCGGCACATCCCAGTACGATAGAGCGACATTGGTCATACTTCATTGCAACCGCAACCTCGGAGCCGATGCGAGACAGGGACTGTTCTGGATTCAGTTCAAGGTCGAGAACCGGAATTTCGCTGGCACGCACGCGCGCGCACTGGGCGGCGAGGCCATAGGACTTGATGTTGTACTCAAGCACGGGAATTGAAACTGCAAGGGTTGTGACAACCGAAAAAGGTGCAGCCGTCTCCGCCGCCAGCCTGTAGGCCGCTTCACCGATACCGGTGATCGGCACCTTGGACCTGTCGCGCAACTCCTCCAGTCCGGTGTCATCAAAGCAAGCGATGACAACCGCGTCGAAGGGATCGCCGCCCAACATGTGCCGATCAAAGATCTTGTATAGGCCGGGCAGCGCCGCTTCTCCGTCGTCAGGACCCTGGATCGATGCCGGTCCACTGTCCGGATTGACGGCAAGGACCGTGGTTCCGACCGATGCTGCATTCTTGGCCGCCACGCCGATGGTCTCGGTCATGGAAGCCGTCGTATTGGGATTGATGATCAGGATCCGCATGGCCGGCTACACAAGACCATTCCCGGAATCATTGCCGGCAATTGCCTGCTTCCGGTTCAGCCACCAGGCGCTCAGGATGAAGATGGCGATGATGACCAGCGAGAAAACCGTGGTCAGCGTGCCAAGGGCATAGAGCACCGGCGAGGTAACATTTGTGGTCATACCAAAGATCTCGAGCGGCAGGGTGTTATAGGATCCTGCAGTTAGAAGAGTGCGGGCAAACTCGTCATAGGACAGCGTAAAGCCGAAGAGGGCGACACCTATCAGGCTCGGTGCGATGATCGGCAACACCACATGGCGGATTGTCTGCCAGGACGTTGCGCCCAGATCGCGCGCGGCTTCCTCGTAGGTCTTGTCGAAGCGGTTGAACACCGCAAACATGATCAGGAGACCGAATGGCAGGGTCCAGGTCAGCTGCGAGCCAAAGCCCGATGTCGTCCAATGCACATCAAGGTCCAGCTGGTTGAAGATCAGTCCTACGCCCAGCGAAACCAGGATCGAGGGTATGATCAGGCTGGTGATGACCAGATAGAACAACACGCCTGAACCCAGGAACCGTTTGCGGAAGGCGAGCCCGCCCATCACCGAGACGACAACCGTGGTGAACATCACCATCAGACCGAGGCCCAGTGACCGCCGAAACGAGCCCCAGATGTCGCCCACGGCCTGCTGCTCGAACAGATCGTAAAACCAGTGCAGCGAGACACCGTTCATCGGGAAGGTCAGTCCGCCCCTCGGCCCCTGAAAGGAGAGAATGGCGATGGTGATCGTCGGACCGTAGAGAAACAGGATGAAAAGGGCGAAGAAACCCGCCAGCAGATAGAATGAGCGACCGCGCGGTTCCGACATCTCAGAGCTCCTTCCGAATATTAACGAACCGCAACATGATGCCGATGGTGATCAGCACGGTGATGAGCAGCACCACAGAAGTGGCCGCCGCGGACGGATACCTGAGAAGAGCAACATCGTTGGAAATCAGCCTTCCGACATTGGCTGATTGCGATCCGCTCATGAAGCGCACGGTGATGAAATCGCCCATCACCAGTGTAACCACGAAGATAGAGCCGATCATGATGCCAGGCTTGGTCAGCGGCAGGATGACATTGGTGAGGATCTGAAACCCGGTCGCGCCACCGTCGCGGGCGGCTTCCAGCAGCGATTTGTCGATCCGCATCATGGTGTTGAAGATCGGAACCACCATGAACAGCGTGTAGAGATGGACAAAGGCCAGCATCACGGCAAAATCTGAAAACAGCAGCCATTCAAGCGGTTCGTCGATCATGCCCGCAGAGATGAGCGCCTGGTTGGCTATGCCGTTTCGGCCCAGAAACGGCACCCAGGAAATCATCCGGATGATGTTGGAGGTCCAGAATGGCACGGTACACAACAGGAAAAGCACGATCTGCCAAGTCTGGGTGCGGACATGGAACGCCAGAAAATAGGCAACGGTGAAACCTATTGCCAGACACAGCGCCCAAGAGATGACGGTGAACATGAAGGTCTTGAGATAGACGGAATAGGTGACCGGCGAGCGGAACAGAAATTCGTAGTTGTCGAATTTGAACGCGGGGTAGATCGAAAATTCGGTCGCTCCCCAGAAGCTGACCACGACAATCATGGCGATCGGCAGGACCAAGAAAAGCGCGAGCACGATGACCAGCGGCGAAGCCATCAGCCAGCCGGTCAGATCATTGGAAATGGATCGTTTGGAGGACATCGATCACCTGACAATCGGGGGTGAAACCCCGCGCCGGAAAGAGGCGCGGGGAATTGCGATAACGACTGGGCTCAGGCGGCGATGAACTCGTTCCACTTGCCGACCATGTACTGGTTCTCGTCCATGACGGCGTTCCAGCAGGCAACGGCGCCCATACGGGCTTCGTAGGAACCGCCGTCGCGAACGTCGCCAGCAGCGGCCAGCTTGTCGCCGGTCGGGCTGGTGATGTCGCCGGTGGCAGGCTTGCCTTCGTACCAGTAACCCCACTCGTTGTCGGACATGAACTCCTTGGAGGTTTCCGGAACCGCAGAGTAGTAGCCTTGACGCATGAGGTAACCGCCGACCCAGCCCGAGAGATACCAGTTGATGTATTCATAGGCAGCTTCGAGTTCGAGACCCGAGAGGTTGGCCGAGAGACCGATGCCACCGCCCCATGAGCGGTAGCCTTCCTTGAGCGGCTGGTAGATGCACTCGATGCCCTTGGACTTCACAGCCGTGATCGCCGGCGACCACATCGACTGGATGACAACCTCTCCGGAGGCCATCAGATTGACGCTCTCGTCAAACGATTTCCAGAAAGCGCGGAACTGGCCGTTCTTCTTTGCCTCGGTGAAGATGCCAATTGTCTTGTCGATCTCTTCCCTGGTCATGTTGCCCTTGTCGGCATACTTGATCTCGCCCATCGCCTCACACACCATCGCCATATCCATGATGCCGATCGACGAGATGTCGAGGATGGAGGCCTTGCCCTTGAATTCAGGGTTCAAGAGCTCTGCCCAGGTGTCGATCGGGCGGCCGATGAGATCGGGGCGAATGCCCAGCGTGTCGGCATTGTAGATGGTCGGGATCAGTGTCATCCAACCGGTGACGTCATTGGCGAAGCTCGTTGAGCCCTGGCCATCAACAAAGCCAACCGTGCTTGGCGCTGTTCCCTGTGCGACTGTGCTCTCAGGGGTGAGCTTGCCGGTGGTGAAGATCGGCGAAATCTTGTCGAAGTTCTTGATCTTGGATGTGTCCATCGCCTGCAAATTGCCTGTGGGCCAGATCTTTTTGCAGATCCAGTATTCGATATCGGCAATGTCGAAGCTCTTTGGCTGGGTGGCGGCACGCTGGGTAACGCTGTCGGAATCGAGAGCAGTCATTTCAAGCGTGAAGCCCAGGTCTTCCTTCACCTTGATAGCAACATCGTTGAGGTTGGACACGCCGGTGCCGAACTGACGAAGGGTCACGTCCTTGATGTTCTGCGCCCAGATGGTCGGGAACCCGGTGACGACGCCAGAGCCGATGGCAACGCCCGCAACTGCGGCGGAACCCTTGAGCAGCGACCGGCGGCTGACGGAGCTGGTTTTCGGTGTTTCAGTCATGTGCATTCTCCTTCGTGATGGTTGGCATGCTCGTGATTTTGGGTTTGGGTCAGCTCGCCAGACGGTGCGCGTCGCCCGGCTTCCAGTCGAGAAAGACCGTCTGGCCAATCTCCAAAGGTTCTTGAGAAAAGAGCGCGTCGGGAACAGTGACGCTGATCGGGTTTGGATCTGCCGCTTCTCCGGCGGAATTCAGTGCAACGGAGAAGCTGGTTCCGAGATATTCAATTTCGCGTACAACAGCCTGAACGCCGGCGCTGCCTTCCGGCATTGATCTGGCAATCTTGATCTTGTCGGAACGAATGGCGACATTTGCCTGGCCGTCGTGCATGACATTGTGTCCGCCCATGAACTTGGCGACAAATTGTGTCTGCGGCTGATTGAAGACATCTTGGGCGCTACCGATCTGTTCGATCCGGCCCTTGTTCATGACGATGATCTGATCGGCCAGCGACAACGCCTCATCCTGAGAATGAGTGACGTGAATGAACGAAATCCCCAGCTCCCGCTGCAACCGCTTGAGCTCCGAGCGCATGCGCAGACGCAGGAATGGATCAAGTGCCGACAATGGCTCATCGAGCAACAGGATCGAGGGATTGGTAATCAGGGCGCGGGCAAGTGCGACACGCTGCTGCTGGCCGCCCGAGAGTTGTGCCGGCAGTCGCGAGGCAAAATTCGCCATGTCCACGAGTTCGAGCAGTTTCATCGCCTCGGACAGGCGCGCCTGTTTCTCGACGCCCTTCATTTTAAGGCTGAAGGCCACATTGTCGGCAACGCTGAGATGCGGGAAGAGCGCGTAGTTCTGAAACATCATCGCGGTGCCGCGCTCGGCCGGAGGCAAATCGGTGATGTTCTTGTCACCCAGGAGAATATCGCCCTTGGATACACTTTCATGTCCGGCGATCATCCGCAGCGTTGAGGACTTTCCACACCCTGACGGCCCCAGAAGGCAGGTGTAGGAATTGCCGGGAATTTTGAGCGAGATGCTGTCAACGGCAATTGATTGCCCGTAAGACTTGGTGACTGAGATCAGCTCTGCTGCGGATTTGTCCATCATGGTCTGGCTCCTTGCCTACCGCATAAGGTCAGCAAGAGCCGTGCCAGAATCACGCCTTTCTTAAAATATTGATTCTTAAGGCGTATTTTTTGGAGCTAGATTTTGGTTTCGAACCCTGCCTAAATTGCAGTCAGTATTTTATACGATCTGCACAAAAATCGTATACAATCCGTCATTGCAATATTGGGCGGCAAATTCTAAGACAGCGTAACAGAAACTATCGGTTCTCAGGCATGCAACAGTGAACAAAGTGCTCCGCCCTTCGCAGGATGCGCCGCCCAACACAACAGGGTTGGCAAGCCGATCGGATCTGGTCGTTGCCGGACTTCAGCGTGCTATTTTCGAACACAAGATCGCGCCGGGCACAAAACTGTCAGAAGATGAAGTTGGCGAGATCTTTGGCGTCAGCCGCACCATCGTGCGCTCGGCACTGCAGGCGCTCGCCCATTCGCAGCTTGTAACGATCGAGAAGAACCGCGGCGCGTTCATTGCCAGCCCCAGCCCGAGAGAAGCGCATGAGGTTTTCGAGGCGCGCGGCCTTATTGAGCCAAGGGTTGCGACCATGGCCGCCAAGAGGATGACCGATGAGGCGCTGGAAACCTTGCGCATGCACACTGAAGAGGAACATGCCGCCATGCATGTTGGTGACAAGGGCAAGGCGCTTTCGCTTTCAGGCGGGTTTCACCTGAAGATTGCCGATATTGCCGGCCATGATGTCTTTACCGGCTTCATCCACTCGCTGATTTCGAGATCCTCCCTGATCATCGCGCTTTACTGGCATAGGGCAGACACGACCTGCGAAAGCCATTCTCACCATGCCTTGATGAAAGCCTTTGAAAGGCGGGATGCGGCAGCCGCAGAGGAAATCATGCGCAGCCATATCGTGGATCTGCATTCCGGGCTCAACCTGAGCAGCCCGAACAACGCACCGCTTTCACTTGCGGACGCCTTGAGACCTTAGGCTGGTGCCACTTCGGTGAAGGCACAGGAATTCGCCTAATTATAGTGCAATCACGCTTGCAGCTAGAATTCCCGGCTCACGTGCAAGCCTCCGAATGACCAATTTTCCGGTAAAACCCGTTCGTCATAGGTCCCGTCCCGGACAGCATTTCATCAATCGCTGAAGTTGTTCTGGCGCACCAAACTGGCGTTTCGCCACTCTCTGGCTCGGCCGGCGCAACACGCAACAAATTCGCGTCGGAACCCGGCCATCTGGCGCGTGTCTTGCTTGTTCGCAATGGCGCATTTCGGCTTTTGTCGTCATGATGCGTTGGGGAATTTATCGCAAAGGGCAGACAGAGCATGTACAGTCAGAAAACCGCGAAAGACTTTGATTTCTGGCGCTCAATGTCGCCCTCCGAGGCAATAGGCCATGCCTTCCGCATGCACCGGGAATACGATGACCCGGCCATGTTCATTTTCCTCAGAAGCGAAGCCGACTGCCTGGCTGACGCGAAGAGGCTTGAAGCCGAAGGCCCAGAGGGCAAACCGCTGTATGGCCTGCCTTTCGCAGTCAAGGACAATATCGATGTGGCCGGCCTTCCAACTACTTCGGCCTGCGAAGAGGCGGCCTATGAGCCGGAGGTTTCGGCCTTCGCGGTGGCGCGATTGCAAGAGGCAGGCGCCATCTGCATTGGCAAGACCAATCTTGATCAGTTCGCCACCGGCCTGGTCGGCGTGCGCTCGCCATTTGGCGTTCCGCGCAACAGCATCAGGGCGGATCTCATTCCTGGCGGATCGAGTTCGGGTTCAGCGGTTGCAGTCGGCGCAGGCATTGCCGCCTTTTCGCTTGGCACCGACACCGCAGGCTCCGGTCGCATTCCCGCCGGACTGAACGGAATCGTTGGCCTCAAACCCAGCCTCGGCATGTTGTCGGCAACCGGCATGATGCCCGCCTGCCGCACTCTGGACACCATCTCGATTTTCGCCGCCCGCACTGCCGATGCCGCGCTGGCAACGTCCGTCGCGCAGGCCTACGACCCCGCGGATTTCATTTCGCGCACGCTTCCGATGGCCGGTATCGCCCCCGCAGGCGCATCGTTCACGGTCGGCGTTCCGTTGCCGAGCCAGAGGATGTTCTTCGGGGATAAGGCTGCCGAGAGCGCCTATGAAGCCGATCTTGAGACGCTGGCTTCGCTTGGCGGCCAGATCGAAGAGATTGATTTCGAACCGTTCCATGCCGTTGCGCGGCTGCTTTACGAAGGACCCTGGGTGGCCGAACGCTACCATGCTGTGCGCGCGCTGATCGAGAGCAATCCGAAAGCTCTCCATCCGGTGACCTACAAGATCATCAGCGGCGCATCGAAATTCTCGGCAGTTGATACCTTCGATGCGATCTACAAGCTTGCGCAGATGAAGCGGCAGATAACCCCGGTGATCGAACGGTTTGACTGTTTTGCCGTGCCGACGATCCCGGCGTTTTATAGCGTTGCCCAAGTGGTGGCCGATCCTGTGCAGCTCAACTCCAATCTCGGCACCTACACCAATTTCGTCAATCTGCTCGACATGGCGGCGATCTCGGTTCCCGTGAGCGAGCGAGCCGATGGCCTGCCCTCGTCGCTCACGCTGATCGGGCCCGCCGGATGTGACGCCTTCCTTGCAGGCATAGCCCAGAGGCTGGAAAACGGAGAAAGCGAGCCAGCCAACGTTGCAGCCCGTCCCGGTGAAATGCTGATCTGTGTCGTCGGCGCGCATTTGAGCGGCATGCCGCTGAACCATGAACTGACCAGCCGCAGGGCAAGGCTTGTCGCCGCGACCCGCACCGCGCCCGATTATTCACTTTACGCGCTGTCCGGCACCATCCCGCCCAAACCGGGCCTAGTGCGTGGTGCTCCCGGAGACGGCGTGTCGATCGAAGTGGAGATCTGGGCCCTGGATGCGGCAGGTTTCGGCAGCTTCGTCGATGGCGTGCCAGCGCCGCTTGGCATCGGCACGGTTCGGCTTGAGGACGGACTTCAGGTCAACGGTTTCATCGCCGAAGGCATCGCCATTGAACAGGCAACCGATATCTCGAGCTTCGGATCCTGGCGGAGCTATATCGCCAGCCGCTCGTGAACCCGGCTTGAGAAGCGCTTCCAGGCGCCTTCGACATAGCCGATATGAGCCTGCATGGACTGTTCCGCAGCGCTTCGGTCGGCCCGCAGGATAGCTTCCACCACAGCCGAATGCTCCGCATGCGAGGCGGCCAACCGGCCCGGGGTTTCAAATTGCGCCCGCCTGAACGGCTGCAGCCTGAGCCTGGTGTTGGTGGTCAGGTCGGCCAAATAGGAATTGTCGGTTCCCTCATAGATCGCCGAATGGAACGCTTCATTGGCAAGCTTGTAGTCCTCGCCGCTGCCAAGCCTGACAAGCTTCGCCATCTCTTCATGCATGCATTGCAGGTCGTGGCGCTGCCGCACACTCATGTTGAGTGCGCTCTGCCCGGCGCACATGGTCTCAAGCTGCGCCATGACGAAGAAGATGTTGGCGAGTTCGCGGTCGTCCGGCTTCGCCACGATGGTGCGCCTGTGCGAAGATTGCACCACAAGCCCGGTGACACCGAGCTTGCGCAAGGCCTCCCGCACCGGGGTCCGGGAGACGTTGAATTCGGCGGCAAGCCTCGTTTCGTCGAGCGCGGTGCCAGGCTCAAGATCGCCGCTCACGATCTGCCGCGCAAGCTCATGTCGTATCGTCTCGGCACTGGTCGACATTGCGCGGAATTCCCCGTGGACGCAGATCTTGTCAGGCGGTGGTGTCTACAACACTCACATGCGCCGCCACAACCCGCCAGCCATCCTCCATCCTCACCCAGGTCTGCATCTGGCGACCGGTCTTGCCCGGGGCGGAGTCGCGCGAAAACAGCGTCGAGGCCGTTCCATAATCGGATCCATAGGTGGTGATGACGGTGCGTGACAAGCTGCGTTCAAGACCGGCCGATGGCCGTGCATTTCTGAACGCCAGGATCTCGGCAGCGCCGTAGAGGTTTTCGCCGCCGCCATAGCGGATCGTGTGCTCGCTTTGCCAGAACAGCTCATCCAGCACCGCCACGTCATTGCTAACCAACGCCTGCTCATAGCGGGCAAAGGCCGCAGTCAGCTCTTCATGCACAGCTACGTCATTGATGATCATCGGGCTGTCATCCGGTCGCGCAGATCGCGCAGGAAGGGGATGGTCTCGAACTGGTCTTCCTGCACGAAATCCCAGGCCACGCCCTTGGGCCGCGGCGTGGTGTTGCCGGTCACGATCAGCTCCTGCTCGGTGGCGACAAAATCAAGCGGAGAGTCATGGGCCATCATGAACACCTTGCTGCCAGGCACCAGCTGTGAGGAATGGATCGTGGTCGCCATTGGTGTTGTCGGGCCAATAGTGCCGAGTTCGCGGAAGATCCCGGTTTCAAGATCGGCAAAGCCCGCACCCTTGCCGGTGCGTCCGCCTTCGCGGCTCACGGCCACCGAGCCGACGATGCAGAAATCGAGCGGTTCAACCTCTTCAAAGCCGATCCGCTCACCATGCATCATGTAGCCTTCGGAGGTGGCGGCGAGTTCGAACGAGACGCCCTCTTCGATCAGCTTTTTCGGATCAATCCTGAGGTAGGGAAATTCCCGTGTGAGATACGGTACGGGCGCATAGAGCATCTTGCCCTCGTAAAGCGCGCGCAGCCGCAGCGGAATTTGCGGTGGATCCGGATTGCACTTGACGGTTTTGGCGCGCTTCCATTCATCGGTCTGCGCCAGATGCCATGCGGCCTGATCGGCACCGATAAAGTTCGGGATGTGGCTCCAGGTCGGACCCATTGCATGGCCGCCGTTGTCGAGAAGATCCCAGACCTCGCCACGCACGGCGTCCTTGTTCTCGTCGCGACCTGACCATTTGCCTTGCTTGTTCATGCTGCTTTCTCTTCCAGATTGGCTGCGGGGGCCTTGGCATGGCCATTTTCTTCGAGCCATGCGGCAACCCGCAGAGCAATGTCTTCGCGCCAGGGTGCTGTGATGATCTGAACACCGATTGGCAGTTTACTCCCCTCAAGCCACACCGGCACCGACACCACCGGCAGACCGATGAACGATATAGGCTGGGTGAAGACCCCGAGATTGGGCCTGACCGGGAGTTCCTTGCCGTCCAGAACGAAGGTCTTCTGGCCGATCAGCGGCGCCACGCACGGGGTCGCTGGCGCGATCAGCACATCGATCTCTTCGAACAGTGCCAGCATTTGCGCGCGAAACAGGCTGCGGAATTTCTGCGCCTTGGTGACCCAGGCGCCAGGGATCATCGCTCCGGCCAGCAGCCGATCGCGCACATCCGGGTCAAAGTCGGCGTGCCGGGTCTTCAGCCGGTCAAGATGCAGCGAGGACCCCTCGGCCATGGTGATCAGATAGGCGCTGGCGCGCGCCAGTCCGGCATTCTCGATCACCCGGGTTTCGCTGACCTGCAATGCCGAACAGATCCTGGCAACGGCATTAAAGGCCTCTGCGTGGCCGCCTTCTTCGAAATAGCCGCCGGCCTTGGCGATCCGCAAGCCATCGATCCCGGTGTTCAGGTCCACCGGAGGATCGATGCGGTCGATGCAAACCGGGTCGGATGGATCAGCGCCGGTCATCGCATTGTAGGACAGAGCGAGATCGCTGACCGAACGGGCCAATGGCCCGAGGTGATCAAGGCTTGCGACAAACGGAAACGTGCGGCTGCGCGAAAGCCGGCCATAGGTCGGCTTCAAGCCAAACAACCCGCACAGCGACGAGGGCACCCGGATCGAGCCGTTGGTGTCCGACCCAAGCGTCAACGGCACAAATCCGGCTGCAGCTGCGGCACCCGATCCGCCCGAGGACCCGCCGGTCATGTGCTCGCGCGCATGAGGATTGCGCGATGGGCCATCGTGGTAGTTTTCGCCGGTGAAATCATAGGCGTATTCGCCCATATTAAGCGCGCCCACCAGAATGGCGCCGTTTGCCTCGAGCCGCTCGATCAGGACCGCATCCCTGGATGCCGGCGACATATCGCGGTTGATTTTCGAGCCCGCCAGGGTGGCAATGCCTTTGACATCGAAGAGGTTCTTGACCGCAAACGGCACGCCCGCAAGCGGCCCCACATCTTCGCCGCGCTTGATCTGCGCATCAATCTCGGCTGCCCTCGCCCGTGCCCGCTCATGGGCAACGAAGGTGAACGCGCCTATCGCCTTGTCGTGCGCGTCGATCTTGCCGAGGCAGCCGTCGACCACTGTGCTTGCTGAAACCGATCCGCCGCGCACCGCCTGGGCGATCTGGGCTGCTGTTGCGATTGTCCAGTCGGTCATGGCTTGAACACCGGAGCGGGTTCCGCCTCGTCTTCCATCCGAAAGGCCAGAAGCCCGGCTGCTATGCCGCGAGCAGACGAAAGGTGGAAGACGATGCCGGACCGGTAGGACGGCTCATCAGGCAGTCCGAGATAGGGGAGCATGCTTTCCGCAATCGCTTCCGCGTCGAATTCGTTCTCGCTCATGCAGGAACCTCCTTTGCCTCGAATGCCGCAGCGAGCGCGCTGAGCGGCGTCGCCCAGCCGACAATGCCACCTTGCGCGGTGATCATATCTATGGCGCCGGTCTTGAAGTGTTCGAAATAGCTTTCCGTTGCGTCTGTGATCAACAGGCATTCATAGCCGCGATCATTGGCTTCGCGCATCGAGGTCTGCACGCAGACTTCCGTGGTCACCCCGGCAAAGACCAGGTGCGTGATGCCTGCCTCCTGCAGCCGTTCGTGCACACCGGTGTTCCAGAACATCCCCTTGCCCGGCTTGTCGATCACCCACTCACCTTCGGTCGGTGCCAGTGCTTCGACAATCTGGTTGCCCGGCTCGCCACGCACCAGGAGCCGACCCATCGGACCTTCTTCGCCGATCCGCACTGAAGCGTTGCCGCGCGCTACCTTGCTCGGCGGACAATCCGACATGTCAGGAAGATGCGCCTCGCGTGTATGGATCACCGTCAGGCCGCGATCGCGAAACAGCGCAATCAGACTGGCCACTATCGGGATGATTGCCTCAAGCCGGGAGACGTCATTGCCAAGCGCATCGCCAAAGCCGCCGGGCTCGATGAAATCGCGCTGCATGTCGATGACCACAACAGCCGTTGCAGCTTCCGGCAGCTGGTAGTCATATGGCTCCGCCTTTACGCTCAGCATCGCCTCAGTGCCCCGCCATGTATTTGCCGATCGTGTTGCGGTCGGTCTCATCGATGGGCGCCTGATAGGTGATCTGTCCGCCCGACATCACCGCCACCCGGTCGGCAAGTTCGAGGATCTCGTCCAGGTCTTCCGACACCAGCAGGATCGCCGCACCCTTGTTGCGCTGATCGATCAGCTGCGCCCGGATCTCGGCGACGGAGGCGAAATCCAGCCCAAAACAGGGATTGGCGACAATCAGCACATTGACGTCACCCGACAACTCGCGTGCAAGTATGGTTCTCTGCACATTGCCACCCGACAGATTTTCAATTGGCGTCTCCGCTGACGGCGTCTTGACGTGGTATTGTTCAATCAGCTTCACGGCAGTTTCGCGCATCGCGGCGGGCTTCAGCCACCAGCCAACGCTCGCCATAGGCGGCTTGTCAAAGCTGCGGAAGGCGATGTTTTCCGACACGCTCATGCGTTTGACGGCAGCGTTTTTCAAAGGCTCTTCCGGCAGGCCGAACACCTTCAAATCGGCAAAATTCTTGCGAGTCGCATCAAACCGCTGGCCATTGATGATAATGGCGCCATCGGTCAATTTACGCTGACCAGCAAGAGCCTCGACCAGCTCAGACTGCCCGTTTCCGGAAACACCGGCGATGCCGACAATCTCGCCGCCCTTGATTTTGAGATTTACGGTATCGACCGCCCGCATGCCCTCATTGTTATCGACGATCAGACCCGCAATCTCCAGCGTGCTCTTGGGTTCGACCTTGGCAAGCCGCGGCGCCTTTTCGCGCATCTGCGCTTCGCCAATCATCATCTTCGACATCTCGTCAGTGGTCAGGTCCTGAACCGAGCCACTTCCTGCCAGCTTGCCGCGCCTGAGCACGGTCACCCGGTCGGCAAACGCGTTCACTTCACGAAACTTGTGGGTGATCATCAGAACGGTGATGTCCCCCGCCCGCGCCATGTCGTGCAACAGGCCCAATATCTCGTCAGCTTCGCCCGGAGTGAGAACCGATGTTGGCTCATCGAGGATCAGGAAGCGCTGATTGAGGTAAAGCTGCTTGAGGATCTCGAGTTTCTGTTTCTCTCCTGCAGACAGGTCAGCCGCAACCGTGTTGAGCGCAACCCGGAACGGCATCCGCTCCATGAAGGCTTCCAGCTCTTCCTTTTCCCTGGCCCAGTTTATCACGGCAGGCGCGTCAGCGCGCGAGATCACCATGTTCTCCGCAGCTGTCAGGCAGGGAACAAGCGTGAAATGCTGGTAGACCATGCCAATGCCGGCAGTTTGCGCGTCGGCCGGCGCCTTGATCTGCACTTCTCGATTATCGACCAGCAATTGACCGCTGGTGGGCTGGTAGAAACCCATGATGCATTTGACCAGCGTCGACTTGCCCGCGCCGTTTTCACCCAGCAGCGCGTGGAATTCGCCCGCGCCCACCTTGATAGACACATCATCCAGCGCAACCAGAGAGCCAAAGACCTTGGTCATAGAGACGGTTTCGAGCGAAAAAGCGCCGGCTTTGCTGGCGGCGACCGGGTGGGCCGAAAGATCGTCCGGATGAGCGAGCGCGGTCATGGTATCTGCTCCAGGGCTTCAAGCACCGTACTGCTTTTGGCAACGGCGCCAAACACACCACCCTGCATCTTGATCATGTCGATGGCGGCCAAGTGATTTTCCAGTTTCGTCGCACCACAGCCATCCTCGACCATCAGGCATTCAAAGCCCCGATCGTTTGCTTCGCGCATGGTGGTGTGAACGCAGACATCGGTGGTGATGCCGGTCAGAATGATGTTGCGGATGCCTTTGACATGCAGCAGCATTTCAAGATCCGTTGCACAGAACGAGCCCTTGCCGGGCTTGTCGATGATCGGTTCGCCGGCAAGCGGCGCCAGTTCCTCGATGATGTCCCAGCCCGGTTCGCCGCGCACCAGAATGCGCCCGCACGGCCCCGGATCGCCAATGCCCGCGCCGATGCGCTGCGAGCGCCAGCGTTTGTTGGCCGGCAGGTCCGACAGATCGGGTCTGTGGCCTTCGCGTGTGTGAATGACCAGCATGCCCTTGGAACGCGCCATGTCGAGCAGCGACTTGATCGGGTCGATCGGCGCGCGGGTGAGCGAAAGGTCATAACCCATCTTGTCGACATAGCCGCCAGGACCACAGAAATCGGTTTGCATGTCGATGATGATCAGCGCGGTATTGGCTGCACTCAGGTTACCGTCGTAGGGCCAGGCATAGGGATCGGCCTTCACAGGACCTTCAACTGCGACTGAAGGCGACATGGAGTTCATTCGGCCGCCTCACCGAGCTTGGTTTCGCCGTAGCGCCGGGTCGGGCGTTCAAATCCGCACGAGGTGCCGTCAGTGTGAACGACTTCATCTTCCCATGGCAGACGGTAAGTGCCCGCCACCATGTCTTTCATGAACGTGTAGGGGCAGTCCTGCGCGCCGCCGAGCACCGCGGTGTAGCCGCGATGGCCGAGCTGATAGATGTTGTTTTCGACCGACCAGTGCTTGCGCGCCTCACGCACCAGATCGGGGCGCACCTCGGCGGTGATGATCTCGTCGACCCGGCCGGATGTGCCGTGCGCCAGCACTGCGCCGTCGAAATTGACGATCATGCCTTCGCCCATGGAATCAAACGTGCCGTCCGAGCCGCACATGCAGACATTGGCCGTCACCATAAGGTTGCTGAACGAGTTGGAGAGGTTGGTAAAGCGCCAGCTGTCACGAATCGGCGCAGTGTAGCCAGCGGTCCTGAGCATGATTTCCGCGCCCTTGTAGGCGCACTCGCGCGCCATCTCCGGGAACATGCCGTCATGACAGATGATCAGCGCCAGCTTGCAGCCCTTGGGACCATCAATCACCGGGATGCCCAGATCTCCCGGCTCCCACGGCTCGACCGGCACCCATGGGTGCAGCTTGCGATAATAGAGCTTCACCTCGCCCTGATCATCGATCACGATCCCGGTGTTGTAGGGGTTGCCGCCGGAATTGTATTCCATGATCGAAAAGCAGCCCCAGATCGAATTGTCGACGCAGGCCTTCTTGAAGGCGGCGACTTCGGGGCCATCCATAGACACCATGATCTCTGGATTGGTGTCCATCGACAGGCCGTGCATCGCGTATTCGGGAAACACCACGAGATCCATGGTCGCCATGTTGCGCCGCGCCTTGCCGACCATCGCGACAATCTTCTCGGTCTGGCGGGCCAGGTCGTGCCGGGTTTTCACCAAAGGCAGTTGCAGTTGCACGACGCCGATGACAACGCCGTTTGGAGTCTTGTTCAAACCACCGAGTGCGCTCATGATTTCGTCTCCTATTTCGCGATTGAAAGTTCGCCCGGAGCAGCCCGGGCAGAGTTGCGTCCGCTGGCAGCAACCATGATGAAAAGCGTCAGGATATAAGGCGCGGCATTGAAGAAGTAGTAGCCCTGACTGATACCTACCGATTGAAGCGCCGGACCAAGTGCGCCGGCCGCGCCAAATAGAAGGGCTGCAATTATGCAGCGCAGCGGGTTCCAGCGGGCGAAGATAACGAGGGCCACGGCCATCAGGCCCTGCCCCGAGGACAGCCCCTCGTTCCAGCTTCCCGGATAGGACAGCGAGAGGAATGCGCCGCCAATGCCTGCAAGAAAGCCGCCTGCAGCGGTCGCCAGGATCCGCACCTTGATTGGATTGATGCCCATGGCGCGGGCCGCAGGTTCGGAATCGCCGGTCATGCGAACGACCAGGCCCACACGCGTGTTGGCAAGTCCCCACCACATGACGAAGGCGATGATGATACCGACAATGAACAGAGGGTTGATTTCAAGCGCCTGCTGAAGTGCGGAATTGGACGCCCAGCCGCCAAGCGGCAGGCTCTCGAGCCGAGGTGCGGAGGGCTGGATGTAGGGCTTGCCGAAGAAGAACGCGACACCGATGCCGAACGACATCATGGCAATGCCGACAGCGATGTCATTGACCTTCTTGAGGCTGCAGATGATGCCATGCATCAGTCCGAGGAACACACCAGAAAACCCGGCAGCAAGAACACCGAGCCACGGCGAGCCGGTGTGGAACGAGATGGCATAGGCAACCATGGCGCCCAGCACCAGATTGCCCTCCAGCCCAAGATTGATGCGCCCCGATTTCTCGGTGAGCGTTTCGCCGAGGGCTACGAAAATGAACGGCGTCGAGACCCGGATGGCTCCACCCAACATGGCAATCAGGATCGTGGTAAGCGCTTCGGCCGTCATGTCCGCTCCGTGCTGAGTTTGGGCTGGAAGATCGCAAACCTTCCGTAAAGGCTGTCGCTGGCAAGCAGCACCACAAAGATGATGCCTTGCAGCACCAGTGCTGTCGCATCTGGCATATCCATCCGGCGCTGAATGAGGCCGCCGGAGGCCTCGATGGCTCCAAACATGACCGCCACCGGTACAATCATCAGAGGATTGTGCCGCGCCAGAAAAGCCACCAGAATTCCGGTGAAGCCGTAGCCCGCGACCAGCGATGCATTCGCCTGACCGTGAATGGCGGCAACTTCGAAATAGCCGGCCAGACCTGCGCAGGCGCCGGCAATTGCCGAGCATGCGAGAATGAGACCACCAACCGGTAGCCCTTGGGCGAGCGCTGCGCGTGGATTGCCGCCGGTAACGCGGGCGGCAAACCCGAACGTTGTCCGGGACATGAGGACTTGCAATGCCACGGCCAGCACCAGGCCAAAGACCAGGCCCCAGTGGACATCGGTGCCGGGAATATTGCCGACCATGTAATCCTTGCCGATCGGCATGGTGGAGGGCTTGTTCTGCGACGCAGGGTCGCGCAAGGCGCCCTCGACGAAGAAGTTCATGATCGCAATGGCGATATAGGTAAGCAGCAGCGTCGAGATGGTTTCATTGACACCACGGCTGTGCTTGAGCCAGCCCGCGATCGCGTTCCAGGCGCCGCCCGCAAGCATGGCAATCAGCATCATCAGCGCCATCGTCAGGTAAACCGGTGCCTGGGCCGAGACCAGCGGTATTGCCAATGCCGCAGAGGCAAAGCCGCCCATCACCAGCGCACCTTCTGCACCAATCATCACCAGCCCGATGCGCGCGGGAATCGCAAATGCAAGCCCGGTCAGGATAAGTGGCGCCGCGCGCTGCAAGGAATTCTGGAACGAAAACGAGGTTCCGAAGCCGCCGCGCCAGACAAGTTCAAAAAACTGGGCCGGACTTTTGCCCAGAACCAGCAGAAACAGCGAAAAGATGATTGCGGAGGCAATCAGAGCCCCCAGCGGTATTGCAACAGCCTCGAGAGAGGCACGGAGCCGCGCCGTATCAAAGGTCGACGGTTTGACGAAAGTCGTTTCTGCTTGTGCCATGCCTGATCACGATCACTCTCAAGAGGCAAACAAATCGGGCTGCGCGAACAATGCCGCGCAGCCCGGTGGGAGGATCAGGTGGTCGAACCGATAACGCCTTCGAGCAGGAAGCTCATGCCATCAAGCACCGGATCGTAATTGTCGAAGGTCTTGTCGAGAACAACGTTGCCCTGGTTGTCCTTGAGCGGACCGACATAGATTGGCTTGCCTTCCTTGAGACCGGCGATAGCCGCATCTGCGGCCGCGATGGCTTCCGGCGTCGCGCCAGCGCCATAAGCGGTGTTCTTGACCATATCGTTGTGGTAGCCGCCGACCACCACGTTCGGCAGGGCTTCGCCCTTGCCCAGCATGTCGGCATACATGTTGTAGATGGTTTCCCATTTGTATTCCGCGCCGGTGATAAAGCCCTTGGGCGCAAGCGGTGCCTGCGAGGCATTGTGACCACAGCTTTTGACGCCGCGGCCTTCAGCGGTTTCGATCACCACTTTCGGGCCGTCGACATGGCAGGTCAGCACGTCGCAACCTGCATCAACCAGCGCATTTGCGGCTTCAGCCTCGCGCACCGGCAACGACCAGTCGCCGGTGAAAATCACCTGAACTTCTGCTTTCGGATTGACCGAACGCGCGCCGAGCAGAACCGAGTTGATGTTGGACAGCACGGTCGGGATCGGCTTTGCTGCGACAAATCCGATCTTGTTGGATGTGGTGCTCAGGCCGGCTGCGACGCCGTTCACATAATGCGCCTGGTTGAGGTAGCAGAAATAGCTGCCCAGGTTGGCCGGGTGCTTGTCCTTGTTCCACAGCGGTGCGGCGTGACGAAACTGAACGTCGGGATACTTGGCCGCGAGATCGATCATGAACGGGTCGAAATAGCCAAATGACGTTCCGAGTATGAGGTTCGCGCCATCCAGGTTGATCATCGATTCCATTGACTTCGACACAGCGTCGGTCTCGGGAACGTTTTCTTCCTCTATGACGGTGACGTTCTCGACCTTCTTGAGGATTTCCATGGCGACAGCATGGGCCTGGTTCCAGCCGAAATCGTCGCGCGGGCCGACGTAAACCGCACCTAGAACGACGCTCTCAGCCGCTGACGCACTGTTGATGAATGGCATCGGCAGCGCCATCGCCGCGATACCGGCGGCACCTGTCTTCAAAATCGAACGCCGTGAAATTTCTTTGTGAGCCATGTCCAGATCCTTTGCTGGCTTGCGAATCCCTGTTGTCGCCGGATTTTGGAAGGCAACCGGCTGAAAACAGTTTTGCAAAACGTGTGCCAGTTTGAGTGACCTCAATTTATGTTTTTATTTCAATAAGATAATCCAACACACATAAATCAGAGAAGGTCGCCGATGCCTGAATCAGAGCAAGCGCAGACGAAATAATGTACAATTTCTTAATATAGCACATTTATTAGGCATTCTTGAGCCTATTGCATACAATCGAGCCGCGGACATTTTTCCGTGTTGCCCCGGGCACCCTCTAAACTGCCAGATCAAGACAGCCCGCTGGCCTTGTAGGTCGGGTTCAATCGGCTCTCGAGGTAATCATCGCCGCGAATGGGCGCATAACGTGCCGGGTTTTCCGGCCCGCTGCAGGTTGGCAGGCATTCGATGATCGCTTCCGGATTGGGGTCGAGGAAAAAGGCGATCGAATAGCGCTCGCGCCCTGCCGGACTGACCACCCGGTGCGGGGTGGACATATAGGTGTCGTTGGTCCATCGCATCAGGCAATCGCCGATGTTGCAGACAAAGGCGCCCGGGATATAGGGCGCCTTGACCCAGTCGCCCGATCGTGTGCGCACTTCCAGCCCGCCGACTTCATCAGTCAGCAGCAAGGTGACGCAGCCATAGTCGGTATGCGCGCCCGCCCCCATCTGCCCGTCTTCCACCGCATCAGGCTGCGGCGGATAGTGCAGCAACCGAAGCGTGGCGAGCGGCCGGTCGAGCTTGTCTTCAAAGTGATCCGCTTTCAAACCGAGATCAGTGGCGAATGCGACGTGCAGCCTGCGGCCGATGTCGAGCGCCGTGTCGAAATAGGTGAGCATCGCCTGGCGGAAACCCGGATGCTCCGGCCACAGGTTAAGGGCGCGAAACCTCGCGCCGGCCATCAGCTCCGGATCATCAACGGCAAGCTCGAGACCGATATTATAGGCCTCTTTCAGATCAGCGGGCTTGGACGGATCGAGCGCTTCGCCGCGCATCGGCACATAACCGCGATTGCCGGTTTTGGGCGAAATCTCCACCTGCTTCTTGACCATCTCGGGCAATGCAAAGAAATCGTGCGAGGTCGAGAATAATGCGTCGATATCCACAAGCGAAAGCGCGTGGCCCTTGATGTAGAAGAAGCCGATCCCGCGGCAGGCCTCGCCGATCAGCGCGGCGGTGTTTTCAATTGCAGCCTTATCGGAGCCGTAGAGGCTTTTGATGTCTATTACCGGAATGTCTTGCTCTGGCATGGGTTTTCCTCAACTGAACCGCTTGGCGGCGGCGGAATGGTCTGTAATCAGCTTGGCGACATCAAGCCCCATAATGTGCCCGTCCATGACTCGCCATTCGCCCGCGACCATCACCCGATCGGCGCGATTGGCGCCGCAATGGACCAGGGCTGCGATTGGATCATGGTTGCCCGAAAATCGCATCTCGTCGAGCGTGAACATGGCCAAATCGGCCTGTTTGCCAACAGCGATTTCGCCGATATCACTGCGCCCCAGGCAGCGCGCCGAGCCCGTTGTCGCCCAGCGCAAGGCGTCGCGGTGGGTAATCCGGTCTGCCGACTTGTAACCCAGCCGGTTGACCATCAGCGCGTGCCGCACTTCCTCCATCAGGTTGGAGCTGTCATTGGATGCCGAGCCATCAACGCCGAGCCCTACCGGGCTGCCAGCGGCTTCAAGATCAAGTGTCTTGCAAAAGCCTGAGGCCAGCACCGCGTTCGATGTCGGGCAATGGCAGACGCCGACACCGTGCTTGCCGAGCTTTTCGCAATCCTCGCAGGTGAAATGGATGCCGTGCGCCAACCACACCCGGGGCTGCAGCCAGTTGCAGTCCTCGAGCCAGTCGATCGGCCTGTAGCCAAATGTCTCGATGCAGAATGCCTCTTCATCTTCGGTCTCGGCCAGATGGGTGTGCAGCCGGCAATCATAGGTCTCAGCGAGCACAGCGCTTTCGCGCATGACATTTCTTGAGACGTTGAAGGGCGCGCATGGGGCAAGTGCTATCTGGATCATCGCGCCATCCGAGGTGTCGTGATAGCGCTTGAGCACCCGCTCGCTGTCGGCCAGAATTGTATCGTCATCCTGCACGATATGATCATCCGGGATGGCGCCATCCTTTTTCGAAAGTGAGAGCGATCCGCGCGTCACTGTGGCGCGGATACCGAGCGCCTGCGCTTCCTGCACCTCGATGTCGGTGGCATCCTCCAACCCCTCGTACGCCATGTAATTGTGGTCCATCGCCGTGGTGCAGCCCGAAAGCAGCAGTTCGGCGAACGAGAGCCGGGCGCCGACACGGAACATGTCGCGGTCAAGCCTGCTCCAAATCGGATAGAGGGCCTGCAGCCAGGGAAACAGCTCCTTGTCGCGCGCTGCCGGATGGGCGCGGCACAGGGTCTGGAAGAAATGGTGATGCGTGTTGATCAAGCCGGGGATGATAGCATGCCGGGAGGCGTCGAAGATCTCATCAACATCGGTGACAGGCGCCCTGCCCGCCGGCACCAACTCAACGATCCGGCTACCGGATATGACAATGCCGCCACCTGCATTCTCCGCCAGGATCGCCAGCGGGTTCTTGATCCAGATTTTCATCCGTTGCCTATCCATGCTGCCTGTTTCTTGCGCACTCACGCGCACCAGATTGAAACCAAGCAACCACCATGCCAGATAGGCAGGGACGAATGCCCCGGGACCGGATTTGAAAGGCCTGCCATGAAAGTCGATCTTGTTCTGCGCAATGCAAGGGTGCATGGCTTTGACGATCTCATCGATATCGCGGTTACCGGCGGGATCGTGACGGCACTTGGGCCGAAGATTGTCTGTGAGGCTGTCTCGGAAGAGGATCTCGGCGGCAAGGTAGCGTTCGCAGGCTTTGTCGATAGCCATGTGCATCTCGACAAGGCCTGCATTCTTGACCGCTGCAGCATTTGCGAAGGCACGCTGAAGGAGGCCGTGCGCGAAACCGCTGCCGCGAAGTCGGGCTTTACCGAGGATGACGTCTATGCCCGCGCAGCCTCCGTGATAGAGAAGGCGATCCTTCACGGAACTACACGCATGCGGACGTTTGTCGAGGTCGATCCGCGTGCGGGCATGCGGTCTTTTGAGGCCATCCGCCGGATCAAGGCCGAGTATGCCTTCGCAGTCGATATCCAGATCTGCGCTTTCGCTCAGGACGGGCTGACGCAGGAACCTGAAACGCTCGATCTTCTGGACCGTGCGCTATCGGATGGCGCCGATCTGGTCGGCGGCTGCCCTTATACCGATCCTGATCCGGTTCAGCATGTCAGTCTGATTTTCGACATGGCCGAAAAGCACGGCGTCGATGTCGATTTCCATCTCGACTTCGATCTCGATCCGACAGCTTCCAATCTACCCGCAGTGATCTCAGAGACTTTGGCGCGCGGTTATCAGGGCCGGGTTGCGGTCGGCCATATGACCAAGCTTTCGGCCATGCCGCGCGACCAGCTTCAACACCTCATCAGCGATCTGCACGGGGCCGGAATTGCGCTTGTGACGCTGCCCTCAACCGACCTGTTCCTGATGGGGCGCGAGCATGATCACACTGTGCCCCGTGGCGTGGCGCCTGCTCATCTGTTTGCCCAGGCCGGCGTGACCACGGCTATCGCCACCAACAATGTGCTCAACCCGTTCACGCCCTATGGCGACGCCTCGCTGTCCCGCATGGCCAATCTCTATGCCAATGTGCTGCAGCTCTCCCGCGACGATGAATTGAGCACGGTCTTTTCGATGGTCAGCGACGCACCCGCGCGCATTTTGCAAACGCCCTATGGTCTCAAGCTCGGCGGACCGGCTGATATCGTGGTGCTGGACGCGACCGACCCGGTATCGGCAGTCAGGGAAATCGCGCCGGCGCTGTGCGGCTGGAAAAATGGCCGCAAGAGTTTCTCCCGGCCTGCGCCGCTGTTGCATCGTCAGTCGGATAGCTGACGGGTATCGACGATCCTATTGCTTTTCCGTCTTTGAAATCCGTGGTGCACCGCTTGCGGAGTTGAGATAGCGGTTTTCCCACCAGGAAAAGACGATATCGCGCAGCGCGGAATCGTCGTCATCACCATAGATGGTCCGGCGCGCAAGCGCCTCGAACTTGGCGACCTCATCCGCATCGAGGGCGATCTCGATTGCTGTTTCGGCCAATGGCGTGTTGACGAATTGCGGCACATAGGCTGCATCGGGCACGAGTTCGCGCGTCGCCTTGATCTGCGAATTCACAAAATCCTTCGGCGTCCGCTGACTCCTGAGCGTCGGGGTTTCCGGGACCGCAGCCATCTCCTCGTCGGTTGCATCAAAGATCTGCAGCTTGATCGGCTTCAGCCCGAAATTGCTGGTTCGCATCACATCCGCACCGCAGACATTGGGGACGGCCAGCACATCCATCAGCGCAATCAGATCGATATGATCCCCCTTCTGTGACTGCTGCCGTGTGATGGTGGCGCTGCCTTCAAGGGTCACTTCCGTGCACATGAACATATTGAAACTGTCGTGCACATCATCAGGGGTCAGCCCGTATTCGCGCTGTGCTTCGGACTGGATATCGTGGCAATTTGTGTGCGTGTGATAGCCGTAGGCGCTTTCATAGAGATAGGCGCTGCAGCGGGGAAACAGCACGTCATTGCGGCCATAGGTGTCCTCGGCGATATACATCATCGCCCGTTCACGCGGCGGCGCCGACCAAAGGTATGTCCCCTTGCTTGGGTTGAAACCGTGAACCGTGCGGGTGCGTCCGCAATGCATGAATTCCCTGTAGTCGTGCAGGTTGAAGCAGTTGAAATCGACACACTGAGCGCCGAGCACCTGTTCGATCCTGAGGATCTGGCCCTTTCGAACTTCAAGCGCCTTGCCGGTTCCGGGCTGCATGATCCATTCAAATTTTGGCTGACGCTCTGACATCATTTCACCTCCGGCTGACCGGCGGGCAAAGGCTTGCTCTCGGCAATGGCGCGCCTGACCAGAGCTTCAAGCGACGGGGCAGCGCCATCCTCCACCGCCCGTTCGAGGAGCGCTCGCTGCTGGTGATTGAGCCAAAGCTTGAGTGTTTTTCCGGTCATCAAGTCACCCCTTCGTATGCACCATAAGAAAATCATGTATACACGATTTTGTTTTCTTGCTACCACTCTTTTCAAGCCGAAATGCATACTGCAGCCCCAATTAACGAGGCATCATAAAGCAAGAGAGCATTTTTGTTGTTCGATCCGCCTCAAAATTAGGCATCACTTGCTTAATATTTGGACATTTGATCGATACAAGAATTGTGACGCATGGTATACAATAGAACGATGATCGTGAGTGCCGCATGACCAACAAGCCGAGCAGAATTGACCATGCCTACATGGCGCTGAAAAGCGCCATAATCGAACAGGCGCTGCGTCCGGGCGACAAGCTACCAGAGGACGAGGTCGGACAGCTGTTCTCGATGAGCAGAACTCTGGTGCGGCAGGTGTTCAGCCGGCTGAATGCGGAAGGCCTGATTGAAATCGGCGGCAAGCGGCCTGCGACCGTTTCCATTCCCAGTCTCGATGACGCCGTGGCTGCCTTCGAAGTCCGTCAGGCGCTTGAGCGGGAGGTCGTGAGCCTGGTCATCAAGCGGTGGAGCCCGGAGCATGAAGCCACGCTTGAGGCGCACCTTGCCAAGGAGATCGAAGCCGCGAAGGCGGGCAGCGCGCCAGCATCCATTCGCCTTGCGGGAGAGTTCCACACGCTTTTGGCCGACATGACCGGCAACCCTTTGCTGTCGCGCTTCGTCTCCGATGTCGTCTCGCGCTGTTCGGTGATCCTGGCCGTCTTTGGCCGGCCCCATTCAGCCGACTGCGGCGTCCATGAGCATCGTGAAATCATTGACGCCATTGCCGAAGGAGACGCGGCCAAGGCGTGGGAGCTGATGCATCACCATTTGAGTGAAGTTGAAGCACGCGCCTTGATCACCTCATCTGAAACTTCCCCCAGAACGCTTGCCGACATGCTCTCGCCCTATGTCGAAGGCGGCAACAGACCAGAGCCTAAACCGGCAAAGGGCCGCGGTCGGCCAAAGCTGCAAGTGGTCAAGGAAAGCCGATGAGCATCGAACCGCCGGTCACCCATACCCATTTCGATTTCTCTGGTCTCAGCGGGCGCGACAAGTACAAGCTGATCATCGGCACGGTGATCCCCCGCCCGATCGCGCTCGTCACGACGGTCGATGAAAACGGGGTCGTCAACGCCGCACCTTTCAGCTTTTTCAACGCGCTGTCCGGCGATCCGGCCATTGTCGCCATCGGCGTAGAGAACAAGGCCGACATGTCGTTCAAGGACACCGGGCACAACATCCGCATGACCGAGCAGTTCACGGTCAACATTGTCGATCAGGCGATGATCGACGCCATGAACATCTGCGCGGTGCCGTTTTCCTCCGACGTGGACGAACTCGATATCGCCGGCCTGACACCGGTTCCAGGCGTGCATGTGAGTTGCCCGCGCATCCTTGAGGCCCCTGCAGCGCTCGAGTGCAAACGATACATCACCCTAGAGATCGGCAAGTCGCGCGAAATCATTCTTGGCGAAGTCATGGGCGTTTTCATCCGCCAGGATTGCGTCAACCCACTCAACAAGCATGTCGACCAGAAACGAATGGATGCCGTTGGCCGCCTGGGTGGCCACGACTATTCGACAATCCGCGACCAGTTCACGCTTCCGACCATGTCGGTGGCAGATTGGGAGACCCAGAATAAGAACCTCGACGACTCCGCAGAACCGGAAAACCCGGCAGGGGAACAACCATAACAAGACATACCGTTGAGCAATTGCAGACCGGAGGAAAGCGCCTGAAGGCGTAGCCAAATAACCTAACACGGAGACGAGAGATGACTTCATACATGATTGACCGCCGTCGCTTCCTGGGAACGTCTGTTGCCGCCGGCGCGATGGTTCTGGGTGGCGGCCTGATGCCGGCCCGCGCAGAGAACACCACCATCGGCATGATATATGTCGGCCCGAAAGACGATTTCGGATGGAACCAGGCCCATGCCGTGGGCGCACAGGCACTTCGTGAATTGCCGGGCATCACAGTCGTCGAGGAAGAAAACGTGCCAGAAACGATTGCTGTCGAGAAGTCGATGGAATCGATGATCAACCTCGACGGCGTCAACCTGCTGTTCCCGACCTCGTTCGGCTATTTCGACCCCTTCATGATCGATATGGCAGGCAAGTATCCAGATGTTCAGTTCCGTCACCCCACCGGACTGTGGAGCGCTGACAAGCACCCGATGAACCTTGGCGGCTATTTCTGCTACCTCGATCAGGCTCATTACGTAAACGGAATTGCAGCGGGCCTGTCGACCACGTCGAACAAGATCGGCTTCATCGCCGCAAAGCCCATCGCCCTTGTTCTGCGCAACATCAACGCGTTCACTCTCGGGGTGAAGAAGGTCAATCCGGATGCCGAAGTCCGCTTGATCATCACCGGCGAATGGTCACTTCCTGTGCGTGAGGCGGAAGCCACCAACGCGCTCATTGATGTTGGCTGCGATGTCATTGCCTGCCACGTCGACAGCCCGAAGGTGATTGTCGAGGCCTCCGAAGGCCGCGGCGTGAAAACCTGCGGTCACAACGCTGATCAGTCTCCGCTTGCGCCGAACGGCTTCATCACTGGCGCCGAGCTGAAATGGGGCACGGTCTACAAGGAATACGCCGGATTGATCACCAAGGGCGAAGCAATCCCGAATGTGAATGAAGGCGGCTATGACCGCGACATGGTTGCGTCCTCGCCTTTTGGCGCAGGCTGCAGCGAAGCCGGCAAGTCGGCTGCCCTCGGCGCTATCGAAGAGCTCAAGAAGGGCGCACCGATCTTTGTCGGTCCGCTCAAGGACAACAAGGGCAACCTCGTCGTAGAAGGTACGCTTGGGCTTTATGATGGCTCGCTATGGGGGACTGACTATCTCATCGAGGGCGTGATCGGATCGATCACATAAGCTTGCCCTGATGAGGTCGCGCCGGAGTTCGTGGGAGGAGCGGGCACCGGCGCGGTTTTAGCGAGCAGCGGCAAACCAGTTTACTGTGCAGAGGTCCAAATGGGTTTTGCAGATACGCCTTCTCCGACGTTCATACTCGCAGCCGGCCATGTACTGACCGGTCCCGACGCATCGGGCGCCATGCAAGTGATTGACGACGGTGCTATATTGGTCCGGGACGGGATCATCGGCGCGGTTGGCGAGCTTGCGGATCTGGTCCGGGACAATCCGCATGCCGAGGTCAGAGGCGGCAGGGACATGGTCGCCATGCCGGGCTTTGCCAATTCACACCATCACTTCGGACTGACCCCTTTGATGATGGGGGTTCCGTTTGCACCGCTGGAGCTATGGCTACCGCAGTTCCGCAAGATGAGGCAGGTGAGCCTCCGGCTGGATACTCTGTATTCGGCAATCGAGATGCTCGAAAGCGGCACCACCACCGTCCAGCACATCACTTCCGGTTTGTCAGGTACGGTCGAAAACTGGGATCGCACCACTGACGAAATCATCTCCGCCTATGGCGAGATCGGCATGCGTTGCGGCTACTGTTTCATGATCCGCGATCAGAACATCTTGTCCTATGAGGACGACGCCAAGGTGCTTGAAACCTTGCCGGAAGAGGTCCGTGAATGGCTGGCGCCCTCCATACAGGCAGCACAAACGCCGACCAGTGCCTATATGGATTTCTTCAGCCGACAACATCGCACTTGGTCCGATCGAAGCCCGGACATGGTGCGTATGAACCTCGCCCCGGCCAATCTTCACTGGTGCAGCGACGACAGCCTGCAGATGATTTTCGAAACGGCACGCTCCCACGGCGCCAGCATCCACATGCATCTGCTGGAGACCGAGCGCCAGGCGCGCTACGCCCAATCGCGATTTGAGTGCTCCGCTGTCGAGCATCTGGAGCGCTTGGGATGCCTTGGGCCGGAACTCACCATCGGGCACGGCAACTGGATGACACGCGATGATCTTGACCGATTGTCCGATTGCGGCTGCATGGTCTGCCACAACGCAAGCTCCGGCCTGCGACTGGGCAGTGGCATCGCCCCGGTCAACGAAATGCAGCGACGCAACATCCCCGTGGCGCTTGGCATCGACCAGTCCAACATCTGCGATGACCGTGACATGACGATCGAGATGAAGCTGGTCTGGGCGCTGCACCGTGAAACAGGCATGTGGAACAACCGGCTCGAGGCATCCCGGATCCTGACCATGGCAACCGAGCACGGTGCGAGATCGGTCGGCTTCGGCAAGATCACCGGCAGGCTGGAACCCGGCCGCCAGGCTGATATCGTCCTGATGAGCAAGTCAGAAATCGGTCGCCCGGTGATCGATCCGCGCACGCCGATTGCCGATGCGGTGCTTCATCGCGGCAGCAAATCAGCCATCCGCCAGGTCTATGTCGGCGGACGCCGGGTCGTCGACAACGGCCGCGTTACCACCATCGACCGCGATGCCGTGCTGGCTGAAATTGCCGACATCCTGTCCGCGCCCATGACCGAGGCCGATCAGAAGGCCGACCGGATGGCGGCGGCCATGATGCCAGCACTGGAGGCGTTCCACCGCGCCCATTCGCCTGACGAGGGGTATGCGCCCTACCGGTTCAACGCCATGCATGATGCCGATCACTAAAGAGGCATCATGATCCACCGTGCCGGCCAGCTACATTTATTTCCTGTGATATTCAGCCCGGTTTTTTCGGCTCTGTAGCGGCTTCCCCGATCCGGAAAATGCGTCACCCGCGGGCAAGCAGCTCCTGATCGACATCAGTGCGCCTGGGATCCCGTGGGACTATGTTCAGTTACCTACGAAATGAGTGGCCGTCATTGACGATGACCCGACGATGCAGTTCGACCGGCAGGCCTGACAAACAGGTTCCGGGCGGCGGTACGGATAAGGAAGCCAGTTATGCAAATTCAGATCAACACTGACGAGAACATCTATGGTGGAGAAGGCCTGTCAGCGCGGGTTTCGGCTGAAATCCACACCCGGCTGGACCGCTTCAGCCAGCATATTACCCGCATTGAAGTTCACCTCAGCGACGAGAACGCAACAAATCGGGCAGTTTCGACTAGCGTTGTCTTATCGAAGCGCGCCTGGAGGCGTCGTCAACCGGAAGTGGCCAGCGACCATGCCGCCACGATTGATGCCGCCTATTCGGGCGCTGCCAAGAAGCTGCATCATGCGCTTGAGTCGACCCTCGGCAAACTCGATGACACCAAAGGTGGCGACACGATACGAACTGGCCGCCAGTAGGAATTCGCCCGCCGCCAGATTTGCGTGTGAGCAAACCAAGAAAGCAAAAATCATGGTCAAGGAATCATCCAAGACGCATGCCCCGGAGAGCAATCCCGAAACCAAGCTTGATCAGGAAACACCGGCAGACAAAAATTCGGACAGTTCAGCAAAACGCGTCGCGGTTGATCGACCGGGCTTCGATCTTGGCGGTTCGACTGGCGAGACGAGCACAGGATCAGGCCTGGGCCTGGGGAAAGACGCGGCTGAAAATCGCGACGACCGCCGACTTCCGCGGCGCACGGGCAAACGCCCCTAGGCTGAGCACGAGCCTATCGACAGCGGCACAGCGCATCATTCCAGATAAAGCGCCCGGCAAAAAACCATCAGCTCAAATCAGAGCCTGGTGCTTCTGGATGATCACCAATTCGTTTTGCTTTTCAAGTGACTGGCACACGAAGAACGTATCTGGTTTTTCCAGCGTTGTTTTTGCAGCCACGGCACTTCGTGACGAAGGGAACCAAAAGCGCGCAAAACCATTGATCTGCCATGACCGATACCACACCGACATTCGAACAAGACATTATTGTGATCGAGCAGGAACTTGTTCGCCTTGACCGGTTGGCCCGAACGCTCGACAGCAGGTTCGTGCTGCCCGGCACCTCGATCCGCTTCGGGCTGGACACGATTGTCGGCCTGATTCCGGGTATCGGAGACACGCTGATGGCGGCGCCTTCAGCCTGGATGATCTGGCGCGGTCACAAGATGGGTGTCAGCAAATGGCATCTCGCCCGCATGGCGGGAAATACCGGCCTCGACTATGTCATCGGCGCCATACCCATTATCGGTGATATTTTCGACGTCGGCTTCAAAGCCAATCTGCGCAACGTGGCGATCCTGCGCGAGCAGCTGGACGTGAAAAATCTCGCCCAACGCAATGTTCAAGCCGGATGGAGCCAGTCATCGTAGCTGACACAAAATCCCACAGTAAATCAGCACCCAAGACCAAAAAAGGTTACAAGGACGAGACGGGCGAAGTTTCCGAGATGGTCGAGGAAGCCAAGGAAAAGTCTGTCGGCAAGGCCTCAAAACTCTCCCCAAAGCTGATCCACGAGGTGATCAGGCGCGACGGTGAAGAGGAAACTGGGCAGACCGTTCCGGTCGCTGTTCTGGTCCGGCATCGCAGCAGGTATCCTCATCAGCTTTTCAATTGTCGGCAAGGCGATGCTGCGCACCCACCTTCCGGATACGGATTGGAGGCCACTTCTTGAGAACTTCGGCTACAGCTTCGGATTTCTGCTAGTCATCCTGGGCCGGATGCAGCTTTTCACCGAAAATACGATCATGACGGTGTTGCCGGTGGTGGCCAAACCGTCGCGCAGTTCGTTTGCCAAGCCAGCCGGCTCTGGGCGATTGTACTTGTGGCGAATGTCGTTGGCTGTTTCATCGCCGCGGCGACAATTGCCTATGGCATGGTTCTTCCCGACGCGCTGCTTCCTGCTTTCGACGAGATTTCGCGCCACAACATGGCGATACCGGCCGCCGAAGGTTTCGCCCGCGCCATCCCCGCAGGCATTCTCATTGCCGCTCTGGTGTGGATGCTGCCGCAGGCCGTAGGGCCCAATTTCTGGTTGATCACGCTGTTCACCTGGCTGATCGGCGTCTGCGGCTTCACCCATATCGTCGCGGGCTCTGTCGAGATGGCCTGGATGCTGATCACCGGGCAGCTTGGCATCGTCGCGGCCTTGACCGGATTCTTCCTGCCGGTTCTGGCCGGCAACATCGTCGGCGGAACGCTCATCTTCACCTTCCTGGCCTGGGCCCAGGTGCACGAGGAAATACCGGCCCAACAGAATGAAGATGGGGCACCATCTGACGCTAAATCCAAAGGCCGAAAGCTCCATAGCAATGCGCATTAATCGAGCCAGACAGATAGGGTTTACTCTGAACTGATTTCCAACATAAATTCGGCGACAGAGAATTCCTGGAACGATCGCTTTCATCTGAACAAATAGCGGCCCGATGCATTGGTGAAGGAACAGGAGCCCGTTCCCTCATGATGTTCAGCGACTTTTCTCTTGCCATTCTCTTGGCCATCTTCGCCGCCGCAAGCGGAGTTATCCTTCTCTGCGGCGTGCGTATGACCGGGCTCGCCGACCGGATAGCCGATCGCACTGGTCTGGGCGAAGCGCTGATCGGCGGCGTGCTTTTGGGCGCAGCAACTTCTCTGTCGGGCACGGTTGTGTCGGTCACGGCGGCGCTCGACGGTCGGGCTTCGCTTGCATTCTCAAATGGTGTGGGCGGCATCGCAGCGCAGACTGCCTTTCTTGCGCTGGCCGATCTGTTGCACCGCCGCGCCAATCTCGAACATGCAGCTGCAGAACTCGCCAACGTGTTTCAAGGCGCGTTGTTGATCCTGCTTCTGGCCATTCCGATTCTTGCCTATGCCGGTCCGGACGTGACTATATTCGGCAGCCATCCCGCCTCCTATATTTTGGTGATTGTCTACATCACCGGTGTCATCGCTTCCAAACGCGTCCGCGAGCAGCCGATGTGGACGCCTGTGGGGACTACGGCGACCGAAGATGACCAGCCCGACGAAGACCAGAAGGACACAGGCGGCAATCTGCCCCTGTTCGCCTGGTTTGGCGGGCTGATGCTGGTGATGGGGGGCGCAGGCTGGACGATTGCGCAGGTGGCGAGCGAACTGACCGACCGCTACAGCCTTTCGGCGTCGCTGGTCGGCGCACTGATGACGGCGGTGGCGACCTCCTTGCCGGAATTGGTCACGACGTTTGCCGCGGTTCGCCGTGGTGCATTGCAATTGGCTGTCGGCGGGATCATTGGCGGCAACACGTTTGACACGTTGTTCCTGACCCTGTCCGATCTAAGCTACCGCGATGGCTCGCTCTATCATGCGCTAACACCGAATGATTTCTTCTGGCTGGCCACAGGTCTTGTGCTCACCTCCATCCTGCTGCTCGGGCTTATCGTGCGTCAACGAACCGGACCGGGAGGAATTGGTTTTGAAAGCGCCGGCGTACTGACCGTCTATGCCGGGGCGATTGCCGTGCAGGCCTTCGCGATGTGACCAATTCGCCGACGCTGCGGTGCAACACTGATACATATCAATGCAGTGCTCCATGCGAGCTTTTAGACTTGCTGTTCAAGGCCCAACACCTCGACGGAAAGATCCAAAACGCATGGGAGAGCACACCGCTTCTCGGAAGACCGCCAACCCGACCGACGGCATCGTCGATGCCGTGAGAGGCGCTGTCGTAGATGTCGTCTTCGCTGAAGAAGATCTGCCATCGATCAATTCTGCCCTGGTCGTGGAATGGGACCGGCCGACGCCTCTCATTCTCGAAGTTCACAGCCATCTCGATCTGCACACAGTACGCGCGGTCGCGTTTCAGTCTACTGCCGGGCTCGCGCGCGGCGTTTCGGTTCATGCCACTGGCGGACCGGTCGAAGTGCCTGTTGGCACGGCGGTCCTCGGTCGACTTCTCGATGTCGTGGGCAATCCGCAGGACAATGGACCTGAGCTGGCAAAGGATACGCCACGCCGGTCAATTCACGCGCTGCCGCCGCTGCTGAAATCCCAGACTGGCGCAACCGAGGTATATGAGACCGGAATCAAGGTGATCGACCTGCTGACGCCGATGGCGCAGGGCGGCAAGGCCGCGATGTTCGGGGGCGCAGGTGTCGGCAAAACCGTTCTGGTGATGGAACTGATCCGCGCCATGGTCGAGAAGTATGAAGGCATATCCGTTTTTGCAGGCATTGGCGAGCGATCGCGCGAGGGCCACGAACTCCTGACCGAGATGCAAAGCTCCGGCGTGCTGGAGCGGACCGTGCTCGTCTACGGCCAGATGAACGAGCCGCCTGGCGCGCGCTGGCGTGCCGCGCTGACAGCCTTGACGGTGTCTGAATATTTCCGTGACCAGAAACACAAGAACGTGCTCTTGCTGATGGACAACGTCTTCCGCTTTGTCCAGGCCGGCGCGGAGGTGTCGAGCCTTCTGGGCCGCCTGCCCTCGCGCGTTGGATACCAGCCGACACTGGCAACCGAGGTGGCCAGGCTGCAGGAGAGAATCGCCTCGGTGGCAGGCTCCGCGGTAACCGCCATTCAGGCTGTTTACGTTCCCGCAGACGATTTCACCGATCCGGCCGTAACAACGATTTCCAGCCACATGGACTGTGTCATCGTGCTGTCGCGCGCCCAGGCAGCGGAAGGTTTCTATCCGGCGATCGACCCTCTGGCTTCGTCTTCGATGCTGCTCGATCCGCTGATCGTGGGCGAAGCGCATTACGAGACCGCCGAGGCTGTGCGTCAGGCGCTGGCGCGGTTCCGGGAGCTGACCGACATCATCTCCTTGCTCGGGGTCGAAGAGCTGGGCGCTTCGGACCGGCTGATCGTCAAACGCGCACGGCGGCTGCAGCGGTTCCTGACCCAGCCTTTCATGGTGACTGAGGCCTTTACCGGCACTCCGGGTGCCAGCGTCGTGCTTGCGGATACGCTGGCCGGGTGCCGCGCCATTCTGGATGGCGAGGCCGACGATTGGTCTGAAAGTTCGCTCTACATGGTCGGAACGCTGGAAGATGCGCGCAAGAAAGAAGCCGACGCAAAAGCATCGGAGACCTCGGACGCGGGGCCCGCGGCATGAGACTGAAGATTGTTACACCTCTGTCGGTAGTGGTCGATGAGGACATCGATAGCTTGCGCGCCGAGGATGCGAGCGGCAGTTTCGGCATCCTGTCCGGTCATGCTGCGTTCCTGACGGCGCTCGCGATCTCCATCGTCAGTTGGCGCAAGGATGAAACGGAACGCTTCTGCGCAGTGCGCGGCGGTGTGATGACCGTGGGCGGAAAGTCTGCCCCCACCACTTTGATCGCCATAGCCACACGCGAAGCGGTGGCGGGCGATGACCTCGCCACGCTGGATTCCGAGGTGCTCGCCCGGTTTCATTCGGACGCAGATAAAGAGCGAATGGAACATGTCGAAACAGTTCGCCTGCAATTGAACGCCATCCGGCGCATGATCAGCCGGCTTGGGCCGGGCGTGAATGCGGGAGAGTTTCAGTGAAACCCGAAACTTCAAACGGACCCGAAGAAGATCCGCTGATCGCCGAAACGCGCCTGCGCCGTGACCGGCGCGATAAATGGCTGCGCGAGGGGGATATGTCGGTAGGCCGGCGCCTTGCGCAGATCGGTGTGCTCGGCTGGATCTTCGTGACGCCGACCCTTGCGGGCCTGTTCTTTGGCCGCTGGCTCGATGGCTATCTTGGCTCCGGCATTTTCTGGACAGCGCCGTTCATGGTGCTCGGTTTGTGCCTTGGCGGCTGGACCGCATGGAACTGGATGAACGCGCCATGATCGATCTCTCTTTGCTTCCGCTGCCTGTGATCCTGCCGATCTACTTTCTGGGTGGGCTTGTGCTTGGCTACCTCTATTTCCGCGCATTGCGGGAAACGACCAATCTGGTGGTCAATCAAGGCCATCCTCATCTTGCTCTGGCCCTGACACTTGGCCGTCTGGCTCTGCTTTGCGGCGGCTTGTACCTTGCCGTTCTGGCAGGTGGGATCGCGCTGCTGGCGACGCTTGCGGGCGTTCTTGCAGCCAAGGCCCTGATACTGCGCCATATCCGGAGGGCCGCCTCATGAACTCCCCGCTCGATTCCGTCGTGGTGTTCCAGATCGGACCGGCTCCGATCACGCAGGCAATCATTACGACCTGGGTGATCATGGTTGTGCTGGTTCTTGGAGCCTATCTTTCGACCCGCCGGCTCGACAAGACGCCAAGCAAGAGGCAGGCGGCGATGGAACTCATCGTCGCTACACTCGATACCCAGATCCGCGAAACCACCGGTGCAGCACCAAGTCCCTACCGCAGTTTCATTGGCACACTGTTCCTGTTCATCCTGGTGGCGAACTGGTCGTCGCTTGTGCCGGGGGTTGATCCGCCGACAGCGCAGCTCGAAACCGATGCGGCGCTTGCTGTGCTCGTCTTTCTCTCGGTGATCTGGTTCGGAATCCGCGGCGGCGGCGTGGGGGGATATCTGAAATCCTTCGCAGCGCCCAATGCGGTGATGATCCCGCTCAACATGCTGGAAAGCGTCACTCGTGTGTTCTCCATGTTCGTCCGCCTGTTCGGCAATGTGATGAGCGGCGTCTTCGTCATCGGTATCGTCGCCTCGCTGGCGGGGCTTCTCGTCCCCATCCCGCTGATGGCGCTGGATCTGCTGACCGGGCTTGTGCAGGCCTACATCTTTGCCGTTCTCGCGATGGTGTTCATCACTTCTTCTGTCGAGGACGGCCAGCCCAAACCGACAGACGCCGCTCCAGCGGCCTCCCCAACACAAAAGGTTTCATGATGGATTACGCTCCCCTGGCCAGCATTTTCTGCGCCGCCTTCGCCGTGTCTTTCGGCGCGATCGGCCCGGCCCTCGCCGAAGGCCGCGCAGTTGCCGCAGCAATGGACGCGATCGCGCGTCAACCCGAGGCTGCAAACACGATCTCGCGGACGCTTTTCGTGGGTCTCGCGATGATCGAGACGACGGCTATCTACTGTCTGGTGATCGCGCTTCTGCTGCTCTTCGCCAACCCGCTGCTGGCTTGATCGAATGACCATCAACTGGTGGACGCTCGGCCTGCAGGCGATCAATGTCCTGATCCTTGTCTGGCTCCTCTCAAGGCTGTTCTGGCGTCCGGTCGCAGCTGCCATTGCGCGGCGTCAGGAAACGACACAGGCCACGATCGACGAGGCAAAGGCCGCGCAAATCAAGGCCGATGCGGCTCTGGCCGATGTCAGCAAGACCCGAGAAGGCATAGCGGCTGAGCGCACAGCATTGCTGGCGGAGGCCACGAAAAAGGCGGAGGCCGCCGCAAAGGCTGCCCTTGCCGACGCGCAGGTCAAGGCCGACAAATTGCTGGCGGCGGCGCAAACCTCGATCGACCGAGACGCTGCGGCTGCGAAAAAAGACAACGCGGCGCAGGCCTCAACGCTTTCAGTGGAGATCGCCGCCAAGATCCTCGGTCAGTTGAACAGTCCCACGGTTCAGGCTGCTCAGCTTGAGCTCCTGGTGAAGGCAATATCAGGCATGACGGACGCGGAGCGCGCAGCGCTGGTTGCCGCCAAAGCCCAGATCGAGATTGCCTCCGCCACATCCCCGACGGTCGCAGAGAAGGCGGAGATCAAGAAGGCTGTGATTGCAGGGCTCGGAGGTTCCCCGAAGCTGAAATTTGTCACCGATCCCGACCTGATTGCCGGGCTGGAACTCAGAAGCGCCCATTTCGTGCTGCGCAACAGCTGGCGGGCAGACCTTGACGCGATCCTGAAGGAGATGACGGATGCGGCCCTCTGACAAGACGGACTGGCTCGTCGCCGCGCAAGCAGCCCTGCGCAGCGCGGCGCTTGGCCCGCGGGTCGAACACAGAGGCCAGGTCGAGGAGATCGGCGACGGAATCGCCATGATTTCGGGATTGCGCGATGTGCGGCTGGACGAAGTGATGCACTTTCAGGGTGGCCAGGTCGGCTTCGCCAGGGTTCTGGATTCCGATCAGATCGGCTGCGTGCTTCTGGATGCAGCGACCGATGTCGAAGCCGGAGACGCGGTTTTCGGCACCGGCGAAGTGGTCAATGTTCCAGTTGGCGAAGCGCTGCTGGGGCGGATCGTCGATCCGCTCGGTCGCCCGCTCGACGGAAAGGGCCCGATCCAGGCAGCAAGCCGGTTGCCGATCGAACGCCCGGCGCCATCGATCATCGAGCGCGATCTGGTCACAGAGCCGGTGCAGACCGGGATCGTAGCCATGGACACGCTGTTTGCACTTGGCAGGGGTCAGCGCGAACTGATCGTCGGCGACCACTCCACCGGCAAGACGACGCTCGCCATCGACGCCCTGATTGCGCAACGCGACACCGACATGATCTGCATCTATGTCGCTGTGGGGCAGAAGACCTCCAGCGTGCGCCGCGCCATCGACGCGCTGCAGGCGCAGGGAAACTTCGAGCGCTGCATCGTTCTGGTGGCAAGCTCTGCCTCGGCGCCCGGTCTTCAATGGATCGCGCCCTATGCCGGCATGACGATGGCGGAGTATTTCCGCGACAAGGGCCAGCACGCCCTGATCGTGATCGATGATCTGTCCAAACATGCAGCCACCCACCGCGAAATCGCGCTTCTGACCCGGCAATCGCCAGGGCGTGAAGCCTATCCGGGCGATGTCTTCTACATCCACGCTCGTCTGCTCGAACGCGCGGCGAAGCTGTCGAAGGATCGCGGCGGCGGCTCGCTGACCGCGCTGCCGATTGCCGAAACGGATTCCGGCAACCTGTCTGCCTATATCCCGACCAACCTGATCTCGATCACGGATGGACAGATCGTGCTCGACGCTGCCCTTTTCCACCAGGGCCAGAAGCCGGCGGTGGATGTGGGGCTGAGCGTCAGTCGTGTGGGCGGCAAGACCCAGGCGCCAAGCTTGCGCACGGCGGCGGGCACGCTGCGGCTCGACTATGCGCAGTTTCTGGAGCTCGAGGTTTTCACCCGCTTCGGCGGCATGCCTGAAGGCCGGGTCCGCGACCAGCTCAAACGGGGGGAGCGGATCCGGGCCATCCTTCGCCAGCCGCAACACGCGCCGTTCCGCCTGGCCGACGAAGTCGGGCTGATGCTGGCGGTGCAGTCGGGACTGCTCGACCCCTTGCCGCTGGATGCGGTGGCAGCTTTCCGCGCAGGCCTTCCGGCGGCCCTCGAGAGGGACGCGGCCGAGGTGCTTAGCACGATAACAGCAAGCGGCGAAATGGAAGCGGAGACACGCAAGGTGGTTATGACCGCGATCACCCGGCTTGCACAATCACTTTCAAGCAGCAATGCGGACGTGAGCACGACTGGTGACGACGTGGCGGAGCCCCCCGCAGAAACACCCGCGTCATGACCGAGCGGTTGGCCGACATCAGTGCCCGGATCGAGAGTGTCGGTCAGCTGGGGGCGGTGGTGAACGCCATGAAAGGTATCGCTGCCGCGCGCGCCCATACCGCCAGAACCCAGCTCGAGGCCGTCGACAGCTACGCGGCGACCATTGCGGCTGTGATGTCGAGCGCGCTTGGACCCGAGGCGGCCCCTTCCAGAGCGCCCCGTTCAAGCGCGGGGAAGGCAACACAAGCCAAGACAGGGCTTCTGGTGTTCTGTGCGGAACAGGGGTTCGCCGGCGCCTTCAGCGAGCGGGTGCTCGACAGCATTGACGTGGAGCCCGATGCCAAAACCCTGTTTCTCGTAGGGACACGCGGTCTTGCTCTTGCCGCTGTCCGCGGGATCGTGCCGGTGTGGAGCGCTGCCATGCCATCGCACACACCTGGAATCCCGAAGCTCGCAGACAGGATCACGACGGCGATCTACAATTTGGTGGGTGCAGGCAATATTGACCGTCTCGACGTCATCTTCACGGAACAGAAGTCTGGACGACCGACGGTCAGGCGGCAGACCCTGTTCCCGATCGATATGTCCAATCTCCCGGCGCCCGCGTTTGAAAATCCGCTGATGCAGCTTCCTGTCGGCGCGCTGATCGACAGTCTTGGCGCGGACTATTTTCATGCGCTTGTCTGCAGGACCGCGCTTCACGCATTTGCGGCCGAAAATGACGCCCGGCTTGAAGCCATGTCGGCCGCGGGCAGCCAGATCGCGCGCGAACTTGAAACGTTTCAGGCCACGCTGCGCCGGGTGCGGCAGGAGGCGATCACGGCCGAGATCATCGAGCTTGGCACCGGCGCTGCCGCAGCGCGTGACGAGCGATAATAAGGACCTGAGCTGATTGAAGGGCTGGATGGGTCCGGGGGGTGTTATCCCCCCGGACAGTTCGATGCATCACTTCGCAGAAAGCAATTCCGGAACGCTCAGCAACACCACTTCATTGTCCGCCGCAGCATCGAGCTTGCGACCCGACGAGAACGGCAGGTTGTTGTCGATTGCAACCATGATGTGCGTGTCGTCGACTTTCATCACGTCCTCGATTGTGAAGAAGGGCAGGCTGAACCGCCCGGCCTCGCCGCCATCGGTGGTGATACGCGCAACAGCGTCGGGATCGGCAATGTTCATCAGATCGATCTGTCCGATCCGGCGAACATAACCGTCCGCATCAATGCTTGCAGTGTCGATCAGTACAATGTGCTTGACCATTGCCGGGTTGGGGAAGCAATCCGGCTTCGCATCGCCCGCACACTTCAGGCTCGGCTCACCTTCGCCATTGTCACGCTCGATAACCAGCGCACGGGTGGTATCGATGAAGTTGAAATCGCCGATTGCCGTTGCGCCTTCGGCCAGCTTGAACTTGAAGCTGTCACCAGTCCACTCGCGCTTGGCCGGATCGAAGGCCAGAACGCGCAGGAAATCGCCTTCGTTCTTGCCGTCTTCAGCCAGAAGAGGCTTTTCCAGCATTGCCCACAGCAGGCCTGTCTCGGGCTGCAGCGCCATGCCTTCATAGCCACCCGAACGCGGAACGTTCCAGTCCTTGCCGATCACGGAAGTGGCCGAGATGCCAGGCGTGTCGGCACCCTTGAGCTGCTTGCCGTCCATCATTGTGGGATAGACGTTTTTCACCCGGCCATCGAGCCCGGCTTCAATCAGGTATGGCCCGAACTCGTCGCCGATCCAGATAGAATCATCGATACGCTGGATGCTTTCGAGGTCAAAGTCAGAGCCCGTCAGGTACCGGCTGTCGGTACCGTCCCATGAGATGCGGAACGGCACCTTGAAATCAGGGTCATGCAAGAACACGGTTTCCTTCATGTCCACCTTGCCGGTCTCGAAATCCGCCATCATGCGGCTGAAGAACAGCATGGTGTCTGGGCTGTTGGCCTTGGAGCCAAAACCGTTGTCGGTCAGCACATAGACAGAGCCGTCATCGGCCTTGTTCATTGCAAAGCCGGAAAAGCCCTGCAGTGGCTGGCCGATGAAAGGCAGGCTGATTCCGGTCAGGCGCTTGCCGTGCATGCCGCCGGTGTCGCCCTCGACAGACATCGGCACGCCATTGCGGGCTGGGCCGGTAAACTTGCCGCTGATCCAGGCATCGCGGGGTGCATCGGCAGGTGGCGCGACCAGGCTCAGCGCCGGCAGATAGGCGTGGCCGGCGAGCGTGGCGGGAAAGGTCTCCTGGGCTGCAGCAGGGGCGGCCAGGGCGAGGATGGCAAGGGGCAGAAATCGTGTTTTCATCGGGTTCTCCTTTGTGAGAAACACCCAATGCCCTGAACGGGTTACAGCCAGATGACGCGCGCATTATGCTTTTGTGACAGGGACGCCATTCGCGAACAGCAACGGCATCTGCGTCCGCATATTTGCTGTTTCCCTAACCTCAATCAGCCCACCAGTCCTGATCCGCTCCTAGGGTGAAAGCTACGGCCCGAGCACTTCATGGCTTGGCTGGCAAAGGACTCAAGCATGCCCTCTCCCGACACCACAAATCCGCAACCAGTATCCCGGTTCAGCTTTCCCTCGGCCTACACGATCCTTCTGGCGCTGATCGTGATCGTGGCGGCGATGACCTGGATCATTCCCGCCGGCCAGTATGAGCGCGTGGCGTCCGCGGTGCTCGGCAAGGATATCCCGATCGCCGGAACCTACGCACCGATGGCTGCCAATCCGCAGGGCTTCTTCGACGTCATCCTCGCCCCCATCGCCGGGTTCTACGATCCCGGCAGCTACACCGCCAACGCAATTGATGTCGCACTGTTCGTGCTGATGATCGGCGGCTTCATTGGCGTGGTCACGTCAACCGGCGCGATCGACGCGGGTATCAAGCGCGCCATGACGAAACTGAAGGGGCAGGAAAAGTGGATGATCCCTATCCTCATGGGACTGTTCGCCCTGGGCGGGACGACCGAGGGCATGGCGGAAGAGACACTGGCCTTCTATGTCCTGCTGACACCGGTGATGATTGCAGCGGGCTATGACGCCCTGACGGCGGTTGCGGTGATCCTGCTTGGCGCTGGCGTTGGCGTGCTCGGCTCGACCGTAAACGCCTTTTCGACCGTCATCGCATCCAACGCTGCCGGCGTGCCGTTTACGGACGGGCTGATGCTTCGTGTGGTCATTCTGGCCCTGACCTTCGCAGCAACCGTGGCCTACGTCATGCGCTATGCCGCGCGGGTCAAGGCTGATCCGTCACACTCGCTGATCTTTGACCTCAAGGCGGAAAACGAGGCGCACTTCCGCAGCGCGGCCGAAGCTTCCGCCACAGAGTTTACCGGACTGCACAAGATCGTTCTGCTGCTGTTTGGGACCACCTTTGCGGTGATGATCTGGGGCGTCTCGCTCGGCGGCTGGTGGATGGCCGAAATGAGCGGGCTGTTCCTGTTCGCCGGCATCGGCATCGGCCTGATCGGTCGGCTGGGCGAGAAGGGCCTGGTCGAGGCTTTCGTCGGTGGTGCGCGCGATCTTCTGGGCGTGGCGCTGATCATTGGCCTTGCCCGCGGCATCGTCGTGATCATGGACGCAGGCCATATCACGGACACCATCCTGCACTGGGCAGAGGGAATGGTCACCGGCCTGAACGAGATCGTGTTCATCAACGTGATGTACTGGATCCAGGTCGTGCTGTCGTTCTTCGTCCCCTCCACATCAGGCCTTGCCGTGCTGTCGATGCCGATCCTGGCCCCCGTTGCCGATTTTGCCGGGGTCGCACGAAGCCTCGTCGTCACCGCGTTCCAGTCGGCCGAGGGCGTCGTCAACCTCGTCACCCCGACATCCGCAGTCGTCATGGGCGGTCTCGCCATCGCCCGCGTTCCCTATGAGCGCTGGCTGCACTTCGTCTGGCCCGTCTTGCTGGGTCTCACAATCATCATCATGGGCGCGCTGAGCATTGGCGTCTTTCTGACAGGATCACCGACATGACTGCTACCCCTCCCCTGACCTATGGCGTTCATTCCGAAGCAGGCAAACTGCGTCGAGTGATGGTCCACACGCCCGGTGCCGCCATGGCACGCCTGACGCCGGCCAACTGCGCTGAGCTGCTGTTTGATGATGTCATCTGGGTCAAGCAGGCACGCATCGAGCACATGACCTTCGTCGATGTGATGCGCAATCGCGGTGTCGAGGTTGTGGTCATGCAGGACTTGCTGACCGAGGCGCTTGCAGACCCGGAGGCTCGGCGATGGCTACTGGAAGCTCGGATCAGCGACAACACCGTGGGCGTCGGTCTGGCGGATGATCTGCTGGCGCATCTGATGGAGATCGACGCGGCGCTGCTGTCCACCATCCTCATCGGTGGCATGAGCCGTGCCGAACTTCCAATCCCGGCCAATGGCGTGTTGGCCCCGATGCTGGAGCCAGCCGATTTTATCCTGCCCCCCCTGCCCAATCATATCTTCACCCGCGATACCACCTGCTGGATCTATGGCGGCGTGACCGTCAACCCGATGCACTGGCCCGCACGACGGCTCGAGACCCTCAACGTTGCCGCGATCTATCGCTTTCACCCCGATTTCAAGGATGCCGGCTTTCCCATCTGGTGGGGCGATCCAATGCAGGACCATGGCCCCGCGACCGTTGAGGGTGGCGACGTCATGCCGATCGGCAATGGCGTTGTCCTGATCGGCATGGGCGAACGCACCACGCCGCAAGCGGTCAGCCAGATCGCGCGCAATCTGTTTGCCGGCGGCGGGGCCACTCTGGTCATCGCATGCCAGTTTCCCCGTTCGCGCAGCGCCATGCATCTCGATACGGTCTTCACCTTCTGCGATCGCGATCTGGTCACGGTCTTTGCCGAGGTCACCGATGCCATCCGCTGCTACAGCCTGCGTCCCGGTGACGGCGCGGATGTCGTCGCAGAGGCAGAGACGAAGCCGTTCCTCGAAGTTGTGGCAAAGGCGCTTGGCATCAAGGCGCTGCGAACTGTCCCCACCGGCGGCGGCGCCTACGAGAGCGCGCGCGAGCAATGGGATGACGCCAACAACCTTCTGTGTCTCGAACCCGGCGTCGTCGTCGGTTACGAACGAAACGTCTATTCCAACACCCTGCTGCGCAAGGCGGGTGTCGAGGTCATCACCATTCCCGGCTCTGAACTCGGTCGCGGACGCGGCGGCTCCCATTGCATGACCTGCCCGCTGATCCGCGACGCAACCTAAGGAAATCAACATGCCACAGAACCTGCACGGACGCAGCTTCCTCAAACTGCTCGATTTTTCACCCGATGAAATTCGGCATCTGCTGCAGCTGGCAGCAACCCTCAAAATGGCCAAGCAAGGCGGCTTCGAGGTACCGCGGCTCAAGGGCAAGAACATTGCCCTGATCTTCGAGAAGGACAGCACCCGGACCCGCAGCGGGTTTGAAGTGGCAGCTCACGATCAGGGCGCGCATGTCACCTATCTCGGGCCATCGGGCAGCCATATCGGCCACAAGGAATCGATGAAGGACACGGCGCGCGTCCTTGGCCGGTTCTATGACGGCATTGAGTATCGCGGCTTTGGCCAGAAGGACGCCGAGGTGCTGGCTCAGTACTCTGGTGTGCCGGTCTTCAACGGACTCACCGACGATTTCCATCCCACGCAGATCCTCGCCGACCTGATGACCATGCGTGAGTTCACCCACAAGCATCTGTCGAATATCGCCTTCTGCTTCATGGGTGACGCCGGCAACAACATGGGCTCATCACTGATGGTCGGCGCTGCGCTGATCGGCATGGACGTTCGTCTGTGCGGTCCGCAAAGCTGCTGGCCCGATCAGGACCTCGTCACACAATGCAGGACCATCGCAGAAACCAGCGGCGCCCGCATCACGCTGACCGAGAAGCACGCCGAAGGCCTCGAAGGGGCCGACTTCGTCTATACCGATGTCTGGGTCTCCATGGGAGAGGCGGACGATGTCTGGAAAGATCGGATCGCGCTTCTGTCACCCTATCAGGTCACAACAGAAGTCATGGAGAAAACCGGGAACCCTTATGCCAAGTTCCTGCATTGCCTGCCGGCATTCCACAATCGCGATACCGAAGTCGGCGAAGCCACTTTCAAGAAATTTGGTATCGACTGCATGGAAGTCACAGAAGAGGTCTTCGAATCCGGCGCCTCTGTGGTCTTCGATCAGGCAGAGAACCGGATGCATACGATCAAGGCCGTTCTCGTGGCCACGATGGGGTCATAAGATGCGCGTGGTAGTCGCCCTGGGCGGTAACGCCCTGCTGCGTCGTAACGAACCCATGACTGCCTCCTCGCAGATTGCGAATGTGCGGATAGCGGCGGTGGCACTGGCTGATCTGGCGCGAGATCACCAGATCGTCATTGCCCATGGCAACGGCCCGCAGGTCGGATTGCTGGCATTACAAGGCGCGTCCTATAATCCGTCCAAACCCTGGCCGCTGGATGTGCTGGGTGCTGAGACCGAAGGCATGATCGGCTACCTGATCGAACAGGAACTTATGAATGCACTGCCGGAGGGCTCGCATTGCGCCACGCTTCTCAGCCGGGTCGAGGTCGATCCAGCCGATCCTGCGTTCAAGGCGCCGAGCAAGCCGATCGGTCCTGTCTATTCCGAGAGCGAAGCCGCGCAGGCAAAGCGGGATCATCGCTGGGCGCTTGTCACCGAGGCGTCCGGTGGCCTGCGCCGTGTGGTTGCCTCCCCCCTGCCGCTCAGGATTATCGGGCTGGATGCGATCAAGGTGCTGCTTGAGGCGGGCCACTCTGTGATATGCGCCGGCGGCGGTGGCATTCCGGTCATGCGAAATTCAGACGGCGGGATGGAGGGCGTGGAGGCTGTGATCGACAAGGATCGAACAGCCGCCCTGCTGGCGTCTGAGCTTGAAGCGGATGCGCTGCTTTTGCTGACCGATGTTGCAAACGTCTTTCAGGATTTTGGCAGCGACGAGCAGCATGCGATAGGCGCAACAACCGCAGATGCATTGGACAAGCTCGATCTGCCGCCTGGTTCCATGGGCCCCAAAGTAGGTGCCGCGTCCGACTTCGTCAGGAGCTGCGGCAAACTCGCAGGCATCGGCCAGCTAAGAGATGCCCGCGCCATCCTCGAGGGCCGCGCCGGAACGCGTGTTTCGCCGGGGTAGCCAAAAGCCGCTGACGGCGCGGTTCTGCAGAAAACTGACTTCGATACGGATCAGCCACAGAAGAAAGGAATTCCCGGGTTCCAGATTTGCAGCAAGCTCAAAAATTCCGGGCATCCTTCCGGAACAAATGTGTGAGCCAGATGTTGATAGCCGTCTGAGCACCTCTCGCGGCTGGAGCAGGCAGTAGAGTTGCAGGAACGCTAAAGCGGGGTTGCCGGAGAGATCAACTCCAGCGGCATTCCAATATGCGAAAAATGAATGAACCTTCGTGGCTGGAGCCAGCCACCTATCGCAGATCTTATCATCTGGACCGCCCCGAGAACCGGTGGGGTCCGTCACCCGGAGAAACGACATGTCACTCGGTACAATCCTCGTCATACTGCTCATCATATTTCTGCTGGGCGGATTCAGCGGACGCTTCGGCGGCTATGGCTACGGCTTCGGTCATGCCGGTGTTGGCGTACTGGGTACAGTGCTGATCATCATCGTCATACTGATGGTGCTCGGGCGCATCTGACCTCGCGATTGATCCTTGGATTGCCCTACATGAGAAGCGGTCCGACCTGATCGAGATAGGTCGGATCGAACTCGGCAAATTCGGTCAAGCGGTTATGGGAATCGAACGCGACGAAGCCATTGCGGAACGTGACCATTTCCTTTTCGCGCAACTTTCGCAGTACCCGATTGACGTGGACCGAACTTAGTCCAAGTGCGTCGCCCAGGAGATACTGCGTTAAAGGACAGGCGAAGCCCGCCTTGCTCCCCATGCCCACCAGGGAAAGTCTGGCGCCGAGCTCCAGAAGGAAATGTGCAGTGCGTTCGGCGGCATTGCGGCGCCCGATATTGACCAGATGTTCGACCACCATCGCTTCGTCGCGGGATGCGGCCCACAGAACCGCCGTGGCGAGGCGCGGGGTTCGGGCAAACACGTCCAGAAGGTCCGTCGCAAGCACTTCAGTAACTTCGATGTCGGTGATCGGCTCTATGCTGTGATCGGACATGTGAAGCAATACGCTCCGCAGGCCGAGAAAATCGCCGGGGATCTGGAAGTCGACAATCTGACGTTGTCCGTCCTGCAGGATCTTGTAGGAAACAGCCCAGCCGGAAGCGAGGACATAGGCGGCCTGCCCCGACTGCCCCTGATGGAAGAGATCACGCCCGGCGACAAAAGTACGACGTCGCTTGTGCAGAGTCTCCAGAACGGCGAGTTCCGTACCCGACAACGCAACGAATGCGCCCAGCTTGCGGGCCAGTGGTGTGTTTTCCAAATGCGTACCATTCTCCGGAGCCAGCAGAATTCCTAACATGGAAACCCGACCGATGACTGATTTCGATCAGCACAATGCAGCAAATATTTTGAAAGTCTGCGGAATGCACCGCCCAAACCCGATTTGCAGGCGTATTTACCATGGAAGGCCGCTAAGGCATGTCAGATCATGACACCCACTCAGGAATCGCCGCGCTCTCGATTTGCGAGGCCTTGCTGCTTGCGCTGAACGATGCTCAGGTCTTGCCGGAAAGTGAGATCATGGGCGTTCTCAAGGACGCTGCGACCTCGCATGAAAACGCCGAAGGCACAGAGACCGACCTCGTCACGCACGCAGCCGTGGCGGCGCTGATCAATCGCATCATCGCAGGTGGCAACTCGGTGCGCAGACCGTAAGACCGGTGCCCGATTAAGACGTATCAGGATCTGCCGAACAACCGCGTCAGCATATCGGCGGCATGGGCCACAAGGGCGGCCACCAGCCAGAGGGCAATCATGCCGGGTTGCGCACCGCTCAACGCCGCATGGAGCGCACCCAGAAGCCCGGCCCCTGATGCCATGGTCAGCACCAATTGCCCGAGCCGGGCGCGGCGGCGCAGGAACAGCGCGATGATGACCGCTTCAAGCGCAATGACGCCAAGCGCCAGCAGCGCGATCCGGCCGTCGCCGACAAATTCAAGGAGCCAGTCGGGCAACATCAGTGTGCTGCCGGACGTAGCAACTGGCGCATGTCCTTGAGGAACACGCGGACATGGCCCAGCGGATCCTTTTTAACCAGCTTCTTGTTGAGATAGCTCTCCCAGGTCAGCCGCTGGACATCCGCGTCCTTGCACAGGGTGACAAATTTCTCGCGCCGCTTGTCGCTCGAATACCAGAACCACTGCATGAAGCCGAGCACCATAAACACCCGGCCGTGGGCGCGCTGGAACCGCTTTCGTGCGCTTGCCAGGTGTCTGGCGCTCCCGGTATCTAGCACTTTCATTGCAGCTTCAGCGCCGAGATCGCCGGAGTGCATCGCATACCAGATGCCTTCGCCAGAGGATGGTGCGACAACGCCCGCGGCATCGCCGATAAGCACCACGTTCTTGCCGTCGTCCCAACGCCGCATCGGCTTGAGCGGCAATGGCGCGCCCTCCTCGCGGATGGTTTCTGCGTCACCCAGGCCGAAACGTTCGCGCAATTCGCGTGTTGCTGCCTTCAGATCAAAGCCCTTGATCGCGGAGCCGCAGCCGACCGAGGTGTACTCACCGTGAGGGAACACCCAGCCATAGAAATCTGGCGAAATCTCGCCATCATAAATCACTTCACATTGCGCCGGATCGAAGGCACTGTTTTCACCGGCGGACGGCGAGCGGACGATCTCGTGGTAGGCGAAGACATAGGGCGGTCGCTTTTTGGGTCCGAAAATCGCCCGGCGCACAGCCGAATTGGCGCCGTCCGCTCCTATGACGACCCGGGCAGACAGGGTTTCGGCTTCAGCATCCTTCGATTTGCCCAGCTTGACATCGACCAGGCCGTCGGCCCGGTGTTCAAGCGAGGAAAAACTTGCGGCGCGGTAATCAGCACCGGCCTCGCGCGCTCGGGCGCGCAGATACGGGTCGAACTGGTCGCGGTCGACCATGCCGACATAGCCGATCTCGCCGATTTCCATGCCGACCTGCAATCCGCTCGGCCCGGTCATGCGGGCGCCGCGCACGCGCGCCTTGATCTGCTCGGGCGCGACTGCGAATTGAGCCATGGCGTTGGACGGGATTGCCCCGCCGCAGGGCTTGGTGCGGCCTTCCTTGTCGACCAGCAGGGTCTTGCGCCCGCTTGCAGCCAGCCGTTCGGCAGCACGGGCGCCGGCGGGACCGCCGCCAATCACGATGACATCATAGGTTTGTCTCTGCATGAACCTTACTCCGCTGGAATTGCGTAGGCGGACGGCATGTCCGCAGCCCGCGACTGACCGGGCGTCTTGATGAGAAGCGCAATCGCCGCAGCCAACAGGAACAATCCTGCTTCCAGGCCAAAAACCACTGCAAACGAGAGAGGCGTGTCACCGGTGAGCGCACGGGTGATGTCGATGGCCACTGTGCCCAGGAACCCACCAAGGCCAAAGGAGACGGCCTGTGCTGCCCCCCAGACGCCCATGCGGATGCCTTCGGACGCGCCATCACCGCCTGAGGCCAACATCATCATCGCGCCAATGGCAGCCACTGCAAAAACGCCATTGGCAAAGCCAAGCAGAAAGATGTTGGCCTTGAGCGGCCAGAGCGGCGACAGCATTGCCGACAGCGACAGGCCGCACAGTGCAATCGCCGAACCGATGCAGCCAAAAAAGATGAAACCCTTGATGATCATAGGCTTCTTCTTGGCAAACATTGATCCTAGAACGCCGACGAGTGCCATCCCGAGAAGGATGCCGCTGTGTTGAAGGCCCGATATCTGCGTGGTCTCGCCCGGGGTCAGCCCGAACAACAACCCGCCAAACGGTTCGAGAATGAGATCCTGGGTGGAGTAAGCGAGCATCGAGATAAAAACGAAGACAGTGAACAGCCTTGCATCGCGGTCAGCCCATGTGGCCGTCAGGCTTTCGCGGAAGCCGAGCCGCTGTGGCGTGGGCGGACCTTCCACCGGAATAGTGGACTTCTCGACGTTCCAGATGGCAAGGCACGTCATCAGGAAAGCGATGGCTCCGGCAATCGCAGTGACCATGATCAGCCGCGAGAATGAGAACGGATCAAGCCAGGCGCCGGAGACGATCGCGGTGACCACGATGCCTGCTATCATCATCATCCAGACGATGGTGGCGGCGGTGGGTTTGCGATGCACAGCGGTGCGACTGGCGAGCAGCGCCAGCAGCGATGTGCCCGCGGCGCCGATGCCGATGCCGATGCCCAGGAAACTGAGAACCGCCAGCGAAATTGCGAGCCAGAAATTTGAGGAAAACAGCAAGGTCGTAGCCGAAGCCGCGGTTCCCGAAAGGGCCAGCAACAGAACGCCACCAACAATCCAGCGCGTGCGGCTTCCGCCGCGGTCCGATCCATGGCCCCAGAGCGGGCGCGAAATCTGAACGCCGTAGTGAAGGCCGACGAGCAAGCCGGGGATCGTGGCGGCAAGTGCCAGTTCAACCACCATCACGCGATTGAGCGTCGAGGTGGTGAGAACGACAATGGAGCCAAGTGCAGCCTGAACCAGGCCGAGCCTCAGGATGGCGAGCCAGCCAAGACCGGGCGCAGTATTCTCCCATGATCCTCTCATGCGCTGTCTCCCCTCACCTTCAGGCCCTATGGACGGATCGCAAAGGCGGTGATCATCATCCCTGTCACGTAAAGTCCGACGCCGAGCGCCGAATACCAGATTGCCTTACCCTTCGGATCGGCAACCAGCCGCGGCAGCGCAATGCCCTGCGCCAGCGTCAGCGCCGCAATCGCACCGGCAGCCCATGGGTGTTCCCATAAGGTCAGCAGCACGATCACCACCATCTGCGGGACGATCATTGCCAAGCCAGCAAACAGGGCCGCTTTGCGAGCGCCCATTTGCACCGGCAGCGAAGCGAGACCCATTTGGGTGTCGCCTTCCATCGATTTGAAATCATTGAGCGTCATGATGCCCAGCGCGCCGGCTCCATAAAGGAGCGCGACTGCAAAGATCTCTCCGCTCGGCACGGTTCCGAGTGCGGCGGCGGCTGCGGTGATCCATGGCAGCGTTTCATAGGAAAAACCGCAGGCCGAATTGCCCCACCATCCATTGCGCTTGAGACGAAAAGGCGGCGCCGAATAGGCCCAGGCGAGCGCCAGGCCAATGGCTGCGGCAATGAACACCGTCATGCCCAGAAAGCTCGCCACGATCATCGAAAGGACGGAATTGAAAATGGCAACGCCAAGGCCCCAGCGACCAGGCATCCGGCCCGACGGGATCACCCGGTCCGGCTCGTTGATGGCATCGACATGGCGGTCAAACCAGTCATTGACCGCCTGGCTGGTGCCGCACAAAAGCGGTCCAGCCAGCATAACGCCCAGCCCCACTGCAAACCAGCGGTCAGTTGTGATCTGTCCAGCTGAAATCGCGCCGCAGGCAAAGGCCCACATTGGCGGAAACCAGGTTACCGGTTTAAGCAAAGCCAGAACGGATGCCGGTGTCGGCACCCTCGGGCGAGTTGGAGCTGTGTCTGCTACGGTCATGACAAAAGTTTATGACCGGCAAAACAAACAGTCAATTAAAATTGACAGTGTAAATGTTTTTTTACACGGCCTGTTCCGAGCTCAAAGAAAGGCTCAGATGCGGCCGGTGTAATCCTCGAGGCCATAGCGCTTGAGCTTGAGGTAGAGGCTTTGCCGGGAAAGGCCAAGAAGATCGGCGGCTGCCGCGCGATTATTCTCGGTCTGGGTGAGAGCTGCTTCTATGCAGAGCTTCTCGATGACGTCGGCGGATTCGCGAATGAGCTCCTTGAGCGGAACCCGCCCGATCAATTCGGAAAAATCCGACGTCGGTCCATGCATACCGCTGACCTTGGGGCTTGAAGGCATTTCCCGCGAGCCCTGCTCCGTCACGATAACCGAATAGAGTGGGTCGCCGCCTGTATCGATCCGTGTCGCCGATAACCGAACCGGCCGGCTGGACCCGAGATCATCACGTACCACGGTGAGAAACTGACGCACCTCGCCCTCGTCACGCAACCGGTTGGACAAAACCTGCATATCGACGCTTGATGCGCCGAGCCAGTTGTTGACGTTGCGGCCAACGGCCAGGTTGCGGCTGAGCAGGTGGATCATATCAAGAAAGCGGCCATTGGCCGAGAATATGGCGCCCTTGGCGTCAATGACGATTTGTGCCTCAGGCACCGCTTCGGTCCAGCCCCACTTATCGGCGGTGAGTCCGCGCATTGGGTGGTCTTCCTCAACCTGACTTGCAATGGACACAAGATAATTGATCCTGCCATTTTCCCGATACGGGCTGATCCGCAATTCGATGGCCGCACTATCGGATGAAGACGATACGTTGAGAGTTCTGGGCTGCCCCAACGAGCGCGATTCAGCCAAAGCCTCCATCAACCGATCGCGACCGTCGCGCTGAATCAGAGACACAAGGGTGTCGCCCACCATCTTGGCCAGTGCCACGCCAAAGATCTGCCCCGCAGCCGCATTGCCATCTATGATGCGGCGGGTTTCCCCATCCACAACCAGCAGTGCGCCGTCCATTTTTTGGTAAATAACCCGGTAGCGCGCCTCGGATTCGCGGACGCGGCGATATTCCCGCTCCAATTCGAACTGGGCCTGGATCAGGCGCTGCTGGACTTCCGCAAATTTGCGCAGATCAGTGCCGTAGGCAATCAGATAGGGAAAACCATCAATTCGCCGGAGCACATATTCGACGGGCAAATCAGCGCCGCGCGGACCCGGATGATTGACCTGGTGAGAGCGACTGGCACCGGTTTTGGCGCATTCATCGATCAGGCTGTCAATCTTATCGGCGCTACTGGTTGTTACGGTGTCTTTCCAAGCGCGCCCGGGCCAATCCTCGACACCGAAGGGCTGGACCGTCGCATCAAGATAGGCGACATCGATGATTGAACCTGAGGAATCAACCAGAAGGGTCAGATCGCTTCCGAGCGACGCCATGTTAAGCGAAACCCCAGAAGGGAGGTTTTCGAACGCTTGAAGTGTTTTTTCAAATGTTCGGTGGACAGTTCTGGAGGTTTGTTGTTCCATTTTCCGATTAGGCACTTCGCAACGGTTCCAACAGGGAACCGTTTACGTCCGTCGCTGTTAACGCCGAATTGCGAGTTGCACCATGCCTCTGCGCTGTCTCTAACGCGATTTGGGCATTGCTGCAAACCTTTTCAACGCCCCGCTCTTCCAGCCACTGGGAGTACTCCACAGCAGCCGGACCGCCAGCAATTACACAGGTCCGATCCCGATTTACGGACGTGCGAATAGCGTGCAGAACGGATTCAACCCGATTTTTGAGTTCGCTGTCGAGCCAAGCGATACAAACCAGCTGGAAGTCACTGGTTTTCAGAAGATGAGGCAAGTCAAGGAGACGGTCGGCAAACACCATACTGGTTTCCCAACCTCTCAGACGGAACCGCTCTTCTATCAGGCTGACGGCAAACGTATGCGTCTCGCCGCGCGGCACGATCAACAACATCGAACGGTCATGGGCGACCGGCTCAAAACACCGATTCTCCTGGCTCAATGTTGTCAAAACGCGCTGCAGGCGCGAGGTGGCGACAGTGACCGTGACGAATCCCAGGCTGTCGCAGTTCCATTCCTCACCCAGCCGAACGGCGCAGGCTTCAAGCAGATCCAGCATCTCAGAAGGTCCAAGAGACCGCGCCCGCATGAAGCCGACATAGTCGAAATCGCCGTCGGACAGAACCTTGTCATAGATCTTGTCAAGAACCGCTATGAAACGCTTTACGCTGGCCATTGCCGATGCGCCGGGCGACGCCGGTTTGATCTGATCCTCGGCCTGGCGCCTGACTGCACGAGCGCGCCCATTGATGGGCTTGTCAGTATCGTGCCTGGCGACCTGCCGGTCTTCTGATTGATCTTCCATTGAGTCTGCCTCTGGAAGCGCGCCCTTGAAACAAGTGCTGACGACAATCCGCTCAATTACATGATGAAGTGCCTCATCCTTCGATTTTGAGACTGGCGAACCGGAGCGCGCCAGATTTGCGGATCCTTCGGATCCGCCGTTGGTACCACGCATGCCCGGACCTGTTTTCATGACCCAGATGCCTCCCTGTCCTCTCAGGACCGCGGCGCCGATTAAGGCTGCCCAAAGCCGTTCGTTTTTGAAAGGACTGCCCACATCAATCGCGGCATTCCCACCCCCCGATCAGCTCCATCTCCATCATAGAGACTCTTCCAACGCGGCAGATGAAGAATGGAACGAATTAATCCGTTTGTAAACCTAGTATGACGTCAATTAAAATTGACACTTTCGAATTCTGTGACTAACCTCCTCTCATCAGGGCTTGAAGCGGAGAGGGATAAGGCCAGATGAATATGCATGTTTCGCCCAGCGATACGCCGACCGGACTGTACACACCGGAAGAGCGAGTCCGCCGTGACAATTCGGTCTGGACCCTGGTGCAAGGCATCCTCGCTCCGATTCAGTTTCTGGTCTTCGCGATTTCGGTCGGCCTCATCATTCACTGGTGGATGATGGGATCATGGCTCGTTGCAGCCCATGTCTCGGTGGTGGCCAAGACGATGACACTCTATGCAATCATGATCACCGGCTCGATCTGGGAAAAGGATGTGTTCGGCGCTTACCTGTTCGCCCGCCCCTTCTTCTGGGAAGACATGGTGTCGATGCTGGTTCTGGCGCTGCACACCGCCTACCTCATTGCTCTCTGGGGTAATCTGCTGACCGATAGCCAGCTGATGACGCTCGCGGCCGCGGCCTATGTTTCCTACGTCATCAACGCCACACAGTTTCTTTACAAGTTCCGTCTGGCCCGGATCGGCGCGCCCTCCTCAAAGGAGGCAATGGCATGACCGTTGTTTATTCAGCGCCCGTCCCGGCGCAGACTTGTGCCCCCGAAACTGCGGATCGCCGCGATGTGCTCAAGCAGCGCGGCCAGCATGAAGTGTTTTGCGGCCTGACTTCCATCATGTGGCTGCACCGCAAGATGCAGGATGCGTTCTTCCTGATCGTCGGATCGCGCACCTGCGCCCATCTGATGCAGTCAGCCGCAGGCGTGATGATTTTTGCCGAACCGCGATTCGCCACCGCCATCATCGATGAGCGCGATCTTGCAGGCATGGCCGACATGAACGAGGAGCTCGACAAGGTGGTCACCCGGCTCCTTACCCGCCGTTCTGACATCAAGCTTCTGGTGCTGGTCGGCTCCTGCCCGTCCGAAGTCATAAAGCTGGATCTGCCCCGCGCTGCCAGCCGCTTGAACGGAGAGCACTCCCCGGTTTGCCGCGTGATGGCCTATTCCGGCTCGGGCATCGAGACCACATTTACCCAAGGCGAAGACAATTTCCTCGCAGCACTCGTTGCTGACATGCCTGCTGAAGCGCCGGGCGCACCGGCATCACTGGTTGTCGTGGGTGCACTTGGCGACGTCGTCGAAGACCAGATGATGCGGGTGTTTGACGGCCTGGGCGTTGGCCCGGTTCGGTTCCTGCCATCCCGGTCCTCGACAACTTTGCCGCCGGTCGGCCCCAACACACGTTTCATCCTGGCGCAGCCATGGGTCGGAACCTGCGCCCAGGCGCTGGAGCGTCGCGGGGCAACACGCATCTCGGCCCCCTTCCCGCTTGGCGAAGAAGGCTCGACCGCCTGGTACAGCGCCATCGCCGATTCGTTTGGTGTGCCGCAGGCAAAGTTTGACGCCATTACCGGCCCCGGCCGCGAGCGTGCCCGCCGCGCTGTCGAGCGCTATCGGCCTGTGCTTGAGGGCAAGTCAGTCTTCCTGTTTCCCGATTCGCAGCTGGAGCCATCGCTGGCGCGGTTCCTGTCGCGTGAACTTTCCACATCCATCGTCGAGATCGGCACCCCCTATCTCAACCGTGATGTGGTAGGCCCCGAACTCGCCATGATGCCTGACAGCGTCCGTGTCAGCGAAGGCCAGGACGTCGAGCGGCAGATCGACCGGGTCGAGAGCGACAATCCAGACCTGATCATTTGCGGCATGGGTCTTGGCAATCCGTTCGAGGCGCAGGGCCGTTCGACCAAATGGTCGATCGAGTTCGTCTTCACGCCAATCCAGGGTTACGAGCAGGCCGGCGATCTGGCCGAACTGATCGCCCGGCCGCTGATGCGCCGGTCCCTTCTGAAAGTGGGGACCTGAGCCATGGAACTGACCGTCTGGACCTATGAAGGACCGCCGCATGTCGGCGCCATGCGGATCGCCAATTCGATGCGCGATGTGCACTTCGTGCTGCATGCGCCGCAGGGCGACACCTATGCCGATTTGCTGTTCACCATGATCGAGCGCAACAAGAAGCGCCCGCCCGTGACCTACACCACTTTCCAAGCGCGCGACCTTTCGGGCGACACCGCGGAAATCTTCAAGATTGCAGCGCGGGAAGCCGTCGAGCGATTCAAGCCGCAGGCGCTTCTGGTTGGCGCATCCTGCACCGCGGAACTCATCCAAGACGATCCGGGTGGTCTCGCCAAGGCGCTGGGGCTCAACGTTCCGGTCGTACCGCTCGAGCTTCCGTCTTACCAGAAGAAGGAAAACTGGGGCGCTGCCGAAACCTTCTACCGGCTGGTTCGGGCCTTTGCCGGCGGCGCTGGCAAGCCCGATGTCGCGCCGGAACAGGCAAGCTGCAACATTCTTGGTCCCTCCTCGCTCGGTTTCCGCAATCGCGACGACATTCTTGAGGTCAAGAAGATCGTTGAAGCGCTCGGCATCCGGATCAACACAATTGCACCACTTGGCGCGTCGCCCGCTGATCTGGCGCGGATCCCGCAGGCCAATTTCAACATCGTGCTCTATCCCGAAATCGCCGACAATGCGGCGCGCTGGCTCAAGCGCCAGTTCGGCCAGGAGATGGTTGCAACCACGCCGATCGGCGTTGGCGCAACGCAGGACTTTATCAAGGCCGTGGCGGAAGCCGCCGGCGTCGATGTTCCCGCATCCCTGGTTGAAAGCGGCGCGGAACGGCTGTCCTGGTATTCAAGATCCATCGATTCGAACTATCTAACCGGCAAGCGGGTGTTCATTTTCGGCGACGCCACACATGCTGTTGCCGCCGCCCGCATCGCATCCGAGGAACTCGGCTTTAAAGTCTGCGGTCTTGGCACTTATAGCCGCGAATTTGCCCGCGACGTGCGCGAGGCTGCAGCCAAATATGGTGTCGAGCCGCTGATTTCCGACAATCACCTTGATGTCGAGGATGCCATCATTGCCGCCCAGCCGGAACTTGTTCTGGGCACGCAGATGGAGCGCCATGCTGCCAAGCGGCTCAGGATTCCCTGCGCTGTGATCTCGAGCCCGGTGCATGTGCAGGATTTCCCTGCCCGTTACTCGCCGCAGATGGGCTTTGAAGGCGCCAATGTGATTTTCGACAGCTGGGTTCATCCGCTGATGATGGGCCTGGAAGAGCATCTTCTGCAGATGTTCCGCGGCGATTTTGAATTCAATGACGACGCCGGATCATCGCATCTGGGCCATGGTCATGGCGGTCCGGCAGCCAATGCAAACGCGGCCACCGACGTAGCTGAAGAACAAGCAACTGCCCATGCCGAACCAGTTGCCGCTGTGGCTGACGGTGATCCGTCGTGGACGCAGGACGCCGAGCGCGAACTTCGCAAAATTCCATTTTTCGTCCGCGGGAAGGCGCGGCGCAATACTGAATCCTATGCTGCCCAGAACGGCCTCAACCCGATTACGATCGAGACATTATACGATGCAAAAGCACACTTCGGGCGCTAATACCGCCCCTGTCAATGTTGTCCTGATCACGCTCGACAATCACATGTCGGCAGCGGTTGATGATGCGCGCCAGATGCTTTCGGGCGAAATGCCAAACCTGCGGCTGACGGTACATGCCGCCACCGACTGGAACGACAATCCGGACAAGCTGCAGGCCTGCAAGGACGACATCGCTCAGGGCAACATCATTGTCGCCTCGATGCTGTTCATCGAAGAGCACGTCAAAGCCATCGGCCCGGATCTGGCGGCGCGGCGGGACCATTGCGACGCCATGATGTGCTGCATGTCGACCGGCGAAATCATGAAGAACACCTCGATGGGGCGGTTCAAGATGGATGGCGAGCAGAAGGGCCCGCTCGCACTTTTGAAGAAGCTCCGCGGTGACAGGTCGAAAAACAAGGAAACCGGACGGACCGCTGGCGAGCGCCAGTTGGCGATGCTGAAGCGTCTGCCGAAACTGCTGCGTTTCATTCCCGGCACGGCGCAGGATGTGCGCAATTACTTTATCTGCATGCAGTACCGGATCGCGGCATCTGACGCCAATATCGCCAATCTCGTGCGACTGATGGTCGAGAAATATTCCGACGGCGATCGCCGGTCGCTGCGCACTGTGGTCAAGGCTGCATCACCTGTCGAATATCCTGATCAGGGTGTCTATCATCCCGACATCAAGGGCCTGGTCAGCGCCGAGCTTGGCGCCCTGCCCACACGTACCGACGCAAAGGGCACAATCGGCCTTCTGTTGCTGCGGTCCTACATTCTTTCAGGCGATACCGGCCATTATGACGGCGTCATCCGGTCTTTCGAGCGCCGCGGTTTCAACGTCGTGCCGGTGTTCTGCTCAGGCCTCGATATGCGCGGACCGATTGATGCGTTCCTGTCCGGCGGTACGACCGGAACCACAATTGACGCTATGGTGTCGCTGACCGGCTTTTCACTGGTGGGGGGGCCTGCCTATTCCGACGCATCTGCGGCAGCGGAAACGCTGACCCGGCTCGACGTTCCCTATATCGCCGCCTATGTGACCGAATTCCAGACGATCGAGCGCTGGGAAGCCTCAGACATGGGCCTGCTGCCGATCGAAACCACGATCATGGTGGCAATTCCTGAACTTGATGGCGCAACCGGTACGCTGGTCTATGGCGGCCGTACCGACAAGATCGATGGCACACAGCCATGCGTCTGCTCACGCAAGTGCGGAACCTGCCCTGCCGGCCGTTCCTGCATGGTGCCTCATTCGGAACGTGTCGAGGTTCTGGCCGGACGGCTTGAGAAGCTCGTCGCACTTCGCAAGACCGAGCGTGTGAACCGCAAGATCGCGCTGACGATTTTCAACTTCCCGCCGAATGCTGGCAACATGGGCACTGCTGCTTTCCTGTCGGTGTTTGAATCTCTGCATGCAACGATGATCAAGCTGAAGCAGGAAGGCTACACGATCGAGGTTCCGGAAGACGCCGAGACGCTGCGGGACATGGTTCTGACCGGCAATTCGGCAAAATATGGCGCGCTCGCCAATGTGCATGCGCAGGTCAGTGCCGACGACCATGTTCGCAACGAGAAATATCTCGACGACATCGAGGCTGCCTGGGGTCCTGCACCGGGCCGGATCTTCACCAACGGCCAATCGATTTTTGTGCTGGGACGGCAGTTCGGCAATGTGCTGATCGCGGTGCAGCCGGGCTTTGGCTATGAGGGCGACCCGATGCGGCTGCTGTTTGAGAAGGGCTTCGCACCAACCCACGCATTCGCTGCTTTCTACACCTATCTCAAGCGCACTTTCCGGGCTGATGCGGTGCTGCATTTCGGAACCCATGGCGCGCTGGAATTCATGCCGGGCAAGCAGTCGGGCATGTCATCGAACTGCTGGCCGGACCGGTTGATCGGCGACCTGCCCAATCTCTATCTCTATGCAGCCAACAACCCGTCCGAAGGCACGATCGCCAAGCGGCGCTCGGCTGCAACCCTGGTGTCCTACCTGACCCCGCCGGTGACAAATGCAGGTCTCTACAAGGGTCTGAGCGAACTCAAATCTTCGCTCGACCGGTTCCGCAATCTGGATCTCACTCAGGAGAGCGAACGCAAAGACGCATTCGACCTGATCCATATCCAGGCTGATCAGCTGGAACTCAACAGACACGTGTCCTCCCAGGACTCTGACGCCTATGTGGCGGCGCTGACCGCATCGATGCTAGAGCTCGAATATGCCCTGATACCACATGGTCTTCATGTGGCTGGCCAGGCAATGAGCGAAGCCGAGCGGCGCGATATGATCACGTTGATCGCCGAAGCTGACGATGCCGAAACGCCCTCGAAGGACATCATCGAGGCCATCGTCACTTTTGCCGAGCCTAAAGTGGAAGCTACACATGCGGGCAGGGAGGGCCAGACGACCCTGATCGAGCGTCTGGTGCGCGCCAATGCAAACCTTGCTGACAACCGCGAGCTTGATGGCCTGATCACGGCACTTGACGGTCGGTTTGTTGCGCCCTCACCCAGCGGCGACCTGATCCGCACGCCTGACATGCTGCCCACCGGCCGTAACATCCATGGTTTTGATCCGTTCGGCATCCCCAGCGCCTATGCGGTCAAGGATGGCACACGGCAAGCGGCCAAGGTGCTTGAGCGTTATCTCGAAACCGATGGCGCATTGCCTGAAACAATTGCGGTGGTTCTCTGGGGCACGGACAATCTGAAAACCGAAGGTGCCCCGATGGCCCAGGCCATGGCGCTGATGGGCGCGCGGCCCAGGCTTGATGCCTATAACAGGGTTTGCGGCGCCGAACTGATCCCGCTCAATGAGCTCAACCGTCCACGCATCGATGCAGTGATGACGTTGTCCGGCATTTTCCGCGACCTGCTGCCGCTGCAGGCAACCATGCTCGCAGAAGCTTCCTATCTTGCAGCAACCGCTGATGAGCCGGTGGAGATGAACTTCATCCGCAAACATGCGCTGGCCTATGCTGCCGAACATGGTTGCGACCTTGAGCAGGCTGCCTACCGGGTTTTCTCCAACGCCGAAGGTGCTTACGGCGCCAACGTCAATTTCCTTATCGGATCCAGCGCTTGGACCGACGACCAGGAAATTGCCGACATGTACACAAGCCGCAAGGGCTTTGCGATCGACCGCAAGGGCAAGACTTCGGCACAGGTCGAGCTGCTCAACGACGTCTTCGCCAAGGTCGACATGGCCTATCAGAACCTCGATTCAGTCGAGCTCGGCGTGACCACGATCGATCACTACTTCGACACGCTCGGCGGCATCGCCAAGGCTGTTTCACTGGCCAAGGGCGGAGAGAAACTGCCGGTCTACATTTCCGACCAGACACAGGGCGAAGGCCGCGTGAGAACGCTCGGAGAACAGGTGGCGCTCGAAACGCACACCCGCTCGCTGAACCCGAAATGGTTCGAGGGCATGCTGAAGCACGGGTATGAAGGCGTGCGCCAGATCGAGGCCCAGATCGCCAACACTGTTGGCTGGTCGGCCACCACCGGCGATGTCCAGCCCTGGGTTTACCAGAAGCTGAGCGAAACCTTCATTCTCGACGAAACCATGCGCCGCAGGCTCTCGGATCTGAACCCGGCTTCTTCCCTGCGCATGGTCAACCGCCTCATCGAGGCGAAAGACAGAAACTTTTGGACGCCGGACGACGAAACCTGGGCTGCGCTCTGTGCTGCGGGCGAGGAAATGGAAGATCGTGCCGAAGGCTTGGAGGCTGCAGAATGAACCTTTACACCCACCCCCGCACTGCAATGGATGACGCAAGGGTCGCCAAGCTGCGTGACGCCGCCGGTCTCAACGGGGACGGCGATGGCGACGGCAGCGTTCAGGTTCATCTTGAAACCGAGATGGACGTCGGCAAGGCCAAGGTTTTTGCCATCTACGGCAAAGGTGGCATCGGCAAATCGACCACCTCGTCAAACCTGTCGGTAGCGTTTTCCATGCTTGGCAAGCGCGTGCTGCAGATCGGCTGCGACCCCAAGCATGATTCCACCTTCACCCTGACCAAGAGCCTGATCCCCACAGTGATCGATGTGCTCGAGGGCGTGGATTTCCATCCCGAGGAACTCAGGACCGAAGACTTCGTGTTCGAGGGCTACAACGGCGTGCAGTGCGTGGAAGCCGGTGGCCCACCAGCCGGCACCGGCTGCGGCGGATACGTGGTCGGGCAGACGGTGAAGCTTCTGAAGGAGCATCATCTGCTTGAAGACACCGATGTGGTGATCTTCGATGTGCTGGGCGATGTGGTCTGCGGCGGCTTCGCCTCTCCGCTGCAGCACGCTGAACGGGCCGTGGTGGTGGCAGCCAATGATTTCGATTCCATCTTCGCCATGAACCGCATCGTTGCGGCGATCAAGGCCAAGTCAAAGAACTACGATGTGCGCCTTGGCGGCGTCATTGCCAACCGGTCGCGCGAGACTGACCAGATCGACCGCTACAACGAGGCAATCGGCCTCAAGCGGCTGGCTCACATTGTGGATTCCGACGCTGTGCGCAGAAGCCGGCTGAAGAAATGCACCCTGTTCGAGATGGGCGACGATCCGGAGATCGTGTCGATCCAGCAGGAATATATGAAGCTGGCCGAGCAAATGTGGGCCGGAACCGAAGAACAGAATGCCAACCCCATGAAGGATCGGGAAATCTTTGATTTCCTCGGATTTGAGTGAGCCAGAGACATGCAGGACGCCGCCTACATCAAACGTCGTGATGAGATCCAGACTTACTTCGACCGCACTGCGCTCGATGCCTGGAAACGGCTGATCTCGACCGAGAAGGTGTCGGGCATCCGGGCCACAGTCCGGGCCGGTCGTGACGCCATGCGTTCGGCGATCCTAGATCGTTTTCCGCATGACCTGACCGGTTGGCGTATCCTGGATGCAGGCTGCGGCGCCGGACCGCTGGCGATCGAACTAGCGCATCGCGGCGCCGATGTGCTTGGCGTTGATCTTTCACCGCAAATGGTGAGCCACGCCAACGAGGCCCTGCCCGCTATTCGCAACGGCGGCTCGGTCACCCTGATCGCAGGCGACATGCTCGCAGTCGAACACGGCGAATTTGATGGGGTCGTGTCGATGGATGCGCTCATTCACTACAATGCCTTGGAAGCTGCCGAGGCGATTGCCGGCCTGGCGCGTCGCACCAGCCGCAAGATGGTCTTCACTCTCGCCCCGCGCACCCGACCATTGGTGATGATGCAGGCAGTCGGCAAACTGTTTCCGCGCGGCGACCGTTCACCAACGATCCAGCCTGTCGCCATAGATCGGCTGCTCACCCAGGCGGTGCAACGCAACGACATGCAGGGCTGGACCAGGGGCGCTTCAACCCGGATTTCCAGAGGGTTTTACATCTCCGTGGCAGAGGAGCTCGTGAGGTCATGAAACTCGTTGCCAAAGCCAACCGCAAAATTCTCGACAAATGGAAGACGCTCGGTCCCCGCTATCTGCCGTTCGCAGATGCTGCGACCGAAGACCTGCCGCTGTCGCGGCTGTTGCGTCTGTCGATGTTCCAGTGGTCTATCGGCATGGCGGCGGTTCTTCTCACCGGCACACTCAACCGTGTGATGATCGTCGAGCTCGGTGTGCCAACATCGCTGGTGGCGTTGATGATTGCGATACCGGTTCTGGCTGCTCCCTTCCGGGCCCTGATCGGACATCGCTCCGACACCTACAAATCGGCGCTCGGCGTGCGCCGTGTCCCCTACATCTGGCTTGGGACGATCCTGCAGTTCGGCGGGCTGGCAATCATGCCATTCGCGCTGCTGCTTTTGCAGTCTCAGACCACCGGGCCCGAGTGGGCCGGGCCGGCTGGCGCGCTTCTGGCCTTTCTGCTGACCGGGATTGGCATGCACATGGCCCAGACCGCAGGGCTTGCGCTGGCGACTGATCTTTCGGCTGATGACAACCGGCCCCGCGTCGTGGCGCTGATGTATGTGATGCTGCTGGTCGGCATGCTTATCGCCTCGATCGTCTTCGCCCTGTTGTTGCGCGACTATTCGCCTCTGATCCTGATCAAGGTGGTTCAGGGCTCGGCTGTCGTTACCGTGGTGCTCAACGTCATCTGCCTGTGGAAGCAGGAGCCTCGCAATCCGGTCGCCACCCGACATGAACGCGACACCACGCCTTTCTCCGAAGCGTTCGCTGCATACCGCAAGGAAAAGGGCACCATTCGCCTGCTGGTGGCTGTGGCGCTCGGCTCGGCCGCGTTCTCGATGCAGGATGTCCTGCTTGAACCCTATGGCGGCGAAGTGCTGAAGCTATCGGTGAGCCAGACCACGCTTTTGACCGCGATCTGGTCAACGGGCACGCTTCTGGGCTTTGCCCATGCCGGCCGCGCCTTGCAGAACGGCGCAAACATGTACCGGCTGGCGGCACTCGGGCTGCTCTCCGGCATCGTCGGATTCTCGGCAATCATTTTCGCCGAGCCACTCAATGCCGCCAACCTGTTTCGCGTGGGCGCTTGTATCATCGGGTTTGGCGCCGGGCTGTTTGCAGTCTGCACCATGCTCGCGGCCATGGATATTGCCGAGAAATCCGACAACGGCCTGGCCATCGGCGCCTGGGGCGCTGTGCAGGCCACAGCCATCGGGCTTGGTCTCGCGGCTGGCGGATTGATCCGTGACGGGGTCAACAATCTGGTCGCCGATGCCGTGCCCGGCGCTGCAATGAGCGCACCGGCGGCCGGGTACAGCGTCGTCTATCATCTTGAAATCGGGCTGCTGTTTGCGGCGCTGGCGGCTTTGGGGCCGCTTGCTTCACGCAGCACCCAAACCATTCATCACAACCGGGGCCAACGCTTCGGATTGGCAGACATGCCCGGCTGAATTGCCGCTAGCTGAAGGAGAGAAGTCATGCAAACCGGAGCCCTCACAGCCTATCTCGACGTCGCCCAAGTCACGCTTTATGCGTTCTGGGTGTTCTTCGCGCTGTTGCTTTTCTACATCCGCATGGAGGACCGGCGCGAAGGCTATCCGCTGGAAGCCGATCAGTCAGGCGCTTTCAACAGGGATGACTGGCTTTTCGTGCCACCTGCCAAGACCTTCCTTTTGCCGCATGGCCATGGCGAGGTGTCAGTACCAAACGGCAAACGCGACAGCACCGACCGGCCTGTGCCCGGCGTCAAAATCGCTAATTTCTCAGGTGCTCCCTATGTGCCGACCGGGCCTAACCCGATGCTCGATTCCATCGGACCGGGCTCCTGGGCCGAGCGCTCCGATACGCCAGATCTCAGCCATGACGGGCACAACAAGATCGTGCCTCTGAGAGTGGCTACCGATTTCCACGTGGCTGAGGGCGAAATCAATCCGGTGGGGCTGCGCGTTGTCGGCTTCAACCTGGTCGTCGCAGGCACCATTACAGACATCTGGGTGGACCGTTCAGAGCAGATGCTGCGCTACCTTGAGATTACGACCGAGGTCGGCACCGAACCGCGCCAGATCCTGGTGCCGATCAATTTCGGCATCTTCCGCAAAACCGGCAATGGCGAACGCATCTTCTACGTCAAGGCCATCACCGGCGAACATTTCGCGCTGGTGCCGGGCACCAACCTGCCTGACAGCGTGACCTTCCTCGAGGAAGACAAGATCGTCGCCTACTTCGGCTCGGGCCTGCTCTACGCCGAACCCAGCAGACAGGAGCCACTGGCATGAGCGAGACCGGCGGACCAGAACACGATTATGAACCGGTGCCCGGTCTTCCGGCCGAGCTCCCCGAAGGTGAGGTCATCTTGTGGCAGGGCGCGCCGTCTTCGGCGAAGGTCTCGCGGCAAGTGATCAAAACACGCTGGATCGCGGGCTATTTCGCGGTGCTGATTGCCTGGAACGTATCGGCCGGTCTTTATGACGGGCGCCTTCCAAGCGAGATCCTGTTCTCCTCGGGTGCGCTCACCATCATGGCCACCATCGTGGTCGGCTTTCTGGAAGCTTTTGCATGGGGCGTTCAGAAGACAACGCTCTACACGATCACCAACAAACGCGTCGTGATGCGCATTGGCGTTGCCTTGTCGGCAACCTTCAATCTGCCGTTCACGCGTATTGTGTCGGCTGACATGCGCGAAGGCCCGGACGGCGCCGGCGACATAGCACTGACGCTAAAACCTGGTGACAAGCTGTCATGGCTGGTGTTCTGGCCGCATGTGCGCGGCTTCAAAAAGGGTGCGCTGATGCCCCAGATGATCTGCCTGAAAGACGTGGCGATTGCGGGCAATGTGCTCTCCGCAGCCCTATCAGGCAGCCGCACCGCCGGTGATGCGGCGCCGCAGCGCGCCGTCTCCTCCAAACAGACCGGACCGATATCCGGCGGTCGTCTCATCGAAGCAGCGGAGTAAGATCATGAACGCGCTGAGCCCCAACTATCCTGACACAAATCGCGGACCACAATCGCCTCGCCGCAAGGCGAGCAGGTTTCCACGGATGCCATTGGTGCTGGGGCTCGGCCTGATCGGGTTTTCGATTTCCGCGGTTTTGTTCGGGATGAAGACGGGCATCGGCACGGTGATAAACGTCTACGGGCAGCCCGAGCAGATCCGCGACATACGCATCGTGGGCACCCATGACACCGCGATCACCATTTATGACGCCCAAACGGGCGAAGCAATCACCACCCTTGCGCCGGAACAGGGTGGATTCGTGCGGGGGTCGCTGCGCGCGCTCTCACGCATGCGGCTTATGGACGACACTCCACAAGGCCTGCCTTACCGGCTGATCAAATGGGAGAACGGCTCCGTGTCGCTCTCCGATACCGCCACCGGCGAACGGCTTTATCTCAATGCCTTCGGGCCAGATAACGCCGCCGCTTATGCTGAACTGCTAGCTTCGAGAGGGAATGAGAAGCCATGAGCAAAACACCGCTGATAGGACGGCGCAAGGAGGAGGTTCCTTGCACTGTCGAGATAAACAACACCTTCGAGGAACTGGGCGCGCATTTGCGCTTTGACAACGGGGTAGTTGTCTATCCCGGCGACGAAGTGATGGTTCACGGATCGCCTGTTGCAGTGCCTTACGGGCATCGCGAGAGTTTCCGCCGCACAGCGACGATCACACGAGCCAGCCTCCTCGAACGCACATGGACTCGCGCCACCGGCGATTTCGAGTTCATGGAGCTTTGCGAATTCAGTTTTTCAGAGAGGGCACGGGCATGAACAAGCACGTTGAGCCGAACCTCACCAATGCGAAGAATGTCGCTGGGACCAGCCCGGGCATCAATGACACCACCAAGACCGCGGTCGAATCGACCATGCTCAATCCGCGGTTCTACACCACGGATTTTGAAGAGATGGACCGTCTCGACGTCACCGGCGTTCAACAGGAGTGGGATGATCTGATCGCGGAAATGCGCTCGGACCCGAACAAGGGCCATTTCAAGCGCAATGCCGACTGGGATGTTATCGACATCGACGCGCTCCCTGACGAGCTTCGCCGCGAGTTCATCGATTTCCTGGTCTCATCGCTGACCGCCGAGTTTTCGGGCTGCGTGCTTTACAAGGAGATGAAGCGCCGCGGCACCAACAAGGAAATCTGCGAATTGTTCGGGCTGATGAGCCGTGATGAAAGCCGCCACGCCGGCTTCATCAATGATGCGCTCAAGGAGTTCAACATCGGCGTCAATATGGGCTTTCTCGCCAAGGCGAAGAAGTACACCTATTTCCGGCCAAAGTTCATCTACTACGCGACGTACCTTTCCGAAAAAATCGGCTATGCCCGCTACATCACCATCTACCGGCATCTGCAGAAACACCCGGAGAAGCGTTTCCATCCGATCTTCAAATGGTTCGAGGAATGGTGCAATGACGAGTTCCGTCATGGCGAGGCATTTTCCCTGATCATGCGGTCGGACCCGAAGCTGACTTCGGGCGTCAACAAGTACTGGATCAAGTTCTTCCTGCTGGCAGTGTTTGCCACCATGTATGTGCGCGACCATGCCCGTCCCGCGTTCCACAAGGCGCTCGACATCGGCATTGAAGACTACGACATGCGTGTGTTCCGACTGACCAGCGAGATTACCCGTCAGGTGTTTCCGCTGACGCTTGATCTCGACCATCCAGCCTTCGTCCCAACCTTGCGCAAGCTCAACCGGATCAATGATTCGATCAACGCCGCGGCAGAACGTGGCGGCATCTCCGGCAAGATCGCAAAGGCCTGGCACATGAGCCGTGCCGGTCTTGGCTTTGTGAGGCTTTACATGATCCCGACCAAGTCCAATCAGGTGCCGGCGAAGAGCCGCCTGCAGCCGGTATGGTAAGGAGACAATCGCGATGACTTTCCTGTCCGCAGTCCTGATCGCAAGTGTCGCCTGGTGGGTCGCCACCGGGCTGGTGCTGGCGCTGGCGCGGGCAGGAAACCGGTATTTCAAGACCGTCATGGCGCTTGCAACCGTTGTGGCCCTGCTCGGCGCCTTCGGGCTGATGGCAACGCGTGATCACGGAACGCCGCTTTCAGCCTATATCGCCTTCTTCTCGGCGCTGGCCTTGTGGGCCTGGCACGAGACCACTTTCCTGATCGGCCTGGTCACCGGGCCGAGACGTATTGAGGCCGGCGAAGCGCCTCGGGAGAAGACCCGGTTTCGGGCGGCTTTTCTGACAGTTCGCGATCATGAACTGGCGCTTTTCGCTACCGTTCTCGGCCTTGTCTGGCTGATGGCGGGGGCGGAAAATACCACCGCACTGCTGGCATTCTGCCTGCTGTGGATCATGCGGATCTCGACCAAACTGAACATCTATCTGGGGGCACGGCACGCGATCAGCGACATGCTGCCCGATCGTTTGTCCTACCTGAAAAGCTATTTCCGCACGGACCGCACCAGCGGCTGGTTCTATGTCTCGCTGACAGGCACCGCCGCTTTGCTGGCCTGGCTCGTCTACGCAGCCGCAACAGCCACGAACTCCCATGATGCGGTCAAGTGGACGCTCCTTGCCTCGTTTGCGGCACTGGCGTTCATCGAACATCTGTTTCTCGTTTTGCCGGTGCGCGATTCAGCCCTCTGGGGCTGGGCCATGGACAAGGCAAAGAAAAAGCCTACCGACAAGAACCGGGACCACCCGGCCATGCTTCACACCACACCGGAATCGGAAACTCCCCGCGCAACAGCACGGGCCTGAGATTAGGGGGATCACCCAAATGGACTTCAACCGCTACTTCAAATCGCAGCTCGACACGTTGCATGCGGCAGGCAATTATCGTGTTTTCGCCGAGCTCGAGAGGCATGCAGGTGGCTTCCCCCGCGCCACCCGGCATCGTGCTGATGGCACAACCCATGACGTAACCGTCTGGTGTTCGAATGACTATCTCGGCATGGGCCAGAACGCGAAGGTCATCGCGGCGATGCATGCGGCAGTCGATCAATGCGGCGCAGGCGCCGGCGGCACGCGCAACATTTCGGGCACCAACCATGCTCATGTGCTGCTCGAACGTGAACTGGCGGATCTGCATGGCAAGGAATCCGCGCTGATCTTCTCGTCGGGCTATGTGTCCAACTGGGCGGCGCTCGGCACGCTTGGCGCCGGGATCCCCGGCCTGATCATCTATTCCGACGCGCTCAATCACGCCTCGATGATCGAGGGTATCCGTCACAGCCGTGCGCAAAAGCGGCTCTGGCGGCACAATGATCCGAAGCACCTGGCCGAGTTGATGGCCGCTGACGATCCGGCAGCACCCAAGCTGGTGGCTTTCGAAAGCGTCTATTCGATGGATGGCGACATGGCCCCGATCGGGGAAATCCTTGATGTCGCCGAACGGTTCGGAGCGATGACCTATCTCGACGAAGTCCACGCTGTCGGCATGTACGGGCCGCGCGGCGGCGGTGTCGCAGAACGCGATGGCCTGATGGACCGTGTCACCATCATCGAAGGTACGCTCGGCAAGGCCTTTGGCGTGATGGGCGGTTACATCACCGGATCAACGGCGGTCTGTGATTTCATCCGCAGTTTCTCCTCGGGCTTCATTTTCACCACCGCCATTCCGCCAGCGCTTGCTGCCGGCGCCACCGCATCGATCCAGCATCTCAAGCAAAGCGAGATGGAACGGGCCGGCCATCGCAACAACGTGGCCAAGTTCCGCGCCATGCTGGACGCAAAGGGCATTCCGCACATGCAGAACCCAAGCCATATCGTTCCGGTGATGGTGGGCGATGCGAAGAAGTGCAAGTGGATCTCGGACATCCTGCTCGACACCTACGGCGTCTATGTGCAGCCAATCAACTATCCGACAGTTCCGGTCGGTACCGAACGGCTGCGCTTTACGCCAACTCCGATGCACAGTGATGGCGACCTGAGACATCTGGTGGATTCGCTGTGCGATTTGTGGTCGCAATGCGCATTGTCGCGCGCGGTGGCTTGATAAGGATTGCCCTGGCTAGAAGCAGATTGCATCCGGCAGGGCTCAGGGAGGGAAACCGGTGACGGTGGTGACGTTTTCGCTGTTCCGGTTTGCGACCCTGCGCAAGCGCCTTTGGGCGTTTTCGCAGATGGGACTGGCGAAGCCCGGCCTGAGCGCGACACCAGATCTGAGTTTCTTCAAGCTGATGGGTACGGGTTCGGGCGCCGGCTTTTCGACCCGCCCGAATTTCGGTGTCTACACCCTGCTGGCCCAATGGCCGTCGCTGGACATCGCCCGCGAAAGAATAGCCTCAGCATCGTCGCTTTCCGGCTACCGCAGCAATGCCGACCAAATGGCAACGCTTTATCTCGAACCGGTCTCCACCCGCGGCAACTGGGACGGTCATCATTTCCCCATTGCCGAAGGTGCGGGAAATCAAACAATGCCCGTCGTGGCACTGACACGCGCTTCGATCAGGCCTTCCAAGCTGATCCGCTTCTGGTCGAAAGTCCCGGCGATCTCAGCGACCGTTGAGGCCGAGAACATGCGGCAGTTCATGATCGGCACCGGGGAGATCCCCTGGCTGCACCAGGTCACGCTGTCAGTCTGGCAGTCGATCGAAGCGATGGAGAGCTTTTCCAGGAACAGCGCTACCCATGGCGAGGCGGTACGTTGCGCTTACAGTGAGAACTGGTTTTCGGAATATTGCTTCACACGCTTCAATCTTCTTTCGACAGAAGGTCAGTGGCAGGGGCTGACGGGCCTCACAGGACAGGATAAGTGCACACCCACGGCGTTTGACCCCGACTGCTCCGGCGGTATGGCCAAAGCCGCGCGGGCGATTGCGACTGGATAGGACAAGACAAAGCCATGAATGTACATCCGACGATCATATCGGCGATTTCCGAAGACGGCTCGCTTTATCCGGTTGAAAAGCTGAAAGCGCATTCTGACGGTCTGTTTCATCTGGCGGTTTCGATCTTCGTTTTCGATGGCGACCATTTGCTGATCCAGAAACGAGCCGCATCAAAGTATCATTGCGGCGGGCTGTGGGCGAACACCTGCTGTTCGCATCCCTATTGGGACGAACCTATCGACAGCTGCGCACGGCGGCGGCTCCGGGAAGAACTCGGCTTCAACGTGCCGCTGTCACGGCGGCGCGTGGTCGAGTACTCGGCCGATGTCGGCAACGGACTGCACGAGCACGAGAAAGTCACGATGTATATCGGCACGGCCGACCGCGCGACGCTTGAAATACAGCCGGACATTCGTGAAGTCGAAGAGACACGCTGGATCACCTGCGAGGAGCTCCACGCCGAAATCGCGAACCATCCGGAGCACTTCACACCCTGGTTCCGGATTTATGCTGAACGCTATCCAGACCTGATCTTCTGATCCGCGTTTTCCTGGCCACTATCCCATAAGAGACAAGAACTGCGCGACCTCCCGTTCGGGGGGGACTGTCGTCTGCTGGCGAGAGCGAAATCCAGGAAAGCCGGAGACCGGCCTTTCATCCCATACTCCTTGAAACATTAGGCTGGATCGAACCCGTGACTTCAAGTCTAGCGGCCACGCTTGTCTCGTCGTTCCGCTACCCAGTTTCTTATCTCCTGAAAACAGAAGAACCGGAGATCTCGCGATCTCCGGTTCTCTTTTGCCGCAAGCGCACGCTGAGGGAAAGCGCTGCCTGCTGCTGCAAGGCTCAATCGGCAGATGCCAGAGCCGTTCCCCCTTTGCCCGAGCCCTGCAGAGGCTCGAGCGAAGTGGTTTTCGCCGGCGACATGGTTGTCGTCTCTCCCGGCTTGTAGGTGTTGTAGTCAGGCACATCGGTGTTGGACTTGGTGCCGAGGGAATCGACGTAGTCCTTCAGCATCGACACACCATAAAGAGGCTTCTGCACACCGTTGTGGCAAGTTGCACAGCCGATCTTCAGAACGTCGCCCTCGGGTCCCTTACGGTTGTCCGGGAATATAGGTGCCAGACCTGTGATGTAGCTCTGGTTGAGTTCGCGCGCCATGCGGATCCCGTGCCAGGCCGTCACGCGTTGCGGCGGGCTCTGATCCCAGTCATTAAACGCGCGGCTGTTGTGACAGGTCACGCAGTTGACGCCCAGGCTTTCCGACATGTGCATCATCAGGGACCATGTTTCTTCTGTGTTCTTGACGTTGGCAGTGTTATCGCCATTGGGCAGGGCGGTCAGCGAATGCACGCGGATCGACTTGTCCTCCAGCAGATAGCTTTCCAGCGCATTTGACGGCAATGATGTGTTGCCGGCAGTCTTGTTGACAATGTTCTGACCACCGCTCCAGCCAAGGTCCGTGCCCTTTTCGCCAGGCACAAGATTGCGCGACCAGACATTCGCCGGCACGGGCTGCCCCTGGTGGCAGGTATAACAGGTGACCCCGGTCTGGGCGACGTGAGCCTGCCAATCCTCATTGACGTGCTGTGTCATCTGAATCATGCGGCGAGCAACAACCTTGGTGTAGACCTCATCGGAGGCAAGGTTTTCCTCGTTGTGGCAATAGGCGCAGCCTTGCTCCGGCGACACCCACTCTGTGATGGAGGCCATGAACAGGTTGAACTGGTCTGTCGATAGATCCCCCAGCACCTGGACGTTTTCATAGAACTCGCCGGCACGGTCGCCTTCCGGATCCGCCTCGTAGAGTGGTTCGGGAGCAACATTTGCGAGCTTGAGTTCGGCCTGGTCCTCGCGGTCAAGCGTATGGTACATGCCGCTTCCGCGATAGCCGATCTGATCGGTATCTACGGGGGGCAGATCCCAATCGGCCCCGAAAATTATCGCGGCTCCAACGAATACACCGGCTGCGGCGGCGAATGGTATCCAGAGTTTCATGATCTTAACCCCCTATGGCCGGATCGACGACGGTTGGCCACATGTCAGGCACCGGCGCGACAAGGCCGTGCTTCATGCCCCAAAGGAACCAGTTGTCGACCACGGTCCCGGTCAGCAGAATGCCGATCCCGCCAGTGATTGGTGTGAGCACTGCGAACCACCAGGCCCAGCGGTGAATGGATTCCATGGTGGCGTTGAAGCCCATGGTCCACCTCCAGAAAAGTGCTGCGCGTTCAGAGGCTGTGCCACGGTCGCTGATCTGTTCGAGCTCGCGCTCGCCGCCGTAACGGGTGACGGCGAGAATTGTCGCGCCATGCATGGCGAACAACAGCACCGAGCCGTAAAGGAAGACAATCGAAAGGCAGTGGAACGGGTTGTAATAGAGATTGCCGTAGCGGATCGAAAACGCCGCCGTCCAGTCAAGATGCGGGAAGATACCGTAAGGTACGGCTTCCGCCCATGAGCCCATCAGAACCGGCCGGAACAATCCAAGCACCAGGAACAGCCATATCGCAGCCCCGAAAGCCCAGAAGACGTGAGTGCCGAGACCGAGCGCCCTTGCCCGAACATAGATCCTCGCCCACCACAACAATACGGCTGCAAGCAGGAACACGCTTGAAATGATGTACCAACCGCCCTCACTGAGCGGCGGCACGAGCGACAGCCCATATTTGGCCGGCGGGGGCTCAAGCGCCAGCCAGAACAGCTGGCGGATGAACTGGATTGGATCCCAGCCTACCGAGGCAAGCATATTGAAGCCGACGATCACGAACCAGATTGTTCCGCTGATCAGCGACGCGGTGCCCAGAAAACCGAGATAAATCGGACCCAGCTGAGCGTTGCCGAACCAGCCGGCAAGCCAATTGTATACAGGTTTGCCGTAGCGATCATCGTCGCCTCGGGGCAGCGGGATACCGGCTTCAACGGGGCCGCGGACCTGCACTTGGGTAAATAGATTTTGATATTGCATGATCAGATCCCTTTCAGCTCCAAATCGGCAGATCGAGCCACCAGTTCCACCACTGCGGCCAGCCCTTGTTCCACAGCGGGCCGCTGATGATGATGCAGACCGCGCTCCAGAAGCCGGCGTTCAGCGCCAGCACCAGGCCAAGCCGGTGAATGCCGAGCGTACCGACCGAATAGCCAATGATGTCGCGGAAGAATGTGTCTTCATATTCAGGCGTCTTCATCACGTCGGGCTTATTGTAGCGTGTGCCGTCGCGGCCCGGATTGGCGGCCGAGAGGATCAGGCCGCCATGCAGCGACAAGGCCAACGTCGTGGTGAAGAACAACGAGACCGCCAGCATGTGGGCCGGATTGTAGTGGAAATGCAGGTACTGGTATCCGACATTGGACACCCAATCGAGATGGCTGAAAATGCCATAGGGGAACCCGTGTCCCCAGGCGCCAAGCAGGACTGGCCGGATAACAACCAGCGAGAGATAAGCGAAAATGGCGACGCCGAAGGCAAACGGCACATGAAGGCCGATGCCAAGCTTGCGGCAGATTTCCACCTCGCGCAGCGCCCATGAGATAAATGCCCCGAAGGCGCAAATGGTGATGACTTGCCACAGCCCGCCTTCCGCTAAGGGCGCGAGGCCGAGACCGTAGCTCAGATCAGGCGGAGCGATGGAGATCCGCCACATGTTCCAGGTCGGCCCGATTGCCGCACCGTAAAAGATCAACGCGGTTCCCACAGATGCGAAAAACGCGGTGGTGAGGCCAAAGAAGCCCACATAAAACGGTCCGACCCAAAAATCGAACAAGTCACCGCCTATCAGGGTGCCACCGCGAACGCGGTATTTTCTTTCAAAACTCAGCAGCGCCATGGCTTATCTCCAACCCCCCTGATTGCGGACGATTCACGCAATCCCATTCCAGGTTTTGACCATTTCGGATTTCGACCGCGGGCGGGTGACCTGGGTCATTGGCCCGCCCGCAGTCATTGTTGTCAGCGTTCAGCCGATCATCATTGGGATAAGTCCCAAGATGCCCGTCGACGGATCGAGTGCGCCGGTTACCACCGGTGCGCCTTCGAGCCAGTTGAAGCGGGTCGTGCTGAGCAGGACGAGATGAATCATCACCGCCAGCGCGAAAAGGAAAACACCTTGGACGACCAGCGTTTTGCGCGGGTCGAAAAGCATCCAAATTCTCCACATTTCGCTTCTCCTTTATGCGAGCATTGGCAGGAATGCGGTTACCGTCTGACTGACGCCTTCAAGCGAGGCGTAGCCTTCCGGACCGGGGATCCACGGGCGCCAAAACCAGACGAGAAGATGTGCAACAACGGCAATAGCCACGAATGCAATCATCCCCTGGAGGTAGTACGAGTGGAACTCTTGTGCTTCGCTTTCGGTCATTCCCGAAAGCGAAACGGTATTTGGACTGGACATTGAAAGTACCTCCTAGTCACAAGCGCTGCGGTGCCCCGCAGCCGGGTCTGCCTCAAACCGCCCGAACGGACGACATCGGCGGGTTTTTTGCCGGATTTGGACCCCGGCAAAAGGCGTCGGGCTACGCGATGAACGCGTAACCCGCGGTGGCGTGAGCTGATGCCCGCGCCTCCGCGAAAACTGACTGGCCATGGCTGTCGACAGGCTTGCCGCGCAAGGCCGCGAACAGCCGGGATGCGCCCGCCATGGCGAAACAGATGACAAAGGCGATGGCGACCAGAAGCCGGTATTCGACCCGATCAGCCCGGGATCGCCCGCGAGCTGCCTGCCGTTCCCTGTGATGCATTGTTGTCGTTGTCATCGCACTCTCCCTGTCTGCCGAAATCTTCCGGCGCGTTATGCAGCCCGCCCGCGCCTGAGCGCCTGGGTGGCCAGATCCACATCTTCCTGGTTGACTATTTCACTGCCGCGGGACCTTGCTTCCGCTTCGGAAGCATCCCGCAGCCGCTTGGCTGCCGAAATCCTGACCAGCACCGGCTCCAGATCGATGGCACGATCGAGCTTCGCCTTGGCTTCGGGCGCCCAGGGAATTTCACCCCGTGATATCGCCGGCGTTGCCTCGACAGCGTCCATGTCAGTGGCCAGCGGCAGGATCGAAAACAGCGCGTCAAAGAGCGCGTTGCAGACTTCCTGGATAAGCCAGGACGCGCCCGAATATCCCATGATCGGCGTGCCGGTGTGGCGACGGATAATCGCGCCAGGAAACGACACCGGAACGTAGATCGCCCGGGCACCGGCTTCAGCCAGATACATGCGCTCATTGTAGGAGCCGAACATAACCAGCGGCGGCTTGTCCTTGATCATCTGGCGGACCGCCTGATTGTCGGTTTTCTTGCCGGCAATGCGCTGGACCGAGAAGGTGCAAGGCATACCCATTTCCTCGGTGAGGAAATTGCGAATGCCGCGTTCGTAGGTCTCGCCCGCCACGATGGCATAGCCGGCGGTGGCGAAGAAATCCTGGGTGACCGAGCGCCACAGATCCCACATCGGCTTGAGCGTGGTGTGCTTCTCACGTTCGATAAAGGGTTCGGGATCAAGCCCGAGCATCTCTCCGAGCTGTCGCAGGAAGGCCGTGGTCGAATGGATGCCGATCGGCGCCTGCAGAAAGGGCCGATCGAGGCTCTCGCACAGCAACCTGCCGAACTCGCGGTAGAGGCAAACATTGGCCTCGGCATCGGCGAGTTTCGAGACATCCGCCAGGTGACTCCCGAGCGGGAATGTCATGTTGACCTCGGCGCCTATGCCTTCGATCAGGCGACGGATTTCCGCCAGATCGGACGGCTGATTGAACATGCCGTAGATCGCGCCGATGATGTTGACCTTCGGCTTTTCGCCATCCTTGCGCGCCTTGGGCGGACGGATCTTGCCCTTCTTCGGGCCGTATTCCGTCCACAACCACTTGAGCGCCCGGTCGGCTGATTGCCATTGGTCCTCGTCGATGGTGCGCGGCAGGAAGCGCTGGATATTCGAGCCTTCAGGCGTCACGCCGCCGCCAATCATTTCAGCGATGGATCCGGTCACGACAACGGCTGGCAGATCAGGATCGAGTACGGCACGGGCGCGCTTCATCGCGGCTTCGGTGCCGTGCTGGCCGAGTTCTTCCTCGCCCAGGCCGGTAACGACTATGGGCAGTTCGTGCGGCGGCAGCGCATCGGTGTAGTGCAGTACCGAGGTCACCGGCAGGTTCTCGCAGCCCACCGGGCCGTCGATGATCACCTGCATGCCCTTGATGGCGGTGAACACATAGACCGAACCCCAATAGCCCCCGGCCCTGTCGTGGTCGATGATCAGCGTCATGTGCCAACCGCCTCCCCGGAATCCACCGCATTCTTGGAAGCTGCCGCCTTTGCGGCGAACTTCTTGCGGAAGGACGTATTGTGAACGGGTGTGTCTTCCCAAACACCGGCATTGTCGCCCTTGCCGACTTCGCCGAAGAACTCAAGCATGCGGTCAAAGCGCGGCTTGTTAGCGATTGCGGCATTAACGACTGTCGCCAGAGAGCCCGCGCCGGCAGGCCCCATCAACGGACGGGCGGAAATCAGGTTGGTGAAGTAAAGCGCCGGCGTGGCGTTCTCCTTGGCCTTCTGAACAACCGGCGTGGTGCCGATCACGAGATCGGGCTTGAACTCGCCCATGGCGGCCAGATCCTGCTCGAGCGAGGCGCGGTAGGCGACGTGAACGCCGTGGGCTTCAAGCCATTCTGCATCAAGCTTGGAAAACTCGGTTTTCGGGCACGCTGTGCCGACATATCTCAGGTCGGCGCCGCTTTCGACCAGCAGCCGCGCGACGATCAACTCAGAGCCTTCATAGCCCGACAGAGTGATACGACCCTTGATGCGATTTTCCGAAAGCGCGCCGCGGATTGCGCCGCCAAAGGCGTTGCGGGCAGAATCAATCTGCGCCTGCCCCACATTGCAACCGTCTCCGATCGCCTGCAGCCAGGCATCGGTGCCCTCAAGACCAACCGGTGCCGAGCCGATCACCTTGCGGCCAGCTGCGCGGAAGGCACGAACCGATCCGGTGTAGAACGGGTGGACTGCGGCAACGGCGGCGCAATCAAGCGCGGCATAGAGTTCGCGCCATTCGCGCACCGGCACCACCGGTCCCGCAGCCAGACCCATCGGCGCCAGCATGGCGGCGATCATCATTGGGTCAGCGGGGAACACCTCGCCCAGAATTGTGACAGACGGACGCTCCTCGATGCCGCCGCGCGGCGCCTGAACCGGGCCGCTTTCGGCCTCGTTGTGGGCGTAGGTCAGCATGGCAGAGGACAGCACGTCCTTGGCTTCCGCATGTGTCGGCACACCAAATCCAGGCACGTCGATGCCTACGATGCGGACACCGTTGATCTGCTTGGGCAGCATCTGCAGCGGAACACCAGAAGCTGTGGGAACACAGAGGCTCGTGACCACGATCGCGTCATATGCGTCAGGATCAGCCATCTCATGGACCGCGTCGCGGATGTCCTCGTATAGCTTGCCAGTCACCAGCGATTCTGAGTTGAACGGCACGTAACCGACCGAGCGCTTGGCGCCGTAGAAATGCGACGTGAAGGTAAGACCGTAGACGCAGCAGGCAGAGCCCGACAGGATGGTTCCGACCCGACGCATGCGCAGGCCGACCCGGAGCGAGCCAAAAGCGGGGCACATCGATTGCGGCTGGTCATGCGGCCCCTTTGGGTAATCCGCCTCCAGGCGCTGCATCAGCTCGGACTTGCCAGACGCCATGGCCTGGGCCTTCATCTTTTCCGCGCCTGATGCGCAGGACATGCCTTCGGCTGCCGGGCTGGCGTCCGGGGTCGTGACATGGTCTTCGCGGGTGGGAGAATGATCATCCATGCTCATCATACCGTGTCGTAGACGACTTCGAGGGACGGACGCGCCAAGGCTGATGCAGGGCACATGTCTTCGGGCAGCGCGGGCACAAGCACGTAGTCGCCGCCGGTGTCGCTGGCGTCAAAAAGATTGATCAACCCGTCCTGGGTGAGTGGCTCGGGCAGAACCGGTGGCGCAAGGCCAAGGTTTTCGGCGAGCGTCTGGAACAGCGGGCCCCAACGATTGTCGGGATGGCCGATGATCTGGTAGTTGGCGCTCTTCTTGCGGATATCGTCATCCTGCGGGATCGCGGCCAGAACCGGAATGCCGACTGCCTTGGCGAATGCTTCTGCCTCGCCGGAGCCGTCATCCTTGTTGATGACCATGCCGGCGACGCCGACATTGCCGCCAAGCTTGCGGAAATACTGAACCGCAGAGCAGACATTGTTGGCGACGTAGAGCGACTGAAGGTCATTGGAGCCGACGACAACCACCTTCTGGCACATGTCACGGGCGATCGGCAGACCGAAACCACCGCAGACCACATCGCCCAAAAAGTCGAGCAGCACGTAATCGAAATCCCAGTCATGGAAGCCGAGCTTTTCGAGAGTTTCGAAACCATGGATGATGCCACGTCCGCCGCAGCCGCGGCCAACTTCGGGGCCGCCAAGCTCCATGGCGAAAACACCGTCGCGCTTGAAGCAGACGTCGGAAATCGAGAGTTCCGCACCAGCAGCCTTCATCTTGGAAGATGTCTCGATGATGGTCGGGCAGGCACGGCCGCCAAACAGCAGCGAGGTGGTGTCGCTTTTCGGATCGCAGCCGATCAGCAGAACCTTCTTGCCGAGCTGGGCCATCATGCAGGAGAGGTTGGCAAGCGTGAAGGATTTGCCGATTCCGCCTTTTCCGTAGATGGCGATGATCTGGGTGTCTTTCTTGACCGGGCCGGTATGCACCTGATCAGGCTCGATCGACGCCTCCTCGCGCAGGAGGTCACGGATCCGGTCTGTGGCGCTTCCGCCGAAGCCTTCAGTCATTGTAGTTCCCTCCAGTCAAGTATCATTTTCAGGCAGTCAGGATCGCCGAAGGCCGCCTGGTAGGCAGCCGCCGCATCAGCGGGGCTCGACGTATGAGTGATGAGGCCATCCAGCGAGAGCTTCCCGTGCGCCAGCAAATCGAGCACAGCGTGCACATCGGCAGGCTTGAATTCAGCGGCGATGCGGAAATGCGCCTCGCGCATGAATGCCGGGGTAAAGCGGAAACTCATGGTTTCGCTGTAGAAGCCGGCAAGGGTAATTTCTCCGCCACGCTCAAGCACCGCGATCGCCTTGTCGAGAATGTCCGGATCACCGCTTGCGTCGAGCACCGAGGACCATTTGCGGCCTTCGCTGGCTTCGGCTGTGGTGACTTCATATCCCACAGCGCCATGCTGACGGGCCGGGTTGATTTCCCACACATGAGGAGCCTTGTTCCCCATGGCGATGATCAGGCGCGCTGTCAGCCGGCCAACAATGCCGTGGCCAATCACGAGGTCAGGTGCGACCAGCCCTGGCAAGGTCAGCGCGTGATAGGCAGTGGCAGCAAGAGACAGCAAGGTGCCGCCCTGGGCAAGATCGTTGTCAATCGGAATAACACGTTCGCCGGACGTCACCAGCGTGGAAGCGGATGCGCCGAACAGGGCCGCAGCGTCACGGTATCCCATGGCGCCTGGCACGAACACCAGCTTGCCTTGAATATCGGCGCGGCAATCGCGTCCGGCCGAAACTACCCGTCCCACGGTCTCATATCCGGGAACAAGCGGATAACCCATGCCTGGAAATTTCGGCATGCGGCCTTCAAACAACAGCTTCTCCGTGCCGGCGCTGATGCCGCTCCAGATCGCTTCCACGACCACGTCACCATCACCCGGGTCAGCCACATCAAGCGACTGAAGAGCTATTAGCTTTGGTTGTTCAAATACGACTGCGCTTGTTTGCATATTGATCGGTCAAGCCTGACTCAGGCGAGACGCTGCCTCCTGTATGTAATATTATTTTTACATTCTTTCATGTCAACTTATATTTACACCGCTTTAGATAAATGTCAGAGATTCGCGACAACCAGCGTCGCCATTAATGAGGACCGGCAGGGCCGAATATCGAAGTGTGAGAAGCCTGCAGCTCGCGCCAAAGCAACGATCTCTTCGGGGGTGCGGCAGCGTCCAGAACCCATGGCCAGAACATAAACGCCGAAATAGACGGTCGAGAGCCGTTGCCCCCGTGAGCTGTCACCAGCCATCGGTTCGGCAATCACCAGCGTTTGCCCAGGCTCCATGGCCGCGCGGACATTGCGCAAAAGCCTGAGAACAATACTGTCTTCGTGATCGAACAGCACCCGGACCAGGGTGACGCAATCATGACCGCGCGGCAGTGCATCATCGAGAAAACTGCCACCGTGGCAGTGCGCACACTGGCTCAAAGGCCGGCCCGCGAATTTGGCCCGCGCCCGCTCGACCACGGGAGGCAGATCGAAGAGGGACAGCTTCAGGTCCGGATGCCGCCCGGCCACCGCCGAGAGAAACGCCCCCTCTCCGCCCCCCACATCGAGCAGCTTCTGGTGCCGGCCAAAATCATAGGCGTCGAGGATTTCATCGGCGAGCATCGATTGGCTCGCTGCCATCAACGCAGAATAGGCGGCGGCGTCGCCTGGCTTGACCGATGATTCGCGGCCCGACCCGGCATAGGACCAAAGGCGGCTCAGTTCGGTATCGGTACGCGACCCGGCGAACAGGCTGACCGGATCACTCAGGTCGCGATAGAGAAGCGCGTGATGTCGGATCATCGCCCGAATGCCCGGATCACTTTGAACAACCGCGCCATGATCTCCGAGCGTGACAAAACCGTCAGAGTTCGCAGAGACCAGCTTCAAGGATTGCGCCGCCTGCAGAAGACGCTTGAGGCGCTCTTCAGTGAGGCCGGTGATACGGGCGAGATCTGTGATGCTCACAGGCCCTTCCGCCAGGGCTTCGATCAAGCCGGTCTGCAATGCTGCGAACAAGACCTGGCTCTGAACAAAACCTGTGGCTATCGAGAACAGATCTGCTTCCTGCGACCGGGAGAACATCCGGGACACCGGCATCCGCTGCACGAGCCTGCGAAACTCGGGCCGCGCAACCTGTCGCGCGCGCCAGGCGCTCAAACGTGAGCGCCAGCCCGGTTGCTTGTTGACAGGAATATGCGAACCGGGAGCTGTCACCTCGGCAACCATGTTGTCAGGCCGCCACGGTGGCCAGGCTTTTGGGCACCAGTCGCTTGGCTTCATCCAGAATCAACTGCTTGAGCATATCCGAGCCACGGCAGTCCGGAATCGAGGCCGCGGCCTCGCTGACCAGTTCCTGCAAGCGCTGGACGGCACCGCCCAGGCCAAGCTCATGCACCGCATTGGGGCGATCATGGGCTGCATCCTGGCCGCAGGGCTTTCCGATTTCATCCAGGTTCGAGGCACAGTCCCGCAGGTCATCAGCAACCTGAAAAGCATTGCCGAGTGCCTCGCCCAGGCGATACCAGTTCTGCGGATCGACGCCGGCAGCGATGGCGCCTGCGGTGGTTGACCCGATAAAGAGCGATGATGTCTTGGCGCGGTGATAGACCTTGAGATCGATCTTCTCTTCGCTCTCCCAGGCCTGTCCGGCAATGATGCCGTGAGGCATGCCCACCGCGCGGGCAATCACACTGATCAGCGGCGCGATCCGGTCGGGCGTGGCCAGACATTCGCGCGCCAGGGTTTCAAAGGCCAGCACGATCAATGCATCGCCAGCCAGCACTGCGGTGGTTTCGCCGAAGGCTGAATGCAGGCTCGGCTTGCCGCGCCGTATGTCCGCATCATCAAAACAGGGCAGGTCGTCGTGCACCAGCGAGGCACAGTGCAGGAGCTCTATGGCCGTTGCCGCCGCGTTGGATGCGTTGGGAGCAGGATCACCAGCAGCCAGCGCCACCGCAAGGCAAAGCCTCGGACGGATGCGAGCCCCACCCGGGAACACCGCGTATTTGAGTGCATCGCACATCAGGGAGGGATTGCCGCCAGCGGTGGCGTATGTGACTGCGCGCTCAAGATTGCGTTCAATGCGTTTTTGCAGATCCATCTGGCGTGTCCCTCCAACATCCTCGCCAATGTCACTTTTAAATGACATTTATATGTGTAAAGTTATCCTGACACAGTTCAATGGATTGTCAACGGCGTTGGCGGCCGATGCGAATGAGGGATTTGAAACGATGCGTCCGTCTGAGAAAGTTGTGGTGGTGGGCGCCGGGGCCGGCGGACTTGCCGCGGCGATTTCAGCCGCGGTGGCAGGTTTCGACGTCACCGTGGTCGAGCGCGGATCCGCGCCTGGTGGCAAGATGCGGCAGCTCGACGTCGGTGGAAAACCGGTTGATGCCGGCCCAACGGTTCTCACCATGCGCTGGGTCTTCGAGCGTCTGTTCGCGATGGCAGGCGCGGACCTCAGTGCCCGGATAGGGCTGCGAAAAGCCGAACTTCTGGCCCGGCATGGCTGGCGCGATGGCAAGCGGCTGGATCTGTTTGCCGATATCGACGAGAGTGCCCGGGCCATCGAGGACTTCTCAAACAGGGAGAATGCTGACGGTTACCGGCGGTTTGCCGCCGAAAGTGCGGCGATGTTTTCCACCCTGAAACCAAGCTACATAGACGCCCAGCGACCTGGGCCGATCTCGCTGATGGCACGAATCGGGTTGTTCAATCTTTCCAGGCAGATGGCGCTCAAGCCGTTGTCCTCAATGTGGCAGGCGCTCGGCGATTGCTTTCCCGATCCGCGATTGCGGCAATTGTTTGGGCGTTACGCCACCTATTGCGGATCTTCACCCTTTATGGCTCCGGCCACGCTGATGCTGGTTGCGCATGTCGAACAGGATGGAGTCTGGCTGGCAAAGGGCGGCATGCACGGACTGGCGCGGGCCATGGAGCGTCTCGCCGCAGAGCTTGGTGTCACCTTCCGCTATGGCGCCGATGTCGAAGCCATTGAAGCTGGAAGCAAGGGCGTGACCGGGCTCAGGCTCAATGGTGGCGAACGGCTCAAGGCAGACAGAATCATCTTCAATGGCGATGTCTCTGCGCTGGCGCGACTGACAGCCGGATCCGGCGTCTCGCCGACACTGCGGAAAGCGCGCTCGCTTTCAGCCCTGACATTTTCCATGACTGCCAAGACATCCGGATTTCCGCTGGCGCATCACAGCGTCTTCTTTTCCGATGACTACGCCTCGGAGTTTGAGGCGCTGACCCGCGGGCAAAGCATGCCTTCGGTTCCAACCACCTACATCTGCGCCCAAGACCGTGATGATCAGGGAAGCCTTCCCGATGGCGTGGACCGCGAGAGGATGCTGTTCATCCTCAACGCTCCGGCCGACGGTGACATCAAGACTTTTTCGACCAAGGAGACCGGGCAATGCCTCGATCAAGCACTGACCCATCTTTCGGCCTGCGGGCTGAACGTGGAGCGGGACGGGATGGAGTTCATCCCGACCACGCCGGACCAGTTTCACCAGTTGTTCCCGGCAACGGGGGGAGCGCTCTACGGCAGGGCATCTCACGGATGGACGGCGTCATTCCGGCGGCCGGGGTCGCGGACCAGAATTCCGGGGCTATATCTGGCGGGCGGGAGCACGCATCCGGGACCGGGCGTGCCGATGGCGACACTTTCAGGAATGCTGGCGGCGGAGAGCCTGGTCGAGGACCGCGCTTCGATGCAATCGTCCCGCCGGGCGGTTATCTCTGGTGGTATGTCGACGGCCTGAGCGACTGCGGACGCTATGGCCTGTCGGTGATTGCCTTTGTCGGCTCGGTGTTCTCGCCCTACTACCACTGGGCCGGACGGCGCGATCCAGACAATCACGTTTGCATCAATGTCGCGCTCTACGCACCAGAGGGAAACCGCTGGACCATGACCGAGCGTGGACGCAAGGCGACCCACCGCGACGCCTTGTCGTTTCAGGTCGGGCCGAGCCAGATTCGGCGCGACGGTGGCGAGATCGTAATCGAGTTCGACGAGATCTCGGTGCCGCGACCACCGGCGCAATGGCTGCCAAAACGGGTCAAAGGCACAATCCGGTTTTCTCCCGACGCGGTGACATCGCAGGTGTTTGATATCGATGCTGCGGGCACACATCGCTGGTGGCCGGTCTCGCCGACCGGGCGAATCAGCGCCGAATTCGAAACCGGCGGCGAAAACTGGTCGGGCCATGGCTACATGGACAGCAATTGGGGGAGCGAGCCTCTGGAACGAGGATTTACGCTTTGGGACTGGGCACGCGGGCGGTTGCCCAACGGGGATGCAGTGATCATCTACGACACCATCCGCAAGGATGGCAGCCATGGTGAAATCGCGATCCGCATCGGCACCGATGGCGAGGTTCATCAAATAGAGATGCCCGCCAAGACACGGATCGCAAACGGCTTCTGGGGCGTACCACGCTCAGGCCACCACGATGAGGGCGCAAAGCCCAGCCTGTCACGCACTCTTGAGGACGGTCCGTTTTACACCCGGTCCGTCATACGCACCCGGCTTACGGGCGAGACTGTCGACATGATGCATGAGAGCCTGTCGGGTGCGCGGTTTGCCTCGCCGGTGGTCAAGGCGATGCTGCCCTTCCGGATGCCACGACGTGCGAAGTGATCAATCCGCTTTGGGCTGATGCTCGGCTGACGGATCAGCCTCTGCAGTCCGCTCCCGTTCCTTGCGGGCACGAACGTCGCGTTTGAGTGTACGCATCTGCCAGATGATGAACAGCACGAAGCCGCCAAAGCTCAGTGCAATCTCGATCAGGCCGGCATAATTCCCCATATCAGCCACCCACGTCGACAGCGCGACGGCGCGTTTCCGAAAGCGTCATAAGTTCGATCATGCGCCCGGCTTTCGCGTCGAGACCGGATGGCGCGTTGATGCGGCCTGCAGCGGCGGCCTCGACGAGGAAGCGGACCTCGGGATGGGCAGGCTCGGTGGAGACCGGCTGAAACAGAAACGGCGTTGCCGCGGCCCTGCCGATCAATTCAAGCTTGCGCCGGGTCGAGGTATGCGCACGCCGGGTGATACTGTCGTGCCCTGCTATCTCGATTTCGCGGCCGATCTCGCGATAAATCAGCGCCGCGCTGCGGATTGCCGTCCGGCAGCTCAGTGGCAGGCCGGCGATACCGGTCATGGCGCGGGCATACAGGATGTTTGCCGCATCAAGCAGCCGCTCAACGGTGGCGCGCATGGCAGGACAGGCTTGCGGATCGGCGAGAAAAGCTTCTGGATCGATTCCGGCTCCATCGAGCCAATCGAGCGGCAGATAGATGCGCCCGCGGCGGGCGTCCTCACCGACATCGCGGGCGATGTTGGTGAGTTGCATGGCAAGTCCAAGATCCGCTGCGCGGGCCAGAACGGAACGGTCACAGACGCCCATGATCAGGGTCATCATAACGCCAACGGTGGAGGCGACCCGGGCAGAATAGGCGCAAAGCTCGCCGCAATCCCTGTAAGTGCGGTTCTGGACATCCCACTCGAACCCCTCGATCAGGGCAACCGGCAGCGCGCGCGGCAGGGCGTAATGCTCAACGACCGCGACAAAGGCGCGGTCGGCGGGATGGTTGTGCGGGGTTCCGCGATAGATGGCGTCGAGACGGGCGCGGATTTCTTGCAGGCCTCGCGCAGGGTCGGCGCTTTCGTCGATCAGATCATCGGTGGCGCGGCAAAATGCATAAAGTGCGCGAGCGGCGGATCGGGTGGAGACCGGCAGCAGCATGGAGGCTGCAAGAAAGGATTTTGAACCGGCACGGATCGCTTCCTCGCACTCCTTGCGAAGACTGGGATCAAGGACGAAGTTTTCAGACGATGGCGCTGGCATTGGGCACAACCTTGTCAAGAATCTTGGCCGAAGAAACGACGCCTGGAAGGCCGGCGCCTGGATGGGTTCCGGCGCCAACCATGTAGAGGTTTTCGACCTCCTCACTCTTGTTGTGCGGCCTGAACCAGGCGAGTTGCGTGATCAGCGGCTCGATACCGAACGCGGCGCCCTTGACCGACAGCAGCCGGTCACGGAAATCCACCGGCGTCATGATGCGGGAGCTGACGACATGCTCACCCAAACCGGGCAAAACAGTCGCTTCGAGATGTGCCTGGATTTTCTTGCGGTAGGGTTCGGCAGCGGTTTCCCAATCGATGCCGCTATCAAGATTGGGCACCGGCGAGAGAACATAGAATGTGTCACAGCCTTCGGGCGCCACCGTCGGATCGGTTGCGGTCGGGCGATAGAGATACAGGCTGAAATCATCGGCAAGCCGCTTGGCATCGAAGATATCGTGAAGCAGTTCGCCGTATCTTGGTCCCATCATCACGGTGTGATGGCCGACATCCTCGTAGCGGCGGTCAGTGCCAAAATACCAGACGAACAGGCTCATCGAATATTTGGCGCGGTCCACCTTGGCGTCGGTCCAGCGCTTGCGCGCATGCTTTGCCAGAAGCTTGGTGTAGGTCCAGCCGGTATCGGCGTTGGAGACAATAATAGAGGCCGGAATGGTCTCGCCGCTGGCAAGACGGACGCCGGTGGCGCGGCCTTGCTCTACGGTGATTTCAGACACTTCGACGCCGGTGCGTATAACTCCGCCCTGCCCCGCGATCAAACCGACGATACCCTTCACCAAGGCGTAGGTGCCGCCAACGGCATAATGCACGCCATACTCGCGTTCGAGATAGGAAATCAGACTGAGGACGCCCGAAGAGCGCATTGGATTGCCACCGATGAAAAGCGGGTGAAAGCTCAGGCCCTGCCGCAACTGCTCGTTCTTGATGAATTTCGAGACCAGCTTGTAAACCGACCGTTCGGCGCGCCGCATGACGAGGCCCGGCAAGGCCATCGCCATGGAGACAAGGGTCGGAAACGGCTTGTCGATCATCCCGGTAAAACCGGTCCTGAAACAGCGTTCACTTTCGGCGAGATACCGCCGGTAACCGGCCAGGTCCTCAGGCGAAAACTTCACGATCTGGGCTTCCATTTCCTTGTCGTCGGAATTGACATGGAACTCGCGCCCGTCATCGAAACGGACAGTGTAGAACGGATCAAGCGGCACCAGCTCGACGTCTTCGGACAGCTTGCGACCGCACAAGGTCCAGAGTTCCTCGAAGATGAAAGGCGCAGTTATAATGGTTGGGCCAGCGTCGAAGGTGAAGCCGTCCTGGCGGAACTGCGATGCCCGACCTCCGGGTTCATCCAGCTTTTCGACAATGGTGACCCGGTAACCGCGCGCGCCAAGCCTGACAGCTGCGGCAAGACCGCCAAATCCCGCACCGATGACAATGGCGTGGGGCCGGGCATCAACGGACGACGGGTTGGCAAGCGAAGGATCATGAGCCGTCATCACGCGATCACTCCCGTCAAGGTCTTGGACAGCGATCTGATCCTGTCAATCCGCATCTCAGGCCACCGATCTTTTGGAAATCATAGGGAATGAGCGCTCGATCAGCTCGAAAACGCACTGGGGGTCGGCCTCATGCATCAGATGTCCGCCGCGGGCAGCGACTTCAAGCAGACAGCCGTTTATGAGTTTTGACGCATTGCGCGATACTCTTGCCGGAACCATCGGATCATCCGCCGCGGCAATCAGAGTCACCGGACTTTTCAGACGTCCCAATTGGGCGACGAGCGGCTCCAATTGCCAGTTCGCCATCATGCCCAGAGCGCCGTTGATGTGAGACGTCTGGCGCATCAGAATATTGTAGCAGTCCCGTCCCCGCTGATCGATATTCGATCCGGTGGCCTTCAGGAGATTGTCTGCCATGTTGCCGATGCGGGCCTGAAACGAGACCAAACGGGCGGTCAGCGGGTTGGCGAAGAAAAGCAATTTTGCCAAGGGCTGTAGTAGCGCGTTGCCACGAATGGGCTCTAGCGCGGCATTGAGCCCGATCATGCGGGCAGAGCGGAGCCCACCGTCAAGGCTCAGCTGCAGCAATACAGCGACGCCAGCCGAGTGACCGATGGCAATCGCGGGCTCTATCTCGAGCGTCTTGAGCAGACCTCTAACAGCGCGCGCCATGGCGGGCAGTGTCAGATCATCGGCCCTCGCTCCGCGCGTAAATCCATGTCCGGGAAGATCCATCGAGATGACACGATGGTCGGCCGACAAGAGCGGGATCAGTCCTCGAAACGAGTGGGTCGCAGCTCCAGTGCCATGAACCATCAGGGCAACCGGCGCCTTTCGATCACCGATGTCCTGGACATGCCAGTCCAGATGGCCCACTCGCAGCATCCGGCTCGCATGACGGAACGGCCAGTTGCGGCCTTCATGGTCGAGCGTGGGCGGGATGCCGGACAGGCTCATTGTCGTGTGCCTTTCGCCAGTTCAGCGCCGACAATTGCATTGACCGCACTGGCCGAGACAATGGGCAGCGGGCAATATTGCGCCTGCATGGAGCGAGCCAGTTCGCGCGTGGTCTCGCGTGGCCTTCGGGAGATATCAATAAGGATCGAGCGGTAGCCGAGCGCTGCGCCCTGTCGGGCCAACATCTGGGCATCGTCGCGGGCGCGAGCGCGATCGGGCTTTCCGTCAAGCGCGATGTTACCGCTGCCATCGGTGAGATAGACAATCAAAGGCGATTGCCCGCGCCGCTGCACCATGCCTGCTATTTCCAGTGAACGCCTGATGGCGCCAGCCAGCGGTGTTGGGCCACCGCCGGGAATGCCGGTCAGTGACCGCTTTGCGCGCACCAGCGAGCGGGTCGGCTCGAGCAGCGTTTCGGCCGCCATACCGCGGAAGGTGATCAGCGCAACCTGATCGCGCCGGACATAGCAATCGCCAAGCAACAATTCAATCGCACCTTTGGCCTCGGCCAGACGTTCCATCGCGGTCGAACCTGAGGCATCAACAGCGAAGATGGCCGTGGATTCCGTGCGGTGGCGGAACCTGATATATCGGAAATCAGATGGCAGGATGCGCAGCTGCTGGGGTGAGCCATCGGCGCTCAGCGCGAAGTCCGGGTTGCGCAAACGCTGCCATGGAATGGCGGCGCGAAGCGTGGAAACCACATCGGGCCGCGCCTCCGAATAGGGCGGGCGCGAGACAATGCCCGCAGGCCTTCCCCGGCGGCTGCCGGATTTGAATCCGCCGGATTTTCCGGTGCGGGCCATTTTTGCGGCCGCTGTTCTGTCGGGACGATCGAGCTCGTCGAGCACCGCGCGAGAAGCGGCGGCAGCGGCGACCATCATCTCGTCTTCCGACATTTCTGTCTCTGTCGTCTCGCCATTTGTGTCCGTGTTTTCGGCTGGAGCCTCGGGTGGCGATGGCGGCTGGTCAGCCTGGTTCCGGGCCTGGCTCTGATCCTCGGCGTCGTCCTGAGCCGTGTCGGGTTCGGCCGGCTGGCTTTCGGTGTCGGTTTGCTCGGGCGCATTCATGGTCATGCCGAGACAGAGGCGGACCGAAGTCACAAGATGCTCTGCATCGGCGGTCGGCTTTTGCTCGAGCATGGCAAGGATGCGGGCAACGCGGATGAGATCAAGTGCGCGCCGGATCGGAGCGCCGGGCAAGGCCAGACTGATCGCGGCAGCCGCCTCGCGAAGATCATCACCGACAGTGACTGCGCCCATCGCGACTGCAAAGGCGGCGGCATCGGGCAGATCCTGCCCAAGCTCACGCGCGAATTCCGGATCGCAAACTGCGTCGCGGATGGAGAGGCCATCAAGCCGCAGATCCAGCGTCAGCCGGTCGGCCAGGGCCGAGGGAAGGTCCTCGTCCTCGTCAGCGGATTCATCGAGGGCGACCACCGAAAACCGTGCCGGCTGCTTTCGGCCCGATGAGCCGGTCGCCTCACCGTCGTCAAGTGTACGTCCGATAATGGCGGCGCTGGATTCGGCCAGCCGTTCGGCCATGCCGAGAACGATGAAACCACCGTCCGCGCGGGCCAGCAGACCTTTCTCATGCACCGGGCGACCGGCGGTCAGTGTCGCGGTGATATCGATGCCGCCGGTCAGGCGCCCTGCGGCGGAAGAGGATGGAATGCGGATCCAGGGCAACCCCGGACCGGACTTCGCGTCCAACATGGACTGGACCATCTCGAGCCAGCGGTCACGCACCGGCCCAGCGCCCGCGCGCAGCCGGACCCCGCCAATAAAGCCTGCGCCTGCTACCAAAATACGTGCAGCCAGAAGCGCGTCGCCCCAGCGCGGATCAACCGGGTTGTCGGCGCCAGGTTCATGCATGTCCCACAGGCGCTCCGGCAATTTCGCTGATCGCACGGTCAACGCGGGTTTTCGAGCCTGCCTCATCCAATGGATCACGACGCAGGCGGTGTCGTAGCGCCATCGGCGCCACTTCCAGCACATCCTCGACGGTTGCTTCCTTGCGGCGTGAAAGTGCAGCCTTGGCGCGGGTTGCGCGCATCAGCGTCAGTTCTCCGCGCAAGCCGTCAACGCCCAGCTGCATGCACAGATGTGCCATCATGATCATCAGCCGTTCGGACAAGACCACCGAGCCCACGGCCTTGCGACCGGCAACTATGCGCGCAGCAAGCCGCTGCTCCTCCTTGGCCCATTTCGCCAAAAAGGCTTCGGCGTTCTGCTCATAGGCATCACGGCGCTTGAGCACCTTGATGCGGGATGCAATATCGCGCGGCGACGAGACATCGACCGACAGGCCGAACCGGTCGAGCAATTGCGGGCGCAGTTCACCCTCTTCCGGGTTGCCGCTGCCGACGAGCACGAACCGGGCCGGGTGACGCACACTCAAGCCTTCGCGCTCCACCACGTTGACGCCGGAGGCCGCCACATCAAGCAGAAGATCGACGAGATGGTCCTCAAGCAGATTGACCTCATCGACATACAGAAAACCGCGATGAGCCTTGGCCAGAAGGCCCGGTTCAAAGGCGCGCTCACCTGAGACGAGAGCCTTTTCGATATCAAGCGCCCCACAGACCCTGTCTTCGGTGGCGCCCAGCGGTAGATCGACCATCGGCGCCCGGCGCTTGATTCGTTCGGATTTGGGTGCGGTCGCACAGACCGGGCATGGCTCGGCGGGATTCGCCGGATCACAATTGTAGCGGCAGCCCCGGGTGCTGGAGAGTTCAGGCACCAGTTCAGCCAGCGCCCGCACGGCTGTGGATTTTCCCGTTCCGCGATCGCCAAAGACCAAAACCCCACCGAGTGCAGGCTCAACCGCAGCCATCAGCAGCGCATCCTTCATTTCGTCCTGACCGACAATGGCACTGAAGGGATAGGGCTTTGCCATCGAAGGTGACCTCTCATTCTGCGTATGCCTGTTCTGCGCGAAGCACCTGGCCGAAAGCTCACCCGGAGTCGCGGAACTGGCTCTCCAACCAATGTGTCCACTATTTTGGACACCTCCACGTAAACAAGAATATACACTCCGGCATCATTTGCAATCTAGATAATCCGGGCTTACGTCGGCGACGGGAATGCCCAAGATCTGCAAACTGGTCCCTTTATGGCTCTTTTGCGTATGAAATCCTTGTCTCAATCGCTATATGTACATTTTATTTGACATTTAGAGTGTAAATTAATGTTTACATTTTCCAATATTGCCCCGAATATGTGCATGAGTGCCGGTTTCAAAAAAATGATCGGCTTTCCCGGCTGAAACCGGACGAACAAGGAGGTTGGCAATGGGGATTGTTTCGAAAACCGAGAACTCGACGCCGATACTCGACGGAATTGAAAGCCCCGAGGACGTTCGTCGCCTCGCGGACGCTGACCTTGTCCAACTGGCCGAGGAACTCAGGCGCGACACCATTGCAAAAGTAGCTGCAACCGGCGGCCATCTGGGTTCCACGCTGGGCGTGATCGAGCTTACCGTTGCCATTCATGCCGTTTTCGATACGCCCCGCGACAAGCTTATCTGGGATGTCGGACATCAGGCCTATGCGCACAAGATTCTTACCGGTCGGCGTGAAGCCATGGCAACTCTGCGCCAGGATGGCGGTTTGTCAGGATTCACCAAACGTTCGGAAAGCCCTTACGACCCCTTTGGTGCTGCGCATTCCTCGACATCGATTTCAGCGGGCCTGGGCTTTGCCGCTGCCCGGTCGCTTGGATATGGCGATGGCGATTCGGTGGCGGTTATCGGCGATGGCGCGATGTCGGCAGGCATGGCCTATGAGGCGATGAACAATGCCGGATCCCTGGGCAAGCGCATGTTTGTCATTCTCAACGACAATGAAATGTCGATTTCGCCTTCGGTTGGTGCGTTCTCCAAGCATCTGTCAGCGCTGTGCGCGCAGGCACCGGCCATCGGCATGGATGTGGTGATGAAGAAGGCGGCTTCAATGCTGCCTGAGCCCTTCAGAACCGGAGCCGCCCGGGCACGTCAGGCTGTTGGCGCTCTGACCGGCACCTCGAGCCTGTTCGAGCATATGGGATTTTCCTATGTCGGGCCGGTGGACGGGCATGATTTGCCGCAACTCTTGACCATCCTGCGCACCCTGAAGGGTGTCGCCGACGGACCGGTGCTGATACACGCGATCACCCGCAAGGGCGCGGGCTATGCACCGGCGGAAAACAGCGCCGACAAGTATCATGGCGTCGGCAGCTTCGATGCCAGGACAGGGACACTGTCAAAATCCAAACCCGGAGCACCGGCCTTCACCAAGGTTTTTGCCAATGCGCTGACTGATGAAGCGACACGCGACAAGAGCGTTGTCGCAATCACCGCGGCAATGGCCTCGGGCACCGGGCTCGATATTTTCGCCAAGGCGCATCCGGAACGAATGTTTGATGTCGGCATTGCCGAACAGCATGCGGTCACCTTTGCTGCCGGCATGGCGGCTGCAGGCATGAAGCCGTTCTGTGCGATCTATTCCACATTCTTGCAGCGCGCTTACGACCAGATCGTTCATGATGTGGCCCTGCAGGAACTGCCGGTGCGGTTTGCCATCGACCGTGCCGGTCTCGTCGGCGCTGACGGCCCAACCCATGCCGGCGCCTTCGATATTGCCTATTTGTCCAATCTGCCCGGCTTCACTGTGATGGCAGCCGCCGATGAGGCCGAGCTTGTGCACATGGTCGCAACCGCTGCCGTTCATAGTTCCGGCCCGATCGCGTTCAGATATCCGCGCGGGGAAGGCACCGGGGTGGCGCTGCCCGAGCGCGGCATCCCGCTTGAGATCGGCAAGGGCCGGATTGTCCGCCAGGGCTGTGACATTGCATTTCTGTCTTTCGGAGCTCGGCTCGGGGAATGTCTCGCTGCAGCTGATTTACTGACAACTAGAGGATTGTCCGTGACTGTCGCCGACGCGCGCTTTGCAAAACCTCTCGACAAAGCGTTGATTGAAGACCTTGCCCGCCGTCATGATGCGTTGATTACCGTTGAAGAAGGAGCTAGCGGCGGTTTTGGCGCGAATGTTCTTCAACATCTGGCTGCAACCGGACAACTTGATGGCACTGTGGCAGTTCGCACCCTAACCTTACCGGACCGGTTTGAACCTCACGCTGGCCCCAATGTCATGTACGAAAGATCAGGCCTGACCGCACCGCGCCTGGCGGAAGCGGCTGTGGACAGTCTCGAAAGAAGTTCCACCGGCAAGCGTGACAAGATTCCTACATTAGCATTTGCCACATAGTCTATTGGCTATATATACTTATATTCCTACTGATTCCTGACATCTTGAGGTGAGTTCTTTTCCGATTCGGCGAAAACCGCATTGCAGTATTGCCCCATTACCCCTCGTTTCATTGAAAAAACCATCATACCATTTTCCCAATGCGGATGGGGACCGCAAAATGAGGGGAGAGTAAATGTCTGATAACGAGGAAAGCGGCGGATACGAACAATCCGCACCAAGCAGACATTTCAGCAGGCGGCCACCAGCTGGATCGGCAGCGCGATCGACGCTGCTTTCCGGGATTGCAAGCGCAACGAGAACGATGAAGACCGAGGACCGTGGCAAGCTTGAAGAAGCCATCCGTCATCACTTTCATTACGAAAGTTCTGACACCGCGGAAGCCGATCAGCAGGCGATGGACGGAACGGTCTATTTCGGTCAGTTCCTGAGCGCCATTCTTGAGAAAGATCCAAAGCATTTTCGTATTGGCCTTGAGCGGCTTCGCAGTGAAAGGGTCCCTCTTCTCGTAATCTGTGAAACGCTGGTCATCCCTATCGCAGAAGAACTCGGCCGGATGTGGTGCGAGGACGAGCAAAGCTTTGCCAGCGTCACTGCTGCAACCGCACGACTGCAATTGCTCCTGACCAGTCTGTCTGATGTCGGCGGACCATCATTTTGTGATGAAGATCGGCCGCGAATCCTACTGATGCGGATGCCTAGCAATGACCATACCCTTGGCCTGAGCGTGATCGCATCAGTCTTTCACGAAGAAGGCTGGTCGGTCGATGGCGGTCCCAGTCTCCAAGCCGGGAACCAGGCCTACGGAATGGTTCGCGATGGTGGATACCAGATGATCGGCGTCTCGGTTGCCGTCGGATCATCAACCCAGGATGTAAGTTCGGTCATCAAGAAGATCCGCTCCGCGTGCCTGACCCCGTCGCTATCGATACTGGTCGGCGGCCCTTCTCTGGCCAGCCGCGAGGCCGAATTATATGCCAACGGCGCGGATGTTGTGGCGCTCGATGTACGGCAGGCCATCCAAATGGCAAACCAGATAATAAAAAGCCTCGATCGCTGACTCAAAGCGCACATCAATTGATGCGATTCGACATCCCCTTCATCAGCGACTGCCCCGCCATCATTGCAAAGCAATAGACGCAGACGGTAGCGCCTCATTCAAATTGAACTTTTCGTCCGAGTGAGGCTATGATTGGCAACACAGTTGCCAGCGCGAACGAGTCCCACCGGGCAGCGATCCCTGAAACATCCATAAGGAACTGCTGCAGAAACACTGCACAATTTATCGCCATGACCATTATTTTGGCAGTCCCCGATTGACAAGGGACAAGAACCGCGTTTCATTTTGTATAGACAAAAGAGGGGCAAAGCCCCCCAAAGTCGCCAGTTGTCCACACGCCGGTGAGGCGGCACTACAAAAGGAAGCAACCGAGATGAAATTCAAAACCCTTATGACTTCAGCAATGGCCGGCCTGATGGGCCTGGCAATGCTCGGCGCGGCGCAGGCCGAGGATGTTCTTGATAAGGTCAAGGCAGCAGGCGTGCTGAAAGTCGGCACCGAAACCGCCTTCGCTCCATTCGATTTCATTGATGCCGGCGAGCATGTTGGCCTCAATGTCGATCTCTTCGCTGAAATCGGCAAGGAACTGGGAGTGACCATCGAGTGGGTCACTCTGCCTTGGGATGGCGTTTTCCCCGGTCTGGAATCAGGCAAGTTCGACATGGTGGCTGGACCTGCGACCATTACCAATGCCCGTATGGAGCGCTTCCGCTTCACAGCTCCCATTGCAGAAGCAACTGTGGCGCTGCTCAAGAAGGCCGGCGACGACAGCCTGAACAAGCCTGAGGACATTGCTGGCAAGGCCGTCGGTTCGGGCAAGGCTACTGCACAGCTCGCCCAGGTGATCGAATATGGCAACACCCTGCCAAGCCCGATCGAAGCAAAGGAATACGTCAGCTTCAACGAAGCCTACGCGGATCTGGCCGCCGGCCGCATTGTCGCTGTGGCGAACTCCTTCCCCAACATCGCCTATGTCGCGCAGCAGCGCCCGGAAACCTTCGCTCTCATCGAGCCGCCATTCGGCGTGAAGACCTATTTTGGCTTTCCCGGTCGCCCGGAGCCTGAGTACGCGACGCTGATGGACGCCATCGATGCCGCATTGGCCACCATCAAGGCTGATGGCCGTCTGGGCGTCATCCAGAAGAAGTGGTTCGGTGTTGAATTCGACACGCCCGGCAAACTCGACAAGGCCGCTATCTGATTTGCAGTTGCGCAACGACGTAAGTCTGTCTTCTTGACAGGCAAACCCGTTGCGCAATTGTCTTTTCCCTTGATATGTCCGCCGCTCATCTCGCAAGCCGAGGCGGCGGACAGCTTACTAAAACGTCCGTAGATGCATAAGGAAAGGTCTGCTCATGTCATGGAAGCTGTTCTGGCTTCTGGTTGAAGCTGCGAGGCTGACCGTTCTTCTAAGCGTCATATCCATTACAATCGGGTTCCTGCTGTCCTCACTGGTCTGCGCCGCGGTGATGTCGACCAACCGGTGGGCCCGGATCGGGGGCAAGCTGTTTGTCAGCTTTTTCCGTGGGACACCGCTGCTGGTTCAGCTTCTGCTGATCTATTACCTGCTGCCGCAAATCGGTCTGAATGTACCAAGTGAAGTGGCAGCAATTGTCGGAATGTCGCTTTGCACGGCGGCCTATCAGGCCGAAATCCTGCGCGGCGGGTTTTCCAGTGTGCCCAAAGGACTTGTCGAAGCCGCCAACATGTGTGGCTTCTCGAAATTCGCAACTTTTCGCCGGATCCGGCTGCCTATCGCTGTTCAACTGACTATTCCCGCCCTGATCAGCGAAGCGATCATGATGCTGAAATCCTCGTCGCTGGTTTCGGTGGTCGGCGTGGTTGAATTGTCGCGCATGGCGCAGGATCTCGCTGCGAGCACGTACCGCCCACTCGAACTGTTCGCCGCGGCCGGGCTGATCTACCTCATCATCAACCTCGTTGTCGCAGGCTTCGGCCTGAAACTCGAAAAGCGGATGCAGTGGGGGCGGATATGACCTTTGACCTTGATCTCATCATCCTCTACCTGCCCGACATTTTTCGCGCCCTGGGCGTAACCATTCTGCTCTGGCTGGCTGGCTCAGCACTTGGAATCATCCTCGGGTTCGTCGTTGCCGTGGCGCGGCGCTACGGTCCGCGCTGGCTGGATCTGGCTCTTTTTGCTCCGGTCGAACTGATCCGCGGCACGCCGTTTCTGGTGCAGATTTTCCTGCTCTATTACGGCGGCCCGTTCATCGGCCTGTCCCTCGACAGCATCAGCGCGGGTCTTCTGGGCCTGACGATTTATGGTGCCGCCTACTATTCCGAGCTCTGGCGCTCCGGCTTTGTTGCCATTCCAAAAGGCCACATCGAGGCTGCGCAATGCGTCGGGTTCAACCGCACGCAGACCCTGCGGCGCATCATCCTGCCGGAAATGACAATGCTGCTGCTGCCTTCCATGGTCAACATGACCATTCTGATGCTGAAGGAGACCGCCATTCTGTCGATTATTTCCGTGCCGGAATTGACGCTTGCCGTCAGCGCGCTGGGCACCAAACACTATGCCTTCGTCGAGGGCTTTGCGATTCTCGCGCTGATCTACTGGGCTCTTGTCGAGACCTGCAGCGCCATGGGTCGCTACGCTGAAAGCCGTCTTTCTAAATACAGGTTTGCCGCATCATGACCGGACTACCCGCAATCAAGGTTGAAAAACTCGTCAAGCGCTTTGGCAAGACCACCGTTCTCAACGGCATTGATCTTGTGGTCGAGCGCGGTCAGGTGACCTGCCTGCTCGGTCCCTCGGGATCGGGCAAGAGCACGCTGCTGCGCTGCGTTGCCCTGCTTGAAGAAGCCAATGAGGGCTTCATCGAGATCAACGGCACACCGTTGGGATTTGCCAGCGGCCCGAATGGCGAGCGCGTTCGACTTCCCGCCGCGGAAACCCAGAAAGTGCGCGCCCATATCGGCATGGTGTTTCAGCAGTTCAATCTCTGGCCGCACATGACAGCACTCGGCAATGTCGCAGAAGCGCTGGTGACCGTCCGCGGGATGCCCCGAAAGGATGCCGAGCAACGCGCCATGGCTCAGCTCTCAAAGGTCGGGCTGAGTGATCGCGCCGGCCACTACCCGAGCGAGTTGTCGGGCGGGCAGCAACAGCGGGTGGCGATCGCCCGGGCGCTGGCGCTCGATCCGGACATCATGCTGTTTGACGAGCCGACCTCGTCGCTGGACCCTGAACTTACAGGCGAAGTTCTCAACGTCATGCGCGATCTCGCTGAAAGCGGCATGACCATGCTGGTGGTAACCCACGAAATCGGCTTTGCCGCATCGGTGGGTTCAAAAATCGTGTTTCTGGATCAGGGCAAGCTGATCGTGGAAGGCAAACCGGAGGAAGTCTTCGGCAAACCGCGTCATGAGCGCATCGATCAGTTTCTCGACACCTATCTCGACCGGGGCGCTGCAACGCTGCTTTGAGCGAGTAACAGGACAGTTCCGTAAAGCCGTTACATGTGAAGGCATGGGACATTTTCTGATGTGACAATGTCGTTTGGCAGTGCGAAACTTCATTGAGATAACGCCAGTTGGGAGAACAGGGATGTTTGTTAAAAATGCCTGGTATGTCGCCGCTCTCGATCACGAGATCGGTCGCACCCTGACGCAGGTCCGAATTCTGGGCGAAAACGTGCTGCTCTACCGACGTCAGGATGGCGTGGCAATCGCGCTGGAAGATGCCTGCCCTCACCGCAAGCTGCCGCTCTCGATGGGCCGGCTTCTGGGCGACGAGGTGGAATGCGGCTACCACGGCCTGCGATTTGACTGTGCCGGCACCTGCACGCGGGTTCCGGGCGCCGAGCGCATTCCGCATGTCGCCAAGGTCCGGGCCTTTCCGCTGGTGGAACGCTACGGCATGCTGTGGATCTGGCCGGGCGATATGGCGCTCGCCGACCCCGCCAAGATTTTCAAGATCGATCAGTGGGACAATCCCGAGTGGGGCAAGAGCCGCGGCGACGCAATGACGGTCGACTGCAACTATCTCTACATCACCGACAATCTGCTTGATCCCTCCCATGTCGCCTGGGTGCACCCCTCCTCCTTTGGCAACGCGGCTTGCGAAGAGGTGCCGGTTCACACGCTTGAAAAGGAAGATGGCGTTGTGGTGTCGCGTTGGATGATGGATGTCGATGTTGCGCCGTTCTACGCGCCGTTCGTCAAGTTCAAGGGAAACGCTGACCGGGAACAGCATTACGAAGTTCGCTACCCCTGCCATGCAATCATTCGGGCAGTGTTTGTTCCGGCTGGCACCGGCGGCGCCGGCAAGCCGATGCATGAAGATGTTTTCCTCATGGACAGCTTCAATTTCATGACGCCGATCGATGAAAAACGGACGCGTTATTTCTGGTTCCAGATGCGCAATTTTGCACCTGGAGACGAGGAAGTTTCGGCTCGGTTTGGAAGCGCCGTTCAGGCCGCGTTCGAGGAAGACCGCATCGTGCTCAACGCGGTGCAGATAGGTATGGACACCATGACATCGCCGAACCTCAACCTCAAGATCGACAAAGGTCCGATCAAGTTCCGCCAGCACATTGACCGCATGGTGGCGGCGGAAGGCCAGATGCAGCAGGCGGCGGAATAATCACCGCCGCCTGAGCGATCCGAGAGGTGCCTTATCCGGCTAGGCGTTTGTCGACAGCCGTCGCCATGATGCACAGCAGTTCGAACATGATCGAAATGCCGAGCCAGGCGGTGCCGCCCGATGCATCGAACGGCGGTGAGACTTCCACCAGATCAGCGCCGATGACATTCACGCCTGCCAGCTCGCGCACCACCTGTAGCGCCTGGAACGAATTCGGGCCGCCCACTTCCGGTGTTCCGGTGCCGGGCGCAAAGGCCGGATCGACGAAATCGATGTCGTAGGTCACATAGGTCGGTGCCTGGCCGACGATCTCGCGCGCTTCAGCCATGACATCCTCGATGCCTCGGGCGAAAAACTCCTCGATGGTGATCAGCCGAATGCCGACCGAACGGGCGAAATCCTTGTCTTCGGTGTCGTAGGATGTACCGCGAATGCCTATCTGCACCACCCGTTTCGGATCCAGCAGGCCTTCCTCGACCGCGCGGCGGAACGGCGTGCCATGGGTGAACTTGGAGCCGTTGAAATAGCTGTCGAACAGATCGGTGTGGCTGTCGAAATGGATCATGCCGACTGGCGCATCCGAAGCCAGTCCGCGCAGGATCGGCAGCGAACACAAGTGATCGCCGCCTGCAGTCAGGGGCACGATGCCCGCTTGCTTCACACGACCGTAGAAATCGGAGAACCGCTCCAGCGAATCCATCAGATCTGCCGGATTGGGCGCGACATCGCCAAGATCGGCACAATTGACCAGTTCGAACGGCCGAACGCCGGTAGCGCCGTTTCCGGCCCGGATCATGGTCGAAAGATCGCGCAACTGCCGCGGTCCGTGGCGGGGCCCCGGGCGGTTGGTGGTGCCGCCATCCCAGGGCGCGCCGATCAATCCGATGGCAACATCCTTGATGCGCGGATCATCGAGCGTCACATGCGGCAGACGCATGAAGGTTGCGACACCGGCAAAACGCGGCAGGTCAAAGCCAGAAACGGGGTGAAAAAACGGGTCGCTCATCATGTCTCCGGATGCTCGTTAGAACGCTGAAAGCGTTCCATTTTGGAAGTAAGAAACCAGCTTCATTTTGAACAGATTTTTGCCACCAAGTCCCGCGTTTATTTGTCCAACCCGCGCAGCATCTGATGGATGATCCACGTTAAAACAGGGCTGAAAACCGGGTACTTAACGGTCTGTCGGAGCGGTCGGACACTGACGTCAGACACGATCTTGCCCAATGCGGCAGAGCCTTGCCGTGTTCATTCCAGGGATGCGGACGGAAGATGAACCTTACAATTGACGGGGCATTCCTATCTCAAGAGTGCGGCTGGGTGGCAGTTGAAACCGGTCGGTGCTGCGGAGCGCGAGCCGGGCAAGAACGACAAAAATCGAATGGAATACAGCATCAAGCGATCTCAATGAACGGGGCGTCATCGGGCGTTCGAGGTTGGCAACATAGGTTACCTTCCTGCTTTCGAGCCCAAGTTCATCTAGCGCGGGACCAATCAGTGCCGGCACGTTGATCTGCTGCATGTAGCCGACCCGCACATCAATCCGTGCCACGGCGTCATCAAGACGGGTGATGGTAACGCTGCTCGTTGCATCGACGCGGGGACGCGACGTGGTCCAGACCGACAGAACAATGATCCGGTTGAAATCGCTACCGGTCAGCTCGGATAACTCCTGGAGTGCGAGCGGCCACATCTGGCCGGGCCGGACAAGAAACACGCCCGCCCGGGGTGCCTGATTCTGCTCGGCTCGCTTCGTCTGATCCGGGCTATACTGGAACTCGCCCATCTTCTGCAGCTCAAGCATACGCTCCCGGCCCTTGCGCCAGGCGATGACGATGACGCAAACCGCTGACGCAAGCAGGAGCGGAACCAGGCCACCGCTGACGAGTTTTCCTGAACTGGCCGACAGAAAAGCCACGTCGACCAGCAGAATGGGCGTAAGCAAGAACAGCATCCCGGCGAGAGATTTCCCTGAAGCTCGCCGGCTCTTAACCTGGTAGGCAATGTAGAGGATTGTGGTGGTGATCATCGCGCCGGCAACGGCAATGCCATAGGCGTCCGCAAGTTGATCCGATGTCCGGAAAGCCAGCACGATGGCGACCGAACCAATCCCCACGATGGCATTGACGACGGGGATGTAGACATCATGCTCATTCTCGCCGGTCATGTGATGCACCGTCATCGGAGGCAGGAACCCGAGCTGGATGGCCTGGCGGCCAAGACTGAAAAGGCCAGTGATGACGGCCTGGGACGCAATTACCGTGGCCAAGGTTGCGAGCAGGACGACCGGCAACAGCAGTTCCTGTGAAAAGAGCGCGTAGAAGGTGTTTTCAATTCCTCCGCCGGGGTCTGCGAGAAACTGCGCACCTTGACCAAGATAGTTGAGCAACAGTGCCGGCAGCGCGATCAGCAACCATGCTTGCGTGATCGCAGGTCGGCCAAACTGGCCGAGATCCGCATACAGCGCCTCGCCGCCGGTCACGGTGAGAAACACGCCGCCAAGCACGGCAAGCATGACGCCTGGATGGGCGAGCGTGAATGCAATCGCATAGTGGGGCGAAATAGCTTCAAGGACCGAGGGATGCGCAACAACCGCAATCAATCCACTGATTGCAAGGACACCAAACCATACAAGCATGACCGGCCCGAACAAAACGCCGATGCGCATGATCCCGAAGCGTTGAGAGAAGAACAGCCCACCCAGAATGAGACAGGCGAGTGGCACCGTGAGATCCTGGAACGCCGGCGAAATATCATGCAGGCCTTCCGTCGCGCTCAGAACTGAAATTGCCGGCGTGATGATGGCGTCACCAAACAACAAGGCACCGCCGGCGATGGCGACAATCAACAAGAGAGCCGATCGGTTCTTTGCAGTGGCGCGGTGAAGATCAAGCAGCGCGGCGAGCGCCAGGATGCCGCCTTCACCTCCATTGTTCACCCGCAGGATGAGCAGCACGTATTTGAGCGTCACGACAATGATCAGCGACCAGAAGATCAGCGACAGAACGCCCATGACCGCAAGCGAAGAAGTTTCCTGCGCCGCGCCCATGGACACCCGGAACGCATAGAGCGGACTGGTGCCGATGTCGCCGAAAACCACTCCAAGAGCGGCAACAGTTATCAATGCCCGGTCCGGCTTCATGGTTTGTCCTTCATGTCCGGTCAGTACAGGCGATTACACAAATGTAAGACATGTTGCTCAGCAAAATCGCTATAGCCTAACCGCCTGCGAGTTGAAAAGAAATCAGTGACAAAAGCCATCGCGGCAAGGCAGTGAAACCAATGGCACGGTCGACCCGCAGGTGACGCTGGAGATCAAGTTCCTGGAAGAGCGGAATGGCAGACGTTCAAGTTAACCCAAGGCTGCTATCGGCTTTCGTGCGCCTCAAGAGGCACCGGACGCTAGCGGGTGCGTTCGCTGCCTATCTTGGCATGCTCAAGATCAGGTCGCAGATCACGGCCAAGGGTGAAACCGGTGTGTTATCGACGGCTACGGACACGTTGCTGCTTTTGCTGGTCGCAGCACTTTTCGCGCTGCTTGCCATATTCGCCTTTCATGTGAGCTGACGGCGAAACACAGCCGCTTCCGTATCCGCCTGATGAGATGGCACTTGTTCAGTTGAACGAAAAACGCCGGACACCATTGTGGTGCCCGGCGCTTTGATCTTGCTAGTCTGAGGCTGGTATCAGCCGCCGACTTCACCAGAGATGACGTCGCCGAAAGTTTCCCAACGCTCGCCGTTGAACTTCATCAGCTGCATCTGTTCGATCGGGAAGTAGTCCGTTTCAGATGTGTTCATCGACATGCCAGGCAGGAACAACGGCAGTTTGACGTCGTTCATGCTTGCTGCCTGCTTGAGCACATTTTCGCGCGTCAGGTCATCGCCTGCCTGTTCGAGAATATGCACCATCGTCTGTGCCACCGAATAACCGTAGGTGGTGAAGCTCGATAGCTTGTTGCCGTCAGGATAGTACTTGTCCATGAAGGCATTCCAGTCCTTGGCGGCCGGATCGTCCGCCCACTGTGGATCCTGCATATCCTTGAGATAGGCCGTGGAGATCAGGCCGGTCGAGGCTTCAAGACCGGCAGGCGTGAGAACCGCGCCGACGGAGTTGGAGACGTTGGCTACGAACTGGGTTGCTTCCCAGCCGATCTCATGGGCTTTCTTGATGCCCTGAGCGGCGAATTTCGGCGTTGCAATGTTGATGAAAACATTGGCGCCGGATGCCTTCAGCTTGACGACCTGCGAATCCACCACCGGTTCGGCAACTTCGTAGGAGGCTTCAGCAACGATCATGTCGGCCTTGTCGCCAAGACCGGCTTTCAGGCCGTTGAGGACGTCCTTGCCGAAGTCATCGTTCTGGAACATGACGCCGATCTTTGCATCGGGCATTTCGGACGCGATGTAGCGGCCGTAGATGATGCCTTCGCTCTGGTAGTTCGGCTGCCAGCCCATCGTCCATGGGGCGACTTTCGGATTACCAAACTGGGTGGCGCCGGTCGCGACAAGAAGCTGCGGCACCTTCTTCATGTTCATGTATTTCTCGATGGCCGAGTTGGACGGCGTCCCGAGTGACTGGAAGATCAGAAGAACTTCATCGCTCTCCACCAGCTTGCGTGCCTGTTCCACGGCTTTTGGCGGCGAGTAGCCGTCGTCATAGGAGAGGAAGTTGATTTTTCGTCCGTTGATCCCGCCTTCCTCGTTGACCTTGTTGAAATAGGCTTCGATCGTCTTGGCAATGGTCGAATAGGCCGATGCCGGTCCGCTGTATGGCGAAATGTTTCCGATCTTGATTTCAGTGTCGGTCACGCCGGGCATATCTGCTGCCTGGCTGATCGCTGGAAATGCCAGGCCGGCGCTCAAAACAAGCCCCGCGCCCACATATTTGATCATATTACGTCTATTGTGCATGGTTTCCTCCCTTAAAGGTTGCACTACCTATTCATACTCCGTTTGGACAGCGCTCCCAGCGCTGCCTTCAACAGACCTCCGAGCCCAGTCGGTACCGCGTACATCATGAGGATCATGATGACGCCGTAGACAGCGCCCGACAGGCCCTTAGAAAGCTCTTCAGCGATATTCGGTACGAACATGATGAAGGCGCCTCCAAACAATGCTCCCGGCAGCCAGCCAACACCGCCGACCACAAGCCCTACAACGAGGGCGACGGAAAGCGCGAAATGGAACGAATCCGGTGAAATGTACTGAACCACGATGGCCCCCAGCGCGCCGGCGACGCCGGTGTAAAGGGCGCTGACGCCAAAGGCCAATGACTTGAACAGTGCCGTGTTCACCCCCATCGACCGTGCCGCAATCGGATTATCGCGGACCGCCATCAGGGCGCGACCGGTACGGCTGCCGACAAGGTTTCTGGCGCAGACATAAGCCAGAAGGCCAACCGCAAGGGTGACGAAATAAAGCCACTGGTCGGGATTGAGCGGCAGGCCGAACGGGGCATCCGGCTTGGCGATAACGATCCCCATGACGCCGCTGGTCCAGTGCTCAAACGGCGAGAGCTTGAAAAGTTGCGGTGTGACGACAGCGAGCGCAAACGTCGCCAGCGCCAGATAGACGCCCTCCAGCCTCAGCGCGGGCAGCCCGAACAGGAAGCCCACTATAAAGCAAACCATACCAGCTGCGGGCAACGTCCAAAGATAACCGACGCCAAACTGGTCCATCAGAATAGCGGCAGTATAGGCGCCTACAGCGTAAAACGCGCCATGTCCGAGCGAGAACTGACCGTTAATGCCGGTCAGGATGTTCAGGCCAAGGATCGCGATCGCATAAATCAGCATCATTGTGAGCTGGAAAATCAGGAAGTTTCCGGCCATGAACGGCGCGGCAAGCCCGATAACCAGAAGGGCAATGCCTGCCGCCCGCATGATCTTCACGTTGCTTGTGGCTGCTGCAGGCGCGGGAAGCACAGTCTGGCTCGCTGCGGCCTGTTTTTCGCCGGCAGTCCCGGCGGTCGTGGTGTCTATGGACATATCTCAGACCCTCTGTACGACAGTGCGGCCGAACAGGCCTGTGGGTTTGAACACCAGAACGGTGACGATGAGGACCAGCGCTATCGGAAGCTTGAGCTCGCCGCCGATCACCGGAATGTAGGTGCCCGCCAGATTCTCAATGATGCCGACCATGAACCCGCCAAACACCGCGCCGGTCGGGCTGGTCAGACCGCCGAGCACCGCGCCGGCAAAGCCGTAGAGCAGGATCGACAGCATCATGTTGGGCTCAAGAAAGACGATGGGAGCGATCAGAATTCCGGCGATGGAGCCAATTGCCGCCGCCATGCCCCAGCCGAGCGCGATCATCCAGCCAACCCGGATACCGACCAGACGCGCTGATTCCGGATTTTCGGCGGCAGCCCGCATCCCAAGTCCGACCCTGGTGTACTGGAAAAAGGCAAACAACATCACCAGCACGGTCATGGTGACCGCGATCATGCCAATCTGGTGATTGCTGATCAGGCCGCCAAGCTGCGAACCTTCGCCGAACGGGCTCGGGAATGGCTTGATGGTGAAATCCCAGATGAATCCCGCAAGACTGTTGAGGATCGCAAACAGGCCGATGAACACGACAATATGGCTGAGCACCGGCGCATCGCCGAGCGGGCGAATGACCAGACGTTCGATCGCCACACCGCCAACAAAGGAGATCGCAACCGTCAGCGGGATCACCAGCCAGTAGGGCACGCCCCAGGCAAGCATTTGCCAGGCGATGAAGGTGGAGAACATTGCCATTTCGCCCTGGGCGAAATTCAGGTGGTGGATTGCCTGATAGATCATCACAACGGCGAGAGCCATGCAGGCATAAATCCCGCCCGTTGCGATGCCTGTGATCAGTTGCTGTGCCAGAAGCTCCATCGTGTCTCCCTCAGTAGCCGAGATAGGCGGCGCGGATGGTTTCATTGTCGCGGATTTCCGCGGCGGTACCGGACATGACGATGTCTCCGGTCTCAAGAACAAAGGCGTTGTCTGCGAGTTCGAGAACCACGCCTGCGTTCTGCTCTACGATCAGCATGGCGACGTCCTGCTCCTGATTGACCTTGCGCAGGATCGAGAACATTTCCTGGACGATCAACGGGGCGAGACCGAACGAAGGCTCGTCGAGCAACATCAGGCGCGGCCTGAGCATCAGGGCGCGGGCGATGGCCAGCATCTGCTGTTCGCCTCCCGAAAGCGTACCTGCCTGCTGGTTGCGGCGTTCACGCAACCGGGGAAACCAATGGTAGGCCTGTTCGAGGTCACGCGCGATCTCGGCGCTTGAGCTGCGGGTCATGGCGCCGCACTGCAGGTTTTCTTCGGTGGTCAAACCGGTGAAGGTCCCCCGCCCTTCCGGAACGTGAGCCACGCCGAGACGAACGATGTCCTCGGTCGCCTTGCCGCCAATATCTTTGCCATCAAATCGGATGCTGCCGGAACGCTTTATCATTCCGCACAATGCCCGGAGCGTCGTTGTCTTGCCTGCGCCATTCGCGCCCAAAAGCGTTGAAATGCCACCCTTCTCAACGGAGAAATCGAGACCATGCAGGACCCGGAAATCGCCATAGGAAGCGTGCAGGCCTGTAACTTCAAGTAGCATGCTCATTCAGACTGGCCTCCCAGATATGCGGCAATCACGTCGGGGTTCTTCTGCACTTCGGCTGGCGTGCCCTCCGCAATCTTGCGGCCGAAACTGAGCACGACCACCTTGTCGGAGATCGACATCACCAGCCCCATGTGGTGTTCGACCAGCAGAACGGTTACGCCTCGATCATCGCGGATGCTGCGGATCAGCCGGCCGAGTTCACCGACTTCATCATGATTTAGACCGCCTGCGGGTTCATCAAGCAAAAGAACGCCGGGCCGGGCTGCCAGAGCACGCGCAATCTCGACCCGCTTGCGGGTTCCGAAAGGCAAGCCATCCACCGGCAGGTCGGCGACATCACCCAGCTCAAGGTAATCAATCAGTTCGTTGACGGTCGCGTCGACCTCGGCTTCCTGACGCCGCACCCATGGCAGGCGAAGTGCATCAGACAGGAAATCGCTGCGGCTGCAGGCGTGGGCGCCGACACGAATGTTGTCGCGCACGCTTAGCCGCTGGAAGAGCGCAACATTCTGGAACGAGCGGCCAATTCCGACGGCTGGCATGTGGTGCGCCGGGTAGGAAAGAACGGACTTTCCATCATAGAGAATGTCCCCCGATGCCGGTGTGTAGAGCCGGCTCAGACAATTGAAAAGCGTCGTCTTGCCCGCACCGTTGGGTCCGATGAGACCGAGGATCTGGCCTTTGTGCAGCTCGAAGGCGATGCCATCAAGCGCCACGATTCCGCCAAATCGCACGACGACGTCACGTACGGCAAGTTGCGGTGGTGAGCTGACGGTTTGAGCCTGCATCAGTGTCCTCCATGCTCATGTGGGTTCAAATTTGTTCCGGCAGCTTGCATCGCGGGCATCCAGCTCTCGTCTGGCCGAAGCGGCCGTTTTCCATTCAACGCGTCATCGACAACACGAGCCAGAGACGCCATCACCGGGCCGACCTGTTCATAAAGACGATCGGGCGGAAAATGATGCGGCGGCGCGCCACAATTGAAAGCGTAGGTCCCGGATCCGTCTGCGGCGACCAGAGACGCGCCGGCGGCAAAAATGTCCGGTCGCCACTCGCCTGTCGAAACGACGAAACCGTATCGTTCGTAATCTGCAACGGCAGTGTCCATTGTCTTGCGCAGCAGCATGCCTTTTTCAGGATGCTTCTCGACGGCCAGCGCGAAATGCTCTTCGCGTTCCGCCTCGGGCAGCCTTACAAGCAAGGCCCGGCCCATCGCCGTTTCCACCAACGGGATGCGCGAGCCGATTTCGAGCTGAACGGTGAATGTTGCCGACCCACGCGAAATGCCGACGTAAAGCGCCTTGTTTCGATCAAGCACGCCAAGGGCTATCGGCGCCGACAGCACCTCTGCGGCCTGGTCCATGAAGCCACGGGCGACATGACGAATGCTGAGATTGGCAAGGGCTGCATACCCAAGCGTGATTGTGCCAGGGGCAAGCTGATATTTTCCGAGCCTCGGAATCTGCATGAGATAACCGAGTTCGCACAATGTGTAGGTGAGACGGGTGACAGTAGGCTTGGGCAATGCGGTGCGCTCGGCGATTTCCTGATTGCTAAGAAAACCGTCGCGAGGATGAAAACAGCGAAGAACTTCGAGACCACGCGCAAGTGCGGTCACGAACTTCCTGTCACCATCATGAGCATAGCTCAAGTTATCAGCGGCAACGCCATTGACGTTACCACGTTCATTGGCTGTCATGCAGCCGCTCCTCCCTTTATTGACAAACAATCCATCACATTCTAGCAGTAAGGTCAAATAATAAAATTGAATTTCGCACTGCGAAACTGGGAGGTTTTTTGCGGACGTTGGAGGAGACTGCTTCCCTGTATGAAAAAGCCGGAGAAAGCCCTGATGGGACTTCCTCTGGATGGTCTGGTCATGCCGCATTTGCGGCGGTGGCTGAACTTGACCGTGCGGCGCGTCGAACCGAGATAAAGACGGAAGACGGTTTCGCTGTCTGGCGTGAATGGGGAAGCGGCCCTGCGCTGGTGATGCTGCATGGAGGAGCTGGGTCATGGAGCCACTTCTTCCGACAGATCGAAGCCTTTTCAGGCGACTACCGGGTTATTGTTCCAGACCTACCGGGATTCGGCGATTCGGCGGCCTGCAATCCAAAGGCAGATCCACATCGGATGGCCCGCATTCTGGCAGCCGGAATCGAGCAACTCGCAGGATCGCAGCCGCTCAATCTTGTCGGTTTCTCGTATGGGGGAATCATTGGTGGCTACCTTGCACGCATGATTGCATCTCGCATCAGCGGCTTTGTCATCGTCGGCGGAGTTGGCTTCGAGGCGCGTAGAAACGTGGTTGATCTGGCGAGCTGGCGTCACCTTTCCGACATCGCATCGCGTCGGGCTATGCACAGAAAAAACCTTCTGGCGATCATGATCGCCGATTCGACCCGCATCGACGAAACGGCGATCCTGATTCAGCAATCAAATGCCGAACGCTCACGTCACGACACGCGTCCGACTGCACGCCTCAAGCCGCTGACAGAGATGCTCGATGCAAGCAAAGTCCCGCTGGCAGCGATTTGGGGCGAACACGATCAACTGGCTGCACCGCATTTTGAAGAACGTCGCGTCTGGCTGGCTGGCCGCGACAAGAAAGCGCCTTTCAAACTGGTTGCCAATGCCGGGCATTGGGTTCAGTACGAAGCCGCTGACGCCTTCAATGCAGCGCTCACAGATTGCCTCCGCTCGTTTGCGGAACGGGGTGGAGAAACAGGAATTTATCAGGGAGAAGAACATGGCAGGTAACGTGACTTACACAGCGGATGGAGATGTTGCGGTCATCACGATTGACAATCCACCGGTGAACGCATTCGGGTTTGACGTCAGGCGTGGGGTCATCGAAGCCATGGATCGCGCTGAAGCGGACTCCACAGTCAGCTCAGTGGTCCTGACCGGCGGCGGTCGGGTGTTCAGCGGCGGTGCCGACATCACGGAATTCGGCAAAACGCCGCGCGAGCCATCTCTGCCGGATGTGAACACCCGTTGCGAAACCATGACAAAGCCGGTGGTTGCAGCCATTCATGGCGTTGCCTTTGGCGGCGGACTGGAAGTCTCCCTCTCCTGTCACGGACGGATTGCAAGCCAGGACGCCAAGCTGGCGTTGCCGGAAGTCAAGCTCGGCCTTATCCCGGGCGCCGGCGGCACCCAGCGCCTGCCGCGCCTGATCGGCCCGGAAGCAGCACTCGATGTGATCGTTCCCGGAAACCCGGTAGGAGCCCAAAAAGCGCTGTCAGTCGGGCTCGTCGACCGCATCGCGGGCGATGATCTGCTGGAAGATGCCAAGGCTTTCGCTCGCGAGCTTGCTGCTGCGCCTGAAAAGCCGTCGGCCGTGCGTGACCGGGAAGACAAGCTTGAAGCCGCGCGCCGCGATCCGGCAGCCTTTGACGCCCATGCCGCAGACCTTACCAAAAAGGCACGCGGTCTGGACGCTCCCCTCGCCTGTGTTCGTGCTGTCCGGCTGACACTCGACACACCGTTTGACGCGGCGCTCGCCAAGGAACGCGACATCTTTATCGAGCTGATGAACGGCGAGCAGTCGAAGTCGCAACGGCATCTGTTCTTTGCCGAACGCGAGGCCGGCAAGGTTCCAGGCATCGGACGGGATGTGAAACCGCGGACCGTCGCCAAGGCGGCCGTCATCGGCGCCGGCACCATGGGCGGCGGCATCGCCATGTCGCTGGTCAATGGCGGCATTCCTGTCACCATCCTCGAGATGAGCCAGGAAGCTCTCGATCGCGGCATGTCGGTCATCCGTCGCAACTATGACACCTCGGTCAAGCGCGGCTCGATTTCGGAAGAAGAGCGCGACAGGCGACTGGGCCGGTTAAGCACGACCACCAACTATGACGACATTGGGGACGCCGATCTTGTCATCGAGGCCGTGTTCGAGGAAATGTCGGTCAAAAAGGTCGTGTTCGGCAAGCTTGACGAGGTCATGAAGCCGGGTGCTGTTCTGGCCAGCAACACCTCCTATCTCGATGTCGATGAAATCGCCCAGATGACCAAGCGGCCATCCGACGTTCTGGGCATGCACTTCTTCTCGCCGGCCAACGTGATGAAGCTACTGGAAATTGTTCGCGGCAAGGAAACGGCTTCCGACGTGGTCGCTACCGCGTTGGCGCTCGGCAAGCGGATCGGCAAAGTTCCTGTCGTCGTCGGCGTATGCCATGGGTTTGTCGGCAACCGCATGCTGTCTTCCCGCTCGGCGGAGAACGAGGATCTGCTGCTTGAAGGCGCCTCACCGGCGGATGTCGACAAGGCGTTTCTGGATTTCGGCTTCCTGATGGGCCCTTTCGCCATGGGCGATCTGGCGGGTCTCGATATCGGCTGGCGCAACCGCAAGTCACTCGGCCAGACGGCAGTGATCGCCGACGCGCTATGTGAAGAAGGCCGTTTCGGCCAGAAGACCGGCAAGGGTTTTTACAGCTACGAAGACGGCCCACGAGACGGCAAACCCGACCCGTGGGTGAATGCCCTGATCGAGGAGAAGGCCAAGGAACTCGGTGTGAACCGGCGTAATATTGACGCGACCGAGATCGTCGAGCGCACAATCTACCCGATGATCAACGAGGGTGCCCGCATTCTCGAGGAAGGCATCGCGCTCAGGCCATCCGACATCGACATCGTCTGGATCAATGGCTACGCATTTCCGGTTGGCAAGGGCGGCCCGATGTTCTGGGCCGAACAAGCGGGCCTCAGCCATATCGTTGAACGGCTCGAGTACTGGCATGGCAAAACCGGCAATTCGGTATTTGAACCTTCGGCACTCTTGCGGAAGGCTGCAAAGTCAGGCGAATCGCTCGCAGAAGCGATGGCAGCCAAGGGCAAAGTCGCATGACCGCCTCCCAGCATGCCTGGGAGACCTCCTATCCGGACAATCTGCGATGGGGAACCCCCATCGCAACCGGACGCATCCCCGACCTGCTCGAGGATGCGGTCGCGGAGTGTCCGGAGCGGACGGTGCTGGAGTTCCGGGGCTGGTCGATCAGTTATGCAGGGCTGCGCGATGAAGCCGAGGCCTTCGCCGCTGCGCTGCTTGAGGCAGGTCTTGCCAAGGACCAGACGGTCGCACTTTACCTGCCCAACACGCCGTATCATCCGGTCGCGTTTTTTGGCACGCTGAAAGCCGGTGCACGGCTTGCGCATCTCTCTCCGCTGGATGCACCCAGGGAACTTGCCCACAAGTTGACCGACTCGGGTGCGCGCACAATTGTTACCACCAATATCGGCGGCATGCTCGCCGGTGCGATCAAGCTGATGGAAGCCGGTCTTGCTGATCGGGTGATCGTCGGCGATGACGTCCGTTTCGGCGGAGAGAACCCTGCGCGGGAAGTCATTCCCGAGCGTGAGGACGTCATAAGGCTTGACCAGTTTTGTGCCAACAGGACTGCTCCAGCCGCCTGGCCGGAGATCGACGAAGAAGACATCGCACTTTTGCAGTACACCGGCGGCACGACCGGACCGGCAAAGGGCGCAATGCTGACACACGCCAACCTGACAGCGGCCGTATCGAGCTATGACGCATGGTTCGAGGCGCTTTACGGTGATGCCGGTGAAAGCGAAAAAGTTCTCTGCGTGCTGCCGCTGTTTCATATCTATGCGCTGACCACCATTCTTCTGCTGGGGATCAGGCGTCGGGCCGAAATCGTGCTGCATATGCGCTTCGATTCAGGCCAGGTACTCAATGACATCCAGTCCAAGCGGATCACCACATTCCCCGGCGTGCCGACAATGTGGATTGCGCTTGCCAATCATCCGGACCTGATGAAAAGCGATATCTCCTCGCTCAAGCGCTGTTCATCTGGCGGTGCGCCGCTTCCGGTCGAGGTTGGTCAGCGGTTCGAAGGCCTGACAGGCCAGCGCCTTGCCGGCGGCTGGGGCATGACGGAAACATCTCCCGCGGGCACAAACCTGCTGCCGTTTGGCGAGCCGAAGCCTGGTTCAATCGGCATGCCGCTCCCCGGCGTCGAATTGCAGGTGGTGTCTCTCGACGATCCGCACCAGATCCTCGCTACGGGCGAAGTTGGCGAATTACGGGTGCGGGGCAAGAACGTGACAGCCGGCTACTGGAACAAGCCCGAGGAAAATGCCGTCGCGTTTGCCGACGGTTTTTTCCTGACCGGCGATGTCGGTTACATGGCTCCGGACGGCTATTTCTATATCGTCGACCGCAAGAAGGACATGATCATCTCTGGCGGGTTCAATGTCTATCCGCAGATGATCGAACAGGCGATCTATGAACATCCGGCAGTCGGCGAATGCATCGTTCTGGGTGTTCAGGACCAGTATCGTGGTGAAGCCGCGAAGGCCTTCGTGACACTGAAACCCGGTGCGCAGCCTTTCACTCTCGAAGAGCTTGTGACGTTTCTCGAGGACCGGATCGGGCGCCATGAATTGCCCGCAGCCCTCGAATTCAAGGACGAGCTTCCAAAAACTTCGGTCGGCAAACTCTCGCGCAAGGAACTGCGCGACATGGAGAACAGCAAGACCGCAGCCGTATAGACACCGAACACACCAGACCATCAAGAATGAAGGAAAATGCAATGCAGGATGCAGTCATCGTTTCAACCGCCCGCACACCGATCGGCAAGGCCTATCGCGGCGGACTGAACGACACTGACGGAGCCACGCTCGGCGCGCACGCCATCAAGCATGCTGTCGAACGCGCAGGTATCGAGCCCGGCGAAGTCGAGGACGTGATCATGGGCTGCGCGCTGCAGCAGGGTGCGACCGGTGGCAACGTCGCCCGTCAGGCGCTGGTGCGGGCCGGCCTGCCCGTCACTGTGGCAGGTTCCACGATCGACCGGCAATGCTCGTCGGGCTTGCAGGCCATCGCGGTTGCCTCTCGCTCGATCCAGCTCGACGGCGTGCCAATCGCCATTGGCGGCGGGCTGGAGTCTGTCAGCCTCGTGCAGAACGAGCACATGAACAGTTTTCATCGTCAGGACCGCTGGCTGATGCAGCACAAGCCTGACATCTACATGGCGATGATCGACACGGCTGAAACTGTTGCCAAGCGCTACAACATCAGCCGCGAAGCCCAGGACATATATGCGCTTGAAAGCCAGAGACGCACTGCCGCTGCGCAGGAGGCTGGACGTTTCGACGCGGAGATCGCGCCAATCACCACCTCGATGGCGGTCATGAACAAGGAGACCAAGGAGGTCTCTTACAAGGACGTCACGATCTCGGCCGACGAAGGCCCGCGCCCGCAGACGACACTGGAAGGACTGGCAGGCCTTACGCCGGTGCGTGGAGAAGGCGCGATGATCACGGCCGGCAACGCCAGCCAGTTGTCAGACGGATCCTCGGCTTGCGTGGTCATGAATGCCAAGCTCGCCGAAAAGCGTGGCCTGCAACCGCTTGGCGCGCTGCGCGGTTTCGCAGTCGCAGGCACAGAGCCCGACGAGATGGGCATTGGCCCGGTATTCGCAATCCCTCGCCTGCTCGAACGCGCGGGCCTGAAGATCGACGACATCGGCATGTGGGAACTCAACGAAGCCTTCGCGGTGCAGGTACTCTATTGCCGCGACAGACTGGGCATCGATCCGGAGAAGCTGAACGTCAATGGCGGCAGCATCTCGGTGGGCCACCCCTACGGCATGACCGGCGCCCGGCTTTCTGGCCACGTGCTGATCGAAGGCAAGCGCCGCGGTGTCAAATACGGCGTGGTGACAATGTGTGTTGGCGGCGGCATGGGTGCCGCCGGCCTTTTCGAAATCTTTTGAGGAGCCGAGCCATGGATTTGAGATTCACAGAAGACGAGCTGGCCTTTCGCGACGAAGTCAGAAGCTTCTTCCGGCAGGCGCTTCCTGCCAACATTCGCGAAAACATTGTCGCAGGTAGGCATACCAGCAAGGACGAACTGGTCACCTGGACCCGGATCCTGCACGACAAGGGCTGGGCGGTGCCGCATTGGCCTGTCGAGCATGGCGGAACCGGCTGGAGTGCTATCAAGCAATACATCTTTCTTGAGGAACTGAGCCAGGCGCCAGCGCCGGCGCCGCTCGCATTCGGCGTCAACATGGTCGGACCGGTGATCTATACATTCGGCAACGAGGCGCAGAAACAACGCTTCCTGCCGCGTATCGCGACGCTCGAAGACTGGTGGTGCCAAGGCTTCTCCGAACCCGGTTCGGGCTCCGACCTTGCGTCGCTGAAAACCCGTGCGGTGCGTGACGGCGACGAATATGTCGTCAACGGCCAGAAGACATGGACCACGCTGGCTCAGTATGCTGACTGGATCTTCTGTCTGGTGCGCACAGATCCGGAGGCGCGCAAGCAGTCCGGCATCTCGTTCCTGCTGATCGACATGAAAACCCCCGGCATCACCGTGCGACCGATCCAGACGATCGACGGCGGCCACGAGGTCAACGAGGTGTTCTTTGACGACGTTCGGGTTCCTGTCGAGAACCTCGTCGGCGAAGAGAACAAGGGCTGGAATTACGCCAAATTCCTGCTCGGCAACGAGCGGGTCAACATTGCCCGCGTCGGCGTCTCCAAGGAGCGTGTCCGGCGGATCAAGGAGCTTGCCGGACTGCAGCAGGTTGGCGGCCAGCGGATGATCGACCAGGCGGAGTTCCGCGAGAAGATCGCAGCCGTCGAAGTTCGCCTGAAGGCGCTGGAGATGACCCAGCTGCGTGTTCTTGCCGGTGAGGCAAAGCGGGAAAAGGGCACGCAGGATCCGGCCAGTTCGATCCTCAAGATCAAGGGCTCGGAGATCCAGCAGGCGACGACCGAATTGTTGATGGACGTCGTCGGCCCCTACGCCATGCCCTATCAGCCCGAAGAGGGGATTGATGGTCGCAACGAGCCGGACATCGGCCCGGACTGGGCATCGACGATTGCGCCCGCGTACTTCAACACGCGCAAGGTCTCGATCTATGGCGGATCAAACGAGATCCAGAAGAACATCATCGCGAAAGCCATTCTCGGGCTTTAGCACAGACCAGCATTTCAGGACCCGGCAGCGGCGTCCTCAATTCGGCGCCGGCGCGGCCGGCCTGTCGGGAGAACAACACTATGGATTTTGACCTTTCCGAAGAACAAGGCATGCTAAAGGACAGCGTCGAGCGCCTGCTCAAGGACCAGTATGGTTTCGAGGCGCGCGGCAAGCATGGCAAGGGCGAGGCCGGTTTCAGCGAGAAGATGTGGAACCAGTATGCTGAGCTCGGCCTTCTCGCCCTGCCCTTTGCAGAGGAAGACGGCGGCATCGGCGGCGGCGCCACCGAAACAATGATCGTGATGGAAGCGTTCGGCAAGGCGCTGATCCTCGAACCCTTCTTTGCCAGCATCATCCTTTCGGGTGGCGTGTTGCGCCACGCGGCAAATGCCGAGCAGAAGTCAGCCCTTATTCCGGCCATGGCCGAAGGCGGGCTCAGAATGGCTTTCGCCTGCGCCGAACCGCAGGGCCGCTATGACCTTTACGATGTCGAGACGACAGCAAAGAAGGATGGCAATGGCTGGGTGATCGATGGCAAGAAAGCGCTGGTGCTGCACGGCGACAGCGCCCACAAGCTCATCGTTTCTGCCCGGACATCCGGTGACGCCCGCGATGAAGATGGCATTTCGCTGTTCGTGATTGATGCGGATGCGGAAGGCGTGTCGCGCATCGGTTACCCGACGCAGGACGGCTTGCGCGCTGCCGAGATCACTTTCCAGTCGGTCAAGGTCGGGCCGGAAGCCCTGATCGGTGATGAAGGCAAGGGATGGCCAGTGATTTCGCGCGTGGCGGATGAAGCGGTTGCTGCCCTTTGCGCAGAGGCCGTGGGATGTTTTGAGAAGATGCACGAGCTGACGCTCGAGTACCTCAAGACCCGCAGCCAGTTCGGCACCACCATCGGGTCTTTCCAGGCGCTGCAGCATCGTGCTGTCGACATGTTCGTCGAACTCGAGCAGTCCCGGTCGATGACGATGTATGCCAGCATGATGGCAACCGGTGACGATACGGTCGAACGCGCCCGCGCAGTCTCCGCCGCCAAGGTGCAGATCGGGGAATCCTCAAAGATCATCGGTCGAGAAGCCGTCCAGCTTCACGGCGGCGTCGGCATGACGATGGAATATGCCATTGGCCACTATTTCAAGCGCACCACCATGCTCGACATCCTCTTTGGCGATGCCAATCATCACCTGAAGCGGCTCGCTCAGATGGATGGCCTCATCCGCGAAGACGCCTGATAACAGAGCCCGAAAACACAAGAAAGACCCGCGCCATGGACACTTCAATGCCATTCTCGCTTGCCGGAAAGATCGCCGTCATTACCGGATCGAGCCGTGGCATCGGTCGTGCGACAGCTGAAACCATGGCGCGGCTCGGGGCGAAAGTCGTCATCTCGAGCCGAACTGCGGAGGCCTGCGAACCGGTGGCCGAGGCAATCCGGGCCGAAGGTGGCGAGGCTTCCGTCATTGCCTGCAACATCTCGCGCAAAGAGGACATTGAAAACCTGATCGCCGGTACTGAAAAGCTCTACGGCGCGCCCGACATTCTGGTGTGCAATGCCGCAGTCAATCCGGCCTATGGCCCGCTCGGCGAACTGTCCGACGAGGCCTTCGACAAGATCATGGGCTCGAACGTCAAAAGCAACCTCTGGCTCTGCAACAGGGTGATCCCGGCCATGAAGACGAAGGGAGATGGCGCGATCGTCATCATCTCTTCGATCGCCGGCATGCGCGGCAACACTGTCATTGGCGGCTACGGGATTTCCAAGGCGGCCGACTTTGCACTGGCGCGCAATCTTGCCGTTGAACATGGCCCTGACAATGTCCGCGTTAACTGCATCGCACCTGGCCTGGTGAAAACGGATTTTGCCCGCGCCCTTTGGGAGGACCAGGACAACCTCAAGAAGCGCACACGCACCACGCCGCTGCAGCGCATCGGATTGCCCGAGGAAATCGGCCCGGTTGCGGCTTTCCTCGCGTCACCGGCGGCGAGCTTCATCACCGGACAAGTGATCGTCGCCGATGGCGGCGTGACCATTGCCTGATTGCTGTCACGTTCAGCTGATTTCATTTGAGCAATAAGATTACTGCACTCTTTCAAAACCCCAGCCCCATCCGCGTTTGACCAAACGCGTGGCGCTGTGGCCCGACACCCAAACGGAGGAACCACCATGTCTGACCAAATGCAGAGGATTGTCCTTGCCAAGCGCCCCGAAGGCCAGCCCGGACCGGACAACTTCCGTCTGGAAACGGCAGCGATGCCGTCCCCCGGCGAGGGCGAGGTGCTGATGCGCGTGCACTACATGTCGCTCGATCCCTATATGCGTGGCCGGATGGATGATGCGAAGTCCTATTCCACACCGGTCAAGATCGACGAGCAGATGGGTGGCGGCGCGGTCGGCGAAGTCATTGAAAGCCGCTCGCCACGGTTCGCGCCCGGCGACATCGCAATGGGGATGTTCGGATGGGGCAGCCATGGCGTGGTGCGCGCCAATGAGCTGCGGAAAATTGATCCCGACGTTGCCCCGATCTCCACTTCGCTCGGAGTCCTCGGCATGCCGGGTTTCACCGGCTGGTACGGTTTCAATGAGATTGGAAAGCCAAAGGCGGGTGAGACGCTGGTCGTCGGAGCTGCCACCGGGCCTGTCGGCTCGATGGTAGGCCAGTTGGCAAAGCAGAAGGGCCTGCGCGCGATTGGCGTGGCCGGCGGCGCCGACAAATGCGCCTTCGCGGTCAAGGAACTCGGTTTCGATGCCTGCATCGATCACCGGGCCGCAAGCGACGTTAAAGACATGCGCAAGTCCCTCTCCGAGGTCTGCCCGGACGGTGTGGATATCTATTTCGAGAACGTGGCCGGAATGACGCTGGAAGCCGTGATGCCGATGATGAATGTCGCAGGCCGGATCCCGCTTTGCGGCATGATCGCCTGGTACAATGCCGGCGCGCTCGGCGCGGGCGAAACCAGCGGACCTGACCGGCTGCCAAAGCTGTGGAGAACGATCCTCGTCAACCGCCTGACTGTCACCGGCTTCATCATCTCCGACCATTTCGACAGGTTCGGCGATTTCCTTGCCGAGGTCGGCCCCCTCGTCCGCGACGGCAAGATTGCCTACCGTGAGGATGTGACGGAAGGTCTGGAGCATGCACCGGAGGCCTTCATCCGCATGCTCGATGGCAAGAATTTCGGCAAGACGCTGGTGAAGGTCGGCGGCTGAACGCTCGAAACGCTGGTGGAAACTGCTTCGCAGCCCGGGCGGGTAGTCCGGGCTGCAATGTCTAATGCGTGGTCGTGCCAGACAGCAGATTGAGCACGAGCACTCCGGCAACGATCAGGCCTATGCCGAGATAGGCGAAAAGATCCAGCTTCTGAGCGAACAAGACGATGCCGATGAGCGTGACCATCGCAACGCCGGCGCCGGCCCAGACCGCGTAGGCGATGCCAACCGGAATGGTCTTGAGAACAATCGCCAGAAAGTAGAACGAAATCGCGTAGCCAACGATGGAGATGCCACCAAAGCCCCATTTGGTGAACCCATGCGATGCTTTCAGCGCCGTGGTGGCGATGACTTCACCGGTGATCGCGATACCAAGAAACAGCCACGGCATGTCAAAGTCCTTCTTGATGGGGGTCTGGGGCCACGGTCGCGCCGCCGGCATCCAGATCTTCCAGAAACTGTAAAATATCGCGGCGTGTCATCGGGTCGGAATCCGGTCCGGCTCCGAGATCGGACAGCCAAAGCCCGTCGGCGGCCAGCCGCAGAGTCCGGGCCAAAGGTGTCAGGTCGGTTTGTTTATGCCTTTGCAGGCGGGTTTCCACCCAGCTGTTCCAGCGGGCGCAATAGTGCGGATCGGAACTGAGCATGAGGATCAGCACCGCAAGACGCTTTTCCTCCGGCACTGACATGTCGATCGCGGCGATGACCCGCAGATAGGCGCGTGAAAACCGCGCCGGTTTGGTTTCATCCGCTTCGAGCGCTGCCTCCACCTGACTGTCGAACCACTCAACCACCTGGTCAAACAACCCTCCGGTCAAAGCATCCTTTCCAGGATAATGATGCAGCAGCCCACCCTTGCTGACACCGGCTTCGCGCGCCACACTTTCCAGCGTCAGGGGCGAAAGACCGTGATCGACAATCAGTTCGGCTGCGCAGTCAAGAAGCCTCGTACGCACGGCGTTCGGATCGTTCTTGCGTTGAGGTCTCGTCATCATCAACAAAACATACCGTCTGGACGGTTTTTAATCAATCACTGTCTGAAGGCTTGCTGCCGGCACGGAAATCTTCCGTTTATTTGTAGGATGATTAGTCGGTTTATATAGCCGCTGCGAGACCCCACCCCTCTTGACTCTGTTTTATCTGCACAGCTATCGTCTATTTGTCCAACAAATAGGAAGAGCTTTTTGACTGACATGTCCGCCAGATCCCTTGAAAGGCCCAATGACACTGACGCGACAGATCCCGCCGCCACGGATTCGGGCGGTCATGTGGAAAAAGCATCTGCGGTGGACGACCTGGTCGATCGTATTCGCGGATTGATTTCGGAAGGCGGACTGAAGGTCGGCGACAGCCTGCCGACAGAGAAAGAACTCTGCGAACGTTTCCACACCAGCCGAAACACCGTGCGCGAGGCCATGCGCATCCTGAAGACCTATGGCGTCGTCAAGGTCCGGCCGAAAATCGGCGCTGTCATCATCGATGAGCGTATGGCGCGGGCGTTCGACCTCTTTTCGTTCAACACACTCCAGGTATCGCGCGAGACATTCGTCGACATCCAGGGGTTTCGCAGCCTTCTTGAGGTGGCATCGTTCGAGTTGCTGTTTGACACCGTGACGCCGGAAGACCTCGCTGAGCTGCATCAGATCAACAAGGAACTTCTGAATGTGAAAACGGCTATTGAGGCATCGGAGATCGACTTCCGCTTTCACACTCGGCTGGTGGCCGTGATGGGGAACAAATCGATCCTCGACGTCTACAAGATCATGAAGCCGGTGATCATGAAGATCATGCTCAAGGCCAAGACCGTTCAGACATTCTCGACCGTTACATACTCCGAGCATGCAGCAATCCTGGAGACGCTCGAGAAGCGCGACCGGACCGCCTACCAGTACAAGATGAAGACCCATCTGGACGCCGGTTTCCGGCATTTTTCGGATTAGGAGCCATCAGAATAGGGCCGCTGATGAAAAGTCAGGAAGCGGATGAGGAGATGATCGTCACACATCGTGGCATCTGGGAGGGTGCGATGAGGCACCAATGGAGGAGGAACTAGCATGAAACTAGGAACAGTCATTTCAACTGCAATCGTGGGCCTGATGCTCTCGACAAGCCTGTCACTGGCAGGCCCTGAAGTCGTATCCGGCCCGGGAGCAGACCCTGAGTGTTTCGCACCCTGGAGTGCGGACACGAAATACATGCAATGGCCCGCCAAGGCAGGCCCCTACAAGGTCGCGGTGGTCAATGGATTTGTCGGCAATGGCTGGCGCATTCAGATGATCAAGACCGCCAAGGCCTTTGCTGAAGACGCTACAATGAAGGACAAGATTGCCGAATTCAAGGTGGTCTCGACCGGCACGGATGCACCTGCGCAGCTCGGCGCCATCGAGGATTTTATCAACCAGGGGTACGACGCCATTGTCACGATTGCGGTATCTCCCGACGGCTTTGACCGGGTGATCCGTCTCGCCGACAAGAACAACGTCGTGCTGGTCCCGTTCGACAACGTGCTCGACACCGATGCCGTCATGCAGGTCAACGAAGACCAGCTGAAGATGGGCCAGATGTGGGCGCAGTTTACGCTCGACGAGCTCAAGGCAAAAGGCGTCAGCTCGGGCAAGATACTTGAAGTACGCGGACTGCCGGGCAATTCGGTCGACCGCGACCGCTCGATCGGCATTAACGAGACCTTCAAGGCCGATGGCGGCAATTGGGAAATGGTCTCTGTCGTCGGCAACTGGGATGACGGTACGACCCAGAAAGTCGTCGCCGACGCCATCGCGGTTCACGGTCAGTTCGAGGCTGTGGTTGGACAGGGTGGCTCCAACGGCGTCATCCAGGCGCTCAAGGATGCCGGTCACCCATGGGTGCCGGTCGCCGGCGAATCCGAGAACGGTTACCGCAAGGCCATCGCCACCTATTCCGACGAAGGTCTGAAAGGCATCTCGATCGGTCAGTCCCCGGGTCTGGTCGCCATTGCCATGAAGGCTGCGGTCTCCGCACTCGAGGGCAATGTCATGCCGCAGCTGATCTCGGTGCCGCTGCCAGTGGCCACCTACAAGGATCTCGAGGACGGCAAGAACTTCTGGAGCGATCTGCCGGACAACTTCTTCACAGTGAACGAATTCCCTCCGTGTGGCGTCAATATCTCCGGCCCTTCGATCATGGCGAAGTCCGAAGCTGACGTTAAATAAACGTCCAAGCAAACCCCTGGGGCGCCGTGCATCGTCTGGCGCCCCATTATTCCCCAGACATGACAACGCTGCCTGCCAGGAGTGCGTGCGCAATGCCGATTGACGGTCCGATCGCCGAGTTGACTGGTGTCTCGAAACATTTTTCGGGAACACGCGCCCTGGAGGGCGTCGATCTCAAATGCCATTCCGGCACGATCCACGGTATTCTGGGCGAAAATGGCGCCGGGAAATCGACGCTGATCAAGATCCTGTCGGGCGTGCTGCAACCTGACACGGGCACCGTCAAGGTGAACGGCGAAACCGTCCGGTTTTCAAATCCAACGCAGGCTGCCGCCTCAGGCATCGTCTGCATCTTCCAGGAACTGTCACTTGTGCCGGACCTGTCGGTTGCCGACAATATCTCGATCTCGTCTCCGCCGCGCAAATTCGGCCTGATCGACAAGCGTGCGCAGCGCCGCCGGGCAGAAGAGTTGCTGGCGCGGATCAAATGCGAGGATGTCGATCCGAACTCCCTGGTGCGCGAACTATCGCTGTCGCGCCGGCAAATGGTTGAGATTGCCAAGGCACTCGGCAAGGATCCGAAAGTTCTTATTCTCGATGAAGCCACGTCTGCGCTTACCAGCCGCGATGTGGAAACCGTTTACGGCCTGCTTGCGGATCTGAAGGCGCGCAACGTTGCCAGCCTGTTCATTTCCCACCGCATGCAGGAGATCGACAAGCTCTGCGACACGCTCTCTGTCTTCCGCAACGGCCAACACATCGAGACCTTTGCCAAGGGCGCGCATTCGGAAGGCGAGATCGTCAAGCTGATGATTGGTCGCGAGGTCACGGCGCATTATCCGCCCAAACCGGCGCCGACGCCAAAACCTGCCTATCTGACAATCGACAATCTGGCCTGGGAAGGCCAGCTCAAGGGCATCAACCTGAGTGTCGGCAAGGGCGAGATTGTGGGGCTCGGCGGGCTGGACGGACAAGGCCAGAAGGAATTGCTTCTGGGTCTGTTCGGAGTGCTGCGGGGATTGAACGGCGATGTCACGATTGATGGCCAACCGATCCGGCCAGTCTCGCCTGCGGAAGCAAAGGGGGCCGCCATGCGTATCGCGCTGGTGCCGGAAGATCGCAAGACCGAGGGCCTGATGCTGGCCATGTCGATCGCGGACAATCTGCTTGCCGCCTCCTATGGCCGCGTTTCCGACGGGCCGTTCATCAATCAGGACAAGGCCAGGCAGGCCGTATCCGACGGTATCGCAAAACTGCAGATCAAGGTCGCCAGCCCGGATGACATCGTTTCGACCCTTTCGGGCGGAAACCAGCAGAAAGTCGTGATCGCAAAATGGCTGATGACGGATCCAGATGTGATCCTGCTCAACGATCCGACGCGCGGCATTGATGTCGGCACGAAACAGGAAATCTACAGGCTCATTCGCGAACTCGCAGACCGGGGGAAGACGATCCTGTTGTACTCAAGCGATTATGCCGAACTGATCGGCTGCTGTGACCGGGTGGTGGTGATGTATGATGGAGAGATCGTCTCCAAGCTGACCGGCGACGCGATCACCGAAGAAGCAATCGTTGCGGCTTCGCTTAACGTCGGCACACAGGTACCCTCACGGACAGCAGGAGCCCAGCATGGCTGACACCCGCTCCGCGCTCGCCACAAATATTCGGCAGAATGTCGCGTTCTACAGCGCCATCGCGATGCTCGCGGCGCTTTACCTTGTCTACAATTTCATCCACCCGCGCGGTTTCTCGGCGGCGGTGCTTATCCAGAACACCAATGAATCCGTGGCAATCGTGTTTCTGGCAATGGCGCAGACAGTTCCGGTACTGCTCGGGGGGCTCGACCTCTCTGTTGGCGCCGTGATGACACTTGCAAATTGCATCGCCTCCGTAGTGGTGCACGGGTCACCGCTGCAGATCGTGTTCGGGATGATCATCACGCTGGCGAGCGGCACGGCCTTCGGTCTGATGAACGGGCTGATCGTTGTCTATGGCCGTTTGCAGCCGATCATCGCGACACTGGCAACCGGAGCCATTGCCGTCGGGCTTGCGCTTTTCATCCGGCCGATACCGGGCGGCAATGTGGATGATGACATCAGCTGGGCGCTGACCAACGACCTCTATGAATTTGTCGACACTTACGGATTGTTTGATGCAGATGCGGCCTGGTTCCAGACGATTTCCTGGTTTCCGGTGCCGTTGCTGATCGTTGTCGTGATCGCCTTCGGGGTCTGGCTTCCGTTCAAGCGAACGGTCACCGGTCGCACGATCTACGCCATCGGCTCGGCGGAAGGGGCTGCCTACATGTCCGGTCTTCCGCTCAATCGCGCCAAGATCGCCGCGTTCACGCTGGCAGGCTTCTTTGCAGCTTGCGCGGGATTGTATCTCGCCATCCAGACGTCGTCGGGTAATGCCGATGTCACCCAGGCCGGCGCCTATACGCTCAACTCCATCGCAGCCGTGGTGGTTGGCGGCACATCGCTGCTCGGTGGCGTCGGCGGGGCCATCGGGTCGCTTGTCGGCGCGCTGATCCTGCGCGTCATCTCGTTCTATTTCCGCGTGGTCTCCATAGATCCCCTGCTCCAGCCACTGGTTGAAGGCCTGGTTCTTCTGGTCGCCGTCAGTCTTGGCGCGATCAGAACCCTGCAGGTCAAAAACCGGCTCAACCTTTTCAGATAGGAGCGATGGCCATGAAATTTTCGATCCCCAGCCTGAAGCCTGAAGACAAGCCGATCCTGATCGCGTCAGCCTTCATTCTGGTCATTCTGGCAATCGGCACCGTCTACACGCTTTCGACGCAGGGTACGGCGCCACTTCTGTCTCCGGGTTACCTGCTGCAGCAATTGCAAACCGGCTCGTTTCTCGGAATTGTCGCAGCCGGCATGATGGTAGTCATTCTGCTGGGACACATCGATCTGAGCGTCGCCTGGACGATGACGGCTGCAGCAATGATGGCAACGACAGTGGGCGGAGACATGGCGATCCCCGTCGGCATTGCGATTGGCGCTGGCGTCGGGCTGGTCAACGGGTTTGGCGTTGCCTATCTGCGGGTGCCGTCGATGATTTTCACCCTCGGTGTGGATTCGGTGTTGCGCGGGTTGATGGTCGCCCATACCGGCGGTTTTGCGCCGCAGGATGCAGCGACACCCTTGATGCGGATCCTTGCATCGAGCAAGATTCTCGGCATTCCCAACGCCATATTCGTCTGGATGGCTGTGTCCGTTGTCATCGCTATCATGCTCAAGCGAACAGCGTTTGGTCGCGAGATCTATGTGACCGGCAATCGCGAGATGGCGGCGTATCTCTCAGGCATTCGCACACGCCGGGTGATCCTCGGCTCGTTTGTTGTCTCGGGCATCTGCGCAGCCCTCGCTGGCGTGATGCTGGCTGGCTATTCGGCGAGAGCATTCCAGGGAATGGGCAACGCATTTTTGCTACCCGCAATCGCCGCAGTGGTCATCGGCGGCACCCGCATTCTGGGCGGTCAGGGCCGGTACATCGGAACCCTGATTGGCGTCATTCTGATCGTGCTCTTGAACTCTGTGCTGTCGATCATGCAAATGCCTGAAGCCGGACGCCAGGTGATTTATGGATCGGTAATTGTCTGTATGCTTCTGGTTTACGGGCGCGGTAACAAGGTGCATTTATGACCAAACCAACCACTCCACTCTATGAGATCAGCGACGCGCGCTTTTCCGGCCTGATCCATTCAAATGCGCGGCTGGAAACGCTGTGGACCGGTGCGCGCTGGTGCGAGGGGCCGGTTTATTCTGCTGCCGGAAAGTACCTATTGTGGTCCGATATCCCCAACGACAGGCTCATGCGCTGGGACGGGACGGACGGGTCTGTGTCAGTGTTTGAGCAGCCCTGCCTGCATCAGAACGGGCACACCACGGATCTCGAGGGCCGGCTTGTCAGCTGCGAGCATGGTGGCCGCGCCGTCAGCAGGATCGAGCATGATGGCACCCGCAGAGTTCTCGCCGACCGCTTTGACGGCAAGAGACTGAATTCACCAAATGACGTCGTGGTCAAATCGGATGGCTCGATCTGGTTCAGCGATCCGACTTATGGCATCGACAGTGACTATGAGGGGCATGCGGCACCGTCGGATATCGGCGCTTCGCAGGTCTATCGCTGTGCGCCCGACGGCACTGTCTCGGTCGTGGTCAGCGACCTGGTGCAGCCGAACGGGCTGGCATTCTCGCCCGACGAGACATTCCTTTACGTGGCCGACACCGGTCGCACGCATGTTCCCGATTGCGCGCCAAAGATCCGTCGGTATCCCGTCAACCCTGATGGCGCGAGCCTCGGGCTCGGGGAGGATTTTGTTTTCTCTGACTGCGGATTGTTCGACGGGTTCCGCTTCGATGCATCAGGCAATATCTGGTCTTCTGCGGGCGATGGTGTGCATTGTTTCTCGCCGGAGGGAAACCTTCTCGGCAAGATCCTGATCCCTGAAGTTGTCTCGAATCTGTGTTTTTTCGGGCCCAACAGAAACCGGCTTGCGATCTGCGCGACAACGTCGGTGTATTCGATTTATGTCAACGCAAAGGGCTGCTAACACTGCGCATCGCACACGCGACGCCAGTCAGTGTCTGATCCTGCGGCGCGGGTGACAGCACGCAACTTGAAGTGCAAGCCAAACGGCAATGGAGACTTAGATGTCAGACAAGGACAAGAAGACCCGGCTACGTTCACAGCTGTGGTTTGACAATCCGGAAAACAGCGAAATGACGGCGCTCTATATCGAGCGTTACGTCAATTACGGCCTCACGCGCGATGAGCTTCAGTCGGGCAAACCGATCATCGCCATTGCGCAGACCGGATCGGATCTGTCTCCGTGCAACCGGCATCACATCGAGCTCGCCAAACGCGTCCGCGACGGCATCATCGCCAATGGCGGCGTGCCGTTCGAGGTTCCTGTGCATCCAATCCAGGAAACCGGCAAGCGCCCGACGGCAATGCTCGACCGTAACTTGGCCTATCTGGGACTGGTGGAATCCCTGTTCGGCTATCCGCTCGACGGTGTTGTACTGACCATCGGCTGCGACAAGACAACGCCTGCACTGCTGATGGCGGCGGCCACTGTCAACATTCCCGCCATTGCATTCTCTGTCGGACCGATGCTGAACGGCTATTTCCGTGGCGAGAGAACCGGGTCGGGCACGATCATCTGGAAGGCGCGGGAACTCCACGCCGAAGGCAAGATCGACGACGAGCAGTTCGCCGAGCTGGTCACCTCGTCGGCTCCTTCGGTTGGCTACTGCAACACCATGGGCACGGCATCGACGATGAATTCGATCGCCGAAGCCTTGGGCATGCAGTTGCCGGGATCGGCCGCCATTCCGGCGCCTTACCGCGAACGCGGGCAGATGGCCTATGCCACCGGCAAGCGCATCGTCGACATGGTGCGCGAAGATCTCAAGCCATCCGACATCATGACCCGCGAAGCCTTCGAGAATGTCATCGTCACCAACTCCGCTCTCGGCGGCTCTACCAACGCGCCGATCCATGTGGTGGCCATCGCCAAGCATATCGGTGTCGAACTCGACAATGACGACTGGCAGACGCTGGGGCATCATGTTCCGCTGCTGACCAATCTGCAGCCGGCCGGCGCCTATCTCGGCGAGGATTTTCACCGGGCCGGCGGCGTCCCCGCTGTCGTGGCCGAGTTGATGAAAGCCAATCTCCTGCCCCACCCCGGCGCCCTGACGGTCAACGGTCGCAGCATCGGGGAAAACTGCGTCAATCGTGTCACTGAAAATGCCGATGTGATCCGCCCGGTCACCAACTCGCTGATGAAGGAAGCAGGCTTCCTCAATCTCAAGGGGTCGCTGTTTGACAGCGCCATCATGAAGACTTCGGTGATTTCAGACGAGTTCCGCAAGCGCTACCTGTCCAATCCCGATGACAAGGATGCCTTCGAGGGCTTTGCCGTCGTCTTTGACGGACCGGAGCATTACAACAGGATGATCGACGACCCGAGCCTGGCAATCGATGAAAATTCGATCCTGGTGATGCGTGGCGCGGGGCCGCTTTGCTATCCGGGCGGTGCCGAAGTGGTCAACATGCGGCCGCCGAGCTACCTGTTGGCAAAAGGCATCTCAGCCTTGCCTTGTATCGGCGACGGCCGCCAGTCGGGAACGTCGGCTTCTCCCTCGATCCTCAATGCATCGCCAGAGGCTGCAGCCGGAGGCGGTCTTGCGCTTCTGCGCAATGGCGACCGGATCCGCATTGATCTCGGCAAGAGCCGTGTTGACGCTCTGGTTCCCAAGGACGAATGGGCACAGCGGGCTGAGGATCTGGCCAAATCGGGCGGATACCCGATCCCCGAGAGCCAGACCCCATGGCAGAAGATTTTCCGGGACCTCGCCGAACCGTTTTCCGAAGGCATGGTCCTGCGCGGCGCCGATTCCTTCCAGCGTGTCGCCCAGAAATCGGTTCCACGCGACAATCACTGAAACCCGGCACTGAAACCCGGGCGGGCCTGCATCGTGAGCATCCCGGGAGGCAAGCCGCCTCCCGGGATGCTGGCGTTTTGGGCGCCTACGAGCCTGGCCGGAAGTGGCCTGCGCTTGCCCTGCCCGCGCGACGCTCTGACGCCGGATCGCCCATCGGGTCGCTTACTCCACTGCCGATTCCAACTTCTGGCCTTGTGTCAGCAAGGGCAATTTCGCTCGCCTGGTCTTTACCAATCCGGTTGGCTCGTGTACTTGAAACCAACTAACATGTTAGCAACAACCAACTGGCGCACTATTTATGAACAAACCTATCTTTGGCCTTTCCGCTGCCCTGGTTACCCCCTACACCGCGTCCGGCGCAGTCGACCTTCCCAAGCTTGCCAGGCACGCACGCGCCGTTCTCGCGCGCGGCTGTGACAGCGTCACCTTGTGCGGAACCACCGGCGAGGGCTATGGCCTTTCGCTTGACGAGCGCAACGCAATGTATGACGCGCTGAAAGAGATACTTCCGGCAGACACGCGCATTCAGGTCGGCATCATGGCTTCAGCCATCGACGATGCAGTGGCGCAGTCTAAGGCGGCCCTTGATGCCGGCGCAGCAGGTCTTCTGATGGCTCCGCCGTTCTACATGAAAGGCGTGGATGACGAGGGCCTCTACAGCTGGTTCAACCAGGTGTTCGAGCGCATCGGCAAAAGCCTTCGTGGTGTCATCATGTATCATATTCCAAGCCAGACATCGGTTGGCCTGTCGCCAGAACTGATCACCCGCCTGCGCAAGGCCTGGCCCGGCGTGATCACCGGCATCAAGGACTCCTCGGGCGACTGGGCCACGGCGGAACGCTATCTCGCCGCACATGGCGACATCTCGGTTCTGGTCGGCGACGAGCGGCTGTTGCCGCGTGCCATGGCCAAGGGCGCCGAAGGATCGATCTGCGGGCTTGCCAACATCGCGCCGGAACTGCTGGTTCCGGTGATCCATTCCGGTGGCGATGGCAAGATGGTCATCGATCTGGTCGACCTGATTGTTGCAAATCCGGTTACACCGGCAGTCAAGGTTCTGGTAGGACATCTGGCGCGGGATTCTGCTTTCGATGCCGTGCGGCCACCGTTGAGCGAACTGAGCGCCGAACGGAGATCGAAACTGGTTGAAGCCTTTGACACCATCATGGCCGTTGCCTGAGGACATAAGATGATCTTGCCGCCGCACAACAAGGATGGTGAACCGCTGAAGCTGCGCGAGCAGGCCTATGAGGGATACACAAAAAGCCTGTTGTCGCAGGAGATCAAACCGGGACAGTTCATCACCCAGCGCGAACTGGTGGAGATCACCGGGTTTCCGCTCGGCGCGATCCGCGAACTGGTCCCACGGCTCGAAGCCGAGGGGCTGATCCGCACAGCGCCGCAGCGCGGCATGCAGGTGCCGCAGGTGGACCTCAATCTGGTGCGCAACGCGTATCAATTCCGCGAGTTCATCGAAGTGGCCGCTGTGCGGCATTTCGCTTCGAGTGCCGATCCAAAGTTGATCGCAATCCTGCGGGCCCGCCATCAGGAAATCCTCGAACGGAATCAGCGAGGCGATGTGGATGGGTTGATGCAGGACGCGGAAGCCGTGGACCTGCAGCTGCACGAGGCGATCATCGATGCGCTCGGCAACGAGATCATCACGCAGGCCTACCGGGTCAACTGGATCAAGATCAAGCTTATCCGGCTTGCCGAAACACGGCTTTATGTGTCAATGATCCCGTCAGTGATGGGCGAGCATATGAGCATCATCGAAGCGATCGAGAAGCGTGACCCCGAGGCTGCGGCCATCGCGATGCAGGCGCACATCGATGTTGCGCGGCGGCGCGCCGTCAACATGGAATGAGTTCAACTGCTGGAGAGGCTGGCTGACCGGCAAGCCTCTCCACTGCATCCCTTGCTCAATCGGGTTGACTGGACATCCGCTCCAACCGCATCAGTTCCGCGCTTGCCCGTTCAAGATCGGCGGCGGTGGTGATCTTGAAATTCGCTTCAGCCCCTTCGACAATACGAACCGTCATGCCCGCCGCACGCGCGACCGCCACATCATCATGGACCTCGCCGTCATGACCGCGATGGGCTGCCAGAATGGGGCCGAAGTGAAACCCCTGCGGCGTCTGCGCACGCCAGAGCCCTTCCCGGGAAACCGGAGCGACGGCGGCGTTTCCTTCCGAGCTCCACAGCGCATCAACGACGGGAAGGGCTGCGAATGCACCTTCCACCTCATCGAGCGCTCCCAGAACGGCTTCGATCACTTCGACAGGGATGAAGGGCCGGGCAGCATCATGGATCAGGATTTTTTGGGTGTTCGTATCGCAAAAGGATTCCAGGCCCAGGCGCACCGACTGGGCACGCGTGCTGCCTCCATGCACGGGAGCAAGCAAACGCTGATCATCAATGCCCGCTAACGCCTCTTGGCAAAGGATCTGATCATCGGGGTGAATAACAACGCGCAGCAGGTCGATCGCATCAAGAACCAGAAACGCGTCCACCACACGACGCAGCGAGCAGACCCCGCCGACGGGTAGAAACTGCTTCGGGATCTCGCCACCCAGACGATGGCCGCGGCCTGCCGCAACGATAAGCACGGAGTTCAACATTCAACTTGGACTAAACTACCTTTTGTAGAGCCGCAATCGCGAATTCGGCTTGTGTCTTTGCTAAATGCCGGGTGCCTTTCACTTATTGGCTTGTGCCAGCAGCTTGGGGTTCGCCGGCGGATGAAGCCCTGCTGACGGCCTATTGCGACTGCATGTGCAGTCCAGACAAACGAAAACCGGCCTCATCCTGTCTTTTGGACAAGATGAGGCCGGCATCATTGGCGACGACTGGTTGCTATTTTCAGTCGAAGTCTTCTGGAAGCAAATCGGCGGGCATGCCCTGGAAGCAGACCGGGCGCAGAAAGCGCCGGATCGAGAGTGTGCCGACCGAAGTTGCGCCGAAATTGGTCGATGCCGGATAGGGGCCGCCGTGGACCATTGAATCAGCCACCTCGACACCGGTCGGGAAGCCGTTGGCGAGCACCCTGCCCGCCTTGCGCTCAAGCACCGGCATCAGCTTGCGGCCATGCTCGGTGTCGCCCCCATCAAGGTGCAAGGTGCAGGTCAGCTGTCCGTGAAGGCTTTTCGCGACCTTCATCATCTCGTCGAAATCCGCGACCTTGACGATCAGCCCGAGCGGTCCGAACACCTCTTCGCCGAGCACCTCATTGTCGAGCCATTCAGCTCCGGTCGTGGCGTACAGATAGGGTGTTGCGTTGCGCAGATCGCAGGTCGAGGTCAGCAGTTCCTGCACGCCCTTGACGCCCGCGACCCGGTCACGTCCGGCGCGGTATGACTTTGCGATGCCGTCGGTCAGCATTGTCTGTGCGCCAACCGGTTCAAGCGCAGTCGTTGCCGCTTTAATGAAAGTGTCAGCCTCCGGGCTGTCGATGACCACCGAAATGCCGGGGTTAGTGCAGAACTGGCCTGCGCCCATGGTCAGGGATCCAGCCCAGCCCTTGCCAATGGCCTCGCCACGCGCCTTGACGGCTTCGGGCAGAAGGAACATCGGATTGACCGAACCCAGTTCGCCAAAGAACGGGATCGGCTCCGGACGCTGGGCGCAGAGATCAAACAAGGCGCGACCGCCACCGAGAGATCCGGTGAAGCCGACGGCCTTGATCAGCGGGTGCTGAACCAGGCTCTGGCCAACTTCGCGGGTGCCGCCCTGGATCAGCGAAAAGATGCCGGGATGCATGCCGAGCTTCTTGATAGCCGCATCAATGGCCTGAGCGACAATCTCACCTGTGCCTGGATGGGCGGAATGGCCCTTGACCACAACCGGGCAACCGGCCGCCAATGCCGCCGCGGTGTCGCCGCCTGCGGTGGAGAAGGCGAGCGGGAAGTTGGATGCGCCAAAGACAGCTACGGGGCCGATCGGGCGCTGGATCATGCGCAGGTCGGGACGCGGCAGTGGTGCACGATCCGGCAGCGCCTCGTCATGACGACGATCAAGATAGTCACCCTTTTCGATGTGGCTTGCGAACAGGCGCAGCTGGCCGGTCGTGCGGCCACGCTCGCCCTGCAACCGGGCTTCCGGCAGGCCGGATTCCGAAGTTCCGATGGCGGTGATTTCTTCGCCGCGTGCCTCGATCTCGTCAGCGATGGCATTCAAGAGTTCTGCCCGCTGGGCGCGGGTGGAATAGCCAAAGCTCCAGAAGGCTTCCTCGGCAGCCTTTGCCGCAGCATCGACATGGGCAGGCGTGCCGACCGAAAATTCATGGGCGTCGCCATGGGCCGGCTCGCTCTTGAAGGTCGCGTCACCTGCGATCCAGTTTCCGGCAATCAGATGTTTTCCCGTCAGCATGTCATTCTCCAGTCAGATAAGATTTCGCGCGGCGAGGTTCCGCATAAAAGAGGCGACACCGAATGTCCATTCCCGACACTCGGTTGAAAGCCGCACAGTGTTTGTAAGACTGCCAAGTCGAAGCGACGAAATCGTGACGATATCGCCGATCTTGTGGGTAAATCCTTCGCCTAGCTTATCCCTGTCCTTGGTTGGTGCGAACAGCGTGCCAAGGAATAGCACAATACCGTCCGGATATTGATGGTGGCGACCGAGCGTCTGGGCAACCAGATCGGCCGGATCCCGGCTGATCTCCTTCATGGAGGAGTGGCCCTTGAGCTCATAGCCGTCTTCGCCGGTGACCGTGAGATCGAGTTCCGCCTGACGAACGTCATCAAGCGTGAAGCCATCATCGAACAGGCGGATCATCGGCCCGATGGAGCAGCTTGCATTGTTGTCCTTTGCCTTGCCGAGCAACAGCGCCGAGCGGCCCTCGACATCGCGCAGATTTACGTCATTGCCAAGCGAAGCGCCAACGATCCTGCCCTTCGATGATACCGCGAGCACGATCTCCGGCTCCGGGTTGTTCCATTTCGAAATCGGATGCAGACCGACCTCTGCGCCGGGACCTACCGAGGACAGCACCGGCGCCTTGGTAAACACCTCGGCGTCCGGGCCTATGCCGACTTCGAGATACTGACTCCAGAGCCCCTCGGCGATCAGCGCCGCCTTGACATTGGCTGCCTCGGTAGAGCCCGCCTTGATGTTACGCAGCGAGCCGCCAATGGCTTCTCCGACGCGGGCGCGAATATCCAGCGCCTTCTTCGGATCGCCGGCCGCCTGTTCCTCGATCACCCGCTCGACCATGGAGGACGCGAAGGTAACGCCGCAGGCCTTGACCGCCTGCAGATCGCAGGGTGCCAGAAAATGCGGCTTGTCCATCTGGCCGGAATTCCTGGCGATGTCCGCCAGCCGTCCAACGGCAGTTGCCGGCGCGTTGCACACATAATCGGCCGGATTTTCCATCTCGCAAATGTCGCGCACGGTCGGCGCGTCTTTAGACGTAATGTCCACAACGGAGCCGTCACGGATGGTCACGACTGAAGGCCCTTGAGCCTCGGGCGACCAGATGCGGCCGATGAAAACGCCATCGGCAGGCAGGTTGAAATCGGTCATTGCAAATATCCCCCCAGTGGCAACAAGCAGTGGCCATGTTTCGGCCAGATTGGCCCAGTTCGCAACCCCGAACACGCAAAAATGGCGCCAAGGACACCCCGGCGCCAATCCTGCGAGTTCAATACCGCTGCCGCAGTGTCGCGCCTTTGCGCCGCCTCAGGCCTTGCCGACCGTCTGGCGCTGCTGGCCCAGCCCTTCGATGCCAAGTTCCATGGTCTCTCCGCCCTTGAGGTAGACTTGCGGTTTCTGACCCATGCCGACGCCGGGAGGCGTTCCGGTGGAGATCACGTCGCCGGGCTGCAGGCTCATGAACTGGCTCACATAGCTCACAATATGCTGTACGCCGAAGACCATCGTCTTGGTCGAACCGTTCTGGTAACGGTGACCGTCGACTTCAAGCCACATCTTGAGGTCTTGCGGATCGGCAACTTCATCGCGGGTGACCAGCCATGGGCCGATCGGACCGAAGGTGTCGCAGCCCTTGCCCTTGTCCCAGGTGCCGCTGCGCTCGATCTGGAATTCGCGTTCCGAGACGTCATTGATGACGCAGTAGCCCGCGACATGCTCCATCGCATCGGCTTCATCAATGTAGACGCCGCCCTTGCCGATGATGACGCCGAGCTCGACCTCCCAGTCTGTCTTGACCGACTTGCGCGGGATCAGGACCGTGTCGTTGGGTCCGCAAATAGCGCTGGTAGCCTTCATGAAGATGACCGGCTCCTTGGGCACTTCCGCGCCGGTTTCAGCAGCATGGTCGGAATAGTTCAGACCGATGCAGATGAACTTGCCGACCTCGCCAACGCAGGGGCCAATGCGACCGGCGTCAAGTTCCGGCAAACTCGCCGGATCGATAGCTGCGATCTTTGCAAGGGTCTCGGGCAGCAGCGTTTCGCCGGCGATATCATCCACAACAGATGACAGGTCACGGGGTTTGCCGGCAGCATCAAGAATGGCGGGCTTTTCCTGTCCGGGGGCGCCAACGCGAAGCAGTTTCATATCATGTGATCCTTGTGTCTGATTTGGCCGGTCGGGCTGCAGTGATACAGGCCTGATTGAATATGGTCGGGTTCATTGATAGCGGTTTCAACTCGATTGAGAAGCCGACGACGCTGTTCGCCCACAGGCCATGGCGACCTTGGCGACTGCGCCGTCGTTAGATCGTCCAGCCGCCGTCGATGGCGTAGGCCTGGCCCGAGGTGTAGGTTGCGTTGGCGAGGTAAACCGCGAGGTCGGCGATTTCTTCGGGTGATCCGAGCCTGCCCATCGGCTGGCGCGCGATGAAGGCAGCGCGTGCGGCCTCATAATCTCCCTGCGCCCGCATGCGGTCCTGCAGTGACGGGCTCTCGACGGTGCCGGGGCAGATCGCGTTGCAACGGATGCCATGCCCGACATAATCGGCGGCAACCGACTTGGTCAGGCCGACAACGGCCGCCTTGGTGGTGGAATAGGCGAAGCGGTTGGGCACACCCTTGATCGAGCTCGCCACCGAAGACATGTTGATGATTGCCCCGCCGCCGCGCTCGATCATCGTCGGCAACACCGCGCGGATGGTGCGGATCATCGAGCGGACATTGAGATCCATGGCGAACTCGAAGTCTTCCTCCTTCATCTCGAGGATGGAGCCCGCATGCACAAAGCCCGCGCCATTGAACAGCACATCGACCGGGCCGACAGCGGCAACGGCGGCTGCGATATCGGCAGCATCGAGAACATCGAGCCTGCGGGTTTCAATGCCGGTTTCCGATGTCAGCTCCGCCAGGGCCGCCTCATTGATGTCAGTGGCAATGACACGTGCGCCGGCTGCAGTAAAGGCAATCGCCGTTGCGCGCCCGATGCCCTGTCCGGCGGCCGTCACCAGCACCGTCCTGTCCTTGACCCAGTCTGGCATATTGTCTCCCCCCAGTTTCCGCTCGGCGGACTTCCGCCTTCCCTTGCTGCTATAGATGTGATTGTCGTTCAGCACCACATAAGCAGCCGCCAAAAGCCCCTATCGGATTTTGACACTACAACCTGAATTGCTGTTTGAGTAAACCATCTGGTGTGGGAATATCCGGGTGGCAGCCAGACTTGGAAAGCCAGCGCTTACGAAAAGGGACCAGCATGATCATCGATACCCATCTGCACGTTGTCGATCCGTGGGTGCTGGATTACCCCTGGCTTGCGAACGTGCCAGCGCTGAACCAGGCCTGGCCCTATGCCGCTTATGAGCTGGAAGCCCGTCGTGCCGGGATCTCGTGTGCGCTGCACATGGAAGTCGATGTCGCGGAGGAGCGCATCGAGGACGAAACCAACTATATCGAAACGCTCGCCAGTCGTCCCGGCAGCCTGATCGCAGGCGCCATCGCCTCCTGCCGGCCGGAGCATGCGGGATTTGCCGCCTACCTAGATCGCCAGCGCCAGAATCCTATGGTCAAGGGGTTCCGCCGCGTTCTGCACGTCGTGCCGGACGAATTGTCCGAGCAGCCATTGTTCCGGGAGAATATCGCGCGCATGTCCGGCTCCGGGCTGACTTTCGATATCTGCATGCTGCCGCACCAATTGCCCAACGCAATGGCCTTGGCCGACCTCGCCCCTGACGTCACCTTCGTCCTCGATCATTGCGGTGTTCCCGACATCAAGGGCGATGTGCGACAGCCTTGGCACGACAACATTGCCGAGCTTGCCAAACGGCCCAACGTGGTTGCCAAGATTTCGGGCGTCGTGGCCTATGCCGATCCCGACACATGGATCGCGGAAACACTGCGGCCATGGGCCGAGCACACGATTTCAAGTTTTGGGTGGGATCGCGTTGTCTGGGGCAGCGACTGGCCGGTCTGCACGCCCGGCGGCGGACTTCTGGCCTGGGTCGCGGCCACCCATGCGCTTTTGAACGGCGCCAGTGCCGATGAAAAGCAGAAGCTGCTTTCAGGCAATGCAAGGCGTTTGTGGAGACTTTGAAGCGATTGGTCGTGCGCAACCAAGAAAGGAGTGCACCCTACAGAAATAGTTCAAAGCTGCGTCCATCTTATCCACGGCTTCGGCTTGTTAACCTTCGCCAATTATGGTGTTTGAAACCCAGTTCGTAATCCGTAATGCCGGGACCAGACTATGATCAAAGCTTTTCGTTTCACCGTCGCTCCACTTGTTGCCGCTGCTGCAGCCTTCATTCCGCAGGCGCAGGCGCAGGCGCAGGATGCAGGTGATCCAGGCATTTCCTTTGAACTGGGCGTCGCGGGCAAGATGACGCCGCGCTATTTCGGTGCAAGCAAGCTGGTTCTTTCTCCGGTTCCGCTGTTCCGGCTCAAGCGCCTGGAATTCCCCAATGGCTTCACTATTGGCGGCGGTTCGGATGAGGGATTTTCGCTGAGCCCTTCAATCGATGTGATCGGCAGACGCTCGACAAAGGATTCTCCTGAGCTGACGGGGCTCAGAACTATCGACACAGCAGTCGAGCTGGGTGTGGCGGCAAAATACCAGATGGGCAGCTTCCGGGTGATGGGCGCGGTGAGGCAGGGATTTGGCGGCCACAAGGGCGTCCGTGGTGAACTCGGCGCAGATGTCGTCGTCAGGGCCGGCGACCAGTGGACCTTCCATGGCGGCCCGCGCTTGAACTTCGGCAACGCCAAATTTACCAATACCTATTTCGGCGTTACCGCTGCGGAGGCATCGGCTCTTTACCCGGCGACAACAGCATCTGGCGGATTGTACAGCGCCGGCCTGGAAATTGGTGCGCGCTATCAGGTCAACGATGCATGGGCTGTCGAGGCAGATGCAGGCTGGTCGCGGCTCAGAGGCGATGCGGCCAGATCACCGATTACAGCGCAGGGGTCCAAGAACCAGTACAGCGCGTCGTTCGGCGTCGTTCGACGCTTCGACATCGGCTTCTGATCTCCCGTCCCCTAAAATAAGCGGCGCCTACAAAGTGGCGCCGCCGCGATCTTCGGGTGAGGCAGGGTCGGCAGACAGGTGTTCAAGCGCCTCGTCGATCTGCTTGAGCTCGTCTCCCACATCGTTGTCATCGACCATCGCGCTCTCGGTTGCAGCGCGCATTTCCGAACGTACACTCTCGCGCATGCGCTCAAGCATTTCGACCTTTTTGGCGGTGGACAAATCTTTGTCTTCAAGAATTGCTCTGATGTCCGCGTTCATATCCTGATGGGGCATGGCACTGATCCTTTCAGAAACTCAGGTCCGAGTGAACGGCTTTGGATACCGTGTATCTACCTCAACGCCACAGACATGCCGTGGTTCCAATGCGGACGCCAAAAGCCCTTCACCGGTGGCGGAGTTTTCAATCCTTGGTCAGAAGACCTGATCAACGCCGGGTCGATGCGCGCCGCGATGACAGCAAAAGACTGGTCTCGCTCGAAGTGATACCCTCGAAACGGCGGATTCGGACCAGCGTGTCATCGAGTTCCTGAAGTGTATCGGTCGCCAGCTCGACGATGAGATCCCAGCGACCATTGGTCGAATGCACAGCCTGAACCGCCAGCATACCCTGCAGATGGGCGATGATCCGTTCCGTCCCCCTGCCCTCGATCCCGATCATTGTCAGCCCTCTGACAGGCGCCGCCGTGACATCTGAGCGGGTGAGAGCCGTGAACCCGGCAATCTCACCGCTGGCCATCAGCCGCTCGATGCGGCTGCGCACGGTGGCGCGGGCCAGCTTCAGCTTTCCGGCAAGATCTGAGATCGACGCCCGCCCGTCGCGTCTGAGCTCTGCAATCAGGCGGATGTCGATATCGTCCAATGTAGACATTTAATGCTACCGATCTGGTAGATTGCGCTTTCGATTTGATTATATTCGATCAACTCATCTTCGCAAAGAGCGAACTTTTTTCGCATTTACGGTCTGAGATACGAGCTTCGACTGGACGTACGCGCGACCACATTTGCCAAAATGGCAAAGCGGACTGACACAAGCGTCGGTTTGATGCCCGGAACGGCGAAATCTCCAATACCAACCGCCAGCGGTCTCTGCGACGGCTTGTCCGAACAGAGGGACACTCATGAACCATCATTGCATTCTGGTCGGCTCACCCGTCGACAGCGGCCAATCCAATCCCGGCTGCCTGATGGGCCCAGCGTCCTACCGGGTGGCGGGCCTGGCCTCCACTCTTGAGGAATTGGGCTGCACCGTCGATGACCGAGGCGATGTCGCGCTGCGGGCGCTGGACGTTGCCAGCAGCGCCAACCCAGCGGTGCATCACCTGACAGAGACAGTCGCCTGGACGAAGGCACTCGCCGGGGCTGCCGAGGAGGCTATGAACGCTGGATTTCCGGTTTTTCTTGGTGGCGACCACAGTCTGTCGCTTGGCACGGTCGCGGGAGTAGCCGCCCACGCCAAAAAGCAGGCGCGCCCGTTGTTCGTCTTGTGGCTCGATGCCCACAGTGACTTTCACACGCCAATGACCACCCGCTCGGGCAATCTGCACGGCACACCGATGGCATACATTGCCGGGCTCGACGGGTTTGATGCCTTTCCGCCATTCCCCGATCCTGTCCCCACAGACCGGATCTGCCTGTTCGGCATCCGCTCCGTCGACACCGACGAACGCTCCGCATTGCGCGCGAACGGCATCACACCGGTCGACATGCGTGAGCTGGATGAACGCGGCTTCGTTGCACCGCTCAGCGGATTCCTGGATCAGGTTCGGGCCGCCAACGGGCTTCTGCACGTTTCGCTCGACGTCGATTTTCTTGACCCGTCGATCGCGCCCGCTGTCGGCACAACGGTGCCCGGCGGCGCGACCTTCCGCGAAGCCCATCTGGTGATGGAATTGCTGCACGAGTCCGGCCTTGTCAGTTCGCTCGATCTGGTCGAGCTCAACCCGTTCCTCGACGAGCGCGGTCGCACCGCACGGCTGATGGTCGATCTCACCGCAAGCCTGATGGGCCGCAAGGTGTTTGACCGCGTCAACCGCAGCATTTGATTCCAGCGCCGCCACTCTTCTCACCCCGGAGACAGACCATGACAGCCCCTTCCCATCTTGCCTACGTGCCCTTCATCAGCGTCGAAAACATGATGCGGCTTGTGCATTCCATCGGCATCGAGACCGTGCTGAAGGAACTGGCGGACGCCATCGAGCATGACTTCACCCGCTGGCCGCTGTTTGACAAGACACCACGTCTGGGCAGCCATTCCGATGTCGGCGTGATCGAGCTGATGCCAACATCCGACGGGGAGCTCTATGGCTTCAAATATGTCAACGGCCACCCGTCCAACACCAAGCAGGGCCTGCAGACGGTCACCGCTTTTGGCCTCTTGGCAGATGTGAACTCTGGCTATCCAGTGCTGCTGTCGGAAATGACCATGCTGACGGCACTCAGAACAGCCGCAACCTCATCCATGGCCGCGCGGCATCTGGCGCCAAAGGGTTCGAAGGTCATGGCGTTGATCGGCAATGGCGCACAGTCTGAATTTCAGGCGCTGGCGTTCAAGGCGGTGGTCGGCATCGATGAGGTGCGCCTGTTCGATATCGATGCCGCAGCCACTGCGAAATGCGCACGCAATCTTGCCGGATCCGGGCTGAAGGTGATCTCCTGCCGCTCCTCGCAAGAGGCGATGGAAGGCGCGCAGATCGTCACCACATGCACCGCCGACAAGCAGTATGCGACCATCCTGACCGACAACATGATGGGCGACGGCATCCACATCAACGCCATCGGTGGTGATTGCCCCGGAAAGACCGAATTGCACAAGGATATCCTGCTGCGCTCGCAGATTTTCGTCGAGTATCCGCCGCAGACGCGGATCGAGGGCGAAATTCAGCAGATGCCGGAAGACTATCCGGTGACCGAACTCTGGCAGGTGATCACCGGCGAGACAGAAGGCCGGACCTCAGCATCGCAGATCACGCTGTTTGACGGCGTCGGGTTTGCCATCGAGGATTTCTCGGCGCTGAAATATGTCTATCAACGGGCGCTGAAGACCGGACACTTCCAGCAACTCGACATGATTGCCGATCCGGACGATCCGCGCGATCTATTCGGCATGCTGACCCGCGCCGGCGAGCCCGCCTGACGCTCGCTTCGCAAACGGCTTGGCAACTGTCTTGGCGAAGCCGGTGACACGGGGTATTGGAAAGCCATGACCAGTTCAGACACCGATACCCCACCGATCCGCCTGCTTGTCGATGCCGACGCCTGTCCGGTGCGCGAGGAATGCGTGAAGGTAGCCCTCCGCCACGACATCAAGGTGACCTTCGTTTCCAACAGCTTCTTCCGGATCGAAGCAGATCCGCTGGTGGAACGCGAAATCGTGCCGGGCAATTTTGATGCCGCCGACGACCGCATTGTCGAGCATGTAACAAAGCGGGCCGTGGTGGTGACTGCCGACATCCTACTCGCCGAGCGCTGCCTCAAGGCCGAGGCTTCGGCTGTCATGAGCCATACCGGCAAACCGTTCACCCATGATTCCATCGGCATGGCGGTGGCGACACGGTCAATCATGGCGGATCTGAGAGCCGGCGGCGCACAGGTTGGCGGCCCCGCGCCGTTTTCGCGGCAGGACCGGTCGCGCTTTCTCTCGGCGCTTGATCTCGCACTGGTTCGGCTGAAACGGCACGGCTGAGCCGGAACTTTCGACAAGCCATTACCATCACATCGAAGCTAATCGGCGTTGTTTTCCGTTTCTTCTGGACAATCAGGGGCTCAGGCGTTCAACTGAACCGTCGCGTTACCGGGGATGACGTTCATGGCTTATACGGACATGCTCAAGACATTTGTGCGGGTTTACGAGCTCGGCAGCATGTCGGCTGCAGCACGCGATCTGCGCGTTTCAGCGGCAGTCTCCTCAAGCCGCATTTCGGATCTGGAAAAGAGCCTCGGCGTGCGGCTGTTTAACCGCACCACGCGCAGCCTGCGGGCCACTGCGCATGGCGAATTGTTCTACAAGGGCGCAATCAAGATCCTCGACACGATCCGCGAAGTCGAAGGCGGTATCGCCGAAATCACGGCTCAGCCCAAGGGGACGCTGTTCATTTCAGCACCATTGGCTCTCGGCAAGAGACTGGTGGCGCCGCTGATCCCGGCCTTCAAGATCGAGTATCCGGATATCAATGTCCGGCTCAGATTGTCTGACCGTAAGGTCGACATCGCACAGGAAGGGCTCGACGCAGCCTTCGTGCTCGGGCCACTTCCCGATTCCGATCTCAGGGTGCGATCCATACACGATTTCGAGCGCGTGCTGGTCGCTTCGCCCGGTTATGTCAAGAAGTACGGCATGCCGGAAAGTGGCGACGAGATCATGTCGAACAACCACAAGTGCCTGCTGTTGCGCTATCCGGGCGCGACCGAATTTTACTGGAACCTTGTCGTCAACGGCGAAGTCCGCGGGTTTCATCCCGAAGGGTCGCTTGAAAGCGATGACGGCGATGTGCTGACAGCCTGGGCGCTGGCCGATTGCGGCATCGCCAGCAAGACCCGCTATGACGTTGCCTCCCAGCTTGATGCGGGCAGCCTTGTCGAAGTGGCAACTGCGACCCCCCAGACGCAGCAAGCCTTCTCCTGTCTCTATCCGCACAAGCGGCTGCAGGATCCGAAGGTCAAACTGTTCATAGATCACGTCATCAAGGGGATCCGCGCCGAGATAGACCGTGCCGCGGCTTTAACATCTTCAGGAAAAATTTGAAACCGAAGTGTATTTTCCTTGCATACTATGGGCGCTGAAATCCGGCCGCACCAGACCGGCCCTATTCGTCCAGGAGATACATGATGAGTGAACACATGCCAGCGCAGCTCCCGGGCTTTGCGCGGAATTCCGTCAACCTTGCATCAGCGGGACTTGGCGCCAAGGGCATTCAGGTCACCGACGAATTCTTTGCACCTCTTGAACGCATGCTGGCCGACCAGCCTGCGGTGTTCATCGAAGACAAGTACGACGACAATGGCAAATGGATGGACGGCTGGGAAAGCCGCCGCAAACGCGTTCTGGGACATGATTTCGCGGTCATCCGACTGGCGGCTGCCGGTCGTATCGACGGTTTTGATGTCGACACATCCCATTTCACCGGCAACTATCCGCCGGCTGCGCGGATCGAAGCCTGCAACGTCGCAGGCGATCCGGATGACAGCACGGAATGGACCGAAGTGCTGGCAACCTCTCCGCTGGGGCCGAGCGCGCACCATTACCTTGCGTCGACATCGTCTGACATTTTCACCCATGTACGACTGCACATCTATCCCGACGGTGGCGTGGCGCGGCTGCGGGTGTTTGGTCAGCCCTATCTGGACCGGTCACGGGTGGGCGATGGCGACATCGAATTGTCAGCGTCCCTCAATGGCGGGCGGATCATCGGCTTCTCGGATGCGCATTACGGATCCTATCACCGCCTGCTGGCGCCAGGGCGCGGATACAACATGGGTGACGGCTGGGAGACCAGCCGTCGGCGCGTTCCAGGCAATGAATGGATCGTCATCGCTCTGGGAGCGCGTGGCGTGCTGTCGGGCGCAATTGTCGACACTGCATATTACAAGGGCAATTTTCCGGACACCTGCTCGATACAGGCAGCCGACATGAGCGAATTCGGAACGGATGCGGCCGATGGCATCATCACGTCCTCGATGTTCTGGCCGGAACTGATCGGGCAGCAGAAGCTCAAGGCTGATCATGTCCATGATCTGTCCGCTCATATCAATGACATTGGGCCCGTCACACATGTCCGGCTCAACATTTTCCCCGATGGGGGGGTCAGCCGCCTGAAACTGACAGGACGGCTCGCATAAGGTTCGTGACGCCTTTTCGGCGGCATGAGTATTGCCTTTTGGAGACACCGACCAGGACAGCGATAGGGTAGCAGAGATAAATCTGCCCGGATTCCTGGAAGATCGACAAAAACCGGCAATTCAACTGGTTCGCAGCAATGGGGGGCGGCGAACCGGTGGGACACGTGCCCCTGAGGGAAAAAGGACCAACCTTATGGCAGACTCATCGATCGGGACCGCAGAACAACTGCGCGATCCAAACTATACGCCACCGCTTATCAAGGCCGTACCGCTGGGCATCCAGCATGTGCTGGCCATGTTTGTCTCCAACGTCACGCCGGCCATCATCGTGGCTGGCGCTGCCGGCATCGGCTTCGGCTCGGACCAGGGCGCGCTCGGGTTTCCCGACATGACCTACATGATCCAGATGTCGATGCTGTTCGCAGGTATTGCCACCTTGTTGCAGACCATCGGCATGGGCCCGGTGGGCGCACGGTTGCCGATCGTTCAGGGTACCAGCTTCGCCTTCGTTCCAGTCATGATCCCGGCCGTTGCGGGGCTGGGCACAGCCGGTCTGGCCGGTCTGATGACCGGGGTGATGATCGGTGGTGTTTTCCACTTCTGCCTCGGCTTTTTTGTAGGCCGCATTCGCTACGCCCTGCCGCCATTGGTGACCGGGCTTATCGTCCTGATGATCGGCCTGGCGCTGGTCAAAGTCGGCGTGCAGTACGCTGCCGGTGGCGTGCCGCTGATGGGCAAGCCGGAATTCGGCAGCCTGGCAATGTGGATCCCGGCTCTGGTGGTGATCGTGGTCACGCTGGCAATAAAGTTCTTCACCCGCGGCTTTGCTGCCGTGGCTGCAGTGCTGGTCGGCATCATTGCCGGCTACATCGTTGCACTGATGATGGGTCAGGTGAATTTCGGCAATCTGGCGCGCGCCAGCTATTTCGCACCGCCGATCCCGTTCAAGTGGGGCTTTGATTTCAACGTCGCAATCGTTCTGGGCATGTGCTTCATGGCCATCGTCTCGGCAATCGAAACCGTGGGCGACACCAGCGGCATCACCAAGGGTGGCGCAGGCCGCGAAGCCACCGACAAGGAAATCGAAGGCGCAACCTTCGCTGACGGCCTCGGCACTGCTGTCGCAGGTGTGTTTGGCGGCCTGCCCAACACATCGTTCTCGCAGAACGTCGGACTGGTCGCGATGACCGGCGTCATGAGCCGTCACGTGGTGACCATCGGGGCGCTGTTCCTGATCGCCTGCGGCTTCATTCCGAAGATTGGCGCCATCATCAACACCGTGCCGATCAATGTGCTTGGCGGCGGCGTGATTGTGATGTTCGGCATGGTCTGCGCCGCTGGCATCAACATGTTGTCCGACGTCAACTGGAACCGCCGCAACATGGTGATCTTCGCAACAGCCCTGTCGATCAGCCTCGGCCTGCAGCTGGTGCCCGAAGCCCTGCAGCATCTTGGCAAGACCGCGCAGATCCTGCTGACCAGCGGCCTGCTGCCTGCAGCCCTGATCTCGATCGTGCTCAATCTTCTGCTGCCTGAAGATCTCGACGACTGAGATCAACTCAAGCTGTGAATAAAAGAAGCCCTCGGTTCGCGCCGGGGGCTTTTCATCTACATCAGACCTTTTGCCTCAGACCGGCTATCTCTGACGCTGGTGGCAGACTTCAGTTTGTATCTTGCGCCGCCTGGCGAATGGCCGAAATGTTCTTCGCCCAATCGGCTTCGCCCGCGCCGTTGAAAACTGCGGATCCTGCGACCAGCACATCGGCGCCGGCAGCGGTCACCAGCGGAGCCGTCTTGGTGGTTACGCCGCCATCGATCTCGATGTGGATCGGGCGATCACCGATCATCTTCTTGACCCGCGCAACCTTTTCGACCACCGACGGAATGAAGGCCTGACCGCCGAAGCCCGGGTTGACCGTCATCAGCAAGATCAGATCGAGACGGTCGAGCACATATTCGATGACGGTTTCGGGCGTAGAAGGGTTGAGCGAGACGCCGGCCTTCTTGCCGAGCGCCCGGATCGCCTGCAGCGAGCGATCAAGATGCTTGGTGGCTTCGGCATGAACCGTGATGATATCGCAACCGGCATCGGCGAAGGCCTCGAGATAGGGATCGCAAGGTTCGATCATCAAATGGCAATCAAACACGGCTTTCGTGCGCGGGCGCACTGCCTTGATGATGCCGGGACCAAAGGTGATGTTGGGGACGAAATGGCCATCCATCACATCAAGATGGATCCAGTCCGCACCGGCGCGCATGACGCCTTCGATGTCGTCACCGAGGCGGGAGAAATCTGCCGACAGAATGGACGGGGCGATCAGCACGGGACGGGTCACGGCGCGTTCCTTTGGACTAGGCCTTTCGACTGGGCCTTTGGATTTCATCTCTCTATCAGGACCGCGGCCCCGGTGTTGCGCAGCGGTTTGCCCGATCTGCTACGCCAAGGTCAAGCCAAGCCTTGATCGTGCCTGTGCAAAGCCGAAATGTCCCTTGCCCGAATCACGGCGGTGCGGGCAATTTGCCCACATCATTTGCAGGAGCCCGCCATGAGCCGACCACCGATCAGCCATTCCATCGTTTTCACCTATACCAGCGATCTGGAGCGCGGCTCGCGCTTCCTGCGCGAGGTGATGGAACTGGATTTCGTGGTCGATCAGGGCGCCTGCCACATCTACCGGCTGACACCAATGAGCTATATCGGCGTCTGCAACCTGCCGGACCGTCCGCAGGGGACGGCCGGCGTGACGCTGACCATCGTGTCACCCGATGTCGACGGCTGGCGCGATTTCCTCGAAGCCAAGGGCGTGACCTATGTCAGCGGTCCGGAGCATAGCGAAGAGTTTGGCGTCTACAGCTCGCTGTTTCATTCGCCCGACGGCTACCGCGTCGAAATCCAGAGTTTTGACGATCCCGAGTGGGACCAGGGCAGCATCAGCTGACACTGCCCTGCCCTTTTCTTCCCTGACTGGGCGGATCAGAACCGGATCGGCTCGCGGGTCATTTCCAGATGCAGCATGTCGCCGCCCCAGGGGTTGGCCTCGCAGACCGCCTCGTCGAGCTCGACACCAAGGCCGGGTTCGTCTGACGGGATGACGTAGCCATCCTCCCATTCGATCTTCTTCTTGAGCACCTCGGCGTAGAACCCGTCCCAGGTCTTGATCGATTCAAGCACCAGGAAGTTCGGCAACGTGGCGGCAAGCTGGATGTTGGCAGCGGCGACCAGCGGCCCGCAATAGCAATGCGGCGCGATCTGGATGCCGAAGGCTTCTGCCATGCCGGCGATCTTCTTGGTTTCGAGCAGTCCACCAGAGCGCCCAAGATTGGGTTGCAGGATGGCTGCTGCCCGCGCTTCGATGACGCGGGCGAATTCGTGCTTGGTGACCAGGCGTTCGCCGGTGGCAACCGGGATCGATGTCGCCCGCGCAACTTCCGCCATCGCAGCAATCTGGTCGGGCGGCACGGGCTCTTCAAACCATAATGGATCGGCGGCTTCGATGGCGCGGGCCATGCGGATGGCGCCGGCTGCGGTAAACTGGCCGTGGGTGCCGAACAGGATATCGGCCTTGGTGCCAATGGCCTCGCGCACAGCCTTGACCATGCGGGCTGACAGATCGATGTCAGTCAATAGCGGCTGGTGCCCGCCCTGCACACGGTAGGGGCCGGCCGGATCAAACTTGACCGCGGTAAAGCCTTGGCGAACGGCTTCGATTGCGGCAGCAGCTGCAAGCTCGGGGTCGTTGTACACGTTCTTGGGGCTGTCGGTGGAGAGCGGATCTGCGCTGCCGGTCGCCGGATAGAGATAGGTGTAGGAGCGAAGGCCCTCATGCACCCGCCCGCCGAGCAATTTGTGCACCGGCTGGCCCGCTTCCTTGCCGATTATATCCCAGCAGGCCATTTCAAGCGCCGAACAGCACGCCATCATGGTCATGTCCGGGCGTTGCGAGAAGCCCGAGGAATAGCAGAGCCGGAAGAAATTCTCGATGTCATGGGGATCGCGGCCCACGAGATAGCGCGCGGCGACGTCTTCCATCAGCTTGGCGGTCAGATGCGGATCGAAGGCCGCGTCATAGGCTTCGCCGTACCCGACGACACCGCCATCGGTCACCAGTTTCACAAACAGGAAGTAACGTCCGCCGGTCTGCGGCGGCGGGTTGGCAACCACAAAAGTCTGGACATCCTTGATCTTCATCATGCTCTCCGGAATCTCACCTCAATCGGGCGCAATCGATCAGGTCCCGACCGGAAAATCCAGCCCCTGTTGCCACAAGACTGAAGTGCGGCTCCGACGACATGCCGCAACAGCTGAGTGCGCGGTCAGATCCGTTTCAGGAAGCCGTCAGACGCGGCCGAGATCATCAGCTTGGCCTGCATCAGGCTATCGATCTCGAACTTCAGTGGCTTGCCGTCAGTGCCGGACCGGTTGGCATTCTCCTGATCGGCAAGATAGGCATGCACCGCTGTCTTCGGGTTGTCGCCCTTGCCCCACGGCCGGTCAGCACACATGTCCGCCGGCAGGTCTTCCACACCGCTGTCCCAGACCACGCAATAGGAACCCTGCGAGACCAGCGGTGCGTAGGCGTGCAGTTCCGCGAGCACGTGATCATGGGTGTGGTTGGAATCGAGAAACACCATCACCCTATCGTAGTCTTTTGCGATCGCGTGGACTTCATCGACAATCGCCTTGTCGATCGCCGATCCCTCGATCATCTGGATCTTGTGCTGCATCGGATGGGCCATGATCCCGGCGCGGTTGTGCGGGCGGATGTCGATATCGATGCCGACAACCTTGCGACGGCTCGCCTTTGGATCAAGGACGGTACCGGCCGCTACGGCATCACAATAATCGAGCATGGCCAGCATCGAGGCGCTCATCACAAGAGAACCACCATGGGCGATGCCGGTCTCGATGATCAGGTCGGGCCGGTAATTCCAGATGAGTTCCTGGTAGGCGTAGGTGTCCTGGGGAACCTGGATGATCGGGCGACCAAGCCAGGTGAAATTGTATGCGTATTTATAGCGGATGCTTTCGCGCACCCAGACCTGGGAGAGACCAACAAAACCGGGATCATTGGCCGCGGAATCTATATTGTTTTGTACATAGGCGGCGAATTCAGTTTCCTGGCTCACTGATTTTTCCTTGAGTTGGACACGTTCCGATGCGCGAGGCTTACTCGTGCGGTTTTGGCGAAGCAATACGATGTACCGGATGCGTCATTCAGCGAGCAAATCCTCGGGCGTGATGTCACTTGTTGAAAATTCATCATTCCTGCAGACCACCCACCAGAACCCATCCACCATGTTTACCGCCTCGAATTCCTCGAATATTGCGAGACATACGCCCGGGTGAAAACCATATTCACCCTTTATATAGTCTCGTTCCTTGTACTTTTTTGCGAGCTCCACCAGCTCATGGGTCGGCTGTTTCTCAAGATCGTCTCCGCAAATAATTCCATACTTCTTGCTGATCAACCTTTTCGCATTGACGATATCGCTCTTTACGGATTCGTATTTGTGATCGGCGTCGATATAAATGAAATCGAACGAATCATCTTTCAGCAGCGGGAGTATTGATGACGACTTTCCACGTATCAGCGATACATTCTTGTCATCTTGCTCATTCTCAAATTTTCGAACATTGAGAAAGGCAGACAGAAAGGCTTCCGAGGACAGACTATCCATTTTGGCATAGTCCCAATTGGCCGCACCGAATTCGTCGATCAAGACATCTGCACTTGATGCATAAGGCCGCCAGGCATCCACCAGCACGACATCCGAGCCGGGCATGAAATTATCAAGCCAGATATTTGTCGACCCGGTGCCGTACCAGACACCGATTTCAAGCGCCTTGATACTGGTGGCGAAAGCCTTGCGCGACAGCGCCGCCATGATGACAGATCTTCTGCTTCCCATGAGGCTCTGATCAAGCTTTTTCACCTGGCTGCCGTCATCTTCCTGCTTGCTCATCTGTCCTCACTTACGGCCAATTTTCTGCCTTCTCGCCCGCTTCATGCGTGTAAACCCGATCCCTCAGCATCACGCGATATCTTCGGGCATCCGTTCCTTCGGGAGCGCGTAGATGACAGCGCCGGTACCGCACCAGCTATGCACGCGCATCAAGAGACAATAATTGTGCAAGTTATGACGCAGCCAGCAGGCCGTGCGCCAGACACCATCCGCATTGTGATAAACGGTCACCGCAATGACAGGCCGGCTTCTGGAAAACGTCTCAAGACCGCCCTTGAGTGCGTCAAGCTCGCCGCCTTCCAGATGCAGTTTGACAAATCCGGGGTCGAGGTTCGCCATGTCTATGGTTTGGGTCACGATGCTCTGAGGGCCATCACCGGTGAGCTGGGACATGAACCCGAGGCCACCATGGAATTTTCGGTCCCGTGATATCGCATCCAGCGCAACGCGCCGCAGCTCAACGCGCGTGCGCACCGGCTCACGCAGGCTTGCGTGCCAGACTTCGAACTGATCGGCATTGGCCTGGTCAGGCTCAAACGCAACGATGCGGCTTTCCTGAGCGCCTGCCGCCAGAAATGCCTTTGACACGCTGCCGTGGTGTGCGCCGCCGTCGAGAAAAAGATCGCCGTCTTTCAGCGCGTCGACAACCTCGGGTATGAAGAACCGGTTGGAATTGTCGATCGATACGCCATCGAAGTGCCACTCCTGGCGGGCAAGCCGCCAGGCAAGGAAACTCAGGTGGTGGGCCCGGGAAAGATCATCCCCCCATGCATCAAGACATTCCGTGATGCCAACCATATCCGCCGGCTGCAACGGTTCGGCAAACCAGCCATTGGACAGCGGATGGGATGGTCGGTAGCTCTCGGCCACATCGTAAAAAGGCACGACGTTCTGCCAACCCTGGTTTTGCAGCTCCTGCATCAGCGGCGATACCGGGCTTGTGACGATGCTGACGGCAAGCAACGCCTCGGCTTTGATCTGCTCGGGAACCTCGTGCGGCGCCCTTACATCAATCCCCTTCCAGGCATCGACGTGCCGGATCTGGTCAGCCCGGGCGTCAACCACCAATGCTGGTTCGACGCCGACGTCGCTGAGGAAATCCAGCGCCATCCGGCCAAAAGTACCGGCTCCATATATCACCAGCGGACCGGCGGGAGCGACGGGAGACGCGAGACAGGCCTGATCTGCAAGTTCCTGCAAGAGCACGTGTGCTTCAAACAGGCTGGGAACACGATCAAACCAGCGTGACGGGTAAACCGACCCCGCATCAGCGTACCCCGCGCGTTGCCCAGAAGCTGAGGGGGAAGTTTTCATCATTTTTGGACCGCTTCCCTTGTGCAACACTGCGTGCGAGAATCACATTTGCCTGACAGGACAAGTCTAGTGGCGACAGTTAATACACCAGAGCTTTTCCGGGCCTTGCCTTGAGCGTGGTACTTGTGACCGGCGGGAGCGGCTTTGTCGGTGCGCAGATCGTCAACCAGCTTGTCAGAAACGGCCACGGCGTTCGGCTTGTAGCGCGACCAGAAGCAGCAAGCCGGCTGGCGAGCATGTTTCCTGAAGCCACGATCCTGGAATGCGAGGACCTGTTCACCCAATCCACGGACTGGTGGGAAATGAGCTGCAACGGGGCGGACGCGGTCATCCATGCCGCCTGGTATGTTAACCCGGCCGACTATCTCGATTCAGAGCGGAACGCAGCCTGCGTATCTGGCAGCTTCAGAATGGCACAAGGCGCTTTGCGGGCGGGCGTGCAACAGTTTGTCGGAGTTGGAACCTGCATGGAGTATGCCCTGCCTTCCGACCGGCTTGATGTTAACGCCCCGACCGCACCTTCCACCATCTACGGAGCATGCAAGCTGGCCCTGTTCGAGATTCTGGACGAGCTGTTCAAATCCACCGATGTGCAATTTTCCTGGTGCCGCCTGTTTTACCTTTTCGGCGAGGGCGAAAATGAAAACCGACTTTATCCCTACCTCAATCGCTGCCTTGAAGCCGGCGAGAAGGCGCGACTGGGACCAGGAACCCAGTTGCGTGACTACATGGATGTCACCATCGCCGGCGCCCGGATCGCCGACGTCATCGATACTGGTCAGGTTGGAGCAATCAACATTTGTTCTGGTCGTCCTGTAAGTATTCGTCAGTTCGCCGAATCTATCGCTGACCGGTATGGGCGGCGCGACTTGCTCGAGTTCGGTACCCGCGCCCCGCATCCGCTTGATCCTTCTGCGGTTGTTGGCGTGCCAAATTTTGTCGTTGAAGGGTCAAAAAGGGACGCACGGTCATGAAAGCTCAGCTGAAACCGCGGATCAATCTCGAAGACAGGACCGCGCTTGAAACAGTCATTCCGCTTGAGACCCCCTTCGTGGTGTTCGTGGATCCTTCAAGCGCGTGCAATTTCAAATGCACCTTCTGCCCCACCGGACACCGGGACATGATTGCCGACACCGGCCGGTTCCAGGGCGCAATGAAGTATGACCTTTTCACCAAGATCATCGACGATCTCGGAGAGTTCGGCAAGCCGATCAAGGTCTTGCGGCTTTACAAGGATGGCGAACCGTTTCTGAACAAGCGTCTGGCAGACATGATCGCCTATGCCAAGCAGAGCGGCCATGTCGACTATATCGACACGACCACGAACGGCACATTCCTGACGCCCGAAAGAATGGGACCCGTCATTGAAGCCGGCCTCGACAAGATCAACATTTCCGTCGACGGCATGACCAAGGACACCTACCAGCGTTTCACCAAGTTCAATTTCGATTTTGCCGGCTTTGTCGACAACGTCAAATGGGTCTACGCCAACAAGGGCGATATGGAAATCTCGATCAAGATTCCCGGCGAACTACTGCAGCCAGGTGAACGGGAATTGTTCTTCGACACATTTGGCGACCATTGCGACCGGATCTTTGTCGAGAATTTCGCACCCTGCTGGCCCGAATTCGACATCGAGAAGCACACCGGCGTGAAGATCGAAAAGGGCATCTACCAGCAGGACGTCAGCAACACGGAAACCTGCCCCTACATTTTCTACAGCATGTCGGTGAACCCGGATGGCCTGGTCAGCTCCTGCTTCCTTGACTGGTCGCGCGATCTGATCATCGGCGACGTCAAGGCGCAGTCAATCAAACAGGTCTGGAACTCCGACAAGATGAACGCGCTCAGGCTGCAGCATCTGGAGGGCCGCCGTTGCGAGAATGGAACCTGCGGCAGTTGTGGCCAGTTGAGCCATTGCCTGCCCGACAATATCGACCCTTATCGCCCGATGCTGCTGGAACGGTTCCGCGAGATGGTGAAACTCGATCCTGACGTCACCGCGCCTGGTGCCAAACGCGTCGCATCGATCATCGCTGCCGAATGAAGATTGTCCACATCGCCCCCCATCTGGGCGGGGGTGTGGGCAAGGCGCATGCCGCCTTGTGCGAGGCGGATCGGCAAGCTGCCGAACGCGAGTACGTGCTTCTAGAAGAACCGCGCGATCGCCGATATGCCGATGAAATCCGCGAGACCGGCGCGACAGTCACGATTGCCCGGGATCAGCAACAGATCCACGAACTGATGGCCGCTACCGATATTGTGCAGTTTGAATGGTGGAACCACCCGTTGATGTGCGGGCTTCTGGCTGGCGCGCCGCTGCCTGCGATGCGATCGGTTTTCTGGAGCCATGTCTCGGGTATCAACGCACCGTTCATTCCCGAAGGCCTGGTCGAAGCTGCTGACCACTTCGTGTTCACGTCAGCCTGCTCGAGGCGGGCCCCCAACCTTTCCGGGTTGACCGCCGGCAAGCTTGAGAGAACACACGTCGTCAACAGCGGATTTTGCCATGCAGGCACCAGCGCAGCTTCGGACCGCGAGAAAATTGGCGTCAGCTATCTTGGCACCGTCGAGTTCACCAAGATGAGTCCGGCTATGATGGACGTCATCGACCGGCTTGAACACAATGACGTTGTGGTCAATGTCTGGGGCGACGTTGCAGCATGCAGCCCGGTGCGTGACGCGATCGCATCGATGACACATCCCGACCGCTTTCAATTGCGCGGTCATACAAAGGATCCGCTTGCCGCGCTTTCGCAGACTTCGGTGTTTCTCTACCTGCTGCAGCCGTTCCATTTCGGTACGGCGGAGAACGCGCTTGTGGAGGCGATGTCACTGGGATGCGCACCACTGGTATTTGCCAATCCCTGTGAACTGGAGATCGTGCGCGATGGTGAAACGGGCCTGGTTGCCACTTCGCTCGATCACGCCGCCCAACTGCTGAACTGGATGCTTGCCCACCCGGGCGAGGTGCGCCGGATGGGCGATAATGCGCGCGCAGAGGTTCTCGAGCTGAAAACGCCGGACCGGTCAATCGCTGCCTTCCGCGCACTGTGGCAGGCAGCGATGCTTAAGCCCAAGCGGACGCCCGATTTTGCCGGGGCATTGGGGCCCACGCCGAGGCACTGGTATGAAGCCATGCAAGGTGGACCCGGCGACACGGATTCCTGTTCGCAGATGGGACAAGCGGCATCCAAAGGCAGTCTGGCCCATTTCAAGGCCTACTATCCTGATCTGGATCTTTCACCGAGGGCCTGAGCGGCACCTGCGGTTTGACCAATACATGGAAGGGCTTAGTTACGACACAATGTCAGCTTCAGCAGCTTAAAGCACCATTTTCACTACTTTGCGACCACAAGTGTCAGCGATGCCGGGTCAGCGTCACACAAGCTAATTTCTGTATTCTAATATTGGCATTTGGTGTCACACAGGGGCTTCAACTTTGGTGTACTTGACGATCTGTATTCCGACGCGAAACAGGCAAAGCTATTGCATCGAAGCCATCAAGGCCATTTCGGAGTCGAAAGAAACCGATTTCGAAGTGATTGTTGCAGACAATTCAGACGATGCCACGGTTCTTGGCGATTACTTTCGCACCCAGTTGAATGATAGCCGATTCAGGCTTTTGCCTCCGGCTGACACCGCTCTCTCGATGATCGACAACTGGGAGCGCGCAATGACCGAGGTCCGGGGCCGCTGGGTCTGCATGATCGGCGACGATGACCATATTGACGCCAGCGTGCTTCAGTTGATTCGCCGGTATGAACGCGACCAACCAGATCTTGAAGTGGTGGGTTGGGCTCGTCTGAACTTCAACTGGCCCGACAACCGCAGGATTACAACACTCGCCGCAGTGCCGGTTGGCCACGGCACCAATGTTCCCGACAGGAAGATCCTGCGTGATCAATTGTATCGCTGGAGCCAACGGGAAAAACGCCCTGCTGGCGGGTTCGGTATCTACCATGGCGCGGTCCGCCGCTCGCTGATGGAGCGGATCAAGCGAAAATTCAGCAATCGCTATTTCGAGCATCCGACCGTTGATTTTGACAATATCTGCAAGGTCATAATCGAAGCCAAGGCGATGATTTACTGTCAGCGCCCGTTTTCGGTTCTTGGGGCTTGCGCTGCCTCCAATTCGGCCAGCACCCAGTCATTTGAAGTCATGCAGAAGCTGGTTGACGATTTCTATCGCGAGCTGGGCGACGACCAGCAGGTTCAGGGGCACGATTTTCCGTTCTCGCCCAAGCTCCCCGGGCTCGCCATCATTTCGTCGATTGCAGCAGCAACCTGGTGGTTCTGCCGCAAGTACGGCGTCGAAAATGAAGGGTTCCAGGAGAATTTTGCTCACTCAGCACTGCAGGAATGCCTGACGTCGCGAACGGTTGAGGAATACCGGATCAAGGTCGAAGGATTGAAACGGGGTTTTGCGGCATTCGAGGACGGCGCATGGGCTTCCCATTTCAATCCGCCTGAACACTTCACTCCGGCAAAATCACAAAACGAGCTTACCGGAGTGCACCGGGGATATCTGTATATCCGTGAGAGCGGGCTTCCGAAGATCAAGACGCCTGCCGAATTCTATCACTTTGCTGAATCCTTCCTGCTGCCCGTCAAGTATCTGGTTTCAGCAAGACAGGCGTTTGCGGCATGACGTTGCTTTCAATCTGCATCCCTACCCGCAATCGACAGATCTATGCGATGTCGGCGGTAAGGGAAATGCTGTCTTCCGAACGAGACGACTTCGAAGTGGTTGTGGCTGACAATTCCGATGACGCCGCACCGCTGGCAGAGTTTGTCGAAAACTGCGCCGACCCAAGGCTCAAGCTGCTGGCACCTGTGGACAAGGTCTTGTCGATGCGGGCGAACTGGGAGCGGATCGTTCGGGAAACATCGGGTGAATGGGTCAGTTTCATCGGCGACGACGACTATCTTGACCCCGAACTTTGCGAAGTGATCCGGGTTACCAAGAAGGTCGTGCCCGATGCGGATGCGCTGACATGGGGACGGCTGCATTTCATCTGGCCGGAAGCACGCAGCGGCCCAGAAACCACCAAGATGTCGAACGGCAATCATCTGATGAGGATCAAGAAGGAAGACATGATCCGAAAGCTGTTCTTCTGGGAAGACGCGGTTGACCGGCCGAATTGTCCCTTCGGCGTCTACCACGGCGCGGTCAAGCGCACCCTGCTTGAGGACATCCGCGACACGTTTTCGGGTCAGTATTTTGGACATCCCATTGTCGATTACGACAATATCTGCCGGACGTTGATGGTCGCCAACAGCTTTGTCTATTTTGAACGCCCAATGTCGGTATTCGGAGCTTGCAAGGCGTCAAACACGATGGGACTGCGGGACGAAAAATCAGCGCGTACCGTGATTGAAACCTTCCTAAGGGAAATGGATGGAAAGATCGAAGCAGCGAATTTTCCCTTCCCCATCGAACTCGGGATCACCGCTCAGATTGGCCATGTGATCGAAGCCTTCAAGCAGGAGCAGGGTATCGAAATCACGGCATGGGAAGACAATTTCATCAAGGCCTGTGCGCATGACTGCGAAAGCCAGTCCGATCGCAAACTCTTCGAAGCCCGCAAAGATGCCTATCGGCAGGCAATTGTTCAATGGCGCGGCAAAGACGCACTTGCGGCATTTGACCCGAAGTACAAATTCCGCACCGACATTCCGAACTTTGTCGGGTTTCACAACAATGAACTTCGATTTGACATGGGTATCGGCAACGCGGAATCCGCAGCGGAATTCTACGGCATTCTCGACACCATGATGTTTCCGGTTCATCTGCTAGAGGGCAGGCTGTACTGACAAACCGGGAGATTGGGGCCCGCACGTTCGGAAGCCTCAATCTCCAGAATTGAGATTGCCCCACCCTCTTCATGATCTCCCCAACTCGAGATAACGCTCGAAAGCAAGGACCACGCAAAAATGAATCCTCCCGAAGATATGTTTTTCTACCCCTCCAGCGGTGAAGATTCATTTTTTGAGAAACTGAAGACAATAACCGACAAGTACCCGCACGACTTGCGTCACTACCTTGATCTGGTTCCGGTCTACGCGAGCCGAAGAAGCTTCATTCGACAACTCGCACACTATGAGCTGTTCAAGCTGACCATGGACCTGCCCGGTCACTATATTGATTTTGGCGTCTATTTTGGACGCTCCTACTTCACCTGGCACAAGTTCATTGAAACCCTAACGCCCACGGCGACACACAAGAAGGTGTTTGGCTTCGACACTTTTGGGGGGTTCCCGGAATTGTCACAGCAAGACGGTGACGAAGACACCTCTGTGGAGAAAAAAACCGGAGGTCTGAGCGCAAGTTCCTTCCTTGAGGAATTCAAGCTTCTTCTCGAACTTCACAACCAGGATTCGGTCATTCCCGCCAACCGTGGCAGCATCATCATTGGCAATATCGTCGAAAGCCTGCCTGAGTGGCTTGGCGCCAATGCCGAAGCCCGCTTCTGCCTGATCAACATCGACGTGGACATCTATGAACCCACTTATGCAATCCTCGAGAATTGCTGGGATCGGTTAGTCCCCGGAGGCGTTCTGATCCTCGATGAGTATGCCACAAGTAAATGGCCAGGAGAAACCAAGGCCTGGGACGAGTTCGCCGCGAAAAGAGGGGAATCGCTGCCAGTCAAGCGCTTTCCCTGGGCAAATGCGCCAGGCGGATACGTGATCAAACCCTGAAGCATTGCCGACAACAAGCCAAGCGGCGAAGGATTTCATGCCCAAGGGCCCTTGAGCGCTCAGGTTCAACGGTCGAATCGATAAGACAGAGTTGATCGTGCCGCGCTATCTGTTCGGGCGCGCCACGTCATTTGAACGCACTGCAGGAAACCATCGCGTTGCATCCACCACCATCGCGGCGTGAAGACGCGGAAGGCCGTGGATTTCACTGTTCATTCGCTTCCAAATCGATTGAACACCTGAAAATCCATGCTGCACCAACTTTTCCTATTCTCGCTGTTGAAAAACACGCTATAGAGTCTCAAGGGACCAAGAGGGTGCAATGAAAGCACCCCCCATAAAAAGACGAGAGGGACAGCTACCTCATGGAATATTTTCTGCAACAGCTTATCAATGGGCTCACACTGGGCTCCATTTATGGGCTTATCGCCATCGGCTACACCATGGTCTATGGCATCATCGGCATGATCAACTTTGCCCATGGTGACATCTTCATGGTTGGTTCGTTCATCGCGCTCGCGACTTTCCTGGCGCTGGTGGCACTTGGAATTTCAGCGTTGCCGCTGATCCTCTTCATCACGCTTCTTGTCTCGATGCTTTTCACCTCCGCCTGGGGCTGGACGGTGGAGCGGCTGGCCTACAGGCCATTGCGCGGATCTTTCCGGCTGGCGCCGCTGATCACTGCCATCGGCATGTCGATCGTGTTGCAGAATTTTGTCCAGATCACGCAAGGCGCACGGGTCAAGCCGCTGCCGCCGCAGATCCAGGGCGGCGTTACGCTCATCGAAGGTGTCACCGAAAACGGCACAATTGCAGTTCAGCTCTCCTACATGCAGATGATCATCATCGCCACAACACTGGCCCTGATGATCGGCTTCTCGCTGCTGATCTCCAAAACCTCGCTCGGCCGCTCTCAGCGCGCCTGCGAGCAGGACCAGAAGATGGCAGCCCTGCTCGGCGTCAATGTCGACCGCACCATCTCGCTGACCTTCGTCATGGGCGCAGCCCTTGCTGCAGTTGCGGGCTTCATGTTCCTGCTGCTCTACGGCGTGATCGATTTCTACATCGGCTTCCTTGCCGGCGTGAAAGCCTTCACCGCAGCCGTTCTTGGCGGCATCGGCTCGCTCCCGGGCGCCATGCTCGGCGGCCTGCTGATCGGTCTTATCGAAGTGTTCTGGTCGGGCTACTTTTCGGTTGAATACAAGGACGTTGCGGCCTTCTCCATCCTGGTCATCGTCCTGATCTTCATGCCGTCGGGACTGCTGGGCAAACCTGAAGTCGAGAAAGTCTAATGAGCGCCGCTCCGAATTCCGGCCTTATGGCCGAATCCCTCAAGGACGCGGCGGTAGCCGCAGTCCTCGTCGCCGTCCTCGGCTTCTTCTTCCTGGCCCTGCGCACCGACATCGGTACCGGCGGCCTCGATCTCACCTACCGGTGGGGCCTGTGGTTTGCCGCGATAGCAATTGTCTTCGGTGTCCGGTTGCTTCTCAACCTGTTCATCTTCAAGGCAAACAAGCCGGTAACAAGTGGAATGAGCGTCGCGCTGCCTGCGGGGTTGCTCACGGTTATCGGCCGTTTCCTTGGACCGTTCCTGCTGGCTGTGGCAGCGGTCTTGCCGTTTCTGCTGATGTATCTGTTTCCCAGCCGTGATCGCCAGTTCATCGATCTGGCGATCCTGATCATGACCTATGTCATGCTTGGCTGGGGCTTGAACGTTGTGGTCGGGCTCGCCGGCCTGCTTGATCTGGGCTACGTAGCCTTCTACGCGGTCGGTGCCTATTCGTTCGCTCTGCTGGCCCAGTATCTCGATATCGGTTTCTGGACGGCGCTGCCGCTGGCCGGTCTGCTGGCTGCGACCTGGGGTGTCATTCTGGGCTTTCCTGTCTTGCGTCTGCGCGGTGACTATCTTGCCATCGTGACACTGGCTTTCGGGGAAATTATCCGCGTGGTGCTGCTCAACTGGTATGAGTTCACCGGTGGACCGGATGGGATCTCGGGCATTCCGAAGCCCAGCTTCTTCGGCCTCGAATTCGAACGCAAGGGCGGCTTTGCCGATTTCTTCGGCCTCGATTACGATTCGATCCACCGCTTCATCTACCTCTATTACATCATCCTGGGACTGGCGCTGATCACCAACTTCGTCACGCTGCGCTTGCGCAAGCTGCCGATCGGTCGCGCCTGGGAGGCCTTGCGTGAGGATGAAATCGCTTGCCGGTCGCTCGGGATCAACACAACCAACACCAAGCTGACAGCCTTTTCGATCGGCGCGATGTTTGCCGGTTTCGCGGGCTCCTTCTTCGCAACGCGGCAGGGGTTCATCTCGCCGGAAAGCTTCACCTTTCTTGAATCGGCGATCATTCTGGCGATCGTGGTGCTTGGCGGTCTGGGATCCCAGATCGGCGTGGTCATCGCTTCGGTGGTGATGATCGGCGGTATCGAGGTGCTGCGAAACCTCGGCTTCCTGAAGGAGATCTTCGGGCCGGATTTCGAACCCACACAATACCGCATGCTGATTTTCGGCCTGGCCATGGTGCTCATCATGGTGTGGAAGCCGCGCGGCATCATTTCCAGCCGCAACCCTTCCGCGGTCTACAAGGAACGCAAGAAGATCAGCTCGGACATGGTCGCTCAAGGTGAGGGCCACTGATGGAAACCGCAATGAAAACGACCTCCATGCAGAGCTGGGACGACAATGTCGTGCTGTCAGTCGAGCATCTGACCATGCGTTTTGGCGGCCTGGTTGCCGTCAACGATCTGAGCTTCAATGTCGGGCGCGGCGACATTACCGCCCTGATCGGCCCCAACGGCGCCGGCAAGACGACGGTGTTCAACTGCGTCACAGGGTTTTACAAACCCACCGAAGGCCGCATCGTCATGCGCCACGGCAAGAGCTTTCAGTCCGAAAAGATCGAGGCGCTGACGCGCACCGGACGCCAGTTCAACGATGATGGCGACGATCGGGTGTTCCTGCTCGAGCGCATGCCGGATTTCGAAATCTCCAAGCGCGCCAAGGTTGCCCGCACCTTCCAGAACATCCGTCTGTTCGGCGGAATGACCGCGCTGGAAAACCTTTTGGTGGCGCAGCACAATCCGTTGATGATCGCCTCGATGATGACGGTTGGCGGCATCTTCAACCTGCCGGGTTACAAGAAGGCGCGGGCCGAAGCCATCGACTTTGCCGCCTACTGGCTGGAGAAGACCGGCCTGATCGAACGGGCCGACGATCCGGCTGCGGATTTGCCTTACGGTGACCAGCGGCGTCTCGAGATTGCGCGTGCGATGTGCACACGGCCACACCTGCTCTGCCTTGATGAGCCGGCAGCCGGTCTGAACCCGCGGGAATCCACGGAGCTCAACGATCTTCTGCAGTATATCCGCAAGGATCACGGCACCTCGATCCTTCTCATCGAGCATGACATGGGCGTGGTCATGGAGATCTCGGACCATGTGATCGTTCTGGATTACGGTCAGAAAATCTCCGACGGCAATGCCAGCCATGTGAAGAATGATCCGAAGGTGATTTCGGCCTATCTCGGCGTTGATGAAGATGAAGTTGCCGCAGTCGAGGAAAGCATCGACACGCAGAACGGTGAAGGAGGCCAGTCATGAGCGACGACCAGAACCTTCTTACCATTCGCGGCGTCGAAACCTATTACGGCAAGATCGTCGCGCTGCGCGGCGTCGATGTCGACGTGAAAAAGGGCGAGATCGTGACGCTGATCGGCGCCAATGGCGCAGGCAAGTCGACCCTGATGATGACAATCTGCGGCAGCCCGCGTGCCCGCACCGGCGAGATTGTTTTCGACGGCCAGGATATTTCGCGTATGCCGACACACGAAATCATCCGCATGGGGATTGCCCAATCGCCGGAAGGCCGCCGCATTTTCGGCCGCATGACCGTGATTGAAAATCTCCAGATGGGGGCGCAACTGGTCGACGACAAGCATTTCGAAGATGATTTGAAGCGCGTCTACGATCTGTTTCCGCGGCTCAGGGAGCGTGCAGGCCAGCGCGGCGGGACGCTTTCGGGCGGAGAGCAGCAGATGCTGGCGATCGGTCGGGCTCTGATGAGCCGGCCGAAGCTCTTGCTGCTCGATGAGCCGTCACTCGGTCTGGCTCCATTGATCGTCAAGCAGATCTTCGAGATCATCAAGGAACTCAACTCCAACGAGGGACTGACCGTGTTCCTTGTTGAGCAGAATGCATTCCACGCGCTCAAGCTGGCGCACCGGGGCTATGTGATGGTGAATGGCAACATCACCATGTCCGGCACCGGCGCCGAATTGCTCAAACGCGATGAAGTTCGCGCCGCCTATCTTGAAGGCGGAGCTCACTAAACAGGGGTAAGACATGGAAAACGGCCTCTTGTGGGAAGTCTCGATCGCTGAGTTCATCTTCGTCACGATGATCCTGGGTGGAGGAACGGCGTGGATGACTGGCCGGGCGGTTGCCCAGACCTGGCGTACGCCGCTGCAGCTCGCCTGGTACATGGTGATCCTGGGACTGGCGGTGCGCTTCATCCACTTCGCGCTGTTCAACGGGACGTTGCTGTCGGGCTACTATTTCGTGGTAGACTTTATCGTCATCCTGATCTTTGCATTTCTGGGCATGCGTTTCACGCGCGCCGGACAGATTGCAACACAGTACAGTTTCGCATTCACGCGTTCAGGACCGTTGAACTGGCGACAAAAGAGCAATTAACCGCTCAGCAAAATGGTTTGAATCACCATCTAAAAGGTCTGTATTTCTTAGAAAATATCCGCTTAGATGGTTGCACACGGGGCATAAGCCCCCCACACCGGCGCCGAACACTGACAGCGCCTGCGGCACCGGTGATAGGAAACGAACAGGCGTTGCTGGGAGATAATATGAAGAAGATCCTTTTGGCAGGTGCAGCCCTTGGCTTCGCCATGTCTTCAGCTTCGGCTGAAATCGTCATCGCAACCGCAGGTCCGATGACTGGCCAATATGCATCCTTCGGGGAACAGATGAAAACCGGTGCCGAGCAGGCAGTTGCCGACATCAACGCCGCTGGCGGCGTGAACGGCGAAATGCTGAAGCTTGAAATCGGTGATGATGCTTGCGATCCGAAGCAGGCTGTTGCTGTCGCCAACCAGTTCGCTGGCAGCGGCGTGGTGTTCGTGGCAGGTCACTTCTGCTCGGGCTCCTCGATCCCCGCATCGGCTGTGTACTCGGATGAAGGCATCATCCAGATCTCGCCTGCCTCGACCAACCCGAAGTTCACCGACGAACGTCCGGGCGGCGCTGACGGCGGCACCTACCGCGTTTGCGGTCGTGACGACCAGCAGGGCGAAACCGCAGCTGCTTACCTGCTCAAGAACTTTGCCGACAAGAAGGTCGCTTTCGTTCATGACAAGACCGCCTACGGCAAGGGTCTCGCAGATGCGACCATGGGTTCGTATGAAGCTGGCGGCGGCAAGCCTGCCATGTACGAAGCCTACACCGCTGGTGAAAAGGACTACTCGGCGCTTGTTTCCAAGATGAAGCAGGAAGGCATCGACGTTCTCTATGTCGGTGGTTACCACACAGAGGCTGGCCTGATGGCTCGCCAGATGAAGGAACAGGGCATGTCCACTGTTCTGGTTTCGGGCGACGCACTGGTCACTGACGAGTACTGGGCAATCACCGGCGATGCCGGCGAAGGCACGCTGATGACCTTCTCGCCAGATCCGACCAAGCGCGAAGGCGCTGCTGCCGTCGTCAAGGCGCTGCAGGACGCAGGCAAGACCACTGAAGGCTACGTGCTCTACACCTACGCAGCCATCCAGGCCTACGCAGAAGCCGTCAAGAGTGCCGGTTCGACCGACTATGACGCCGTTCGTGGCGCTCTCAACTCGGGCGACTTCAGCACCGTTCTCGGCGACCTGAAGTTCGACGCCAAGGGCGACGTTTCGCTTCCTGGTTACGTCTTCTATCGCTGGTCCGATGGCAAGTACGCTGAAATCGAATAGGTTTCAGTTGAACTGATACAAAGGAGCCCCGGTGTGAAAGCACCGGGGCTTTTTTTGTCGATTGCAGTAAAACCGGATAATTACGGACGTCCTATCCACCATCTCCCCGCAGAGGTGAAGGTGCTTGGCAGTTGCCAGACCTCAGGTTCCGGTTGAGACCTCCATCTCCGCCTTGGCAGAACTGCCCACAACAAGCTCGGCATTCGGGATGTCATTTAAAAGCGCGCGCGCAAGCGCCTGTTCCGGATCAAGGCCGTATTCAAGCCAGCGATCGGTCAAACGCTGCCGCAGCTCATCCAGACCCGCTGTCAGCATCACGGACAGGTCGAACAGGTCTGCCATCGGCGCCCAGACCGGATCATCCAGCAGAAGGTAGTTGCCCTCGGCAATCAGAAAACGGTGCTCAGGCGTTATGATACGGCCACCGGCACGTGACAGATCAAGCGAACGGTCAAACACCGGGACAGCGATATCGCGATCGGGTTCAGTGCGAAGCCGCGCCAGCAATGCCGCATAACCGTCCGCATCGAAGGTGAAAGGCGCACCCTTCCGCGACAGGGCTCCTCGCGCCTCAAGCACCGCATTGTCGAGATGAAACCCGTCCATCGGAACGATCGCCGCACCCTGTCGACGGATATTGAATTCCGTCACCAGCGCTTGGGAAAGCGCTGACTTACCAACGCCCGGCGGGCCAGCCAGCGCGATAATGAAACGCTGGCTTGCCCCTGCCCTTTCGATTGCCTGATCCGCTATGCGCGCCGCGTTGGCCTGACGTTTCATGGTCTATGTCAGGCAGCCACCGCTTCCTGCGGCGGCTCCATGGCTCCGGTCATGAAAGCGACGGCATCCGACATTGTGTAATCCTTCGGATTGATCACGCACAGCCGCTTGCCCAGCCGATGGACATGGATCCGGTCGGCCACCTCGAAGACATGCGGCATGTTGTGCGAGATCAGGATGATGGGAATGCCGCGCGAACGGACGTCGAGGATCAGTTCCAGCACGCGACGGCTTTCCTTGACACCGAGAGCCGCGGTCGGCTCGTCAAGAATGATGACCTTGGACCCAAATGCTGCGGCGCGTGCCACGGCAACGCCCTGGCGCTGCCCGCCGGACAGGGTCTCGACCGCCTGGTTGATGTTCTGGATCGTCATCAGACCGAGCTCGTTGAGTTTCTCGCGGGCGAACTCGTCCATTGCCTTGTGATCAAGCTGTCGCATCACCGAACCCAGGAACCCTGGCTTGCGCAGTTCGCGCCCCATGAACAGGTTGTCGGTGATCGACAGTGCCGGAGACATGGCAAGCGTCTGGTAGACGGTTTCGATGCCGGCATGGCGGCCGTCGAGCGGCGTCTGGAACTTGATTTCCTTGCCCTCGAGCCAGATCTTGCCTGAGTCCGGAGTAACAGCACCCGAGACAGCCTTGATGAGCGTCGACTTGCCGGCACCGTTGTCGCCTATGACAGCCAGGATTTCGCCGTGGTGAAGGTCGAAATCGCAATTGTCGAGTGCCACCACGCGGCCATAGCGTTTAACGAGATTACGTCCTTTGAGGATAGGTTCCATCAGACTGATACCTTTCTGATCCATTGGTCCACGCTAACGGCGGCAATGATGAGAACACCGATGAGCAGGTAGGTCCACTGCGCGTCTGCGCCAAGCAGCCTCAGGCCAAGCGAGAAGACGCCAACGATCAGCGCGCCGAACAGCATGCCCATGATCGAGCCACGACCACCAAACAATGATATGCCGCCGATCACCACGGCGGTGATGGATTCAATATTGCCAAGCTGGCCGGATGTCGGCGAAACCGAACCAATACGGCCAATCAGGGCCCAGCCTGCAAAGGCGCAGATCAGGCCAGAGAGCATGTAGACCGAGATGAGGGTCCGTTTGACCTGGACGCCGGCCAGTTCTGCCGCCTCCGGATCATCTCCGACCGCATAGACATGTCGTCCCCAGGCCGTCTGCTTGAGAACATAGGCCAGGAACAGAACCAGCAGCACCATGAAGATCGCGCCATAGGTAAAGACGGCGCCCCCGATGGCAAATTTTTCGCCGAAGAACTGCAACAGCGGCGCATCATTGGCGATGTCCTGGGCGCGGATGGTCTCGTTGGCGGAATAAAGAAAGTTGGTGGCAAGCACGATCTGCCACATGCCCAGCGTCACAATGAAGGGTGGCAGCTTCATCACGGCGATGAGAAAGCCATTGATGTAGCCGCAGAATGTTCCGCAGGCGATACCAGCGAGAATGGCTATTTCTGTCGGCAGGCCGTAGCGGAACGAGAACAATCCCATGACGACAGAGGACAGCACCATGATCGCGCCGACCGAAAGATCGATACCTGCGGTCAGGATCACCAGAGACTGGGCGGCGCCCAGTATGCCGACGATCTGAACCTGCTGCAAAATCAGGGTAAGTGCGAAGGGCGAGAAGAATTTCTGCCCAAGCAGCAATCCGAAGACAAGGATCGAGCCAACCAGCACGGTGGCCGGCACCAGCCAGGGTGTCTGGTGCAAGGCATGCTGTATGCGTTTGACCACGCCTGTGTCATGGGTTGCGAAAGCTGCGACAGCAGTCGGACTTGTGGCTGCGGCCTTTTCGAATTCCTGCGTATTGGACATGGTTCCTCCCCAACGTCACACGGCATGGATTTGCAGCCTTGCCCAAGGCAAGGCACGTGCTTTGCAATGAGGCGGCCTTAAGCCGCCCCACCACTGTTTACCGATAGAAGCGGGCAATCAACCCCAGCACTTGTCCATGCCTTCAGCAACCGATATCGACTCGACGCCTTCAGCAGGCTTGTCAGTGACAAGCGCCACGCCAGTGTCGAAGAAATCCTTGCCGTCGGTCGGGGCTGGCTTGGTGCCGTCCTTGGCCCACGCCGCAATGGCCTCGATGCCCTTGGAGGCCATCAAAAGCGGGTACTGCTGCGAGGTGGCACCGATGACGCCATCCTTGACATTGGCAACGCCCGGGCAGCCGCCGTCAACGGAAACGATCAGCACGTCGTTTTCACGGCCAATGGATTTGAGCGCCTCATAGGCGCCGGCAGCAGCAGGCTCGTTGATGGTGTAAACCACGTTGATCATCGGATCACTGGCGAGAAGATTTTCCATCGCCTTGCGTCCGCCTTCCTCGTTGCCTGCGGTAACGTCATGGCCGACGATGCGGGGATCATCTTCGTCACCCCACTTGGCAGGATCCTTGATGTCGATACCAAAACCGGTGAGGAAGCCCTGGTCGCGTAGCACGCCGACGGTCGGCTGGCTGACGGCGAGGTCGAGCATGCCAATCTTGGCATTGGCCGCTTCTGCACCAAGCGAAGCTGCAGCCCATTTGCCGATCAGTTCGCCCGCAAGAAAGTTGTCGGTGGCGAACGTCGCATCAGCGGCATCGATGGGGTCAAGCGGTGTATCAAGCGCGATCACCACGAGGCCGGCATCACGAGCCTGCTTGACGGCAGAAACGATTGAGGACGTGTCCGACGCGGTGATGAGAATACCCTTTGCGCCATCGGCGATGCAGGTTTCGATGGCTGCAACCTGGGACTCATGATCGCCGTCAATCTTGCCGGCATAGGATTTCAGATTGACGCCGAGTTCGGCGGCCTTTGCTTCGGCGCCTTCCTTCATCTTGACGAAGAACGGGTTAGTGTCGGTCTTGGTGATCAGGCAAGCGCCAATGCTGTGGCTGGCGGCGTAGGCAGGTGCGGTGGCCATTGCGCCCAATGCGGCAGCGGCAAGCAACGCGGTCTTTAATGTGGAAATCGACTTCATATGATCCTCCCGGGATTTGTCTTGCAGGTCAGTCTGCATGCGCGGCGAACCGGAATTCCTCCAGCCTGTTCTCCGCGTCATCGCTAAAAAAGCACAAAACATGTTCACCTGTCAATTAATAATTCATTCTTATTTAGCTATTGACTGGGTATCGTCTTTCTAACATTGTTTTGCTAAGGAACATCCGCGTTGGAAGATCGTTGCATTGACAACGAATTCGGGAGGACACTGACAGGTGCCGCAAGATGCGAAGACCGGCAACGACCGCAACGGCCCCGTGAGCCATTCGATGCGTGGATCGAACCAGAGCGGTTTGCGTGCCTATAACCAGAGGCTCGTCCTCAGCCTTGTCTATACGCACGGCAAGCTGGCCAAGACCGATATTGCCCGCATGACCGGCCTTTCAGCCCAAACCGGCTCGGTTATCATGCGCGAGCTCGAGGCTGAAGATCTGATCGTCAAGGGCGAACCGATCCGCGGCAAGGTGGGCCAGCCGTCCGTTCCACTCTCGATCAATCCCGACGGGGCTTTCTTCATCGGGCTTAAGGTTGGTCGCCGCAGCGCCGAACTCATCCTGATCAATTTCCTTGGCGAACCGAAGGCCACACTGCGCAAAAGCTATCCATGGCCGACACCGCCGCAGATCATCGCCTTTGTCCGTGACGGCATCGAGGAGATCATCCAGGGGCTGCCCGCGAATTTGCGTGACCGCGTGGCCGGACTGGGCATCGCCACGCCGTTCCAGCTGTGGGACTGGACCGAGCAGGCAGGCGCGCCGCGCGAGGAAATGGATCTGTGGCGCAGTTGCGACCTCAGGGCGGAACTTGCCAGCGTCTGCAACATGCCGGTCTACCTGCAGAACGACGCGACCGCGGCCTGCGCGGCGGAACTGGTGTTCGGCACCCATCCGGGTCTGAGCGATTATCTGTATTTTTATGTCGGCACCTTCATCGGCGGCGGCGTTGTGCTCAATGGCAGCGTCTATTCGGGGCGAACGGGCAATGCCGGTGCACTTGGCCCGCTGCCCGTTTCCGGAACAGACGGCAAGCCGGTGCAATTGATCGAACGGGCCTCGATCATGCTGCTCGAGCGCATGCTCAGAGCTGCCGGCCGGGATCCCTCGCCCCTCTGGAACAGCCCGGATAAGTGGACCGGTTTCGAAGCTCTCGCCGACGAATGGGTCGCAATCCTTTCCCGCGGCCTGGCGCAGGCCATTGTCTCGGCCGCATCGATCATCGATTTCGAGCATGTTGTCATTGATGGCGGGTTGCCGGCCGAGATCAGGGAAAAGATAGTTGCGGCAACGCGGGCTGAGATCAGGACCTATGACCTTCGCGGGCTCGACGTGCCAAAGCTCCTGCCGGGAACAGTGGGCCATCTCGCCCGCGCGCTGGGGGCCGCCAGCCTGCCGCTGTTCGACAAATATCTGATTGATCGCAACGCCCGCCTCGGCACAGCCTGAGCCTGAACGCCGGACCCGAGAAGACCACTTTCCTTCGCAATTTGCCCGGCGGCAAAACCAAATCGTGCACCACTCCAGGCATTCGTCACCGGAAGATCCCGCGCCCGCGCGCGGTTCCGGCCGCGCAACTGATACTGCCCATCCCCGTTCTTGCGAATGATTTGCAAAAACGTTGACAACGCTCGCAATCCGCATAGATTGCTTCTTGCAAACCATTCGCAGGAAGCATTCATGCGTCTTTTCGCAGTTCTGGGACTTTTCTTCGCACTCTGCCTTGGTCCGGCGTCACCGGCCCTGGCGCAGATCAAGGTTCTGACGTCTTTTACTGTTTTCGCCGACATGGCCCGCAATATTGCGGGCGAGCATGCCGAGGTTGTCTCGATCACCCGCGAGGGCGCCGAGATCCACATGTTCCGGCCGACGCCTGGCGACATCAAGCGCGGGCTTGGCGCCGATGTGGTCTTGTGGAACGGTCTCGGGCTCGAGACCTGGTTCGAGCGCTATCTTGAAAATCTCGGCAATATCAAAGCCTATACGCTGTCGGATGGTGTCGAGCCGATCATGATTGGCGAGGGCGCCTATGAAGGCCGGGCCAACCCACATGCCTGGATGTCGCCCGGCAATGCGATCATCTATATCGACAATATCGTGACCGCCCTGTCGGAGACCGATCCGGAGAATGCCGGTGCCTACGCCGCCAATGGCGAGGCCTACAAGGCGGAAATCGCTTCCACCTTCGCGCCGATCCGCGCAGCAATCGCAGCACTACCAGAAGAGAAGCGCTGGCTGGTGACGAGCGAAGCCGCGTTTTCCTATCTGGCCAGGGATTTCGGCCTCAAGGAAGCCTCCATCTGGGCGATCAACGCCGACAGCCAGGGCTCGCCGCAACAGGTGCGCCGCATCATCGACCTGATCCGTGACAACAACATTCCGGTGATATTCTCCGAAAGCACGGTTTCGCCCAAGCCCGCTGAGCAGGTGGCGCGCGAGACAGACATCGCCTATGGCGGCGTACTTTATGTGGACTCGCTGTCGACGCCCGACGGTCCGGTGCCGACCTATCTGGATCTTCTCCGGGTGACGTCGGAAACCATTGTCACTGGCCTGACGGCACAACCATGAGCACCACCGCATCCGCTGAGAACCAGACTGCCGAAGCGACCGGCCTTGAGGTCACGGACGTTTCGGTGATCTACCGCAATGGCAACCGGGCGCTTGATGGCGCGGCGTTCTCCGTGCCGCGCGGCTCGATCACCGCTCTTGTCGGGATCAACGGCAGCGGCAAGTCGACCCTTTTCAAGTCGCTGATGGGCTTTGTTCCGCTGGCGAGCGGCCAGATCAGCATCATGGGCATGAACGTCAAGGAAGCGCTTCGCCGCAATCTGGTGGCCTATGTGCCCCAAAGCGAGGAGATCGACTGGTCGTTTCCTGTTCTGGTCGAGGATGTCGTTCTGATGGGCCGTTACGGCCACATGAATTTCCTGCGCATGACCCGCCCGCAGGACCGCGTGGCCGTCAACGATGCGCTCGAGCGGGTTGGCATGACCGAATTCCGCAAGCGCCAGATCGGCGAATTGTCGGGCGGGCAGAAGAAGCGTGTGTTCCTCGCCCGTGCGCTGGCCCAGGAAGGCCAGGTCATCCTGCTTGATGAGCCCTTCACCGGCGTTGATGTGACCACCGAGCAGCAGATCATCGAACTGCTGAAGGACCTGCGCGCGGAAGGCCGGGTGATGCTGGTCTCGACCCACAATCTCGGCAGTGTACCGGAATTCTGCGACCGGGCGGTGCTGATCAATCGCAGCATCCTGGCGGAAGGACCGACCAGCGAAGTCTTCACCCAGAAGAACCTGCAGAAGGCCTTTGGCGGTGTGCTCAGGCACTTCGTTCTGGGCGGGCAGGATCTGCATGATGATGACGACCGCCGGCAGGTCACCGTTCTGACCGACGACGAACGGCCTTTCGTCATCTACGGCGAAACCGAGCGCAAGGCTAGCAAGGCCAAAGGGTCTGCCAAAGACAAGGATGTGACCAAGGACAAGGCCACATGAGCCTGCTGCTCGAACCCTTCTCCTATGGCTACATGGTCAACGCCATGTGGGTCTCGGCGCTGACCGGGGCGATCTGCGCATTCCTGTCGTGCTACCTGATGCTCAAGGGCTGGTCGCTGATCGGCGACGCGCTCTCGCATTCGATCGTGCCCGGCGTCGCCGGCGCCTATATGCTGGGTCTTCCGTTTGCAGCGGGCGCGTTTCTCGCGGGCGGTCTTGCGGCTGCCGCCATGCTTGCCATCCGCTCACGCACCCGGCTTCGCGAAGACGCAATCATCGGCATGATCTTTGTCTCGTTCTTTGCGCTCGGGCTGTTCATGGTGTCGATCTCGCCAACGCCGATCAATGTGCAGACCATCGTTCTTGGCAATGTGCTGGCAATCACGCCGGCCGACACCACGCAACTGATCATCATCGGCGTGGTCACCCTCGTTGTGCTGTCGGTGATCTGGAAAGACCTGATGCTGGTGTTCTTCGATGAAAGCCATGCCCGCGCCATCGGCATCCGCGCCACAGCGCTGAAGGTCGTGTTCTTCACGCTGCTCGCCGCCTCCACCGTAGCCGCGATGCAGACCGTTGGCGCGTTTCTGGTGATCGCCCTTGTGGTGACACCCGGCGCCACCGCCTATCTCTTGACCGACCGGTTTCCGAAGCTGATCGTCATTGCCGTGGCGATAGGCTCGATCACGTCGTTCGTCGGGGTTTATCTCAGCTACTTCCTCGATGGCGCGACCGGGGGCGTGGTGATCATGCTGCAGACTGGGCTGTTCCTTCTGGCTTTTGTCTTTGCGCCCCGCCACGGGCTTCTGGCCCAGCGCGCAAAAGTCCGCAACGCCAGCCCCGAGACGGGGCCCGCGTGATGGACGGTCTCATCGATTTCCTCATCGACCCGTTCCGCTTCGCCTATATGCAGAAGGCGTTTCTGATCACGCTTCTGATCGCCATGCCGATGGCCGCCATGAGTTCCCTGATGGTGCTCAAGGGCTGGTCGCTTCTGGGCGACGCCATGAGCCACGCCGTGCTGCCCGGCATCGTCATGGCCTATATCGCCGGCCTGCCGCTGGTGATCGGCGCCTTCGCTGCTGGCCTGTTCTGCGCGGTTGCCACCGGCTGGCTCAACGCCAACAGCCGGGTCAAGGAAGACACGGTAATGGGCATCGTGTTTTCCGGCATGTTTGGCCTCGGCATCGTGCTGCATGTCAGCGTCCGCTCCAGCCTGCATCTCGATCATATCCTGTTCGGCGACATGCTCGGCGTCAGCTGGTCCGACATCGGCGCCACCGCGTTGCTGGCAGCACTCTGCGGCGGGTTCCTGCTGATCAAATGGCGCGATCTCGTCGCCCAGGCATTCGACGGCATGCATGCCCGCGCCATCGGGCTTCGCACTGGCTGGCTGCATTACGGTCTGCTGACCGCCATCGCCCTGATGATCGTCGCCAGCCTCAAGGCCGTCGGCATCATCCTGTCGATCGCGCTCTTGGTGGCGCCGGGCGCGATCGCCTTCCTCGTCGCCCGCACCTTCGCCGGCATGCTGATCGTGGCTGTGGGATCCGTGATCCTGAGCGCGCTGATCGGCATTTTCGCCAGCTACCACATCGACAGCGAACCGGCGCCCACCATGGTGCTGATGATGACCGGATTTTTCATCGTGGCACTGGTGGTGAGCCAGGTGCGGGACATGCGGATGCGGCGGTGGGCGCGGGGGTAGAGGGTAGAGATTCAGTGGCCCCAGAACTCGTATGTTTAGTTCTCACAACTGGATGTGAATATGGTCGTCATGACGCGCCGCGCGGCATCCTTGAAATCTGATCTTATCGCTTTGAATGCCAAATCGTTCGCGCAAGTGCGGTTCGATGAATACCTTCTCAATGCGCTCATCAGAGCTCAACCATTCTAATGCCGACTTCACCCGTGCCTCATCAAGTTGATAGTCGGGCCAGAAGCCTTGAAGCCAATCCATATCCCATCTCAGGCTAATTAATTGGCTCGGACAGTTGGTCGGGCCTGGTTCAAACGCAAAGTAGCCGACTGGTGATCTCGTGTATCCGGGCATATAGGCGTCATTTTCACGGTAATAAAAGGCCAGATCTGCCTTGCGCCCATCATCATGCGAGAGGTGCGGCAACAAAGGGAAGCCAGCGATAAACGGAAAATTGGCATCAAGCACGAGCGTCATGGTGCCCGGAAATTCGCTTTCCATCTGAGCAGCAAGGTCATTTAGAGAGGCTTTCATCTCCGGGACAACGTAGTGCCGGTTCAACAAACAATAGATTTTAGATTGCATCTGGAGGGAACCAGCTCCGATACATGGCAGCGGTTCACGCCCAAGCATTGGAGCCACCCAAAGCGCAGCGAATGACAAAACGGCATATGAAGCTGCAAAAATGGTCATTCGCCTTTTGAACAAGAGTGCAATCAACCAGGCCAACCCGCCAATTTGCGTAGCGACCGTCAGCACTGCAAAAATACATATGTGTTTCAAAAAACTCAGCATTTTTGGACATTATTACGGGAATCGAATGAAGAAAAGCTGTTGCGTCAACGCCAGTAAGATCAAATGCCGGCCATCGAGCGGAAGCACACACTCGGCGCACCTGGCTCTTGAATGATTAGCGCGTCTGCACTGACCACGCGCGCCAAACTGGTCACCAGACTTCAGTTTCATCGTCACGGCAGACAGTTCAGCGCTGAAAAAGCTAGAATGCGGTGGTGTTCCCGCGCAGTCATTCCCCCATCCACGCACTCCATCCCCAACCCCTCCCCCTTGCCTTCCCCGCCCGATTCAGCATAGTTACCCCGTCCCGTTGGGAGAAGCCGGTTTGATCCGGTGCCGAAGGAGCAACCGCCCCGGAAACTCTCAGGCAAAAGGACCAGCGGAACATCACGGACTCTGGAGAATGGCGTTCACGCGTCTGCCGAAGGGATAACAATCTCAGGCAAAAGGACAGAGGGGGCTGTTTGAAGGTGTCTTGCACCTGATGATTGGCCCGTGCGCGGTTGAAGCCGGCACCTGAGATGGAGACTGCAGCGTGGACACCACAGCTGACCTTCTTGAGACACCTCTACATTCCCTGCACCTTGAGCTTGGCGCGCGCATGGCCGGTTTTGCCGGTTACGACATGCCGATCCAGTACCCGATGGGCGTCATGCAGGAACATCTTCACACCCGCGCCAATGCCGGCCTGTTCGATGTCTCGCATATGGGGCAGATCCTGATCCGCGCCAAAAGCGGCGATGTCCGTGACGCGGCACTGGCTCTCGAAAAGATAACGCCGGTCGATGTGGCGGACCTGAAACCCGGCCGCCAGCGCTACGGGCTTTTCACCAATGACAAGGGCGGCCTGGAAGACGATTTCATGGTCGCCAACCGCGGTGACCATCTCTACCTGGTGGTCAACGCCGCCTGCAAGCATCAGGATCTGGCCCGCATCGAAGCAGCACTTTCCGACAGTTGCGAGATCGAGGCGCAGTTTGATCGCGGGCTGATTGCGCTGCAGGGTCCGGCTGCCGAAGGTGTGCTCTCCTCCTACGCGCCGGATGCGGAAGACATGCTGTTCATGGATGTCACCGAGCTTGAAATCGCCGGCGTACCGGTGGTGGTGTCACGCTCGGGCTATACCGGCGAGGACGGCTACGAGATCTCGATCCCGGTGGAGGAGACCGAGCGCATCGCCCGGCTGTTGTTGTCGGATGACCATGTTGCACCGATCGGACTTGGCGCGCGGGATTCACTCAGGCTCGAAGCCGGGCTCTGCCTTTATGGCAACGACATCAATCAGACCACGACGCCGGTCGAGGCCAATCTCAAATGGGCGATCCAGAAGGTGCGGCGCACCGGCGGCGCGCGCCAAGGCGGCTTCCCTGGTGCTGACGTGATCCTCGGCCAGTTTGACAATGGCGCATCGCGCGTCCGGGTCGGGCTGCAACCTGCAGGCAAGGCGCCTGTGCGGGCGGGCGCGGTGCTGTTTGAGACCGAAACCGGCGGCGAGGCGATCGGCACCGTGACATCGGGCGGCTTCGGTCCCAGCGCAGGCGGCCCCGTTGCCATGGGCTACGTGCCTGCGGCTCTGACCGCTGGCGGCACAAAGATATTTGCCGAAGTGCGCGGCAAGCGGCTTGAATGCACTGTTGCCGCCCTGCCCTTCGTCCCCTCCACCTACAAACGCTAATTCATTACAGGAACAGTCCCATGCTCAAATTCACCGAAGACCACGAATGGCTCAAGATCGAAGGCGATGTTGCCACCGTCGGCATCACCGAACATGCCGCCGAGCAGCTTGGCGACCTGGTGTTTGTCGAACTGCCAGAGGTCGGCGCAAAGCTCGACAAGGGCGGCGAGGCGTCGACGGTGGAATCGGTCAAGGCGGCATCGGATGTCTACTGCCCGCTCGCCGGCGAAATCACCGAGGTCAACCAGGCGATTGCCGACGACCCGTCGCTGGTCAATTCCGATCCCACAGGCGCCGGCTGGTTCTTCAAGCTCAAGCTTGATGACGCGAGTAGCGCAAACGATCTGATGGACGAAACCGCCTACAACGCAATGATCGGCTGATATCTGCCATGACCATCAAACTGACTGATTACGATCCTTACGACTTCGCCAACCGCCGCCACATCGGCCCATCGCCTGCGGAAATTTCCGACATGCTCAAGGTGGTCGGCGCTTCCTCTCTCGACGCGCTGATTGACGAGACCGTTCCGGGCTCGATCCGCCAGAAAACGCCGCTGGCGTTTGGCGATCCGATGAGCGAGCGCGAGGTGCTTGATCACTTGCGGGCGACGGCGCGCAAGAACAAGGTCATGGTCTCGCTGATCGGTCAGGGCTATCACGGCACCATCATGCCGCCGGTGATCCAGCGCTGCATTCTCGAGAATCCGGCCTGGTACACGGCCTACACGCCCTACCAGCCGGAAATCAGCCAGGGACGGCTGGAAGCGCTGCTGAACTTCCAGACCATGGTCGCCGATCTCACCGGCCTCGATATCGCCAACGCTTCGCTGCTCGATGAAGCAACAGCAGCAGCCGAAGCCATGGCGATGGCCGAGCGGGCATCGAAATCGAAGAAAAGCGCTTTCTTTGTCGATCATCACTGCCATCCGCAGACGATCGACGTCATCCGCACCCGTGCAGAGCCGCTGGGTTGGGAAGTCATTGTCGGCGATCCGTTCACCGAACTCGATGCCGCTGCAGTTTTTGGCGCAATCTTCCAGTATCCCGGCACCCATGGTCATGTGCAGGATTTCACCGATCTGATAACCAAGCTGCATGGAGAGAACGCCATCGCCGTCGTCGCCGCCGATCCGCTGTCGCTGACGCTTCTGAAATCGCCCGGTGAAATGGGTGCCGACATCGCCATCGGCTCGATGCAGCGCTTCGGCGTGCCTGTCGGCTATGGCGGCCCGCATGCTGCCTATATGGCTGTGAAAGATGCCTACAAGCGCTCGATGCCCGGCCGTCTGGTCGGTGTGACTGTCGATGCGCGCGGCAACCAGGCCTACCGGCTGGCGTTGCAGACCCGCGAGCAACACATCCGCCGCGAGAAGGCGACCTCGAACATCTGCACCGCGCAGGTGCTGCTGGCCGTGATCGCCTCGATGTACGCCGTGTTCCATGGCCCCGTCGGCCTGCGCGCCATCGCCGGGCGCGTGCACATCAAGGCTGCAACTCTTGCCGCCGGCCTCAAGCAGCTTGATTTCATCATCGATCCGGCGATCTTCTTCGACACAATCACCGTATTCGCCGAAGGCCACCAGGCCAAGATCCTGGAAGCGGCGCGGAGCGAAGGTCTCAATCTGCGCAAGGTGGGTGACGACCGCATCGGCATCGCGCTCGATGAAGTCTCGCGACCTGAAACCGTGGAAGCGGTTTGGCGCGCGTTTGGCGGCAATCTCAAGTTCAAGGATCTGCTGGCAGAGCCGATCATCGCCGATCCGCTGGTGCGCCAGTCGCGCTATCTCGAGCATCCGATCTTCCACATGAACCGCGCCGAAAGCGAGATGACCCGCTACATCCGCCGCCTGTCGGACAAGGATCTGGCGCTCGACCGGACGATGATCCCGCTCGGCTCGTGCACGATGAAGCTCAACGCCACGGCTGAGATGCTGTCGATCACCTGGCCGGAATTCGCCGACATCCATCCGTTTGCACCGGCGGACCAGGCGCTCGGCTACAAGCAGATGATCGACGATCTGTCGGACAAGCTCTGCCAGATCACCGGCTATGACGCGATCTCGATGCAGCCCAATTCAGGCGCGCAGGGCGAATATGCAGGCCTGATGACCATCCGCGCCTATCATCGCGCCAATGGCCAGGCCCACCGGCATGTCTGCCTGATCCCGACTTCGGCGCATGGCACCAACCCGGCGTCGGCGCAAATGGCGGGCATGACAGTCGTGGCTGTCGGCACCCGCGAGAATGGTGATATCGACCTTGATGATTTCCGCGCCAAGGCCGAGCTGCACTCCGACAATCTCGCCGCCTGCATGATCACCTATCCGTCAACACACGGGGTGTTCGAGGAGACGGCCACCGAGGTCTGCGAAATCACCCACACCCATGGTGGCCAGGTCTATCTCGATGGCGCCAATCTCAATGCGCTGGTGGGCCTCGCGCGTCCTGGCGACATCGGCTCGGATGTGAGCCATCTCAACCTGCACAAGACCTTCTGCATCCCCCATGGCGGCGGCGGACCGGGCATGGGGCCGATCGGGGTCAAGGCGCATCTGACGCCCTACCTTCCTGGACATTCGGAAACCGACGGCAAGCCGGGTGCTGTCTCGGCCGCTCCGTTCGGGTCGGCTTCGATCCTGCCGATCTCCTGGGCCTATTGCCTGATGATGGGCGGCGAAGGCCTGACCCAGGCGACCAAGATCGCGATCCTCAACGCCAATTACATCGCAGCCCGGCTGAAGGGCGCTTACAACGTGCTCTACACATCATCGAAGGGCCGGGTGGCACATGAATGCATTCTCGATACGCGACCCCTGGTGGCGCGTGCCGGCGTGACCGTCGATGATGTTGCCAAGCGGCTGATCGATTGTGGCTTCCACGCACCAACGATGAGCTGGCCGGTTGCAGGCACCTTGATGATCGAGCCGACGGAATCGGAAGTGAAGGCCGAGCTCGACCGGTTCTGTGCGGCAATGCTCGCCATTCGCGAAGAAGCCCAGGCGATCGAGGACGGCACGATGGACCGGGACAACAACCCGCTCAAGAACGCGCCGCACACGATCGAGGATCTGGTCGGCCCATGGGACCGGCCTTACGACCGGGACGCCGCCTGCTTCCCGGCAGGCGCGATGCGCAACGCCAAGTATTTCGCGCCGGTCAACCGGGTCGACAATGTCTATGGTGACCGACACCTGGTCTGCTCCTGCCCGCCGATGTCGGACTATGCCGAGGCAGCTGAGTAAAATTGATCTCGAATATCAAGAGGCGGCTTTCGGGCCGCCTCTTTTTCATCCGGCGCCTGTGACCGCAAGCCGAACAAAGCACGGCGAAACTTTTTGCAAACTGCCACTTAGGAAGGCAGATTTTCATTGATTTGATCTAAACATTACGCAGCAGCTTGAAATATTCCACAAGCTGAAATGGATATTCCATTGCCGTACCAGCATGCTGACAGCCACTGACACTCAACTGGGGTAAGCATGAGGCGGTGATTTGCCTCGCGGCACTGGATGAGCGGTGCTATTTTTCCATCAAGTCTTGATGAATGAATATTCATTCACTATGTTTACTTCCGAAACAAGGCACCGGGAACCCGGGCTCCTCTTGTATATGCATGAGTAACGACTGCCTTTTCAGGCCACCTGCACATAACTTTCAGGGACCTTCGCATGGATACAGCCACGCACAGCATCGCCAGCCAGCGCGCTCTGGACATTCTCGACCAGGTGAAGTCCGTTTTCGCAACGAACGGCTTCGACGGCACTTCAATGCAGGATCTGGCCCAGGCGACGCAGATGAGTGTCGGCAATTTCTACCGCTATTTCCCGTCCAAGGACGCCATCATCACTGCGCTTGTCAAACGTGACCTGATGCAGATCGAAGCTGTCTTTGATGCGGTACAAACCTCATCGGATCCTGGCGCCACCTTCATGCAGTTGTTGCGTCAGCGAATTGAAACTTTGCCTTGCCAGGACGCCGCATTGTGGAGCGAAGTTCAGGCCGCCTCTTTCCGCGCGCCCGAGATTGCGACGCTGATGCGCGCCATGGACGAGACAGTCCGCAGCAACATCGTCAACGCACTTGTCCGCATCCATGGCGATGATGGCACTGACGCACGAGAGATCTTCGAAACCCGAGCGCATCTGATGATGCTGCTTATCCATGGCTTTGCCCAGCGCAAATACTGTGCTCGCGAGGCCATGAACGACGACCAATCCGCGGCACTGGGAGAGCTCGTTCTTTCCACGCTGCATGACACGATTTTCGCCACCCCAACCACTCCCGCCGAATGACCGGACCCGATATGCGCCCAGTTTTTAGCCTGCTCCTTACACTGCCGCTTCTCTCGATCCCGGCCTTGCCGGCCGGTGCGGATGATGCGGAAAATGCCCCTTCGTCCGGCGCCCTGCCTCCTGCGATCATTGCGGTCAGGGCAGAGCAAGCGCCGATCACCGACCGGGTGCTGTCAAACGGCATGATCATGGCTGTCGAGGAGGTGCTTGTCGCGCCGCAGGTCGAAGGGCTGGCGATTGAAAGCCTTGAGGCTGATATCGGTGACAGGGTCGAGGCCGGGTCCGTGCTGGCCACGCTTTCCAAGGACCAGCTGATCCTGCAACGCAGTCAGCTTGACGCCAACCGCGCCAAGGCGCTTGCGGCAATCGCCCAGCTGGACGCGCAACTGGCCGAAGTCGAATCCAACACCCAGGAAACAGTCAAGGCAAGCAACCGCGCCAAGCAACTGGCCGAACAGGGCACCTACTCGACAGTCCAGGCGGAACAGGCAGAAGCCCAGGCAACGGCGTCACTTGCGCGGGTCCGTTCGGTCAAGGAATCGGTCAAGGTGGCGCAGGCCGATATCGCGCTGATCGACGCCCAGGTGAAGGACGTGGACTTGCGGCTGGCACGCACGGAGGTCAAGGCGCCGGTGTCGGGCATCATCTCGGCCAGAGGCGCCCGCGTCGGCTCTATCGCCAGCGCCAGTGCCGGCCCGTTGTTCACGATCATCAGGGATGGCAGTCTCGAAATGCGGGCAGATATCGCTGAAGCCGATATGCACCGGATCGCCGAAGGCCAGACAGTGATGATCCATCTCATCGGCGCGGGAACGCCCGTTAAAGGTCTTATCCGGCTGATCGACCCAACACTCAACACCACAACCCGGCTCGGCCTGGCCCGCATTGAAATTGCAGATGGCGCCAATTTGCGCGCCGGCATGTTCGCCGATGCCGAGATCATCGTTGCCAAGCGCGACGCGATCACCGTGCCGGTCACATCGGTCAACATGGAGAGCGATGGTGCAGACGTTCTCAAGATCGAGGACGGCATTGCCAGACGCACCAATGTCACCACCGGCATCCGCGAGGGCGGCATGGTTGAAATCGTCAATGGACTTTCGAGCGGCGATCTGATCGTCGCCAAGGCAGGCGCATTCGTGCGCGATGGGGACCGGATCACTCCGGTGGAAGAAACCGACAGCGGCTCTGTTGCCGCAATCACCGAGTGAGGCACTCGACATGAATTTTTCCGCATGGGCCATCCGCAATCCGATCGCGCCGATCCTGGCGTTCGCCCTGTTGACGATTGTCGGCATCCAGTCTTTCTTGACCTTGCCGATTACCCGCTTCCCCAATATCGACGTGCCGCTGGTGGCGATCACCGTCGTGCAGTCCGGTGCCGCTCCATCGGAAATGGAAGCGCAGGTAACCAAGCGCATCGAAGATACGGTGGCCGGCATCACCGGGGTTGATGACATTGCCTCCACCGTTTCGGACGGCATCTCCACCACAAACGTGATCTTCCGCATGGAAGTGCCGACCGACCAGGCGGTTCAGGACGTCAAGGATGCGATCGACAGGGTGCGCGGCGATCTGCCGGCTTCGGTGGAAGAACCGATCGTCACCCGCGTGGATGTCGAAGGCCAGGCGATCATGACCTTCGCGGTGCATGCGCCCGACATGACGCTCGAGGAAGCGTCGTGGTTTGTTGACGACACCGTCAAGCGGGCGCTCCAGGGCCAGCGCGGTGTCGGCAAGGTGGATCGCTACGGCGGCGCCGACCGCGAAATCCGCGTTGAACTCGATCCAGCGCGGCTTGATTCCTATGGCATCACCGCAGCCGACGTGAACCGGCAGCTGCGCGCGACCAACGCCAATCTCGGTGGCGGCCGCGGTGAAATCGGTGACCGGGAACAGGTGATCCGCACACTTGGGGACGCCAAGGATCCAGCGGCGTTGGCCAAGACCACCATTGCGCTCGCAAACGGCCGCTATGTGCGACTGAGCGATCTGGGCGTTGTGCGCGACACCTACGAGGAGCTGCGGTCGTTCGGCCGATTCAACGGCGACCAGGTGGTGTCCTTCGCAGTCTTCAGATCGAAGGGCGCCAGCGAGGTTTCTGTTGCCGAAGTGGTGACTGAAACGCTCGATGGAATCCGCGCTGACTATCCCAATGTGCAGCTGGTTCCGGTCGATGACACGGTGTTCTACACCTACGGCAACTATGAATCGGCGCTGCATACGCTGGTTGAGGGTTCGCTGCTCGCCGTTCTGGTGGTGCTGCTGTTCCTGAGGAACTGGCGGGCGACCTTGATCGCGGCAATCGCGCTGCCGTTGTCGGCCATCCCCACCTTCTACGTGATGGACCTGCTCGGCTTCTCGCTCAATCTGGTGAGCCTGCTCGCCATCACGCTTGCGACAGGCATTCTGGTCGATGACGCGATTGTCGAGGTGGAGAACATCTCGCGCCATATCCGCATGGGCAAGACACCCTACCGGGCCGCGGTCGAGGCCGCAGATGAAATCGGGCTCGCGGTGATTGCCACCACTTTCACCATCATTGCCGTGTTCGTGCCGGTGTCGTTCATGCCGGGCATTCCCGGGCAGTATTTCATCCAGTTCGGCATGACGGTGGCTGTCGCGGTGATGTTCTCGCTGCTGGTCGCGCGCCTGATCACGCCGATGATGGCTGCCTATCTAATGCGCGACAGCGATGCCCATGAGGAAGCCGAGGGCGGCGGCCGGATCATGCGCGGCTACACATGGTTTATCAGCAAGACCTTGCGCTGGAGATACACCACGCTTCTCGCAGCCATCTGTTCCCTGGTGGTTGCCGTCTATTTCATGGCCCAGGTGCCGGGCTCGTTCCTGCCGCCTGAAGACGTCTCGCGGGTCAGCATCAGTGTTGAATTGCCTCCCGGGGCAACACTGGACGACACCGACGACACCACCCAGGCGATGCGCGATATCATCAAGGATGTGGAAGGTGTGCAGAGCGTGTTCATTCTGGGCGGCACCTCGCCGCGCGGCGAACTCGATATCCGCCGCGCCTCTGTTTCGGTGATGCTTGAGAAAATCGAGCACTCGATCGTCAAGAAGGTGGTCAACGGTCTCGCAGGTGCAGTTCCGTTCGTGTCGGATGCCCTGCCGCGCATGGAGGTGCTGGGTCGTATCCGCTCGCAGGCGGAGATCGAAACCGAGATCTTCGACAAGCTGGCCGCCATTCCCGACATCAGGGCCTACAAGCTCAATGACCGCGGCGAACGCGACCTGACCTATAACGTGATCTCGACCGATGACGCGGCGATCGACCGTGCCGTTGCCATTCTCGAGCCGAAGCTCAAGGCCGAGAGCGTGCTCTCGAGCGTCAGCGTATCGGGCTCCCTGCCTCGTCCTGAAGTGCAGATCCGTCCGCGGCTCGAGGAAGCCGCCCGGCTTGGCGTGACCACGGCGCAGATCGCCGAAACTGTCCGGGTCGCCACCATCGGCGATGTCGACGCGGCGCTTGCCAAGATCTCGCTCGACAACCGCCAGATCCCGATCAGGGTGCAGCTCGATCCGGTCTACCGGACCGATATCGACCGCATCGGAAACCTTCGGGTTCAGACCACCAAGGGCGTTTCAGTGCCGCTCAAGACCGTGGCGGATGTGGTCATCACGCAAGGTCCGTCGACCATCAAGCGCTTCAACCGCGAAAGGCAGGCGACAATCGGCGCCAGCCTGCCGATCGGTGTGGCTCTCGACACGGCCAAGAACCGGTTCAACGAGATTGTGCAATCGACCGAGTTGCCGGCCGGCGTTCAGGTGCTGGAATCAGGTGATGCGGAAGTCCAGAACGAGTTGATGGACAGCTTCCTCAACGCCATGCTGATGGGGCTTCTCCTGGTGCTGACCGTGCTGATCCTGTTGTTCAAGGACGTGATCCAGCCGTTCACCATCCTGTTCTCGCTGCCGCTTGCCATTGGTGGTGTCGCGGCGGGCCTGATCCTGACCAACAACGCGCTGTCGATGCCGGTGCTGATCGGCATCCTGATGCTGATGGGCATTGTCACCAAGAACGCCATCCTACTGGTTGATTTCGCTGTCGAGCTGATCCGCACCGGCCGCGACCGCGTCGAAGCGATGATCGAGGCCGGCCAGAAGCGCGCCCGGCCAATCGTCATGACCTCGATTGCCATGTCGGCGGGCATGCTGCCCAGCGCGCTCGGCGTTGGCGAAGGCGGATCGTTCCGCGCGCCGATGGCGATTGCGGTGATCGGCGGGATAATAGTCTCGACGGTCCTCAGCCTCGTGGTGGTGCCGTCGTTCTTTCTGATCATGGATGACCTGTCACGGCTCCTGAGCTGGATCTTCAGCCGCTTTGTCGGCCCGAAGGAAGACGAGATCGAGGTGCTGGAGCCCGAAGCGATGACGGTTGCCATCGGTGAAAATGCCGGAGAGATCGCCGAATTGCGCGAACGGCTGGCGCGGCTCGAAAGTCAGGCAGACCGCGCCCCGCCAAAGCTGGTGATCACCCAGCAGGCTGCCGAGTAACAAACCACCGGGGCTGTATCAGCCCCGGTTTTTGCACCCATTCAAACACCCAGGAATTCGGTTTCGACGTCGCTGGTCAGGCTGGCCGGCGTGCCGGTCCAGACCGTCTCGCCACGGGCGAGAATGACGCAGCGATCGGCCACAGCGCGGAGTTCGGAGAAGCCCTTGTCGATCACCAGGATCGATTGTCCGCCCTGCTTGAGCTTGGCGATGGCTGCCCAGATTTCCTGACGCACCACCGGGGCAAGTCCTTCAGTCGCCTCATCGAGAATGAGCAAGCGCGGATTGGTCAGCAGCGCCCGGGCAATCGCCAGCATCTGCTGTTCGCCGCCCGAAAGCGTTGATGCACTCTGCGTCATCCGTTCGCCAAGGCGCGGAAACAGCTCGGTCGCCTTTTCAATGTCCCAGGGGCCAGAGCGAGCCGATGCCATCAGGTTCTCCGAGACCGAGAGATTGGCAAAACAGCGTCTGCCTTCCGGCGCCAGGCCGATGCCGAGCCGTGCTGCGCGGAAGGACGGCAGCACCGTAAGGTCCTTGCCATCAAACCGGATAGCGCCCTTGGTGGTTCTGAGCATCCGAGTGATCGAGCGGACGGTGGTGGTCTTGCCCATGCCGTTGCGGCCCATCAACGCCACGAGTTGGCCCTCGGCGATCTGGAGGTTAACCCCAAACAGTGCCTGCGAGGCGCCATAGAAGGCTTCGAGATTGCTGACTTCCAGAAGGCTCATGCCGCGTCCTCCCCGAGATAGGCGCTGCGGACTTCCGGATGATTGCGGATTTCATCGGCCTTGCCACGCGCAATGATCTTTCCGGCCACCAGAACGGAGATACGATCGGCCAGCTGGAAGACGGCGTCCATGTCATGCTCGATCAACAGGATCGGCGCTTCGGATCGCAGCTTGTCGAGGAAGCCGATCAATCGGCTCGAGCCTTCCTGTCCAAGACCAGCCATCGGCTCATCCATCAGGAAAATCCGTGGCCGCATGGCCAGCGCCATGGCGATTTCCAGCAGCCGCTTTTCGCCGTGGGAGAGTTCGCTGACGCGGACCCCTGCCCGCTCGCTCAGTCCGACACGCTCAAGCGCTGCCATCGCCTCATCGATCAGTTCCTTGTCACCGCCGACCTGACGGAAGAAGCCGAACACCGAACGGCGCCGGGCCTGGGCTGCAAACATGACATTGCCGCGCGCCGAGAATTCCGGGATCAGCGAGGAGACCTGAAAAGTACGGGTGAGCCCCAGACGGGCGCGGGCGATCTGATCAAGTCCGCTGATCTCATGGCTGTCGAAGCGGATCGAGCCAGCATCGGCTGCGAGCTCGCCGGCAATCAACTTGATCAGGCTCGATTTGCCGGCACCATTGGGGCCGATCAGGGCATGGATCTCGCCGGGGCGCACATCCAGTTCCACGCCATCGGTGACCTTCAATGCGCCAAAGGATTTGCTCAGACCTGAGAGCGACAGTACCGGTTCAGTCATGACGTACCCTCCCCGCGACCAAGCCTATGAAACCGCCACGGGCAAACAGCACGACTGCCAGCAGCGCCGCGCCGAGGAAAAACTGCCAGTGCTCGGTGACGCTGCCAAAGGCATGCTCGAACAGCACGAACAGACAGGCGCCAACCACCGGTCCGAAAAGCCGCGCAACGCCGCCCAGAATGATGAACACCATGATCTCGCCCGAGAGGTGCCAGGTCATCATCGAGGGGCTGACGAAACGGTTGAGATCGGCATAGAGCGCGCCGGCCAGACCGGTCACCATGCCCGAGAGCACGAAGGCTGCGAGCTTGATCCGGTAGGGCGACAGTCCGAGGGCTGCAACACGGCCCTCGTTCTGGCGGACGGCCTGTAAGGCAATGCCGAAGCGCGCACCGGTCATCTTCCACTGGGCGACCAGAACCACCATCAAGACTGCATAACACAGCAGAAAAAAGCTCAGCGGCTTGAGCGTGTTGATGCCCGGAAACGCATTTCTGACATAGATCGAAAGCCCATCTTCGCCGCCATAGGCGGGCCAGGAGATGGCGAAATAGTAGATCATCTGCGCGAATGCGAGTGTGATCATGATGAAGTAGACGCCCGAGGTGCGCAGGCTCAGCGCGCCGATCACCAGTGCGGCCAGACCGCTCGCCAACACCGCCACAAGCCACAGCACCAGCATCTGGTTGGTGCCGTTGATCACGAAGGGCGCGGTCATCAGCGGCTCGTAGGTCTGATGGTGGCTCGCCAGAATGCCCACGGCATAACCGCCGATGCCGAAGAACGCGGCGTGGCCGAAGGACACAAGTCCGCCAAGCCCAAGCGCAATGTTCAGCCCGACACCGGCCAGCGCCAGAATCGTCGCGCGGGTGGCGAGCGTCACGAGAAACGGCTCATCGGCAAGATGCGCGATCAAGGGCCCGCCGAGCAGGATCAGCGCCAGCACGATGTTGAGACGATGTTCAGTGATGAGGTCACGCATTGGCGGGAAACAACCCTTTTGGCTTGAACACCAGCACGGCGGCCATCAACAGATAGATCAGCATCGAGGCAATCGCCGAGCCGACACCGGCAGCGTCTGAGGCTCCCATGACGGTGGAAAGCAGAATAGGCAGCAGGAAGCGGCCCATGGTGTCGACAACGCCGACAATGAGAGCTGCGACCAGCGCGCCGCGGATCGAACCGATGCCGCCGATGACGATGACCACAAAGGCTAAAATGAGCACTGGCTCGCCCATGCCGATCTGAACCGACTGGATGGCGCCAATCATGGCGCCGGCAAAGCCGGCAAGGGCTGCGCCGAGCGCGAAGACCACGGTGTAGAGAAAACGGATGTCGACGCCCAGTGCTGCGATCATTTCGCGGTCGGCTTCTCCTGCGCGGATCTGCATGCCGAGCCTTGTTCGGCTGATCAGAAGACCAAGCCCGGCCGCCACAACCAGGCCGGCGACGATGATCGCCAGCCGGTAGGCGGGATAGGGCAAGCCGCCGGGCAGCATCACCACACCAGTCAAAAAGTCAGGTGGATCGAGATAGAGCGGGAACGAGCCGAACAGGAAGCGGACGCCTTCTGAAAACATCAGCACCAGCGCGAAGGTCGCCAGCACCTGATCAAGGTGATCGCGGTCATAGAGCCTGCGGATCACCACGATTTCGACCAGCGCGCCAAGGGCTGCGGCTGCGGCCAGGCTTGCAATCAGTCCGAGCCAGAACGACCCTGTCCAGGCAGCGACTGCTGCGCAGACGAAGCCGCCGACCATGAACAGCGAGCCATGGGCGAGATTGATCAATCCCATGACGCCAAAAATCAAGGTCAGGCCGGCCGCCATCAGAAACAGCATGACGCCGAGTTGCAGGCCGTTCAGGATCTGCTCAAGAAAAAGGGCAATACTCATCGTCTACCGGGCTCGCACTCCAGCGCCGCACATTCAATCGAACGCGAAAGGGACGCTGCAAGGCTCTTTATCGATGCAAGAAAAAGACCGGGCGGAGCATGGTGCATCCGCCCGGTCCTGACGGCTGATGATTACATCTTGCAATCGGCGGCGTAGGCATCGCCGCGGTCGGAGAGCGCCGTGGCCACGATCTTGTTGGTGAAGATGTCACCTTCCTTGATCACTTCGCGGACATAGATGTCCTGGATCGGGTGGTGGTTCGGGCCGAAGCTGAACTTGCCACGAACCGACTTGAAGTCGGCTGATTCCAGAGCCTTGCGGAACGCATCCTGATCGGTGACGGCGGCAGTGCCCATGGCCGAGAGCAGCAAATTGCCGGTGTCATAGCCCTGGGCCGCGTAGATCGACGGCAGGCGGTTGTATTCGGCCTGGTAGGCGGCAACAAAATCCTTGTTGGCCTGGTTGTCGAGATCCTTTGACCAGGTCGAGGTGTTCTTGACGCCGAGTGCTGCGTCGCCGACCGCCTGCAGGATGTTCTGATCGAACGAGAAGGCAGGACCGATCAACGGTACACCGACGGCTGCGCCGGCATACTGCTTCATGAAGGAGATGCCCATGCCGCCTGGCAGGAAGAAGAACACGCCATCGGCGCCGGAAGCGCGGATCTGGGCGATCTCGTTGGCATAGTCCGTGGCACCCAGTTCGGTGTAGACCTCGTTTACGACTTCGCCCTTGTAGAAGCGCTTGAAGCCGGCCAGCGAATCCTTGCCCGCCGGATAGTTCGGCGCCATGATGAAGACCTTCTTCATGCCCGCGGTGTTGGCGTATTCGCCGGCGGCTTCATGCAGATTGTCGTTCTGGTAGGAGACCGAGAAATAGTTCGGGTTGCAGCCCGCACCCGCCAAGGCCGAAGGTGCGGCATTGGTGGAGAGATAGAATTTGCCCTGGGCCACCGCCGACGGCACGACAGCCATGGCGAGGTTGGACCAGACGATACCGGTGAGCACGTCGACCTTGTCTGACTGGATCAGCTTGTCGGCTAGCTGCACGGCCAGATCCGGCTTCTGTGCATCATCCTCGACAATGACTTCGATATCCTTGTTGCCGGATTGCTTGACCGCGAGCAGGAAGCCATCACGGGAATCGATGCCGAGCGATGCGCCGCCGCCGGACAGTGTCGTGATCATGCCGACCTTGACCGGTTCAGCAGACGCAATCGATACGCCGGCCAGAAGCGACGCAGCGGTCGCCAAACCCAAAAATGTCTTTTTCATTGATAGTCCTCTCTGTTTTTGATGCAGAGCCGGCCTTGTTGCGGTCCGGTCAATGCACCATTGTTCCCTGTGGTCAATAAATGCACACCTCGCCTCAAAGAGTCCATTCGAGAAGGGCATGCAGGCATTTTATGAGAGCATTGGAGCGGTTGCAGCACCTTCGGGTGGCACATGGCGCTCCCATGATCGCCATTGATCCAGACCTTACCAGCGAGCTTGGAGAATTCCAGTGCTTTTTTTAAGCTTAAAATAAATCTGCAGCAATTGTCCCTTGCACCACGGCCCCGGGCATGGTTCCAAGGTAGAATGCGGCATCAGCCATCAAGTGCAGAAGGAGACCGTCCATGCAGTGTTTTTTCGTTGAGTTTCAATGCAAGCTCGGCCAAGCCTACTCAGTGGCAGATGAGATTGCCAATCGCGAGATTGCGTCTGAGATCTACTCGGTCAGCGGACAATTCGACCTGATGGCTAAATTCTACATCGAGGACGATGTCGATATCGGCAGGTTTGTCGCCGACAATATTCACACCGTATCCGGGGTGGAGCGAACCCATACCATCCTGACCTTCAAGGCATTCTGAGCCACGACCAACACCGATGGGCGAACAGCCGTGCGCCTCGCACATGATCAAATGTGCGCGGCGCTGCAAATCTTGTAATGAAAAAAGAGTGGTACGATTGGGTGGGCTCGAACCACCGACCTCCGGATCCACAATCCGGCGCTCTAACCAACTGAGCTACAACCGCACGCCAGCTGACAAGGACCACGTCCAAGCCGCTTTGTTGCCGCTCACATACTGGCAGCAGGTGGTTTTTGCAAGGGGTTTCCAGCCGGTTTTCACAAATTCACCCGCCGAAAAATTGGCCTGACGCGATCAGGACCCGCATGCCATGAGAACCGTCATGCAACAGAAAAGGCCGGACACAGGGTCCGGCCTTTTGTCATTTCAGCGCATGAATAATTCAGGCAGCCTTGAATTCGCTCATGGCCTTTTCGGCCACGGTCTTGGAAGGCTTGGAAACTTCTTCAGCCAGCTTGCGGGTTGCTTCCTGCATTGTCTTGGCCTGGTCAGCCATCATTTCGGCCTGCTTGCGGAAGAATCCGGTCTGCAGTTCGATCATCTGAGCGACAGACTTGACGCCCAGCAGGGCTTCCATGTGCGACAGCGAATGCTCAACGTTGCCGCGAGCGGCGTCGATTGCCTTGAGGCTGAGTTCAACAGTACCGGCCTGGGCGGTTTCAAGCGTGGTTTCGATCGCCTTGGTGGCGTCTTCGGAAACGGTCTTGACCTTGGCGTAGGCTTCCTTGGTCTGATTGACAGACTTGTCAGCCATTTCGCGGTAGCTGTCGGTCATCTTGCTGACGTCGAATGAAGGGAATTCATACATTTCAGCGGATGTAGTGGTTTTCTTGGTCGCCATGTCACTTCTCCTTGAAGCATCAGTGGGACCTTTCGTGGCCCCGTTTCGATTTCAAGAGAACAGTATCATAGCTTATGGTGCAGTGCAACATTTATTGTGCAGCGCGCCATCCGTTAACCGTTTCGCGACAAATCACGGCAGTTGTGGCCCGGTTCGCTGGACCAGTGACGGCGGCAAAGCTATTAATAATTCCTTAATTCCTCCTCGTGATGGGGATAAACAGGCCAAAACTGGAATACCACCCATGCCGGCACACCACTATCCTTTTATTGACCTTGCGGTTCACGCCTCGGTCCGCGACCACTTTGCCAGGGGCAATGCTGTCGCCGTGCTGAGCCGCGACCTGGGCGAAGTGCTATGGGCCAATGGCGCTGCCGCGCAGCTTTTCGGCTTCTCCAATATCTACGACATTCTGGATGAAGGCTTTGGTGGCCAGACTTCGACACGGCGGCAGATCGAAAGCGCGGTCAGCGGGCTGGAGCGCACCGGCAGACCGCAGAATTTCATGATGCGGGCAACGAGCGGCTTTTCACGCACGATGGCACCTGCAACGCTTGAGGACTTCACCCTGCCCGACGGCGAACAGGCGCTGATGCTCACCAGCAGCCAGGCTGGCCAGGCTCTGGGCCCAATCGCACGCGCACGGCAGATCATTGCCGGGTTCGAGGGAACCGGCACCCATGTTGCCGTTCTCGACGAGGACGCCCAGGTGCTGGCGGCCTCAAGCACGTTCGACGAGATCGGCCTTGCAGGTGCCGATATTCAGCGGATGGTCGCGGATGTGGCCGGCGCAGTTGATCGGCTGGTCAAGCGGATGACGGATTCGCCCAATGGCGCAATGCCCACCGCAATCGGCAGGCTGGCGGATGATCCGGTGCTGCACCTTCTGTTTGCCGTCGAACCTGCCCCGGCAGACGAGACACCCTTTGCGACTGGTGAAACCGCCGAAACGGCAGAAGAAGTTTCCGCTGGCGACGTTCACTCCGAAGACGCTTTGTACGAAGCGCCATCGGACACCGGTGAGAAAAGCGATGCAGCTCCGACTTTCGAGACCGAGACGTCAACCGATACCGAAACGGTGACTGAAAGCATCGCAGAGACACCTTCGGAAAACGGTACTGAAGCCGCCGATGAACCCGAAGCCATCGAGGAGGCCCCGACCCGGACATTCTTCGACACCAGGCGGATTCGCGACGAACTCAATGCGCGGCTGGCAAAGGCGGAACAGGAGAATGATCTCCCGGCAGCCTTCGCCGACGCCCGCGGTCTTGAGTTCCCTTCGGAGACGGAAGAGACAAGCGAAGATGACACCGCCAACCACGATGATGAGGCCGCAGATCATGCGCCGGAGACGTCGGGTGATGATATGACGGCCTCCAGCGAGGAGGCTCCTTCCGATCACGACGAGACGTCGAACACCGAGGAGCATTCCAGCGAGGGCGAAATTTCCACTCAGCATGAGACTGACAGCCAGGGCGATGACACGGCAACCGGAGACGACGAAAGCGCAGATCTGACACCAGAGTCATCCGGTGAGGATATGACGGCTTCCAGCCAAGATGCTCCTTCCGATCACGACGAGACGTCGAGCATCGCGTCAGATGCCGATGAGGGTGATACCTCCACTCAGTACGAGACTAACGGCGAGGACGATGACACGGCCACCAGAGACGACGAAAGCGCAGATCTGACACCAGAAACATCCGGTGAGGAAATAGCGGCCTCTGGTGACGAGGTCGCTTCCGATCAGGACGGGATTTCCGTCCGAGACGAGAACACCGGCGAGGGCGAGAGCTCACGTCAGGACGAGACTGCAGGCCAAGACGATCAGCCGGCGGTGCAAGAGGTTGCTGACAAAGAGCCGCTTCAAGAGGCTGCCGCAGCAGTGCCCGAATTCCAGTTCGATCCGGCTGGCAAACCGGCGCGGTTCGTCTGGAAGATCAATCGCGACGGCGAATTCAGCGAAGTCTCGCCTGAGTTCGCAGCCGCGGTCGGCCCGCATTCAGCAGATATTGTCGGCCGCAAATTTCCGGATCTGGCGCGGGTTTTCAACCTTGATCCCGATCATGTCATCTCCGACCTGCTCAATCGCCGCGACACCTGGTCAGGCAAGACGGTGCTTTGGCCGATTCAGGGAACCGACCTCGTCACGCCGGTCGATCTGGCGGCTTTGCCGACCTACACCCGCGACCGGCACTTCGACGGGTTCAGGGGCTTTGGCATTGTCCGGACCAGTGAAACACGCCCGGACCCGGAAGCGCTGGGTCTGGCTCTCGTCCCTGGCAGCGTTTCGCGATCGATTGATGACATACCCCTGACCGACGACCTTACCGGTACAGAATTCGAGGATGATCACGGCTCGCTTTCGCCAGACCTTGGCGACACGGACGGTGCGACCGCCGAGGACGATGCGGATCTCGAAATGCGCGATCTTGAGCGCGATATCGACGACCTTTCCCGCATGGACGGCGTTCACGACGAGCCGACAGACAAGCAGTCCGGCACGGATGACGCCAATCTGGACGTGACCGATGACGCCGATGCTGAGGAGACCGGCAACCACGCAGCCGATCCGTTCCGCGGCGAACGCCCGGCGATCCGGCTGGTGGAAACACCAATGCGGCGCGACAGTGACAAGGTCATCAATCTCGAGGCGCACAGGCCGCGAATGCCGAGGGAGAGTCTTTCGCCCGGAGAACAGGCTGCATTCCGCGAGATCGGCGTCCGCCTTGGCAAGACGTCTCAGCAGGACACCGGTGCACCGGACAAGGCGGAGCAATCAAGATCCGAATCCGCGCCGCCTGCATTGCCAAGAGAGCCGCAGACCTTTGGCAAGCGTCAGGCACCCGAGAATGACCAGTCCGGTGCTGGCGATAGCAGCTTGTCATCCCATGATGACCACGTGGACCAGCAGAGCGACCTTCCGCAGACCGGAGCGGACGCTGACATGGCCGGAAATTCAGCTGATGAGGCCCGCAGTGATGCTGTCTCTCCGGCTCAGGCCGAGGAAACCCAAACCGCAGCTTTGGCGGCTCTGCCATCCGCATTCGCGCTTCCGGCCCGCCAGGTCATGCCTGCGGGCATGGATGCCGGCATCATCGATGCTATCCCGGCAGCCCTTCTGGTGCATGCCGGTGACGAGCTGATCCACGGCAATGCAGAGTTCTTCGAACTGACCGGCTACGCCTCGCTGGAAGAGCTCGCCGGTCACGGCGGCCTTGATCATCTGCTTGAGCGCTCGAGTGAAGAGCAACCATCAAATGACAGTGGACTGTTTGTCAGGCGCGGCGATGGTGGCAGACGTGGCGTCACCGCCCGACTGCGCTCGGTCAACTGGGGCAATGGCCAGGCGCTTTTGCTGGCGCTGTCGCCACGCGAAGTCTCGACTGCTCACGCTGCCGAGGTGCCCACCCTCACCCCGCAGGATGAGAGCGTCGATGAACCCGAGCCCGATTTCGAAGCGGCGTCCCAGGTGAACGCACTGCAGATCGAGGCGCAGGAGCTGCGTTCGATCCTGGAGACCGCCACCGATGGCGTCGTCATCCTCAACAATGACGGCACCATCCGCTCGATGAACGGCTCGGCCTGCGCGCTGTTCAACTACGATGAGACCGAGACCCACAGCCAGCCGTTCGCCATGCTGTTTGCCCATGAAAGCCAGCGCGCGGTGATGGACTATGTCTCGGGCCTTGCCGATCACGGAGTGTCGAGCGTGCTCAATGACGGGCGTGAAGTGATAGGGCGCGAAGCCTCCGGCGGGTTCTTGCCGCTGTTCATGACCATCGGCCGGCTTTCGGGCTCGAACGGCTATTGCGCCGTACTGCGCGACATCACCCAGTGGAAGCGGACGGAGGAAGAGCTGCGCAATGCCAAGCGCGCGGCGGAAACGGCCAATTCGCACAAGTCCGATTTCCTCGCCCGGGTCAGCCACGAAGTCCGCACGCCGCTCAACGCCATCATCGGATTTTCCGAAATGATGGTGGAAGAGCGGTTCGGCCCGATCGGCAGCCCGCGCTACCTTGAATACGCCCACGACATCGGCAATTCGGGAAAACATGTGCTCGACATCGTCAATGACCTGCTCGACATTTCCAAGATCGAGGCCGGCCAGGTCAGCATGGAGTTTGTCTCGGTCTCGCTCAATGATCATCTGGCCGAAAGCGTTTCACTGTTGCAGCCGATGGCCAACAGCCAGCGCGTGATCATCCGCACCAGCCTGTCGGCGAGCGTGCCGGATGTTGTCGCAGACCAGCGTTCGATCAAGCAGATCGCGCTCAACCTGCTGTCAAACGCCATCCGCTACACGCCGTCGGGCGGGCAGATTGTCGTCTCGACCTCCTACGAGCCTTCGGGCAATGTGGTCATCCGCATTCGCGACACCGGTATCGGCATGAACCGCAAGGAACTCGAGCAGGCGATGAAGCCGTTCGGCCAGGTCGGCCCCGGCCCGCGCCAGCGCGGTGACGGCACCGGCCTCGGCCTGCCGCTGACCAAGGCGATGGTCGAGGCCAACCGCGCCCAGTTCGACATTGTCTCGGCACCGGGCGAAGGAACGCTTGTCTCCATCGCCTTCCCTCCGCAGAGGGTTCTGGCAGACTGACACAGTAAAAAAAGACGGGGACCTAATGGGTCCCCGTTTGAGTAATTGCATCAGTGCTAACCAACACCATGAAGAGCTTGTGCTTCCCAAGGTTAGCGCGAAATATGCGCCCAAACTCTTGCCGTGTCCTTGCCATCTTATTTAAGACTTTACTGAATTAACCGGCTTCGCTTGGCTTGGTTAAAATTCGGGGTAAGGTCTGGTTAACCATGATGGGGCGATCACAGCGCCGAATGGTGCAAGTGCTGTCCAAATGAGACGCCGGGCATACTCTTCTCTCTCCACTCGAACGAGCCCAACTGATGACGAGCCAGCTTTGCTAAGCTGCGCTCTGCGCCATCTCTTCCTCGCTTTCCCGGTCCCATTGCAGAAGGTCGTAGAGAACAGGCGTCAGAAACAGCGTGAGGATCGATGCGGCGAGGAAGCCGCCGATGATGACGATACCGATGGAAACGCGGCTGGCCGCACCTGCACCAGTGGAAAGCACCAGCGGCACTGCGCCCAGAACGGTCGACAACACAGTCATCAGGATCGGACGCAGGCGCACGGTCGCGGCTTCAATCACGGCTTCACGAACAGGCTTGCCCTCGTCGCGCAACTGGTTGGCGAATTCGACGATCAGAATGCCGTTCTTGGCCATCAGGCCGATCAGCATGATCATGCCGACCTGCGTGTAGATGTTGACCGCCTCCCCAAGTGTGAACAGCGTCAGCAAGGTGCCGGCCGCGGCCAGAGGCACCGACAGCAGAATGACAACCGGCTGGATGAAGCTTTCAAACTGGGCCGACAGCACCAGGAAGACCACCAGCAGGGCAAGGCCGAATGTGAGCGCTATCCCGCCCGAGGTCTCCTGAAAGGTCTCGGCCTGTCCCGAATAGGCAACCTGCATCTGCGGCGGCAGATCCCGGGCGATGCGCTCGACCGTGGCGATAGCCGACCCCAGATCGACGCCATCGGCCAGTGAGGCGGAGATTTCGACGGAGGGCTGGCGGTTGAACCTGTTGAAGGCCTGCACCGAGGCGCGGCGTTCGAGCGTTACCAATCCGTCGAGCGGCACCAGTTCGCCATTCGCCGCGCGCACATTGATGCCGCGCAGGTCCCCGGCTGAGGCGCGCCGGTCGTCAGGCGCCTGCAGGATCACCGGATACTGGCGGTCGCGAGATATGAATTCCGTCACCTCGGCAGAGGCAAAGAAGGTGCGCACTGCATCGGAAATCGCCCGCGCGTCAATGCCGATCTCACGCGCCATGGCGCGGTTCACGTTGATGTCGTAGCCGGGCGTGTTGATCTCGTAATCGCGGCGCACGCCAACGATATCAGGCTCTTCGCGCAGACGCTGGACCAACTGGGCAGAGTAATTGGCGGCATCTTCAAAGCTCGGCGCCGTGACGATAAGCTCAAGGCCGGAGCTGCCGCCTGCATTCAGGCCGGAGGGCGCGAAGCTGCGGACATTGGCCAGCGTGATCTTGGCAAATTCGGGGCGGAGTTCCGACAGTACCTCGCGCGGTCCGATGTCGCGCTCATCCCAGAGTGCCATGGTGGCAACGACGAAGGCCCGACCGGTCTCGCCATACTGACCAACAATTGCGATGACGTCTTCGACGACGCCCTCCTCGCGGTAAGGTTCGATCAGGTCCTCGACCCGCTTTACCGCTGCATCGGTCAAGCCCAGTGCCGAGCCGGCAGGGGCCTGAATGGAGACAAAGAACGTACCGCGATCCTCGTTCGGCGTCAGCTGCGAGGGAAGCTGCTGATAGAGTGTCCAGGACATTCCGGTCAGGGCGGCGGAGATCGCGAGGATGACGATGGGCGCTTTGATTGCCCGGGTCAGGAGGCTGCGATAGCTATTTGAAAGACGCTCCGTCGCGCCCTGAACAATGCGGGCAAAGCGGCTGTCGTTCATGCCCTTTTTCAGCACAAGGCTCGCGATCACCGGGCAGAATGTCAGCGCGACAAAGGTCGAGAGCGCCACGGCGATGGCAAGCGTGATGCCGAATTCCTGAAACAGCTTGCCGATCTCACCCTGCAAGAAGGACAGTGGCACAAACACCGAGATCAGCACCGCCGAGGTGGAGACCACCGCAAAAAACACCTGGTTTGCGCCTGCGCGCGCAGCCTCTTTCGGATCGTCGCCTTTTTCCACGCGCCGCTCGATGTTTTCCAGCACCACGATGGCGTCATCGACGACCAGGCCAATGGCAAGGATCAGCGCAAACAGCGTCAGGATGTTGATCGAAAACCCTGCAGCGGCAATGCCGGCGCAGGCGCCAAGAAGCGCAATTGGAATGGTGATTGCCGGCACGATTGTCGCGCGGATCGAGGTGAGAAACAGGAAGATCACCATCACCACGATGGCAACGGATATGACAAGCGTGGTCAGCACCTGGCGGATCGAATTGTTGATGAAATCCGCATCATCCGATGAGATCTGAAGCGTCGTCCCCCCTGGCAGATCCGACCGGATCGCTTCGACCTCGGCGTTCACCGCCGAGGAAATTGACAGCGTGTTGGCCGAGGACTGACGCAACACACCGATGCCGATGGCTGTCTCGCTGTTGGCGCGGAACATGCTGTCGTCGCTCTCGGTCCCGATCTCGACCGTAGCCACATCGCCAAGGCGGATCCGCCCGTTCTCTGTCGTACTGACGATCAGCTCCTCGAACTCTGCGACACTCGACAACCGGGTTTCGGTACGCAGCAGATAGGTGCGCGAACTGCTTTCGATCTGGCCTGCTGGCAGTTCCAGATTGTTGGCGCGAAGCGCGTCGGCGATCTCGGTCGCAGTGATACTGCGCGCAGCCATGGCATCGGGATCAAGCCAGATACGCATGGCATAGGGGCGGTCACCATAGATCTGAACTGCAGCCACTCCGGCCAGCGTTTCAAGCCTGTCGGTGACAAAACGGTCGGCATAATCGGTCAGCTCCGGCGCCGACATCGTGTCAGAGGTCATGGTCATCCAGACGATCGGATCGCCCTGGCTGTCGTTCTTTTCCACCTGCGGCTCGTCGGCTTCTGTCGGCAGATCACCCGACACAGCCTGAACTGCGGCGCGCACATCGGACGCGGCCTGATCGACATCGCGCCCCTGACGAAAGGTGATGACGGTGCGCAAGCCCCCGAGTTCGGATTCGGTCGAGATCCGGTCGATGCCCGCGACCGTCGAAATCGCACCCTCGACGACGGAGGCCAGTTCGCTGTCAACGACCCCCGGCCCAGCGCCGGTGTATCCGACGCTGACGGTTACACGTGCGGTCGAGGTGTTTGGCAGTTCGCGCACAGGCATGCTGGTGACGCCGGCGATGCCCAGAACAACGATCAGAATTGACATCACCGTGGCGAGCACGGGGCGGCGGATGCACAGATCAGGAAGGGTCATTCGAGGCCCTCCCGCGCAACGTTCTCATCAATTACGACAGGGGCGCCGTCCGAGAGCTGATCCCATCCCGCAATGACAACACGATCGTCTGCGCTCAAGCCCTCCCGCACCTCGGTCAGCGCGCCAAGCGAGGTGCCGATTTCGATCTCGGTTCGCTCGGCGTTGCCGTCCTCGACCCTGTAGACATAGGTTGTCAGACCTTCGCTGATGATCGCGTCGTCGGGAATTCCAATGCCTTGGTAGGTGTCGAGCACAAGCCGCGAATTGGCGAACATGCCGCCGACAAGACGGCGGTCCGGGTTGTCGATTTCAGCCCTGATCTCCAGGCTTCTTGAGCCGAGATTGATCTCCGGCGCGCGCAATGTGACGCGTCCCTCAAAGCTCTCGCCGGGATAGGCGGGAGTGGTGATGAACAGGGCCTGACCTTGCTGTACCCTGTCGTAATAGCGCTCCGGCACGGAAAGAGACACCTCGACCGCCGAAAGGTCCGACAGCTTCGTCACCGGCACGCCGCTTTGAATGAAGCTGCCCGGCTCGGTGTCGATCACCCCGAGCGTGCCCGCGAAAGGAGCGGTAATGGCGCGATCGTCAAGATCCGCACGGGCCGTCATGATGGCTGCCTCGGCACGGCTCAGCGTGGCGCGTGCCTGCTCAAGGCTGGCGTCAGCAGCAACATTGCTGTCGGCCAATTGCTCGATCCGCTCGAAGTTCTGCCGCGCCTCGCTCAATGTCGCTTCGGCCTCGACCAGCGCGGCACGCGTTGCACGGTCATCGAGCTGGATCAGCAATGCGCCTTCCTCAACCTGCTGCCCGGATGCAACCGGCACACTTGTGACGCGTCCCGGCGCATTGGAGACAAGTTCCACCGACCGTACGGGCCGGAGCGTTCCCACTGCGGAGACCGCATCCTCGATGGTCTGCGCCTGGGGCGATGTGACACCGACACGCGTCGGTTGCCTGCCCGAACCAACATCGCCAGAGCCCGCCTCCTCACTCGAAAGAAGCAGCTGTGTGCCGAACACCCCTCCTGCCGCGAAAGCCAGAACGACAATGAAGGAGATCACAAATTTCAGAACGCGCGTCACGGAAAACCTTTCGTCAATGTTGCAGACTAATTGGTTCATCCTTGAAATATTTCAACACGGCAGCGTCATTCTGACCCCAACCATACCGAATATGAAGCATATTTCAGCTAAATAAATTCCTGAATCGGAAAACTGGAAATAGATTTTCTGAATGGTATTTTACCAATATGCGATATAGGTAAAATACATTACTCCCATTCATTTAAATCGTTCCAGCTCACGCAATACTTATTGCCACGCCCGGGTTCTACACGTCACTTTCGCGGCATGTAATAGACTATAGTATGCCATCACTTCAGCTCTTGAGTTCTTCAAGCCCTTCGAACAGCTGCAGCGCCTCAGGATTGGCCAGCGCCTCCTGGTTCTTGACCGGTCTTCCGTGGACGATGTCGCGGACGGCGAGTTCGACGATCTTGCCGGACTTGGTGCGCGGGATGTCGGCGACAGTGATGATCTTGGCCGGCACGTGACGCGGCGAGGCGCCGGTGCGGATCTTTGAACGGATCTTGGCCTGCAGCGCATCATCGAGGGCGACACCTTCGGCGAGGCGGACGAAGAGCACGACACGGACATCATCCTCCCAGTCCTGGCCGATGCAGATCGCCTCCAGCACCTCGTCCATCTGTTCGACCTGGTTGTAGATCTCTGCCGTTCCGATGCGGACGCCGCCCGGGTTCAGCGTTGCATCCGAGCGGCCGTGGATGATGATGCCGTGATGCGGCGTCCATTCGGCGAAATCGCCATGGGTCCAGATGTTGTCGAAGCGAGAGAAATAGGCAGCGTGGTACTTCTGGTCGTCCGGATCGTTCCAGAACCCGATCGGCATGGCCGGGAACGGCTTGGTGCAGACCAGTTCACCCTTTTCACCGGTGACGGATTTGCCGTCCTCGTCCCAGACATCGACGGCCATGCCGAGGCCGGGGCCCTGAATCTCGCCGCGCCACACCGGCAGCGCCGGATTGCCCAGCACGAAGCAGGATACGATGTCGGTGCCTCCTGAAATCGAGGCCAGATGCACGTCCGGCTTGATGCCTTCATAGACGAAGGAAAACCCTTCCGGCGACAGCGGCGAACCGGTCGAGGTCAACAGCCTGAGCGACGAGAGATCATGGGTCTTGACCGGCTCCAGCCCGCCCTTGCGCACGGCGTCGATGAATTTCGCAGAGGTGCCGAGGACCGCGAAACGCTCTGTTGCGGCGTAATCAAAAATCACGTTGCCGTCGGGATGGAACGGCGAGCCGTCATAGAGGCACAGCGTCGCGCCGACCGCCAGACCGGACACCAGCCAGTTCCACATCATCCAGCCGCAGGTGGTGAAATAGAACAACCGTTCGCCGGGTTCGAGCCCGCAATGCAGCCGGTGTTCCTTCAGATGCTGCAGCAGCGTGCCGCCGGCCGAATGAACGATGCATTTCGGGATGCCGGTGGTGCCAGAGGAGAACAGGATATAGAGCGGGTGGGCAAACGGCAGCGGCTCGAACTCGACCGGCTTGGCCGGGTAATCGGCGATGAAGGCCGAAAGCGTCGTGGCGCCAGAAACCGCGCTCGCGACCGCCTCACCATCATCAAGCATCGGCACGATGATGGTGGCGTTGGGCTTGAGCGAATCGGCGATCTCGACGAGCTTCGCCGTCACATCCTGGCGCTTGCCATTGTACCAGTAGCCGTCACACGAAATGAACAGCTTGGGTTCGATCTGGCCGAAGCGATCGAGCACCCCGCGCACGCCAAAATCAGGCGAGCAGGACGACCAGATCGCGCCGATCGAGGCGCACGCAAGCATGCAGGCGATGGTTTCGGGCATGTTCGGCATCATCGCGGCGATGCGGTCGCCCTTGGTGACGCCGTGGGCGCGGAAGGCCTGCTGCAACTGCGAGACCAGAGCGTGCAGCTCGTCCCAGCTCATGGAGCGCTGTGGATTGTCCTCGGCCCGAAATAGCATCGCCGGTTCGGAGCCGGTGCGGGAGAGCAGGTTTTCGGCAAAATTCAGTTCGGCATCGGGGAAGAACCGCGCGCCGGGCATGGCATCGCCATTCTCGATGATGCGCTCGCCCTTCTTGCCGCGCACGCCGCAGAAATCCCAGACCGCCGACCAGAAGCCCTCGCGGTCCGAGATCGACCATTCATGCAGCGCCAGCGGATCCGCCAGCGGCTGACCGGCACGCTCTCCGGCGAATTCGGCAAATTTCATCCACGGGCTCTGCTTCAGATCCTGCGCGTTTGGGCGCCAAAGCGGTGTGTCGGCCATGTTTTGCTCCTGCCATATGCTGCTGTCCGGTTAGTAGCATTGGCTCTGCCCGATGCAAACAGAACATCGTGCCGCAAGGCATGGGAAAGCGAAGACTGACCGTTCGCCAATTGCATTCGCGTTCACCAAGCTTTAACCAGAACCAGCAGCCCAGAATGGGGCATCGGTTTGGGAGTATCGGATTGGGGTTCATCATCGCACAGTGGTCCTTGCGACGTGCGGCGATTTCGGGTGCGCTTTTCGTGCTCGTCTCGGCCCTGGCCGTGTTCGCAAGCCTGCCGCTGGCGGTCTCCAGCGGCGTGGTGCGTGACCGTCTCGAGCGCGATATCAGCACATGGGCGGGCCACCCCGTGTCGCTCGGCGATGCGCCCTCGATCGATTACTGGCCAACGCCGACGATCAAGCTGGACAATGTCGAGATCAACCCGTCGAGCTTCGCGGGCGGCGACGCTATCATGCGCGCCGACAGCATCGTCGCCAATTTCAACCTGTTCTCGGCGGTGCTTGGCGCGCCGAGTTTCTCCGAATTCAGGCTGATCCGCCCAACCTTCAATGTCGAGCTCTATCCGGACGCAACCTCCAACTGGTCCTCGGCGTCTGGTGAGCTGGCGCAAGGGGTCAAGGCTGCAGTGGCGCGCGATCTGGCGGCGCAAGCCGGCGAAGAGGCCCCGGCAACAGCAGTCATTCCGGATTCGGCGGCTCTCGGGGCGGTCACGATCGAGGACGGGACTGTCAAATGGATCCGTGATCCGGGCGCGGAAGCCGAAAAGCTGACAGCGATCAACGGCACGCTGGCCTGGACCGCGCCCACGGCTGTGGCGCGTGCCAACATCACGGCCATCTTTCGCGGTGAGCAGGTAACGCTCACCGGCTCCACCGCGGCGCCACTGTTGCTGCTCGGCGGTCGTACCGCGCCTGTGGACGTGAAGGTGGCATCGGCGCCGCTCAATATCGATTTCGCCGGCTCGGCAAGTCTGGGACGGAACCTCTTCCTCTCAGGCGCGCTCAAACTGGCAAGCGTTTCGGTGCGCCGCGCGCTCGAATGGTCAGGCACCGACATCAAGCCGGGAGAAGCGCTGGGCGCGCTCGAACTTTCGGCAAAGATCAATGCCGAGCAAACCAAGGCCAAGCTTGACGACCTGATCATCATGATCGACCGCAACCGCGGCATTGGCGTGCTCGACGTCTCCCTGCGCGAAGATGCGCCGCCTTTGATTGCCGGCACGCTGGCATTCAACTCGCTTGATATCGCCTCGTTCCTGCAGGCATTCACGCCGCTGCCCAAGGCAGGCCAGGACATTGCCTCGACCATCGACACACGGTTCCTGCGCGAGCTTGGGCTGGATCTGAGACTTTCCGCGCAATCGGCGCAGTTCGGCCCGGTGGCGCTGTCCAATCTGGCTGCGGCTGCCCGTATCGATCAGGGGCGCGCCAATTTCGATGTTGGTGATGCCACGGCCTATGGCGGCAGCCTGATCGGCCGTATTGCCCTTTCCGAGCAAGGCATAGACGGCGGCGTCAAGGTGCAACTGTCGGCGCGCAAGACAAATCTCGGCGGCCTGTTCGATGCCATAGGCCTGACCGGGCCTTTGCCGCGCGGCAATGGATCGCTCGACCTCGAGGTCACGTCTCCCTATCCAACATGGGCCACGGCGCTGTCGGATCTGACGGGCAAGATCGATCTTGCCGTGGATGGGGGCATAGTGCCGGGCCTCAATATCGTAAAATTCCGCGAGCTGGCCAAGACCGAGCGCTTCTTCGATCTCGGGGAATTGGGCGAAGGCACCGGCTTCTCCTTCAACTCCGCGCGCTTCCAGGCAACCATCGCCGACGGCGAGGCCAATCTGACTACTGCAGAACTGATCGGCCCGCAGCAGATGATTTCATTGTCGGGAGTCATCCCCTATTCGCGCTCGAGCCTTGCCATTGCAGGTGTACTCGGACCTGTGCCTCCAGCCGACGGCAAGGTTGTGCAACCCGGCACCGGTCCGGAACCTTTGAGGTTCTTCATCGGCGGCTCATGGCCCCGGCCGGTGATTTCCCCGGTCACGCCGTGACACCTGGCGGCAGACCCGAGCGCTTGCGAAAGCTTTAGTATTTGGAGACAATCCGCCAGTATACTGCTTCGGGGACAGCTGGCATTTGCCAGAACAGAATGGGGACAAGCCAGATTATGCTGCGGTTGCTTTCAGCACTTGTCAAAATCCTATTGGCTTCGCTGGTTACCGGCGCAGTGCTGTCGGCGCTTAATCTTTCCGCAGCCGAATTGCTGGCCGAGATAGGGCTGACGCCGGATAGGGTTTTCGAGGCTCTGCAGGAAGGCGCTGCCTGGGCGGTCCCCAACATTGTTTTGGGATCGCTGGTGATCGTGCCGATCTGGTTCGTCACCTATCTGCTGCGCCCGCCCCGGAACTGAAACTTTCAGACCCTATGTCCGAAATCAGTGATTGGCGAATGCCGCCTGTTCATCGCGCTGACGCTTGACCTCACGGCTCTTGTTGAGAACCGAGGCAATGATGACGCCGATTGCCACAGCACCTATCAGCAGCGTACAGACCGCGTTGATTTCCGGCGTCACACCAAGTCTCACCTGGGAATAGATCTTCATCGGCAGCGTGGTTGCGCCCGGACCCGAGGTGAAGCTCGCGATCACCAGATCATCAAGCGACAGGGTGAAGGCCAGCATCCAGCCGGAGATCACCGCAGGCAGAATGACCGGCAGTGTGATCTGCATGAAGGTGGTGACGGGTCCGGCGCCCAGATCCATCGCCGCCTCTTCGAGCGAGCGATCAAAGCTCATCAATCGTGACTGCACAACCACCGCAACAAAGCACATGGTGAAGGTGATATGCGCCAACGTCACGGTCCAGAAACCGCGCGAGAAATCCACCGCCACAAAAAGCAAAAGCAGCGAGAGGCCGGTGATGACTTCGGGCATGACCAGTGGCGCAAACACCATGCCGGAGAACAGGATACGCCCGTTGAAGCGCGTGTAGCGGGTCAGTGCGAGGGCCGCGAGCGTGCCCAGGACGGTGGCGAAGGAGGCCGAAACAAAGCCCACCCGGACGGTCACCCAGGCGGCATCCATCAGGCCCTGATTGTTGAACAGCTCGCCATACCATTTGGTGGAAAAGCCGGCCCAGACCGTAACCAGCTGGGATTCGTTGAAGGAGTAGATCACCAGAATGAGGATCGGCAGGTAGAGAAATGCGAAGCCGAAGACCACCGAGGCAATGTTGAAACGTGACCAGGTTGTGTTCATGGGAAAATCCTCACCGCCCGCTTTCCTGGGATTTGGCCTGCGCCTGCTGGAAGAACATGATGGGCACCACCAGGATCAACAGAAGCAGCACGGCGACAGCCGAGGAGACCGGCCAATCCCGGTTGTTGAAGAACTCGCTCCACAGCGTTTTGCCGATCATCAGGGTGCGAGAACCGCCGAGCAGATCCGGAATGACAAACTCGCCGACGGCCGGGATGAACACAAGCAGGCAGCCCGCGACGATGCCGGGAATGGCGAGCGGAAAGGTGATTTTCCAGAAGGCCGAAATGGCCGGGCAGCCAAGATCCTGTGCAGCCTCGATCAGCGTGTAATCCATCTTCTCGAGTGCCGAATAGATCGGCAGCACCATGAATGGCAGATAGGAATAGACAATGCCGATATAGACGGCGGTGTTGGTGTTGAGGATGATCAGCGGCTCATCGATCACGCCGATGGCGAGCAGCAACTGGTTGAGCAGACCTTCCGGCTTGAGAATGCCGATCCAGGCATAGACCCGGATCAGGAAGCTGGTCCAGAATGGCAGGATCACCAACATCAGGAGCGTGGGACGCAGCGATGCCGGAGCCCGCGCCATGCCATATGCCAGCGGAAAGCCGATCAGCAGGGTGAAGACCGTCGAGATGAAGGCGATGGTGATCGAGGAGATATAGGCGTTGATATAAAGCGAATCCTCGGTCAGCCAGAGATAGTTGGAAAAGCTGAACTGCCTGAAGGCGTCGATGATGCCCGAAATCCCGTCCGCCATATCGATGGTCGGCGCATAGGGCGGCATCGCCATCATCGGCTCGGACAGCGATATTTTCAGGACGATACCGAAAGGCACCAGGAAGAAGACAAACAGCCAGAGATAGGGAACGATGATGACCAGGCGGCGGGTGATGGCGGAAACAAGCTTCATCTCATTGCCCTCAATTGCTCAGCACGATGCCGCTGTCGGTATCGAAGCAAACCCAGATTTCCTCGTCATAACCTATCGGGTTTTCAACAGTGCGGACCGCGTTGAGCAGGGAGGCCTTGACCACGTCTCCGTTCTTGAGCTTGACGTGAAATACCGTCATGTCGCCAAGATATCCGATGTCCCAGACCTCGCCGACGGCAGCATTGATCCCGCCCTCGGGTTTCTCGCGCGAGACCCGGAGTTTTTCAGGCCTGACGGCGAAACTGGCTTTCTTGCCCTGCGTCAGTGCATGTTGGGTTTCGGAGCGAATGATCATTCCATCGGGTGTTTCGATATCGACAATGTTGCCGTTGGAACCGGTGACCTCACCGCGGAAAATGTTGATGTCGCCGATGAAGCTCGCGACGAATTCCGAATTGGGCGCCTCATAGGTTTCTGCCGGCGTTCCGATCTGGATGATGCGGCCAAGATCCATCACCGCGATCCGGTCGGCCATGGTCATGGCTTCTTCCTGATCGTGGGTAACGACCACGAAGGTCAGACCCAGATCCTGCTGCAGATCCATCAGTTCGAACTGGGTTTCCTCGCGCAGCTTCTTGTCGAGCGCGCCGAGCGGCTCATCGAGCAACAGCACCTTGGGGCGCTTGGCGATGGACCTTGCAAGGGCCACGCGCTGGCGTTGGCCACCTGAAAGCTGATGCGGCTTGCGCTTGCCGAACTGGTCGAGCTTGACCAGCTTGAGCATATTGTTGACGCGGTCATCGATTTCGGACTTGGCCATGCCGTCCTGCTTGAGGCCGAAAGCGATGTTCTTTTCCACGCTCATATGCGGAAACAGCGCATAGGACTGGAACATCATGTTGACCGGCCGCTTGTAGGGCGGCACGCCCGAGAGGTTCTCGCCATCGAGCAGGATCTGCCCTTCGGTCGGGTTCTCGAAGCCGGCCAGCATGCGCAGAAGCGTTGACTTGCCGCATCCAGAGCCACCGAGCAGCGCGAAAAACTCGCGTTGATAGATATGCAGCGTCAGGTCTTTGACGGCGACGAAATCGCCAAATTTCTTGGTGATGTTATCAAAAGCAATGTAGGGGCGCTGGTTCGGATCATTCCATGGTTCAAAACTGCGCCTGATGCTGCCCAATGATTTCATGATCAACTGTCCCCATGATCAATACAAATGCCTGTCGCGCTCAACCTTATTGTCCGGGTGATACCGTACACGCATCATTTCCAACTGCTACAGCGCATTTGCACGTCCGATCAGATGCATGGCGCTGCAGTGAAAACCCCCGGCCCTTTGCAGGACCGGGGGTGAAGGTTTGTCTCACTGACCAGTGACGACCTTGGTCCAGGTCCGGGTCATGAGGCGCTGGGTGCGCTGATCCTTGGGCGTTGTCGAATAAAGCCGCCCGATGGTTTCCTCGTCCGGGTAAATGGCGGGGTCGCCGATCACGTCTTCATTGAGGAACGGCTTGGAAGCCAGATTGCCGTTGGCGTAGTAGACATAGTTGGATGCCTTGGCCATGACTTCCGGCTTCATGATGTAGTTGAGGAACTCATGCGCCTCTTCGACATGCTGGGCATCACCCGGGATCGCCATGTTGTCGAACCACATCAATGCACCTTCCTTGGGGATGATGTACTCGATGGTATTGCCCTGATCGGCCTCAGCCGCGCGGTCGCGGGCCTGCAGAATATCACCGGACCAGCCGACGGCCAGGCAGATGTCGCCATTGGCGAGCGCATTGATGTATTCCGACGAATGGAACTTCTTCACGCTCGGACGGACGCTGAGCAGCAGCTCTTCTGCCTTGGCGATGTCGTCAGGCTTGTTGGAGTCCGGGTCGAGGCCCAGATAGTTGAGCGCTGCAGGAATGATCTCCTCGGAGGTATCGAGCATGTAGACGCCGCAATCGGCGAGCTTGGCAAGATTCTCTGGCTTGAAAACGATGTCCCAGGAATTGAGCGGCGTGTCGCCGAGGCGTTCCTTGACCTTTTCGGCGTTGATGCCGATCCCGGTTGTGCCCCACATGTAGTTGATGGCGTGCTCGTTGCCGGGGTCGTATTTTTCCAGACGCGAACTGATCGCCGGATCCATGTTGGCGAGGTTCGGGAGCTTGGACTTGTCGAGCTTCTGGAACACGCCAGCCATGATCTGCCGGGCAAGGAAGGTACCGGTTGGCACAACGATGTCGTAGCCAGTGGAGCCGGCGAGCAGTTTGGTTTCCAGCACTTCGTTGGAATCAAACACGTCGTAGACAACCTTGATGCCGGTCTCCTTGGTGAAGTCCTCAAGGATGGACTCATCAATATAGTCGGACCAGTTGTAAACGTTGACGACGCGTTCTTGTGCGGATGCGAAAACAGTCGATGCAGCGAGCATGACGGCCGCAGAGAATAGACGGGTTTTCAGGGTCATTCCTGTTCCTCTCGTTTTTTCGTTCCCACCGCCAAATCAGGCCAAAGGTCTTGCGCCCTGCGCCCGTCTGCGGTGGTTCTAAGGCTTTGCCGGTAATGCCGGAGGCACGCAGACCTCCAACCCTATGAAGGAATTGCCCGAGCCACAAGAGGGGATTGAGCGATCAAGTGCTTTTATGCTGCACCGCAATCAGCGGCATCATCATGACTCCGGAAGCCCTACTGAAAATCGAAGGCAGACAGGCCGGTGACCATCTCATCAAGCCCCAACGGGCGGGTGATCGGTGGTTCGACACGGGCGAGACAGCCGGCGCGCTCGCACAATCTGCAGGACGGTCCCACGGCAATGGCAACCGGCTGCGATGACTTGCCACCTGTCATGGCCAATGCGCCGCCATAGACAATTTCATCGCGGAAGCCGATATCGCAGCCCAGAAGAATGGCGGTGCGGCGCGGCCGTTCGGAGAAGGCCCCCTGCGGCCCCTCCAGCGTGCGCGAGATGGTCAGAAACTCGGCGCCGCCGGGCAATTCCACCGCCTCGACCAGAACCTGGGAGGGTTGCGAGAACGCAGCATGGATCGACAATTTCGGGCAATTGCCGCCGAAGCGCTGCTGGGGAAATCCTTGCGCGCCGGCGCGGCGGAAGCGGTGGCCCGACACATCGACTTCCAGCATGAAGAATGGCACACCCTGCAAGGTAGGACGGCACAGGGTGGTGAGCCGGTTGGCGGCTTGCTCGAACGACACGGCAAAGCGCGACTTCAGCACGTCGATATCATAACGAGCGCGCTGGGCCGCCGAATGGAATGCCTCATACGGCATCATCAACGCATGCGCCGCATACCTCGCCAGCTCGAACCGGGCGATGCGGCGGGCCTCGTCGCTTGACAGCTGCAGCTCGTTGATGCCGGCGGCAATGGCGACATTCATACGGATCAGCGACGCCTCCATGGCGACTTCGCGCAGCTGATCAAATGGTGACAGCCGCTCGGAGAGGAACAGGCGCTGCGAGTGCCGGTCATAGCGGCGGCGCCAATTTGGCATGGTGGCGACCGGCAATGAGCGGACGACGACGCCGTGCTCGGTCCTGAGCCAGGCCTTGAGCGCACCCATCAGATCATCGCCGGGCTTGAGCAGGTGGTGAAAGGCTTCCGCCTCCTCTTCCAGTGCAGGATGATCGTTGGGCCGTGTTTCAAGAACCTCGCGCACTTCATCCATCGGCAGCCTTGCGCCCGACAGTGCCGGGCTGTGCCCATCACGGGCCAGCATGGCCGACAGATCGGACAGGCGCTCGGCCTGCTCGCGGTAGGCGCGATGCAGCTTGATGATAGCGGCGCTGGCATTGGGCGCGGCTTCGGCGATCTCGACCACTTCCTGGTCGCCGGGCAGCTCACCGGTCAGCAGCGGATCGGCGAAGACTTCCTTGAGGCTTGCCAGCGTGGTGCCGCCGCCCTCGCCTTGGAGTTCCTCGACATCGACCTTGTACACGCCGGAGAGCTTGAGGATCAGCTGGACCGTCAGTGGGCGCTGGTTGCGTTCGATCAGGTTGAGATAGGACGGCGAAATAGCCAGCGCCTCCGCCATTGCGGTCTGGGTCAGGCCCTTGGCATTGCGGATGCGGCGGATCCGCGGACCGGCAAATATCTTCTGTTCAGCCATGGCGCCCGTCTTTACAGGTTTTTACAGACTTTTACTGAAGTCTGAGAGTTTTCATCTTTTACAATTGTGACAAATTTACAGAAGGAATTTGTAAAAGACAAGACAGCATGACCTCAATTATCGACTGTAATTGCGGAATTTTCTCGGCTTCATGTGCGGCGCAATGTAAATCCTGTCACATCGAAGGCGAACGAAGAGCTCCCAAGCTGGTTTGCCCGAACCTGACAATTGCAGACCGGAGACACATCATGACTGATTTTTACAACCTCGTTCCCACCGCTCCTGAAGGCCGCTATGACGGCGTTGAGCGTCCTTACAGCCCTGCAGACGTTCAGAAGCTGCGCGGCTCGGTCAACATCAAGCACAGCCTCGCAGAAATGGGCGCCAACCGGCTGTGGAAGCTGATCCACGAGGAAGACTTCGTCAATTCGCTGGGCGCGATGACCGGCAACCAGGCCATGCAGCAGGTTCGCGCAGGGCTGAAGGCGATCTACCTTTCGGGTTGGCAGGTTGCTGCCGACTCCAACACCGCCTCGTCGATGTATCCCGACCAGTCGCTCTATCCTGCAAACGCTGCACCCGAGCTTGCCAAACGCATCAACCGTACGCTGCAGCGCGCCGACCAGATCGAGACTGCAGAAGGCAACGGCCTGTCGGTCGACACCTGGTTCGCCCCGATCGTTGCCGACGCGGAAGCCGGTTTCGGCGGCCCGCTCAACGCATTCGAAATCATGAAGGCCTTCATTGAAGCAGGCGTTGCCGGCGTTCACTATGAAGACCAGCTGGCGTCTGAAAAGAAGTGTGGCCATCTGGGCGGCAAGGTTCTGATCCCGACCGCAGCCCATATCCGCAACCTCAACGCTGCGCGGCTTGCCGCCGACGTGATGGGCACGCCGACGCTGGTCATCGCCCGCACAGATGCGGAAGCTGCGAAGCTCTTGACGTCGGACATTGACGAGCGCGACCGTCCGTTTGTCGACTATGATGCTGGCCGCACCATCGAGGGCTTCTACAACATCAAGAACGGCCTCGAGCCCTGCATCGCCCGCGCGGTTGCCTATGCGCCGCATTGCGACCTGATCTGGTGCGAGACTTCCAAGCCCGATCTCGAGCAGGCCCGCAAGTTTGCCGAAGGTGTGCACAAGCATCATCCTGGCAAGCTGCTCGCCTACAACTGCTCGCCGTCGTTCAACTGGAAAAAGCACCTCGACGACGCGACCATCGCCAAGTTCCAGCGCGAACTCGGCGCCATGGGCTACAAGTTCCAGTTCATCACGCTGGCTGGTTTCCACCAGCTCAACCACGGCATGTTCGAACTGGCCCGCGGCTACAAGGACCGGCAGATGTCGGCCTATTCCGAGCTGCAGGAAGCGGAATTCGCGTCCGAGGTCAACGGCTACACAGCGACCAAGCACCAGCGCGAAGTCGGCACCGGCTATTTCGACGCCGTATCGATGGCGATCACCGGCGGCAAGTCCTCGACCACCGCAATGGGTGAATCGACCGAGCACGCCCAGTTCAAGCCAGCCGCTGAATAAAGCAAAAAATCCCCTCACCCGCCCAACACGACCCGGGCGGGTGGGGACCCCATCAGACGACCCGATCACAAACCCCGCTAGAGGAGAAATGCAAATGGCACCCCAGACCCGCGTCAAGGAAAGAGCAGAAGAGCAGTCTTCGGCTATGGATGCAGACCAGCAGGCAGCAATCCGCATGCTCGCAAACGATCTGCACCGTCTCAACCACTCCGTCATGAAAGCCGTGGACGCCGGCGTCTCGGTGGAGCTGGTCCGTTCCGCCCGCCACCATGGCGGCGAGGGCAACTGGGGTGATCTGCTGATCCCGGTGATCGTGACACAAGGCAAGTGATTCCGGGCCGGTGAAGTTGGATCCGTTCGCTTGGGCCCGCTGATCCGGGCTGAGGATCCCGGACATGCCTCCAGGCAGATTGACCCCGCTGCGACTTGCCTCGCAGCGGGGTTTTTCGTTTGGCTAGACCGGCATCAGGCCGCGGCGAGTGCGGGCTGAGTCGGTGATGCGCATTGCCGCAAACGACAGCACCGCGGCAAGCGCGATTGCCGCGACCATCGGCAGCGGCGTGCCATCAAAATACGGCCCCGCGAGCATGGCCAGAATGCCGCCGGTCAGCATTTGCAGCATGCCGCCCAATGAGGAGGCGAGGCCGGCGATGTCGCCGTGATCATCGAGCGCCATGACCATGGCGGTAGGGATGACCAGACCGAGGCAGGCGTTGGCGCCGATCAGCATGGCGACCAGCAGGGCGAACTGGTCGAAGCCGGCCCAGACAAGTGCGAGCAGCGCCAGGGTAAAGCCGAGGAAGCCCGACACCGCCCAGGTGACCACGCGGGTGGAGCCGAACTTCTCGCCAAGCCCCGCTGCCAGTTGCGAGGCCGAGAAAAAGCCTGCGGCATTGGCGGCAAAGGCAAGGCTGAAGCCGGTGGGCGAGAGCCCGTAATAGCCGGTGTAGACAAAGGAGGCGCCGGCGAGGAAGACGAAGAAGCTCGCCATGCCGAAGCCGCCGACAAAGGTCAGCCCCATGAACACCGGATCGCGCAGCAGCGTTGCCGTGCCGCTCAAAAGTGCGGAGACACGAACCGGAACCCGGTTTTGTGGCGCCAGCGTTTCAGGCTGCAGCAGGAGCGTGACCAGAATGGAGAGCCCGGCCGCGACCGCGAGCAGGACGAAGATCCCGCGCCAGCCGGAGACGGCGATGACGCCGGAGCCTGCCAGGGGAGCCAGCATCGGCGAGACCGAGATGATCAGCATGACCAGCGCCATCAGCCGTGTGGCCTGGGGTCCGGTGTGCATGTCGCGGATGATGGCGCGCGGAATGACCATGGCAGCCGCCCCGCCGAGCGCCTGAACGATGCGGGCTGCGACCAGCCAGTTCATGTCGGGCGCCAGGGCACAGCCGATGGAGCCTGCCAGAAACAGCGCAAGGCCTGCCATCAGCGGCGGCTTGCGGCCGACCATATCGGCCACCGGGCCGTAGACCATCTGGGCCAGACCATAGGCGATGAAATAGGCGGTGATGGTCAGCTGCGCGCCGGCCATGGTGCCATTGAGACTTTCGGCAATGCGCGGAAGTGCCGGCAGATACATGTCGATGGCGAGCGGGCCGGTGGCGCACAACAGGCCCAGCACAATCGCCGAGCGGAAAAACGGAGACATTGGGTATACCTCATGAATGACAAGAGACGAGCGCCGGCAGGGTGCCGTGGAGTGCGTCGTCACGCTGAATAATGGATCTCGCTGACAGAAACTGACAGCAGCAGCAATGGTGCCCGGCCTGCCGGACGCGGAGCGTGCCGGCGGGTCGGATCATTCGCTTGACTGCCGGGCTTCATGGCCGAATCTGGCTGTCAAAAAATCTGTCGGAGCTTTGGCGGAAATCTGAAACGGACGTCAGACCGGATGCGGCAGACAAGCCTGCATCAGGTCCGGACCGGGACCTCCGCCATGGCTACCTGATCAATGGAAAACTGTTCACAACACGCGCTCCCGATATGGGCCCGAGAAAATGGGTATGGGAGAAATCCTCTACGCCTGTTTTTCCACCCTGCAAAGCAAGCATAAGGGTTTGCCAAGGCGTTTTGGGGCGCAGGTGTTGCCAAGCTGCCGCAATCGGGCAAAGGACATGCGGAAGATTTCCCGCGCGGGAATGCCGCCGGGGTGTGACAGGAAACCGGGGTCCGGAGGGCCGCGCGCGGGCGTCGCCTCTGAATGGTTTGGGTGTTTGGGTGGCGCAACCCGCGCACGGACCCGAAACTCGCCGGATGATGTCCGCATCCGACAGGCAGTCACCGCCTCGAGCGCAACCCTGGACAAGGGCCGCGCCAGAGACATGTCTTGCGTGGTTTCCGGCACGAAGCACCGCCCCCGCAAGGGGAACGACCTCCGCCACAGGCCCGTTTCAGCGCTCTCTGCCCGCATCGCCCAAGGGCCAAGGGACTGAACGCATCACCGGTGGCCGACTGAACCCGATCCTCGCTCACGAAGATCAGGAACGCCGACGGAGCCACGCTGGCTTCCGCCTCCCCTCGCGCTTCACCGCACGTCACGGCAAACCCCGAGAGGCCTTCCTCCCGCCTGGTCCGATACGTTCGCGATCCATCCGGCAGCGGGAGTGCGGGGAGTATGGCATGGGGGTGGAGGGTGTGGAAAAAGTTTGGGGGATTTTGTGGATGTGCACGGCACGGCGTTTTGCGGGGAGCCCAATCTCCCCCCTTGCGGGGGAGATGTCGGCATCGCCGACAGAGGGGGGTGTGGTTTGATTCAGCCGGATGGACCGGCATGTGCAGGACCTTACCCCCCTCTGTCACCTACGGTGACATCTCCCCCGCAAGGGGGGGAGATTTGGAGCACGCCAAACCCGCATGTCAAACTCAATATTTTACTTTTAAATCAAAACCCTAAGCCGCGCGCCTTGCCGCGTATTTGCCGTCAGCCAGTGCTGTGACGCGGCCGTAGCGGGCGAGGGTAACCAGCACCTGGGCGATGCGCGGTTCGATGCGCTTGCCGCCGCCCTTGAAGGCGCGGGACAGTGTGGCGGCGTCGAGGGGCGTGGCGCTTGCTGAAAGCAGCGCTTCGACGGCAAGCGGCTGCTCGTAGCGGTCTTTCGGGAAGGCGGGCTTGCCGGTGTCGATTTCCACCACAGTGTCGCCGAGATCGAGGGTGCCGGTTTTGGCTGATGTTCCCTTGGCAAAGCGCGGGATCTGGTAGTCGGGGCGGAGCCAGCGGATCTGGCCCAGCGCCTCCTCTTTGGCCCGTTCGGCGTTGAGCGCCATCAGGTTTTCGAGGATCTGCTCCTCGGTGAGATCAACGGGCCAGCCATAGGCCTCGGCCGTCAGCCGGTCGATCGTCTCGTGCAGTTCGTTGAGGATCAGCACCAGGCCGCGATGCTTGACGTCCTCGTCCTTCTCGGTCAGCGCCGCGCCGGATTTCAATTTTTCGAGCACATTGTAGAGCCCGGTGAGCGTCAGGTCGGGATGATCCGCCAGCACTCGCTTGCGGGTGGCGTCGAGCTCCTCACCGGCGTCCCGCAGCTTTTGCCGCAGGTCCGCGGAGGGATCGGGAAATGGGAAGGGGTCGAAGCAGGATGATTTGACATAAACAGGTCGATCTTCCAACAAACCACCTGCCGCGGAGGCCCAAAGTGTATGAACGTGTGATGATATGATTGACAAATATTCGCCTAAACCCGCTGCTATTGCAATGAGCTTATTATCAGGCAACATACCAATATCTAAGAACTGAAAGACACGATGCTTGCTCGTTTCTACTGTCACAATGTAGCGCGACAAGCCATCAAGAGCGGGTCTTAGATCCTTCCTTGGTTCGCCAAATACCCACCAATTTTCCTTGTAGCTTTCGCGATTGTTCCACTCGCGGCCAAGCTTGCGGCCATCCTTGTCAGTACGCGGTTGACCATGTTCATCGAGATCGTAGCGAACACGCGTGGTCAGATGCTGATAGACCTCCGGAAAATCCCGCCGCACCTGCTCCTTTGACAATCCGAAAAGGTCAATGACCATCACGTCGCGGGATCGGGCAGTCAGGTCGCGGCCATTGCGGTAAAGCCTGATGTGGTTTTCGAGGCCGGGGCGCTTGCCAAGCCCGAGATGCGCCGCCTCGGTTGGCGTGACAATGAAGCCACTTCCCATGAGCTGGACGCCACGAGAACCAAGTCCCTTGTTCGCCAACAGACCGTTCGCCTTTGACAGATCAACTCCAACAGTCAAATCCGAATTGATCTTTCCGAGCCTATTGGCAAACACGATCCTCGGCTCGTCAGTATCAAGCCCGGTTTCGCTAACGACGTCGCGCAACAGCCCGTCGCTGCGACCGGCCTCTCCGACTGTCATGGCGATGCGTACGGCGGCGCTGTCGCGGGTGGCCTTGGTCCAGGGGTGGTCGGCGACGGCGTAGATGATGCTGACCGGCTTCTTGGCGTCGAGATGCTTTTCCATCACCCGGCGCTGGAACTTCTGACTGATGGAATTGGTGGTGACCAGGCCGAAGCGCCTGAGCGGCGTCTTCTTGCGGGACAGGAATTCTGCGGCGCGGTCCCACCAGTACATGACGAAATCGGCGCTTTCATTCATATGCTTGTGCTCTGCCCACAGGGTCTCGACATAGGATGAGCCCATGCGCGAGCGCAGATCCTTGCCGCCAATGAAAGGCGGATTGCCAACGATGAACTCAGCCTCCGGCCAGTCGGGCCGCCGTGCATTGGGAAAAGTCTCGATGCGATTGCCGTCCCGCTCCACAACTGTGGGAAGCGGGTAACCATCCCAGGTCAGCACCGCGTCATAGCCCTCGCGGTGGCCGAAATTGATGTTTTGGAAGGCGCGCAGGATGGGTTCGGCCGGGTGGCCGTCGCGGACCTTGTACCATTGCTGCAGATAGCCGATCCAGACCACCAGTTCGGCAATGGCTGCGGCGCGGGGATTGAGCTCAAGTCCGAGGAACTGGTGCGGATCGACGGTCTCGCCCTCAAGGCCGAGGCTTTCAGAGACGCCGAGCCGGGCCAGCACTTCCAGCACCTCGCCTTCGAGCTTTTTCATCAGCTCAAGGCTGACATACAGAAAATTGCCGGTGCCGCAGGCCGGATCGAGCACCCGCGTGGTGCAAAGCTGATGGTGGAAGCCGCGCACCAGCTTGATGGCTTGCGCCTCGTTGCCGGTCTCCTTGGCGTCCTCGGCCTTGGTCAGCGCCTTGTCCCAATCGGAGCGCAAAGGCTCCATGACGGTGACTTCGACCAGCCGCTGGACATAAGAGCGCGGCGTATAATGCGCGCCGAGCTTGCGCCGTTCGCCGGGCTCCAGCGCCTGCTCCAGCAGCGTGCCGAAGATCGCCGGATCGACCTCGGTCCATTTGGCCTTGGCGGCCTGATGCAATTCGCCGATTTCCTCGCGGCCCAATGGGAAGGCGCGGGCATTCTTGAACAGATTGCCGTTGAAATGCCTGAGATAATCCTTGAAGGCGGAAAAGAAGCGCTTGTCACGCTTGGGCTCATCCATCTTGGCCCACAACTCCTCGACCAGCGGGGTGAAGGCTGCGGGGGAGTCAATGCAATCGCTGAGCAGTTCGGTGAACGAGGCCTCGGGCAGCAGCTTCACATCCTCGGCGAACATGGTGAAGATGCAGCGCATGAGGAAATGCGCCACTTCCTCGGGCGGGTGCTTGAGCTCAAGTGCCTTGGAGACAGCGGCAAGACGCGTGGCGATTTCGCGTGTCACCCGGGCTGATTCCCGCGCCGGATCGAGGCTGAGCGGATCGGTCCAGATCTGTGTGAGCAGAGTGCGGATCTCGGGCTTGCGCAGGTCTTCGAGATAGATCCTGAACCCCTTCCGGTCCGGAAACTGGCCATAGGCGCGGCCGGTGCCGGTGAAGTCGGCAAAGATCTCGAAGGCGTGTCCGACATCGCAGGTGATGACGAATGGCGGTGCGGGATGATCGGCATCGAGCAGGAAGACATAGTTCTCCGCCTGCCTGCGGGCGTTCTGCATCATCACATCCCAGCCGCGCTTTACGTTGCGCTTGCCGAGATCGTGGGCGTCATCCTCGAAAAAGGATTTCTGGCCAGGGATCGCGTTCCTGCCGCCAGGCAGCCGCGACTGCTTGGCTTCCAGAATGAAGCAGCCCTTCTTGTAAAGGTCGATGCGCCGTGAGGATACGATGTCATCGCTTGGCCGCCGCCGCACCGCGCGTTCGAACACATAATCATTGAGCGCGCGTTCGGCACCGGCGGGCTCGGGCCTGTCCACGCCCAGCACATCGCACAGTTCCGAGAGGAACATCTGGTAATTGGCCCGTTCCGCGCCGCCCTCGCGGGCGGTCCAACGGGCGATAAAGCTTTCGATTTCCAAAATGTCTCCCCGGCACGTCGCATGCGCCTGTCAAAGTGCACATTATGCAACTTGGCCGGGATCGCAAAGGGCGAAGATCAACGCCATTGCCGGCGGGGCGCTGACGCGGGTCCGGGAGGTTTACGGATGGGCGGGATATCGCGGCCTCTAATCTCCACCCTTGCGGGGGAGATGCCCGACAGGGCAGAGGGGGGTGAAGCCGCAGACACCGAGTTCGGATCGATACCCCCCTCTGTCACCTGCGGTGACATCTCCCCCGCAAGGGGGGAGATTGGGGGCATTCGGACGCGCGGCATTCCCTCTTGGTTCAACTGGGTCACTCGCGCCACGGACGTGGCGCTGCTGGACCCCGGGTCGAGCCCGGGGTCTCGGAGAGGACTGGTGCCTTACGCCGCGCGGCTGTGCGTGGCGTGGTGGCCGGCTTCCAGGTCGAGGCGGAACTTGGCGACCAGGGCTGTGAGCTCGGCTGCTTCCTGGGCCAGCGTGTGGCTCGAGGCGTTGGTCTCCTCGACCATGGCCGCGTTCTGCTGGGTCATCTGGTCCATCTGGTTGACGGCGGTGTTGACCTCGGCGAGGCCGGCAGACTGTTCCTGGCTTGCGGTCGCCATGGCGCCGACGTGGCCGGAGATTTCCTCGATGCGGGCGATGATGCGGGTGATGGCTTCACCTGTTTCGCCAACGAGGCTGACGCCGGAGCGGACCTCGGTGCCCGACGCTGCGATCAGTTCCTTGATCTCCTTGGCGGCGGTGGCCGAGCGGCCGGCCAGTTCGCGGACTTCCTGGGCAACCACGGCAAAGCCGCGACCGGCCTCGCCTGCACGCGCTGCCTCGACGCCGGCATTGAGCGCCAGAAGGTTGGTCTGGAAGGCGATCTCGTCAATCACGCCGATGATCTGGTTGATCTTGCTTGACGCATCCTCGATGCGGCTCATGGCATCGACAGCGCGGGCAACGACTTCGCCGGACGCGCGGGCGTCGGATGCGGTTTCGCCGGCCAGCTTGTCGGTGTCGGATGCCCTGACGGAGGCGGTGCGGACGGTGGCCGAGATTTCATCAACGGCTGCGGCAGTCTGTTCGAGCGAGGCTGCCTGCTGCTCGGTGCGGCGGGCCAGATCGTCGGCGGCGGATTTCATCTGGTCGCTGTTGGAGCTGATCGAGCCGGCATTGTCGCGGATCTGGCTCAAGGTATCGCGCATGGTCTGAACGGATTCGTTGAAATCGATGCGCAGGCTGTCGAGTTCGCCGGTGAAGGGCGTGTCGATGGTGGAGACAAGGTTGCCCTCAGACAGATCACGCAGAGCGGCACCCAGCGACTGGACGGCAAAGCGAACCTGGGCGTCGGCCTCGGCCTTCTCGGTGTCGGACTGCGCGCGGGCCTGGGTTGCCATTTCGCGCTGCTTTTCGCCCTCGCTCTCGATGCGGATCTTGTCGATGGCATTGGTCTTGAAGACATCAAGCGCGCGGGCCATTTCGCCGATCTCGTCGGCGCGGGCGCTGTCGGTGACATCGACATCGAGATCGCCCGAGGCCACATCGCCCATGGCGCGGACCAGACGACGGATCGGACCCTTGAGTGCCGAGACCAGCATGAAGGCTGCGATGAGACCGAAGAGGCCACCAACGAGGGCTGCAGTCAGGGTGATTCCTGATGCGCGATCCTTGACCGCTTCAGAGCCGCGCTGCTGGCTGTTGGTGAAATCGACGACACCGCTCCAGGCCTGGTCGATGCGCTCGGAGGCATCCATGAACATGTCGGTTTCGGCCTGTTTCTTTGCGATCAGATCGGCCATCAGCGCCGGAATGCTGACAGATTTGGCGCTCCAGCCGCCGCCGATCGCCTCCATCACCGTTTCGCCACCATCGGAGAAGGCGATCAGCTGGATGCTCTGGTCGACATTGCTGAGCCTGGCAGCAACAGCCTCGCCACGGGTTTCATTGGGCATGCCAAGGAAGTGGACGATGGACAGTTCCAGCGCCGCAAGATGGGAGAGGAAATCGCGGCTGTCATTGATGATCTGCTGGCCCTGCAAGATCTCGGCGTCGAGCTCACTGAACTTCGCGGTGGCCTCGCGAGCGGCCTGCGAGGCAAGGCCGCGCAGCATCCGGCTGGAGGGGCGCAACGCATTGGCATATCCCTGCAGCTCGGCCATGCCGGCTTCATCGATGCTGCCTGCCTTGATGGTGGCGAGCAGACCGTCGGTGCTCTCACTGACCCGCTGGCTGAGCTCGGCATTGTCTTGCGGAATGACCTTGGGCAGGCCACGGCCCAGTTTCTGGATATCCCGGCGCGATTTCTTGGCGACGTCAAACGCCTCTTCGGGTGTTTCTGCAGCGACAATGGCGCTTGAAATGGCGACAATGGCCTCAGCGCCGTCACCAAGCTCGCCAGCAGCGCGAAGCATCGACTTGGTGTCGCTTTCAGCCGCGGCCAGTTCGTCGCCAACCGTTGCGACGACGCCTTCGAGACGGTTGCGGACGTCGGCAATCTCGCCAAGCGTATCATCAAAGGCGGCATGAATGAGTGTTACCTCGCCGTGCAGGTTCCACAGCGCGTCGACATCGCCGCGCAGGCCCTCGGCCAGGGCACGGGAATTGGTGATCGCTTCGGATTCGCCTTGGGTCTCGGCCAGTTCGAGAACCTTTTCCATGCGGCTCAACTGGGAATCGAGGCTGCTCATCACCGCGACACGCTTTTCCTCGCTCTGGTCATGGAGAAAATTGGTCATGCCGGCATAGGCTTCCTTGAAGCCGCTCAGGCTCTCGATGCTGGCGCTGGTGCCGGTCAAGCGCTGGCCCAGCAGGTTTCCGGTGTACAGATTGATGGCAGCCAACCCGGCCATTGCGGCGACGAGCGGAACAATAAAGACAACAACCTTGGTCTGGATTGAGAACCGGGCGAGCAACCTGTCGATGGTCATGGGCAGTTCCTACTGAAATTGCTGAAACAACATTGGGAGCGCGAGCCCCGTAAAAGCAGGGCCGCATCATGCGCAAGCGCCGCACTTGAAAAATGGCGGTCGTCTCTCCCCTTCAGCACATGCTGGCAGAACAGGGTTAAAGCAACCTGAACGCACATCTTCGAAATCGAATATCTTCGAGTGCAAGTTTGACGCCTTCATCTTCACCGGCGGCAATTTCCATTCTGAGCCGATGGGGTGCGATGACACCAGACAGGCACGACTGCGTTGTGTCCGCATGCTTGCTCGGGGCTTGCTCATGGCGGGCTCGTGGCCGGCTCGTGGCTGGCGCGACGCGAAAAAACCTCTATGATCTCGGCATCATTGACAAAACCAAGGTGATTTATGGCATCCCGCAAGTCCGGCAAACCGGCTTCAGCTAAACCGGCGCAGCCAGCTGCCCCGAAGTTTCTCGACACCAAACGCGGCGTCGCCAACTGGACCCAGGCCACCGAATGGCTCAGAGTCCGCGGCATCGAGGACATCGAGTGCATCACACCGGATTTCGCAGGAGTGGCGCGCGGCAAGATGATGCCATCGTCGAAATTCACCTCCAACACCTCGCTGTCGCTGCCTTCAGCGGTTTTCCGGCACACAATCTCGGGTGAATATCCGGAGGAAACCGGAGACTTCCGCTATGATCCGCTCGATGGCGACCTAAAGCTGGTGCCGGATCTGTCGACGCTGTCGGTGGTGCCGTGGGAAACCGATCCGACGGCGCAGGTGATCTGCGACATGGTCACAACCAAGGGCGATCCGGTCAGCTACACCCCGCGCAATGTGCTCAAGCAGGTGGTCGAGCTCTACACCGCGCGGGGCTGGAAGCCGGTGGTGGCACCGGAAATCGAATTCTATCTGGTGGCGCAGTCGGATGATCCGGATTATCCGCTGAAACCGCCACGGGGCCGTTCGGGCCGGACGATTACCGGCGGGCAATCCTACTCCATCGCCGGCGTCAACGAATTCGACGAGCTTGTCGACGATATCTACGATTTCTCCGACAAGCAGGGTCTGGAGATCGACACGCTGATCCATGAGGAAGGCCCGGCGCAGCTGGAAATCAACCTGCGCCACGGCGACCCGATCGAGCTTGCCGACCAGGTGTTCCTGTTCAAGCGGACAATCCGCGAGGCGGCGATCAAGCACGGCATGTACGCCACATTCATGGCCAAGCCGATGCAGCAATATGCCGGCTCCGCCATGCACATCCACCAGTCGGTGGTCGACGCCAAGACCGGCAAGAACGTGTTCTCAAAGCCGGATGGCGAACCGAGCGAAGCATTTTTCAGCTTCATCGGCGGGATGCAGCACTATGTGCCCAAGGCACTGGTGATGATGGCGCCATACGTCAATTCCTACCGGCGGCTGACGCCCGACATGGCCTGTCCTGTCAACAATGCCTGGGGCTATGACAACCGGACGACCGCATTTCGGGTACCGCATTCAGAACCGGTGGCGCGGCGCGTTGAAAACCGCCTGCCCTCGTCTGACGCCAATTCCTATCTGGCACTGGCGGCGTCGCTTGCCTGCGGCTATCTCGGAATGGTCAATGCGCTGGTTCCAAGCGACCCGGCCTACAAGACCGTCAACGAAGGCTCGGTCGACCTGCCGCGCGGGCTGCTCGAAGCCGTGTCGCTGCTCGAGAGCGAGCCCGCCTTTGCGGAAGTGTTCGGACAGGAGTTCATCAACACCTATGCCGGAGTGAAGCGCGGCGAGTTCGAGACGTTCATGCAGGTGATCAGCCCCTGGGAACGAGAATTCCTGCTGCTTAACGTTTGAAATGAGACCTGAATGACCTACCAAAGCCCCATCGCACCGGGCGTCTCCTTCTATGAGGCGACGCTCAGTGACCGTCCTGCCTACCCTGCCCTTCCCGGGCCGACGACCGCTGACGTGGTGATCGTCGGCGGCGGCTTTACCGGCCTGCAGGCGGCCTATCATCTGGCAGCTGCCGGCAAGGACGTTGTGCTGATCGAGGGCGCGCGCTTCGGCGACGGCGCTTCGGGCCGCAATGGCGGTCAGCTCGGCACCGGCCAGCGCGCCTGGGTGGAGGAAAGCGAGGCGGATTTTGGCCGCGACAACGCCAAGGCGCAGTTTGCCGTGGCCGAGCGGGCGAAGGCGCATCTGCTCACCTTTTCGGCAACGCACGACATCGACGCCGATTTCCGTCCGGGCCAGATCTCGGCGGCGCACAAGCCGGGCTATGTCAACGACTACCGCGACCACGTGAAGATCATGACCGAGGAGTACGGCTATAAGGGCCTGCGCTTTCTCGACCGCGAGCAACTTGCCTCTGCCCTTGGCTCGACGCGCTATCACGGCGGCACCCACGACGCGGGGACGGGCCACATCAATCCGCTCAAATATATCGTCGGACTGGCCCGCGCCGGATCAAAGGCCGGGGCGCGGCTGCATGAAAACACACGGGCACGGGCGATTTCGAGTTCGGGCGGCAAGGTGACGGTCAAGACCGACGCGGGCGACATTGTGGCCGGCAAGGCGCTGATTGCCTGCAACGCCTTCATCGACGGGCTCGAGCCGGTGACATCCGCGCATGTGATGCCGATCCGCTCGTTCATCGGCGCGACCGTGCCGCTCGGTCACAACAGCCCGGTGATCCCGGGCGGAGAATCGGTCGACGATTCGCGCTTCGTGGTGCGCTATTTCCGCAAGAGCGCCGACGGACGGCTGCTGTTTGGCGGGCGCGAGGCCTATACCTCGGACAATCCCAACGACATATCGAGCCACATCCGCCGTCAGATCACCGAGATCTATCCGGATCTCGATGATATCGAGATCACCCATTCCTGGGGCGGTTCGGTGGGCATCACGCTGTCGCGGCGTCCTTTCGTGCGCGAAGTCATGCCCAATGTGACCTCGATCGGCGGCTTTTCCGGCCACGGCGTGATGCTGTCGAATTATTGCGGCAAGCTCTATGCCGATTTCATCAACGGCGGATCCGAGGATCTGGAAGTTATGCGCGGCCTCAAGGTCGGCCCCTTCCCCGGCGGCGACCGCTTCCGCAAGCCGCTGTTGTTCCTGGCGCTGACGTGGTTTTCGTTGAGGGACAAGTTCTGAGGGGTGGGCGGCTGAAGCCCAACGGCAGATGTTTGCAGATGCCATGCACTTCTTACATGAGCAGTGCGCAGTGGCGACATGCCACACAGTAATTGCAACAAGAGATGACTACCGTCGAGCGACAAACGGTTGAGAGGCTGTCATGCAAAGCTTCGTTTCAAAGGAACCATATTCCTACCGGGCGGACCCCACCGTTCCAGATTTTGATGATCGCGGGCCTGTGACGGTCATGGACGGCGAGTGCGCGCTCTGCTCAATTGGCGCCCGGCTGATCGCTCGATTCGACAAGGTCGGAGAGTTTCGAATCTGCCGATCCCAGACAATGCTCGGAGCGAGCCTTCTTCGTCACTACGGACTATCTGCCGAAGATCCGGACAGCTGGCTCTATATTGTTGATGGGCAGGCCTATTCATCGCTCGAAGCGTTCATTCGCGCAGGCCGTCGCGTGGGCGGAGTGGGCCTGTTGCTGCAACCCTTGCGACTTCTTCCGCGATACGCACAGGATTGGCTCTATCGGCGGATCGCCCGCAACCGGTATCGCCTGTTTGGTCGCGCCGACATGTGCGCCATCCCCGATCCGGCGCTGCAGGCAAGAATTCTGGAATGAAGGCAATCGTGCTCGGCGGCTACGGCGTCTTCGGTTCCCGACTGGCGGAACTTCTCGTGCGCGATGGCCATGACGTGGTGGTGGCCGGGCGCAGTCTGAGCAAAGCACGCGCACTCTCAATGAGGCTGGGTTGCACACCCATGGCTCTGGATGCCCGTGCCGAACCGGACGCCATGTTCGCGTCATTGCCTGATATCGTGGTCGATGCCGCTGGACCATTCCAGAGCTACGGGCGCGATCCCTATGCCATACCGCGCCTTTGTATCGAGCATGGTGCGGACTATCTGGATCTTTCCGATGATGCGGCATTTACAACCGGCCTGGCAGTGCTTGATGATCAAGCCCGCGCGGCCAAGCGCAGGCTGCTGTCGGGAGGGTCGAGCGTACCCGGACTGTCATCTTCCATTGCGGCGGATCTCTGCGAGGGCCTGGATGAAATCCTCCTCATCGATACAGCTATCCTGCCTGGCAACCGGGCGCCTCGCGGGGCGTCCGTAATATCAAGCATCGTTGGTCAACTGGGAACAAAGTCAGCTGTTTGGCGCGGCGGCGTCTGGCGCGACCAGCAGTGCTGGAGCGACTCCCGCCGCGTGCGTCTTGCTCCGGATCTTGAGCGGTCCGGGCAATTCATCGAGGTACCGGATATAGTGCTGTTTCCCGCTTTCTTCGGCGCAAGATCGGTGATGTTCAGAGCAGGCATGGAGCTCGGTATCATGAACATCGGCATGCGTGCCGTCGCGCTGCTGAGACAGCGGTGGATGTTCGATATCACGCCGAGACGGGCCGCGCTGTTCCAACAATTCGCAAATCTTTTTCTCCCCTTTGGAACGGACCGCGGCGGTATGCGGGTTGCTGTTGTCGGTCGCAGGGGCACCGAAGTGATGCGGCGCGAATGGAGGCTCGTCGCAGAAGCGGGAGACGGGCCTTACATTCCCGCAGTGGCCGCTCGCGCCATTATTCGGCGCATTGAGCAGGTCAGGCCAGGTGCGCGCCCTTGTCTGGCGGAAGCGCCGCGGGCAGAAATGGAGCAAGCCATGGCCGATCTCGCTGTTTCAACGGTCAAGCATGAGGTTCCGTCTCCATCGTTGTTTGAAGCCGTGCTTGCCGACCGATGGGCAGATCTGCCGCCAGAAGTTCAATCGCTGCACAGCGTTCAGGACATCGAGAGCTTTTCGGGAAAAGCCCGGGTAACACGCGGCGGCTCCCTGATTGCCCGGCTCGCAGCCTGGTTCTTCGGCTTCCCGGCCGCCGCCGATGAGACACCTGTCACGGTGGTCAAAACACGCACGAGGCAAGGCGAAACCTGGGAGCGGAGCTTTGGCGGACGCGTTTTTCGTTCCCATTGCACACCGTCTGCCACTCGATACCGCATTCGGGAACGCTTTTGGCCGTTCACCTTCGAGATGGACCTGCCTTTGGACGATCGCAGTTTACGCTTCCCGGTTCGCCGGGGGTGGTGCCTCGGCATTCCTTTGCCGCGCTTCCTTTTGCCAAAAAGTGAAAGCCGGGAGTACGCCCTGAACGGAGTATTTCATTTTGATGTAGCGCTGAAGGCACCATTTGGCGCAGGCCTGATAGTGCGCTATCGCGGGCATCTGCAACCTGATCGTCACAATCCGGCGGCATTGCCGCGAGCCATTGCATGAGGCCCATGCGTCAAAACTGCGGCAGCAAAACCACACCCGTCGTCCCTCCCACCCCTAGCTTTATCTAATCGATTAGATTAAGAGAAAGGCACCGTTGATGGACAGGATGCCACCCATGAGCCAGATCATTATTCCGGTCGACCCGTTTGACTACGTTGTCTTCGGCGGCACCGGGGACCTTGCCGAGCGCAAGCTGTTGCCGGCGCTGTACCATCGGCAGATTGCCGGGCAGTTGACCGATCCGACGCGGATCATCGGGGCATCGCGCTCGGAGATGGATCATGACGCCTACCGGAATTTTGCCCGCGATGCGCTGAGAGAACACCTCAAGAAGGATGAATACCAGGACGACGAGGTGGAGAAATTCCTCTCGCGGCTGTTTTATGTCGCCGTCGACGCGAAATCGGAAAAGGGCTGGTCTGATCTCAAGAATATTCTCGAGGAAGGCAATGACCGGGTCCGGGCGTTCTATCTGGCCGTCGGGCCGGCGCTGTTTGGCGACATTTCCGAGCGCATTCGGTCAACCGGGCTGATTACCAAGCAGACCCGCATCGTGGTGGAAAAGCCGATCGGTCGCGATCTTCAATCAGCCGAGGCGCTGAACAGAACCATCGGCGAAGTGTTCGAAGAAGAACAGATTTACCGTATCGACCATTATCTGGGCAAGGAAACGGTTCAGAACCTGATGGCACTAAGGTTTGCCAATGCGCTGTATGAGCCATTGTGGAATTCGGCCCATATCGACCATGTGCAGATCACGGTGGCGGAATCTGTGGGGCTTGAAGGCCGCGCTGGCTATTATGACAAGGCGGGCGCGCTGAGGGACATGGTGCAGAACCATATTGCGCAACTGTTGTGCCTTGTCGCCATGGAGCCGCCGGCATCGATGGATGCCGAAGCAGTGCGCGACGAGAAGCTGAAAGTCCTGCGCTCGCTCAAGCCGATCACTGAAGCCAATGCCGACACCGTGACAGTGCGCGGCCAGTACAAGGCCGGCGCTTCGGCAGGCGGTGCCGTGAAGGGTTATCTCGAGGAGCTCGAGGGCGGCGTGTCCAACACCGAGACCTTTGTCGCCATCAAGGCCGAAATCAACAACTGGCGCTGGGCCGGGGTGCCGTTCTACTTGAGGACCGGCAAGCGGCTGAGCGAGCGAATTTCGGAAATCGTGGTGGCCTTCAAGCCGATCCCGCATTCGATTTTCGGTTCCACTGCAGGGCGGATCACAGCCAACAAGCTGGTGATGCGGCTGCAGCCCGACGAGGGCGTGAAGCAGTGGATCATGATCAAGGATCCAGGTCCGGGCGGCATGCGGCTGAGGCATGTGTCGCTCGACATGAGCTTTGCCGACCGTTTCGACGAGCGCAATCCGGATGCCTATGAACGTCTGCTGCTTGACGTGATCCGCTGCAACCAGACCCTGTTCATGCGCCGCGACGAGGTGGAAGCTGCCTGGCACTGGGTTGACCCTATCCTGACGGCCTGGGCGGAGTCCGGCCAGCAGGTGCAGCCCTATACGGCAGGCACCTGGGGCCCGAGCCAGGCGATCGCGCTGATTGAACGCGATGGCAGGACCTGGCATGAAACAGACTGAGATGGTTGATAACAACATCAGGCAATCGACCTTCGAAAGCGGCGCTGAACTGGCCGAGGGGCTGGCTGATGCCGTGGCGGGTGCTCTGACCGTGGCTATAGCAGCCAGAGGGACCGCGACACTGGCGGTTTCGGGCGGCAACACGCCAAAGGGGTTCTTCGCTGCCTTATCGAGACGCGCGACCAGCTGGGACAAGGTGACCGTGACGCTGGTGGATGAACGCATGGTGCCGCCGGCGCATGAGCGGTCGAACCATCGTCTTGCGAGTCTCTATCTGTTGCAGAACCGCGCGGCGGAAGCCGGCTTCGTGCCGCTCTACTCTGCAAGCGGCGACGCCGAGGCGGTGGCTGAAGCTGCGTCAGACAAGATCGACGCGCTGGCGCTGCCATTTGATGTGGTGGTGCTGGGCATGGGAACCGACGGGCACACGGCCTCGTTCTTCCCCGGCGGGTCGACGCTGGGCGCGGTGACCGATCCCGCATGTCGCCAAAGCGTGATGACAATCGAAGCACCGGGTGCGGGCGAGCCCCGCCTGACACTGACGCTGCCGCGGATTGTGGAAGCAGGCATGATCGTGCTCCATATAGAAGGAGACGAGAAGAAGACGGTGCTGGCAAAAGCGCTCGGCGCCGGGCCGGAAGCAGAGATGCCGGTGCGCTCCGTGTTGCGTCACGCCCGGAAGCCGGTCGAGATTTACTGGGCGCCCTGACGCCCGGGCCAGCGCTTGATCCGATCAGGCGCCCAAGTGAGCCAAGGGCCACGCGCCCTCACACACTATAGAGAGAAGGATGCCAGCCATGACTGTCGATCCCCGTATTGCAGCTGTCACAGCCCGTATCGTCGAACGTTCGAAACCAAGCCGCGAGCTCTATCTCGGCCGCCTGCGCGAAATGGCGACAAAGGGACCGTTCCGCTCGACCCTCTCCTGCGGCAATCTTGCGCACGGATTTGCTGCCTGCGGCCCGAACGACAAGGCGGATCTTGCCGGCGACGTGGTGCCCAATCTCGGCATCATCACTTCTTACAATGACATGCTCTCGGCGCATCAGCCGTTCGAAACCTATCCGGAGCTGATCCGACAGGCTGCGCGCGACGCTGGCGGCGTGGCGCAGGTGGCGGGCTCTGTGCCGGCGATGTGTGACGGGGTCACCCAAGGCCAGCCGGGCATGGAGCTGTCGCTGTTCTCGCGCGACGTGATCGCCATGGCGGCTGCCGTCGGGCTGTCGCACAACATGTTTGATGCGGCAGTCTATCTCGGCGTCTGCGACAAGATCGTGCCAGGGCTGCTGATCGCGGCGCTCAGCTTCGGGCATCTGCCGGCGGTATTCATTCCTGCCGGGCCGATGACCACGGGCCTCTCCAATAACGAGAAGGTGCGGATCCGCCAGCTCTACGCCGAAGGCAAGGTGGGCCGCGACGAACTGCTCGCGGCCGAGTCGCAATCCTATCACGGGCCGGGCACCTGCACGTTTTACGGCACCGCCAATTCCAACCAGATGCTGATGGAAATCATGGGCCTGCACATGCCCGGCGCGTCGTTCATCAATCCGGGCACACCGCTCAGGGATGCGCTGACGACGGAAGCCACGAAACGGGCGCTTGCGATCACCGCACTTGGCAACGAATTCACGCCGGTGGGCGAAATGATCGACGAGCGCTCGGTGGTGAACGGCGTCATCGGGCTGCATGCCACGGGCGGATCGACCAATCACACGCTGCATCTTGTGGCGATGGCGCGGGCGGCAGGCATCAGGCTGACATGGGAAGATATTTCGGAGCTGTCGGACGCGGTGCCGCTTCTCGCCCGGGTCTATCCGAACGGGCCTGCGGATGTGAACCATTTCAATTCCGCCGGCGGTCTGGGTTTCATGATCGATCAGCTGCTCTCGGTCGGACTGCTGCATGAGGATGTACGCACTGTCTGGGGCAAGGGCCTTTCGTCCTATGCGGTGGAAGCCAAGCTCGGCGAAAACGGCACAGTGGTGCGTGAACCGATATCCAAGGTCAGCGGTGATGCGAAGGTGGTGACCACGGCCGACAAGCCGTTTCAGGCAAATGGCGGCCTGAAGATGCTGACCGGCAATCTGGGCAAGGGCGTGATCAAGATTTCCGCGGTCAAGCCGGAACGCCATGTGGTCGAAGCGCCGGCGCGGGTGTTTGACACCCAGTCCGGGCTGCAGGATGCGTTCAAGGCCGGAGAGCTGACCGGTGATTTTGTTGCCGTAGTGCGCTTTCAGGGACCAAAGGCCAACGGCATGCCCGAATTGCACAAGCTGGTCCCGGCGCTCGGCGTGCTGCAGGACCGTGGCCAGGCCGTTGCGCTGGTCACAGACGGACGCATGTCGGGGGCTTCAGGCAAGGTGCCTGCCGCCATCCACGTGACGCCGGAGGCCAAGGATGGCGGGCCGATCAGCCGTATCCACGACGGCGACATGATCCGTGTCGATGCGGTGGCGGGATCGCTTGAGGTTCTTGTGCCGGCCGAGGAATTTGCGAGCCGCGAACCGGCGACTGCCGACCTCAGCCACAATGAATGGGGCCTGGGCCGGGAATTGTTCGCCCGTTTCCGCGAAAGCGCCGGCACCGCCGATGAGGGTGCCAGCGTTCTGTTTTAATAGCGGCAGCTTTAAAGCTGCACGAAGCGACCTTACCAGGAACGCACGTCCATGACGTGGTCACGATGGTTGGGGTGGGCGCTGAAGACGAAAATGCGGTGCATTTCCTTTTCCGTGACCTGGCGCAGGAACCTGACCTCGACGGTGTTGTTGCCGTAGGTACGCGTCAGCACGCAGCCAATGTTGGAAATCCGCGCCTCGGGAATATCAAGGCAAAATTCCTGCGGAATCTTGTACTGGGTAAGAATGCCGAGAACGGCGCTGGCTGGCGAAATACCGAGCAGCTGGCAGCGGCGCGAGGCCAGATGCATGACGCCCTTCTCTGTGTACTCGATCCGAGCCTCGTTCATTGTTTCTTCCATCTTGTACCTGACCTCACGGTCGTACATGAAGGATTCTTCTCTCTGCAGGTAGTTTGTCCCCGGAGCACCCATGGCACGTTCTCCTTGTTAGCCTTTTGGTGATATGAAGCCATGCTAGCAAACGAAGATTAACGGACGATGATCGCATCGCGCCGTAACCCTTTGAAAAGTTTTGATTAGTTATTTCTAAATCAGAAAATCTGATGGCTCCTGCCGGCAATCGCTGTCACCGAACCCCGAAACATCGGGACCAAACACCAAGGTTTGTCGGGCTTTCGGCGAGATCCGCGGGAGTGCCGCGGTCCGGTCAGCAAGCGCCAGGCTCGAGAACCTAGGCGATTGCCTGCACACAGATCCAATCAAGCGAAAGATTTGACATACCTGATCTCGCGAACGCGGAAAGATCTACCGCGCGCACGTCCTGCGTACTCAACCAAGCCGGCGAAGCTGGCTCAAAAACTCGAATTTTAATCACATCCGGTCGTGGCTGATCACGCGTTTCGTGATCGGTCGTGAGAACAGGGGGCTCTGGCGTCATCGGGGCAGGCGAGGTGCAATTCGGGGCGGATTTTCTTGCTCTCTGCAAACCCCGGGTTTGCGGGGTTTTGCGGTTATCAATAGCGCCGAATTGTGAACGGTGCATGACAGCTGCGGTTGACGCGAGATTGGCCGTTTCAGGCTCATATATCACCTAACACGTTGTTATTACGCAGTTTAAAAAGTTTCATCCGTTTTTTCGACCAGCAAACTCACGTCTTTTGCCGGCTCAGATCACATCCATGTGTTTCGCAAGTCATCCGGGAAAGGCCCATTTCTAGGTCATCGAAACGGCGCGGCCCGGACAACAGATCGACACCCGATCACCCCGCCCACCGGCTCCGACCAAATTGAACCTGATAGATAAGGAATACGACCATGAACAAGACAATCATCGCACTCAGCCTGGCACTTGCAGCTTCCGCCGGTTCTTTCGTTTCTGCAGCTTCGGCTGAAGACGCTTTCCAGATTGCTCCGCTGACCAACCAGCCGCAGTTCGTTGCAGGCGTCGTCACCGACCTTGATGCCAACAAGGGCATCGTGGCTGATCGCGGCACTGTCGACTACACCGCGACCGCATCGTTCGACCGCAACCCGATGTCCGAACAGAAGCGCGAGTTTCTCTACGGCCACTAATACCACGGCAACCGGATGAAGCCGGGCACCTCCAGCCGGCTTCATCCTGCCCCGACCTTGCGAAGCTCGAGCGGTCAACCAGCCGCACGCTTCAAACCCAAATTGAAAAAGGAATACGACCATGAACAAGACAATCATCGCACTCAGCCTGGCACTCGCAGCTTCCGCCGGCTCGTTCGTTTCTGCAGCTTCTGCTGAAGATGCCTTCCAGATCACCCCGTCGACCAGCCAGCCGCTGTTCGTTGCAGGCGTCGTCACTGATCTCGATGCCAACAAGGGCCTTGAAGCTCAGCGCGGCACTGTTGATTACACCGCAACCGCCTCGATCGACAGCAACCCGATGTCCGAACAGAAGCGCGAGTTTCTTTACGGCCACTGATATCCCGGCAGCGGGATGAAGCCGGGCTCCTCCCAGCCGGCTTCATCCTGCCCCGACCTTGCGAAGCTTGAGCGGTCAACCAGCCGCACGCTTCAAACCCAAATTGAAAAAGGAATACGACCATGAACAAGACAATCATCGCACTCAGCCTGGCACTCGCAGCTTCTGCCGGTTCTTTCGTTTCTGCAGCTTCCGCTGAAGACGCGTTCCAGATCACCCCATCGACCAGCCAGCCGCTGTTCGTTGCAGGCGTCGTCACTGATCTGAATGCTGGCGTCGATTACACCGCGACCGCTTCGGTCAATGGCGCATCGAACGCTCCGGTTCGCATTGCCGACGAGAACTCGCTGCAGCTCAGCTACTAATAGCTGACGACAGGATGAAGCCGGGCTCCTCCCAACCGGTTTCATCCTCTCCGAGACCCCCGCAGATGCGACGGCTCAGACGCCCCCCATCCGATGCCTGAGCGTTCTGCACAAAGCCTCGTCCGAAAGGACGGGGCTTTTTTGTATTCACTGGATTCTACGCCCTGATCTCAGCGGCGGTAGGTGTTGCCGTCCACATCAAACAGATGCAGCTTGGACTTGTCGGCGGTAAACCGCAGCCTGTCGCCGCGCTTGACCTTCTGGTGGCCCGGCATCCTGGCGATGATCGGTTCGTCCTCAGTCAGGTCGTTCACGTAGAGCAGCGTGACTTCGCCAAGAGCCTCGACAATCGACACCGTACCTTCCGTCTCGATACCGGATGCCCGCTCTGTGTTTTGCCCTGCCCTGCCTGCAACACCCAGGACGTTATCAGGACTCCTCTTGCAGCACCCGAGAACCGCCGCTTGTGGACCATCTCAGGCCACGAACCAAGGCGGTAAAGTTAAACCGGAAACTCGAATTTTAATCACATCCGGCCCTGGCTGATCACGCGTTTCGTGATCGGTCGTGAGAACCGGGGGCTCTGGCGTCGTGGGGTGGGCCGAGGCGCAATTCGGGGCGGATTTTCTTGCTCTCTGCAAACCCCGGGTTTGCGGGGTTTTGCCATCATCAATAGCGCCGAATTGTGAACGGTGCATGACAGCTGTGGTTGACGCAAGATTGGCCGTTTCAGGCTCACATATCGCCTAACACGTTGATATTAAGCAGTTTAAAAAGTTTCATCCGTTTTTCCGACCAGCAAATGCACGTCTTTTGCCGGCTTCGTTCACATCCATGTGTTTCGCAAGTCATCCGGGAAAGGCCCATTTCTAGGTCATCGAAACGGCGCGGCCCGGACAACAGATCGACACCCGATCACCCCCGCCCACCGGTTCCGACCAAATTGAACCTGATAGATAAGGAATACGACCATGAACAAGACAATCATCGCACTCAGCCTGGCACTTGCAGCTTCTGCCGGTTCTTTCGTTTCTGCAGCTTCTGCTGAAGATGCCTTCCAGATTGCTCCGCTGACCAACCAGCCGCAGTTTGTTGCCGGCGTCGTCACTGATCTCGATGCCAACAAGGGCATCGTAGCTGATCGTGGCACTGTCGATTACACCGCGACCGCCTCGTTCGACCGCAACCCGATGTCCGAGCAGAAGCGCGAGTTTCTCTACGGCCACTAATACCCCGGTGACGGGATGAAGCCGGGCTCCTCCAGCCGGCCTTATCCTATCCTGACCTTGCGAAGCTTGAGCGGTCAATCGACCGCACGCTTCAAACCCAAATTGGAAAAGGACTACGACCATGAACAAGACAATCATCGCACTCAGCCTGGCACTCGCAGCTTCCGCCGGTTCTTTCGTCTCTGCAGCTTCGGCTGAAGACGCGTTCCAGATCACCCCATCGACCAGCCAGCCGCTGTTCGTTGCCGGCGTCGTCACTGATCTCGATGCCAACAAGGGCATCGTAGCTGATCGTGGCACTGTCGACTACACCGCAACCGCCTCGTTCGACCGCAACCCGATGTCCGAACAGAAGCGCGAGTTTCTCTACGGCCACTGATACCCCGGCAACCGGATGAAGCCGGGCACCTCCCAACCGGCTTGATCCTCTCCGAGACCCCCGCAGACGCAAGGGCTCAGAGCCCCCCATCCGAAGCCTGAGCGTTCTGCGCAAAGCCCCGTCCGAAAGGACGGGGCTTTTTTTGTTGAGGAGTCCGTGTGCCGCGTGCTCAGCGGCGGTAGGTGTTGCCGTCCGCATCAAACAGATGCAGCTTGGACTTGTCGGCGGTAAACCGCAGCCGGTCGCCGCGCTTGACCTTCTGGTGGCCCGGCATCTTGGCGATGATCGGTTCGTCCTCGGTCAGGTCATTCACGTAGAGCAGCGTGACTTCGCCAAGAGCCTCGACAATCGACACCGTACCTTCAAACAGGAAGTCATCACCGGTGGTGGCCACCAGATCCTCTGGCCGGACGCCAAAGGAGGCCTTCTTGCCCTTGTCGCTGTCGGGAACCGCAATGCCGGTGTCGACCGACTTATCGGCCGCGAATGTGATGGTGGCGCTTGCGCCGGTCGTTTCGATCGTGCCGGGGATAATGTTCATTGCCGGTGACCCGATGAACTGGGCGACGAACAGGTTCTGCGGCCGGTCATAGAGTTCCATCGGCGGACCAACCTGCTCGATAACGCCTTTGGACAGCACAACGATGCGGTCGGCCAGCGTCATTGCCTCGACCTGGTCGTGGGTGACATAGATCATGGTCGTGTCGGGCATGGATTCGTTGAGCTTGGCAATCTCGATGCGCGTTGCGACCCGCAGTGCTGCGTCGAGGTTGGACAGCGGCTCGTCGAACAGAAAGACCTTCGGATCACGGCAGATGGCGCGACCGATGGCGACGCGTTGGCGTTGCCCGCCCGACAGCGCCTTGGGCAGACGATCAAGATAGTCTTCAAGCTGCAGGATTGCGGCAGCGGAACGAACCCGCTTATCGATTTCATCATTGCTCTGCCCGGCGATGCGCAGGCCGAAGGCCATGTTGTCGTAGACCGTCATATGCGGATAGAGCGCATAGGACTGGAACACCATGGCGATGCCACGCTTGGATGGCGGCACGTCATTGACCACCATGCCGTCGATTTCCAGCGTTCCGGCGGTGATCTGCTCAAGCCCGGCTATCATGCGCAGCAGGGTGGATTTTCCACAGCCCGAAGGACCGACAAAGACAATGAACTCGCCTTGGTCGATTTCGAGGTCGACGCCATGAATTACCTTGACGGCACCGTAGGACTTCTTGAGGCCCTTAAGTTTCAAACCGGCCATGTTTTTATCTCCCCGTCACGCCTGATATGGCTTCACCCGAGCCTTCCGAAGAAAGCATCGTATGGTGGTATTTCAATTGTCTCCGGCCGCAGGAAGCCCGAGAATCCATGGCCATCCAGCGATTCGATGATCCCTTCAGGGCGGGAGATGACCTGCATCTCCTCGCTCAGGTTGAACGCGCAGAAAATGGACTCATTTCCGTCGCGTCTGATCATCGACAACACCTGATCACCGGAATCGTGGAACTCGAGACTGCCCCTGATCAACGGCTTGTGCGCGTGACGGAAGGCCAGCAGCCTGCGGTAATGATTGAGCATCGAGGCCTGGACATTGTCCTGCGCATCGACGGCGAGCTGGCGATGTTCCGGCGGAACCGGCAGCCAGGGCTGGCCAATGGTAAAGCCGGCCGATTGTTCATGCTCGGACCAGACCATCGGGGTGCGGCAGCCGTCGCGGCCCTTGAAATCCGGCCAGAACTGGATGCCGTAGGGATCCTGCAGATCCTCGAACGCCAGATCGGCTTCGGTCAACCCCAGCTCCTCCCCCTGATACAGGCAGATCGAGCCCCTGAGCGATATGATCAGACCGGCAAGCAGCCGCAGATAATGATTGAGATCGTGGACATTGCTGCGCCAGCGGGTGGCGTGGCGGACAACATCATGGTTGGAGAACGCCCAGCAAGCCCAGCCCTCGGGTGCTGCGGTCATGAAATCTGTCAGGACCTTGCGGACGCGGGGGACCGTGAGTTTCTCGTTGGCAAGAAACTCGAACGCATAGCACATGTGCATCTTGTCGTTGCCAGAGGTGTAGTCGGCCACGATCTGCAGCCCGATCTGGGCGTCGCCGACTTCACCGACGGCGGTGGTTCCTGGATACTCGTCGAGCAGAGCCCGGAAACGGCGCAGAAATTCGAGGTTTTCCGGGCGGTTCTTGTCATAGACATGAAGCTGGTGATTGTAGGGATTGACCGCAGGCGCGATGGAATCGTTGCGGAGTTCCTTGGCCAGAGGCGGATTGTCGCGCAATTCCATGTCGTGGAAATAGAAATTGATGGTGTCGAGGCGAAAGCCGTCAACGCCGCGATCGAGCCAGAAGCGCACCACATCGAGCAGCGCCGCCTGAACTTCCTGATTGTGCAGGTTCAGGTCCGGCTGCGAGGTGAGGAAATTATGCATGAAATACTGTTCACGCTTGCCATCCCACTGCCAGGCCGAGCCGCCGAAAATCGACAGCCAGTTGTTGGGCGGCGTGCCGTCGGGCTTGGGTTCGGCCCAGATATACCAGTCCGATTTCGGGTTTTCCCGGTCGGCCCGGCTCTCGACAAACCAGGGATGCTGATCGGAGGAGTGCGACATCACCAGATCAATGACGATCCTGATGCCGTGGTCGTGGGCGACCTTGACCAGGTAATCGAAATCACCAAGCGTGCCGAACATCGGATCGACATTGGTGTAGTCCGACACGTCATAGCCGAAATCCTTCATCGGCGAGGTGAAGAACGGCGAAATCCAGATCGCATCGACACCGAGCGAGGCGATGTAGCCAATCCGCTCGGCAATGCCGATCAGATCGCCAATGCCGTCACCGCTGGTGTCCTGATAGGAGCGCGGATAGACCTGATAGATCACGCAGCCGCGCCACCAATCCGCGTCATTTGTCATCTCGATGCCGGTTTGCAGCCGCTTTCCGGCAAGAGTCATGGTTTTCATAAAAGCCTCGTTATTTCACAGAGCCGGCCAGAAGGCCGCGCACGAGATATTTCTGCATGGCGAAGAAGACCACCAGCGGCACCGCGATCGATACGAAAGCGGAGGTCGCCAGGATCTCCCAGTTGCCACCGCGGGTGCCGAGCAGTTCAACGATCTGCTTGGTCATGACGGTGGTTTCACCGGTCGAATCGATAAGAAAGACGAGCGCGACCAAAAGATCGTTCCAGGTCCAGAGGAACTGGAAGATGGCAAATGAAGCCAGCGCCGGAAACGATAAGGGCAAGATGATCTTGACGAAGATCTGGAAATCGGTGGCGCCGTCAACCCGTGCGTTTTCGATGATATCACGCGGCAGGCCGACCATGTAGTTGCGCAACAGATAGATTGCCAATGGCAGGCCAAACCCGGTGTGGGCCAGCCAGACGCCGAGATAGCCCTTGCCGATGCCGATGTCATTGTGGAGCCTGAGGAGCGGGATCAGCGCCAGTTGCAGCGGCACCACCAAGAGCCCGACGACGGCCGCGATCAGCAGAGAGCGGCCGGGAAAGCGCATCCATGCCAGTGCGTAAGCTGCAAAGGCGGCAATCACGATGGGAATGATGGTGGCCGGGATGGTGACGGTCAGCGTGTTGAAGAAGGCCTTGGCCATGCCTTCCCGGTTGTCCGGATCAAACAGCACGAACTGATAGTTCTGAAGCGTGAATTCCGGTGGCCTTGTGGCCGTGGTGAACACACGCGGCAGGCGACTGTCGCCAAAGCTCTGCGGAGCGGACAGGCGGAATTCGCCATCTATCGCGACGGTCAGGACCTCACCATCACCGAGATCCACGACATCACCTGGCACATAGGCCTCGGGCGCCTGCGAACTTGTGCCCCATTTGCTGATGCTGACCTCACCGGCCTCGAACAGGTTACCGGCGATGACGAATTCGCCATCGACCTGCATCTCCTTGCCTTCGATCCGGATCGCCGGTGCCTGGCGTTCCTGAGTGAACAGGGCTTTCCACCAGCCGGTGTTGGCAATCTGGTCTGCGGTGCGAAAGGAAGACACGAACAGGCCCACGGTGGGGAACATCCAGAGTGCTACAAGCGCCACGACCGAGATGTGAACGGCCCAGGTGAGAGGCGATTTCTTCGATGATCTTGATTGCATCGTCGTCTCCCTCAGCGTGTTTCTTTGCGGGCGTTGTAAACGTTCCAGACCAGGATCGGCGTGACCAGCAGCATGATGATCATCGCGCTTGCCGAGCCGACGCCCCAGTCATTGGCCCGGAACAACTTGTCGAACATGTAATTTGCCAGAACCTGGGTTTCCCATTGACCGTTGGTCATGGCGTAGACGATGTCAAACACCTTGAGCACGACGATGGTGATGGTGGTCCAGACCACAACGATGGTGCTCATGATCTGCGGCACCTTGATCTTGAAAAAGATCTGGAACGGATTGGCACCGTCAATGACCGCCGCCTCGATGGTTTCTTCGGGAATGCCGCGAAGAGCAGCGGACAGGATGACCATGGCAAAGCCAGTCTGGATCCAGATCAGCACCACCATCAGGAAGATCGAGTTCCAGAACGGGATGGTGAGCCACGTCTGCGGTTCGCCGTAAGGCAGCGTGGCGGATACCAGCGAGACAATCGCAGCCAATGATATCCAGATCATCCAGGCGGCTGCGATGGTGGCCAGGCCGCGCAAGACCAGCCCCCACCAATGGGACTTGCCGTGGCCCTTTTCAGCGCCAAGCACCGGACGAAGCGTCTGATAGATGGCGAAGGCCATCAGGGCGGCGAAGGCTGCAATCAGCAGGACCGGAATGACCTTAATCGCAATGACCGAGAAAATCCCGCCGTCAAAGTTCAGCCATACGGCATTGAGAACGCCGATCTGATCCTGATCGGCAGGCCGTGTGTCATAGACGAGTTTCCAGATCACCGCCGCACCGACAAAGGAGATCGCCATCGGCATGAAAATCAGCGACTTGGCGATGCCGCCCCAGGAGATGCGGTCGGTCAGCTGGGCTGCAAGCAGGCCGAAGCCGGTCGAGAACGCGGGCACGATCACCAGCCAGAGCATGTTGTTGCGCATGGCTTCCCAGAATTTCGGCTCGCTGAACATCTGGGCATAATTGTCGAAGCCGACAAAGGCGCCGCCAGCGTCGCGATCGGTCAGCGAAAGCCACAGGGTGGCGAAGACCGGATAGGCGAGATAGAGGCCGAGCGCGAAAAGTGCGGGAAACAGAAACAGCCAGGGCCGTATCTGATTTGCCCGGTTGATGTTGCGTCCGGCGTTCTTGCCGCTCGCGGGGAAGAGAACCCTGTCGAGGAACTGATTGGAAAAATAGAAGTAACCCACGCATCCGCCAACACCGACGATGATCGTGATCAAGCCCTGAAGTGCCGGGTGCATCCTTCTCTCCCAAAAGGCAGTGCGGGTGAAGATCCCGGCAGGACGCCGGAACCTTCCAATTTATCAAACCTGCGCGCTTACTTGAGGGCGTCCCAGGACTTCTGGATCGTGTCGGCTACTTTTTCGGCGGACTCGCCGCCCGTGTAGTCGACCATACCGGTCCAGAACGAGCCGGCACCAACGCCGCCAGGCATCAGGTCGGATCCGTCAAAGCGGAACGTGGTGGCGCCGAGAAGAACATCGTTCATCTTTTTCAGCGTCGGATCGCTGAAGAGTGCCGTGTTGACGCCCTTGTGCGGGGTCAGGAAGCCCTTCTGGGCCATCCAGATTTCATTGGCGATCGGCGATTCAAGGAACTTGATCAGCGCCTGTGCACCGGGGCTGTCCTTGGTGATAGCCCACAGGGTACCCGCACCCAGAACCGGCTTGCCGAGATCCTTGCCTTCATACGCCGGCATGTAGAAGAAATCAGCATCGGTGCCGACCTTCGTGCCATCGGGGAAGAAGGCCGGAATGAACGACGCCTGATGGTGCATGTAGCACTGCGGCGGCGAGGAGAAGAGGCCCTTCGGGCTGTCGCGGAAGTCGGTTGTTGCGACCGCATCGGCACCGCCGGCGACGAACTTGTCGTTGCGGGCAAACCAGCCGAATTCCTCAATCGCGCCAATGACGGCGGGATCGGTGAACTTGACCTCGTTGGAAACCCACTTGTCGTAGACGTCCGGCGCCTGGGTCCGCAGCATCATGTCCTCGACCCAGTCGGTTGCCGGCCATCCGGTGGCGCCGCCTGATCCCAGACCGATGCACCAAGGGGTGCCGCCATCAGCCGCGATCTTTTCGGTCAGGGCCTTGAGGTCTTCCATGGTCTCGGGGATTTCATAGCCGGCATCCTCGAAGTTTTCCGGGATGTACCAGACCAGCGATTTCACATCGACCTTGTAGAAGAAGCCGTAGAGATCTTCCTTGCCGTCCTGGCCTGCGTAAGTGCCCAGATCAACCCAGGACTGGCCGGCGGCGTAGTTTTCCTTGACCCAGTCGGCAGTGCCTTCAGGCAGCGGCGACAGGAAGCCGCGCTTGGCCATATCGGCGGCGAGACCAGGCTGCGGGAAGACTGCGATATTGGGAGCGGAACCAGCTTCGGCGTCGATCACGATCTGCTGCTCAAAGCTGTCGGAGCCGACATATTTGACATCCGCGCCGGTGGCTTCAGCGAAATAAGCCAGGACCGACTCGGCGAATTCCTGGTCCGGGCCAAGCCAGGGACCGAACACCGTCACTTCTTCGCCGTTGAGCTTGGTGGCCTTGAGTGCCTCGTAGCTCTCCCAGTTGAAATCACCCTCTCCCGGGGTGAACTTGAGATCAGCGGCGTGTGCCGATCCCAGTGCCAGCGCAGCTGCGGCCGCGCTCATCAAAAACATCTTTTTCATAGAATTCTTCCTCCCGGCCAATTCCGGCCTTCTCGTGAAGCTGAATAGGTTCTAGCAGCCGGCACCTCAATAATTTCAAAGCGCTTTGGCTTCCTTTAAGAGGATTACGACATCCCGGCTGAGTCAAGCTCAAACTTTCTCGACAGTTGCCAAATAGAGCACTGACACTCAGAATCGACCCTATTGCTGCGCTGCAACATGCTTTTCAGCTACATTGCCTATGTTTTTTGCTTTTTCTGATTTTCAGACTACGGTTGACGGGAAAGTCTGGAATGAACAAGATTGTGAAAGCGCAAGGACCTTTTCAAAGCGCTTTGAACATTTGGACCGCGTACTGTGAATCTGAAACAGCTTTCAGAGCTTCTTGAATTGTCGCAGACCACGATCTCGCGCGCACTCAACGGATATCCGGAAGTCAGCGAGCGCACCCGGCTCAAGGTTCTCGAAGCAGCCCAGCGCCACGGCTACAAACCCAATTCAAACGCGCGCAAACTTGCCACGGGGCGGGCCGGCTCGATCGGGTACGTGCTGCCGGTCGGCCGCAATGTAGATCTGGATCCGCATTTCGTCGAGTTTCTGTCCGGCTTGGGCGAGCACGCTCTGGCGCGGGAGGTTGACCTTTCGCTGACGCCTGCTCCCTATGAACGCGAAGCAGAGGCCTACCACCGGATTGCCGCAAGCCGGTCGGTGGACGGGGTTTACCTGTCCTCGATGCGCAATGACGAGCAGAGGATATCGCTGGTGCGCAAGCTCGGTATTCCGTTTCTGGCGCATGGCCGCGCGTTGATCCCTGCGGAGGGATATGCGTTTCTCGATATTGACAATGAGGGTGCGTTTCACGATGCGACGCGGCTGCTGCTGCACCTTGGGCACACGCGCCTAGCCTTCATCAACGGCGACACGGATTTCACATTCGCGGTGCACCGGCTCAACGGCGTGATCCGGGCCATGACAGCCCATGGCCTGCCCATCGAAACGTTGCAGCATCATTCAGCGGCAATGAACGAGGAAAACGGCTACCGGCTGGCGATGGCGCTGTTTCGCGACACTGACCCCGCGACCCGGCCCACCGGCGTGCTGAGCGCCTCGATGTTCACGACACTGGGCATTGTCAGGGCCTTCAACCAGCTGCGGCTGCGCATGCCGGACGATGTGTCCATCATCACCCATGATGATGTGTTCCCGTTTCTCAAGCCTGAGAGTTTCACCGTTCAGCTGACCACCACACGCTCATCCATCCGAGCGGCGGGCGCCCGCATCTGCGAGCGGCTGGTCGACATCATCTCAGGGGTTGAAGCCGGAGCGGTGCAGGAGATCTGGCCGGTGGACCTGGTGGTGCGGGCAACGACAGGGCCAGCGCCTGCGGAGGGGAAGCGCGCGCGCGGACGTGCGGCGGAGGCTGCGGAGTAGAAGGGCGGCTGTGTCAGAATGGGCGGGGAGCGGAAGTTCGCGGGGTAAGGAACGAACATCAAAGATGCAGAAAACCCGGGCTTTTGACTGCAGCCGGCATAAAGGGCTCGCTTCCAAGGCGAATTTTTGCGATCAACTAAGGGAAAAGTCGTATCGCCGCGTCCATGTAGGTGATTGCCCGCCCTCTGAGCAGAACGCGATCCCCAGCGAGTTCGCAGTCCAGCCAGCCACCGCGCGGTGATGCTTGAAACGCTTGGTGCCGTGCGCCACCGAGGAAATTCGACCAATATGGGACCAGTGTTGCGTGGATTGAACCCGTCACTGGGTCCTCGGGAATCCCCGCCCCGGGCGCGAAGTAGCGGGAAACGAATGCCGCACCCGAAACGCTGTCGCCTTCTCCAGTGACCACAAGGCCAACAGGCCCCAACTTCGCGATACGCAAAAGATCCGGAACGAATGCGCGCACCGCGGCTTCAGAACCCAGATCGACGAAAATGTTCTCAAAGTTGCGGAACACCGCCACGGGTGTCTGCGCGAACACACCGTCGAGTATGGATGGCAGCGCGTCGAGGCTTTCGGGATTCAAGCGCGGTATGTCGAGCCGGTAGAGATCGCCATCCATATCAACTCGGAGCTGCCCGACGCGTGTCTCGAACGCCATCGGAACGTTGACTGAATACTCCGTTGCAAGCACGTGCGCCGTCGCAAGTGTCGCATGGCCGCAAAAATCAACCTCGTGCACCGGTGTGAACCAGCGTAACAGCCAAACGCCCTCCCCGTTCGGCACAGCGAATGCGGTTTCGGCGAGATTGTTCTCTTGCGCTATGGCGACCATCAGTTCGTCGGCGAGCCAGGCGTCAACGATGAGAACGGCCGCAGGGTTCCCTGAAAACACCCGGTCCGCAAAAGCATCGACCTGAAACATGCGCATGGGGGTGCTCCATTTTTTTCAGATACGCTGTCTGGATCGCATCGGCGTTGCAAGACGAACTGAAGCGTTACTGCAAGTGGGACGCTGGCCCACTGTCGTCCTCGCACGCGCCGTTCAATTTAACCTCGATCCGTCAGCATCCGCAGGCCCGCATAGGCAAAAAACGTCCCCACGACCGCCTGGATGCCCCGCCGCGCGCGGGTGTAAAGCCGGACCATCATCGGCGTCGAAAAGGCCAGCGCATAGGAAAGATTGATCACCGCCGACAGAAAGATCGTTCCGATTACGATGGCTGCGGCGACCCAAAGCGGCGCATCGGGCGTCAGGCCCAGCGAAACGACTGCGATCCATGTCAGCACGGATTTTGGGTTCGTCATTGCCAAGATGTAACCGCGCCGTCCAAACTCCCATGCCGACCGCTGCCCCCGTGCCGCCCGCGATATCTCGAGGTCATGCCGAGACGCCGCCGCGCTGAATGCCTTGTAGGCGAGCCAAAGCAGGTAGAGGCCCCCGAACACCTTGATAACGAACAAGGCCGACGCGTAGGTTGCGAGGATTGTCGACAATCCCGCAGCGGTCAGGACACCCCATGTCAACGAACCACCCACCACACCCATAGCCAATCCGACCCCCGCCGGGCGACCGGCTCCCATAGATGCGCCCAGGATCGCCATCATGGCTGGGCCGGGGCTTATGACTGCGAGGAGGAACGCGCCGTAGGACAAAATGATGCCCGGCAGATAGGGAGAGATGTTTTCCATCGGAATTGCCTTCTTCAGCGTTTCGACAGCTGATGTTATGTCCGACCGTGCAGCCGATCAACACTTCATTGGATCTTCTCTAAGCACATTTCGGCGAGGGGCCTGCACGAGACGGTTAATCCGATAGGACGGCGTTGATTCTACATTCCGGTACGTCGTGGACAGGCTGTCTCCGGCCATTCGCGTTGCATCGCCCAAGGCCCGCTAAGGGCCGAAAGGGTCAAGCGATGCCCAGATCCAATCAGCTTACGTTACCTGAAGGCGCCGATCATGGCGGTTGCGGATTTGATTGCGTGATCGCGCATGGCGGTGATCATGATGTCGGCCATCCGCCCGGCTGTCACACGTCAGTTGACCAGCATTGTTCTCTCCGGGGGATTTGAGCTTTTGGCGGCTCATTCCTTGGTGCGGTCTCTTCGAAGGGGCCGTATCATGGCTTATCGTGGCGCTTTCCCGGGCGTCTGCGCAGGCCTGCCACGCGCCATGCCGCCGGCGCAATGGGAAGCCGCGACACGGTTGTCAGTACCGGGCGCATCAGCGACCTTTCGCCAATCTGTTCGCGAATGACGATAACGAGACCGGATGCGATGATGATGAGGCTGCCGAGAAACGTCATGAGGTCGGGAAATTCGCCGAACAACAACGCCCCGAAAGCCGTCGCCCACAGGATCTGGCTGTAATTCATGGGTGAGACCACAGCCGCTTCGCCTGCCTGGAAGGCGGCGATCACGGTCAGCGTGGCCGCGAAATTCAGCGCCGCCACGAGGGCGAAAAGTGCGAGATGATCGAGCGGGACCGGTATGTAGACCGCTGGCAAGGCCAGGCCTGTCAGTACGAAGGCCGCCAGCATCGGGTAAAGCAGCAGCACCGCGCTGCGCTCAACGTCGCCGACCTTTCGCCCCGCGACCGCCGCGAGAGAGCCCCCGAAAGCTGCCCCGAATGCCGCAAGATGGCCAAGGCCCAGCTCGGTGTCTCCTCCCGGGCGCAAGACCACCAGAACGCCAGCAAAGCCTATGAGGATCGCAGCCAGGCGCTGCACACCCAGCCGCTCGCCGAGAATGGGCACTGCGAGCAGCGTGATCATCAGCGGTCCGGTGAACAGCAGGCTGTAGACCTGTGCCAGCGGCAGCACAGCGAAAGCATAGAAACCGCAAAGAGAATTCACGAGGTAGCCCACTACCCGCAATCCGACCCAGAGAGGACGCCTTGGGCGCAGGCTCGCCTCCGTTGGGTCACTCACCAGCATCAACAGCGCAACCGGAAAGCCAAACAAGACGAGGAAGAAGAGGGTCTGAACCGGAGCGTAGGTTTGGCCCAGCACCTTGACGATGACATCGTTCGTCGCAAAGATTGCAAAGCCGAGAAGGCCCAGCATCGCACCCCTGAGGTTCGGGGAAAGGGTTGCCAACAGCCGTCCTCCTGCCTGTCCAAAAACGCGTGGAGGCACTACGCACCTCTGCCAAGCGACGTTCCCTGACGCCCCTTGGGTGCCAAGAAACGTCAGATCTGGCACGCCAGTTAACCGTTATTACCGCGCAGTGCTAGCAGTGCACAAGAGCACATAAATATTGGCGTGTCCGACGGCAGGCGGTCAGCCGACCGACGGTTCACCGGTCGAAATGTCGCGCTCTTCGCGAATGGCAGCCATGACGGGCTGCGCGGAGGTATCCAGAGTGGATCTTGGAGGCCGGCTCTAAGCCGAAAGCATCAATCGCTCCTGCAGTCCAAACCGCCAAATTGCCCGGCAGCGCCGATCAGAACGACGGCGGCTTCAGGCCGTGAGCGCGCATGGCGGCGGTGACGGTGTTGGCCATCAGCATGGCGATGGTCATCGGGCCGACGCCGCCTGGAACCGGGGTGATCACGGCTGCAGTTTCAGCGCATTCGTCAAAGGCGACATCGCCGACCAGCCGCGTCTTGCCTTCGCCGCGTTCAGGCGCGTCAATCCGGTTGATACCGACATCAATCACCGTTGCGCCCGGCTTGACCCAATCGGCCTTGACCATCTGCGGGCGGCCCACGGCTGCGACCAGGATGTCTGCATCGCGGCAAACGCCGGGCAGATCTTTCGTGCGCGAATGGGCGGTTGTGACGGTGGCATTGGCAGCTAGCAGAAGCGCCGACATGGGTTTGCCGAACAGGTTGGAGCGGCCGATGACCACCGCATTGAGGCCGGAGAGATCGGGGCCGTGGGTCTGACGTACAAACAGCATGGCGCCCGCAGGGGTGCAGGAAATCAGGCCGCCATCGAGATCGCCGGTCATCAGCTTGCCGGCATTGACGACATGCAGGCCATCGACATCCTTTTCGGGCCGGATCGACTGGATCACCGTGTCGGAATCAAGATGATCCGGCAATGGCAGTTGCACCAGAATGCCGTGAATTTCGGGATCGGCATTGAGTCTTGCGACGAGGGCTTCGAGCTCTGCTTGCGTGGTTTCGAGCGGCAGGGTGTGCTGCACCGACTTGAAGCCGCACTGCTTGGCCATGCGGCTCTTGGAAGAGACATAGACATGGGAGGCCGGATCATTGCCGACGATCACCACGGCGAGGCCCGGGCGCGCACCGGTCTGAGCCTCCAGCGCATTGCTGGCCGCGGTCACCTGTTCCACCACGCCCGCCGCTACGGCCTTGCCGTCAATCACCTTCGCCATACCCAATCCTCTTCGATCTGTCGCCTTGCGGCCTCAGTGGTCGCGCCATGGCCGGCGCCTTTGGTGAACCCTACGCAACCAAGCACAGAGGCTGATAGCCTCTTTGCGTCCTCTGGTGTCAAAATTCAAGCGGGGGATGGTGTGTCAGGCGCGGCGGCGATCAGAGCCGTAGCCGTCAATCCTCGAGCGCAGCTGATCCATTTCGCGGCGGATCCGGCTGACCGACGCATCGTTGCCGGTGGACCGGGAAGGCTGCATCGTCTCGGCAGCTGGCATTGCATGCGTCTCAGGGACGGTCTGCGGCTGAGGCGCCATGGGCACCGGGGCCGGATGGTGGGGTTGCACCGCATAGGGAGCCGCGTAGTGGCTCTGAGCCGGAGCCGCCATCTGCTGGGGGGCGGGATAGGCCTGGGGCGGGAATGCAGGCTGTTGGGCATACTGCATGGGATACTGCTGGATTGGCATCATCTGCGGTTGCGCAACAGGATAAGCCGTTGGCGCCGCGACGGGCCCCGGGAAATAGCCAGGATTGTAGGACGGCTGAAACGCAGCATAGGGATCAACTGCATGTAGCGGATGGAACAGGGGCGCGGGCAGCGGAGGCTGCTGATACTGCGGATGGCCCTGATACATTGACTGAGGCTGCATCTGGGGCTGCCACTGGGACTGCACAGGAGCCTGCATCTGAGGTTGTTGCAGAACCTGCTGGTGCGGGATGGAATGGGGGTGCGCCTGGTGAAGGGATTGCCCGTTGCCGGACATGAATGCCTGTGCATTGCGTCCTGTTTCGGGGGCTGATTGTGGCGTCTGTGGCTGCGGGTAGACCACCGATGCCCGCTCAGGCCGAGCCTGCTGCGGAGCCTCATAGCCTGATGGCGCGAAGGATCTCGATCGTGCCTCGTCACGGTCATCGAAGCCGGTCTCGGCCCAGGCGTGTTGCGGCTCTGCGGATTTCGCCACCGCAGGGTGGGCACGGATTGGCTGGACCTTGGCGGGGTCGTCATCGCTGACCGCTTCAGCGGCTTGGGAGCGGGCAGCGGAGTATGGCGCGCGTGCGGTGCCAGTGGTGGCCCCCCCGCCGCCGCTGGCTTCGTCGCGGCGTGGCCAGAAACGATTGCCAGGGCCGTTGGGAGGGGTTCGCGGACCAGGCGCCGGCGGCTCGGGGTATCCCCCGGATGGTGCGCCCGGGAAGCGGGCCTGCGGCTGGGCTCCATTGTAGGCGCGTATGCTTTCGATAGCGCCAATCAACAAGGCCAGGCCAATGCCTGCAAACATGCCTACAACCAAACCGGCAATAACGATGATCTTGCGCGATGGCCCCGTTGGCTGGAGGGGCGCCTCTGCCGGAGAAATGACACGGACATTGCGAGTGGAAAGGTTGGAGCGTTCGCTGGTTTCGCGAGACCGGGTCAGGAAGGCCTCATAGATCCCGCGGGTGGCGTTGGCCTTGCGCTCGAGTTCCCGCAAGGTAACCAGTTCCACCGACTGGTCGATGGCACGGCTCTTGGCCACTGCCATCTGGCTTGCCAGTTCCTGCTCGGTCGCAACCGCGCGCTGCAGTTCCGTCTGGGAGCTGGCAACAATCCGGCGCAACTCAGCGCTGATTTCCTTGGTAATCGTCTCAAGCGACTGAAGTGCAGAAATATATTGCGGGTGACGTGGTCCGAGGCGGGTGGCGAGAGATTCGGCGTTTGATCTTGTCTGGGTGTATTGCTTGCGCAGCTCGGTCAGATTCGTCGACAGCAGTTCCTCGGGAAAGGCGCCAGACAGCACGTCGTTGATATTGACCTTGGCAAGGTTGTCCGCCTTGACCCTGATGCCGACCTTCATGGCCCGTGCATTGGCAAGCTGATCGCTGAGCGCAAGGATCACCTTGTCGTCGATATATTGCCCGCCGACGCCAACCAGTCCGTTCTCAGCCTTGAAGCGTTCGACTTCCCGTTCGGCGGCATCAAGATCGGAGCGCAGGGAATTGATACGTGTATCGATGGATTCCGATGTCCGCTCGAGCAGGTTGGATTGGGCCTGGCCTTCGGAATCGAGGTAGGTCTCAACGATCTGATTGGCAATCAACGCCGACTTTTCGGGATCACGGGTGTCGACACCGACAATGATCACGAATGTCTTCGCATCACGGCCGACTGAGAGTGCCTTCCTGAGATTGTTGAGTGCTTTTTGCTCGCCTTCCGATGCTGAACCCTTGCCGGTGAATATCTCCTTGATCAGGGACAGGCCACCCATGATGCCGCCCGACGACATTGACCCGTTGAACTCGGCATCGCGGTCAAGGCCGAGATCGACAATGACCTTTTCCAGCACGCTGGTGGAAGACAAGATCTGCAGCTGGCTGTCGGTGATCGCCAGCATGGCTTCGGTGGAAAGCTGCTGGTTGCGGACATCATCCTCCGTCACACGGATTTCCCGCGGATCAACGAAGAGCCGGCTTTCGGCGTAATATTTGTGCGGCGTCGACAGGGCCATCAGGACACCGACAACCGCACCGGCGACGGCGGTAGCGGCAATCAGCCGGCGGAACCGCCAGACAGCTGATATCAGGATCGATGCATCCAGCAGGGGCCGCGCTGCATCTTCATATTGTCCGCCGCTAGAAGCCGCATGCCAATGATAGTGATCATCATGGGGACGGGACCCGTCGCGAGGGCGATCATAGGGGAACGGTGGCTGATCCGGTTCGGCGGAGAATCGCGGGAAATCCTCCGCTTCGGAGCGAGGATCACGGGATGCTTCGGCCCGGACTGGGTCGTGCTCCTGGTCCTGGGATGCTGGTTGCGGGGTGGCAGGCTTTTCATCGGGTGCGATGGTTCCGATCAAGCGGGCGATCCTGTCGCCAAATTTCTCCTGCCGTGAAGAAGCCGTCAGAGGCCGGGCTTGATGCTGAGATTGTTTCTGGGCTTGATTGTCGGCTTGGGGCTGGGCTTTCGGCGAACGCGCGGCAGCCGCGGCATAAGCGTCAGATGCGGATTCAAGCTGCGATTCGTCCACAGAATCGCTGCGCCTGGTGGACCTCGATGTCGAAATGCGTGCGGAGCGGGCCGGTGTTGCAAGCAGCGACGAGGCGGTGCCGGCAGAAGGCTGGGCCGGACGAGCATTTCCATCGGCAGCCTCACGCGCATGTTCATTCGAACCCGGCTGCGCGTCGCGAGCGTGGTCAAGCAGCGATCCGCGGCGGCCGCGGTGTCTTCTGTCTTCGATGAAATCGCTCATGTCCGGCTTTGATCGCCCTGATTGTCGAAATTGTCGGGTTCGTTAAGGCAAGCTATAAATTCATGGGTAACAAATGGTTAATTTCCGGCAAGACAGTTGGAATAACGCCGGTTATTCGGTCTTTTTAGCAATTTTGCATATAAGCATCAGGCGTGCGGTCGCAATCGCACAATTGCCGCCATTTCAAACGTCAAATTAATACATTCATCGTACAATTTGACAGATGAATTGGCGATTGCAGGAACTGAAATCGTCCTCCCAAAACGGTACTCGATGTTTGTTCGCCTGAGAAACCTTGCAAGCGCCAACAGCGCCTTGATCCGTGCCTATCTATCGATGGTGGGCGGATCGGCTGGGCGGCTGGTGATTTCCCTTGTCTATTTCATCGCGATTGCCAATACGTTGTCGATCAGCGAGTTCGGCCTTTTCGCCACCGCTTCGGCTTGCGGCATCATGCTTTCGCGGCTTCTGGCGTTTGGCTTCGTTTCCCCACTCTACCGGATCGCAACGGTCAAGACCCGGCTGCTGGGTGTCTACACCGCAGGCTTCCTGGGCGGGCTGGTGCTGTCGACGCCGGTGATCGCACTCGCGGCCTGGCTCACATACGCACTGATCTTCGCCGGCGAAATGCAACTGGCAACGTTCGCCAAGATCATTGTGGCTGAAGTGCTGTGCTGGCGGATCATGGAGATCGCCGTCATTGTCAGTTACGGCGCAAACCGGTTTGGCGCAGGCTCCGTTTTGGTGGTCGTTGCGACCGCGCTTAAGACGATTGCCGCGGTTGTTTTCACATGGCTCGCGGATGGGTCGCTCGCCAGCTGGGGCTGGTATTATCTTGCCGCCAACGGTCTGTCGGCGTTGCTGGCGGTGGTGTTTTTCTATCCGCGTGTGCGGCTTCGCTGGAAGCTCGCGCTCTATACGCGCCGCTGGCTTGATGCCGTTTCGGTGGCCGGTGCGGAAATGCTGTTCTACATACAATCGGAACTCGACAAGGTGCTGGTGCTGTCACTGGGCGGGCCTGAAACGGCGGGCATCTACGCCATCATCATGCGGCTGGTTGACCTGACAGCACTTCCGGTGCGGGCTTTCCTGACAGTGCTGACGCAGCGTCTGATGCGCACCTCGGCAATGCTCGATGATCTCAAGAACAGGATTCTGCTTGAAGGTGCGGTAGCCGCGGTCTCCACCGCGGGGCTTCTTGGCATGGCCGGGTTCCTGTGGCTGTTCCCCAGTGCGCTGGGCGCCAATGTCTCCGTGGCCGCGCCGCTGCTGATTTTCGTGGCCCTGGTACCGGCATTCCGCAACCTCATCGAGTACCATTCGGAACTGCTGTATGCGACCGGACGGACGGTGGTTCGCATGCTGGTTCTAGCCTCGCTTGGCGCAATGAAAGCGCTGCTGCTCGCCTATGTTCTGGGTTTGCATACGGAAGTTGTCGTCTGGGCCGAACTCTTGAATGTGGCGTTCCTTGTGCTCTATCTGCAATCAGCGTTGCTGACTTACCGGGCACTGCGTTCAGTTGTGAAGCGGGTTATCTGAAGCACTGGTCTCAAACACTGGAGTCAGTGTCGGCTCAGACAGGGGTGACGGCAAAAGCGATACGCCTGATCTCGGAGAGAGGATGGTCGACGAACGACTGCACCCCGATGGCAACCTGATCAGGCCGCAATCCGCGCATGAATTCGGACAAGCCTTCGGGCGTTTGCGGGAAGGTTTCCTTGAACCACAGAACGTGGGACAGCGAGCGCGCATCGGGTGTGTGACCCGCACCGCCCAACACCTCATCGACAAAACGGCCGTAAATCATGCATTCGGAGATGTCACGCGATGAAATGACCGCGCGGATCCAGCTCACGCCGTTGTGTTTCTCGATGTGGTCGAGAAGCGCGCGGGCGCTGTCCATTCGCCAGGGAACCATGTTGGAAATGTAATCATGCGCCGGATCGGGCCGGCGCGGCAGACCGAGAACGCGACCCGCATGGGCAAGCCAATCCAGATGTCCGGGCGTTGCGTTCCTTGCGCCGTCATCAGCCCGAAACATTCGGATCCGGTCGCCATTCCAGAGGGAAGCGGGATCGAAGGGGCGCACGAGCACGACATCGGAATCGATGGACAACAATGTATCGGCTTCAACATGGCGAGCCATTGCCAGTCGCCGAAGCTGCTGCGCATGCCATCCCCGCAACGGCACCGAGAACGGACTGAGCCAAAGGCGTCGCTTGCCAAGGCTCAGCGGATCGGGAAAGGATCTGAGCCAGTAGGGGAACAGGTCTGCTTCGCTGAGCACCGTCCGCTTCGGACCTTCAAGCTGGCCGAACAGTGTCACGTCATTGCGATCAACCAGCAGGTAGTGATGCCACTGCCCCTGCATGAACCTGTCCATGCTTTCACACAGAAGTGCGCAACGATCGAAATCGCCAACATAGGACGCGGTCATTACGGCAGTCTTCATGGGAGTTCCGGTCAAATACTGAGCTGCATCGTCAGGCTGGCGTCAGGCAGGCTGCCTGGCTCGCCGACCTGCACCAAGAAACTTGTAGCGGAACAAATGAAAGAGGAAAACCGGATTGCCGAGAATGTAGCGGCGCCACAAGCGGGACGGTTCGACACCCAGGCGCCAGAGCCACTCGATCCTGAACTTGCGGAACACCTCAGGCGCGCGAGGAACCGCGCCGGATACGAAATCGAAGAGTGCGCCAACGCCAAAGACGACACGGCCATGGCCCTGCCTGAGGTTGCTGTCGATCCAGATTTCCTGTGACGGACTTCCCATCCCGACCAGGGTAATGTCAGGATTGATCGCAGCGAGATCCGCAAGCACCTGCGAGCTGTCGGCCTTGTCGAAATAGCCATCCGCTACTGCGATGAATTCATGCCAGGGAGTAGCGGCTTTGAAATTGACCACTGCTCTTTCGAGAATGTCAGCGCGGGCTCCGATGAGCGCTACCTTCAGCGGCTTGTCGGCATAGACCAGCAGTGCAGGGATAAAATCGGTGCCATTGAGATTTGCAGGGAACGCTGAGCCGTAGAGCGTGCGGGACGCAATATCGACGCCTACTCCATCAGGCAGAACCTCGGACTTGCTGAGGCCATGGCGATAGCTGGGATTTCGCATGGCGAGGTTTGCGTTGTTGGCGTTGAGGAAATTGAAAATGCGCTGCGGACCGTCGCTGTAGATCGTGTTCGTCAACACATCAAGCGCCTGGTCCCATCCAAGGGCTGCGACCCGGATACCCATGATGTCGCGATGCTGACCGTTTTCCATTGCTGGCATGCTGTCTCCGAACACTCTGTCTTGATCTGGGCCTTGGTGCGGGAATTCCCTCATGGGTGACCCTGAAAAACGATTTAGCACTTCCTTAATTTTCCTGCAGCCGCATTTCACGAATGCGGTTAAGGTTTCAATTTACGTCTTGTTAACCACGTTGCCCAAACCGAGCAGCCCGCGTGACAAAGCACTCAGTAAACCTTCAAGCTGGAGCCCATGAAAGGCATGACCGTCGCTGTCTGGAAGGTCTCCGTCACGTGCCCGACCAACCATACCGATAAGGGACGTGGCAAAGTCTTCGGGATCATCTGCGACCGCGCAGTTGGCCGGTTGCACGGCAATTCCCCGCAAGGCACTTGTTGTAGCGACCGATGGCAGTCCCATTTCGAACGTCTCGATCGTCTTGAGCTGAACGCCAGTGCCGCTACGCGAGATCAGGGGAACGACCCGGCAGGACTGAACAAAGCTGCGGGCATCAGGGACTCGGCCAAGAAAGGTGACATTGCCCGGCGCAGGCGGCACGTCGTCACCAATGCCGCCGGCAATCGCGATACGGAAATCAGATGGCAGTCGCCGTGCAATCCTATCAAGGAACCAGTCAAGCCCGGCGCGATTGGCGGCCCAGGTCCAGGACCCTATCATTCCTGCATCATAGACAGGTGCGCGGTGGGATGGTGAAGGCGGTTGCGTGACCGAGGTTACCAACGGCAGCATAGTGGAGCGATCATCTCCGCCGACACCCAGTGCGGCCCGGTCAGGTTCGGCAAGCGTGAAGACGTGGTTCGCCATGGCGCAGAGAGCATTCTCGAGCTCGGTGAGAAGCCGTGAATCGCGATTGAACAGGAAGCGGGTTATGGGGCTGGCGGCATTGCGGGCATTGTCGGCGGCACTGTGAGCCTCGACATTGTGGGCCACGAAGACGGACGGATAGGCCGCGAAAATATCCCGAAATGCGCCGGGCAATTGTACCGAATTGAGAACCAAGCCGTCGACCGGTGCGAGTTCAGCCAGCGCCGAGCGGATGTCGCCAGGCGTGACCGCATGCATCTTCGCCACTGATACCGGTTCGCGATGGAGAAAGGCATCCTTGAGCCAGAGTGCCTTCTGCATCTTGCCGACACGGGCATTGGTCACTTCGAGCTGCCCGAGGAGCCTGGTTTCGTCAGCGCTGGATGGCTGGTGACCGGGCTGCAGGAAACCAAGCACCGACACCTTGTGGCCCAGCAACCGGACCGCATCGACAATCACCCGATTGGCAATGTCATAGCCTGAAGCCGGGTTTGCCACCGGGACAAGCGAGGAAATGAAAATGAGATGCATGCGGGTTCCGTTCCGATATCACTACCGATCATATCAGGAAGGCTTGAAAGGCTCCTTAACAGCTGTTTCAAATGCCGCATGTCACCTTCAGGCATTCTTCAGGATCGTATGATTGGATAAGGGTACGTCAACCGGATGCCCATCATGTCGTCAGACCCCGTTTCCGCTTCCGAGCATGCCCGCTCCAAAGACCTAAAGCCGGACCGTGTCCGTGTCGTGATCACACTGCCAACATTCCGCCGGCCAGATCATCTGGTGATGACGCTGGATTCACTTCAGGCCCAGGGTCTTGGCGACGATACGGCCGTGATCGTCATGGACAATGACGCCGAAGGACTGGAAGGCGCGCGAGCCGCTGCAGACTGGCTGACAGGCTCACGGTTGAAAGGTATCGTCATCGTCGCGCATCAGCGCGGCAATTGCCATGCCTACAATGCCGGCTGGGAAACCGCACTGGCGCAATTTCCGCGCCTCACCCACATCGCCGTGATCGACGATGACGAGATTGCCGGACCGGACTGGCTGTCGGGCCTGATGAAGACCGCGCTCAAAACCGGCGCCGATCTGGTTGGTGGCCCACAAATCCCGGTATTTGCCGACAAGGCGCTCGACGGCTGGCGCAGACATCCGGTGTTTACGCCGCACTACCGTGAATCGGGCCTCGTCCCCATCCTCTATTCGTCAGGCAATGTGCTTATCTCGCGACCGGTGCTGGACATGATGCCAAGACCTTATCTTGATCCGGCTTTCAATTTCATTGGCGGCGGTGACAGCGATTTTTACCGACGGGCCAAGATCCGCGGCTTTGCCTTCGGCTGGAGCGCGGAAGCGGCAGTCATGGAAACGCTGCCATCGCGACGGGCCGAGTTTTCGTGGCTCAACGCGCGTTCGTTGAGGAACGGTGCGATTTCAGCAATTCTGGAGAAGCGACAGTGGCCGGGTGTTCCTGGCCGGATGCGCACGCTGGCCAAATCGCTGGCGCTCTTGGCAGCTTCGCCGTTGCGCGGGCTCCGCCTGGGCTTTCAAACCGGCTCGGCAGTCATCGGCCTCTATCATATACAGGTGGCCGTCGGACGGCTGATGGCGGAGTTCGGACTGGTCAATGAGCAGTACCGGAACCCCGAAAGCAATTGAAACAGGGGACGGCGCGCGCGGCCCTCTGTGCCGTCTGACAAGACGGACTTCCCAACGATCAGTGTGACGGAGCTTCAGCAGCCGCCTGCGGCTGTGGCGTTGTGCGCTCAACCGTTGGGTTGTTCTTGAGAGAACGCCCCTGCTGCACATTGGACCTGATGTCTTCCTTCGACAGGAAATCGATCTGTTCAACGATCACATCCTGGAACAACTCCTCGCCGACCCGCTCGTTGAGGGTGGTGAGAATATGTGCCTTGAAGGCGTCGAGATCGAACCGCTCCATATCCGGGAAGTCGATCACCGGCTCTCCCACCAGCGCAGTATAGAGCGAATCGGTGATCAGTTCGTTGACCGGTATGCTCAGCTTGGCAGCCTTGAGGGGATCGACCGTGTAGGACAAACGCGTCAGGAAATATCCCTGCACGGCACCGCCGCTGATGACCGGAATTGAGGTCACTTCGCCGCGAATGGTTTCCAGCCCGCCAAACATGGCAGGATCCGGCTCAACGACCTCCTTCTTGTTGGAGACCTGAACCGAAAAATAAACCGATGCCAGCGCCACTACGCATATCCAGACGCCGGTGCCGAGCATTTTGATCATGACAATTCAGAAGCCCTGAACTGGTCTTCGGAATAGGTTCCGTCAGCTTCCCAGGCCGAGACGGTTTCCTTGATCATTTCGGCAATATCGCGAACTGCCTCCATGTGCGCCTTGAGCTTGAGGTTGTTGATTTTCAATTTGCTGCGCACGGTTTCCAGATGGGTTTGGTGCTCAGGTTCGAGCTCGCCCGGACGGACGCCATTGAACAGTACCGTCATGTCATAGAGGCAACGGCTCTTGATCGAATTGGACCGCACCAGGTCAAAGTTCGGATTGCTGCCGATTGCCGCATTTTCAGCGTCAATAACGGCCTCGATACGCGACAAGACGCCAATGATACGATGATCGTGTGATTTCAGTTCGCTCATGCTGTTTGTTGCCTCTGGCTGGATTTCGCTGTCGCGTCAGTGGATTCGTCAGACCCGGCCACGTCAGCCAGCATCTGTTTCTGGATTTCATTGCTCAGGCTGGCCGCGCGGTTGGACACGTTGGAACCAACGCCATCGGCTGACTCAGGCGCCAGGCCCGAGCTGAATCGGTCACCCATCATGCGCGCTGCGATGCCGATGCCGCCACCCTTTGCCAGCGCCGCACCAAGCTGTTCGGCCATCATGCCTTTCCAGATCTCACCGGCGGTTCCCTTGCCGTAGAGCTGTTCACTGTCTTGAGGCAGCATGTTGCCGATGAAATTCTGCAGTATCATCGCTTCAAAGCGCTGATAGACTTCAAGAGATTTATCGGGCGCGTCATTCTTGGCTTCCGTTGTCGCGAGCGATGACGGATCGGCCGAAGCCAGCAACTGATGCTGGAACGCGGGTGTACCGGCAGCCTGCTCGGACTTGCGGCTCGAAGCCGCTTCGAGCATTGCTTCCGCCCTTTGCGCAACAGCTGGATCCGCCGCGCGAACGACATCAAGGATAATGTCGGTTGCTGTTTGTATCGACAAAGAGCTTCCCTCGCAGAAATTGACCGGAAATGATCCCGCACACTTTGTCTTACGAAGCTTACGCTGGCCTTGCGCAGCAGAGCCTGACAGGAATTTCAGTCAAATCCGCGGCGCTGCAGCGAACTGTCGAGAAGGTCAAAAAGGCTCTCGTCGCTCTCCAGCCGATCTTCGGCCGCTGCAGCCAAGCCAGCCTGGTCTGCCAGCCGGTCAGCCTTGGTCTTTTCTGTCAGCACGCGACGCTCTTGGACGCTCCTGGCTCCGTCCAGCATTTGCGATTTTGCAGAAAGACGCTGAAACCGCTGGGCGTAATGATGCGACATTGCCGCATGAATGGGATTGAAGGATCCGACAGCTGAGACCAATGCCTCCTGCGTCGCATCCGTCTCTGCCTGCGCCCGCAAGGTGTGGGACAGTTCGTACTCGGCCATACGCTCGATCTGTCGCTGAACACGGACCAGACGGGCGAGCTTTTCCGAGCGCGTCGAAGACATGTCAGATCAATCCCATGAAAAGGGTTTCGAACCCATCGATAAACAAGGTGAAAAACGTGTTCGAGCCGAAGTAGAACAGGATCAATCCGCCGGTGAGAATGAACGGAATCGAGATGAAGTAGACAGGAATCTGCGGCGCGAGCTTGTTGACCATACCGATCGACAGGTTGAAGATCAGTCCATAGACCAGAAACGGGCTGGCAAGCCTGAGAACCAGCATGAAAGCGCCACCCAGCGTGTCGGCGAGCGTCATCAGCGCCATTCTGGGCTCGAAGCCGGTGCTCATCGGCATGAAGCCGTAGGAGCGAACCAATGACGCGATCACCATGTGGTGGAAATCGGTCAGAAACAGCAGGAACAGAGTGGTGAAGGTGATCAGCGATGTGAGCGGACCTTCAGCCTCGTTTTCAATAACGCCGCCTCCAGGCGAGGAGTTGAAACCGATAGCCATCGATATCGCGGTGGCGGCATACTGGATGGCCAAGACAATGTAGCGGGCAACGAGGCCCAGTGTGACGCCTATGAGCAGTTCAGCGCCGACAACAAGAATATATTCGACGCCGCCACCCTTTACATTGGGGTAGATATTGTCCCAGAGAATAGGAAGCAGCGCCATGGATACGGCGACTGCAACAAAAAGGCGGATCTGAAGCGGGACGCGAAAGCTGGAGAACCCCGGCAAGACCATGAAGCACCCGCCAACCCTGCAGAAGGCCAGAAAGAGTGCAAGCACAGTGCCTTGCGGGTCCTCGATCACGAAATCGAGCCGAGAAGCTTGATCTCGATACCCTTCGCGATTTCGACGTGCGACAGCACCGGGAGTGTGGCGAAAATCCGTTCAACGATCATGCGGACATAAGGCCGTGAGTCGGGCGAAGTTACCAGCACAAACGGCACGCCCTTGTCCATGTGTTCACGGATAACCTTGGTTGCGTCCTCGGAGAACTCCTCGAGCATGCGTGGGTCGATATCGAATTCGATGACCTCGCCCTTCGGATCGCGCTTGAGCGCCTGGTGGAATGCCAGGTCCCAGCGGTTGCCAAGCCTGAGCACATTGAGCTGGCCGTTGCGGGCAATGTCGCCGCAGAGCTGCTGCGCCATGCGGATGCGCACATGCTCGACGATCTGCTCGGTCTTGCGGACATGCGGCGCGAGCTCGGCAACAGCCTCAAGGATAAGGTGCAGGTTGCGGATCGAGACACGCTCGGCCAGCAGAAGCTTGAGAACCGCCTGGAAGCCTGAATAGGACATGTGCGAGGTGCAGATCTCATCGGCGAGCTTGCGGTATTCGGGATCAAGCCTGTCGATGAGGATCTTCATGTCCTTGTAGGACAACAGTTGCGGAAGGTTGTTGCGGATCACCTCGGAGAGATGGGTCAGCACCACGGACACGTTGTCGATCGGCTGGAAACCTTCGCGCTTGAGATCCTCACCAAAGCTCTCTGGAACCGAGAGCGCGGGCAGACCGAATGCGGGTTCGCGAATTTCATCACCAGGAAGCGAGGGGCGATGGGAGCCGGCGAGAACCACCAGAAGTTCGCCGACCCTGAGGTCATTTGCGGCCACCGTGGTTCCGTGAATACGGATATGATAGCTCTTGTCCTTGATCGAGATGTCGTCCGTCACCTTGATTTCAGGCACGACGAAGCCGTACTGGGTGGCAAACTTCTTGCGCATCTTGGCGACACGGAAGGCAAGCTCCTCGTGTGATCCAAGCAGCTTGGTCGCAACCTGCTTGCCGAGCACCAGCTCGATTTCCGCAGTCTTGAGGATGGACTTGACGGAATCCTTTTCCTTGTCCTTTTCCTCCTGCTCGGAGCGGTGAACCTCCTGTGCCTCGGCACGGGCCTTCTGGTCACGTTGGCGGGGGATGATCCAGCTGCCAAATGCCATTCCGCCGCCGAGCAACACGAAGGGAAGAAACGGCAGTCCGGGCATCACAGCCAGCAGAAAGAGCAATCCCGAAGAAGCAAAGAGTGCGCGGGGGTAGCCGCCCAACTGATCGATAACCGCTTCGTCGGTGGAACCCAGCTGACCACCACGTGAAACGAGCAAGCCAGCCGCCAGTGACACGATCAGAGCCGGGATCTGGCTGACAAGTCCGTCGCCCACCGACAGCCGCACGAACACGTCTGCGGCTTCGCCGATCTGCATGTCATGACGGGCATAGCCGATGATGACGCCGCCGAACATGTTGATGCCCGTGATCAAGAGGCCGGCAATGGCGTCACCGCGCACAAACTTCGACGCCCCATCCATGGAACCGAAGAACGAACTTTCCAGCTCGAGCTCACGACGCCGGTCGTGGGCCTGCTTGTCATCGATCATGCCGGCCGAGAGATCGGCATCAATGGCCATCTGCTTGCCGGGAATGGCATCGAGGGTAAAGCGAGCGCCAACTTCCGCGATGCGGGTGGCGCCCTTGGTGATCACGATGAAGTTCACCGTTACCAGAATGAGAAAGACGATAACGCCGATGACGAAGTCACCGGACATCACCATTTGCGAAAATCCGCCGATAACCTTGCCCGCAGCTTCCGGCCCAAGATGGCCTTCGGACAGAATGACCCGTGTCGTCGCAATGTTAAGCGACAGGCGCATCATCGTTGCGATCAGCAAAATCGTCGGGAAGGATGAGAAATCCAGCGGACGCCGGATCCACAGCGCCACCATCAAGATCAGAACCGAGAACGCGATGGAAAACGCAAGCCCGATATCAATGAGGAAAGCCGGGATTGGCAAGAACAGGATGGATAAGATGACGACAATGCCAAAGGCAAAGCCCATGTCCTTGCCCTGAAAACCTGTCTTCTGGATCGCCAGCGCTTGCGGGGTGGCCATGTTTGCGGAGCTCCGGAGCACAGCGCAGGCGTCATGCCCGCGCAATAGTTCATCACGACCCTAACGGCCGAAGCTTGCGCGAAGATGTCAGAATGTTTTGCGGGGACCGCTCAGATCACGAGCCACAGAGAACAACTTGCCCCGTTGGGATCCAGTAAAACGGATGCGTAGACGAATTCAACCGTGGGCCGGATTTCATATCGACCAGGCAGAATCCGACAGAACCGCTAGAATCCGGATTGAATGCGCTGGAAAACGATGTCTGTGAAGGTTGAAATCTGGGCGCCGACGAAGGGCGCCGATACGGCCACAGTGATCAGGATGGCGACGATCTTGGGAACGAAAGTCAGCGTGATTTCCTGAACCTGGGTCAGAGCCTGGATAAAGGCGATGCCGACGCCAACAAACATTGCCACAAAGACCGCAGGGCCCGAGCAGACAAGCACGGTCCAGATCGCTGTTTGTACAATATCAAGGGCGTCAGCTTCATTCATCTTAGCGGATCGTCACGCCTGCACCGACCAGAACCTTCTTGCCGTCTTCAAGCACGGCAACCAGCCCGTCGGAATAAACCTTAACTTCTTCAACAACGCCGGTAATCGTCCCGTCGGCGCTCACGATGGTGCGGCCAATCATGGATCCCGCCTGATTGAGGGTCGAGGACTGCAGCAGGTTTTCAAGATTCTTGTTGGTCTGGATGGTCTGCTCGACCTGGCTAAAGGTCGCGAGCTGTGCAATCTGTTCGGTCGCGTCCATCGGCTCGGTCGGATCCTGGTTTTTCATCTGCTGCACGAGCAGCGTCAGAAACGTATCGTAATCGAGCGTGGCCTTCTTGGACGCCGTGGTCGCGGCAGAAGAGGATGCCGATGCGCTGCTGACTGCATTTACGTCCATGGCGCCAACTCCTTGCGAATCTGTTCAATTGTCCCGGCCGACATGCCGGCCGTATCGAGTATATGCTCTTCGATGGGATAGAGCGCGCGAATCGCCTTGAGCGCTTCGAATGCACGTCCCTGAGTCACCATACCATCAATATGCTTGAGTTCGGTAAGAACTTCTTCATTCTTGAAGCAGGTGAGAAGCATGACGACCGACTTGCGGAACATGCCCATTGCCTGATCTGCGCCTTCAGGATTGATCAGCATCATCTGGACGATGAAGTAGAGCTGCCTGAGCGGGCTTGTTGCCTGTTCAGGCTGCAATACGTGGTTTTCAAGCAGGAACGTCACATCATTGAGAAACTCAAGTGCCACCTTGCGATCAACCCGAAGCACCGCCCCGTTGATAAAGATGCGTTCGCCGGCCTTGAGGGAAATGCGCAAAGAGCTCTTCATTTCAACCCGTCCCTGATGATGATCGAGATATCGATGATGCCCTGGAAGTTAGCCGATTCACGTTTCCGGATCCGCTGCGCTTCCTTGATAATCCAGATGCCTATGGAGATCAGGTTTGCCCGAAGGTCGTCGGCGAGCTGGTTGTCAGGAGATGCGAGGTCTTCAACGAACCGCACCCAGAGGCGGCTGGCAAAGTAGACTGCTTCGATTGCATCGCGGGATTCAAGACCGTTGGCCTTGGCTGCTTCCAGCAGCGAGATCGAATGATTGATAGCCTCTCGCTCGCGTTCGCGCGCTTCGGCAACACCATCCTCCTGAACATCCGCATAGGAAAATTGGTACATTCAGACGCCCTTCATGTTTGTCCATTTACGCCCGGCAACGCCAGGCCATGCAACTACAAATAATTCATCAAACTCATTTGCTGGATCCGGGCGGTGAGCGTGTAGGATGTCTCAACCTGGTCCAGCAAGGATTGCATTCGAGTGGAGGCCTCATAGGCATCCACACCTTCGACATCACCCAAGTGCAGAGTGAGGATACGTATTTGCGATTCCAACGCAGTGTTTGCTTTGGTGATGCGGCTTTCCGAAACGCCGAGCGTACTGCGTTCATTGTCGATACCGGTCACCGCACTTCCGGCGTACTTGATCGCGGCGTCATTGACCGCGCTGCGGACTTCGGACGAAATCGGTGAATTGAGAAGCTCAACACCTATAACCGCAGCCAACGCAAAGTTGCGCATGCCGGCGGCATTGGCGTTGGTACTGGAATCCACCACCTCATTCTTCAATATGCGGCTCGAGACATTGGTGTCGGACGCGCTTGACCAGTTGGTGTTCCAGTCCGTACCCGAGAACGCCGGCTCCATTACGTTGGAGAGGAAGTTCTCCATCTGGGCGACCGTGATGGAGGCTGCCGCGGGATCATCCTGCGCGAAGCCGAAGTTACCCAGGAACAGTGCATCAAACGCTGCTTTGGACGACGACCCTGCAACCTGATAATCGTCTATTGGCAGCGTGTTGGTATTGATGCCGCCAAAAAGGAATTCGCCGTTGGATGAGCTGTTGGCCGCGATCGTGAACGCCTCAAGGGAACTACTGACATCGCGCTGTGCAATCAGCAGACGGTTGGCATCATCCGAACCTTCGGCCGTAATGAAGGCCTCCAGCATCTGTTGGGCAGCATCAGCCATCATGTTCAGCGATGCCTGGGAAGCCGAAAGCCGCTGCGTTACCAGCGAGTTTGAATCCAGAATACCCTTGAGCCGGGTCACATCACCGTTCAGCGTAACGCTGTTGGAGGACTTGGCAGCAAGCGACAATCCGATATCTGCATATCGTCCCGTCACGATTTCAGTCTGAAGCTTCTGAATTTCAGTCTGCCCCCGACTGATGGTCAGCCGCATGGCATTTTGGAGCGCCAGAGTTGATACAAAACTCGTTTTCATGAACTTACCTCGCCACCGCCAAGAGAGCCTGGAGCATTTCATCGACCGCAGAAATCAGGCGAGCTGATGCCTTGTAGGACTGCTCCAGTTCGAGCAGGATCGACATCTCTTCATCCAGAGAAACACCTGTGATATTCGACAGCGCCTCGGTCGTCCGGAACAGCGCAGCTTCGCGTGACACAGATGACGAATTCGCATCGCTTCGATTAAGTTCAAGCCAACCAATGGAATCGGCAGCGAACCCCAAAATACTTGCGTTCGTCGAGATACCTGCTGCAGCATCAAACGCTATCGGGGCATCAAGCGATTGGACATAGGAGTCCAAAAGCGAGGAATAGCCTGTGGCACCAGTTGGATTGGAACTGTAGGCCGCGCCGTTTATGCCACCGTCACGCAACAATTCAGGATTCCCACCGAGCGATTGCACGAGTGCTGCGTTGACGGTTAACGTCGAAGCAATGCCCGGGACAACCGTGGCGCCTGCGGGAACGGTTCCGCCAGCCCAGGTGAAGAGGCCAGGCATGTCCGGCAAGGTCGGGATGGCGGACTGATCGGTTTCCGCAAAGGAAACAACAAGCGCACGCGCAATCTCGTCAAGTTGGGTCTGCATCTGCGGCGCGTAGTCGTCACGGATTTGGAGAAGCGACTGGAGCGAGCCTTGACCGGTCGTGCTGGCGCCGCTGCCGGATGCCAGGGGAACGCCATCGACATAGATCTTGTTGCCCTGAAGCGTTGCGGAAAACCCAGAAGAGGTCTGGAACTCGACAGGACGCGCAATCGTCTCGAACAATGTAACGCCGTCGCTTGTGTAAAGCGCCATGTCATTACCCGACCGGCTGACCTGCGTCACACCGATAATCGAAGAAATCTGCTTGATCAACGATTCACGCTCATCAAGCTCAGCGCTCACATCCTTGCCGGCCCCGGTGCCGCTAATGACCTTATTGTTGTTGGTTTCGAAACGCGCCAGCAACTCGTTGAGCTGGTCGACCTGACGTCCGATTTCCTTGTCAGATTCGTACCTGACAGTCTGGACTGAGTTCGAAGCATCCTTAAGTCCATTGGCAACGGTTACCGCATCGGCGATCGCCATCTGCGACAGCGTCGCTTCGCCAGGTTTCGCGGCATACGTCGCGAGAGTATCGCGCATGGTTGCTATCAATACCGAGGGCGATGTTTCGTAGTCATTGCCACCCATAATGCTTTTCAGATCAGTCAGCCCCCCGAGCAGGGTCTCCTGTGCGCTCGACACCGACATGTAGGTGACGCTCTGCACAAACAAAGCGCTATCCTGAGCACGCTGAATACTGACGCCCTGAGATCCGATCAGCGAATTTGTCAAAATTGCATCACGACGGGAATAATTGGGGTCGCTAGCGTTTGAAATATTGCGCGAGATCGTGCTGGTCTGTGTCGCGTAATTCGACAAAGACGTTTGCGCTGTATTAAGGGCTGATGTCAGAGACATTGACTGTTCTTTCTAGCTCTCGAAACGAAACTATCGCTTGAGATTGACGAGGACATCCAGAAGGTCCGAGCCTGTCTGGAAAACCTTGGAGTTGGCCGTGTAGCTGCGCTGGGACGCGATCATGTCTGTCAGTTCGCCGGCCAGGTCGACATTCGACCCCTCGATCGCACCGGAAATGAGGTTACCGAAGCCGCCAGACCCACCGAAACCGGTTGTGATGACGCCTGAATCAATTCCCTGGGAGTATACGTTTCCGGGCAGCGGAATGAGATTGTCGGGACTGGGAACGTTTGCCAAGGCGACCTGATAGAGCGGCTTGAGATCACCGTTTTCATATTTCGCGTAGACGGTACCATCGGACGAGATTTCGACGCCGGTAACGGCGCTTGGCGCGTTGCCATTAACGTCGGCAGCATCCACCGTGAAGGGGTAGTTGAGCTGCGACATCTTTGCCATATCGATGGTCAGCGATGCGCCGCCAGGGACGGCCATAGTGATCGTTGTGGCACTGGCTGCCGCGAGGGCGCCGTTGAGTGCAGGGTCAAATGTCAGCGCCTGGGTGGCGAGAGCGGGCGAACCGTAGGGAAAACCCGTCCCCGGTGTTGCGGTCGAGCGGTCGTAGACAGCAACCTCCCAATTATCATCGGCAGTTTTGGAATAGTAGAAATCGAGCAGTATTTCCTTGCCGACCGTGTCGTAGACCACCAGCGAACTCTTGTGGGAGTATTGTGCGGTCGGAGAGTTTGTCGAAGGCAGGTCTGCCGGCGCGATGATAGCCTCGCTGTCATCAAGGTTTGCATTGAACGTACCTGTTGAGGATGGCGTAGCAGTCAGACCAGCTGATTCCACGTTCACCGGCACCAGACCGTCGAAACCATTGACCACCGGAGCCGGCGTTCCACCTGTGTAGTCATAACCCATCAGGGTGAAACCAGCAGCGTTGACCAGGTTGCCGTCGCCATCCTTTACGAATGCCCCTGCCCGCGTCAGGAACGGGGTGCCGCTGGCATTACTAACGATGAAAAAGCCATCGCCGTCGATAGCGAGGTCAGTGTTTGACGTTGTGAATTCAAGCGAACCGGCATCGGTGATGGCGTAACGCACACTGGTCTGCACCGCACCGGAATTGTACGAACCGGCGCTACTGGGCAAAATAAGTGAGGAAAAAGCAGTAGTTGCGCGCTTGTAGCCAGGAGTGCTGGAGTTCGCAATGTTGTCTGCAACCGTGCTCAGGCGGTTTGCTTGCGCGTTCATTCCAGACGCACCGGTCTGCATCATTCCGTAAAGGCTCATCGCGTAATCCCTCGTTTGCTACTGCGATCTAGATTAGCTTGCGGGCCTTGCGTGAACCTGATTGCTTGTGATGCGAATGGCGCCGGCCAACCGATTTTTATCAGCTGGCCAAAGCCCACTTACTTCCAGTCGATCAGGTATCCGAGGAACCGCTTTGAATCGATCGGGTCAAAGCCCAGGCGCTTGCGCAGCTTCTTGCGCAGCTTGGAAATGTGGCTCTCAACAACGTTCTCTTCGACGTCTTCGTCGAAGATCCCGTAGATGGCGCTGAAAATCTGCTGTTTTGTCACACGGCGGCCGCGGTTGGCGACCAAATACTCGAGGATGCGGCGTTCGCGTCTTGGAAGCGCGAAAGTGCGGTCTTCGATCTCTGGATCCCGGCCATCGGAAAAGACCCGGATAGGTCCGATTTCGACGTGAGTCGTAATCGCCTTGAGACGACGACGGATCGCCGCTGCCCGCGCCAGAATTTCCCGGGGATGGACCGGCTTGCGCACCACGTCGTCCACACCACTGTCGTAAAACGCCAGTGTCGATTCAAGTGATGGCGTATCGCTGACTGCGATCACCGGAGCCTGTGAACGATCACGGATCGCCCTGGGCAGATCCATCATCTGTTTTCCCTGGCCGATAAGGAATGCTTCTACCGCAGCAAGATCGGAATCTGCCGCCGTGTGCACCCACTCGCCGAATTCAACGGAATCAAAGCTCGCCGAAGGAACTCCTTCGCGCCCAAAAAGGGATGTGTAGCCATCTTTTACTAATTGCCGATCATCAACCACTACGATCATTCGTTCGCCTCCGAATCAGTGTGGTGCTTCATTGCATTAGAAGTACGAATCCGCTGAATCTTGGTAAACTATGAAATGAATCCGGTGACAATTAACAATTGATTAACCATGTTTTCCGCTGATTTGCCTAGATATGGTAGCCCAATCCGACATCACACACAATTTTGTTGGGAAAAGTTAACAAAAGGTTAATTTTTTTCTTGCGTTGTTTAGAACCGCCTAAATCTTAACAAATTGCTACAAATCAGGCAGAAAAACGGCAGCTGCTATCCAAGGTTGCATTATCCGCAGAAAGACCGAGCCTCATTTGTCCACGCTCCGTGACCGGTTGCGACCAGATTTGCAATGACCCGGCAAACATATTTCTTCTGTGCAGGATCATTATTAGGGCCTGCATGATAGCGCGCTACCGCCATCGTCCAGGTTTCATGGCGTGCATGCAGCCGGGCCAGGAAGCGTGCCGCGTAAGCGACATTGGCATGCGGGTCCAGCATAGCACTTACCGAAGGGAACTCAGCGCCATGATAGCGGTGGTTTATCTGCATGCATCCAAGGTCGATCAGGGTCTTGCCCTCGGCCCTGGCCTGCTCAAATTCACGCAGTGCGTCGCTCCGGCTCTTGGCAAAGACCGTGCGCCCCTCGATGTTCAGGGCGTAGGGATAGAGAGACCCCTTCCGCCCTGTCTCTGTCAGACCGACTGAATGCAGGATCCCCGGAGGTACGCCGTAGGCTCTTGCAGCGGACATGATTTCCGCCTCGCAGACACCTGTCGCGGCAAAAGCACTACGCTGTGTCAGACCATCAGAGATAAACGCCGTCAGTGCGACCAGTGCCAGAACCAGTATACGAACCTTGTTCATGGCCTTGCCCCCCTTGGCTGCCGGAGCCTTGCTGCCCTGCATTGTTGCGACCGCTCTCCCTGCCGGAAGATTGGGCGTCACTAGATCCAGGTCCCTGCTGGCCCGCCTGGAACCCCTGCTGAGGGGTCTGGCTTGAAGAGCGGTCTGGCCCGGTGACATGCTGTACGGTGATCTGCTCAACGCCAAAGCCCTGCCCGCGCAGAGCCTTGATCATTGCCTGATTGTCTTCCTTGACCTGCCGGTATGCTTCAGCAGTCTGCACCTTGATTTCGACAGACAGTTCATCACCCGAGAGCTTCAATATGGCAGTCACGCTGCCAAGCGAGACCGGATTGAGCTGAAGCTTGAGTGTATGGAGCGTTTGCCCTGTCTGTTGTACTGCCGTCCCCGCAGCCGGCTGCGCCGCCGCCGCCGCGGCACGCTGTGTCGCCAGTGCGGCACTGCTCGCGTCAACCAGCGAACGAGTTAGCAACTGGCCGTTTGCCGTCATGTTCTGAACAGGCATGAAACGGCGCGATTCAATGACTTCGACTTTGCCGTCCTTGGAGCCTGCACGCTCTTCGATCCGACGATCAGCGGCATCGCTCTGTCTGTTACCTGTATTGCGGACCCGGGTCTGTAACTGGACAACTTCGGCATCAGCTGGTTCAGCTTCGCCCTGGCCACCAACGGTTTGCGAGCCATCCTTGACCGCTGCCTGGGCCTTCTGCCGCTCCGATACTGAATCGGTGCTCTTTGGCTGTGCTGGTGTGCCCTGGACCGCGAGTGCGCCACCAGCCGCGGAAACAAGAGTGGCAGGTGCTGGCGCAGTTGACTTGTCGGTAACGGATGTCTGTCCGGTTTGGCTCTCTGCGGTTTTGGCTGCTGCAACAGCCTCAGCATCGCTAGCCTCCTTAGAAGCTTCGGCAGATACCTGAGCATTCCTGGCAACTGCGACTTTGGCAGTCTCCTTCGCCCCGGCAGCATTACCATCAATCGTCGCAGCAAGGTTCGTATTGAGCGGGATGGCTGCGTCAGCGTCTTCGGTGATCGCAGCCTCGGCTTCAACCGCAGCGGCCGCTTCAGCCAGCTCGCCATCTACTCCTACGACTGTTCCGAGTTCTGCGTCGTCGCTGTAGGAAGCGCTCGACATCAACCCGGCCAGCAGGTTGAGGATATCGTCGGACTGGCTCGCGTCAGAGCCGACCGGATCATCAATATTCGCGCCGACTTCCGGTTCGTCTGTTAATTCAACCTTGTCGCGCTCGGTAGCTGCGCTGCGTTTTTCCTGAGAAAGAGCGGCCGAGAATGCGTCATTCCTGGTGTCAGCAGCCGTATCCGCACCGCTGGACCCCTCGCCGGTCTTGGCGGCTGTCCGTGCTGGCACTTGCCGCTGCAATACCATATCCAATGCACTCACGACGCGTTCCTTTTCAATTCATTCAAGCAGCTTGTCTATGCGCTCTAGCGCTAGCTTCCGGTCGGATACAAAACCCTTGAATGCTTCTTCCTCAGCAGCCCGGTTCAACTCATCATCGGATTTTGCCCGCCTGAAGATCGAACTCTCGGCTTTCTTCTCTGTGTCTGCCTTCTCTGTGTCGGCCGCTAACTTGATGGTTTCATCATCTTGTTTCACGGCCGGTTGCGCCATGATGGACGGTAATGCTTGTGTGAAGCTGTCGAGCACAGGTTTCCTGACGACCTCGGTTGCAACAACCCTTGCCGCCTCGCGTAAAGCGCGGTCTCGCCTGGATAAACGCGCTCCGGACAAGGCATTTATACTTTGAAGGACACCATCAACACCATCAGTGGGTATCTTGGCCATTCCTGAATAGAGTTCCGCCATTGCTTGCGGCGTCTGGTCATTACTTCCGAGCAGTGACTCAGCCTTGTCGGAAGAGAAGACCGCGAGTTCGCGCAAGCCGGAGATGGCTGCCTTCCGGGCAATACGCAGATAGATCTCGCGCTTTCTCGGACGATCCATAAAGGACAGAATTTCACTCAGCCCCTCATCGCCCACCGTCTTGTAGTTCAGCAGCACAAGGTCAACAAGGAGATCTGCATACTGACCTGCATAGGGAGAGTTGATGAAGCGGCGCGCATAAAGCTGCGCGTAGTGCAATGCCTCATCCACCATGTTCTTCTGCGACGTTATAAAGAGCGACCGCCGGAGTGCAGCTTCCTCGACAAGCGTACCTGGAGCGGTCAACCTTGCCCAATCGAACAGTTCCAGCGCAGACACGTCATTCATGGAGGCCATAACATTGGCCGCCACCAACGTTATATAAGGGCCGATCTCGGTGTCCCGGTAAATCTTGACCACGTCATTCAGCGTTGTCTGCGTCTTGGCCGCGCGACCGTTCAGGTAGGCTCTTAGGACTGTGGTGACTTCGTTGTCGAAGTTTCCGAACTTATCCTTGATAGCCAGAATATCGAGTGTTGCGGGATTACCGCCGCTCATGGCGTAGATCAGGGCGGCGTCAACATTTCTCGGATCGTCGAAGACTTTCTGATCCGCCTGGCGCAGACGGGTGTCAATTACGCCGATGAGAAACCGTTGCATCTCCATGGCGGAATGGTCGCCCTGCACAACCGCATCCTGAACAAATTGCAGAGATCGGACCAGTTTGTAGGGTTCGAGCGTTTCCATCTGGTCGCCCATTTCAAAGCCAGCCACCGCACCAGGCTCGGAGAAAGGCGCCTTTACGCCCTCGATCTCGGGCGCGTTGGTTGACTGATCCGAATTGGCTGCAGCTTCGGCACCAGCTGCGTGGGCGTCAGGCAGCTGGTCGCCGGTGTGAGCGGCATCAGCGGCATGGCTTTCCGGCGCCGTTTCAACATGATCTGCCGGCGCGGTTCCCCCGTGAGGGTCCGTAGCCGGCTGAGCACCGTGAAAGATCTCGAATGGAAGCGGTTGTTGCGGCTCTTGAGCGCAAGCCCCGAACGCAAACATCGCCGTAAGAACGGCGAGGCTGACAGGCGCAAAATGACAAGCGTGCCGCACCATCAGCTCCCTTCGGCCTCGATAAGGATCTCGATCCGGCGATTGACCTCAGCATAAGGGTTTTCAGGATCCTTGAGACGCCGGTCTGCGAAACCCGTAACCTGGGTGATCCGGTCTTCAGGCACGCCACCGCGTACCAGCATGAACAGGGCGGAATGGGCACGCGCTGTCGAAAGGCGCCAGTTGTCATCATTGCCGGACGTATAGGGCCGGGCATCCGTGTGCCCGCGGATTGCAATCGCGCCGGGACGCTTTGCCAGCAACTCGCCAATTTTCTCCATGGCTACGACCAGATCCCGCCCAGGCACCGCAGAGCCGACATTGAACATGCCAAAGTCCAGCTGATCGGTGAGAGAGACAAGCAAGCCTCCTTCGGAGGGCGTGACGGTCAGACCTTCGGCAAGTCTTCCGGTTCCACCGCCGAGCGCCTTTGCGATTTCCTCCTTGAGAACCTCTGCGTCGGCTTCGATCTTGGCTACCTTGGCTTGCTGCGCCTGCTCGGCTTGGGTTCCGGTTCCGCCCTCGCCAGGTGTTTCCGCAGCCTTGTTGCCCTGCGGCCCGTCCTGCGTCTTGCCACCGAAATTTCCGGCCTGTGCATAGGGATCGTCCTGCAGACCGAAATCATCTACTGCATCAGGCGGAGCCATGCTTTTCTGGTAATCATCAGCCGCGACCATGGCCTGAGTGTCCTCAAGCGGCTTGCGCTCCTGTTCGACCTGCTTGGACCAGAAATCGGGATCGAACGGATCACGATATGCCTCGCCGCCGGAAGCGCCACTCGCTGGTCCCGATTGTGAGGCGCCGCCATCACCCTTTTCGGATATGTTGGTCTGGGTTCCGGTTTCCTGGGCAATTTCTGCCAAGACAGCGTAAGGGTTTTCGAAATAGTCAGATTCCGAATAATCCTGTTTCTCGCCGGCCGCAGCGTTTTCCTTGTCGCCGGCTTCCGCGGCTGAACCGTCAGTGGTCCCCTCACCATCCGATTTTGATTTTGGCGCCTTGGCCTCACCATCCTGCGTATTGCCGACCTGCTTGATGCCGCGATCGGTCGGCTTGTCGTCCATCAACTTGATCGGATTGAAATAGCTTGCAACCGATGCCTTGCTTTCCTCGTTGGCAGCGTTGACCAGCCACATAACCAGAAAGAAGGCCATCATGGCGGTCATGAAGTCGGCGTAGGCAATTTTCCAAACGCCGCCGTGACCACCTTCCTCTTCATTGCCACCACGTCTTTTGACAATGATGATTTCATTCTTGCCCTGGTGGGTCGAGTCGCCTTCAGCCATCAGAGAACCTCGGCGAGGGCTTTGGACCAGTCGGCCAGGCGGCTGGCGAACTGGGTACGATTCACATCAATCTCGATTTCAAATCCTTCGCTTTCGCGGGTGACAATCCGTTCGTCATCCGCGCCGATTTGTTCGCGCAGTGCACTGACGAGGGCTTCCGGACCCGAAACGCGGATTTCCTGAGCATTTTCGAGCGCAAGTATCTTGCGCACCTCACCGGCCAGGCCAGAGATGATCTGATTGCGGATTGCTTCATTGATCAATGGCGTCAGCACTGTCTCGACATCGCTGGCGATCAACTCGGCTATTTCAGCACTTCTGGCGGAAATTGCATCAGGAATGGTTTTGGCGGCTTTTGCTTCCATCTCCTCCCGCAACGCCTGGAGTTCGGCTGCGTGGAGAGTTTCAATCGCGAGATGTTCAGCTTCGAATTTCCGGGTCAGCTCGGCACGGGCAATCGCTTCGCCTTCGGCTCTCGCCTCGGCGCGGACGCTCTCGATGTTTATGTTGGGCAGAGCTGCGGGTTTGTCTTCCTCTTGCACATGCTGGTCAGCGTGAAAGCCGCTCATGTCGCCGAATTCAAAATCAGGAAGATATCGTGCAAAGCTGGCCGTCATGAGCCTCTCCGATTCGTGGCAATTGCTGACGATAGCCGGTTCAAGGTCTTTTCCCTTCAAGATCTGAAGGCGAGGACTGCAGTATCCGACTGCGCCTTCATGCGCGTGAGAAACCTATTCAGCTAAACTTGTGTGAGAATGACCTCAGGCTGCCCGACCTGATGAAAAGTGTCTATTCTCACCGAGTTTGCCGCTGGTCCGCACCAAGGGCAATTTTGGTGCGGACCAGCTGATCCACCATGACCGTTGACCGGCGGCACGGCAGAATGTGTTCACTCTGCAGGCCCGTTCAGATGCGGGCCGCGCCAGCTTACTGCTGGAAGAGCGAGAGGATGTTTTGCGAGTTGGTGTTTGCGATCGACAGCGACTGAATGCCCAGCTGCTGCTGCGTCTGCAGTGCCTTCAAGCGCGTGGATTCCTCGTTCATGTCCGCATCAACCAGACGGCCGATACCCTTGTCGATGGAGTCCATCAGATTTGCAACGAAGTCTTCCTGCATGGAGACGCGCTTGTTGATCGCACCAAGGTTGGAGGCCGCATCCGTCATCTGGAGCAAGATCGAGTCAACAACCCGGATCATGGACGTGACTTCGGAATCCGAGGTGGTTGAGGTAAGTGCGATTTCGGTGCCGGTCGCTGCAGTGGTGGCGCCGTTGTCGAGAAGGAAGAAACTTCCGTCGGTGGAGAGACCGTCTGGATCAAGTGCGTCGGAATCAACGTCCTTGGTCAGCAGTCCGAACTGTGCATCGCCAAGCGCAGACGCAACCAGAGTGGTCTTGGAGGTGTCGACGTCAAGAGTGGTGACGGAAACGTTGTTGCTTGCGTCACGGTTGAAACCGCCGACAATCTGCTTTGTACCAGCTGCGGTAGCTGTGGTGTTGTTGAGCCAGTTTTCACCGGAGAACGCCGCCGATTCAGAGATCGAAATCAGCTGGGCCTTGAGCTCGGTGAGTTCCTTGTCGATCTTGGTCTTGTCAACGCCAGGCTCGCGGGCCGCAACCAGCTTCGCCTTGATTTCGGAGACCACATCGATCGAGGCGCTCATGCCGGTGTAGGCAATATCCACTTTCGCTGCGCCGAGGCCGAGAGCGTCTTTCACCGTTGAAAGCGCTTTGTTGTCCGATCGCATGGTCGTTGCGATCGACCAATAAGCCGCATTGTCACCGGCTGTTTCAACGCGATAGCCAGAGGACACCCGCGCTTGGGTCTCCTGCATTTCGGAATTGATAGTACGGAGTGTCTGTAGTGCAGCCATTGCAGCTGCGTTGGTCATGATGCTGGTCATATTTAAATGCCCCCTAATAATTGCCCAGGGACATACCGGCCACAATTCCGGTGACGATGATTGTGCGTCATGCAACCGGATTGGCGTATGCCTGTCTACCCGGTTCATCGTTGGTAACTAAGATGTAAACGTGTATGGTTAACGGCTGGTTAATTCAACCCCTAAATCTATTAGGGAACGCAGCTCGGTTCGCAGAAAGTGTCTTTTTTCGAACGTTGAATGATTGGCGTTTCAAGGCGTTACCGCAACGCAACCAAAAATGAGACTGTTTCGTGCCGACGTTGCCAGGGGTGAAACGGAAAAGGCCGCATCGTTTCCGATGCGGCCTTTTGAAATTCGCTATTTGAGGCCGCCCAAGAGCGGCCCCGGCTTTGCTCACTCTTAACGGAAGAGCTGCAGAATGTTCTCGGAGTTCGAGTTGGCAATCGACAGCGACTGAATGCCGAGCTGCTGCTGAGTCTGCAGAGCCTTCAGGCGTGTTGATTCCTCATTCATGTCGGCATCAACCAAGCGGCCGATACCACTGTCGATGGAGTCCATCAGATCGGCAACGAATTCTTCCTGCATCGAAACCCGGCTGTTGACAGCGCCGAGGTTGGAAGCAGCATCCGTCATCTCGAGCAAGATCGAGTCAACAACACGGATCATGGAAGTGACTTCGGAATCCGAGGTGGTTGCGGTTAGCTTGATCTCGTTACCGGTCGCTGCAGTGGTCGCGCCGTTGTCGAGCAGGTAGAAACTGCCGTCGGTGGAGAGACCGTCTGGATCCAGAGCGTCAGAGTCCACGTCCTTGGTCAGGAGGCCGAACTGCGCATCGCCAAGAGCGGAAGCAACCAGAGTGGTCTTGGAGGTGTCGACGTCGAGCGTAGTGATGGTGATGTTGTTGCTGGAATCACGGTTGAAACCACCAACAATTTCCTTGGTGCCGGCTACAGTAGCAGTCGTGTTGTTGAGCCAGTTTTCACCGGAGAACGAAGCCGATTCAGAGATCGAGATCAGCTGGTTCTTAAGCTCGGTGAGTTCCTTGTCGATCTTGGTCTTGTCAACGCCGGGCTCGCGGGCCGCAACCAGCTTTGCCTTGATTTCAGACACAACATCGATCGAGGCGCTCATGCCGGTGTAGGCAACGTCCACCTTCGCGGCGCCGAGGCCGAGGGCGTCGCTGACGGTCGACAGCGCCTTGTTGTCCGAACGCATGGTTGTTGCGATCGACCAGTAAGCAGCGTTGTCGGCTGCAGTTTCCACCCGGTAGCCGGACGAAATGCGGCTCTGCGTCATTTCCATATCGGAGTTGATAGAACGGAGAGTAGCGAGTGCAGACATTGCTGCAGAGTTGGTCATGATACTCGTCATAAACTTGTCCCTTTAGACAGTGTACATGGGGACATGCCGGAGTTGGTTACCGGCAACAGTGGTAAGGCATCATGCCAGTCATTTCCGGTATCTTCCGATCAACGACCCACCATTTCTTGAGATCCAAAATGGCGGATTATGGTTACCGAACATTTAACCGCGGACGACTTCTTTTAACTGGCTAACTCCGAACAAAAAACGCCGGGGATTTCTCCCCGGCGTTTCGTTGTGATCAACTCTTGAAACGAGCTTGAAATGCCCCTTAACGGAACAGCGACAAGATGTTCTGCGAGCTCGAGTTGGCGATCGAGAGCGCCTGGATGCCCAGCTGCTGCTGCGTCTGCAGAGCCTTCAGGCGTGTCGATTCCTCGTTCATGTCAGCATCAACGAGACGGCCAACACCCTTGGAGATCGAGTCCATCAGGTCGCCGACGAAGTCTTCCTGCATGGTGATACGGCTGTTCACTGCACCGAGGTTCGAAGCAGCATCTGTCATCTCGAGCAAGATCGAGTCAACAACACGGATCATGGAAGTGACTTCGGAATCCGAGGTGGTTGCGGTGAGCTTGATCTCGTTACCAGTCGCTGCAGTGGTGGCACCGTTGTCGAGAAGGTAGAAACTACCGTCCGTGGAAACACCGTCGGGGTCAAGAGCGTCAGAGTCAACGTCCTTGGTCAGCAGGCCGTTCTGCGCATCGCCGAGAGCAGAAGCCATCAGAGAGGTCTTGGAGGTGTCGACGTCAAGCGTGGTGATGGTGATGTTGTTGCTGGCGTCACGGTTGAAGCCACCAACAATTTCCTTGGTGCCGGCTGCAGCCGCAGTCGTGTTGTTGAGCCAGTTTTCACCGGAGAACGAAGCCGATTCAGAGATCGAGATCAGCTGGTTCTTGAGCTCTGTGAGCTCCTTGTCGATCTTGGTCTTGTCAACGCCAGGCTCGCGGGCCGCAACCAGCTTTGCCTTGATTTCGGAGACCACATCGATCGAGGCGCTCATGCCGGTGTAGGCAACGTCCACCTTCGCGGCGCCGAGGCCGAGAGCGTCGCTGACGGTCGACAGCGCCTTGTTGTCCGAACGCATTGTGGTTGCGATCGACCAATAAGCAGCGTTGTCGGCTGCAGTTTCGACCCGGTAACCGGAGGAAACACGATTCTGCGTGGTTTCCATGTCGTTGTTGATTGAACGAAGGGTGGAAAGCGCAGACATAGCTGCGGAGTTAGTCATGATGCTAGTCATAGGGTTGTCCCTTATAATTACGAGATACAAGTGAGGGACATACCGGGCTTATGGTTTTACCGGTCATGCGGTTCGGCATCATGCCTGTCAAAACCCGCTGGCTTCGCAGCGGTGCTCCTTCCCCGTCATGTTGCCAGCATAATCACATCAACGACTTTCGAATTGATTAATCGAATTCGAAATAGTCTTGCAATTTCAACATGGTTAACGGAAACTGAAGGGACCGGCTTGCCGCGAGCGAGAAGAGGTGCCGATGCGTATCAAAACCGGATGCATTCAGTTGGGTGTGACTTGCGGTGCCTCGAAGAGCTGCCATCCCCCCTTTGAGCACGGAACTTCACGCACGGCCTTGTCGCGATGCTGTCACCGTTTCAGGTGACGCAATCTCCGCTCACGAGCGGTCTGTTCGAGCTGTTGGCAGTTCAGACGAAAGATCGCACGAGACTGCCGACAAGCAGGTTCCAGCCGTCAATCAGAATGAAGAACAGTATCTTGAAGGGTAGCGATATCGCCGTTGGCGGCAGCATCATCATGCCCATGGACATGGTGATTGTCGCCACCACGAGGTCGATCACGAGGAACGGCAGAACCACCAGGAAGCCAATTTCAAAACCTCGCCTGATTTCGGAAATCATGAACGCGGGAACCAGAACGCGCATGTCGATCTTGCCATCGGTTTCCGTGGCCTGGTCGCGTTCGGTGGCGATATCGATGAACAAGGTCAGGTCCTTGGGACGCGTATTGACCAACATGAACTCCCGAAACGGGTCGGCGACCAGCATGATCGCTTCCTGCTCGGTGATCTGGTTTTCAAGAAGAGGACTGATACCACTTTCCCACGCCCGATCAAACGTCGGCGCCATGACATAGAAAGTCATGAAGAGCGAAAGGCTGACCAGGATCATGTTGGCAGGCGTAGTGGCCAATCCCATGCCGGAGCGCAGAATGGCGAATGCAATGATGAACCGCGGAAAGCTGGTCACCATGATCAGTATGCCTGGCGCAACCGACAGGACAGTCAACAGTCCGAAGGTGCGAATGATCCAGCTGGCAACAGAACCGTCGACCGGAGCCTGAAGCAAATTCGGGTCCAGAATCTGGCCGTGAGCCGCCGTTGCAAATGCCATCATGGCTGCAAAGGCTGAGATAAATCGAATCATTCGATCACAAATGTCCTCATAAGCAGGTCGTTGACGCGGCCTTCCGACCGCAATTTCACGCGTTCACGCAGATCCTCGCGCAAGTACTGAAAGCCGCGCGGCCCTTCTATCTGCTGAAGCGATACAGTCCGCAGATAGGCAAGAATGTCCTGGTGGATCTGATCCGAAATCGCCTCATCCGGTTCATTGGCGAACACAAGCGACACTTCGACTCGAATCCAGTTGTCAGAAGGGTATGACAGGTTTGTGGTGATCGGCTCAAGCACCACGACGTTTTCCCGCGGCTTGTCTTCGGGTTTGTCCTCTTTTTTATCGCCTTCCCCGTGCGGTTCTTCAGCCGCAGCCGTCTCAGGCTGATCCACTTGAGGCGCAATCACCCCGCCGAGCATCCAACCGCCGCCTGCAGCGATCAGGCTGAGGACCAGCACAATCGCTATGGTGACAATCAGGCCGGACTTCTTCTTGCCTTCGTCTTCGTCTGCGGCGTCAAAATCAGCCATGGATCATGCCATCAAATTGGAGAAAGAATGTCGACAAGCTGCTGACCATACGGAGGCTGCTGAACTTCCGTGAGCCTTCCACGGCCGCCGTAGGAGACACGGGCTTCGGCGATCTTGTCATAGGCCACGGTATTGTTGTGATCCACATCCAGAGGCCGCACGATACCTGCGACATTGAGAATGCGGAGTTCCTGGTTGACCCGCACTTCCTGGCTGCCGCTGATGACCAGATTGCCGTTCTGCAAAATCCCTGTGACGACAGCCGCGACGCGCAGCTGAAGCTTTTCAGAACGAGCCGTTTTTCCGCTTCCCTTGGTCGACGTGTCCGAACCGTAACTCACGTCTCCGGCATTTATTGTACTGATGACTGGGAGGTTAAGGCTTGCATTCATGCCGCTCGAATTCTTGCGACTGCGGTCGGTGGCGTTGTCGAAGCTGGCCTTGTCATTGATGGCTAGATCGACGGTAAGAATGTCACCGACGCTGACCGCGCGAGCATCCTGGAACAGCTTTGATCTGCGGTCATCCCAGAGCGAGAAACTGCTCGAGCGCACCGGCGGCTGTTTCGGATAGGCCGCCATTTGCGGCGTTTCGCCATAGGCAAGCCCTGAGCCGACGGGGCTCATTGAAGGGGCCTGGCCAATCTCTCTGATTGTCTGGGAATTGCATCCGGCCAGGGTAAGCGCAACAACGGTAATGGCTAAAGCCCTAATCATGACGGATCCTCGGTTTTTTCGGGTGCTGCGGCTGCAGCGAGAATGCTGGTCAGGGCGGCAGCCTTTTTGGTGTCCATCTCATTGAGAATCTGGCTTGCCAGCCGCGGACTGAGCTTCATGACGATTGCTGCCGCTATGCCCGGATTGACAATTTCCAGTTGCGCGGCCGCAGAATCAGCCGCCATGTTCTTGTAGATTTCAACCAGTTGCGTATCAGCGACGCGCATGAAGTCTTCGCGCTTTTGCAGCCAATCCCGGTATTTGACGGAACGCTCCTCAAGCAAGCGGATGCGCTCGTCCACACCAGCCTGAAGCTCCTCGAGCTCCTGCTTTTGCATGAGATAGCGCTGGTCACGCGCTGCATCTGCGATATTGCCGCAAAAGGCATGGATTTCGTCTTCCAGGCTCGGCGCCGGCGCCTGCTGCGCAAATGCGCCAGGTGCGATCATGCCAAGCATGATGACCGCTGCGGCGCCTGCGCCACGTAACCATCTGCGAGCAACCAACTGCGTCTTCGTACTCATTGCAGCACCAGTTCTGCATGCAGGGCACCTGCAGACTTGATGCCCTGAAGGATGGCGATAATGCCGTCAGGCTTGACGCCGATCGAATTCAGGCCTGCGACCAGTGTTCTCAGATCCGGCCCGTCGATGATGGCAACCTGGCCACCGTCAACGCCCGCCGTGATGTCGGTAAGCGGTTCGACCGCCGTCACCCCATCCGAAAATGGCAATGGCTGCACAACAGTCGGGGTTTCATTGATCTGCACTGTCAGAGTACCGTGACTGACCGCGACCTTGGAAACGCGTACGTCATTGCCAATCACGATGGTGCCGGTTCGCTCGTTGACGACAACGCGGGCGGGCGAATCCGTTTCAACGACCAGCCCTTCGAGCTCTGCGGTCAAGCGGGCAAGATCGGCACGCGCTGGCTTGCGAACTGCAACGGTAGTGGAATCACGTGCCTCTGCAATTGCGCTGCCGTAGCGCGCCTCGGAGAAAGCATTGATGACATCTGCCATTCCCACGGCCGTGGTGAAATCAGGATTGCGAAGCTGGTAGACCAGTCCGTCAACCTGTTTGAAGGTGGCCGGAATTTCGCGTTCGATGATCGCGCCGCCGGGCAAGCGCCCTGCAGTGGCTATACCTTGCTGCAAAGTAGCCGCATCGCCTTGCGCGTTCACCGCAGAAACAATCACCGACCCTTGGGCGACCGCGTAAATCTGGCCATCAGCGCCGGACATCGACGTCATCACCAGTGTGCCGCCCCGCAGCGAACTGGCATCGCCGAGTGAGGAGACGGTCACATCAATTCGCGAACCGAGGCTTGCGAATGGCGGAAGATTGGCCGTAACGATGACGGCCGCAACATTGTTGACACGCGATGCGCCGCCTTCAGTCGAAATACCGAGGTTTTGCAGCATGGCGCGGAGCGACTGCTCGGTGAACGGGGAATTTCGAAGGCCGTCGCCGGTGCCTTGCAATCCGACAACCAGACCATAGCCAATCAGCTGATTGTCACGCCCGGCCTGCAGGGAGGCAATATCCTTGATACGGGAAGCAGCACCTGCCGGCCGGATGAAGCTCAGGTTTGATCCTGAAGCGAAATCGGCGACATTACCGGGACCGGTTCCTGATCCCGTTCCCGGGGCTGAAGCGGGACCTGGTCCGGACCCAGCCAGACAAAGCATGGCGATCCAGATGCTGAAGATTTTGGCTAGCTTCCGGATCATTTCGCCGCCACCTGTATGCTGCCGTTCTGCATCACCGTGCCGGAGATGATGACACCGGATTCAACGTTGCGAACACGGATGAAATCGCCCGTTACTGCATTTTCCAGCGGTGTACCCATTGCCATGATGGTCAGGCCGTTACCGCTGAATATCAGCTGCACCGGTTTGCCCCGCTCAACGGTCCATGAATCGCGCAAGGCCGCGACCGGAATGGTCCGGCCCGGCAGCAATGTGCGGGTTGTTACCTTGCCCAGCACTTCGCTGGTAACCTCGGCATAACCGCCGCGCAGGTTGGGGTTGGTGACCTCTACCTCGTGAACCAGCTCCTCGAGGATTTCCTCGCCGGGATAGATGGTTCGGTCCGGAACAACTGCGGTGCCACGTCCCGCCTGCGCCATGGGGATGGCGCAGAGCAGGCCGACCAAGACAACGCTCGCACGGATGAGGCCTTGCAAAGGCGATGTAGGGCGAAACGTCATGTCTGCCTTATCCTTTTTTGACCTAGAGGTTCTGGGAAACGACGGACGCCATTTCATCCGCCGCCTGGATGATCTTCGAGTTCATCTCATAGGCGCGCTGTGCGGAAATGAGATCGGTGATTTCCTTGACCGGATCCACGTTTGAAGCTTCCAGGTAGCCCTGCTGGATATTGGCAAAACCAGGATCGGCTGGAACACCGACGATCGCAGGGCCAGAAGCCACGGTTTCACGGAACAGGTTGTCGCCGAGCGGCTCCAGGCCTGCCTCATTGACGAAATTGGCCAGAGTCAGCTGCCCCAGATCCTGCAGTTCGACTTCGTCACCGATACGGGCCAGAACCTGACCGGTGCGTGAAATCTGAACATCGCTGGTTTCATCGGGGAACGTGATCCCGGGCACAACAACATACCCATCAATGGTCACAAGCTGACCTTCGGCATTGGTGTTGAAGGCGCCCGCGCGAGAGTACTGGGTCTCTCCATCCGGCGTTTCAATCTGGAACCAACCACGTCCGACGAGCGCCAGATCCAGCTTGTTCGATGTGCCGACAAGGCTTCCCTGGATATGCAGATTTCGAACGGCAGATGTCTGCACGCCAAGTCCGATATGTGCACCTTCCGGCACGATTGCCTGGTTGGAGGCGTTGGGGACGCCTGAATTTCGCTCGACCTGATAGAGAAGGTCAGAAAATTCGGCGCGGGCCCGCTTGAAGCCCGTTGTGTTGATGTTCGCCACGTTGTTGGCGATCACTTCAAGATTGAGCTGCTGGGCATTCATACCGGTAGCTGCGATGGCCAAAGCCTTCATGGCGAGTTCCTCAGATTTGCATACGTGCGATTTCGAGATAAGCGGTGACCATCTTGTCGCGGATTGCGACAGCGGTCTGCAGCGACTGTTCGGCAGCCATGATGGAGTCGACGACTTCACGCGTCGGCACCTCGCCGCGAATAGCGGCAAATGACTGACTTTCAGCGACCTTGAGATTGGTCACCACGCCTTCGCCGAGGCTTTTCATGGTATCGGCAAAAGAGGCAGGTGAAGGCGCGCCAGCTGCTGCAGCCATGTTCGGCATTGCTGCGGCACTGGCCATGTCAGTCTGCCGTGACCCACCCAGGGCCGACAGAGCAGAAAATCCAGAAATCTTGTCAATCATTGTCCAGCCCTCAGCAGATCAATCGTCATGGAAACCAGTTCGCGGGTTTGCTTCACGGTCTGGAGATTGGCTTCGTAAGACCGGTTGGCTTCCCGCATATCAGCCAATTCGACCAAGACATTCACGTTGGGCAGCTTCACCATGCCCTTGCTGTCAGCCGCCGGATTGCCCGGGTCATATTCGATCGTGAACTCACCGGGATCGTTATCGATCTTGGAAACTTCGGCGCGCGAGGCGCCAATCGAACGGTCGAGTTCCCATGAAAAACTGATGGTCTTGCGGCGATAGGCATCTGCTCCGGGCGTATTGCCGGTCGACTGGGCGTTGGCCAGGTTTTCGGAAAGCACGCGCATCCGGGTTTCCTGAACATTCAGGCCCGATGAGGCGATGCGGGATGCGAGAGTAAGCGGATCAACAGGCATAGTCAGCGCCTCACGGTCAGAAGCATCAGGCGGTGAAAGGCTTTCACCATTCCCGTATTGAGTTCGTACATGCGTTTGATTTCTCCGGTCTTGCTCATTTCATCAGGCAGGCTGACCGAGTTTCCCGAAGGCTGAACATCAACGTCATCAAAGCTTCCGCTGCGAACAGCACCGCGCAAGAGGTCTTCCTGAATATGGCCTGGTTGGGTTGCAGCCATGCGGACCTGAGGCTGGGTCTTGTCGAGCACGGCTTCAAAAGCCGCCACGTCGCGTGTCGCGTAGCCAGGCGTGTTGGCGTTGGCAATGTTGCCGGCAACAACGCTTTGGCGCACTGTGAGCCAGTGTGATTGCTTTGATGCCAGTTCGAAAAGCTGAATCGGCTGCATGGCGTTTCCCTGTCTTTAACGTGATCAAAGACTAGGCCGTTAATCTTGCGTGTGCCTTACGGGAAATGTGTCGATCGGCGAGCGCCATACTCAGGGCATGTCGATGTCGAAGCAGCGTGCAGCGGCAACCACAAATGCTGGGCTCAGGCGGTACAACGACAAGCTAATCAGCCCGACATGCCGCGGCATTGCAGCCCAGTTCAAGCCCTCGGAAAAGCGCTGTCTTTGTGTGTCTCAATATCGAAACAGCCGGGCTGCCTGCTTTGGCACCCGGCTGTCTTGTTGGATTTTTCGCGTTGAATTGTCCCCCGCCAATTGCACGGGATGATCAAGCTATAGCGCATTATCTCAACGCTGGATGACTTCGCCGTTGGACGTAATGATGACCCACTGCCCGTCGCGCTTTTCGAGTGTCGCAAGCCGCGAATTGTCCGGCAAGACCGAGCCAATCCGAACAATGTACATGCCCGATCTGTCCTCGATAAGCGCCCTGCCATTGGCAACATGCAACAGCTTGTAGCGCGGCTTTCCGGGAAAAGTCGTGTTGGGGTCGATAGTGGCTGCGCCAGGTGCAGTCGAAGTTCCTTCACTCTGACCAGGCACGGTGGCGGTTATGATCGGATCAAAAGCCGAAGGTTCTGCGGCTCCGTCCCTTTCGTCGGGAATGGCAAGCGGCGATACATTGACGAACGATCGTCCGCCGACTTCCGGCAAATCCCTCGTCTCTGTGTAACCCATCGGAGCTATTCCAAAGCTCTCCTGATTGAAGAACACGTACCATGGAAAGAACGCAGCCGCGGTTGCCAGCATGAAGCCGGTGATCGCCAACACACGATCTCCGGTTCGCTTGGGAACAAATTTGCGAAGTGGAGCACCATTTTCATTCTCAACGGCTTCGATCGCGGCTTTTACAGCGTCGGTCACTGTTTCGTCCTTTCCTTGGCGGGCGATGAGACCGGCAACCCGGCCGCAGCCTTCATTGCATCCGCGAGTTCGGCAAACGCATCGGCGCTCGGTGGTTGTTCCGGCGACTGGCGCAATGTCTCGTAAATCACCGGTGTCTGTTTGATCGCCATTTCAAGTTCGGCATCAGATCCCGCCCGGTAGCCGCCGATCAGCCGCAAGTCGCGAGTTTCCTCGTAGCGGTGAATCAGGGATTTCAGACGCATCACCAGTTTTTCCTCGTCACCACGCCAGGCCTTGCGGGCCAGCCGGGAAATCGAAGTCAGCGGATTGACTGGTGGATAGCGACCTTCATCGGCGAGTGCCCGGTCGAGCACAAGGTGACCGTCGAGAATGCCACGGGCGGAGTCTGCCACCGGGTCGTTGTGATTGTCGCCATCCACAAGGATCGAGACAATTGCGGTGATTGCACCGGCACCTTCAGGGCCTGGGCCGGCACGCTCAAGCAAACCGGGCAAAGCGGTAAAAACAGATGCCGGATAGCCGCGAGCGACCGGCGGCTCACCAGCCGCCATGCCGATCTCGCGAAGTGCATGCGCAAACCGGGTCAGGCTGTCGACGATCAACAGAACATTCTCACCCGTGTCACGGAAATGTTCGGCAATGGCCATGGCCGTCAGTGGCGCAAGTTTGCGCTGCATCGGGCTTTCATCGCTGGTGGCGACCACGGCGACTGTCTTGCTCATATTCGGGCCGAGCGTATCCTCGATGAACTCCCGGACTTCGCGGCCACGTTCACCGACCAACGCCACAACGGCCCGGTCGAAATCCGCTGCCTTGGCAAACATGGACAACAACGTGGATTTTCCGACGCCTGATCCCGCGAAAACACCAAGGCGTTGCCCCTGGCACATCGGCGTAAAAACATCGACGACCCGGATCCCGGTCTTGAGAGGCTTGTCGACCCGCTGACGCAGCATTGATGCTGGAGGGGAACCTGTGACAGGACGCCGAACCGGGCCCTGTTTCAGTGGGCCAAGACCATCAACCGGCTCTCCGAGCGCATTGATCGTTCGCCCGCACCAGCTCTTGTCAGGTGACAGCCGATACGGTCCACGACGCCATACCCGTTCGCCGATATTTGCCTGGGAGCCTCCATCCACAGGACAGGCGATCAATTCATCGGGACCAAGGCTGACCACTTCAGCAAGCTTGGATGTCTCACCGGTGCGAAACGTAAGGAAATCCCCGATCCGGACGTGTCGCGACAACCCGGCCACAACACAATGTCCGGGCGCGACTGCTGTGACGGTGCCTGAAATGTCATAGCCGCCTTCGGGAGTAGAGAAGCGGCGCACGCTCTCGGCAAGCCTGGCCAGACCTGGCCGCCCGCTCATGACGCTGAGGTCTCCGGCGCAGCAAAGCAACTATTTGCCCAATCGAGCATCATGTTCAACTTCCACTGCCCAAGGTACGGATTGCTTGCTTGTACGTGTCCTCGGTTGCCTTGGTCATGGCCGAAGTGTTCTCGAAGGCACGCGAGATGACGATCAGGCGGCTCATTTCAGACAGCGCATTGACGTTTGAATTCTCAATATAGCCTTGCACCAGACCGGCACTGTCAGCGTCGAGCACCGGTTCGGGCGGTATTGTCGGCACAATTCCGAGCGCAGCCTTACGCGTGAAGCCATCTCGGAAATCAGCGCTGAACAGGCCGATCGCGCCGCGCCTGAAGCCATCCTGGGTCAAGCCGCCGTCACGCCCGGCCTTGGGCGGTTCGCCATCGGGATCCAGCTGGATCGGGGCTTCACCCGGATCAAGCACAGGATAGCCATTGATGTTGACCACCTGTCCGGTGTTCGTGAGCGTGAACCGACCGTCACGGGTCAGCATTTTCCCGGTCGGGGATTCGATCATGAACCAGGCGTCGCCGCGGATGGCAAAATCAAGCTGGCTGCCGGTGGACTTGAGACCGCCATTGGCAGTCGTCAGATAGTCCTGCCCCTGATCGACGAACGAAACATCGGTCGAGCCGGTATTGGCCAGAACTTCGTTGAATTTGACCTCTGTGGCCCTGAAACCTGTCGTATTGGCGTTGGCAACGTTGTCAGCCAAAGTTGTCAGACGGCGCTCAAGCGCAATCTGGGATGACAAAGCGACGTAAAGTGAACCCTGCATCAGCGTCCCCCGAGTTTGAGATTGTTGATCGAGAGCATCAGCTCCGGGGTGATACCAAAACCGGTGGAAGAGCCCAGTAGCAGACTCGAATCGACCGATCCGAATGCAGGGTTTTCAAGCTCCCAGAGAGCCGTGAACCGCTGCATGAAGGTGTTGAGCTTTTCCGGATCCTTGAAGTCTTCAAGGTCGAGACGCGAATTGAGCATATCCGCCTGCTTGTCGATGTCGGAGGCAGCGACTTCAGCCGGGATGCCAAGCGCCGTCCTGACAACTTCATACAGAGCGGTATCGGCCAGAATGCCGTAAGCTGAATCAAGTTGCGGCGCGGTTCGCTGGAAATACAGCGCCAGACGCACTCCGGTATTGTCTTCGCCAGCTTCTTCTTCCAGAGACAGACGGTGATACTTGTCGACCGTACCCTGCTGCGCCTTGGCGAAGATGGTCGCGGTTTCGCCGTTACGGGCAAAATTGTAAGTCTCGGCGAATTCCTTGTACTTGGAATCCGCAAGCTGATTGGCAAAGGCATCCTCGTTGTCGACGCCTTCAGTCAGCACCTTGCGCATGAACGCCTTGGCATAATTCATGTCTTCAAGACCATGGGCCTTCATGGCGTAGTTGAAGACACGTGTATCTGCCATGAATTCGTCAACGGATTTGATCTCGGAAATCCGCTTCAGGTAATATTCGCTTTCCCGGGCAACCTGAGGCTGGCTTGCAATCCGTTCGATTGAGCGCGGGAGGTCCCGGGCAATAAGATTGTAGCTGGTGTATGTTGATGTCACCGGATGTACCCCTCTTGTTTTCCAGAGTGCATTGCTCGGTTACAAAACCGGCACAGTCCCCACAAGCTTGTTCCGGATTAGGCCACCTTGCTTGTGCGAAGCTGAAGATTGGCAGGAAGCCATTCATCAAGCAGACAGATTCAGCTTCACACAAGGCTCAAGCCGTAGTGATTGTTTTGCATGTAATTTATCGCGGCGGGGCACCATGAATATCATTATTGGTTTTGTTATTACCATTGGCTGCGTGCTCGGCGGCTTTATGGCCATGGGCGGGCATATCGAAGTGCTCAACCAGCCATTCGAACTTCTGATCATCGGTGGTGCTGCAATCGGCGGCTTCATCATGACCAACCCGGTCAAGACCATCAAAGATACGATGAAGGCATTGGGCGAAGCGTTTAAAAACAAGGTCCCCAAGGAGCGTGAGTATCTCGATACGCTGAGCATTCTCTACTCGCTGATGCGCGACCTGCGGACCAAGAGCCGCAACGAGATCGAGAGCCACATCGACAATCCGGAAGAATCCGACCTGTTTCTGTCCGCTCCGACGATCCTGAAGAACAAGGAATTGACCTCGTTCATCTGCGACTACGTCCGACTGATCATCATCGGCAACGCCCGCCCCCATGAAATCGAAGCCTTGATGGACGAAGAAATCCAGACCATCTCGCAGGACCGCCTGAAGGCCTACCACGCCATGAGCACCATGTCCGACGCCTGCCCGGCAATCGGAATTATTGCTGCGGTTCTCGGCGTGATCAAGGCGATGGCCGCGATCAATGAATCGCCGGCGGTGCTTGGCGGCCTTATCGGCGCTGCGCTGGTTGGTACCATGCTCGGGATTTTCCTGTCCTACTGTGTCTTCAGCCCGATCGCCACGAACATCAAGATCGTTCGGACGAAGCAGAACAGGCTCTACACGATCGTCAAGCAGACCCTGCTGGCCTACATGAACGGTTCGGTTCCGCAGGTCGCTCTCGAGCACGGCCGCAAGACAATTTCATCCTATGAGCGTCCATCCATTGACGCAGTCGAACAGGAAATGATGAATCCTGGCGGCGGCGGCGAAGCGAAGGCGGCCTGATCCGATGACCGCGGCAACAGAGAACCAGCAAAACTCAGACCGTCGTGGATTTGATCCGGACCTTCTGGACCGGATGATCGGCGCAAAGGGCAACGGGGCAGATATCGAGACCAAAAGCGAGGCTCTGCTGAATGCTCTCTGTCCGACCCTGTCCGCTGCCTTCATGACGGCGACCGGCGTAACAATCGACGCGCGCCCTGGCGAAATCCAGATGGGACGCCGACGCGAACTGCTTTCCGAATTAAGCGGCGACACGGTCTATTGCGAAGCAACGATAGCAAACTGGTCGACAGAGATTTCAAGTCTGTGCGGCACCAAGCTTATTATCGGCATGGTAGAATGTCTGCTCGGGGGATCTGATCCTGACCAGCTCGACATTGCCTCCCGGCCACTTTCCGGTATCGAACTCGATATGTCGCTGGTGGTGTTTGAACAGCTCAACGACAGCCTGCGCAACCTGGTTTCGGCCAAGCACGACGCAAGGGCGCGGGCACAGAACCCGCAGCCGGACTATCCGGAAGAAGACGACGATCCTATACCGGATTTTCATGCAGTTGCATTGACGCTCGATGTCGAATTCGGCGCTGTAGCCGCACCACTGACCCTTATTCTGCCGCAGTCGGTCTTGCTCAAGACAACGATCAACCCGGCCAAGCTCGACAAGCAATCCGACCCCAACAAGGGCGCATGGACAGAACGGCTGAGTGATCGCGTGTCGAAGTCGCAGATCAGCCTGCAAGCTGCTGTAGCACTGCAATCGCTAGAGCTTGGGGAAGTCAGCCGGTTGCAGCCAGGCGACCTCATCGCATTTGCGCACAATGGCGATATCGAAGTTACGCTGAGCGCAAATGGAACACCGCTATACACATGTGCTCTTGGCCGGGCCGGCTCACGCTATATGGTCAAGGTTGAAGGCCAGGCCGGGCCGGACGAAAACTGGAAAACCGATTTTAAATGAGAACAAGCCCACGAGCCGCATGGAAGGCTCCGGGCAAGCTTCAAGCGGGATAAAGATACATGGCTGGCGAAAAAGCACTCGATGGCAATGAAGATCTAATAGCGCAGGACGACAGCGCTATAGACGAAGCTGTTGGTGATCTTCGTGACGTATTGAAAAAAGATACCGGCATGGAGCCGGATCTCACTGAAGAAAGCGTGGATGGTATGGGTGGCGCAGCAGCCTTTGGTTCCGATTTTGGCGCAGACCTCGAAGACGACGCTGAAGCCGACGATCCCTTCAACATTGGCGACACCGCGATGGATACATCCGATTTTGGTGCAGCTGGACTTGATACTGATGGCTTGGGCGGCACCGATTTCGGTGGCGACTTCGGCGGCGCGCCGGATCTCGATGATTCCGGAATTGGTGGGATGGGCGGAGGCTTTGGCGGCGGAAAGTCGCTGGTTCAGGATTTCGGCTCACCACAGGCTTCCCAGTCAGGCGTCAAGATGGGCGCAAGCGGGACTGCCAACCGGGTTGACCTGGTTCTTGGCATTCCGATTGATGTGCAAATCATCCTCGGTTCGAGCCGGATGGCTGTTTCCACACTCATGAACCTTTCCGAAGGCGCGACAATTGCACTCGATCGGAAAATCGGCGAACCTGTGGATATCATGGTCAATGGGAAGCTAATCGGGCGCGGAGAGATTACAGTACTTGAAACTGACGACACGAAATTTGCTGTCAAGATAATCGAAGTCATCGGCGAACCGCAGAAGAAATCGAACTGATATGACAAATTATGATGAGTTCACCCCGGAAAGCACCGAAGTCGGCACCGTTCTGACGCCGTCTGAAAAGGCTGCAGCAGTGCTGCTCGCCATGGGAAAGCCGGTGGCGGGCAAGCTGCTGAAATTCTTCGAACACGAAGAACTGCAGGAAATCATCAAGAATGCCCAGAACCTGCGCACCATCAAGCCTCAGGAACTGGTCGAACTAGTCAATGAATTCGAGGATCTGTTCAGCGAAGGCGCTGGCCTGATGGACAACGCCAAGGCGATGGAAGGCATCCTCGAAGAAGGCCTTACCCCTGATGAGGTCGATGGCCTTCTCGGACGCCGTACCCAGTTCCAGGCCTTTGAAACATCAATATGGGATCGTTTGCAGGATTCCGATCCGGATCGTGTCGGCAAGTTTCTTCAGAGCGAACACCCGCAAACTGCGGCGTATATTGTTTCGATGCTGCCAACCGCCTTTGCGGGCAGAACTCTGATGAAACTGCCCGAAAAAGCCCGCGTCGATATCGTCCGCCGGGCTGTCGATCTCAAGAACGTCAATCCGCGGGCAGCCGAAATCATTGAGGCACGGGTCCGGGATCTGGTTGCCGAGATCGAGGCGGAGAGATCCAGCACGGGCTCGGTCAAGGTTGCCGAGATCATGAACGAGCTGTCCAAGCCGGATGTCGAATCACTGCTTGGAGCGCTTGAAACTGTTTCCAAATCGGCAGTCGAAAAAGTGCGGCCACGGATCTTCCTGTTCGATGACATCATGCTGATGCCGCAGAAAAGTCGCGTTATGCTTTTCAACGACATTTCAGGCGACATCATCACAACCGCGCTGCGCGGCGCCGATCAGGCTCTTATCGATTCGGTGCTTTCGGCCATCGGCGCCCGTCAGCGGCGGATGATCGAATCGGACCTGGCTTCAGGTGCAGGCAATGTCAGCACACGTGAAATCGCAGTCGCGCGTCGCAGTATCGCGCAGGAGGCCATAAGACTGGCAGGGCTCGACCAACTGACGTTGCGCGAGGCAGCAACATCCGAAGCTGCAGCGGCATGAGCCTGAGCTCCGATGGCTGAAGACGACGACAAAGACAGCAAAACAGAAGAACCAACAGAAAAAAAGATGCGGGATGCGGTGGACAAGGGCAATGTGCCCTTTAGCCGAGAGGTCCCGGTTTTTGCGTCTACACTTGGAATGCTGGTTTTCCTGGTCTTCTTTCTGCCCAACAGCGCAGGACGATTTACCGAAGTTTTGCGGGATCTATTCGAACAATCTGACGGTTGGCGGCTCAATACCGGCGGCGATGTAATGGCGCTGTTCCAGCTGCTGTTTTGGGAAGCCGGGGGCATCTTGCTGCCGGCATTTGCCCTGCTGATGGGATTTGGTATTTCTGCTTCTGTTCTGCAGAACATGCCCAGCCCCGTGCTCGACCGGATTCAGCCCAAACTCGAGCGTATCTCGATTACCAAAGGCTTTGGCCGCATTTACGGTGTCAAGGGCTTTGTCGAATTCGCCAAGAACATTTTCAAGATCGTAGCGGTCTCGACGATCGTTGCCGTCGTGATGCAGACAGAGTATTTCCGTACTCTCGACTTCATGTTCATGGATCCTACTCTGGTCGCGCCCGACATGGCCCGCATGGCCGGAAAAGTTGTCGTGGTGGTGCTGATTTGCACGGCCGTGCTTGCCGTCCTCGATCTCTTGTGGACCCGCTACAGCTGGCATCAAGACCAGAAGATGACCAAGCAGGAAATCAAGGACGAGATGAAGCAGTCCGACGGCGATCCCATCATGAAAGCCCGTCAGAGGTCGCTTGCCCGTGACAGGGCGAGGCGGCGGATGATTTCGGATGTACCGCGCGCGACCCTGGTAATTGCCAACCCGACCCATTTTGCGGTCGCCTTGCGCTACGTGCGTGAAGAAGGCGGCGCACCGATTGTCATTGCAAAGGGTCAAGACCTGATCGCCCTGAAAATCCGTGAAGTTGCTGAAGCGCACGGAATTCCGGTTTTCGAGGACCCTCCATTGGCGCGCTCCATTTTTGCGCAAGTCTCAGTCGATAATTTCATTCCACCGGTGTTCTACAAGGCTGTTGCCGAGTTGGTGCACCGTATCTATTCGGCCAAACCAAATTCTAAAACTCCGGGCAGGCTACAATGAAACAGAACCCATTTTCTGCCGAACAGGAAAAGATCATTGCGGATGCCATCTGCACAGTGGCGAGCGAACTGCGTCTGATCGACGTGGCTGATCTGATCTCAATGCTGCGTTTTGAACGGCATGGCGACCTGGCCGACCTGGTCGCTTCGGCAGCCGAGATGTATTTTCTGCCCGGCACGATAAAGCTTGGCATTGGCGGCGATTATTATCTCGACTGGGGTGGTCAGCCGCGTGTCGTGCTCGATCTCGAGATCCGTCCGAGAAAGGTGACCATCTACGCGCGACTGGTGCTGGAACAGGACTGCGGCGGTATTGAAATCCACCACATCAATTTTGACGAGCCACTGGAAAATCCTGAAGACGACACCGCAATTCTAGCGGAAAGTCTGCGTGCAGCGGCATTCCGCCCGTTTGTGCCCGCAATCCATGTCTCCCGGCCCGCAGCCTGAAACAGTTAGAAGTCCGATACGATCTGGATGGGACCCGCCTGATGCAGATATCAGGTGAGAGCACCCACACTCCTGCATGCTATTTGCGGGATTTCGGGCCGCGCCGCCCACATCGCCTGATAGAAACCAGGTAGACCCCCGCGTCCCGTTTCAGGCGATAATGCCGAGACGGATGGCCTTGGCGATCGCCTGAATACGGTTGACTGCGTTAAGCTTGGTGGTGGCAGATCCCAGATAGGCGTTTACCGTGTGGACTGAAAGGTTGAGCTGTTCACCGATTGCCTCACTTTTCATTCCGTTGCCAACAAGTTGGAGGCACTCGATCTCACGGTCATTGAGATTTTCCGACCCGGTTGTCATTCCAAATGCCAGCCGAAGTTTCTCCCGCATTACTGTAAGAGATTTCCTGTGCAGGTCGATCAACAGGTCGTTGCTGAGCATGGCACGCGCGTCGAAGAACATTACAAATCCGTTGCCCAGCGTCCCCAATTGCACAGGAAAGGCCAGACTGGTCTCAGTGACGGCTTGGTTGCGGACGATGCACGCAGGAGACGAATCCATTGCCTGCGCATTCTCTGGCATGAAAATGACGGGGCAAGGTGACGAGCAAAGGTGACTGAGCAAAAATTCGGTATTTAGCTTGAGGAACGGGCTGACAAACTCCTGCGAACCGGGGCTTTGCGTTGTACATTCTATCTTGCCCGGCTTGAGCAAGGTGTGTGCATGCACACTGAGCACTGCGAAAGCCGTGCTGCCACACAGTCGCTGCATAGCCACAAGTTTGGGGAACAGATCAGCCATCGACCCGGCACTGCCCTCGGATCGCTCCTGGGTCCGCTCTTGGCCGAATTGGGCGTCTTGATATGCTCCGATTTCCATCAAGGTGTTCCTCTGGTCATATAATGCGCTGGCGGACGGCGAATGCAACTGCCTCGGAGCGAGTTTTCGCACCGGTCTTGTTCATGATGCTGGTGATGTAGTTGTTCACGGTGTTGCGGGAAATGCCGATAATCAGCGCGATCTCGTCACTTGTCTTGCCTTCTCCAATCCAGGAAAGGCATTCGACCTCGCGGACCGTCAGATCTGACAGCGCGTAGTTGTTGGAAACAATCTCGGGGAACTGCGACGTGTGATAAGCCGTGGCCAAAGCCACATCGCGTAAACGGTCATGGGAAAGAGACGCATCTTTATCAAAAAGAAGCACCAGCAACATGCGGGCCTGCCCCGCATTGTAGGGTATCAGACACATCCGCCGCGCATACTCGCTGGGCAGTTCGACCGAAGCATCAACTTCGCGGAATGACGGCTCGAAGGCTTGAAGACAACGACGGACCTCGCTTGTCCGCGCCTCTGAATCTACCAGCGCAACACCAAATTTGCGGACCAGATTGAATGGCCAGTCCGAGGTCACTATAAAATCATGGTTGCGGTCTGAATACTGATCGGTACGAGCAAGAAGATAGGAGCGTGCACCACCATAGGCACAAATGAGGTCCATTCCGCCCGTGAGATGCCCACAATTCCGCTGAGCTTCCAATTTATGGAGAAATGCTCCGCGCGCGATCATCAGATCCCCCTAACCCCTATGCTGCACGCTGCAGCCGGCACACACCTAGAAACCGCCACCTGGCTCGGTAGATGTCATCATCCATACGATTGTCGATACCGATTCCCCGGACCATGACCTGGCTGCACCCTATTTTGCCCCGCGCCGGTCTGACAAACGAATCGACCTGAACGCATGTATAGTGTGCCCAAAATTACCCCGAGAAAACATAACCACTTTCTAGGACTGGACAGCGCCAATTTTCTCTGAGTCAAGTTTACCCTAATTTCAACGCCATGCACGGCATGATGTCGAATCAGCCTGTATAAATGAGCCCGCATTTGGACCTCAGCTATAATTAGTCCGTCTGAATTGTATTCCTGCAGCATTGCAAGCGAACCAGCTCCGCATCCCGTCAGGATAGGTTTGGTGGGCATGCCTTACATAGGGCTCAAAGATTAAATGGCTCTAAGCCGCGCATGACAGCGGACTTCCTGGCCCTAGCCACGATCTAGCAATCTAATCCGTCGTTGACAGAGCCGGGCCAATTACGAGCCGCCAGCAAGGTGAAGCTTGAAGTGTCTTCGAGGTGTTTGAGGCCTGCCTGTGCGCGAAGCATCGCCTGGCTCGCTGCGGAACCCAACCAGTTCGCGCAGAATGGAAGGATGCAGACCTGTCGGGGTGTCAAATTCCGGACTTCGTTTCGCAGTGTCCGTGTGTTCCTACCGGGAAAACCCGAACCCCGGCACACAATCTGTCTGCCGGGGATTTGCCTTTGTCTGCTAAGCCGCCTCGCTGGAAGCCCAGCTTCTGAGGATTTTCGCGGCACGTTCTTCGTTGATCTCGACCATCCGGGCGAGACGCCGCTCTGGACCTTCCTTGACGCGGCGATTGAAGGCTCCGCTGTCCTCGAGTTCGAGATCGGATTCGCTTTCTTCGCCAAATCCGAAGTCAGCGCCGAAGCCTTCCATCGGCATTGAGCTTCCTCCGCCCATAGCCCCAGGTGAGAAGTCCGGCAGTTCCAGATCATCAAGTGCGCCAATTTCTTCCTGATCGGTGGCACCAGCCGAGCCGCGCAGGAGGGGACGGAAGCCGAACATGATCAGCAACACCGCGACCGTGATAAAGGCGATTGCATTGATGATCGTGCCCAGTTGGGTCTTCAAGGTATCCATAAGGCCAGGCTGCCCGGCATCGGCTGTGAGGATTTCGCTGGCCAGGAACTCCATGACGGTGACAGTGGCGCGGTCGCCACGTTCAGCGTCGATGCCCGATGCGGATGCGACCACCTGCTCAAGTTCCGCAACATATGCCGCGGTCTGTTCCGGCGTTGGTTCGCCACCAAGCATGTCGTCGATGCGCGCCTTGTTGACCACCACGGCAATCGACAGTCCCTCAACGGTGTAGCTGTTGCGAACGGTCGAAACTGTCTTCGAGTTGATCTCGAAGTTGGTCTGCTCTTCTTTCCGCTCAGCCAGTTCACTGGATTTAGGACCGTCAGCACCGGTAGCGCCAGGCCCCTGGTCGGGAATGTTCTGCTCTACAGTTGCAGGCGTTCCGGATGTCGATTCGCTGGAAGTCTGGTTTTCCCGTGTTACCCGAATAGACCGCTCGACGCGGGATTCCGGATCGTAAACGGTTTCCTGGATCTGCTGGCTATCGGTGTTGACATTGGCATTGACGCTAGCTCTGAAGTTCTCGATTCCAAGGAACGGCGACAACGCTTTTTCAATGTTGGTCTCGACCTCGCCTTGCACCATTTGTACGATCGACAGCGAACGGTTGATGTTCGAGTTGGAGAAATCGTCTCCGGCGGCGAGCAGCTTGCCTGTCGCATCAAGCACGGTGACTTCATCCACGGTCAAGCCTGGAACCGATGAGGCAACCAGATGACGAATTGAATCGGCAGTACGGCCGGCAATGTTGTTGCCGCCGCGCACCATCACAGAAGCTGACGGCTTCTGTTCTCCGCGCCTGAAATTACCGCGATCCGGCATGACAATGTGAACGCGGGCGGCGGAAATGCCGTTGATCGATTGGATGGTGCGGGAAATTTCGCCTTCAAGCGCCCTGACACGGGTCACTTCCTGCATGAAGCTGGTCAACCCGAGTGAGCCTACCTGATCAAACAATTCGTAACCGGCGGTGCTTGAGGACGGCAAACCACGTTCTGCCAGCAACATTCTGGCGCGATTGGTCATGCCTGCCGGAACGGTTACGGATGTTCCATCCGAACCGGCGGCGAAATCGATGTTGGATTCTGCAAGAACCAAACTGATCTGATTTATGTCTTCACCCGAGAGGCCTATGTACAAGGTCTCCCGTGTCGGCTTGTTGAGGAATATCGCAGACCCGATAATCAATAAGATCGCAAGGGCGCCAACCCCGGCAAGTGCCAACAACTTCGTCTGACCGAGGCCGGCCAGATTCTTGGTGATTTGTGACAGCTGGTTCAACAGACTCATTCTGTATCCGCGCTCAATAAAAGATGCCGGCCACATTGACCGGTATGTTCACCCTAGAGGGCGAAGCTTGCGCGAAGATGGTCAGGAACCGTCGGCCCTTGAGCGGTCAGAAAAACTCCAGGTCGCCAGACGCCTTTTGGTAAGCCTCGGCAGAGGATGTCTCATGAATGGAGGCCATCAGGCGCCGCTTCATGTCTTCCAGAGTGATCAGATTGAGTGCCGTGGTAATATCGATGAGGTGTTCAGGCTCCAATCTTTCGCCGATTCCGTTGAGGAAATCCGCAAGACCATGGGTCTTTTGAACTGCAAGATCGATTCCCTGCATAACCCGCATATGATCCGGGGAGGCAAGAAACTCGGTCGATCTGCCGTTGGAGAGAAGCGGCTCGAGCCGTTCTATCAACTGCGCGACGTCTATGAGTTCCGAACTGATCCGGGCCATGACTTCACGCAAGGGCTCGCTTGTGTCGTCGCCGTTTTCTAAGGGCAATTTCGTCATGATGGCGGAACTCCTCAGAAAAACTCGATCGACGTATCCACCGGCTTCGGTGCAATGATCTTTGGTGCCGCAGTCTCAAGTGCCACTGTCTTCTGCATTTCTGCACCGGAAAGCGGATACTGGCGGGCGCGACCGCTGACTGGATAATATTCGAGCTTGCGCCCGACATCGCCGCCGGTGTTGCTGCCGACAATACGAATGCCTTCATCGCTCAGGAACTGCTGCGCAAATTCGGCGTTCTTCTCCCCGACATTGGAAAAGCCCGCAATTGTCTTGGCGCCGCCGATAATCTTGGCTTCGATGCGTTCGCGCCGGGCGCCCTTCTTCAACAGGCCGTTGATGAGCAATTCCATCAAATGCACGCCGTAACGGGTCGCTTCGCCGCCAGACCCGTTGCCCGAACCGGGCAACAGGAAATGGTTCATGCCGCCAACGCCCGCTACCGGATCACGCATGCACGCAGCTACGCAGGATCCAAGAATGGTGGACAGAACGACATCCGGATCGTCAGATACTTTGTACTCGCCCTGGATCACATGAATCCGGCGAAACTGGACGTCTGTTGTCATTTCAACGATCCAAACACGGCCTCGATCGCCGCTTTCATTTTTTCAATGGTGAACGGTTTCGCAAGAACGTTGTTGGCACCGAGTGCAGCAGCTTTCTGAACCAATGCCCGGTCACCCTGGGCTGTCAGCATGATGAATGCCGCTTTCTTGGTTGCCGGATTGGATCGGACCGCCTGGAGAAAGCCCAAGCCATCCATTTTCGGCATGTTGAAGTCCGAAATAACCAGATGGTGCGGCTGCTGAGCCATGATCTTGGCGCCTTGCTCACCGTCGCCGGCCACAGTGATCTGTGTGAAACCGAGCTGCTGCAGGGCGTCGCCGAGCAGAAGCCGGCTGGTCACCTGATCATCAACTATGAGAACCTTGATTTTCTGTGCAATGGACATCACGCGACCCTATCTTTGCGAGAGGTTGTTGTTGTTGACTTGAGGATCTCTTCCCCAATCTGATTAAGCGGCAATTGGAAATCTACGGCACCGATCTCATGCGCTACGCGCGGCATGCCGTAGACAACAGAGGTTTTTTCGTTCTGACCGATCGTGGTGGCGCCAGCCTTGTGCATTTCCAGCAACCCGCTTGCGCCGTCACGCCCCATGCCGGTCAGGATGACTCCGACCGCCTTGCGCCCGGCAAGTTTAGCGACTGATCTGAACATCACGTCGACCGAAGGACGGTGACCGTTGACCGGTGCACCCTCCATCAGCATGCAGCGAGGCGCGGTCGGATTGGAAATCTCCATATGGCGGTCGCCACCTGGCGCAAGATAAATGCGGCCGATCTCAAGCCGGTCGCCATCCTCTGCTTCTTTGACCTGAGGTGCGCATAGCCGGTTGAGCCGTTCCGCGAAACTCTTGGTGAAAGTCGCAGGCATATGCTGGGTAATGACCGTTGGCGGACAGTTTGCCGGGAATTTGGTCAAAACCGCGATCAATGCCTCTACTCCACCGGTCGAAGCGCCGATTGCGATGATCTTGCGCGCCGGCTGATAATCGCTGGGAGCCGCGTAGTCCGGTACCGCAACACCTGGCTGCCCGTTGGACAGTTCAGGCAAATGTCGTTGCGAACGCGCCGCAGCCTTGACTGTTTCAGCCAGTCCCGCGAACGGCTTCGGATCGCCGGGCAATGGCTTGCCGATGCAATCAAATGCTCCTATCTCGAGCGCCGCAAGTGTCGCCTCGGCGCCGCGCTGGGTAAGCGTCGACACCATGATGACAGGCATGGGCCTGAGTTTCATGATCTTATCAAGAAACTCGATGCCATTCATGTTCGGCATCTCGACATCGAGCGTGATGACATCTGGGTTGAGCTGCTTGATGGCGCTTCTGGCTTCAAGCGCATCGGCGGCTTCACCAACAACTTCGATGCCCGGATCAGACCGGAGAACGGCCCTGATCAAGCTCCGCATAGTCGGAGAATCATCTACAACAAGTACACGCGTTCGTGCTGTCATGGTCTTCAGATCCTCCCCTTGTGGCGATAAGTCGTGATGGCCGTATTTTCGAAACGATCCTTGCCGTCACCGGAAAGCCGTTCTGAATGGCCGATGTAGAGATGCCCGCCGGGCGGCAGAAGATCTGCGTACCGGACCCAGATTTTCGCCTGGGTCGGCTCATCAAAGTAAATCACAACGTTACGACAGAAGATGACATCGAACGGCCCCCGAAACGGCCACTGTGCCATCAGGTTGAGTTCTTTGAAGCTCACCAACTGCTTGACCTGGTCGTTGACCTTCCAGCGCTTTTCGGGCGTCTGGGTGAACCACTTGCTGCGCATTGCGCCATCGACGGTTTCGATAGACTGACCATCATAGACGCCGGCTTTCGCCTGAGCGATAATCTTCGGGTCGATGTCAGTCGCAAGAATCTTGAAGTCAAGGCTCGCCACATTCGGCGCCATTGAGAGCACTGTCAGGGCAATCGAATAGGGCTCCTGGCCATCAGAGCAGGCAGAAGACCATATGCGAACCCGACCGCCGGAATTGGCACGGCTAATGAGACCCGGCAGCACTTCATTGCGAAGATGCTCGAAATGATGGTTTTCGCGGAAAAAGCGGGTGAAGTTCGTCGTCAGGAAGCTCAACATCTCGCGACGTTCGTCAGCGCCTGCAGTTGAACTGACGAGCGCGCAATAGTCCCGGAAGCTGTTGAGCCCAATCTGACGCAGCCGCTTTGACAGCCGTGAATAGACCAGAGATGCCTTGGTCTCGTTGAGAGCGATACCTGCATCGGCATAGATCATTCCGGCGATCTCGGAGAGATCCTTGCGAGTGAGCGGATACTCTCCCTTTACAAGGCAATCGTCAGGCCGTCCCGATTGGAGAATTGCAGCGGCGCTCATGCGGCCTCACTTTCAGTACTGGCAAAAAGGGCGTTGAGTTGAATAAAGCAGATCATTCGATCATCCATCGGAAGCATCCCGCGGATCAGTTCAGGATCCATGTTCTTGCTCACGTCCGGCGCCGAATGAATGTCGCTCGCAGGGACTGCCAGAATGTCTGACACTGCGTCCACAAGCAGACCGACAATCTGACTTCCGATTTGCGTGACTATGATCACGTGTCCCTGAGACGGTTCGGCTGGAGCCATACCCAGCCTCACCGACAAGTCCATCACCGGCAGCACCACCCCACGAAGGTTGATTACTCCACAGACGTGGGGCGGAGAGTGCGGCAAGATCGTCGCGGGTGTCCAACTGCGGATTTCACGCACTGATATCACTTCGATGCAAAACTCCTGATCGCCAAGGTTAAAGGCAATCAACTCCAGCATATCATTTCCGGAAATCCGCATGGTGTACTGTCCCTCTTAACCGGTCGCCGCGAGCATCATGTCAGGGCTCAGCGGCTGACCGCGAGAAGCCGTGACAACTGCATCGACATCAAGAATGAGAGCCACTCGTCCATCGCCAAGAATTGTTGCCGCGGCAATGCCGGGAACATTCGTGTAGTTGGCTTCGAGGCTCTTGATCACCACCTGCCGCTGGCCCTGGATGGCGTCGACCATCAGCGCGCGCTGACCGCCACCCTCGGATTCGACCAGCAATGCCACCCCATCGATCGGATTTGCGAGATCCGAGCGGAAGTTGAGGATATTGCCGACGTCGACGAGCGGGCAGAATGTATCGCGGATCGCAATAAGCCGCTGGCTTGGACCGAAGGAATGGATATCGGCCTTCTCCGGCTGCAACGTCTCCACAATTGCGGTGAGCGGCACAACAAGCGTCTGGTTGGCGACCGTGACGACCATTCCGTCGAGGACGGCAAGTGTCAACGGCAAGCTCATGGTGAAGACAGAGCCCTTGCCAGGCTTGGAAGTGATCGAAATCCGACCTCCCAGAGCCTGAATGGAGCGCTTGACCACGTCCATGCCGACGCCACGTCCGGAAATGTCCGAAATCTTGTCCGCGGTGGAAAAACCGGGGTGGAAGATCAGGTTGTCGATATCCTCATCACTCAGATTTGCATCGGGAGCAATCAAGCCATTCTCGATCGCCTTGGAACGGACACGCTCGCGGTTGATGCCAGCGCCGTCGTCGGCAATCTCGATGACGATACGCCCGGAGCGGTGTTTCGCGCTCAGACGCAGAACACCTTCGGCGTTCTTGCCAAGCTCGGTACGCTTCTCCGGCCGTTCCAGTCCATGGTCGACCGCGTTGCGGATCATGTGCGTCAACGGTTCGGCGATCTTGTCGATAACCGTCTTGTCGACTTCGGTGTTTTCACCTTCGGTAACCAGTCGAACCTGCTTGCCGGTCATGTCTGCAATTTCGCGAACGATCCTGCCCATACGCTGGAATACCGGTTTGACCGGCTGCGCACGGATGGCCATCACGCTGTCCTGGATTTCCCGGGTCAGCTGCTGAAGTTCTTCGAGTCCAAGGTTGACGGCGGATGAGCCGCCGCTTTCGTTTTCAACGACACTTTGCGCCAGCATTGCCTGGTTGATGACCAACTCACCAACGAGGTTGATCAGACGATCAACCCGGTCAAGGTCGACACGGATGGTCTGTGGCGCGGCAGGAGCCGCGGGAACCACGTTTTCCTTCTTCTCAGCTTCTGCCGCAATCGCCTTGGCTGCGAGCGGCAAGTTCGCCGGAGCCAGAGGTGTTTCTTCGGCGGCTGCGGGAGTTTCGGAAACGGCTGGTTCGGAAGAAACAGACGGCTGATCTTCCAGCAGAGACAGGTCGAACGGAACTGCCGCCATCGGCTGCTCCTCACCCGAAGCGTTCAGGGCGGCAAAAGCCTCCTCGTCAGCACCGGCCTTGATTTCAACCGTGGAGTCCCACTCTACAAACTCGAAAACCTGACGAACGGCTTCTTCGTCCTGATCGGTTTCAACCCGGATCAGCCATGAAAAATACGAACCTTCAGGATCGAGCATATCAATCGAGGGCAGATCGTCGGTTATGCAGCGCACCTGAAGCTCGCCGAGCTTGGCCAGTTCGCGCAGGATAAGAACGGACTCATTGCCTTTCGCGTAAAGATCGGAGCGCGGCTTGAAGCGAACAGTAAACACCGAATGGCTATCATCGATCGCGAGTTCATCATCATCATCAATGCTGTCGAAACTGAACGGAACGGGCTGAAAACCGCTGTCGTCGGACGGTGCCGGTGCCTCGACCGCCGGAGCTTCTACCTTGGCCGCCGCGGGTGCAGCGGCGGGTGCAGCGGAAGTCGGCAATGGCTGGCCCTTGGCGTAGGCTTCAAGTTCAGCCACCAGACCCGAGGTACGGGATGCCTCAACGCTGCCGCCATCGCGAGACGCCGCGGTGAGGTCGGCCAGAACATCGGCGGATCTGAGCATTACCTTGAGCAGGTCCGGCGAGGCGTCAAGCTTGTTGGATCGAACGCAATCAAGTGTTGTCTCAAACACGTGAGCGAAGGAGACGAGATCATCCAGACCAAAGGCCCCTGCGCCACCCTTGATCGAATGCACCGCGCGAAAAACCGCATTTACCGTTTCCGGATCGGTATCGCCATCATTGAGTCGGAGCAGACCAGATTCCAGTTCTGCGAGTTGTTCCTCGCATTCCTGGAAGAAGATCTCCTTGATTTCATTCATATCCATGGGGAAGATCCTGTCAGGCGGTTACACGCTCGATGGCTGCGATCAATTTGGATGGGTCAAAAGGCTTTACAATCCAACCTGTTGCTCCGGCTTCGCGGGCGCGGTTCTTTTTCTCCGCGTCGCTTTCGGTCGTCAGAACCAGGATAGGAATTGCGCGGTAGCGTTCGTTCTGCCGCACACCTTCAATGAAGCCGAAGCCATCAAGGCGCGGCATGTTGATATCTGTGACGATTACGTCCGGGTTGGATTCCTCGAGAACTTCCAATCCCTCGATACCGTCTTCCGCTTGCACAATGTCGAAGCCGGCATTGTTCAATGTCACCAGCAACATGTTGCGGATGGTTCGCGAGTCATCGACCGTGAGAACCTTCTTCTTCATTTCAGCATCTCCTTTGGAAGCATAGCTTCATCCGAAATTCCTAATAATTGCAGAGTCTTGACGAAAACATCAGACGCTGACTCGACCTTGAAATTCTGATCTTCGGCGCGCCAGCTCTTTGCAGCAGACAACAGTACCTGCATGCACTGGGCGCCAACCCGGTTTACATCGGATGCGTCAATGTCGATGTCCTCGCCCTTGTGCGCGAGCACCTGTTCGTGCAGCCGACTGGCCGCGTTGAGGTCCAGGACCTCCGGTAGTTTCAAAACTCTCGGTGATGTACCGTCAGACGACATGTCGACTATCCTTGCTGGTGAATGTGCCTAGGCTGTTTGCCAATGCGTTCTGTCTTTCAATCGGGCTCATCGAGCGAGCCTCCGCGGCAACGCTTGCATGTGTCCGTCGTCAGCGGGTGATCGCTGCGCTGTCAGCTCAACACTTTGAAAACCGGCATGACGCTGCCGCCGGTGCAGCCGGATTTGCTCGCCAAGCTCTGAAATGACGAGTTTGAGATCAGCGCCGGTTTCGGCCGCGCCGGCAAAGCGTGCGCCACCGGTGGTGATCAGACCCGCGATGCGTCCCAGAGAGGTGGCCGAGCCGCTGATATGACTGGCTTCCGTCTGCGCCTGTGTTCCAACACCTGCAACGGACTGGGATATGTTGCCAACCTGCTCGACAAGCCCGGAAATGGCCGATCGCGTCTGATCGACGAGCTCGACACCGCGGCCAACATGTGATTTTGCGTCGGAAACCAGGTCCTTGATTTCATTGGCGGCGCCGGCAGACCTTTGCGCAAGCGCCCGAACTTCGGTGGCCACGACCGCGAAGCCCCGACCAGCGTCGCCTGCACGTGCAGCCTCGATGCCCGCGTTCAGCGCAAGAAGATTGGTCTGGAATGCTATCTCTTCGATGACCGAGATGATCTTGCCGATCTGTTCGGCGGAATTTTGAGCCCCAGCCATAGCGTCGATGGCTTCTCCAACAACCCGGTCGCCGGCCTCGGCGCTCTTGCGGGCTTCGGCAATCAGGTTCTCGGCCTTCAGGGCTGTCTCTGCCATCAGGCTCATGCGACCGGCGATGTCCGCGAGGCCATCATGCTCTTCATCAACGCTGACGCCGTAACTCTGGATTTCGACCCGAACAGCCTCGATGTCATCGCCGAGCCGAACGGCGAGCTGCTGGGCCTCGGAAAGACTGGCAGCGGATCCGGTCACAAGGTCTTCGAGACGGCTTACGGCGCGATTGAAATTGTCAGCAGCCTGCTGGTGAATCTCAAGAGCCTGGGGCTCGATACGAACGGACAGGTCACCATCGGCCAATTGCGCAAGAGCAGCGCCCAGAGTTGCGTCAACCAGCGCCCGCTCCCCGGAGATTTCGTCTTCGCGCTGCCTGGTCAGTGTTCTGGCCTGCTCGCCAAGTCTGTGGCTCACCTGCATGTCGATATCGATAAGTGCAGCCTTGACAACATCGACAAGACGATCAGCCAGCAGGTTTCGCTCGGAACGACGCGAGAAGCCTTTGAAAAGGCCTGTGCGGCTTTCGTCGACAAGTCTGCGGATGACCCTTTCGAGTACCAGTGCATGACCACCAATCGACCAGCCTGCATCAAGCCCGATGCGTTGACGAACCTCTCCAAGGATAACCGACCGGTCCACGTAGAGGCCGTCAAAGCGGCCATCAGACAAAATTGACCAGTGGGCGACTTCAAGCTCTTCGAGCCGGTCGATCTGGCGACCGGACGTGAACAGGGAGGCAATTTCCGGGGTATTTTGAAGGCGTTCGAAGAATGCGGAGAGTGCAGTTCGGGCCTCTGCCTCGATCATCGGCCGCATGTCACGTAAACGTTCGCCGCTTGCCTGATCGAGTTTGGTCAAGTCAAGGCGCGCGCGCAGGCCGTCAGCAGCCGCTGCATCCCTCACTCTTGCTTGAACCTGCCCCACGCGTTTAACCCCAATAGACGGCTATGTGCCGAAAACATAAGTTGGGCCGATCTTGCTGCGTGTGCGGGGTCAAAACACCTTGTGTACCTGTCACACTTGTTGACAGAGCACAGTCGGTGTTTTCATACCGTCGCGCCGCTTGGCCCATGAAATTCTGGAAATCCGGATCTGGCCGGAACCTCGGAGCGGCTTCATGCCTTTGTGGGGTCGCAATGATCGCTCATATCCACAATCCGAAGATCAGATTGTTTTTTACGTATTAATCCTTGCCCGAAGGTTAACGCTGATTGCCAGTGTTAATCATATATTGGGCATAAATCGCGATCTGACTTGCCAAGCTCGGTTCAGTTTCAAGCAAAAGGAGATGTTACAACACAAGCTTCGGGCAAGTTGCATCCCCTAAAGCTTATTCCGACAATGACAATGATGTCAGCTGAGGTCGAGCAATGATTGTTCTAGGAATTGGTGCGATTGCAATCGCTATCACCACTCTCGCAAGCTTTTCACTTCTTCTTCATTCAAGTGAAACACGTCGCCGGTTCAAGCGGATTTTCTGACAAAGAAGAAATCTGTTACCGCTACAGACGTTTTACTGGTGCCAGCTCGGTCCAGTTCAACATGCTAAAAAGCTAACAATTTAATCGCTGACTACAAGATCTTGCAGTCCGCGAGCATTTTCAGGCCGGCTTTTCTGCTGACCTGCGAACAGATGCGGGCCCACAACGGGCCACCAAATCTTCGTGCGCAGTAAAGATCTCATACACGGGCTATGTGATTGTCCCAGGCGCGATCATATCCAACGGTTCCAAACCGGCCGGATTCACTGGAGGTGACAAAGCCATCCCGACGGGCCTGGATTCCGCAAGTACCTGGAATATTATCAACCTTCAAAGCCTTGCCAGTGCGGGTATCCAGCATGACCACGGCGCCGCTCTTGGGCGACGTGACGGCCAAGGTCACGCCGTCATTGGCGATAGCCACGGATCCAGCATATTTGCCAAGGGCCGTCGCCGCAGCGTCTTCCAGTTCGACCGAGACCAAACCCGAATCATCATCAAGTCTTGCCAGAACCGGCACCTCGTCGACGGCGTTGCCCTCGTACTGCCCGCCTATCCAGACTTGATGGCTAGAGTCCACCGCCATATGGCGCAAGGACAATCGATGCAGCCTTTCGGGCAGGGCGTGGGAGGAGAGCAATGCCCCGGTCAAGATGTCGATCAACACCATGGACGGCGCCATGGTGGGCAGATTGAGCTTCTGGCGCCCCTGATCAGGATGGGTGCGTATGCCGCCGTTTGCTACGCACAGTGTTCTGCCGTCCGGCATCAACACGATTTCATGCGGCCCTACACCATGGGAGGCAAACTCCCCTATGCGGTTGAAGCCATTGGTGACATCGTAAACGCCAATGACGCCGTCGCCTGTTTCAAATGCGTTTTCAGCCGCATAGAGCAAACGAGCGTCTGCCGAGAACACACCGTGGCCATAGAAATGCCGGGTCGCTGGCGTATGGAACGCAATTGGTTCGGCTTCCCGCCCGCGATGCAGCGCGACTGCAAAATTGCCGGGGCGACGGGCAAAGGCCACCAGCCATTGCGCTCGTGGGTTTACTGCAAAACCGTGCCCCCGACCCGGAAGTGTATGGGTTGAAACGATCGCTGACTTTTCATCAAGTATCGCGACACCATAGGCACCCTGCGGATCCCTGTAGGCGGCAGCAAACAGAACATCGGATGCAAGCAGTTTCTCGGCCCCTGCCGGTGTGAGGCTGCTTAGCCAGGCAAGCCCTGCTCCCGCCAGAAATGTGCGTCTTTCAAGAACGACCGGTTTCAATCGCCATCTCCAAACGAAAATCCGACCGCGAGACCTCCGGCTTGAGCAAATTCCTCGTCGAGACGACCCACGATGATCTTGATGGCGTAATCGAGATAGACCAGTTTTTCACGCGTTTCAGCATTGCCCAACAGATCGCTGACCGGGGCCTCCAGGCTCTTTGCGGTATCAGTTGCCTGCCTGAACTCAAAGCGAATGGTATCGGCGAGGCGGGGTGCGCTGTCTTTGGATACGACTTCGATGCCGCTTTCATTGAACAACGCTTCGAGACCTTCCAGATTGGCGCTGATCGACGGCAAAGTCATGTCGGAGCGCCAGAAAAGTGCGGACTTCGGCCGATCATGATCAGGATTTTCCTGATCAAGAAAAGCGCTCACGCGGGTGTCGCGGATCGCATCGAGGCCATGGATCATCTGGCCCAGCAGCAGGTTCAAAGCCTCCTGATCGGTCCTGAACAAGGGATTTTCCGGGCCTGGCTTGAGAAACACCGGCACAAGATCGGCGTCGTCCTGCCAACCGGCGATGATCTCGTCCGACAGGTCAACAAGGTTGGACGAAGCAGCCTTCGCAAATGCACAGCGGTGACTCGCCTCAGACTTGGCAAGCGCATCGCTACCGCTACCAAAAAGGATGAACTCAAGTGCGCCCAGGCCCTGCATCGCGACACTCTGGCCTGCGAGTGTGCTTACCTCGGTAACGCTTTCATCCTTTGATGCGATGGCAGCCTGGACCTGCTTTCTGCCCGTGCCCTTCCGATCAGGGAAAAACAGGATGCGCTCAAGCCTGTTGTCAGACATCACCGGACCGAGCCGCAGCCATTCAATCCGTGCCCAGCCGTCCACGGCAGCGCGAAATGCAGACCGTGAGGCTTGCAGATTCTCATCAGACGGGGCGCTGCAAAGCGCAGTTACGGCGGCTGTCAGATCCGATGCTGCGACATTGACGGCCGCATAGCCGGGACGGATGTAATCGACGAGCATCCGTTCCAGCACTGGCCCGATAGGAGGACGCGTCGTGTCCTGATCCGCGAGAGCAGCACCGGCGCTGGCAACCAGCGCCACTAGACAGATCAAGATGCGGTTCATCAGAGACTTTCCAGAAATTTCAACAGGTTGTCGCGATCCAACTTCTGCAAAGCGGCAAAACCATCCCGCGCATTTTCTGCCTCGCCGCCGTGCCATAGAATGGCCTCGGTCAGATTGCGCGCACGGCCATCATGGAGGAAAAACGTATGGTCATTGACGATCTTGGTCAAGCCAGCACCCCATAGCGGCGGCGTCCGCCATTCCTTGCCGCTGGCTGATCCAACCTGTTGGCCGTCTGCCAGCCCATCGCCCATGTCGTGCAGCAGGAAATCGGAATAGGGCCAGATCAACTGAAACCGATGCTCCTTGGTCGCCGCTTGCCGGGATGTGACATACTTTGGCACATGGCATGACGTGCATCCGAGATCGTAGAACGTCTGCTTGCCTGCCAAAACATCGGCATCGCCAACCTGCCGACGGGCCGGGACCGCCAGGTTCTGCGAATAGAATGTGACCAGATCCAGCACCGGATCGGGCGCCTCGGTGTTACCGAGACTTGCCTGAACACCGGTTGGCAAAGCCAGACATTCAGCCTGTCTGGCCGTGCAATCTCCATGGCTGTTGGGAACGTCAGGCGTGGAAATACCGATGTCTCCGGCGAAGGCTCCGGAAGACTGCTGACGTACCGTCGCATTCTGCGCCTTCCAGCCGAAGCGCCCGACGGCAAGCTTGCCCGTAGCGGGATCGCGGGCCATTGCAACACGACCCGAAACGCCATCACCATCGAGGTCCTCGGGATCGGCGTGCGCGAGAATATCTGCCGGGTGAATGGCTTCGATCAGGCCCATGCCGGTCATCGGCGGCGACATCCGCGGCGACAGTGTGGTCTCGGGATCGAGCGGACCAAAGCCAAGATCAGCAACGCTGTAGCTTGGCTTGCGCAGGGAAACCACCGAACCATCGCTCAGTTCGACCGGCTGCTCCTGATACTCGATCACCATCCGGCCTTCGGCCTTTAGTCCGGGCACGGCAAGATCCTGGAGCTGGCCGCCATACCCTGGGTCCGGCAGCGAGGCGACAAGGAAATTCTCGAGCGCCTGACGCTCCTCATCGGTTTTTGCCGGACGTGCAAGCCGCAGGAACATTGACGTCGCGTCCGCAGCCCCTTCGGGCGGATGACCGCGACCATCCTTTATGTGGCAGCTTTGACAGGCCCGTGCGTTGAACAGCGGTCCGAGGCCGTCAGATGCGAGGGTTGACGATGGCGAGGATACCCAGAGTTTGCGAAACAGGGCATTGCCGAGCTTGAAGGTCTCTTCCTGCTCAAAAGTGAGATTGGCGTTGAATTGCGACAAGGCATCACGATTGACCAGCTTGACGGAAGTGCCTGCGCCGCCCTGCATTCGTTCGAACTGTTCGGCCGCATCAAAGCTGGTTGTTGGCTGAACAACCCGCTCGACACGCTTGCGGTCCTTTTCAGTGAGGTCATCGCGTGTGTGAGGCAACGCCGCCAGATCGTCGGCCAAGGCCGGCAGCAGCATAGAAAGAGCCAAGCAGCCCGCCGCCCAGCCCCGGAGGACAAAACGGGAGGCAGGCATTCGGTTCGGTTTGGAAATACGTAATGAAAAGTAATCGGTCATACAGTGCCACACAAATTTTACATCAGTGAGCACATAAACTTTGGATTCCGCGATCATGTTCAATCCCGGCATTGGCCCGAAAAAGGCCTTTGCGTTCTTGTATTAGTTACCCGTCGTCAGCAGGTGATGCGTTCAGCAGGCCATATTTCTGTTCGCCCAGATTGCCGAGCAGCTCGAGCTGAGTTTCAAGGAAATCTATATGCCCCTCTTCGTCGGCGATCAAAGACTCAAAAAGGTTCTTGCTGACATAGTCGCCCTCTTTCTCACAGATGTCGCGAGATTTGGTGTAGGCGGTCCAGGCATCCTGCTCGCCGGCCAGATCGCTTTCGAGCACTTCCCTGATGTTCTGGCCGATCCTGAGCGGCGCCACCGTCTGAAGATTGGGGAAACCGTCGAGGAAGATGATCCGCTCGATGATCTTGTCGGCATGCTGCATTTCCTCAATGCTCTCCGCCCGCTCCTTTGCCGCCAGTTTCGAGTAACCCCAATCGTCAAGCAGCCGGTAATGCAACCAGTACTGATTGACCGCCCCCAGCTCCAGAAACAGAGCCTCATTGAGGCAGTCGATGACTTTCTTGCTCTTTTTCATAAGTCGTCCGTGTCCTTGTGGTGAAAACGCTTTGCATTTTGCACCATCAAGCCACCAGTTGCGACTGCCTTTTGGCCGCCGCCTTCTTTTTTGCGTTTTCCATACGCAGACGCTGATCCGCGATACGGGTCAAAAGTTCCACCACCTTCGGCTCCGGGCTCTGCATCTGGGCATGATACGCCTGAGTTGTTTCGACGATGATGTCGATCACGCCAGGAAAACAGCCACAACATTTGCCGCGCGCACTCATTGCCTGAAACACCTTTCCCGGCGTGATCAGCTGCCATTCGTCGGCGTTCAGGAAGTCGATAACGACCTGCTCGATGTCTTTGGTCGAAACGAAATTGCAGCTGCAAACAATCATGGTCTAGTTCTCACTGAAATACGGCATCGGGGCTGTCGAGACTGTCAGACCCTTCCAGTTCGATCGTGCCGAGCTCAAGTGCAGCTATGGCGCGTTCAATCGATCGGGTCTGAGTGATCAAACCGTCAATAGCGGCCTGTACGGTGGCGTTGCCCTCGTCGTTGCCAACGGCGATCATCTGATCATAGGCTTCAACCGTTTCTGCGCGCTCAACCATCGCTTCCATGGCGGTGACAGTGGCATCAAGATCAGTCGAAAGTTCGCTCGCGATCGCTGGATCCTTTGCAACAAGCAAATCTGAGAGCGACGGGCCGGTCAGTTCAGATCCATCGGGCCTGGTGTAGACGCCGGTATAAGCGGTGCGAATGCCGACCGCATCATAGCGGTGAGAATTGTGGGTGTTGTCGGAGAAGCAATCATGCTCCTCTTCCGGGTCGCCAAGCAGCAGACCGAGCTTCATGCGTTCGCCCGCAAGTTCACCATAGGAGAGCGAGCCCATGCCAGCGAGGATTGTCGAAAGCCCGCTGGCTACGCCGCCTTGCTCAACCGCCAACCGCGCCGCTCCGCCGTCTTTCCAGTTGGCAGCCATCTCTTCGAGATCAGCCACAAGCAAATCGCTTGCTGCGCCAAGATAGTCACGGCGGCGCTCGCAATTGCCATTGGTGCAATTCTCAAGGCTGTAATCAGTGGCGGGACGGCTGCCCGCGCCGGGACCATTGCCATTGAGGTCCTGCCCCCAAAGCATGAACTCGATCGCATGATATCCGGAAGCGACATTGGCTTCGATGCCGCCGGCTTCCTGAAGCGTGGTGGAAATCAGCTCCGGGGTAATCTTGCTGGCATCAATGGTCTTGCCGTTGATCTCGATGGACGGATTGGCGATCACATTCGCCGTGAAAAGCGTGTTCTCGTCGCTCTCGGAGCCATAGCTCGCATCAACATAGTCAATCAGACCCTCGTCCAGCGGCCAGGAGTTCACCCGCCCCTCCCAGTCATCCACGATCGGATTGCCGAAACGATAGACCTCGGACTGCTGATAGGGTACGCGGGCCGCAAGCCATGCAGTTCTTGCGGCTTTCAGTGTCTCGTCCGTCGGATTTGCGAGCAAGTCCTCGATCGCGCCATCCAATGCCTGCGCCGTTGAAAGCGCATCGCCGTACTTGGCTTCGGCGATATCAACGTAGTGGGCAATGACAGCTTCGGGAGTCACATCGGCAAGCGCAATGGTGGTCATGGCGGTTGAGGCGGCGAGGCCAAGTCCGAGTAAATGTGCGAAGCGTTTCATGGTCTGCAGTACTCTCACTATTCCAATTTCATTCAGTGGATAGACCCACTCGCGCCGGATACGGCGAGAGATGATCTGATGTCGATGTCCGCAATCGCGCTCAACGGGATCGGCGCCAGTCGCTGGCTGTGGCCAAGCAGGATCGCGGCGTAAGCACTTGCGCGGTCGACCACCTCGAAGCATGCATCGGAACAAGTCAGCAGCCTGGCAGACTGAACCAGAAGATCCTCGTCACCGTGCTGCGCGCCCGATACCATGCCGAGCACCAGACACTCATCGCGACACAGATGTCCGGCGCCGGGTTTGTAAAACCGCAGCGGGCAGGTTGCGCAGGCGCCAAGCTGGCGGATCAGCGCCGCCATCGCATCAAGCGCCACCGGCCCGTCGATCGCCCCAAGCGCCTTGGCGTGGGTTGCCCGGGCCGCATCCCAGTAGCGCGAATCCGAATGTGTCAGGCCGGCAATCCAGTTGCGATATCCATTGATGACCAGGTTCTCCGGCTGCTGACGCAGGTAGGCTGCAGCCGGACAGTCTCCACAATCATCGTGTTCCATTCGTGCCATTTCATCGACCCGCCTTCTAAACATGAGATTTTGGGTAATGTATTCTGAAAGTGGAGTCAAACTGTATAGTTTAGAATGAATCCAAACTGTTACGCAGGTTGGCCATACCGGGGCCTTAACGGCTTAAACCTGACAGATGCAACAAGAAGATAACTGCCGGAAAGTGGGCCAATTTGCCTGATAAAGGGACCAGACGCGTCTCATGCTGCCCCAAACCACCAGCAACGCGGTTATGCCGAATTGTGAAAAAATGACAGGATGATTGACCCAAGCATTGCCGACCGCCGAACCGTGCCTACGTTCACCTCAACGCCAGATTTGACTGTTTCGCGTACCGGGGCGCCGAGGACCTGAAAAGATGCTTGAGATGACGCTTCCTTCGATTGCCCTGATTCTCGGCAGTGGCCCCAGTGCGCCTAATATCCAGAACTGGCAGAAGCCTGATCGTGTGAAAATTGTTGCCATCAACAACGCCTGGCAGGCACGCGCAGATTGGGATTATCTGGTTCATGCAGGCGACTTTCCGGTCGATCGCATGCCAGAACAGGTCGCACCATGGCAGTCTGTGCATAGTCATGAAAGCTACGTTTCGGCTCAAAACCGCTATGGAGGATTTGTCTATGGCGGCGGCACCATGGCATTTACCGCCGGGTATTGGGCTCTCGATGTGCTCAAGCCGGATATCCTGGCCTATTTTGCCTGCGACATGACCTATTCCGGCAAGGTGACCCATTTTTACGGCAATGGCACCGCCGATCCGTTGCGCCCGGATGTGACCTTGCAATCGCTTGAAGCCAAATCCGGGCGGCTGATGGCGCTTGCCGGGCGGCAGGGATGCGCCTGCATCAATCTTTCGGCGGAACCTGACAGCCGCCTAGTCTTCCCACGCGCCACATTTGCAGATCTCAAGAGACCGCTAGCCGCCTTTGAGACTGACCCGGCAATGATTGAAGACGCACTTTCAGAGGAAGCCAGGCTCGGTTACATGGTCGAGGACGGCGAATACTGGCATCACACCGAGCGTTTTGATGCCCGGGCGCTGTCCCGGATCGACGAGATGTGGCTGAGAGCCTGTGAAACCGAGCGATTGGAAAAGCGCTTCGCGTGATCACAGCGATCTGCCAACCCGCCGGTTCTGACACTGCGCAGATGACCTAAAGCGCGCCCAGTTTTGCCCGCAACTCGGCCATGAGCGCCTTGCCGTAATTGTTCTTGGTCAGGCCTTCTCGAAGGAGCAGGCTTTTGAGCGTTTGAGGCTGGCGGTCGTCCGGCCTTTTCTCATTCATCGTCCTTCTCCATCGCTTTGGTGAAATTCAGAATAAGCAGCGCCAGCTTGGTGCCGTGCACGAGGACAGCGTCGCTGTGAAAGGCACGTGCGGTTTCCGACATCAGATCATCGCTGTCGTCTGCGGACTCATCAAACGAGAGACAGGATTCGCCAAGCGCGAGCATCACTATGCGGGCGCGCATTTGCTCGATGGTTTTCGCCTGTCCGGGCGCTGTTTCTTCCATCAGCGGCAGCAAGGTTTCTGCCACTGTCCCAAGCCGCAAGCAGCCCGCTGCTGCCAGCGCCTGGTATTCGATGGCTTTGCCATAGGCGCGTTGCAACACCATTTCCCGGCCAAGATCTGAAAAGCCGATCACATCGGTGGCGGCGCGGCGCAGCGCCAGTATGCTATTGCTTGCATCCGGTCGGTCCATCACTGCTCCCCTCACGTCATTGAACGCGAAAGCTAGACCCGTTTTGTTGGAAAGGGAATCGTTTCATCGCCGGAAAATGCGCGCGGCAGAAGAAAGATCGTCGTGACAAGCTCTTCGCGCACAAGGACACGCCAAGAGACCGGGCCGCGGTTGCAAGTCAGGCGAGATCAAACAGCTGCTTCAACGCCGGGAATGCCTCCAGACAGCTTCTCGTTTCATCATGCAGCTCCGGACGCAATTGGCCTTGGCTCCAAAGCGCAACACCATCGACGCAGACGCCAGGATTGGCCAGCATCCAGCAGATTTCTCCCGGGGCATAGGCGCCACAGGTGTGAAAATGCAGATAGCCGGGACTGGTGAAAATCGTGTTTGACCAACGGTCGGGATCATCCGCCACAGCCATATCATACTTGACCCCGGGATGGATGCCGGCATGCCAGGAATGCACCGCACCAGCGTCTATGCCGAAGAGGCTGGACACATGATGATAGTGGTTGCGAACGCTTGCGACAGTCTCCGCATCGCCCGAAAAATCCAAGATGCGACCATTCTCGATCTCCGCATAAATCGTCTTTTCCAGTGCCAGCCAGGCAGGTGCGTAGGCACGATTCCCACTCGGGGTGAGATAGCCAGCAAGCGCAACACGGCCGGAAAATCGTTCTGCTGAAACGGGAGCCGGCACGCCCATTGGAAACCGCCGCATCGATACATCCACCGCACCGTTGGGATTGGTGATCGGCGATCCGGTAACCTGCGTCCCCAACGGGCATTCGATGTCGATCCGCGAAGCCCGCGCAAGAACGTCGTTGACGGCCTGCTTGAGGGACAGCATGGCCTGGTGCTCGAGCCTGCCATAGGCTGACGCCAGCATGGCGGCGGAGCGGATGTAGCTCATCACCGATGTCTTGCCAGGCGCGGCGTCACCGAAACGGTCTTCGTCGCCGATACGGGCGAAATAGACTATTTTGTCGCTTTCAGCGATCTGTGCCGAGACGACAGGATCCAGTGGTTGGGAAGGCGCGCCGACCTGAACCAGATGCGCAACAAGCCCAAGCTCTGATGCAGTCTCGGCCACTGCCAGCGGTGCAGCTTGGTCGTACCAACCCAGCGCAGGATCCTCGTGCAGGATCAGCAGTTTCTCACCGCGCTTGAAGCCACCGCAGTTGATGAGAAGATTGTAGGCTCCAGCCTTCGTATCGCTGTCAGATGGAGCCGCCTGTGCCATCATCCACGCCGTTCTGCCTGTACCGTCAGAAACGTCAGCGTTTGGCTCAGCACCTTGCGAAATCCGTGGCTGAGTTCGGCGTCGAGGCTGAGGCTGTCACCGGGTTTCAAGCTGAATTCGTTCGGTCCGTACTGATAGATGGCTTCGCCTGTGAGGATGTGAATAAAAACGACCCCGTGGCCAAGATAAATCGGCGGGCGGGCATCCTGGCGCTCCAACGTTACAATTCGGGCTTCAAACTGCAGATCACGCCGGGTGTGGAAAGCCAGATTGACATAATCATGCCGGTGGTTGCCGACGATACGGGTGGATTTCAGGCCGCCGCCGTTCTCGACATGGGTGAAATCGGTGTGGTCGGATGCGGTTTCCCTGAACAGGCTGACCAACGGCACATCAAGCGCGCGGCTCAACGCGGTCAAGGTCGAGATCGAAGGGGAAACCTGACCGCTTTCAATCCGGCTGATCATCGCCGGCGACACGGAGGCCTTTGTCGCCAATTGGCGTGCCGACAATTGGCGGTCTTCCCGAATGGATTTCAGCGCCAGGCCGATTGCCAGATCGGTTTCGGAACTGCCGGTCGAAGCTTCGACTGGATGCTCCACACTCGTACCCGGTTGTTCCATTTCGTCCATCACTCGGCTTTTCGGTAAGCAAATGCCTTGGCAAAACGCCATACAAGGTAGTCGCCGCAGGTGATCGGCGGCTCGACCTGACTACCATCCTCGCCATAGATCTGTGTGGCGTCAATGACAGTGTCCGGATCGGGATCAAATGCCAAGACAAGCGACAGCCGCTCGCGGCCTGACGCATTGACCACCCGGTGCGGTGTCGATTTGTAGGCGCCATTGGTCCAGCGGGCGAGCAGGTCAGCGACATTGACGATCAAGGTGCCTTCAAGCGGCGGTGCTTCGACCCACTCACCGTTGGTATCCTGAACCTGAAGGCCGCCGACGGAATCCTGACACAGAACGGTCAGGACGCCAAAATCCGTGTGTGGTCCCACTCCAAACTGGTTCTGGCCCATTTCAGCGGGTTGCGGCGGGTAAAAAACAAAGGATGCGCGGCTCAGGGGACGCGTCGCGGTGCGCAGGAAGAAGTCCGGCTCCAGACCCAGCCCAATGGCAAAGCCCTGCATCAGGTAATGGGCAACACCATGGGCATGCTCGAAGTAGGTCATCGCATTGGCCTGCATGTCCGGCAGGAAACCGGGCCATTGATTGGGGCCGCGCAGCGCATGATCTTCCGGCGTCTGCCCCTGATCATCCTGGTAACCCCAGATGAAACTCTCCTTGAGGTCGGCTTTGGCTTCATCCTGCATCTTGGCGCCGCCCTGACCGAGCCAGCCGCGATGCTTGGAGGACACGCGCACCGTTTCCTTGAGCGCGGCGTCAGCATGGAAGAACTCGTAGGCCGATGTGCGACAATTGGCGATCACGTCTTCAGGGATGCCGTGTCCCTTGATGTAGATGAAACCAAGGCCTGTGCTGGCGGCATGCAGCGCCTGGGCGACCGAAAGCGGATCGCTGCCATCACGCAAGGGAGTGATATCGACTACCGGAATCTGGTCGGCGTCCATTTGGCGAGCCTGCGAGTAACCCATATCAAGCCTCCTCCGAGAAATTTACTATAGGTAAATTATTTGCTTTTCAGGCAACATGTCAAGTCTTCGCATAGTAGCCGACGATGTCGCCTTCGGTGGTCACGCCCAAGCCATTGAGAAGCCGGTTGGCGTAGTTGAAATAGCCGATGATCTGGTTGGCTTCGAGGATCTGGCCATCATCAAGTCCGGCCTCACGCAAGGCCTCCACATCAGCCTTTTCCATCTCACCCGGGTTCAGTGTCAGCTTTTCCGCGTAGCGCATGAGCGCAAGTTCGGCGCCGGCGAAAACATCCTCAGGACGCTTCTCCTGCAACGCGGCATGGATGGCGTCGGCGCGCTCGTTGTTTCCGATGAGATGATGCGCATTGGCCCAGTGATTGGCGAGTGAATAGGGACATGTGTTGAGCATGGACACGTAGGAGCTGATGGTCTCCTGCAGCCACATGGGCAGGGTGTTGCTGTCGTCATGAAGCGCCGCACGATAGAGCGCCACATGGCCACGCATGGTGCCGGGTCTGAGCGAATGGACGCGCATGACATTGTCGACAGTGCCATGCGGCGTGCGCGCCAGCTTCAGTGTCTCCATCAAGGCGTCATCGGCCTCGGCATCGGGAATCATGTGGATCCAGGCGGCTGACATCTGCGTCTCCCTAGTTTCGCTCATCGGTTTTCATGCGGCGCTCAAGCCAGCGCACTCCGGCAGACACGATCAGGATCAAGACCAGATATTCGAGCACCAGAACCGTATAGATTTCGAGCGGGCGGTATTCGCTGACGACCAGTTCATTGGCCTTGCGGGTCAGTTCCTGCATGCCGATGACGGACACAAGCGATGACATCTTGAGCATGTAGACGAGCTGGTTGCCGAGCGCCGGCAGGATGCGGCGGATGGCCTGCGGCAGTATGACATAACGCATGGTGTCGCGGTAATTGAGCGAAATGGAATGCGCAGCCTCGTACTGCCCCTTGGCGATCGACTGAATGCCGGCCCGGAAGATCTCCGCCTCAAAGGCACTGTCGGACAGGGCGAGTGCAATGACGCCTGCCCAGAAGACGCTGATCGTCAGGCCCGACAATTGCGGCAAGCCGTAATAGACCCACAAAATGAGCACCAGAATAGGCACCGCCCGAACGATCTCGACATAGGTCCGGCTCATGAACCTGAGGCCGCGATTTTTCGAAAGCCCGGGCAATGCAATCAGCAGGCCGACCACCACGGAAATGACGATGGCCGTTAAAGACAGCAGAACCGTGTATTTGAGCCCGCTCAGCATGAAGGACAGATTGATGGCACCGTTCTTGGTGGCCGGATTGACGACATACCAGCCCCAATTGGCCGAGCAGCCGCTGAGCACCGTGGCGAGCAGTAACAAGACAATCGGAGTGCGGATCCGGCCCATCAATGTTGCAGTATCCTTTGCAGAAACTCGCGGCATCGCGGGCTCCTGGGGCTGGTGAAGAATGTCGCGGGCTCGGCCCGTTCGACGATCTCTCCATGGTCCATGAAAACCATCATGTCGGCGACCCGGCGGGCAAACCCCATCTCATGGGTGACGCAAATCATGGTCATGCCGCTTTCAGCCAGTTCGCCCATGACCTCGAGCACTTCGTGGATCATCTCGGGATCCAGCGCCGAGGTCGGCTCGTCAAACAGCATGATCTCCGGGTTCATGCACAGTGAGCGCGCAATCGCCACGCGCTGCTGCTGGCCTCCGGACAATTGGCGCGGATACTTCGCTGCCTGTTCAGGGATGCGAACGCGTTCAAGATAGCGCATCGCCAGATCTCGTGCATCGGATGCTTTCAGCCCCATCACCCGCATCGGGCCCAGGGTCAGGTTTTCCAGCACGGTCAAATGGGGAAACAGATTGAATTGCTGAAACACCATGCCGACCTTGGAGCGGTTCGATATGTCTGCTCCCATTCCCGGCCCGAGTTCCGCTCCGCAGACGACAATCTTGCCGGAGCCATGGCTCTCTAGTCCGTTGATGCAGCGGATAAGTGTGGATTTTCCCGACCCCGACGGGCCGCAGATGACCAATTTTTCTCCGCGCCGAATCTCGAGAGAAATCTCGTTTAGAACCCTGAAATCATCAAAGTGCTTCGAAACCCGTTCAAAACTGATGATCGGCGGCGCGGTATCGGACAAAAACTGCTCCATTTGGGCGGATTCAGACAGACAAACCAAAATACTGTTGCTTTCTATGCAACAAATTTATCCGGTTGCAAACTCAAATTTTCCGGACAATGATGCCTGAACGCTCAATAAAGGGGAATTTACCATGCGTTTTCTCACCACCTTCGCCATGGCTCTGATGATGGCAATCGCATCAGGGCAAGCCCATGCGCAATCCGCTCTTCAGGACGTCCTCAGTTCCGGCACACTCAAGGTCGGCACCACCGGTGACTGGAACCCGATGACGATGAAAGATCCGGCAACCAACAGCTATACCGGATACGACATCGACGTGATGACACAGTTGGCGACAGACCTCGGTGTCGAGGTGGAGTTCGTTCCTACCGACTGGAAGACACTTGTGAGCGGCGTCTCCGCCGGCAAGTATCACCTGACGGGTTCGGCCTCGATTTCGCCTGCGCGCGCCAAGGCCGCCGGCTATTCGATGAGCTATTTTTCGCTCGCAACAGTGCCCTTGATCCTGGCAAAGAACGCCGACAAGTTCAAGGATTGGGCTGATCTCGACAAGGCCGACGTGACAGTCGCTGCCACCCTTGGCACGACCCAGGAAAAGCAGGTCAAGGAATTCTTCCCGAACGCCCAGTACAAGATTGTCGAAGCACCGGCACGGGATTTCCAGGAAGTTCTTGGCGGTCGCGCCGACGCGCATATCACATCGAATGTCGAGGCCTACAAACTGGTCGAGCAGTATCCCGAGATGATGATCGTGCCGGTTTCCGCTCCGCGTGCGCGGACGCCGGTTGCCATGCTGCTGCCGCAGGAAGATCAGGTCTGGATCAATTACATCAACACCTGGATCACCTTGAAAAAAGAAGCTGGCTTTTTTGATGAGCTGAGCAAAAAATGGCAGCTTTCCAACTGATGATGCGGGGCGCGCAAGCGCCCCGTTACGGTTCCCAATCATGCTGACCATCTATGCCATTGCCCCCAGCCTCTATTGCGCCAAGCTCAGGATCCTGCTGCGTCACAAGCAGTTGACATGGGAAGAAGTGCCGCCACCCGGCGGCTACGGCTCAGATGAGTACAAGCGCCTGATCGCTTCGGGCAATCTGCCGGCCATGGTTGATGGCGATATCACACTGGCAGATTCTGAAGCCATCGCCGAATACCTCAACGAGCTTCATCCGCGCCCACAGATGCTGCCCGACGCCCCTGCAGCTCGGGCGAAAGTTCGCGAGCTTTCCCGGTTCCATGACACACGGCTGGAACCGGCGCTACGTGTGCTGTTCGCGCATATCGGGGCTGACGAGCGCGACAACGATGTGCAACGGCGGCAATCGGATGCCCTATCCGCCCGGCTGGCCCAGCTCGGCAAAATGCTTGGCGAACGCGAGGACGCCGGTCACACGCTGACGCTCGCCGATTGCGGATTTCCGATCAGCTTTGAATGGATCGAAAGGCTCGACCCCGTCTTCGACTTGAGGATGGTCTGGCCTGATGCAGTGGTGGCTTACCGGGAGCGCTTGAGTGCGCTGCCGGCGATCGCCGCGGAACTGAATGCCTACAGACCGGTGCTTGACGGCTGGCTAGCGAAAGCTGTCCTCGGGCGTGACGATTGAGGCCAATCATGAAGCTTGATCACATGACATGGCTGGAGGTTGAAGCCTATCTGGCTCACAGAAACGGCGTGTTTCTTTCAACCGGCTCGATTGAGCAGCATGGCCCGATGGGCCTGATCGGCACCGATGCGCTCTGCTCATCCGCAATTGCAGAGCGGGCGGCAGATCTGGCAGGCGCCATTTGTGCGCCGGGCTTCAGCTACACGCCTGCTCCTTTCAACACCGCTTTTCCCGGCACGGTATCGATTTCGACAGAACTGTTTCTGGCGCTTGTGAGCGAAGTGATTACAGGCCTGTCGGCGCAAGGCTTCACCCGGATCTACATCGTCAACGGCCACGGCGCCAATCTTGCGCCGCTTTCACAGCTGGCCCCGCCGGCCGGCACCTCTGTGCGCTATCGCAGCTGGTGGGATTTTGAACCGGTCAATGTGCTGCGCAAACAGTATTACGGCGACTGGGAAGGCATGCACGCCACGCCTTCGGAGATCGCCATCACCCAGGCGCTGCACCGCCAGATCGAACCATCCGAGATTGCAAAGCAGCCACCACGAAAGTTGAGCCCCGACTATATGCGCGCGCATACTGGAGACCGGCACGGGCCGCCGGACGAGCATCGGCGCGATTTTCCGGATGGCCGGGTTGGTTCCCATTCAGCGCTCGCCAGACCCGAACATGGGCACCTGCTGGTTGAAGCGGCTGTTACTGCCATTGCCGAGGATTTCGACGCCTTCTGCAGATCCTGATCCGGATGGTTCAAGTATCCTGTCAGAAGTGTGCGATATCCCGGTTTTGATTGTTGTCGATACAGAGGCAATCAGATCTTGATCATCACCTTGCCGTGGTTCTTGCGTGGCGCGCGAAGATAGTCCCAGGCCTCGCGAAATTCCTCCATCGGGAAGACGCGATCAACGGTCGGAGCGATTTTGCCGGATGCTAAGGCCGCATAGACGAAATCGAGGCCCTTCTTCTTCCAGTCAGCATCTTCGATGTAGTTGAAAAGCGAGTAGGGCTTAAAGGTGGCGTTCGCCTGATAGAGATACATCATCGGCAGTTCGGGCAGTTTCTCGTCGAGAGTGCCGTAAAAGAATATCTGTGCGTCCTTTGCCAGTGCCTGGCTGTAATGCGAGATCATCCCTGCCCCGACCGAGTCGAAGACAGCATGGACGCCAACGCCGCCGGTAGCCTCCCTTACGGCCTCAGCCAGTCCCTCGCCGTTGCCGACATAGACATGGCTTGCGCCACCCTTCATCAGGTAGTCACGGTTGTGGTCGAAACGGGTCGTCCCGATCATCGTTGCGCCCTTCAGCTTTCCGATTTCCAAGGCGGCATGGCCTGCAGTGCTGGTCGCCGCGGTCACGAGGATGTTGACGCCGGGGCCTGCCTTGGCCAGTTCAGCGATCGGATAATAGGCGGTCATGAACTGCATCCAGATCGATCCGGCTTCGACCGCACTCATGCCCTCCGGTGCCTTTGTCAGGTAGCGGGGATCCCTGATGACGCTGTCGCCGCTGACACCTTCCATGTCATAGAAATACGGAAGCGTGCAGTATCGCTCCCCCAGTTTGATCCCGGTGACCCCTTCGCCGATCTGATCAACAATACCAACCGCCTCGCAGCCGATGCGCGCTGGCAGTTGGCTGAAATTGAATGAGTAGCGGCCTTGCATGAGGTCCATGTCACCCCAGTTCAGGGCAAAGGCCTCGACTTTCAAACGAACCTCGCCTGGCCCTGCGGTCTTGGGCGCGTAGTCGCGCAATTGGAGACCGGATATCCCGGTATATTCGTTGATAACCCACTCGCAATTTGCTTCAGGCATTCAGATCTCCTATTTCTCGAGTTGTGCTGAATTTGGAATTGTATGGACCTGCTGCCGGCGATCGGAGGTAGTGCTTCCCGGGCAGAAATTCCGACTGCGGCCGGAATGATCAACGCCATGGTGGTATCGCGACACAACGGATCGATACGGAGGATTTTGAAGCAGCCCTGAGACGTCGCTGAAAAACAGCGGACCCTTGTCGGGACCGATAACGCCCGTGCTAAGGCCGAACAAGCCGACAGTGCGGGTCCTGAAAGCCCCATCACTGATCCTCCGCGAGAAAGCCGTATTCATTGATGGAAACAAGGTCGCACATTATACAAACTTAATGCAAGAAGAAACCAAGATGAAGAACGCTGACAAGAAACCCAAGGACGAAGTGCCGTTGCGCAAGAGGCGCGGGGCGCTGCTGGTCTATGAAAAGCTGCGCGAGGACATTCAGTGGCTGCGTATCGACCCCGGCTCGGCGCTGGATGAAGTCGCCCTGTCCAAAACATACGACGTGTCGCGCACTCCCGTTCGCGAGGCCTTGCTACTGCTTGAGAGAGAAGGGTTTGTGCAGTTTCTTCAAAACCGGACCTCGATCGTGGCACCGCTATCGCTCCACAATCAGGCAGCCTTCCTGGACACCTATATCCTGCTTTCCCGGGGACTGATCCGAGCCGCCTGCATGCACGGAGGCACAGACCGCAAACGGCTGGAAGAGCTCTTGCAGGACTATGCGGACGGGTTGGAGGCGGGAGACGTCGAGCGCGCGTTTCGCGCCCAGCTCGAACTCTACCGTTTTATCGCCAGGCAGGCGCAGAACCGGTTCCTCGAGAAATATTTCCTTGAGGCGCAGGACGCATCTGTTCGGATGAAACTGCTCTACTTTTTCCCACACATTACAACAGAAGCGAAAACAGAGGCTGTCGCTCGACTTCGCGCGGTTGTTGACGCGATGGCAGCAGGTGATCACGAAAGCGGCGATGCAGCCGTGCGAGACGCAATCCTCTTTGAGGCGAAGGTCATCCAAAGCGGCCTCGCACCGCGCTTCGGCCACACGCTTCCAATTGATGAAAATGGCGCGGGATGAATAGTGACGGCAGTCCTTTGAAATAGGCATGCTGGCCAAAGCTGCCTAATTCAAAGATGTCGCGCCGCTTTAGCCGCGGGCGAGACTCACACGGGCGTGCAGCAGCGCCCTGAGGGGCCGAGCTACAAACATATTATCTGATCAGCTTCTCCGACAGCTTGAGACAGGGCAGATGCCAACCCAGACTGATAGAACCGTAAAATGCCAAAGTCCGCCAAAATTGCGGAAGGCTGCACCATCATCACATATTTGAGGAAAAATGGTGCCCGGAGGCGGATTTGAACCACCGACACGCGGATTTTCAATCCGCTGCTCTACCAACTGAGCTATCCGGGCATCCGGTCCGTAAGCCTTAAAGGCGGGACCAGAAGCTTGCCGGCGAAGAAGTTTTCCACCACCGAAAGCGAGCGCGTTATACCATCTTGAAAGGCACTGTCCAGCACCCTTTTTGCGGTTTTTTCCAACACGCGAAAAAACAGGTACCGAGGTCAGCCGCGGTCGTCGAAATCCTCGTCCTGATTGTCCTCGACTTCGGTGACCGGAATAGCGTAGCCGCCGACCAGCCAGCGGTTGAGATCGACCGCACGGCAGCGTTCTGAACAGAAGGGATAGCTGTCACGCGTCGATGAACGCCCGCACTCCGGACATGGCTGCGCCTTGCGCAAAGGGGTCACTTTGCCGTCACTCATTGTCTCAGCCCTCAAGCCATTTGTAATGGACATCATAGCCTTCGCCGGTGAGCAGGCCAACGGTCTCATTGAGCGGCAGTCCCACGACGTTGGTGTAGGAGCCGACAAGCTTGACCACGAAGCTTCCGGCCAGCCCCTGGATGGCGTAGCCGCCAGCCTTGCCGCGCCACTGGCCCGAAGCCAGATAACTTTCGATCTCAATCCTCGAGAGCCGCTTGAAGCGCACCCTTGTCTCGACGATCTTCTGACGAATGGTGTGCCCGGGCGTGACCAGGCAGATGCCAGTGAACACACGGTGGTTGCGGCCCGACAGCAGATAAAGCGCGTTGGACGCCTCATCGATCTGTTCGGCCTTTGGCAAAATGCGGCGACCGACGGAAACCACAGTGTCAGCCGCCAGGATATAGGCGTCCTTCCAGGCCGGATCGATCCGGGTCTGGGCAAGCGCAGCTTCGGCCTTCTCGCGCGACAGGCGCCGGGCGAGAGAGCGAGGATGTTCAGAACGCTGCGGGGTCTCATCGAGATCCATCGGCATCAGCCGGTCGGGGGCGATGCCTGCCTGGTCGAGCAGTTCAAGCCTGCGCGGAGAACCGGAAGCGAGGATCAGTTTTTGCGATCGTGCCATGGGGTGGCATCACATCTAGCGCTTACTTGAAGCGGTAGGTGATGCGGCCTTTCGTCAGATCGTATGGGGTCATTTCGACCAGCACCTTGTCGCCTGCAAGCACGCGGATACGGTTCTTGCGCATGCGGCCTGCCGTGTGCGCGATGATCTCATGCTCGTTCTCGAGCTTCACCCGAAAGGTTGCATTCGGCAGCAGTTCGGTGACCACGCCCGGGAATTCTAGGACTTCTTCTTTCGCCATTCAGTGTCTGTCTTTCTTTTAAAAAAAGGCGGCGCATAATGCGCGGGCCTGAAATTTGGCCGGAACCTACACAAAGACGAGCGCTTTGTGAACCAAATTGATTCACATGCCCGGAGGCCCCCGCGACCAGCCCTTGCCCGAGCTAATGCGCAGCTTCAGCATGTCGCGCACTTCCCGATAAGCATCGAGAATGCGCTCGCGGGTTCCCGTCGCCACCGTCGGGTCCGGGGTCGGCCAGTAGATGACCTCAACGGCATTGCCGCGGGTAAGTTCCAATGCGCGGTGGTGGCCCTCGGGCGCCAGTGTAACGATGACATCGAAATAATCGTCTTCAAGCTCATCAAGCGTTTGCGGCTGGCGGTTGCCCAGATCAAGTCCGATCTCGGCCAGAACCACGTCGACAAACGGGTCGCGTTCACCCGGACGCACGCCGGCAGAGGCGATATAGGTGCCCGGCGGCAGGATCGATCGGGCGATGACCTCGGCCATCGGCGACCTGATCGCGTTCATGCCGCAGACAAACAGCACCGCGCCGGGTGTTGCCTTGGCGGTTGTCTTGGCGGCTTCCGGGGCGATGTCGTCCGCCATGACGGTCTCTATCCGCGCCAGTGCAGCACGCAGACGAGCGTGAACAGACGTCTGGCGGTGTCAAAATCCATCCGGATCTTGCCGTCCAGCCGGTCCATGAGGGTTTGCGAGCCTTCATTGTGAATGCCGCGCCGGCCCATGTCGATCGCTTCGATCTGGGAGGGCGTCGAAGAGCGAATGGCCTCGTAATAGCTTTCACAGATCATGAAGTAGTCTTTGACGATGCGCCTGAACGGCGTCAGCGACAGAATGTGGGTGGAAACGGCTTCGTCGGCTTGCGTGGCAATCGAGAACACCAGCTTGGAATCAATCAGTGAGAGCTTGAGCTTGTAGGGGCCTTTGTCGTGACCGACCGGCTCGAAGCTGTTTTCCTCGATCAGGTCAAAAATGGCCACAGCGCGCTCATGCTCAACATCAGGGGTTGCGCGGCCGATGGTTTCATCGAGCACAACATCTGAAAGCCGTTGAGTGTCCGCCGCTGTCATCCCTTCTACAGCCCCTCATCCAGCCCTTCGTCACGCTGGTTCATCCTGATCGACACCGAACGCGCATGGGCATCAAGCCCCTCCGCCTGCGCCAATGTTATGGCAGCAGGGCCGAGTGACTGCAACTGCTCAGCACCGAGCTTGAGAATCGAGGTGCGCTTGACATAGTCGAGCACGGAAAGACCGGAGGAAAACCGCGCCGAGCGCGCCGTGGGAAGCACGTGGTTGGACCCGCCGACATAATCGCCGATCACTTCAGGCGTGTGGCGGCCGATGAAGATAGCGCCGGCATTGCGGACCCGGGCGGCCAGTGCCTCAGCGTCACCGGTGGCTATTTCCAGGTGTTCGGCAGCAATCCGGTTGGCGAGCGGCAGCGCCGCCTCCCAGTCCCGCACGACAATCACAGCGCCGAAATCGGCCCAGCTCTTGCGCGCTGTCTCCGCACGGCTCAGCGTTGCGAGCTGGCGGTCAACAGCGGCGATCACCGCCTCACCGAAGGCTTCGTCGCGGGTCATCAGAATCGATTGTGCGCCAACGTCATGTTCTGCCTGTGCCAAAAGATCGGCGGCGATCCAGTCGGGATTGTTGTCGGGATCGGCCATCACCAGCACTTCAGATGGTCCGGCAATCATGTCGATGCCGACGGTGCCGAAGACCTGGCGCTTGGCGGCTGCCACCCAGGCATTGCCAGGGCCGACGATCTTGGCGACAGGGCGGATGGTCTCGGTGCCATAGGCGAGTGCTGCAATCGCCTGGGCGCCGCCGATACGGTAGATCTCGCTGACACCGGCGATGCGGGCGGCTGCCAGCACCACGGGGTTGAGCGCGCCATCGCGTGCCGGCACCACCATGACGATCCGCTCGACCCCTGCCACCTTGGCAGGCACGGCATTCATCAGCACCGAGCTCGGATAGCTCGCCGTGCCACCTGGAACATAAAGGCCGACGGCTTCAATCGCCGTCCAGCGCGAGCCGAGTTCCACGCCAAGCGCGTCGACATAGCTATCGTCTTTCGGCATCTGCCGCTTGTGATGGCTAGCGATGCGGTCATGCGCCAGTTCAAGCGCTGAAATGATCTTCGGGTCTGTCGCCTGAAAAGCGGCCTCGATCTCGTCCGCGGTCACGGCAAGACCGAGCGTACGCGTGTCGATACCGTCAAAGCGCTGGCTGAAATCGTGCAGTGCCGCATCGCCGCGTGCCCGTATTTCGGCGATGATTGCGCGCACATCAGCCTCGACGTCCACGGACACTTCACGCTTGGTTGTCAGGAAAGCGGCAAACCGGCTTTCAAAATCCGACTGCCGGTAATCAAGCCTCAATACCAATTTTCTGCCCCTACATCATGTCTTCATCATCGTCCGCGGGCCTGCATGCAGACCGTATTAGCCACCCAGCGGATGGCGCGGCTTGAATTTCGTTTCCCAGCCGCCGGCAACATCGGCAAGCTGTATTTCTATGCAGGCGACATCCAAATGGATCACCGCGCCGCCGGATAAAACCAGTTCGATCACACCGGCAGGTGCTTCGTCGCCCGCCAGAAACCGCAAGGCCAGCAGCGAATGAACCGCGTCGGTGTCTTTCGGCTTGACCCCAAGCGACTTGACCGCGCGGACCTGCTTGAGCACCAACAGGGCACGGCGGCGTTCGAAGGTTTTCTTGTCCCTGCCCTCTTCCCAGACAAACCGGTTGGCCTCAAGCGTGAAAACGCCGTCCTTGCCGAGAAACTGCGTATCGCCGGTCTTGAAGACGGCATCCTGCAGGCAGGCGGAGATCACAGCGAGGTCTGCTTCGTCAAGCGCGATCAGTTTCAGACTGTCCATGGGTACCTCGATATGGCTTCATTCAGGGCTCACCCCGCCGCAAAGCAGGTGCTGCACTGCAAGGTAGGTGCGCCGGGGTCAAAGCGCAATGAGCAGTAGCCCGTAGCTTCCGAAACACGCGGTTACTTCAGCTTCTGCGCACACATCAGCCCGACATTCGGGATTTACTCACTGATGCGCTCGACGATGGCCCCGCAATTTGTAAGCTTTTCTTCCAGCCGCTCAAACCCACGGTCGAGATGGTAGACCCGGTTGACCACCGTCTCGCCCTCGGCCGCGAGGCCTGCGATGACAAGTGATACGGAGGCGCGCAGATCGGTTGCCATCACCGGCGCACCGCGCAGCAACGGGACTCCGGTGACGGTCGCTGTCTGTCCCGACAATGAGATCTTGGCGCCAAGGCGGGCCAGTTCCTGGACATGCATGAAGCGGTTCTCGAAGATGGTCTCGGTGATATGCGAGATGCCGTTGGCACGGGTCATCAGGCCCATGAACTGCGCCTGCAGATCGGTGGGGAAGCCCGGGAATGGATCTGTCGTCACATCAACCGGCAGAATGTCGCCGCCATTACGGCGAACGCGAATGCCGCCGGCCTCCGGGGTGATCTCGACACCGGTGCGGCGCAGCGCCAGCAATGCGTTTTCAAGCAACGCTTCTGATGTGTTCTCGAGCAGCACATTGCCGCCGGTCATGGCAACCGCCATGGCATAGGTGCCGGTTTCGATCCTGTCCGGCAGAACCCGGTGACGGGCGCCTGAGAGCGAGGCAACGCCATCAATGGTGATGGTCGAGGTGCCGGCGCCGGAGATTTTCGCGCCCATTGCGATCAGGCAGTTGGCAAGATCAACAACTTCAGGCTCGCGCGCGGCGTTCTCGATCACCGTCTGGCCCTTGGCCAGCGTTGCGGACATCAGCATCACGTGGGTGGCGCCGACCGAGACTTTCGGGAATACGTAGCGACCGCCAATCAGGCCCTTGGGGGCGCGTGCATTGATGTAGCCGTTCTCGATGTTGATCTCGACGCCCAGATGCTGAAGGCCGTCAATGAACAGATCGACCGGCCGGGTGCCGATGGCGCAACCGCCGGGCAACGAAACCTTGGCCTCGCCCATGCGGGCGAGAAGCGGACCGATGACCCAGAAGCTGGCGCGCATCTTGGAGACAAGCTCATAAGGTGCCGTGGTATCGACAATGGTGCGGGCTGTGAAATGCACCGTGCGGGCATAAGCAGTGTCCTGGCGCTCACGGCGACCGACAACGGCAATATCGACGCCATGATTGCCGAGAATGCGCTGCAGCTGCTCGACATCGGCAAGATGCGGAAGGTTTTCCAGCGTCAGCGTGTCATCGGTCAAGAGCGAGGCGATCATCAGCGGCAGAGCTGCGTTCTTCGCGCCGGAAATCGGAATGACGCCATTGAGCGGATTGCCGCCAACGATCCTGATGCGATCCATGCTGTCCTCTTGGAGTTTCGGGCTGCGCCGGTTACCCGGCGGCAAGCCCTGAAAAATATCTGGTGGGCTGTTTAGACCATCAACGGGAATGCGGCAACACAAGGACGGGCTTGCAGTTAATCCCCGTCCCCGGAACCGCCCATGTCACCACGACTGCCGGACGCAGGCAGGCCGTCTGTCTCATCAGCACCACCTTCGCGACGGGCACGGACCTGCGCCTTGCGGCGCTGCAGATTGGCGCGCAACTGCTCGGCGCTGCGCTGGGCGCGCTTTGCGGCCTGACGCTCGACTTCCGCCTTGCGCTGAGTCGTCCCGGTGTCTGTGGATGTTTTCTCGGTCATGACACGGGACCGATAGCGCAAAATCACGCCCAGGTGAAGATCCAGCGGGCACCTGCCTGCGATCACGGCTTGGCCGCTGGCCCGTGAGAGATCATCAGGCACAGTTTCTTCGCGGAGACTCACCCGGTATAACCACTTCGCGGGAAAGCCCTGAGCTCTCCGCAGGTGAGCGGAGCGCTGTTTTGCGGTGGGTGAGTCCGGCCGTTTCCGGGCTTTTTGAAACTTGTCACGCCAATCGCCCGTTTGCGCTTGCACTCCTGTCCAAGCTGTGGCAATAGCGGGCCGCTTCAGTCGTTTACGGCCTTTCGTTCAAATCGAGAGCGTGACACAGACAGCGGCTTGCGGAGACAATCTCCGGTCTCGCCGCTGATCGGGAACTGAAGCAAAGGGCTGCCGTAGCTCAGGGGTAGAGCACTCCCTTGGTAAGGGAGAGGTCGAGAGTTCGAATCTCTCCGGCAGCACCAGTTTCAAGCGTATGATTTCAATAACTTGTTGGTTTAGAAGGCAAAATCCTTCCTGCTGTTCCATTACACTGTTACAGTGGAGCGATGGAAGCAATGGCAAACCACCCCCGTCTTTTTCGTCGCGGCGCGACCTTCTATCACCGCGCAGCGATACCCGCCGACATCAAAGTTACCTACCCCAAGGCCGAGGAAACGATCTCGCTCAGAACGAAAGATTTCCGGGAAGCCGTCCGAATGGTTCGCATTGAAGCTGCAAGGGTAGATCGCCTCTTCGATGCACATCGGCATAGGCTTACACGGGAGCCCGAACCGGCGCTAGCCGAACTCACAGCAGCACAGCTCTCCCACATAAGTGAAGCTTATTACGCTCACCTCCTAGATGAGGATGAGGAATTGCGTCTTGCGGGCTTCGATGACCGTTCGTTTGAGGAGCATAGTGAGGAGGTCGACGCGCTTGCCGATGTTAATCGGCACAATCTGGCCCGTGGCATTCAGGACACGTTCTTCACTGACGAAGCTGCCGAAGTGCTGACCTGGACCAATGTCGATCTGAAAATTGCCCCGAGTTCTCCGAGTTGGCCCCGGCTGATCCGCGAACTACAATCTGCAACTGTGAGAGCCCATAAAGCAAAATGCGCTCGTAACGCGGGGGACGTCATTGACACGCCAGTCATTCGATCTGTCTCGCAAGCCATACCCGCCGAAACCCCTCTCTTATCTCAAGCAATAAACAAATGGATCGAGGAGAAGAGCCGGACTTCGTGGGTACCAAAGACGGCTGACGCACACCGGATATGGGCGGACCGGTTCGTGATAATCGCCGGTGACAAGCCCCTTGAAGCATACAACAAGGCTGATGGAAGGAGTTTCAAGGAAACTCTGATGGCGCTTCCAGCTAACTGGACCGGTCATCCAGATCTGAAGGACATGCGCATTAATGAAGCCGCGACCAAGGCCGCTGCGCTTCAATTGCCCCCCATGTCCATTTCCAACATCAACAAGATCATTGGCTTCGTCGGAGCTTTCTGGAATTGGGCGAAAGCACATTATGATGGCGTGACGAGCAATCCGTTCGACAGCATGAAGTTGCAGAAGAGTGGCAAGGCGCGAGATGAGCGCGACAAGTTCACTCCGGGTGAACTCAAGTCCATATTCAGTGCACCCCTATACATTGGCTGCCGGTCCAGACGAAGTTGGGGGACACCGGGCAGCATTACTCCGCGCGACATCGGCCTCTTCTGGGTGCCCCTGATAGCGCTGTTTACCGGAGCAAGGTCAGGAGAGATCATTCAGCTCTACACATCGGACATTGTCGAGGAAAACGGAATACTTCGCTTTGAGTTGACCGATGATGGTGATGATCAGAGGCTCAAGACTACGACATCGCACCGGTTCATTCCTGTCCATCCTATACTGAAGGAGCTCGGGTTGCCCCGGCTCATTCAGACCCGCCGAGAGAAGCAGCAAAAACGCCTTTTCCCAGAGATGCCGAAGGGAAAGGACGGCTATTATTCATCCCCGTATTCGAGCAAGTTTCGTAACCTACTGAAAGGGGTCGGTGCTAAGACTCAAAAGAACGCATTTCACAGCTTCCGCCACAGCTTTGAGGATGCCTGTCGCGACAGCGGGATTTCATCTGAACTTATGAACGCACTGCAGGGTCATACCGAGGGCGGCATGGCGGCTCGCTACGGGAGCGGCTTCAGCTTGCAACGGCTCGCAGAGGCAATGGAGAAATTAGAATATCCGGGCTTGGATCTGTCGCATCTGAAACCCGATTAGGCTCAGGTTGTATGTTCGGCGTGTATGCCTTAGCAATTGTAACGATAGTTCTTTTGTGAATTGGCAGCTTCATGCGCTCTATGAACTTTGACCACCTTGAGCCTCTCAGCAGCGAGTTGCATCGCCTTGGCGTTTTGGCAGAGCGGTTCTTCGCAGATGATGCCAATACATCGCTGATCAAGAGCCGACAGTTCGCGGAATATATGGTCAAGGAGATCGCGGCGCTCTCGGGCAGCTATGATCCAGCGAAACGCGAAGGCACCAATGATCTTTTGCGTCGACTGTCTGCCGAGCAAGTTCTGCCGCGCGAGGTAGTCGATGTATTCCATGCCGTTCGCAAGAAGGGGAATGAAGCAACTCACGACTTCTCCGGAACGCCATCGGATGCCCTCGCGGCGCTGAAGTTCTGCCGGACCCTTGGTGTCTGGTATCGCCGGACCTACGGGCGCGATCCCGGTTTCAAGCCTGGCCCCTTCGTTCCGCCAAGAGACTCGGTACAGGCTGACGACACGACCCGAGCTGAACTGGAAGCCTTGCGCAAGAAGGTGCTTGAGGCAGAGACACAGCTGTCGGCGGCTCAGGCCTCTGCCGAGGAACAAGCCAAGGCCCGAGAGGCAGCTGAAGAACTTGCACGGCAGTCGGTTGAGGAAAGCGCCGTCTGGGAGCAGTCAGCTCTTGAGCTGGAGGCCAACCAGGTCGAGCTTGCCAAGAAGCTCGCCGAACTTCAGAAACAGGCCCAGTCGGAACCCGAGCAACTGAAGCTTGAGTTCAAGCAGGCAGCTAGGGAAGCAGCCAGCCGTCTCGAGCTGGACGAGGCAGATACTCGGCTTCTGATCGATGTCCAGCTGATGGATATGGGCTGGGAAGCAGACACCAAGGAGCTTCGGCATTCCAAGGGCACTCGCCCCGAGATCGGGCACAACATGGCAATCGCGGAGTGGCCGACCGCAACCGGCCCGGTCGACTACGCGCTGTTTGTGGGGCTGACTTGCGTAGGCGTCATTGAAGCAAAGCGGGAGTCGGTGGATGTCCCTTCAACCTTGATACAGGCTGAGCGTTACGCCCAATCCATCCGATTGACTGACGACGAGGCGCATCCGGACGCCCCATGGAGACACGGGCTAGATGATCCGTACCGCGTTCCATTCGTCTTCGCCACCAATGGGCGTCCCTTCGTCCGCCAGTGGAAAACCAAGTCCGGCATCTGGTATCGCGATGTCCGGCGCTCGACCAATCAGGCGCTGGCACTGCTGCAGTGGTTCTCACCCAAGGACCTTCTGGACAAGCTGGAAACTGATGTTGATGCGGCGGTGCAAGGCCTCGCGGAAGAGAGCTTCGGCAAGGGCAAGTTGCGGCCCTACCAGGAAGATGCCGTCGAAGCCATTGAGAAGTCAATCGAGGCAGGGCAGAGGGATGTTCTGATCTCGATGGCCACCGGCACCGGAAAAACCCGAACCAGCATTGCGCTGATGTACCGGCTGCTCAAGCACAAGCGGTTCCGCCGCATCCTCTTCCTGGTGGATCGCAAGGCCCTTGGGAAGCAGACCGAGGACGCGCTCGACACCACCGAGCTCGAAGGACTTCTGAACTTCGCCCAGATCTACAAGGTCGCTGGTCTGGGGCAGAAGATGCCGGAGCCGGAAGATCAGGTACAGGTCGCAACGGTGCAGTCGCTCATAGCCCGGATTCTGAATGAGCCTGATGTCACCAAGCGCCCCACACCCGGTACTTTCGACTGCATCATCGTGGATGAGGCCCACCGGGGTTACACACTGGATGCTGAACTCAGGGAAACCGACATCGGCTTTCGGAACCTGGATGATTATCAGTCGGCCTACCGTCAGATTCTCGACTACTTCGATGCGGTCAAGGTTGCGCTGACGGCGACCCCTGCCCTGCACACGCGGGAGATCTTCGGTCACCCAGTGTATCACTACGGCTATCGTCAGGCCGTCGTCGAAGGCTATCTCAATGATCACCTGCCGCCGAGGCGCATCACCACAGCACTTGCGGAAGCCGGGATCCACTTCGAGGGCGGCGAGGAAGTCGAGATCGTTGACCGCAAAACCGGGCAGATTGATCTCTTCGCGCTGCCGGATGATGTCGAGCTCGACTATGATCTCGCGACCTTCAACAAACGGGTCTATTCAGAGGCCTTTAACAAGGTCGTATGCCGGGCATTAGCCACCGAGATACCACCGGACAGCCCGGGCAAGACGCTGATCTTTGCGGCTCGCGATACCCATGCAGACGATGTCGTGCGTTTGCTGACCGAGGAACTGCAGGACGAATACGGTAAGGACGCCATCCCGCACAACATGGTGATGAAGATCACCGGCAGCGTCGACCATACCCAGGATTGGATCCTCAAATTCAAGAACGATCCCTATCCCAAATATGTGGTGACGGTGGATTTGCTCACCACGGGCGTCGATGTGCCGACAATCTGCAATCTGGTTTTCCTGCGCAGGATAAAGAGCCGCATTCTTTATGACCAGATGATCGGACGGGCCACCCGGCTGTGCCCAGAGATCGGCAAACAGCACTTTCGGATCTTTGACGCTGTCGATCTATACGCCGAACTTCAGGAAATGTCGGACATGCGTCCGGTGGTGGTAAAACCGAACATCTCGCTTGGGCAACTGGTGGCAGACCTCACTCAGGCCGTAGACACTGAGGACAAGGACTGGGTTGCCGGTCAGCTGGTGGTCCGGATGCGCAACCTTGCCAAGAATATGGACGAGGAAACCCGAGAGAGCTTCGAACGCCACACCGGGCAGAGCCCGGAAGCTGCCGTGCAGTCGCTGGCCACAAAATCGGGAGCAGAACTCGAAGCATGGATGAAGGATCATCCGCGTTCTGTCGAACTGCTGGAACGTAAGCCTGTCACGGTGAAGAGGCCGGGCGACGGTGTTGTCATCTCGAACCACGAGGATGAGCTGCTTCGCATTGAGGAGATATTCGGCAAGAACACCACGCCTGAGGATTACATCGAGGGCTTCGAGCGCTACGTGAGGGAGAACATGAACTCGGTTCCTGCCCTCATTGCGGTCACCCAACGTCCCCGGGAGTTGACCCGGAAGGAACTGTCGGAACTGGCCGGTCTGCTGGACGAGAAGAACTATTCCGAATCCATGCTCCGGGCGGCCTACGGCAAGGCGCGAAATTCTGACATCGCAGCCCACATCATTGGCTTTGTCCGTCAGGCTGCCCTCGGTGATCCTCTGGTGCCCTATGCCACTCGGGTGGAGGATTCGATCAGGAAGATCGAGGATTCCAGAGCCTGGACAAAGAAGCAGAAGGACTGGCTTAGGCGCATTGGCCGGGCTTTGAAGGACAAGCCTGTCGCGGACCCCTCGCTGCTGGATCAGGGCGTCTTTGCGGACAAAGGCGGATTTACCCGCATCTCGGCAGAGTTTGACGGCGAGCTGGATGCGGTGCTCATGCAGTTCAATGAAGCCATCTGGGGGACACCAGCCGCATGAGCAATCAAGGCGGAATCAGGTTAGAAGCAAAACAAACTTACTCGATCAGGAAATGACCCACTCATGAATGCCAATGCCATCATCCAGAAACTCTGGCGTCTCTGCACCGTTTTGCGCAAGGACGGCATCACCTATCAGCAATATGTCACTGAGCTGACCTACCTGCTGTTCCTGAAGATGATGGCGGAGCGGAACCGCGAGGAAGGCAACATTCCCCCGGAGTACCGCTGGGCGGCGCTGGTCAAGGCCGAACCATTGCACAAGCTCAAGCTCTATCGCAATGCGCTCACCGCGCTGGGTGATCCGGAAGGCGGCCTGCCGCGCATGGTGCAAGCGATCTTCGACAATGCCTCCACCTTCATCCGCGAACCGCAGAACCTGACGACGCTGGTGACCGCCATTGACGAGCTCGACTGGTTCTCCGAGGAGCGCGACCAGTTTGGCGATCTCTATGAAGGACTGCTGCAGAAGAACGCCGAGGAAACCAAGCGTGGAGCTGGTCAGTATTTTACTCCACGTGTCCTGATCGAACTGTTGGTGCGGCTGATGAAGCCGAAGCCCGGTGAAGTGATCCAGGACCCGGCAGCGGGAACCGGGGGCTTCCTAATTGCCGCCGACAAGCAGATGCGCAAGGCAACTGACGGATATTTCGATCTTGCTCCAAAAGAGCAGGAATTCCAGAAGCATCAGGCCATCCACGGCATGGAGAATGTGCCTGGCACCCTACGGCTTCTCCTGATGAACCTGTACCTGCATGATCTCGACAGCGACCATGTGGATCTGGGCGACACCCTGTCAGACAAGGGCAAGGGCTTGGGCAAGGCTGACCTGATCCTGACCAACCCGCCCTTCGGTCCGGCGGGTGGTGCGCCGACGCGGGATGACCTGTCGGTGACGGCCACTGTCTCCTCTTATCAGCTGCCATTTGTCGAGCATTGCACCAGGGCGCTGAAGCCCGGTGGTCGGGCGGCGATTGTGGTGCCTGACAATGTGCTGTTCGAGGACGGACGCGGCAAGGAACTGCGGCGGATGATGATGGATTGGTGCGACCTGCACACCATCCTCAGGCTGCCCACCGGCATTTTCTATGCGCAGGGCGTTAAGACAAACGTGATTTTCCTGACTCGTGGCAAGACCGAGAACGGCAACACTGATGATGTCTGGATCTACGATCTTCGCGCCCAAATGCCGAAATTCGGCAAGACCAACCAGCTGACGGACGCACACTTCGAGGACTTCGAAAAGGTCTTCGGGACTGATGCGAATGGCGCTGAGCGCGGAGAGGATCAGGGCGAAGAGGGCCGCTGGCGCTGCTTCACCCGCGAAGAGATTGCTGCTCGGGGTGACAATCTCGACATCTCCTGGCTGCGTGAACTGGAAGAAGAAGCCGAGGAAGGCTTGATCGAACCTGACGACATCGCGGCGGCGATTTTAGGGCACCTTCAGGCGGCCATACTGGAGATCGAAGCGCTAAGTGCGGAGCTGGAAGAGACGGTGCCGGTCGACGCCCCGGAGGCAGCAGAATGAGTGCCTCGGGTCTTTGGAGCCTACCCAACAATTGGGATTGGAGCGTGTTTGGTGACGTTGCCATCATCACAGGAGGCGGGACGCCGTCGGCAAAAGACGAGAAGAATTTCTCTGCAGAAGGGGGCATCCCTTGGATAACGCCAGCTGATCTGACCGGCTACGAGAGCGCCTATATCAGTCATGGTCGCCGAAACCTTTCAGAGAAGGGATACAAATCGTCATCAGCGAAAATTCTACCTAAAAAAGCTGTGCTTTTTACGTCTCGAGCGCCTATTGGTTATTGCGCAATCGCATCTTCCGAGATTGCAACAAATCAAGGCTTCAAAAGCCTCACGTTATCTTGCGGGATTTCACCCGAGTACACCAGAAAGTATCTGATCTGGTCGAAGCCGTATTTGGAAAGCCTAGCTAGCGGCACAACGTTTCTGGAGCTATCCGGAAGCAAACTAGCTGAAGCTAGTTTTCCCCTCCCACCCCTTGCCGAGCAGAAGCGCATTGTCGCCAAGCTGGACGCACTGGCCACGAAATCCGCCCGCGCCCGCACCGATCTCGCCCGCATCGACACCCTCGTCACCCGCTACAAACAGGCGGTGCTCCGGTCTGCATACAAAGGAAAACTGACTTCAGACTGGCGATCAGAAAGAGTGCAACTCGAATCTGCGGCCCAGCTGATCGACCGAACTCCCGAACCGAAACAACCAAGAGGTGGCCGAATAGCGACTGAGACCGTCATACAAGGCAAAGCGGCCTTGTCGGTAAATCCACCGAATGTTCCAGCGCCACCTTACTGGTCTTGGGTGAATTTGAATCGCGTTGCACGGCAAGAGACTGGCCATACGCCTAGCCGATCACATCCCGAGTGGTGGGATGGCGATGTTCCGTGGATTGGGATCAAAGACGCTGGCGCACATCATGGTCAGACGATCTTCGAAACTTTCCAGACAACCAATGAGGATGGACTTGCCAACTCGGCAGCGAGATTGCTTCCTGAAGGCACGGTTTGCTTATCCCGAACCGCGTCCGTTGGGTATGTGACGATGTTGGGCAAGCCGATGGCGACAAGTCAGGATTTCGTGACTTGGACATGCACTGAAGCCCTTTCTCCCAAGTTCCTCATGTATGCGCTGATGGCGGAAGGCGACGACATACGGGACTTCGGCAAAGGGACCACGCATACAACCATATATTTTCCCGAAGTTCGTGCCATGCACATTTGCCTAGCACCCTTGGATGAGCAGCACGAAATCGTCCGCTGCATCGAGAGTGCCTTCCAGAAAATCGACCGGCTGGCAGCTGACGCCAAACGGGCGCTGGAGCTGGTGCGCAAGCTGGACGAGGCAATCCTCGCCAAGGCCTTCAAGGGCCAACTTGTGCCCCAGGACCCCAATGATGAACCCGCCAGCATACTGCTGGAGCACATCAAGGCCGAACGGGCGGCTGCACCGAAGGGCAAACGGGGACGGGGAATGTGATTCCGAAACAAAGGCAAGCTGCGAATGGCAAGGCATAGGAACAGGCAGCTGCCCGCTCAGATCGTAGATGTTTCTGACTGGCTGGTCGACCCGGAGAACCCCTATTATCCGGAAGGCAAGCAACCGAAGCGGCTATTAATTTCACCTGACGAATGTCAGTTCCCTTTCTTGTTGCCTCATCACAAATATCTCTTCAAAATCCCGTCGGGTTGGCAGGAGCGGCAAGTCTGGTCTGAGTTGATCGCCTACGAGCTCTCCCGAGTTGTGGGGCTTGATGTGCCGCCTTGCTTTCTGGCGGTCGACCACAAGACGGAAGAGATCGGTGTACTGGTAGAGTTTTTCTACGGATATGCTGAAGATAAGCCCAGGCGCTTTATACCAGGAAGCGACCCCACTCATGCATGGCTGAAGGGTGACTACGACCGCAAGCGCGGACGCCCCCATTCCGTGCGTCAGAACTTGACCCTGGCGCGGGCTATGGGAATCGACAGTCCTAAAGAGTGGTGGGCGCGGGCTTTCTTGTTCGACGCTCTTCTTGGCAATGTTGACCGTCATCCGGATAATTGGGGGTTTCTGGGCAGGCCAGTGGCTGGAGACAACTTCCTATTTCAAATGGCACCGCTGTTTGATAACGGCTCAAGCCTAAGCTACGGTGAAACAGACGAGCATTTGTCCCGCCTGAGTGATTTTGATGCCTATATTCGTCGTGGCCGGCATCACTGTGGCTGGGGTGGAACAGATGCAAAAGGCAGCCGACATCTTGAACTCTGTGAAATGTTCATAAATTCCTACAATCCTACTGGCCTTCTCGATGAATTTATGATTCGATTCACAGACGAAGCGATTTCAGATGTCCTGCTTTGGTGTAGCAGCTTCAGTTGTTCAATTCCGTTTTCGGAACCGCGTGCCAGCTTCCTTCGTTCGCTATTGATACGTCGACGCGACCTTCTAACCGCCCTATGTGAACCACATGACTAACGTGATCCAAAATATCGTCGAACCAAAGCGATTGCTCCTGACTTGGCAATCTCTCGACGACAATGCGACACGCACACGTTTCGCGGTGGGTGAATTGAGGAACGAAAGTTATCCGCTGTTTCGTTACTTCGACGCGGACGAGTTTGAAGCTCTGAACGGCACGTCGCTCGCTTCGATTCGCGCTATAGGTTTCAGGCAGTACCCTGCGTTCGACCCGACGCGAACAGTACATACCGACGGCGTACTAGACGCTTTCCTGCGCAGATTGCCGCCCCGGAGCCGCAAGGATTTTGAACAATATCGACAACATTTTCACCTCGCGCCCGGTTTGCAGATATCGGATTTCGCATTGCTTGCAATGACGGAAGCCAAGCTGCCGAGCGACGGCTTTTCTCTGGTTGATCCGCTGGATCAGACTTGGTCGCCCCGTGAGCTCTTGATCGAGGTCGTTGGACATCGTTACTACTCTGCCGAATGCGACTTGAGCGACGGCCTCGGTAGTCAGGTCCAGCTATGTGCTGAACCGCTTAATCCGAACGATGCAAATGCGGTCGCTGTGATGCAGCTTGACCAAAAGATTGGATACATCAATCGCTTTCAGGCCAAGTCCTTTCTTGTCTGGGTACGGGAAAATCGAGTGCTCGCAACAATTGAACGCTTGAATGGCAAGCCCGGATATCCGCGTGTCTATCTCTTCGTGAGGGTTGCCGCCAAGGAAGAAACAGTCGCAGCCTGAGCGCCCCGCCACCCAGATTAGATAGTTCAGGAGATTGCGGCGTTGCCAAGGTGGACAGAGGCGGCGATACCCGCCCACACTGCACCCATTCAGGCCCAGCGGCAGGATTAAGACTCCTTCTCGGAAGATTAGCCATAGCGGGGTAAGCCGGAACATTTTAGGCGAAAAATTTGTAAAGGCATATTGATAGACCCACATCTCCCAGTTCCCCCCGTGGGGGTCTCCGAGTATCTGGTCCAGCCCTAGTAATGGCAGGCATTCTCATCAACCGACAGGGCGCTCATTAGGGTATACCCCAAGAGAACCACGGCGACGCCGGTTCCATAACTCAATTTGACAACCCATAACGAACCATACATAAAAGAACCACCTAAATCGAACTGGAGGGTTCCACATGTTCATTCGCGCTTACCTGAGAGCCTCGACAAAAGATCAAGACGCAAGCCGCGCCAAGGATGACCTCTTCGCCTTCGCCGCAGAACGTGGCCTGACCATCGCTGCCACCTATACGGAGAACGAAAGCGGGGCTTCCCTCAAGCGTCCCGAGTTGTTCCGGCTTCTTGAGGATTGCCAACCGGGGGATGTGTTGCTGGTGGAGCAGGTGGACCGGCTATCCCGCTTGAACTCTGAAGACTGGGAGACCCTCAAGACCCTCATCGCTTCCAAGCGTGTCCGTGTTGTGGCTCTGGACCTCCCCACAAGCTGGATGATGGCGACGGCAGACCGCGACGACATTGCCTCCAGGATGGTTGAGGCCGTCAACGGTATGATGCTGGACATGCTTGCCGCCTTCGCCCGTAAGGACTTCACCGACCGCCGCCGCCGACAGGCACAGGGCATTGCCAAGGCCAAGGAAGCCGGGGTCTACCGGGGGAGACCTGAGGACACCAAACGCAACACGGCGATCCTTGGGATGCTCAGGGCTGGACAGACGTGGAGCAGCATCATCGCCGCCACCGGATGCAGTCGCTCGACCCTATCCCGGCTGTCCAAGAGGGTGACCGAGGACGGCTGACGGGATGCAGAATTGGGAGAGCTGATGATTGGGCCCAGTACAGCACACCGCTACAAGGCTCGAGCCCGAGGTAAGAGGGTTGGCGGATCCAACGCCGCTCAATTCCAAAGCTGCGATAGAGCCTAGTAAAGCACATACCATATTGGCTACGGCTCCTCGTGCCGGGCCGGGCTTTGTGCGCCCCTTACTTCCCGCCAACAAGCGGCAGCCATTAAGGTTGCCCTATCAGCCGCACAGCGCGGCAAGGAATAACCATGTCCAATTTCGACCAAGATAACTCCCTTATCGAAAAGCTTGCTGCCATCAGCGGCAACCTCCGAACCCACGGCACCACGTACCCCGGGGAGACGCCGACCACATTAGATTACCCCGAGATTTCGGTAGAAGCTGCAGTATTCCAACCAAGGCAACTGGAAGGACGGATTGCCGAAGACGTAGCCCATCTCAAAACCCTTGCCGTGGCAGTGGGAACACCACAACGCCCCACCCACCTCGATCCTATCACTGTCTGGTGGGCCGGAGACCGCTGGTACGTAATCGACGGCCACCATCGCCTGAAAGCATACAAGAAAGTCCGGGTTACCCAGGGACTGCCCGTAACCGTCTTCGAGGGAACCCTAGATGAAGCGATGGCGCACAGTGCCGCTTCGAATTCCAAAGACCGTCTTGTGATGCGCACGGAAGACAAGCTCAATTACGCGTGGAGGCTGGTCATTGTCTCCTCCCTCTCGAAAGCCCGCATCGCAAAGGCCTGTGCTGTTTCGAACGGGACCTTGGGAAATATGCGAAGCGCAAAGGCAAAACTCCAATTGAGCCCCGAGAACACAATGGGCACCCTAAGTGAACTCAGTTGGCTTGACGCGCAGATGGAGGCAGCAGGCAAGGAAAGAGATATGGATTTCGATCCGGATGACGCAATGCGAAAACGTGCGGAACGTTACCGCCGAGGCATCATAAAGGCAGTTGGTCACAAGGCTTTTACCGATACTGACGCCTTCGCACTTGCGCTATCGCAGCTGGATGATCGTCTCCCGGGTTGCCTGATGCAGTCCGATGCATGGGACGATTCCTTTCGGGCAACGGTTACCAGTCTGTCCTCTGAATTTGCGGAGGCAGCAACTCTCCGCCAGCACTGGGATATCCAAGAAGCCGCCGAGAGCGACTATTAACTGTCCACGCCTACATGTCCATTATGGACGGTTCTTGGCGCATTCGACAGTCCCTAGCTGCTAAGTCGCGTTCGGGCTGACAACGAACCTCCCGCCATTCCCTTCCTCAATACCATCACGTCCCGGGGTCACCGCCCCGGGCGTCTCCGCGTGTCTACTCAACAGATGCGCCATCTCCCAACGGGCGACGCCCGACCTTTTCCGAGCTACCCAAGGAAATCATGATTCCCACCCTTATTACCGCCATCAACACACTCGAGTTGATCGGCTCTCATATCGTCACACATTTGGAAAGCGGCACGACCATCGACCGCACAAACAGAAAGAACCGCAAAAGGACCAACAGCGCCATTCCGGTTATCTGCCGAGAACTTATCAAGCAGGGCCACGATCCTCAGGAGGCCGCGCATGTGATCCGCAAAGCCCTCGACCAACCCGGCATGATCTCAGCTTTTATGCAGGACAGAACGCTGGCGGCATGGGCTGTAATCGACGTGGCGGAAAGCGATTTGCGATTGCCCCACACCGTTAGGCACCGCCCGCATTCTGTTGCGGTAGACGCCAAAAATGCGCACGAACGACTGAAGGGCCCCCACCCTACCTGAAAGCCGTAACCCCGCTCAGTGGTGAGCCGGGGCACTTCAGCAAACGACGCTAATGTTGTCTGCTTGGACTGCCCCGGCTCACCGGATCAGCTGGGTGGCCTGTCTAACTCTCCTGCACGAACAGATATTTGTCAGCCTAACTACCCACTTCTGTCAGCCCACATTTTCCATCATGCATTGCGTTGAAACTGTTACAGCGAACTGCTACATTGAGCGACGGGACAGCGACCACAAGTCATTGGTTTTAAAGGCTTTAGCTCTGTTGACGAGAGTTTTCGAATCTCTCCGGCAGCACCAGTTTATTACACTTCACTCTAAGCTGGCTGGGAAGTTGAATGGAATAGTAAGAATTGCCGCTTTAAATCCATTTGTTCAATTGCTTTTTTGATTAAACTGATAGCCCTGCGCCAAGGCAATGCACTATCTCTTATCCGGCCCATCTTTACTCCCATCCGGCCTTACGAACAGATCAATTGTTTTACCGAGCTGTTGCGCCGACTTATACGAGACTCCCTCTTTTCTGAATTCCAACTGCTTCAAAAGCTCCTGCATTATCGCATTGTCGCTTCGAGTTGTTGAGAACACCGCCTTGTTTTTTGTCAGTGGCATCATCTCTTCAAGCAATCGGCTAATTTGGCCTTTTCTTCGATGCTGTTCGTGGAGATAAATCCATCCCAACTCGTACGGAAAATCTGAAGGGTCAAGATTGCTCTGCGCATTAGCGAAGACCTTACGCCGGTAAGAAACGAGCGGCTTTTTGATCGCCGCTGTTCCCACAACCTCACCTTCATAGACAACAAAGCCCAGTCGATACGCGCTTTTCAGCCGCGCTTGTATACCCTCAGTGACTTCACCGCCCACTATGACGAGAGCCGCGAACTGATCGAGCTCGGATCCCGAGCATTTATTAGGAGCCGTGATGACGACTGAATACTTGTTCAGATCAGCTTGTGCACGAATTCGCTCTAAGGCGTCCTTGAGCACCTCACCAGCTTCCTTCTCCGTCAATTCAAGTGCGGCTTTGCCTGAAGCGTTGGCAGTCAAGCGACCACCGGCGACCACATGCCTAAGAAGTTCGTCATCTTTCAAGACCTGCTCAACCAGCTCCAGCAGTAGTTTCTTTCGCTCGCGTTCTCGGATCGGATCTTCACGTTTATCCTGCCTGAACAACGCCCTCAGCCTCGCGGAAATGTCGTTAGTCTCGTTGGAAACGCGCAACACAAGTGATTGTATTGTATTGAGAGTGCTTTCCGTTTCGCCAAGCTGCATATCGGTCCAGCCCAACTGATCCGCCATTCTTTCTATGCTGGCATCTAGGGAAATCTCCAGATTTTTGAGATCTGTAGCAATTCGCCCGGCAGCGGACTCGAACCGCTCAGCAAATGTGCTCGCCTCTGTCTCAAGAAAAATTCGCAGCAGTTCGGGTGGTTGTAGGGGTCGATTCCTACTCCCGTCACGTTTGCAGTATAGACCTCTCGGTGTACAATGAGGCCTGGTCGCGCTGGGCGGCACATCTACCCTAAGAAACGGTCTCTTGGCGAGATTTTCAGTTCTCACCTCGATGGCAACGGGCGGGATGCAGCTCAAAGCTTTGTTGGTAATTTTTAGAATCGCCTCATCGCTGACATCGCAACCCACAATAACACCAACCTGTGTACCGTCTGGTCCCTGCTTTTCATCAATCCCAACTAGGATTGTACCGCCCGCACTGGTGTTTGCAAACGCAACAAAGTCGTCCACAGCCACACCGTCTGGTGTTCGCTTAAAATCGACTCTATCGCTTTCGCCGTCGGTCAAAAATGCCGTTACTATCTGCGATATTGCTTTTGATCGTCTGCTATTGATCATGAAATATGTACTACACAATTTTTAGGTGTAATTCCAAATATATATGATGCTCCAACGGGTTTCAGGGTCAGACACGAGAATGCTGAACGACACGAGGCGCTCTGTGCGGCTTTAGATCTAGAAGATCACCGATAGCTAAGACCATTAGACAATGTACCAACACCGATCGCGGCGTATGCATCCGAAGTATTCCTAAGTCCGAAGCGCCGGTAGGCCGACTCCGGTGCTTTCGAAGCCTCCGTCAGACGCAATCACCTGGCCTGTGACATAGCTGGCTTTGTCCGAGCAGAGGAAGGTGATCACTTCGGCGATTTCGCGCTCGGATCCGTAGCGGTTGAGCGGGATGGCATCGTGGTAGGCGGCGATGATCTCGGGCGTGTGCACGGCCATGGCGAGCTTGGTGCGGACCGGGCCGGGGCAGACGCAGTTGGCCCGGATGCCGTATTCGCCGAGCTCTGCGGCCTGCTGCTTGGTCAGATGGATCACGGCTGCCTTGGAGGTGCCGTAGGCAACCCGCAAGGTTGAAGCGCGCAGGCCCGAGATCGACGCGATGTTGACCAGGGCTCCACGGGTTTCCCGCAAGGCCGGAATGGTCGCTTGGGAGACGAGAAAGACGCCGTCGAGATTGGTCGCCATCACTGCGCGCCAGCGGGCGAAATCTGTGGCTTCGATTGGGCCGAAATCGGCGACACCGGCATTGTTCACGACGGCATCAATGCGGCCAAAGCTGCTGATAACCGATTGCACCATGTCGTCGACTTGATTGGGGATGGAGACATCGTGGACGAAGGCGCTGGCCTCGTTGAGACCGGCGGCCACCTTGTGCAACTCGTCGCCATCGCGATCAACCATCGCCACGCGCCAGCCCTGTTCATTGAACAGCTGCGTGGTCGCCAAGCCGATGCCGCGTGCAGCACCCGTCACCAAAGCCACTTTTTCCGACATGTCTTCCCTGTCTCACTTCGATGTTTTCAGTCAGCCTGCCCCGCCCACCTTTTAGAGGCGGTTTGGCGTCAGCTGTCGGCGAGCTTGTCGAGGACGGTGTCGAGCTTGGCCACGGTGCCGTCGACATCGCCAAGCTTGTCGAGGCCGAACAGGCCGATGCGGAAGGTGCGGAAATCAGCGGGTTCGTCGCACATCAGCGGCACGCCGGCTGCAATCTGCATGCCCTCGGCCATGAATTTCTTGCCGTTCTGGAACTCGGGATCCTTGGTGTAGCTCACAACAACGCCAGGCGCCTCGAAGCCCGGAGCTGCAACAGACTTAAATCCGTTTTCGGCCAGCAAAGCACGGACCTTGCGGCCAAGCTCCCATTGACGTTCGCGAGCCAGCTCGAAGCCAAAGTCACGGGTTTCGATCATCCTGTCGCGAAACACCACCAGGGCGTCGGTCGGCATGGTCGAGTGGTAGGCGTGGCCGCCACCGACATAGGCCTGCATGATGTCGTGCCATTTGCGCAAGTCCACGGCGAAACTTGAACTCTTGGTGTCAGCCAACCGCTCAAGTGCGCGGGCGCTCAGCATCACAAGTCCGGCTGAGGGCGAAGCGCTCCAGCCCTTTTGCGGGGCGGAGATCAGGACATCAACGCCAGTTGCCTTCATGTCGACCCAGATACATCCAGAGGCGATGCAATCGAGCGCGAACAGCGCACCGACATCATGGGCCGCTTCGGCGATAGCCTTGAGATAATCATCGGGAAGGATGACGCCCGACGACGTTTCCACATGAGGGGCAAAGACAATGCTCGGGCGCTCTTCACGGATCTTGGCGGTGATCACGTCAATCGATTGCGGCGCAAAGGCCGAGGTGCTTTCATTGCCGACTTGCGAGGCTTTGAGAACGGTCGTTTCGGATGGAATCTCGCCTGCCTCGAAGATCTGGGTCCAGCGATAGGAAAACCAGCCATTGCGGATGACCATCACCTTCTGGTCGGTGGCAAACTGGCGGGCCACGGCCTCCATGCCAAAGGTTCCGCCACCCGGCACGATGACAGCCGCGTCCGCCTGATAGACATCACAGAGCATGGCGTGGAGATCGTTCATGACGCCTTGAAACGTCCTCGACATGTGATTGAGCGAGCGATCGGTAAAGACCACCGAAAATTCCATAAGACCATCGGGATCCACGGGTGACGCTGTCATGTTCATGTCCTCAACTCCTCTTTCGCAATGCCCGCTCAGGCACAGGCCTCAAAACCGCTATAGGCCTGTTTCCTGAAAGTTTGAAGGCGTGGCCGCTCAATAAGTCTTCCGCGGCCAAATTGACGCAAGCGCAGACCCTGCGGTTCATTCGTTGCAAATCGCTCGATCTGCCGGTTTCTCAATCCTTGGTCGGAAGCTACAAAGGGAAAAAGGGAGAGACCGAAATGACCTATGCCTGCTTCACCGTCGAGATTGCCGACCATATCGCCCATATCCGTTTCAACCGGCCGGACAAGGCCAATTCGATGACGCCGGATTTCTGGAAGGAACTGCCCGAAGCGGTCGACAAGATTTCGGGTCATGCCGAGGCGCGGGTCATCGTGATTTCATCGGAGGGCAAGCATTTTACCGCCGGCATGGATATCTCGGTCTTCATGAGCGGCAGTCTCGATGGCGATGCCGCCAATGCGCATGTTTCTGCGGAGGCCTTCCGCTACAAGATCAAGGCTCTGCAGGAGACATTCTCCGCGCTCGAACGCGCCCGCCAGCCAGTGCTGGCCGCGATTCAGGGCGGGGCAATCGGTGCCGGTGTTGACCTCGCGACCGCGTGCGATTGCCGCTATGCATCGGCGGACGCATTTTTTGCCGTGCAGGAAACCGCGATCGGCATGACCGCCGATGTCGGAACGTTCCCGCGCCTGGTGAAGCTGATCCCGGAAGGGTGGGCGCGGCAGATGGCCTACACGGCGGAGCGGCTTCCGGCGGCAAAAGCGCTGCAGATCGGCCTGGTCAACGAGGTGTTTGACAGCCATGAAGATTTGCTTGAAGGCGTCATGGCGATCGCGCGCAAGATTGCCGCACATTCACCGCTCGCCGTTTCGGGCTGCAAGGCGATGGCCAACTATTCCCGCGATCATTCGACCGCCGATGCGCTTGACTACATTTCGGTCTGGAATGCGGCGATGCTGCGTCCGGACGACATCAAGGAAGCCTATATCGCCAAGGGCGAAAAGCGCTCTCCCGTGTTTGACAATCTCAAACCGGTATCCGGATAAGCTTCCGGCAGAACCAGTTCTAGCGGCGATGCTTGCGGCGCGCCAGGACGGGGGCGAAAGCCAGCGCGTTGCCGACAACCTCCTCCATGTCATCATGGGGCGGGGTCCAGTCGAGGACGATGCGGGCGGCAGGCTTCGCGTCAGGGTCGGCGGTGACGTGATTGCTTTTCTGCAACGCAGCCTCCCAGGCGAGCGCGCTGCCGACGATCTTGTCGATATCGTCATGGCGCGGCTTCCAGCCCAGAACGGTCCGGGCGCGGGTTGAATCGGCAACCGAGGTGACGATGTCTCCTTCCCGACGCGCGCCAAGGCGGATTTCAAAATCGCGCCCGCTGAGGCGTCTGACCGAATCAAGCACTTCGCGAACCGTGTAACCGCGGCCGTAGCCACAATTGGCGACCAGACTGTCGCCACCTGCGCGCAGGTAGGACAGCGCGTCGATGTGGGCTGCGACAAGATCGCTTACATGAATGAAATCGCGCACGCAGGTGCCGTCGCGGGTGGGATAGTCGGTGCCGAAAACCTCAATACCGTCGCGTTTGCCCATGGCGGCTTCCGTCGCCACCTTGATCAGGTTCGCAGCGCCGCGAGTGGATTGTCCGGTCCGGCCCAGCGGATCGGCTCCAGACACATTGAAATAGCGCAGCGCGGCATAACGGAAATCATGGGCTGCTGCGGCATCGGCCAGCATCGTCTCGGTCATCAGCTTGGACACACCATAGGGCGACTGCGGCACTGTCGGCGTGGTCTCCGCGATCGCGTGATCGCCCTCCGGGCTGCCATAGACCGCAGCCGTGGACGAGAAAACGAACTTCTTCACCCCGGTTGCAACCGCGGTGCGGATCAGGGCCAGCGAGTTGGCGGTGTTGTTCTGGTAATAGGCGAGCGGATCGGCCATCGATTCAGGCACAGAGATCGAGCCTGCGAAATGAACTATCGCCTCGATGTCATGGGACCGGATGATGTCGACTATGGCGGCAGTATCGGAAACATCGGCTCGGATCAGTTTTGCCTCAGGCGCAACGGCCCAATCGAAGCCCGTCGACAGGCGGTCGACGACGACGACCTGCTCGCCAGCGTCGAGCAGCGCCCAGACCATGTGGCTGCCGATATATCCTGCTCCGCCGGTCACCAGAACCGTCATGCCAAACCCTCGATGGTAATTTACCAGCGCAGGATGGACCTCAAGTTTCAAGAAACCGTGAATCGCATGTGTGCCTCTCCGGGGCAGCGGTCTGCGTCAGAGAGAAGAGATGTACTCCGCCAGCCGGCCTGCCGCTTCCTCGACATGATCAAGACGACGCAGGAAACAGGCGCGCAGGAACGTGGCGCCACCCTCCGCAAAGGCGGTCCCCGGCGCCAGGCCGACGCCTGCGCGATCGACGATATCGATTGCTGTTGCCCTGGTGTCAGTGACGCCGTCGATCCTGAAAAACGCGTAGAACGCTCCGTCGGGTTTCTGCGTGACAACACGGTTGGTCCCCGTCAGGGCATCGCAAAACAGATCCCTTGCAGCGGTTGCCTTGGCGATCTGGGCCTCGACAAAGTCTTCCCCATGTTCGAGAGCCGCGAGTGCGCCCTTCTGCATGAACTGGGCCACGCCTGAGGTCTGGTACTGGACGCTGTTTTCAAGCACCTGGATGATCGAGGGCGGCGCCACGATCCAGCCGACGCGCCAGCCGGTCATCGACCAGTTCTTTGAAAACGTGTTGACGAAGATGATCCGGTCATCATCGTCCATGATGTCCATGAACGACGGCGCGCGGCCGCCAGCGTAGTAGAAACGGGTGTAGATCTCGTCTGCGATGATCCACAGACCATGCTTGCGCGCCAGATCGAGGATTGCCACCAGATCATCCCGGGTCGCGGTCCAGCCCGTTGGATTGGACGGCGTGTTGATGAAGAGCGCGCGGGTTTTGGGCGTGATGACGCTCGAGATACGGTCCGGATCAATGCTCCAGCGACCATTGGCGTAATCCAGTGTCGCGGCCACAGAAACGCCGCCTGACATACCCAATGCTGCGGCAAAATTCGGCCAGGCAGGGGTGATCTGAATGACTTCATCGCCGGGATCAACCACCGCTTCAATAGCAATCTTGATGGCCTGCATGCCAGAACCCGTGACGCAGAAGGCGTCGAGCGGCAGTTGTTTTCCGAACAGGCGTGCATGATAATCAGCCAGAGCCTGCCTGAGCTGCGGTATGCCGCGCTGCCAGGTGTAGAATGTTTCACCTGCAAGCAGCGCCTCGGTGGCAGGCCGGGCGATGAAATCAGGCGTTTTCTCGTCGCCCTCGCCGGCCCAGAGCGGGATCAGGCCCGGCTTGAGACGTCCGTGGTTGACGACGGCAACAATACCGCTTTCAGGGGCGTTCATGGCGCGGCGGCTAAGGCTTTCGAACTGGTTCATGGCAAACTCCGTTTGCTTCTCTTACCTGTTCCCGCGATTGCACGCATCTGTCCTGACATGATCGATCCATCGATTTTTCTGATGCAAGCGGGCTCCTGAAACTGAAAAGCCCCGGCTCGGATGCCAGGGCTTGATTTCAAGCTTCGCCTCCAAACGGCTGGTGCAGCAGCAACCAGCGCGGGGCAGGATCTTACTTCTTCAGGAGATCCCGGATCTCGCTGAGCAGCGCAATGTCTGCAGGGGGTGCCACAGGTTTGGTTGGGGCAACTTCTTCTTCCTTGCGCAGCGAATTCACCGCCTTGACCATCAGGAAAATGATCCATGCCAGGATCACGAAATTGATCGCCACGGTCAGAAAATTGCCGTAGGCGAGAACGGCGCCCTGCTCCTTGGCAGCATCAAGCGTTTGCGCCGTCACTCCGCCCGCGAGCGGGATAAAGAAATTCGAAAAATCGATCCCGCCAAAAATGGCGCCGACAATCGGCATGATCATGTCATCCACCAAGGATGAAACGATCTTGCCGAACGCGCCGCCAATAATGACGCCGACAGCGAGATCCATAACATTGCCCCTGGCAATAAATGCCTTGAACTCATTCAACATGTTCAGTTGCTCCGTATGACGCGCGATGTCCCTCTTTGAAAAACCGCTTTGGCGCGCGCCTCGCCTGCCCGATTTTAGCGACATCTAACACGATCGCCGCACCATTTTAATCTGAAAAATACTGTTGGACACAACTGAATCGGTGGCAAAGCCTGCCCAACCAAAGGCTGCCTTGTTTGGTGTTGTTTTGGCCTTATGCTGCGTTGTGGAGGCGTGGCGAGGAGTGAGACCATGATGCCCGGCTGGCTGGTTTTCGGATCAGCTCTTTTCTATCTGCTGATGCTGTTCGCCATCGCCACCTATGGCGACCGATCTGCGCGTCAGCGACGGCGGCGAACGGCAGGGCGCCCGATCATCTATTCGCTCAGTCTGGCGATCTATTGCACCTCCTGGACCTATTTTGGCGGCGTTGGTCTGGCAGCCTCGCGCGGACTGGAATTCACCGCGATCTATATCGGTCCAATCCTGATGTTTACCCTCGGGATGCCTATCCTGAAACGTATCGTTACGCTGGCGAAGGCCGAAAAGCTGACATCGATCGCCGACTTCATGGCAGCTCGCTACGGCAAAAGCCCTCTGGTGGCAGCGCTTGTCGCGCTGATTGCCGTGATCGGCACCATCCCCTACATCGCCTTGCAGCTCAAGGCGGTCTCCTCATCGGTCGCGGTGATGGTGGATGTCGAGCAATTGAACCGGGTGACAGAGACCTTTTTCCTGTCTGACATCTCGTTTTTCGTCACTCTTGTATTGGCGGCCTTTGCCGCGATTTTTGGCACGCGCCATACCGATGCGACCGAACACCAGGACGGTCTGATCCTCGCCATCGCTATGGAATCGCTGGTCAAACTTCTGGCGTTCTCGCTGATCGGTCTGTCCGTCCTCTACGTGATGTACGATGGCCCCTGGGATCTGCTGCAAGCAGCCACCACCCATACCGACGTGATGACGGCGATGGCTTACAAGACGCCTCCGTTGCGATGGGCATTGCTGATCGTGCTGTCTGCTTTCGCCATCATCCTGCTGCCGCGCCAGTTCCACGTGGCGGTGGTGGAAAACCGGACGGCTGGCGAGCTGAAGCTCGCGGGCTGGCTGCTGCCGCTTTACCTCGTCGCGATCAATATTTTTGTTCTGCCTGTCGCCATCGCCGGTGTGCTGCAATTCGGGTCCGGCGGTGGCAGCGACCTTTTCGTGCTTGCTCTGCCCATGGCAAACGACATGCCGGTCATCACCCTGATCACCTTTATCGGGGGCTTTTCGGCGGCGACCGCGATGGTCATCGTGGCGTCGGTGGCTGTGGCCATCATGGTCTCAAACGATATCATTGTTCCTGTGGTGCTCAGACGGCGCAACCGCCGCGGCCAGAGCGGCGATTTTTCCGGCCTGATCCTGACCATCCGGAGAACGGCGATCATCGGGATCCTGCTGCTCGGGTTTGCCTATTATCGTGCCGCGGACATCAATGCGGGTCTGGCATCCATCGGACTTTTGTCGTTTGCAGCGATCGCCCAGCTTGCGCCGGCATTCTTCGGCGGCTTGTTCTGGCGGCAGGCCAATGCCCGTGGCGCCATCGCCGGGCTTTCCAGCGGAATAGCCATCTGGGCCTATATTTTGATGGTGCCGAGCCTGGGCGGGCCGGACAACAGCCAGGTGGCTGCGGCCATACTGGATTTCATCATCCCGGGCACAAGCGGATTTTCCGGACCGGGCTCCGACCCGCTGTTCAATGCGGTGGTTCTGAGCCTGCTCGTCAATTGCCTGTTCTATGTGGTCGGTTCCCTGTCGCGGCGACCCAAGTCCATCGAACGGATCCAATCGGCGATGTTCATTCCGGAAAGCCAGCGGCTGACAACGTCGGGGCGCAGCTGGAAAACCAAGGTCACGGTCGGCGACCTGAAACAGACCATCGGCCGCTATCTCGGTCAGGAACGGACGGAGCGGTCTTTTCATTCGCACGAGTTAGCAATCGGCCGCTGGATCAATGAACAGGACCCCGCCGATATGGGTCTGTTGCGGTTTGCAGAGCAATTGCTCGGCAGCGCCATCGGCTCGGCTTCGGCCCGGTTGGTTCTGTCGCTTTTGTTCGAACGGGCAGACGACATTCCGGGCGATACGGCGCGGCTGCTCGATGAAGCGTCCGAAGCACTGCAATACAATCGCGATCTGCTGCAGACAGCACTCGGGCAGATGAACCAGGGTATCACCGTGTTTGATAATTCCAACCGACTGACGGTGTGGAACAAACGCTTCCGCTCGCTATTGGAATTGCCGGAACAGGTCGGCCAGGTTGGATTTCCGCTGGAGAACATCATTTCCATCCTTGTCGATCGCGGCGACCTCAAGGCGGGCGAGGAGCAGGAGGCGCTGGATCGCTTCCTGATCATGGACAAGGCCTTCTCGCTGACCATCGGGCCTGAAAAACGGATCATCGAGATCCGCTCGAACCCGATGCCCGACAGCGGGATCGTCACCACCTATGCCGATATCACCGAGCGGGTGGCGGCCGACATGGCACTCAAACAGGCCAATGAGACGCTCGAGCAGCGGGTGACGAAACGAACTGCCGAACTCACGCGCGTGAACCGCGAACTCGAGAAAGCGCAGCTGACCGCCGAAGAGGCCAATATCGGCAAGACGCGGTTCCTCGCTGCAGCCGGCCATGACATCCTGCAACCGCTGAATGCCGCCCGGCTCTATTCCTCAACGCTTGTGGAGCGGCTTGGCAATTCGCCAGACCAGAAGCTGGTGCAGAACATCGACTCCTCGCTTGAATCGGTGGAAGCCATTCTTGGGGCAGTGCTGGATATCTCGCGGCTCGACACCGGGGCGATGAAGCCTCAGCTGGCAAGCTTCCCGCTCAATGATCTGTTGCAACGGGTGGTCACTGACTTTGCCCCCGTGGCGCGCGAGAAGAACCTAAAGTTCACGGTGATGCCGACCAGCGTCCATGTGCGCTCGGATCCCAATCTGTTGCGGCGGCTGATCCAGAACCTGGTCTCGAACGCCATCAAATACACCCGCGAAGGCCGGGTTCTGGTTGGCGTCCGCAGGCGCGGTGACAAGGTTCTGATCCAGGTCATCGATACCGGCATCGGCATTCCCTCAACCAAGTTCCGCACCGTTTTCCGTGAATTCGCCCGGCTTGAGGAAGGCGCGCGGACGGCATCGGGGCTGGGACTTGGGCTCTCGATTGTCGATCGCATCGCCCGGGTTCTCAAGCATTCAGTCGACATCGCCTCGCAATCCGGCAAAGGCACCGAATTCCGGGTGGAGTTGCCGATCGAGACCAATATCTCGCGTATTCAATCCCAGCCGCGGCGCACGGCTGCAGATGCGGCAAACACCAACCTCAAGGGGCTTCGGGTTCTTTGCATCGACAATGAACCCAAGATCCTGGAGGGCATGACGCTACTGCTGAGCGGATGGGGATGCACGGTTCTGGCTTCCGACTCACTGAGCGAGAGCCTGAAGCTCGGAGAGACGGAAGATGCTCCAGATGTGATCTTCGCGGATTTCCATCTTGATGATGGCACCGGCATAGAGACCATCATCGCGCTGCGAAAACTGTGGAAGATGGACATCCCTGCCCTGCTGGTCACCGCTGACCGAACACCGGAGGTGCGTACCATGGCCGAGGCAGAACGGATTGCCGTTCAGAACAAGCCGATCAAGCCCGCGGCACTCCGGGCCTTTCTCAATCAGGTAACATTCACCAGGCGAACCGCAGCAGAATAGAATGATCTGCTCAGTCGCTCTGGCTCAAAACCTCCGCGCCAATCTTGGAGAGCTGGATGACGGCCTGTGTGCGGCTGTCGACACCGAGCTTCTGCAGGACCGCGGAAACGTGTGCCTTGATCGTGGCTTCTGAAACACTGAGCTCATAGGCAATCTGCTTGTTCAGCAAGCCTTCTGCGAGCATTCCGAGCACGCGTCCCTGCTGCGGCGTCAAGGTCTGAATGCGGGCAATCAGGCCGGCAATTTCCTGATCGTGCTCTGATCCCAGATCGACGTCGGGCGGCGTCCAGATGCCACCATCGAGCACAATGCGCACACCCTGGCGGATTTCATCGATGCTGGCGGACTTCGAGATAAATCCGGACGCGCCCAGCTCCAGTGCCCGGCGCATGGTGGAAACATCGTCGGTGGCAGACACGACAACGACCGGCAGGCTGGAAAATTCTGCTCTAAAGGCAATCAGGCCAGACAGCCCGGAGACACCCGGCATGGTCAGATCCAGAAGAATAAGATCCGCTTCGGGATGATCGCCAGCAATCTTGCGGGCGCTTTCGAGATCGCCTGCTTCCAGAATATCAATAGTGGCGCCTATCCCCTCCAGGGCTTGCCGCATGGCTCCCCGAAACAATGGATGGTCGTCCGCAATAATGAATGTCAATTGCGCCATGCACTCTCCCCCCTGATCGCGCTGCCGCGACAAACCGGGTCACAACCCGGTTTGCGGACATCACCTTAGCGGCGCGCCAAGGCTTCGCGCAAGTGCATGCACAGGTTGCCCCCCAAAACGCAAGCCAGCTTCTGGCCTAAACACGCATCAGGTCCGGTCCGGTATCGGCTCGGGCGGGACTCTGGGGTTCTCGTCGAAATCCTTGCGCAAGTCATCGACCATGCCGAAGAAACGGCGCATCATCTTTTCCATGGCCCCGATGGCGCGGTCGAGTTCCGCTTCGTCGGGCATATCGGCTCCGTCGCCTGCCGGGGCCAAGGCATCAAGACGGCTCTCAAGTGTCTCCACACGTGCGGAGAGATCGGAAAGGGTTTCCTCGAATGCGCGGCGTTCATCAGCGGCAAGCCTGCACACAAGCTGATCGGCTTTCTGCGTGCAAATGGACATCTCGCCAGTCTCAGTATCGAGACGGACAAAACCGTTGTCTGTCTTCTCCATGGTATAGCGGCTTGCAACCGTTTCCTGGGAAAAGGCTTGCGCTGGTGCGATCAACGCCAACACGGAAACGGAGAGAATTGTAAAACGGGTCATGACGGCACACTCCTGTTTCTGTATGTGATGACACGCAATCAAGACAAAATCGAGAATGGGTCCCTGAAAGCTGTCGCGTAACGGCCTGGACGGACCCGGCCTCAGAAAAGCGAGACGATCAGGCATGCATGCGACAATCTACAAGATCACACCGGACGCGCTCTGGCGCACGGCTGAAGCCGAGGGCAAATTTACCGGCGCGCCCATAGATCTGGCAGACGGGTTCATTCACTTCTCGACCCGCGAGCAGGCCATCGAGACAGCGCAACGGCACTTTGTCGGGCAGGAAGACCTGTTGCTGGTGGCTGTTGATGCGAGCGCGCTTGGCGAAAAGCTGATCTTCGAACCGTCGCGCGGCGGCGCGCTGTTTCCGCATCTCTATGCAGAAATGCCCCTGTCGGCGGTCAAATGGGTCAAACCGCTGCCGCTCGGCCCCGACGGTGCGCACGTGTTTCCGGACATGGAGTCGTGATGAGCCTGTTTGACGGACTTGGCCGAAGCGCGCTTTTCACCATCGATCCGGAAACAGCGCACGGCCTTTCACTCAAGGCACTCAAGAGCGGGCTGGTGCCCGGTTGCCGGGCTGACCGCGATCCGCGCCTTGCGGTCAATGTCGCGGGACTGGCGTTTCCCAATCCACTGGGCATGGCGGCCGGGTTCGACAAGAACGCCGAGGTTCCTTCCGAACTGACGCGGCTCGGGTTCGGGTTTGTCGAGGTTGGGACGGTGACGCCCAAGCCGCAGACCGGCAATCCGCGGCCGCGGATCTTCCGCCTGGTCAAGGACCATGCCGTGATCAACCGGCTGGGGTTCAATAACAAGGGCCATGCCGAGGCACATGCCCGGATTGCGGTCCGCCGCAAGGAGGGCATTCTCGGCATCAACATCGGCGCCAACAAGGACAGCGAAGACCGCGTCGGTGATTATGTCACCGGGATTTCGGTTTTTACCGATGTGGCCGATTATTTCGCCGTCAATGTTTCCTCGCCGAACACGCCTGGCCTGCGCAACATGCAAACCCGTCAAGCCCTCTCGGAGCTGTTGGGCCGGGTTGTTGCCGAACGCGATGCAAAGGCCAAACGGATCGCGCTGTTTCTCAAGATCGCGCCCGACCTTACCGAGCCGGACCTTGATGATATCGCGGCCGAATGCCTGGCGCACAAGCTCGACGGTTTGATCATCTCGAACACGACGCTGTCGCGCACCGGCCTCGCCGATGACGTGAAGAGCGCCGAATCGGGTGGATTATCAGGACGGCCTGTCTATGCCCGATCGACAATCGTGCTCGCCAAGATGCGGCAGAAGCTGGGGCCTGACATGCCGCTGATCGGCGTTGGCGGGATCGACAGTGGCGAAACGGCTGCGGAGAAAATACGGGCGGGCGCTGACATCATTCAGCTCTACACCGGGTTCATCTATGGCGGACCGCTGCTTCCGGGTCGGATATTGCGGGACCTGTCGCGCATCTGCGATCGTGAAGGCCTCACGAAGATTTCCGATCTGCGCGACAGCAGAACCGAACATTACGCGGCACTCACCATTCCCGAGTAGGCTCAAGTCCGACCGAAGGCTGCGTCTCGACGGCGTGGCAGAAGTGCGAGCAAGGTGAAGCCGCGCGCGCCCAGGAATATGTTCAGAGAGATCCAGAGCCCGAGATTGCCCCAGATTTCGGTGAGTGCAACGGACAGGCCAATGAACAGGGCGAGCGACAACAGCATCATGTTGCGCATGTCGCGCGACCAGGTGGCGCCGATATAGACACCGTCCATCTCGAAGGCGAGGACGCCGGACACCGCGGTCAATGCCGCCCAGAACAGATACGACCCGGCTTCTATGCGCACCGATTCGAGCGTCGTCATCACGCCGATGACTGAATTTCCGAAGATCAGGAAGAAGCAGGTGGTGAAGCCTGCGAGCGCAAAGCCCCAGATGACCGTCAAGCGGACCGCCTTGTCAAAGGCCGGCCGGTAGCGGGCGCCAATCGCGCGCCCTGCAAGTTGCTCGGCAGCCGTGGCAAAGCCATCAAGATAGTAGCCCGCGACCATGAAGAAGTTCATCAGGATGGCGTTGGCGGCCAGGGTGTTCTCGCCAAATCCGGTGCCGAGCCGCGTAAACCAGGCGAAGGCGGCTATGAGCGCAAAGGAGCGGATCATGATGTCGCCGTTGAGCGCCAACAACCGCATCAAGGACGGGCGGTAGATGATCTGCTTCCATGACGGCCTATGGGCACGATCAAACCTGTTGCGGATGATCAAAAAGCCGATCGCGCAGCCGGTGATTTCTGCAATCACCGTGGCGAGCGCTACCCCCTGAAGGCCATAATCTAGTCCAAGCCCGAACCAGATCGACAGGACGATATTGGTGCCATTGATGACGGTTTGCAACAGAAGTCCGGTTCCGCCCATGCCGCGGCCGAGCACGTAGCCGAGGATGGCGTAATTGGCCAAGGCAGCAGGGGCTGACATCGCCCGGATCACCAGATAGGTCGAAGCTGCAGCGGCTACCTCGCCTTCAGCTCCCATGAAAGCCAATCCTCCGGCCAGCAGCAATGGCGTCGCGGCTATGATGGCGACACCGGCAACGACCGAAATCATCAGCGAGCGCCAGAAAATTGCCTGTTCTTCGGTCGGATCATCCCGGCCCATGGCCTGGGCGACCAGACCGGTGGTCGAGGAGCGCAGGAAATTGAAGGTGGCGAACACCAGATCAAACAGGATCGCCGCAATCGCCAGTCCGCCCAATAGCGCCGCGTTGCCCAACCGGCCAACGACAGCGGTGTCGACCAGGCCCAGCAGCGGCGTGGTCAGAAAGGCCAGCGTCATCGGCACGGCGATGGCAAGCACCAGGCGGTTGCTGACGTCGAAGGGACGGCCTTCGGGCGGCAATGGGTCGGTTTTGAGCAGGAGATCGGTCAAGCGGGGAGGTCCGGCGGGAAGTGAAGTCTCTTTCCTGTTCGAGTTCGCTGCCGCTGTAAAGGGGCGATCGCCGATACCCCGATCAAAGCTTTTGATGGACGCGTACAGCGGAGCGCCCCATATGGAACGAATGCCAATGCTGCCGATTGTTCACGCACCAGACTATGACGCCAACTTTTCCCCGGATCACCGGTTTCCGATGGGCAAGTACACGCGGCTTATGGAACTTATACGGGACGCCGACCTCGGATCGCGTGCGATCTTTCATATGCCTGCACCGGCCTCTGCCGAATGGCTGACACTCGCCCATGACCGGGTCTATGTGGATCAGGTGCTTGCCTGCAACGTTCCTGCCGCCATCGAGCGCGAGATCGGGTTTCCGGTCAGCGAGCGGGTGAGCATGAGGGCGCGGCTCGCCACCTCCGGAACAGTAATGGCGGCGCGACTGGCGCTTTCCGAAGGCATCGCCTGCAACACAGCCGGCGGCAGCCACCATGCACGGCGTGCGCAAGGCGCCGGGTTCTGCACCTTCAACGATGTGGCGGTGGCATCGCACCTGCTGCTTGCCGACGGCGAAGTTGACAGGGTTCTGGTGATCGATCTCGATGTGCATCAGGGTGATGGCACTGCCGAAATCTGCGGTGGGGTAAAGGCCATCCGAACAGTTTCGGTGCATGGCGAAAAGAACTATCCGACGCGCAAGCAGACCTCGTCAATCGATGTGGCGCTGCCCGACGGGGTGCGCGACGAGGCCTATCTTGAAACGCTGGATTGGCTTCTGCCGCGCAGCATTGAGGATTTCGCGCCGGACCTGGTTTTCTACAATGCGGGTGTCGATCCGCATGAGAACGACAGGCTGGGGCGCCTGTCACTCACAGATCAGGGCCTGAAGGACCGCGACACGCGGGTGTTCTCGTTCTTCAGGCAGCGCGGCATTCCGGTCGCATCGGTTCTAGGCGGCGGCTACAGCCGCGACATCGACGCAGTCGCCAGGCGACACATGCTGACATTCGAGGCCGCTGCGCAATTCGTCTGAGCGCTGATTTTATCTGCGGATGCTGAAAAGCCGCATGATGATGAACAGCGGGATGACCACACATGCGCCCAGCACCAGGTAACCGCCGAAGCGACCCAATGCGGCAAAGCCGGTTTCCCAGAGATTGACCACGAAATCGCGGAACCAGTAATACACGTCGACCGGGTACCAGTTGAACGCGGCCATGATCACGCCGACCACGAAAGACGCGACCAGCAGCTTGAGTGCGGTGCGGCCGGGCGTATCGCCCAGAAAGCGTGTCAGACCATTGCTCATGCAGGCGGTTCCCGTGTTGCGTCAGCTTTCACATAGTCATAGCGTACGCAGCGGGCAAGTGCATCATTCGACGCCGTCGATCATCCGCTCAAGGGTTTCAAGGTTGTCGGCCTCGCCTGGCGGCTTGTCCCAGCGCAACCGGCTGATGCGGGGAAAGCGCATCGCAACGCCGGATTTGTGCCGACTGGATCGGTTGATGCCTTCGAATGCGACCTCGAACACCAATCCCTTTTCCATCCCTGCACGCACGGATCGGACTGGTCCAAAGCGCTCGATGGTGTTGTCGCGGACATATTTGTCGATCTGCAGAAGTTCCTCGTCGGTGAAGCCAAAATAGGCCTTTCCCACCGGCACCAGTTCGCCCGGCTCGCGCCAGACGCCGAAGGTGTAGTCGGAGTAAAAACCCGAGCGCTTGCCATGGCCACGCTGGGCGTACATCAGCACTGCGTCGATCAGGAACGGATCGCGTTTCCACTTGAACCATTCACCTTTCGGCCGGCCCGGAATATAGGGCGCGGCCTTGCGCTTGATCATGACCCCTTCGATTACAAGCAGAGGCGGTTCGGCGCGAAGAGCGGCAAGTTGGTCCCAGCTTTCGAATGCCAGCATTTCAGAGCAATCAAAGCGCGTTGGTTCGAGTTTCGAGACAAAGGCTTCTAGCCGGCCCCGGCGCTCGATGAAGGGCATGGTGCGAAGATCGTCCGCCCCATCCTGAAGGAGGTCATAGGCGCGGAAGAACGCCGGGTGGTCGCGAAGCTGTTTGGCGGTCACGGTCTTTCGGTTGAGACGCTGCTGCAGATCGGAAAAACTGCCGGTTTCAATTCCGTCGCCATTCGGCCGGGCGACCAGCAACTCGCCATCAAGCGCGCCATCAAAGGCGATCGCATCGACCAGATCTGGAAAGGCCGCGGAGATGTCGTCGCCGGTGCGGCTGTAGAGCCGGCTGATCCCGCGCTCGGATGTTGCCTGCACCCGGATGCCGTCCCATTTCCATTCGGCGGCGAATTCTTCGGGGTCGAGTTTCTCGAAGTCCTTTGTGTCGATGGCATGGGACAACATCACCGGTCGGAACGGCGCTGCCGCCGCATTGACCGGCTTTAGGCCAGAACCTTCCAGCCAGGCAAACAAGTCGGCATAGGGCGGGGTCAGTCCATGCCAGAGTTCCTCGATCTCATTGACTTCGACATTGCCGAAGGCTGCCAGCGCCTGCTTGATCAAGCGGCTCGACAGGCCCATCCGAAACCCGCCCGTTACAAGTTTGAGCAGCGCATAGCGGCCCGGCGGATCAAGACGATCAAGCCACGCCTCGACCAGTGCCGGCCCCTCCCGGCGCGAGGACGCCTGCAAGGTCTCGACCACTTCTGCCAGTCCCGGAGCATCGTTCCGCCCGGCGAGAGCTTCGCCGTTGGCAGGCCAGGCCAGCGCGATGGTCTCTGCGAGATCGCCAACATAATCATAGGAATAGCCGAACAGTTCGGGATCCATGCGGGTGGACATCAGTTCTCGCAATTGCGCCGGTTTGACTGCCGGGATATCCAGATCGCGGGCGATGGCTGCGAGCGCATAACCGCGCTCGGGATCCGGCACCGTGCGGAAATAGTCCTGCAGCAGCGAGAGCTTGGCATTGCGTGAGGGCGTAAAGGCCAGCATGTCGAGGAGGTCGGCGAAGCGGTTCACGGCTCAGTCCCCCTCGTCTTCGTAACCGACAAGATGCAACGGCTTGGCGGGAATGCCCTGCATTGCGCACCAGCGCACCAGGGCTTCTTCACGACCATGGGTGACCCAGACCTCGCCCGGGGCGACGGCCTCAATGGTCTGCGCCAGTTCGTCCCAATCGGCATGATCGGAGATGACCAGCGGCAGCTCAACGCCGCGCTGGCGGGCACGGGCCCTCACCTGCATCCAGCCGGAAGCGAAGCTGACAAGCGGATCGGGAAACCGGCGGGCCCATTTGTCGCCAAAGGCGGAGGGCGGCCCGAGCACGATGGCGCCGGCGAAATCGCCCTTGGCGCCGGCATCAACCGTGGCCGGGCGCAGATCACCAAGAGCGATCCCTCGGCTTTCGTAATAATCGCAAAGCTTCTGAAGGGCACCGTGAATGAACAATGGCTTTTCGTATCCCGCATCGCGGATCAGCCGGATCACCCGCTGCGCCTTGCCGAGCGAATAGACGCCGACCAGGTGCGCCCGGTCCGTATTGCGTTTGACCGAGCGCAGCAGCCGGTTGATCTCGTCACCTGCATCGGGATGGCGGAACACCGGCAGGGCAAAGGTTGCTTCGGTGATGAAAACATCGCAGGCGACCGGCTCGAACGTGGCGCAGGTCGGGTCCGGTCTTGGCTTGTAGTCACCGGAGGCGACGATGCGCATACCGTCCTTCTCGACGGCAATCTGGGCCGATCCGAGCACATGGCCGGCTGGATGGAATGTAACGGTCACATCCCTGACGCGGATTACCTCGCCGAGAGCGGCTGCCTGGGTGGCGCCGGCATGGTCGGCACCGTAGCGGATCGCCATGATGTCGAGCGTCTCTGCCGTCGCCAGCACATGACCATGGCCGGCGCGGGCATGATCTGCATGACCATGGGTGATCAGTGCTCGGTCTACGCCGCGCACCGGATCGATAAAGAAGTCTCCCGGTGGACAGTAAAGCCCTTCGCGGCGGGGGATCAGCAGGTCTTCAGGTTTCATAGCCATCTTGCATAGGTAGGGCGACTTCGCTCCCTGCGAAAGGGCTTGCGTTTTACTCTCAGCGGCAGCATAGGCTCGGCCTCTGTTCCTTCTTGGTCAACCTATGACATCTCATCAGCTTTCCTCTGGCGATCTGACTGCCGATCGCCGCGCCAATTACGCTCGGCAATACGCCGAGGGTGGCGATTTGGGCGCTGCCGTGGATTTGCAGATGCAGGCGCTCGAATTGGCGCCGCAGTGGGCCGCAGGCTGGCACGGGCTCGGCGGCTATCGCGAAAAGGCAGGAGATCTGGCGGGCGCTGCTGACGCCTGGCGCAAGGTGCTGGCGCTCTCACCGGTCGATATCTTCGGCGCGAGCCTGAAATTGTCCCTGACCGGACAAGCCGAAATGCCATCAACGCCGCCATCCGAATATGTCGAAGCCTTGTTCGACGGTTATTCAGACCGGTTTGATACGGCCTTGGTGGAAGATCTTGGCTATTGCGTGCCGGAACGTCTGACTGCGCTGCTGGGCGAGGTTGCCGGTCTGGACGCGCAGTTTGCCAAGGTCATTGATCTCGGTTGCGGCACCGGCCTGTTTGGCGAACGGATCCGGCGCAAAACCTCCTGGCTTGAAGGGTATGACCTTTCGCAGGGAATGCTGGCGAAAGCCGGGGAGAAAAGCGTCTATGACCGCCTGGGCCAGGCCGATATTCTGCATGGCATCCCGGCTGCGCGCCTCACTGGTGCCGAAGCGGCTGAACTGGTCGCGGCGTCCGATGTGTTTGCCTATTTCGGCGATCTGGACGGCGTCATCGGTGTTGCATCGGCACTCGCCACACCCGGTGGGCTGCTTGCCTTCTCTTGTGAGGCAGGGGACGACGAGACCTGCTGGTTGTTGCAGACCTCGTTGCGCTATTGTCATGGCGCTCCCTATATCCGGTCGGTTCTTGAAAAGCATGGCCTCCTCATCGAGCGGTTGGCGCGTGAAGCAATACGCTCTGATGGCGGAAAGCCCATCATGGGGTTCCTGGTGATCGCCCGCAAACAACCGGAAGCCTCTCTTCGTCCGGTTATCTTGCCGCCAGCGGCCGCCAAGAGGACAGAGTCCACCGACTTCTCTTGAGAATTGTCCCGGGGATCTCTGCCCGTGCGCAGACGACCACCTGAATTCATCTGTGCGGATCCGCTTGGAGCGGAGCCTGGGCTGCACTAGATTGCCCTCTGTGAAAGCCGAATCCTTATCTCATCCTGATAGTCCGGGCTTTGTTCTGCCCGAGCCCTTCCTCGGCTGGTTCGCCAGCCGCGGCTGGCATCCGCGCGCGCATCAGCTGAAACTTCTGGCAGAGACTGCATCGGGTCGTTCAATGCTGCTGATTGCGCCAACCGGCGCAGGCAAGACGCTGGCCGGTTTTCTGCCGAGCCTGACCGAGCTTGCAACGCGCGGCAAACCCAAACCCGGCGCCGCCGGTTTCAGATCGCTGCACACGCTTTATATCTCGCCCTTGAAAGCACTGGCTGTCGACATCGAACGCAATCTGGCCCGCCCGGTCGAGGAAATGGGTCTGCCGGTGCGGATCGAAACCCGGACCGGTGATACGCCGCAATCCAAACGGGCCCGACAGCGCACCGATCCGCCCGACATCCTGCTGACCACGCCGGAGCAGGTGTCGCTGCTGATCGCCAACGGCCATGCCGAGCGGCTGTTTGCCGGCCTGCGCTATGTGATCTTCGACGAACTGCATTCGCTGATTGCCTCCAAACGCGGCCATCTGCTGTCGCTGGCGCTGGCCAGACTGCGCCAGCTTGCGCCCGGCCTGCGCACCATCGGGCTTTCGGCCACGGTGGCTGATCCGGAAGAACTGCAGCGCTGGCTGGTGCCGCAGCGCCCTGACAGCGATGAACTGGCCGGGAGGATCACGGTTGCCGGCGGGGCCAGCCCGGTGATCACCATTCTTGAGAGCGCCGAGCGGATTCCCTGGTCCGGGCATTCGGCGCGCTATGCCATCCCCGACGTCTACCAGACCATCAAGGACCACCGCACCACGCTGATCTTTGTCAACACCCGCAGCCAGGCGGAACTGCTTTTTCAGGAGCTGTGGCGGGTCAACGACGACAATCTGCCGATAGCGCTGCATCACGGATCGCTGGATGCGGCGCAGCGCCGCCGTGTCGAAGCGGCGATGGGGCGCAATGAACTCCGAGCCGTGGTCGCCACCTCGACGCTCGATCTGGGGATCGACTGGGGCGATGTCGATCTGGTCGTCCATGTCGGCGCGCCCAAGGGTGCAAGTCGGCTGGCGCAGCGCATCGGCCGCTCCAATCACCGCATGGACGAGCCAAGCCGGGCGATCCTGACGCCAGCCAACCGGTTTGAAGTTCTCGAGTGCCAGGCGGCGATCGACGCCAATTATGTCGGCGCGCAGGATACGCCTTCGGGCGGCGATGGCGGGCTCGATGTGCTGGCCCAGCACGTGCTGGGGATGGCGGCGGCCGCACCCTTCGATGCGGATGATCTTTACGCAGAGGTGACCAGCGCCTCGCCCTATGCGAGCCTCGACCGCGAGACTTTCGACAAGGTGATCGAGTTCGTCGCAACCGGCGGCTATGCACTGAAAAGCTATGAGCGCTATGCCCGTATCCGCAAGCGCGCCGATGGTCTGTGGCGGATCTCGAACCCGCAGGTGGCGCAGCAATACCGGCTCAATATCGGCACCATCATCGAGGCGCCGATGCTCAATGTGCGGATGACCAGCCGCAAGAACGGAACACTGTCCGGGCGCGGCGGGCCACCGCTGGGCAAGGTCGAGGAGTATTTTCTCGAAACGCTGGCGCCTGGAGACACGTTTCTCTTTTCAGGCAAGATCCTGCGGTTCGAGGGCATCCGCGAGAACGAGTGCCTGGTCTCCAAGGCCTGGGATCAGGACCCGAAAGTTCCGGCCTATGCCGGCGGCAAGTTTCCGCTGTCGACCTATCTGGCCGAGGGCGTCCGCGCGATGATTGCCGATCCCGCGAAATGGGGAGCGCTGCCCGATCAGGTGACGGACTGGCTCAAGATGCAGCAGCAGGTCTCGCAGTTGCCGGCCCGGGACAGCCTGCTGATCGAGACGTTTCCGCGGGCTGAGCGCTTTTTCATGGTGTTCTATCCTTTCGAAGGCCGCGTCGCGCACCAGACTCTGGGTATGCTCCTGACCCGGAGGCTAGAACGCCTGCGGGCGCAGCCGCTCGGCTTCGTGGCCACCGATTACTCCCTGGCGGTTTGGGGGCTTGAGGACATGGGCGCGATGATTTCAGACGGGCGCCTTGACCTTGGCGAATTGTTTGACGAGGACATGCTCGGCGACGATCTCGATGCCTGGCTGAACGAATCCTGGATGCTCAAGCGTACCTTCCGGGCCTGCGCCGTAATCTCGGGCCTGATCGAGCGACGACACCCCGGCAAGGAGAAGTCCGGCCGCCAGGTCACGGTATCTGCAGACCTGATTTATGACGTGCTTCGAAGCCATGAGCCGGACCACATTCTGATGCGCGCGACGCGGGCTGATGCGGCTCAGGGGCTTTTGGATATTCAGCGGCTCGGCGCTATGCTCAAGCGAATCAAGGGCCATATACGGCACCGGGCGCTTGAGCGCATATCGCCGCTGGCGGTTCCGATCATGCTGGAAATCGGACGCGAATCTGTTGCCGGCGAGGCGCATGAGAGTATTTTGGCCGAGGCAGCGGACGACCTGCTTGCCGAGGCGCAGAACCAGACTTGAACGGAACAGGCATGCACGGCGGAGCTGCGGCGCTCAGAACAGACATTCCGGCCCCCGGTCCGCTGACCGTCGATGTGATCGTCAACGGCACGGCGGTGACATGCGACCGCGCAGGCGTGATGTGGCTTCCCGATAGCGGCGCGCTGGTGGTGTCCGACCTGCATCTCGAAAAGGGGGCGGCGTTTGCGCGCCGTGGCATGCTTTTGCCACCCTATGACACTGCAGCCACGCTGGCGCGGCTCGGCGAAGTGGTGACGCGGTACAATCCACGTCTGGTCATTAGTCTTGGCGACAGTTTTCATGACCGGAGCGGGTCGGCGCATTTGCCCGAATGCTACCGGGACCAGCTTAAAGCCTTGCAGCGGGGCCGCGACTGGACCTGGATCGAAGGCAATCACGATCCCGACAGGCCAGTAGGATTAGAAGGCCATTTCTGCAGCGAATTGCACGTGGAAACGCTGGTGTTCCGACATGAGCCGAAATCCGGCATGGCGGACGGCGAAATTGCCGGGCATCTGCATCCGACAGCCCGCGTGGTCCGACGGGGCAAGGGCGTGCGGCGGCCGTGTTTTGCCAGTGACGGCAAGCGGCTGTTGATGCCGGCCTTCGGTTCGACCACTGGTGGACTGGAACTGCGTCATCCGGCGATGCGCGGGCTGTTCGATCGCAACCAGCTTGTGGCGCATCTGATTGGCCGGGAGCGGATCTATTCCGTGGCTTTCAACCGGATGAACGGCTGATCACGACACTCCCGATTTTTATGCCAGCATGACGAGGATGATCGACGCGACGACAATGGCACTGATGGTCAGACGCACCCGGCCAAACCAGCGCGGCAGAAGGCCATTTCGGGCACTTTGCGCATCCCAAGCAGCCTGCAGCGCGAAACCTGCCATGAGCAGAAGCAGCGACAAGGGCCGGTCAATCAGCAATGCCAGCCAGGCAGCCAGCGATGGGGCGACACTCAGGATAATTTGCTCGGCAGCGCGGGCCGGGTCTTCGAGCGACAGTGCGCGGCCCCACCTCACGCCGCCCATGAAGGACAGGATAACTGCGCCATAGCCAAGAAAGGCTGCGTCGCCGCCAAGCCGAGCGGCGGCGAATTCCGGCGAGACAATGCTGGCCAATGCCATCGCGACAAACGGGACCGCGCCAAGACCCGCCAGGAACCAGGCTGTTGCGATCATGCGGGATTGGTCTCTTGTCACAGCTCTGCTTGCCTCATTGCCGGCACTGATCAATCCTTGCGGAAAATGACGCTGCCGAGCCATCCGGTCAGCGTGGCAAGAAGCACCGCGATGATACCGTAGGCCAGCCCGTATGCATGGGCGAAATTGAAAATGAACTGCTCAAGGCCGGTCTTTACCACGCGCAGCGGGATCTCCCGTTCCATCACGAACTGGTTGTTCTTGTAAAGAACAGCGCGGACCGTGTGCTGGCCGACAGGGATATTGGCCGGAAGCCGGACTGTAGCGCGAAACAGCGCCTTGGAAATGAACTGCACGCCGGTCGGGTAGCGCTGGTACAATCCGCTCGCCTGCTTGATCCGCCGCAGTGCTTCGCGAAACTCCGTCAGCCTTGAGCCGTCGCCAACGCCGCCGGTGGGCACAAGACGAATATTGTTAATGCCGATATCGCGCGAGGCGAGCTCCATCATGTTGCCGATATCGGCCAGTGGACGGGTGCTCGACATCGAGTAGGACGCCGGGATCGGCTCAAACCGGATCGAATGCCGGTTGATCCAGATGCCTGCAACGCGCTCCTTGCGCCGGACAGTGGAGGATTTGCGCGGGCCTTCCAGGGCCACGACAATGTCGTAGGCGAAAGTTGCCAGCAACAATTCGTCCGCGGCCTCGATCGCACCGAAGACAGTGATATCCGCGCCAGAAAAATCGGAGGTGATGGCGATTTCATTGGTCGATATACCGATATCGATCCGCTCTGAAAACTTGTCGTTGATCGTCACCACCGGCTCGGCGAGTTGGGCTGCGGCAGGAAAACTCGCAAACACGGAGAGACAAAGCATGCAAATTGCGGCGCGCATCAGAATCCGAAGCTCCCGCTGACCACCGAGTAGACTTCATCGGGCGGCAACACCAGTCCGAAACCAAGTCTGATTCCAACGGCGAGAACCAGTAGCGCAAGGCCAGCGCGCAATTGCTCGCCACGCATTTTCTGGCCGACGCGGACACCATATTGTGCGCCGATAACGCCAGCGACCATCAACAGCCAGGCCAGCACGATATCGACCGAATAGTTTGTCGCCGCCTGAACGACCGTGGTGAAGGCCGTGACGAAAATGATCTGGAACAGCGACGTACCGATCACAACGCTGGTCGGTATGCGCAACAGATAAATCATCGCCGGGACCATGATGAAGCCGCCGCCCACACCCATCACAGATGTCAGGATACCAATCGCGAAGCCCAGCATGATGATCGGGATCACGCTGAGGTAAAGCTTGGACCGCTTGAACCGCATCTTGAACGGAAGACGGTGCACCCAATTGTGCTGGCCGGGCTTGCGCAGCGAAGACGGCTTGTTCTGGGCGGCGCGGCGCAGGGAAATCACGCTCTCCCAGAGCATCAGCCCGCCGACTGACCCGAGGAAAACGACGTAAAGCAATGAGATGATCAAATCGAGCTGACCAAGTCGACGCAACATCGAGAATATCTGAATGCCGACCGTGGCGCCGGCCAGACCTCCCACCAGCAGCACGAGCCCAAGCTTGATATCGAGAGTGCCACGCCGGAAATGCGCAAGGGCACCTGAAACCGAGGACGCGACGACCTGGTTGGCGCCGGTGGCAACGGCAACGGCCGGTGGAATGTTGTAGAAAATCAGAAGCGGCGTGATCAGAAACCCGCCGCCGACGCCAAACATACCGGACAGGAAACCCACTGCCGCGCCCATCCCGAGGATGACGAAGATATTGACCGACAATTCTGCGATCGGCAGGTAAATAGTCACCTAGCGCCCCCGGGCGTCCATGACGGGAAAAAGGGTTACGCCGGGTATTGCCCGACAAAACGGTTTTGCGCGTTTAGACGGTGCGAGTCAAATCAGTTGAGCTATTCCGGCGCGGTTTTGCCGGTGTCGTCGAACTTTTTCGCGCCGACCGTGACATGATAGCATGCCGCGTGCCGATGGAACCGCGGCAATCCGAACTAACGCCTTGAAATGACGGAAATTAGCAATCACTCGAATAGCTCGCTCCAGCCAACCGTGCCATTGGCAATGCTGTCGAATGGCTCGACTGTTTCTGGCCGGTTGCACGCATCGGAGTGACACCAGTTGGAACCAGCCTATCCGTTGCGCGCGAGCAATTCCTTGACCAGCTTGTCGTCGATTTCACCAGTGGCTTCCATGCCGATTGAAGTCTGGAACTGCTTGAGCGCCGCGACGGTCTTTTTGCCCATGACACCATCGGGTGGGCCGGCATCAAAACCATTGTTGTTGAGAATGGCCTGAATGTTGCGGATCGCCTTGCTCATGTCCACTGAAGCGGTTTCGGTGGACGCTCCTTGCCAGGAAGCTGGCACCTCAACCTCATTGGCATCAGCCTCGATGGGCTGTGCGGTCCAGTTGGCGACCGATGCGCGGGCTGCCTCGGCCTGCTCAGGGCGAAGCGCATTGAACACCTCGTCACGCTTGACCGCTGCATCCTTGTCGCCATCATTGGCTGCGATGGCAAACCATTTGTAGGATTTCTCCAGATCCCGAGGCACTCCGTCGCCACGAGCATAGAGGATCGCGAGATTGACCTGGCTGTCGCGCACGCCAACTTCAGCGGCACGGGTAAACCATTCAGCGGCGTTTTCGTAATCAGGCACGGCTCCAGCAGTTGCATAGAGGACTGCGAGATTGTGCATTGCGCTTATGTTGCCCTGCTCTGCCGCCAATTGGTACCATTTCTTGGCAGCATCGAGATTGCGCTCGAGGCCACTGCCTTTTTCGTAGAAATTGGCGATCCGGTACTGGGAAGGTGCGTGCCCGAGATCAGCGGCGCGCTGATACCAGGTCCCGGCTGACTTGAGATCGACAGGAACGCCGCGTCCCTCGGTAAAGCGTGCACCGATCTCGTAGAATGCCAGTGGATTTCCCGCAGCCGCAGCTGCCTTGAGCGCCCCGGTTGCAGCATCGGCGGGAAGCGCATCGAGTGCAGCGGTGAGAACGTTGTCAGCTGACGGTGCCACATCTTCGATCGGCGTGATGGCCGCTGTTGCTTCCGGCGATGTCGAAACCGGCCCGACTTCGGTCATCTCGGACTCTGTATCCGCGCCAGGCTCTATCACCCGGACCTCAGGCAAACGTGTTTGCGTGACAGGCTGCTCGTTCTGTGTGTCGGCCACCAGATTCTGCGCATCGACAGGCATATCGGTTTGCTCGAGAGAATCGGCAGGTTCAACGATTGCCGGTTCGACCGCAGCAATGTTTTCGTTGTCTCCAGAGAGGAGTCCGGACACCAGTGGGTAAGACATGATCGCCAGCAGAACCGCGCCGGCAGCCATCAAAATCGGACGCCGCCGCGACTTCAGAACCTCCAGCATGCCACCGCCGCCGCTCTTGTTGCTTTTGCCGATGGTGTCGACTTCAGCGGCTGCAGCCATGGCGGCGCGACGGGCAGAAGCCAGGAATTCCGACTTTTCCGAACCGTTGTCAGCAGGGCTTCCACCGCGCTGGCGTTCCGCCGCCTGGGCCTCGCGCACCTTTTGCAGGATGCGATTTATATCCGGCGCGCCCGATCCGGGTTCGAGCGGCATGTTGGCGGTTTCGGCATCCATCTCCATTGATGGATCAAGTGGTGGTGAATCGTCTACAGCAAAGTGCGGTTCGGCTTGCGACTTGGAAGTGTCCTTGCCGGGCCTGATCCGCGCTGCCAGACCCGAGAGGAACGACTTGTCGCCTGTGCTGTTCGAGCGTGATGACCTATCGTCGTCCTCTGCATCTGTCTCCTGGCTTGCCGCAAAGGCTGCAGCCATCGCGGCAGCTTCCGATGGCGACCTTGCAGGTTGAACTGCCTGCTGCGCACGCGCGCGGCCCATCTCGGCAAACCCTTCATCATTCTCACCCGCCGACCGCATCTCGTTGTCGATAGGTTGCGTCGAGGCTTGCGGCATGGTGGCTTCGATGGGGCCTTGCGAACCGCCGCCCGCGGCACGAGCGGTGTTAGAACCGTCCTCATGAAATGCCGGCGCTGGCGCATCGAGGCGTTCCAGACGTCCGGCGATCTTCAGCATGGTTTCCTGAACGGCCTCGAATGCGCGCGTGGTCCGATCCTCGGTCTTGCGGCTCAGACCTTCCAGCGCCCTGAGGTCGTCAGCCAGAGCGGTAATGACTTCCATGTTTGCAAGCGATTGCGGTGATGGAGCACTGCCCATCTGACCTGAATAGGCCGACAGTGCGGCCTCCGCAGCCTGACGGGCTGCTTCAACCACAAATTCATCGCTGGTTGCCAGATGCTCCTCGATGGAGGCCAGACGCTCGTCAAATGCCTCGCTCCCTGCACTGGCAGGCGCCGAGCTGATCAGGCGGGAGAGGTTGGCGATCTGATCCTCAAGCCCGCGCATCGCCTGGTCGCTGGGACCAGAGCTGCCGTTGCTCGACATATCCAGCCGATCAGCGATATCAGCCAGCCTTGCTTCCAGGTTCTCGATCCCTGGCATCATCACCGGGGCTTGCTCGATATAGGGCCTGTCGAGCCGGGCCGAAATTTCGGCAAGCTGGGCTTCGACGTTCTCAAGTCCGTTCACCGGCTGCATGGCGTGACCGGCGGCAGAGACTTCAGCCTGCTGGAGCTTTGTTGCGATATCGGCCAACCTGGCATCGAGCGTTTCAAGTCCAGGCAGTGGATCAATGCTGCGCGACACAGTTGCTTCGGCACGTCCGATCAGCGCTTCCAGACGGCCTATGACAGCCTCCGGTACGGTGCCTGATTGCGGTGCCGGTATCGAAAGGCTCTCGATCTGATGGGCAAGCTGATCAAGCCGGATGATCAGGGATTCATCCACACCGCGAGCATCAAGGGCTTCGATCTTGCCGGTAATGTCGCTCAGATAGTCTGCGAGCTCAGGCATGCGGTCTTCGCGTGCGCCATTCTCGAGATAGGACTGGAGGTTTTCAATTCGTGCATCCAGTCGCGCGATGGCTTCCTCGTCGGCCAGTTGCGCAACACGGGCTGCAAGATGCTCGATGCGGCTGCCAATTTCGGTTTCGACGGTGGATGGCTCGAGTTCATCGATTTTCTGGGCGACTGACGCCAGACGAGCTTCAAGGCGCTCAAACGGTGCGTTGTTGACCGCAGGCGACGCCGGGACTGGCATTGCCGCGATGGCGCGGGTGATTTCATCAAGACGCGCACCGAGCAGATCGAACTGTTCGGGAAAATCAGGGTTGGCGGAAGCGGACTGCCGGGTCATCGCCTCGATCGTGTGCGAAAGGTCAACAATCTTGTCCTCGATTGCCTGTCCCTGTCCGGATGCGGGCATCGCCGCCAGAAATTCGCGGATCTCGTCAACGCGGTAAGCCAGGTTGACCAGCTCTTCGCGCAGCGCAGCCATATCCAGTCCGGAGACCTGTTCTTCCATTGACTGCCAGCGGTCCCCAAGCGAACGGACACTGTCCTCACGGGCCAGCTGGTCGACCATGCCGCGCATGGAATCAAGCTCATGCCTCAGCGCATCAGCGCCTCCATCATGTGCGCCGAGCGCATCAATGGAGGCGGATATTCCGGCGAGATCCCGACGCAGTTCCTTTGGCAGCGACTGGTCGCGAGCTTCCCTGCGCAGTTCGCCCATTTCGTTGCGCAGCGCCGTCATTTCATTGATCAGCTGCTGACTCAGGTCGGGCCTCGGGTCCTGGTGCGTGATTGCAAAAGGGTCGAGGGCTGGAGCCTTGCGGGAGGACTGGCGGCTATGAGGCTCACGCGCAGATGGAACCGCTGCGGCATGAGACTGCACCTGAGATTGACGCGACATGCCGCCACGCTGGGTTTCTTCAAGCGCGCGCTGGCGGGCGCGGATATCGTCCAGCAGATTGGCACCCATGCCTGCAGACTGAGGTTTGGGTGCCGAGGTCTGCGGTGTACTTACCGAATATCGATCAGCGGAGGGATTGCCGCCCCGGCCAAGCATGTTTTCAATTCGCGCTTCCAGGCTCTCTATTGTGCGATTAAGCGATTCCATTGAGGATCCGCTTGCACCGGGCCTGCTTGATTGAGATCGCGATCCGTTCATATTTGTTTCCGCTTCGCGTTGTTGACCAGAGCTTCACGCCCCACCCCCGTCCGCAGCACATCCATACCGCTCTCCGGATCACGGGAAAAACCCGAACACCGAAAAGCCAGACTTCAAACCGGCAAAAACAAGATACAACGAATCCGGGCTTACTGCTCTTCGCGCTCACAATCCTCGAAACGTAGTAAACAACCCGTTAATCAAGGTTACTTTTCTTCTTCGCAAGGTCGGTAAAATGCGACCACTTGACGTATGGGAAGGTTTAATGCCAAACGGAAATTCATCGATCCGGCAACTTTGAGAAATGGTGGCTTTGCCCGACCATGAATGACATCACAGACACCAACGCGGACCACGACAAAGCGGTCTACAAAATTGGCGATCTGGCCGAGGAATTTGGCGTCACGCTTCGCACATTGCGCTTTTACGAGGACAAAGGCCTGCTCAAGCCGAAACGGGTGGGCGTGACACGGCTGTTCTCAAAGCGCGATCGCGCCCGTCTCAAGCTTATCCTTCTGGGCAAGCGGGTCGGTTTCTCCCTGACCGAGGTCAAGCGGATGATCGATCTTTACGATCCGCGCGGCAAGAATGTCACCCAGCTCAAGGTGGCCCTGTCCAAGGGCGAGGCGCAGATGCGGGTGCTGGAGGAGCAACGTTCCACCATCAACACCGCCATCGAAGAGCTTGAACGGACTGTGACAGCGGTTCGCGAGATGCTGACCGAATCAGAATAGCCGCCAGCACGAAGGCATCGCATTCTCACTAACCCGCTCAAAAGGCGGGTTTTTTGTTTCACAGCAGATTCAGCGTCAGGTTTTCAGGCGCTGCCCTCTTGTTTCAGGGCACCTAACTATTACATTTTTATTTACCTGCGTTTGATTTTTTCCAACTTTTTGCCACTGGCTTGGCAATGAAACGCTGGTTTTGGCAATGTTTTGGGTTCAGGATGCAGCCGATGACGCGATAGGCTCCATTTTTGACGTTTACGCGAACGTCAAAGTTTAGTAGACATCGACACGAGGATCGCCGGGCTATTGTGCCCGAGGCGACCAAACTACAAGGGATGAGGATCCATGCCAGTCTTCAAGGCGCCTGTCGACGACACGCTTTTCATTCTCAACGATGTGCTCGGATACGAGCGCTACATGAATTTGCCGGGGTTTGCGGATGCAAGTCTGGATATTGTCGAGGCCATCCTTCAGGAAGGCGCCCGCATATCCGAAGAAGTGCTGTTTCCGCTCAATCAGATCGGCGATCAGGAAGGCTGCACCCGGCATGACGACGCGACAGTGTCGACGCCGAATGGGTTCAAGCAGGCCTACAAGCAGTATTGCGAAGGCGGCTGGCTCGGCTTGGCTGCATCTCCCGAATATGGTGGCCAGGGTCTACCCTACGCACTTCACACAGCCGTGTCCGAATACATGATCTCGGCCAACCTTTCGCTGATGATGTACCCCGGCCTGACCCAGGGTGCGGTTGCCGCAATCAACGAGCACGGCAGCGACGAGCAGAAGGCCAAGTACCTTCCCAATATGATTGAAGGTATCTGGACCGGAACCATGAACCTGACCGAGCCGCATTGCGGCACTGATCTGGGTCTGTTGCGCACCAAGGCGGTTCCGCAGGGAGATGGCAGCTACAAGATTTCCGGCCAGAAGATCTTTATCTCGGCCGGCGAACACGACATGTCCGACAACATCATCCATCTGGTTCTGGCGCGCATCGAAGGCGCTCCGGAAGGGGTGAAGGGTATATCGCTGTTCATCGTTCCTAAGTTCATGGTGGGCGATGACGGCTCGATCGGCGATCGCAACCCGGTGTCGTGCGGCTCTCTCGAAGAGAAAATGGGCATCCACGGCAACGCAACTTGCGTGATGAACTATGATGAAGCCACCGGCTATCTGATCGGCACGGAAAACGCAGGCCTCAAGGCCATGTTCGTGATGATGAACGAAGCCCGCCTCGGCGTTGGCCTGCAGGGCCAGGCAATGGGCGAAATCGCCTATCAGAACGCCGTTGCCTATGCGCGTGAGCGTCTGCAGGGCCGGTCGTTGTCGGGCGCCAAGGCACCGGACAAGAAGGCCGACCCGATCATCGTGCACCCTGACGTGCGCCGGACGCTGATGACCATCCGTGCTTTCAACGAAGCCGGACGCGCCTTCATGCTGTGGACAGCGCTGAAATCCGATGTTGCCCACAAGTCCGAAGTCGAGAGCGATGTCCAGGAAGCGGACGACCTGCTGAACCTGGTGACGCCTGTGGTCAAGGGCGTGCTCACCGACAAGGGTTTTGATCACGCTGTGATGGCGCAGCAGATGTTCGGCGGCCATGGATACATCGAAGAATGGGGCATGAGTCAGTATGTCCGCGATGCCCGCATTGCCATGATCTATGAGGGTGCCAACGGCATCCAGGCGCTTGATCTGGTCGGACGCAAGCTCGGCCAGAATGGTGGCCGCGCGATCATGGCATTCTTCAAGGAAGTTGGCGATTTCTGCGAAGAAAACCGCGGCAATGAAGAGCTGGCGCTTTACACCAAGAGCCTTAAGAAGGGGCTAAACGACCTGCAGGCCTCGACCATGTGGCTGATGCAGAACGCGATGGCAAAACCGGACAATGCCGGTGCTGCCTCGACTGATTACATGCACCTCTTCGGCCTTGTATCGCTGGGCTATATGTGGGCGCTGATGGCCAAGGCCGCAGTGGAAAAACGCGCCAATGGCGCTGACGGCAAGGAAGAATTCCTCGCCTCCAAACTGCTGGTTGGTAAGTTCTATATGGAGCGCATCATGCCGGAAACTTCGATGCGCAAGACCCGCATCGAGACCGGCTGCGAGACCATGATGGAGCTTGCCGCCGAGGCCTTTTAAGCCGCGTTCAGCTGCTTGAATTGAGACTGCCGGCGGGCGCGTTCATTCGCCCGCCTTGAGCTTCGGGAGGAAGACTTGGCGACATTGCCATCAGAAGTGCTCGGCGTACCCCGTCCGGACTGGATGGAGGACGATGTAGCCATGCTCGAGGACATGGCCAGCCGCTGGCTGACGGCCGAGGTTGTCCCGCATTACGACCGTTATGAAAAACAGGAAATGGTCGACCGTAGCGCTTGGGAAGGCGCAGGCGCCGCTGGCCTGCTTTGCGCCTCGGTGCCGGAAGAATATGGCGGTTCGGGCGGCACCTATGCCCATGAGGCGGCGATCATTGAAGCGCTGGGCCGCACTGGCACCGACGGCTTCGGCATTGCACTGCATAACGCCATCGTTGCGCCCTACATTTTGCATTTCGGCTCGGAAGAGCAGAAACAGAAGTGGCTGCCGAAGATGGCATCCGGCGAGATGATCGGCGCCATCGCCATGACCGAGCCCGGCGCGGGTTCAGACCTGCAGGGCATCAAGACAACGGCCAGAAAAGACGGCAATCATTATGTCATCAATGGCTCGAAGACGTTCATCACCAATGGCCAGCATGCCAACCTGATCATCGTGGTCTCCAAGACCGATCCGACCAAGGGCGCCAAGGGCATTTCGCTGATGGTGGTCGAAACCGAGGAAGTCGAGGGTTTTCGCCGCGGCCGCAACCTCGACAAGGTCGGGCTTAAATCTAACGACACGTCGGAGCTGTTCTTTGACGATGTGCGGATCCCGACCGCCAACATGCTTGGCACCGAAGAAGGTCAGGGCTTTGCCCAGCTGATGACCGAACTGCCGCAGGAGCGGCTGTTGATTGCCAACCAGGCGATCTCGATGATCGAACGCGCGCTGGCGATCACCGTCGACTACGTCAAGGAACGCAAGGCATTTGGCAAGGCGGTGATCGAATTCCAGAACACCCAGTTCAAGCTGGCGGAGCTGAAATCGGAAGCCGTGATGGCCCGGGTGTTCGTCAATCATTGCGTCGGCGAGCATCTGAAGGGGAACTTGACCTCGACCACCGCCTCGATGGCCAAGTACCTGACGACGGATCTGCAGTGCAAGGTGGCGGATGAATGCGTCCAGCTGCACGGCGGCTACGGATACATGAATGAATATCCGGTGGCGCGGATGTTCCGCGATGCCAGGGTGCAGCGGATTTACGGCGGCACCAACGAGATCATGAAACTGCTGATTGCACGGAGTCTTTAAGGCTATGACCGATTTCACACTTGATTGCTTTCTGGAGAGCGGCAACGCCTACAAGGTGGCGCTGATGCTTGAACTGTGCAGCGCTGACTGGGCGCCGCGCCGCGTTGCCTTCTTCACCGGACAGACCCGGTCGCCGGAGTTCAAGGCCATGAACCTCATGGGCGAGGTTCCGGTGCTGACCCATCACAAGATGGACGGCGACGTGGTGATGAGCCAGTCCGGCGCCATTCTCGACTACCTCTCGCGGGAATTTGATCGTTTTGGCCCTGCGAACGAGGATGAACGCAGGGAAATCCTGCGCTGGCTGTTTTGGGACAACCACAAGCTGACAAGCTACGTGGCAACCTACAGGTTCATGAGCCGCTTCCAGAAGAAGACGGACGAGGATCCGGTCACACAGTTTTTCCATGCCCGTGCTGTCAACGCCTGGAAAGTGCTGGAGGCGCATCTCGAAGGACGTGACTTTGTCGCATCCGGGCACCCGACAATCGCCGACCTCTCGCTGTGCGGATATCTGTTCTGGCCCGATCAGATCGGTCTGGACCCCGGCGCCTATCCAAACATCACTGCCTGGCTCGGTCGCATTGCCGCCCTGCCCGGCTACAAGAGAGCTGAAGACCTGATGCCGAGCGGGATGGATCCTGCAACCGCAACCGCCTGACCCGAACACGAAAACCTGGAGATCACCGCAATGGTTGATGTATTTGTCTATGATCACGTCCGCACCCCGCGGGGCCGCGGCAAGAAAGACGGAAGCCTGCACGAAGTGCCGTCGGTGCGGCTTGCCTCGCATATGCTTAAAGCCCTGCGTGACCGCAACGGGCTTGACACCAAGAAGGTCGACGACATCGTCATGGGCTGCGTTGACGCGATTGGCGAAGCCGGCGGCGACGTCGCCCGGGCTGCAACCTTTGAAGCCGGCTATGCCACCGAGGCGCCGGGGATCCAGCTCAACCGCTTCTGTGCCTCCGGCCTCGACGCAATCAATCTCGCTTCTGGCAAGATTGCCTATGGCGCGGATGACATCGTCATTGCCGGCGGCGTGGAATCGATGTCGCGCATCGGCATCGGCGCGCAGGGCGGCGCATGGTTCATGGACCCTTCGGTCAACATCCCGGCCTATTTCATGCCGCAGGGCATTTCGGCCGACCTGATCGCCACCAAGTACGGTTTCTCCCGCGACGACGTTGATGCCTATGCGGTGGAGAGCCAGAAGCGCGCAGCGCATGCCTGGAAGAGCGGCTACTTCGACAAGTCGGTTGTCCCGGTCAAGGACATCAACGGCCTGACTATTCTCGATCGTGACGAGCACATGCGGCCCGGCACGGACATGCAGACGCTGGCAAGCCTCAACGCCTCCTTCGGCATGATGGCCGAGATGGGCGGCTTCTCGTCCGTCGCCATCCAGGCGCATCCGGAAATCGAAACCATCAACCACATCCACCATGCCGGCAACTCGTCGGGCATCGTCGATGGTGCTGGTCTGGTGCTGCTTGGCTCCAAGAGGGGCGGCAAGACGATGGGTCTCGAACCCCGCGCCAAGATCCGTGCCTTCGCCAATATCGGCTCCGATCCGGCGCTGATGCTGACCGGCCCGGTTGATGTCACCGAGAAGCTCCTGAAGCGCGCCAAGATGAAGATTTCGGACATCGATCTGTTCGAACTCAATGAGGCCTTCGCGTCCGTGGTCCTGCGCTTCCAGCAGGCCTTCGACATTCCGTCCGACAAGATCAATGTCAATGGCGGCGCGATTGCAATGGGGCACCCGCTGGGCGCTACCGGCGCCATGATCCTTGGCACCGTGCTTGACGAACTCGAGCGCCGTGATCTCAACACCGCCCTTGTCACGCTGTGCATCGGCGCGGGCATGGGCACCGCGACGATCATCGAACGCGTCTGATACCGGAGAACCACAATGAGCAATGAGATTTACACCGTAGACGTCGACAGCGACGGCATCGCGCTCGTCACCTGGGACATGACAGACCGGTCGATGAACGTGTTCACCCAGGCAGCGCTAGAGCAGCTTGACGCGTTGGTTGACCGCTTTGTCGCCGATGAGGCCGTCAAGGGCGTCGTGTTCACATCCGGCAAGTCGACCTTTTCAGGCGGCGCGGACCTGACCATGATGAAAACCATGCTGGCCGGCATGGCGGAAGAAAAACGCAAGAATCCGGAAAAAGCCCAGCAGATGCTGTTCGATCAGGTCGGCCGGATGAGCCAGCTGTACCGCAAGATCGAAACCTGCGGCAAACCGTGGGTTTCGGCAATCAACGGCGTGTGCATGGGTGGCGCGTTCGAATTGTCACTCGCCTGCCATGGCCGAGTTGCCGCGGACTCGCCATCGGTCAAGATGGCGCTGCCCGAGGTCAAGGTCGGTATTTTCCCGGGCGCCGGCGGCACCCAGCGCGTTCCGCGCCTGACCAATGCACAGGACGCGCTTCAGATGATGACCACAGGGCAGTCGCTGACACCGGCACGCGCCAAGGCGATGGGTCTGATCCACGAAGTTGTCGAACCGAAGAAACTGATTTCCGCCGCCAAGGCGATGATCAAGGCCGGGCTTTCCCCGGTCGCTCCGTGGGACGTGAAGGGCTTCAAGCTGCCCGGCGGCCAGGTCTGGTCGGCTCAGGGCGCGCAGCTCTGGCCAGCAGCGTCTGCCATCCTGCGCCGCGAAACGCAGGACAATTACCCCGCCGCCAAGGCGATCCTGCAGTGCGTGTTTGAAGGCCTGCAGGTTCCGATCGACACGGGTCTCAAGATCGAGCAGCGCTATTTCAGCTACATCCTGCAGACGCCGGAAGCCCAGTCGATGATCCGCTCGCTGTTCGTCTCGCTGCAGGAGATCAACAAGGGCGCACGTCGTCCCGAAGGCATCAAGCCAACCAAGTTCCGCAAGATCGGCGTTGTCGGCGCCGGCTTCATGGGCGCAGGCATTGCCTATGTGACGGCCAAGGCCGGCATTCCGGTGGTGCTTATCGACCGCGATCTGGAAGCTGCGGCCAAGGGCAAGGCCTATTCCGAGGATCTGGTCAAGAAGGGTGTCCAGAAGGGCAAGACCACCAAGGAAGACGGCGAGAAGCTGTTGTCGCTGATCACTTTGTCGGCAGACCACGCTGATCTGGCTGATGCGGATCTGGTGATCGAGGCCGTGTTCGAAGACCGGGACGTCAAGAAGGCAGTGACGGAATCGATTGAGGCACAGATCCGCCCGACAACCGTCTATGCGTCCAACACCTCGACGCTGCCGATCACCGGGCTTGCCAAGAACTCGAAACGTCCGAAGAACTTCATCGGCATCCACTTCTTCTCGCCGGTCGACAAGATGCTGCTGGTCGAGATCATTCTTGGCCGCAAGACCTCGGACAAGGCGCTGGCCGTGGCACTCGACTATGTCGCCGCGATCAAGAAGACCCCGATCGTGGTCAACGACACACGCGGCTTCTTCGTCAACCGCTGCGTGCTTCGTTACATGAACGAGAGCTACAACATGCTGGCAGAAGGCGTGCCGCCGGCAATGATCGAGAATGCCGCAAAAATGGCCGGCATGCCGGTTGGGCCGCTGTCGCTCAATGACGAGGTCGCCATCGATCTGTCGCTCAAGATCGTGCGCGCGACGATTGCCGATCTTGGAGCAAGCGCCGTCGATCCGCGTCATCTGGCGCTGGTTGAGCGCATGGTCGAGAAGGAAGGCCGGCTTGGCCGCAAGAACGGCAAGGGCTTCTATGACTATCCAGCCAAGCCTGCCAAGAAGCATCTGTGGCCTGAGCTGAAAACGCTGTATCCGCAGCAGGACCCGGCCAAGGTCGATGTCAAGGAACTGCAGAACCGCTATCTGGCGGCCATTGCACTCGAAGCCGCCCGCACGGTGGAAGAAGGCATTGTCACCGATCCGCGCGAGGCAGATCTGGGCACTATCCTGGGCTTCGGCTTCGCACCTTATACAGGTGGAGCGCTCAGCTACATCGACACCATGGGCGCCAAGGCGTTCGTTGACATGTGCAAGGTGCTGGCCCGCAAGTATGGCAAGCAGTTCCGCGCACCGAAGTTGCTGGTCGAAATGGCCGAGAAGGGCGAAACCTTCTATGGCCGGTTCAACCCGTACCGCGAGGACAAGGCCGCAGCATGATTGCTGCAGCTTTTACCTAAATTTCAAACGGGCCTTCGGGCCCGTTTTTGTTGTCAGGATTTCGACGCCACCAGCGTGTAGCAAAGCGGCAGCTGCGCCTCATTGCCGAGATAGATGTCGTAATCGACTTCCCGGTTGGAGTGGGGAAATTCGCTCAGCTCGGCAATCTGCAGCCCTGATTTGACACATCCGGTGACGATGTCACCCATGGTGTGAAAATGCCACCAGGATGGCGGCGCCTTCCCAGCTGCCGACCCGTCATAGACAATCTCGTCCTCGGTAATGAACGGCTCCGCCCGGAAGTAGGAATATTTCGGCGTATGGGTGTCCTCGCCATGCGGTTCGAACATGTCGAGCACGGGGTGGGTCTCGTAAATCAGCAGCCTCCCACCGGAAGACAGCAATGAGGAGACGACCGAAAGAAACCGCGGCAGATCCGGCATCCAGTTGAGCACCCCGATGGTGATCAGCGCCAGGTCGAACTGGCCTTTGAGTTCATCGGGCAAGGCATAGACATTGGCACAGATGAAGCGGGCATTGTCGCCATGCGGGGACACGCGACGCAATTCCTCTGCCTGCGCGATGAAGGCGTCGGACTGGTCGATGCCTGTGGCATGCGCGGCACCAAGAGCCAGCATCGACAGGGTTTCCCGCCCATTGTTACAGCAGATCTGTACAGTCCTCGCGCCCTTGAGACCGTTATCCGCGAGAGCGCTCGCAATGGTCTCATCAAACGTGGAAAATGACGGATCGCCGAAGCCCGAGAGTTGCCGCTGCCATTCCTCGCTTTCGCGGTGACGTTGGGCTGACGCATTCCAGGCCAGCCTGTTGGCCTCGGTCGCGGTGTCTGTATCTCGTGTCATCGGCAGAAATTCCTGATCAAGAAGACTATCAAACTCATACCCGAATTGCATGGCGCAACCCAGCATCGTGGCACGTTTTGAATTCCCGTTCCCCAGATAGCCAGAAAATTAACCGCAGAAAAGCATGATACATGATCAAGTTGCCAGGGGAGCCTTGCCGAGGAGCGGTGCTTTCGGCACTGTCGGCAAAAAGGGAGGTCTATCCAATGCCCGTCATCGACTACTACTTTCATTGCGCATCTCCTTTCACCTATCTCGGCCACAACCTGGTCTGCGAGGTCGCTGAACGGCACAAGGCCACACTCGTTTACAAACCGGTCAATCTGGCCGCCCTGTGGAGCGTCTCCGGCGCGGTTCCCCCTGGCCAGCGACCACCTGTGCGGCAGCGACTGCGGCTGATCGAACTGCAGCGCCTTGCCGCCTGGCGCGGACTGCCGATCAAGACCTCGCCCCTGCACTGGCCGGTTGATGCGGCACTTGCCGACAAGGTGATCATCGCTCTGGTCGAGATGGGTCATGATCCCCGGTATTTCATGAGCAAGGTCCTCTCCGGCGTCTGGGCCAATGATGACAACATTGCCGATGAAGCTGTCCTGACGTCCTACCTTTCGCAAGTCGGACTTGATGCGCGGCCGGCGATCATAGATGCCAAGACCGAGGAAATCTCAGCCATACGCGAGCGCAATTCCCAGGATGCCGTCGCAGCCGATGCGGTTGGGGTGCCCACCTATGTGCTCAATGGGGAGCCTTTCTGGGGACAGGACCGGATCGAACTGCTCGACCAGGCCCTGACAACCGGTCGGAGCCCTATCCGCCCGCACTGAGCGAGGCGGACAGGTTCTACGGGCACCGCGACAAGTGAGGATATTTTTCCTAAGTGGCTTTACTCGACCGGCGCTGATCATGTAGAAAAGCTCTATTCGGGCCTTGAATGAAAGGTCTGGCTTTGTTCTGAACAGCGGGAACCGGACCATGCTCTCGCATGAACGCATCTGGACAGCGCTTGATGCGCTTGCCGAACGCCATGGATTGACGGCGTCGGGACTTGCCCGGCGCGCCGGTCTTGACCCGACTTCGTTCAACAAATCCAAACGCTGTGGCGCTGACGGTCGCGACCGCTGGCCCTCAACGGAATCGCTTGCCAAGGTTCTCGATGCCACCGGCTCCTCGCTGGAGGACTTCATGAGCCTTGTGCGCGGTGGCAGCATGGCAGCTGAAACCGCCTTTCCCGAAGGCTCGTTCCCGCCACAGGCAGGCTCCATCCCGTTGCTCGGCTTCGCCCAAGCCGGTTCCGGCGGTTTTTTTGATGATGGCGGCTTTCCTGCCGGTCAGGGTTGGGATGTGGTGGATTTCCCCGCCCAGCCCTCTGACAGACCCGGGGTTTATGCGCTGGAAGTGCAAGGCGACAGCATGATGCCGCTTTACCGGGATGGTGACATTCTGATTGTCGAGCCCGGAGCGCAGATCCGCCGCGGCGACCGGGTGGTGGTGCGCTCTCGTGAAGGCGAAGTGATGGCAAAGGTACTCAATCGGCAAACGCCGAAATCTGTCGAGCTGATCTCGCTTAATCCCGACCATCCCAACCGCAGCTTCGACGTGAGCGAGGTCGACTGGATTGCCCGCATCATTTGGGCCAGCCAGTAGAATAAAACTGGCCAGCGCAGGGCGATGAGCTTTTAAGCAGCCATTTTGCGTTTTGCGACCTTGCCGCTTGTGCGACCGAGCCTCGTTTCTTATCTATTGTGAACAATCAGGAGAGAAACTTACCCATGACCGAACGTGTTACCGCCCATGATGCTCTGATCTACCTTATGGTCACCATGTCCGCCGTGGACAAAGCCATGAACGACGCGGAACTGGCGCGCATTGGCCGTCTGGTCACCTTCCTTCCGGTGTTTGACGGATTTGATGCAGAGCGGCTTATCGGTGTCACCCGAAATGCGGCGGAACTGCTCAAGGGGCCTGAAGGCCTCGACATCGTGCTTGAGGTCGTTCGCGATGCAGTGCCGCCCAAGTTCTACGATACGGCCTATGCCCTGGCTGTGGAGGTCGCTTCGGCGGACTACAACATCCAGCAGGAGGAAATCAGGCTGCTGCAGATGTTGCGCGATCGTCTGGGGCTCGACAAGCTCACCTGTGCTGCAATCGAACGCGGCGCCATTGCACGTTTCAGAAGCGCCTGATCCTCAAGCCCCGCGCCCACCTGTCGCAGCCTTTCACCGGATCGTGTTTCGTCAGTGAAGGCAAACTGTGGCATGGGATATCCCTGTCACGATACGGAGGCGCAGAATGACGCTGTTCGGATTGTCCGAGCCGGTAATCCGGCTTCTGGCCTTTTCATCGATTTTCATCACACTCGCAGCCATTGAACTGCTTGCGCCCAGGCTTGAGCGGGACGAGATGCGCGGTGCGCTCAAATCGCGCCGTTGGGTGACCAATCTGGCGATGGTGGTGCTGTCATCGGTCGCGCTGAGGATCGTGTTTCCGCTGGCCGCGGTCGGAACTGCGCTATGGGCTCAGTCAAATGGAATCGGACTTTTTCCGCAGCTTGGACTACCCCTGTGGGCCATTGGTATCCTTGCCTTCATTCTTCTCGACTTCGCAGTCTGGCTCGAGCATGTGGTCAGCCACAAATGGCCATGGCTGTGGCGTATCCACCGCATGCACCATGCCGATACCGGGTTTGATCTGACGACGGCGCTTAGATTCCATCCGCTTGAAATCGTGCTTTCGATGGTCTGGAAGGCTGCCGTCATCATTGCGCTCGGGGCGCCGCCGGTGGCCGTGCTGGTCTTTGAAATCGTGCTCAATGGCGCTGCCATGTTCAACCACGCGAACATCAAGCTACCCAAGCCGGTGGATGCCGTGCTGCGGCTCCTTATCGTGACACCTGACATGCACCGGATTCATCACTCTACCGATCCGCGCGAAACAGACTCGAACTACGGTTTCAACCTGGCGATATGGGACCGGATGTTTTCAACCTACACCCACTTTCCTCGTCGCGGCGACACCGGCATCGAGATCGGGTTGTCGGAGTGGCGTGACGGCCGCAGCACCGCCGGTCTTGGCTGGGCGCTGGCCCTGCCCTTCAGGTTTGCGCAAAAGTCGAGGCCCAAGCTGAGCGCCGATCAATAAAGCCCGTTCGGGAACCAGCGCAAATAAAGTTCAGTAAAGCGGCCATTTCTGTTGAGTGCGGAAATGGCGTGGTCGAAAGCCTGGCTCAATGGTGCATTGTCCGGGCGCACCGCAATGGCCAGCCCTTCACCAAGATGAGCCTGGGAGAAATACGGGCCGTCAAAGAAGCGGCAGCAGTCTTCGGCCGACTGGCTGGAGAGCCAGAATGACAATTGCAGCCCGTCGCCGAACACGGCGTCGATGGTGCCTGACTTGAGCGCGTCAAACATCCACTCAGATTTGGAAAAGGTGACCGGCCTTATCTCGGCAAACCAATCGCGCAACATGGCTTCATGCGCGGTGCCGCCAAGCACACCGACACGCTGCCCGGCCAACGCCTTTGCGCTGTCGCCTTCCAGGCTTGCATCTTTCTTGACAGCGAACCGCGCCGGCAAGGCCAGGTAAGGACGCGTGAAGCGGAAAGTGTTGCGGCTTTCCGCGGTGATCGCAAGACCGGATATCAGCGCCTCGGCCTGTCCCTTTTCCAATGCTCCGGTGAGCTCATCCCATGGCAGTGCCTGGATCTGGCAACGGGGCAGAATATCAAGTTCGTCACAAATCGCCCGCGCCAGATCGATGTGAAATCCGGCGAGATGACCGGTCTGGTCAAGAAAACTGAAAGGCGGAAAATCGACCGTCGTGACGAAACGGATGCGGCTGTAAGGCAGCAGATCGGGCACAGGAATGCGTTCGCGCGGGTCCATGTAATTGGGCACGATCAACCCATCGGCGTTTGCAGCAGGTGGAAAGACGGTAAGAAAGACGGTAAAAAAAACAACTAAAACGCACGTTTTACGCGAAACGCCCTTTAATATTAGGGGTGTATTCTTGCGCGCTTTCACTACCATAGATTTAACATCCTGCTGCAACCGTCATGTGTGTATCAGAGTCATGGCTCCAAGCAAAAGTACTGATCATCCCTTTTCCGGCCGCATCTCCCAGCATTTGACTGCAATCGGCCCTTCGAGCGATGAACACACCTCAGACACGCCAATCCGACCGGACAAACTCGTCAGCAAAACGAGCTCCGAGGCGCGGTTCTTTCTCGGCTGCGGCATAGGCAAACCGCATGTCAAAGCTGCAACCGAAGCCGCACAGGCAAACGGCACCACGATCGAAAAGGAACTCATGGCGGAGGGCCTGATCGATCCCGAACTCTATTACCGCTGGATGGCCGGTGAACTCGGCCTTAATCATGTGAGCGACATCGATCCGGACGAGGTGGTCCGGTTGCCTTCAACAGATGTGTTGTTGCTCCGGGATGGACCGGTCCGCCTGTCGCGCGCCAGCGGGCAAGTGACAGCGATCGTCCCGGAAGCCCGCCATCTCGAGGATCACAAGGCCCGCCTTACCCAAATGCCTTCCCTACGTGCCAGCCTGGTTGTGGCCTCACCAGCCACGATCCGCAAAGCCGTCTGGCAGTGCGGAGCGGACGACAGGGTCAGGAAAATCACCTTCGAACTTGACCAGGACCGGCGGGACGCCAGCGCACGGCGGGTTTTGACCGGCCCGCAGGGGTTTGTTCTGGGACTGTGTGTTTACCTCGCGGCGACCGGTTTCGCCTTGTGGCCATTTGCGGCCTTCAGCGTATTGCACGTGGTTCTGACACTGTTCTTCTCCGGCGGCATTCTGCTGCGCCTCAGCGCACTGGTGGCATCCGGATTCAAGCCACCCAAACGTCTGCTTGCGGCAGATCAGCCAGGAGAGAGCAGACTACCGATCTATACCGTGCTGATTGCCCTGCATGACGAGGCTGACATGATACCTGCCATCGTCTCGAGAATTTCGGCGCTACACTGGCCCAAGAGCCTGCTGGACATCAAATATGTCTGCGAAGCAGATGATACGGCAACCATTTCGGCGCTGCAGGCGCAAAAGCTCGGACCGGAATGCGAGATCATTCTCACGCCAGATTTTGGACCGCGCACAAAGCCCAAGGCGCTGCAATACGCCTTGCAAGGCGCACGCGGGACGCTGGTTGCGGTCTATGATGCCGAAGACAAACCAGCTCCAGGACAGTTGCTTGAAGCCTGGGCTGCATTTCGTGATGGCGACGCAAGCCTTGGCTGCGTGCAGGCGCCACTTGCGATCGCAAATCTGAGAAAAAGCTGGATCTCGGGGCTGTTCGCACTTGAGTACAGCGGATTGTTCCGTGTTCTCATTCCATTTCTGGCGCGAACCCGGATGCCGATCCCGCTCGGCGGAACATCCAATCATTTCCAGCGCGCAGCCCTTGAGGCAGCCGGAGGTTGGGATCCGCACAATGTGACCGAAGACGCGGATCTCGGTCTCAGGCTTTATGCCCACGGCTATCACACCGGCACGCTCAAGAGCGCCACGGTCGAAACCGCGCCAGACACACTTGAAGTATGGACGAGACAGAGGACGCGGTGGCTCAAGGGGTGGGCGCAGACCTGGCTGGTGGCGATGCGTCGGCCCGGGCACACGGTTCGGGCGCTGGGCCTGGGCGGGTTTACGGTCTTTCAGTTGATGATTGCAGGCATGCTGATCTCCGCCTTGGCCCATCCGCTGATGTTTGTGTTTATCGGACTGACGCTGACCTGGCTTGCCAGTGGTTCGGTTTCAACAGTCTCGTCTTTGCACAGCACCCTGATGTGGATCGACCTGGCCAATATCGGCGGCAGCTACCTGACCTTTATCGCAATGGGGTGGCGCGGTTTCTCGGATCATGAGCGCGCCAAACTGAAAGGCCACTGGGTGCTGCTTACACCGGCCTATTGGCTGTTGATGTCGATTGCCGGATGGCGGGCGATGGGACAGCTGGTTTCAAACGCGCATCTGTGGGAGAAGACCCCTCACCCTGCCGCTCCCGAATGGGCTGCGTGTACCAACCCAGCCGATGCACTAGCAAATACGCAAGGTATGGAGCGGGTGAAGGGAATCGAACCCTCGTCTTAAGCTTGGGAAGCTTCTGCTCTACCATTGAGCTACACCCGCGAATGCCGGACGATCCTTGGCGATGTTCAGCTGCGGTGTCAAGTCACACGGACGACGCCCACCGGGTTGACGGGCAGCTGGCTCGACATCATATCAGGGACGCTTTGCTTCAACATAGATAGTCCCGATGGATCAGCTGAAAACTTTCCTTTCTTCCCGCCGCTTCGAAAGCGTCATCACCGTCCTGATTGTCATCAACGCCATCACGCTTGGGCTCGAAACCGTGCCTGAAGCCGTGCAGCGGTTCGGCGGGCTTTTGCTGCTGCTCGACAGGGTCATTCTCGGCGTCTTTGTGCTGGAAGTAACCGCCCGGCTTATCGCCTGGAGGCTTGATTTCTTCCGCGACCCCTGGCGGATCTTTGATCTTTTTGTGGTTGGGGTGGCGCTGATCCCCGCCACCGGCAGCCTCTCGGTGCTCAGGGCGCTTCGCATCCTGAGGGTTCTCCGCATCATCGGCATGGTGCCGTCGCTCAAACGGGTTGTCGGCGGGCTTGTCAGTGCGCTTCCCGGCATGGGCTCGATCATGCTGCTTCTGACGCTTGTGTTTTATGTTTTCTCGGTGATGGCGACCAAGCTCTACGGCGACAGCTTTCCTGACTGGTTTGGCTCGATCCCGGCTTCTGCCTATTCGCTGTTTCAGATCATGACGCTGGAAAGCTGGTCGATGGGCATCGTCCGTCCGGTGATGGAAGTCCACCCGATGGCGTGGGCGTTCTTCATTCCGTTCATCGCCTGTACCACCTTTACCGTGCTCAACCTGTTTATCGGCATCATCGTCTCGGCAATGCAGGAAGAGCATGAAACCGAGGCCACCGCAGACCGCGTCGCGATGGCATCGGACCAGAGCCTCATGCTGGAAGAGCTCAAGTCGATCCGCAAGGACCTTGCCGAGTTGCGGGCTGCACAGACTGAAAGTTCCCGTTCGTCCTGATGAGGACGACAGAAAAGCCTGGAACCTGGGTCAGGTGCGAAAATGCTTGGAGAGTTTGAGACCCTGGGCCTGATAGTTTGATCCAAGCTCGGTCCCGTAGAGCGCCGCTGGCCGCTCAAGCATCCGTTCATAGATCAGCCGACCAACGATCTGGCCATGCTCTAGAATGAACGGCACCTCGTGGCTTCGTACCTCGAGTACGGCACGACTGCCGGCGCCACCGGCGTCCGTGTGGCCAAATCCCGGGTCGAAGAAACCCGCATAATGTACCCGGAATTCGCCCACCAGCGGATCGAATGGCGTCATCTCGGCAGCATAGAGCGGCGGCACATGCACCGACTCGCGGCTGACCAGAATGTAGAACTCATCCGGATCAAGGATCAGATCGGCAGAACCGCGATTGTAGAGCGGCTCCCAGAAATCATAGACGTCCTGTGCGGCGCGCTTGTCCACATCGACCACAGCCGTGTGGTGCTTGCCACGATAGCCAATGAGCGCGTCCTCGCCCTGCCCCATCAGATCGATCGACAGGGCAATGCCACCGCCCGAGACGTTTGGTGTTTCCGAAGCGACCAGAGTTTCGGCACGGTGAAGGTCGGACAGCTCGTCCTCGCTCAGCACGGCATGGCCTTGGCGGAAGCGGATCTGCGACAGGCGCGATCCGGTGCGTGCAACGATCGGAAATGTGCGCGGGCTGACCTCAAGCCACAGCGGCCCGTTGTAGCCCGGCGCGATCTTGTCAAATTCCTGACCGTAGTCGGTCATCACACGGGTAAAAATGTCGAGCCGTCCGGTGGAACTCTTGGGATTGGCGGAAGCGGAAATTTCCGGCGGCAGCGCCAGACTTTCGAGAAGTTGCACCATGTAGACACAGCCGGTCTCAAGCACTGCACCATCCGAGAGATCGATCTCGTGCATGCTGAGCCGTGCGAGCTTATCTTCAACCCTGGCGGATGGCCCCGGCAGGAAACTGGCGCGCACCCGGTAAGCGCGTGCGCCCAGTCTCAAATCAAGGCTGGCCGGCTGGATCTGGTCGGCATCGAGATCCCGGCCGGAGGCAAGCTTTCCAGCATCAAAGAGCGCCTGAATTGCGCGATCCGAGAGAATGCCTGCTGCCAATGTCCACCTGCTCCAGTTGTCCAACATCTTGATGGCAAGACGAGGCGATTGACGCAAGCGCGGGAACCCCCTAAAAGCGGGGTTATCCCGTGGTGATTTGGCCGGCCGGCTTGCAGCCACGTAAAATAAGTCGCTAAAAATGGTCGGGTTGTGAAACCGGCTTGCGACTTCGCAGCCGGTTTTTTGTGTGTTGGACGAAGATGATGAAGAACAGCCGACAATTCCGCCCCGCCACCCAGCTCGTACATGGCGGCACCACCCGCTCCGGGTTTGGCGAAACATCCGAAGCGCTCTACCTGACGCAGGGCTTTGTCTATGACAGCGCCGAAGCGGCTGAGGCTCGTTTCAAGGGTGAAGAGCCAGGTTTCATCTACTCCCGCTATGCCAATCCGACCGTTGACATGTTCGAAAAGCGCATGTGCCTGATGGAAGGTGCGGAAGAGGCCCGCGCAACAGCATCCGGCATGGCGGCAATCTCGGCAGCACTTCTGTGCCAGCTTCGCGCAGGCGATCACGTTGTTTCGGCACGCGCGCTGTTTGGGTCCTGCCGCTGGATCGTTGAAACACTGCTGCCGAAATACGGCATTGAATCCACGCTTGTCGATGGTCGCGATCTCGCCAATTTCGAAGCTGCGATCAGGCCCAATACAAAGGTGTTCTTTCTCGAAAGCCCGACCAATCCAACGCTTGAAGTGACCGATATTGCCGGCGTGGCCAAGCTCGCCAACCAGATCGGCGCCAAGCTGGTGGTGGACAATGTCTTTGCCACGCCGCTGTTGCAGAAGCCGCTTGAGCTGGGCGCTCATGTGGTGGCTTATTCGGCGACCAAGCACATTGACGGTCAGGGCCGCTGTCTCGGCGGCGTGATCCTGTCGGACAAGGACTGGATCGACGAACATCTGCAGGATTTTTACCGCCACACCGGCCCTTCGATGTCGCCGTTCAATGCCTGGACCCTGCTCAAAGGCCTGGAAACGCTGCCACTCAGGGTTCGCCAGCAGATGGAGAATGCCGGTCGTATCGCCGATTTCCTGGCCAATCACCCCGCCGTTGCCCGGGTGATCTATCCCGGACGCGCCGACCACCCGCAGGCAGACATCTGCGCACGGCAGATGAAGGGCGGGTCAACGCTTGTGGCGATCGAGCTCAAGGGCGGAAAAGAGGCTGCGTTCTCGCTTCAGAACGGGTTAGAAGTGGTCAAGATCTCGAACAATCTCGGCGACACCAAGAGCCTGATCACGCATCCGGCAACGACCACGCACAAAAATCTGTCGGAAGAGGCGCGCGACGAACTGGGCATCGGCCCGGGTGTTCTCCGGTTTTCGGCAGGCATCGAGGATATCGATGATCTGATCGAGGACTTCGATCGTGCACTCTCAGGCCTCTGAGGTCTTGTTTGGAAACTCGGCCCGCGCCTGCATGATCCGCGAGAGCGCGGTATAGAGGCAGATTGCGGCAAACAGGCAGGCCACCGGTGCAAACCATTCCGGCCAAAGGCAGAAAATGCCGAACACGATGTAGGTCTCGCTGGCTTCGGCGAGACCGGTGGTGAAGTAGATCGACTTGCTCCCGCGCGCCGTGGTGCTCAGCTTGCGTTTCTCGGCGACAATGGCGTAGGCCAGAAAACTTGCGCCATTGACGTAAAACGAGAAGATCAGCGCGGCGCCGGCAATCGCATTGGCTGCGGGATCGTGGATGACAAAAGCCAGAGGAACGGCTCCGTAGAACACAAAATCCAGCGTGATATCGAGATAGCCGCCGAAATCAGTGCTTCTGGACGCCCGCGCCACCGACCCATCCAGCCCGTCGCAGATGCGACTGATGATGATCAGCATCAGCGCCAGGATCATGTAATCCAGTGCGATCAGACCCGCTGCAGCAAGCCCCACGAAGCAGGCGAAGACCGTCACATGGTCAGCTTTTACGCCGCGCGCGGACAACCAGGTTCCAACCTGATCGAGCCCCGGCTGGATCATCTTTCGTGCGGTTCCGTCCATCATGGCGTGGCCACTCCCTGTCTGACCCATGTGATAGCGTGGCCTGTCGGCGCCGTCACGCCCTGTGCTGGCCACCGATCATCACAATCAAGTCAGCGCAAAGCGCTTGAACGACCGCTTTGGAAGCGCTGGAACTCTTGACGCAAGCACTTCACTGTAGAATGAGTGTGGCAAGGAGTGGCAGATGTACCGCGCGCTAACACGTGAGATCGAAGTGACTGTGGAACCCTATTATCTCGAGGACCAATCGGACCCCGAGGACGGACGCTATGTCTGGGGTTACCGGATTGTCATCGTCAATCACTCCGACCAGATTGTTCAGCTGCAAAGTCGGCACTGGAGAATCACGGATGAGAACGGCCTCATCGACGAGGTCCGTGGCCCCGGCGTTGTCGGCGAGCAGCCTGTGCTCGGTCCGGGAGACACCTATGAATACTCCTCGGGCTGTCCGCTCGATACGCCATCGGGCGTCATGGTTGGTTCCTACCAGATGCAATCCGCCGCCGGCGAGCTGTTCGACGTCGAAATCCCGGCATTTTCGCTGGACCTGCCGGGCATGGCAAGAACACTGAATTGACCGCTTTTTCCGAATTCCGGCCGGTCATGCTGGTGACCGGTTTGCTGGTGGCCACGCTCGGCTTCGCCATGCTTTTGCCTGCGCTGGTTGATCTGGCGGCGGACAATAACGACTGGATGATCTTTCTCAGTGCGGGCACGATGACGATGCTGGTCGGGCTCGGACTGTTTGCCGCCAACCGCGGCATCCCAAAGGGATTGTCGACCCGGCAGGCCATGCTGATGACGGTGGTGTCGTGGGTAGCGCTGGTCGCCTTCGGCGCCCTGCCGTTTCACTGGTCGGGGATCGTGCCGAGCTACACCGATGCATTCTTTGAATCGATGTCAGGCCTGACCACCACCGGCGCGACCGTGATTACAGGGCTTGATACCGCACCGCCCGGAATTCTGTTCTGGCGCGGTCTGCTGCAATGGCTTGGCGGTCTCGGGATCATCGTCATGGCCATTGCCGTGCTGCCGATGCTGCAGATCGGCGGAATGCAGCTGTTCAAGGCAGAAGCCTTCGACACGGCCGAGAAGATCCTGCCACGGGCGACTCAGATTTCAATGTCGATCACGTTGGTCTTCATCGCCATGACCGGGATCTGCGCCATTGCCTACATGGCAGTCGGCATGGCGGCGGATGACGCGGTGATTCATGCCATGACGACAGTGGCAACTGGCGGGTTCTCGACCAAAGACGCTTCGATTGGGTACTTCAACAATCCCGGTGTAGAATGGATCGCGATTGTCTTCATGTTTCTGGGCTCGATCCCGTTCCTGCTCTATGTGCAGATGCTGCAAGGGCGTTTCCGGCCGATCATCGCCGACCAGCAGGTAAAGGCATTTACGGGCTTTCTTGCCGTGGCAATTCTTGCCGGCTGGACGATGGCGCATTTCAGCGAAAACCATATCGGACTCGAAGGACTGCGACACTCGGCCTTCAATGTGGTCTCGATTGTTACCGGAACCGGCTATGCCTCGACCGACTACGGCCTGTGGGGCCCCCATGCTGTGGCGTTTTTCTTCATCATCATGTTCGTTGGCGGCTGCGCTGGCTCCACTTCATGCGGTATCAAGATCTTCCGGTTTCAGGTTCTGCTGGAGGCCGTGCGACAGCACATTTCGCAGGTCATGTATCCGAACGGCGTGTTCCGCGCTCACTTCAATGGAAAGCCGATACAGGATCGCGTCATCGCCTCGGTGATGAGCTTCTTCTTCCTGTTCATGGCTTCATTCGTAGTGCTTGCAATCCTGCTCAGGCTGAGCGGCCTCGACACGATTACAGCGCTTTCGGGGGCGGGAACCGCACTTTCCAATGTCGGTCCGGGACTGGGCGACATCATCGGCCCATCGGGAAATTTCCAGTCGCTTGACGATATTCAGAAATGGCTTCTGGCCGCCGGGATGCTGCTTGGGCGGCTCGAGCTGTTCACCGTTCTGGTGCTGTTCCTGCCGCGCTTCTGGCGGTCTTGAGACAACTCATGCGCGCTGCGTGACTGGTCGTCTGCCGTAGAGGTAGGAGAAGGCCCGCGCGATGTCATCGCCGATCCCGACGAGCGCCGGCACGAGGAAGAGCACCAACAGCGTGGTCATGGCGAGACCGAAGACAATCGTGATCGCCATCGGCAGCAGGAACTGTGCCTGCAGGCTGGTCTCGTAGAGCAAGGGCAACAGTCCGCCGATTGTCGTCAGCGAGGTCAGCAGCACGGCACGCAAGCGGTCGCGGCTTGCGCCGACGGCGGCCTCGGCAAGGCTGTCGCCTTCGGTACGGCGCTCCTCCAGCCGGGCCACCAGAATGATGGAATCATTGACGAGGATGCCGGCCAGACCAAGCAGGCCGATGAAGGACAGGATCGTCAGCTGATAGCCAAGCACCCAGTGGCCGAAGATCGCGCCGACAATGCCGAACGGAATGATCAGCAGCACCGCGATCGGCCGCCAGTAGCTGGCAAACACCCAGGCAAGAATGATGTAGATAACGCTCAGCGCCACGGCGACACCAAGCTGCAGATCTGCAAAGGCGTTTTCCTGCTCCTCGGAACGTCCGCCAAAGGAGTAACTCACACCGTGGCGGGCTGCGATAAGATCCAGGTCGCCACTGTTTGTCAGTTGCTCGACCACAGCACCGGTGGTCGTGAGCCCTGTGTCGATGTCACCGGTGACAGAGATCGTGCTTTTTCCGTCGCGGCGCTGGATGGCTGAAAAACCCTGGCGCTCGGTCATGTCGACCACTTCCGACAACGGCACAAAGGTGCCGCCAGGGCTTCTGAGTTCAAAATCCCGCAGCGCCTGAGAACCGGGTGAAGCCGGCTTCTGAACCAGGCGAACCGTCACCTCGTCATCGCCACGCGGAAAGCGGAACGGAACCGATCCGTCAAACGCATTGCGGATCTGCCGGCCGACATCCTCAATCGAGAAACCGAGCGCTGCGCCATGCGGCGTCAATTGCATCACCAGTTCCGGCTTGCCCCAGGGCAGATTGTCATCCAGTCCGGTAATGCCGTTGACGCCTGACAACAGCGCCACAACATCGGCGGCAGCAGTCTTCAGCGCCGACACACGTTCGCCCTGCAACCGCACTTCGATGTCGCGTCCCGGTGGGCCACCGCGCGATTGTTCAACGGTAAAGCGGGTAACGCCAGCGATATCAGGGGCAGCCTTGCGCCAGGCATTGACAATATCTGTCGTGCGGACATCGCGCTCCTCTGACGTCGTGAGCTGCACCTTGATCCGGGCCGTGGCGCTGCCGCTGCGGCTCGATGCTCCGAAGGTCGTGAAAACCGCCTTGATGGAAGAAGGATCACTGCCAGAGAGAGCACCGTCGGCTTCACGCAGGGCCTCTTCATAAGCGGCAATTGCCTTGAGGGCCGTGTCTTCAGGCAGACCAGCATTGAAAATGACGGTACCGGAGATGTTTTCGGCTTCTGGCGAGGGAAAGAACACGAATTCGACACGACCGGATCGGGCCAGACCGATCGCCAGCACCAGAACCATCGCAATGGCAATTGACAGCGTCACATAACGCCAGTCCCAGGCCAGTTGCACCAGCCTGTTGAACGGGCCATCCCGGAACCAGTCAAAACCACTGTCGAATGCGCGGCGAAAACGACTTTCTCCAGCGTCCTCAGCGCGGTCGCCGGAACGGCTTTTTCGCCGGCGCAACACCAGCAAAACCCATTCCATCAACGTTGCCAGAGCCAGCGACAGCGTCACCACGATGGCCATTCTGCCAAGCTGCGGCAGGTCTGCAAACGCTCGGGCGGCGGCGCGCACGCCGCTGTCATCAGCGCCGAGTGCCAGATCGACAGCCAAACGTCCTGACAGGCCGGTGAGGAGCACCATCACCACGAGTGCTATCAGGAACTGGCGCCACCATGACCAGCCAGGTGCCTTGCGCCCGGCCAGCGAGTTGGCCAGATGCCCGGGCAGGATCAGGAAACATTCAAGCAGGCTTGCGACCAGCACCGCGATCACCACCATCGGCAGGACAGCCATCATCTGGCCGATGGTATCACCGATCAGCAGGATAGGCGCGAAGGCTGCGAGAGTCGTCGTCATTGCCGCCATCACGGGCGTGAACATCATGCCGACGCCGTTTTCCGCAGCCGTTTGCGGATCGTCACCCATTTGAAGCCGTGTGGCTGTGTGCTCGCCGACGACAATGGCGTCGTCGACGATAATACCGAGCATCATGATCAGCGAGAACAGCGACATCATGTTGATGGTCTGGCCGGAGGCGTACATGATCCCGATGGTGGCGAGCATCGCCACCGGAATGCCGGCCGCGACCCAGAAGGCAATGCGGGCATTGAGGAACAGAAACAGGATAGCCACGACTACCAGGAGACCGCCCAAACCGTTCTTCACCAACAGCCAGATCCGTGCCGACAGGGCATCGGAGGCGACTTCATAGGTGGCTATCTGGATGCCGGGGGGCAGTTTGGGCGTGATCTCGTCGACATAGGCCGACAGGATCGAAGCGGTCTTGAGGGTGTCGGCGGTGGGGGCTCGCCGGACATCGAGTTCAATGGCGGGCGAACCGCTGGCGAGGCCTCGCGTGTCATCCGGATCGAAGCCGTCGGTGATCTTTGCAATATCACCGAGCAGCACCTTTTCGCCCCCGGTGAAGGATTTCACCTCAACATCAGCAAGTTTCCGCGCGCCTTGCGCGTCGGCCAGGGTTCGCAACTGACGATCAACTGCTCCCTCAACCGTTCCTGACGGCAGGTCGCGGCTATTAGCGGCAATCACCGTGGAGACGTCGGAAATCTTCATCCCGAGGCGGCGGAGTTCGATCTCGGGAACCTCGACACGGGTTTCCGCGCCGCGCAGACCTGTAAAGTTGATCTTGTCGATACCGCGGTCGATGAGATCGTCGCGCATGCGCTTGGCCCAGGCGCGTTTGACCACTTCATCGGCACTGCCAAACACTGCGAGCTTGGCAACGGTATCGAAAAAGACCGATCTGGATATGGTCGGCTCTTCGGTATCCTCAGGCAGGTTACCAACCGCTTTGACCGCGGTTTCGACATCGGTCATGGCCTGGCTCATGTCGGTGCCGTCAACAAACTCGAGCCGCACTGTGGCCGAGCCCTCGGCTGCCGTAGATGACATGCGGTCGACGCCCGAGATGTAGCGGACTTCAGGCTCTATCAGTGCCAGTACGTTGGTTTCCACGTCCTCTGCGCTCGCCCCGGACCAGGCAACACCTATGCTGATGGTAGGTCGGTCGATGGTTGGAAAGAACTGAGTGTTGATCCGGGCAATCGAAAAGGCGCCGAACAAGATCATCAGCACCATCAGAAGATTGGCGGCGTTGGGGTGTCGAATGAATGTGCTGACCAGGCCGCGGTTTGCAAACATGCCTTGTCCCTGCGCGTCACCGCCGCTCATTCACCGGCATCCGGTTTTGGGTTGGGTGCCGGAGAGGTTTCAGACGGTGTCGCTTCGCCAGACGGTTCACGGACACTGACGCCCTCGGAAGCCTCGGTCAGGCGTGTGACAAGCACGGTTTCGCCGTCCGTCAGATCACCCTCCAGAATGGCATCCTCGCCGTCCCAGGCAATCAGGCGTACGTCGCGCCGCTCGAGTTTGCCATCAATCACCAGGAAGACGTGATCGGAATTGCGCACCGCAGTCTCCGGCAGCCGGAAGGTTCGCGGCCAGATGCGGTCCGGCACGGTGAGCGAGACAAAGGCGCCGGGGCGCAATTGCACCGGATTGTCAGCCTCGCCGATGCGGGCGAACACTTCGACGCCGCCGCGCTCGGCGGTGACACGCGCACCAATCCGGTCGATGATCGCAGGCCAGGTGTAGGCAGTGCCGCCAACCGTCCAGTTCAACTCAACCTTGCGGCCAACCAGAGGGTCGGAGTCCGTCGCCATCCGGCCATACTGGGCATTGGTCAGGGTGAATTTCACGTCAAGCGCAGTGTCGTCATAGATCGAAGCCACCACCTCGTTGGCGTTGACCGAGCGGCCGGTCTCCACTGTTTCGTCGGAAATGATCCCGTCAAACGGAGCGACGAGCGCTGTGTCTTCAAGTGTGCGCTGCGCCTCACGGACTTTCCATTCCAGCCGTTCGGCGTTCGCCTCCTGCTGAGTGCGCTGGGCTTCGGCGATCAGAATGTTGTTGCGGCGCTGGCTTGATGCCTGCTCGCGCTGGGACAGGATCAGTCGCCTTGCATCGACCTCCTTGTCGGTCAGTGCACCGGTTTCAACGAGCGACAGGGCTCGTTCCAGGTCGGATCGGCCGAGTTCAAGCTGGGAATCCGCTGCTTCAAGCTGCTCGCGCTCGGAGGCAAGCCGCGCATCGATCTCGGCAATCGCCGCACGGGTTGAGGCGAGGTTGGCGCGGGCTTCGACCAGCGCTCCTTCATAGGCAAAAGGATCGACACGCAGCAGTACCGTGCCTTGGGCCACACGCCGACCGGCGACAAGGTCGGGATGGATTTCGACAACGTCGCCGCTCACCGCCGCGCGCAAATCGACATTGCGGCCGGTGTCGACCTGACCGTAGAGCCGGATATCGGGCCGGTTATCAGCGCGTTCAGCCTTGGTCGTCTCGACGGTGTAGACCAATGGTGTAAATGGCCTTGGCGAACGTTCCTTCTTTGAGGCCGCCAAGCGCTCCATCGCCACCCAGGCACCAGCAAGCACCAGTGCCATCAGTGCGATCTGCACCAATGGCCGCACAAAACCCCGGCGCTTCGGCGCAGCTGCTGCGCCATTGAGGTCCGTCGGCAGGTCCAAGCGATTATCGGCCTTGTCGAGCATCAAGTTACTCCGTTGAAGATAAACAGGTAACGCAATGACGGCGCATGGCAAATTAAAGTTTGGTCATGTTCCTGCCGACTGCCTGTCAGCCGCGGATTTCAGCGGGATCGAAACGATAGGCGGTCGAACAGAACTCGCACTGCACGGTGATCACGCCGTCTTCGACGCTTTCGTTGAGCTCTTCTTCCGAGAAGCCGCCCAGAACCTCGCCCAGCCGTTCCCGCGAACAGCTGCACTTGTCGAACACCGGCACGGGTGGGTAAACCTTCGCTCCACGTTCATGAAACAGCCGGTAGAGAAGGCGCTCGGCGCCGACTTCGGGATCGGTCAGTTCGCCGGGCTGAACCGTGCTGACCAGTATCTTGGCCTCCGCCCAGCTGTCATCCTCATCATGGACAATGCCTTCAACACCTTCCGGCACATCGCCGCCCGGAAGGTCCGGGACGCGCATCCGGTCCAGCGCCTGAGGCAGAAACTGGACAACAATCCCGCCCGCACGCCAGCTATGGCGCGGCTTGCCTTCGTCGTCGCGGTCGATGAGTTCTGCTACGGCCAGGCGAACGATGGTCGGGATCTGCTCGGACTGGCGGAAATAGGTTTCGGCCATCTCCTCAAGCGTCTCGCCCTTCATCTCGACGATGCCCTGATAGCGCTGCATGTAGGCGCCCTGATCAATGGTAAAAGCCAGGATGCCGTTGCCCAGCAGTTCGGCGGGCTTCGTCGCGCCAGCAGCCTCGGCTGCGGCAAGGCGCTCCTCGTCGAAACGGGCATAGGCGCGCAGGTTCCCAGGCGTGGTGAAATCCGCGACAACCAGATCAACCGGACCGTCGCCCTTTGTCTGGACGATCAGCTTGCCTTCAAACTTGAGCGAGGTGCCAAGCAGCACTGTCAGCGCTATGGCTTCGGCCAGCAGGCGCGCGACCGGCTCCGGATAGGAATGCCGGGCAAGGATCGCATCGATCATCGGACCGAGCTGTACGGTGCGGCCACGCACGTCGAGGCCATCCACCTCAAACGGCAGAACGCGGTCATCTCCGGCGAAAACAGGTTCACCGTGGGTCTGGATTTCGGTTTCCATCATCAATTCCGATTGTTCTTCGTGACAGAACCTGGCCAATCGATGAGGGCTGGTCCGGGTTCACATTTCAAACGGGCATATAGGTACTGATAGTGGCGAACGCCAGAGGTGTTACAAAACGCCCATGCACCAGCGCATGATCGCCTTTTGTGCATGCAGGCGGTTCTCGGCTTCGTCAAACACCACCGATTGCGGCCCGTCCATCACGCCGTCGGTGACTTCCTCGCCGCGGTGCGCGGGAAGGCAGTGCATGAAGAGGGCATCCGGGTTGGCTTTCGCCATCAGTGCTTCATTGACCTGATAAGGCACGAAGACATTGTGACCGCGGGCCTTGTGCTCCTGGTTCATTGAGACCCAAGTGTCGGTAATCACACAGTCCGCGCCCTTGATGGCCTGATCCGGATCGGCGCTGATGTCGATCTCGGCTCCCTGCTTGCGCGCCCATTCGACGAATTTCGCGTCGGGCTCCGAGCCTGAAGGCGTTGCGATCTGCATGCGGTAGCCGAATTGGCCCGCACCTTCGATGAGCGAGTGCAGAACATTGTTGCCATCACCGGTCCAGGCCAGCGTCTTGCCCTTGATCGGCCCGCGATGTTCCTCAAACGTGAGGATATCGGCCATGATCTGACAGGGATGTGTGTCATCTGTAAGGGCGTTGATGACTGGCACAGTCGCATGCTCGGCGAGCTCAAGCATGCGGGTATGATCCAGAGTCCGGATCATGATCATGTCGACATAGCGCGACAGAACCTTTGCCGTATCGGCAATGGTTTCGGCACGGCCCAGCTGCATTTCGGTGCCCGACAGGAACAGGGTCTCGCCACCAAGCTGTCGCATGCCAACGTCAAAGGACACGCGCGTACGGGTCGAGGGTTTTTCGAATATCATCGCCAGCATCTTGCCTGCGAGCGGTCGGTCGGCGTCGATCGCTGTCTTGGCCGATCGCGCGCCATCGATGATCTTGCGCAAGTCGTCCGCCCCGACAGCGGACAGGTCGAGAAAATGGCTCGTTCCGACGGATTTGGTCTTTGTCATGGATTCCAGTCCGTTTAGTTGGCTGAGCTGCTGCGGGACAGCATATCGAGCGCGCCCTCGATTTTCGATAGCGCTTCGCGGGCTTCTTCGGCAGTCACGGTCAGGGGCGGCAGCAGCCGCACGACATTGTCACCAGCCGGAACCGCCAGGATATGCTCGTTGCGCATCGCCATCACCAGATCGGTATTGGATTTTGCGCATTTGATGCCGAGCATCAGGCCAGAGCCACGGACATCGGCAATCAGATCCGGATAGCGGTCCTTAAGCGATGCCAGGCCCTGGCGCATCACCAGCGCCACATCGTTGACGTGGGTAAGGAACCCCTCTTCGAGAATGACATCAAGCACGGCATTGCCGACAGCCATTGCAAGCGGGTTTCCCCCATAAGTGGTGCCGTGGGTGCCCGCAGTCATGCCGTCAGCGGCATTGGCGGTCGCCAGGCAAGCGCCAAAGGGGAAGCCGCCGCCTATTCCCTTTGCAACAGCCATGATGTCAGGCTCGATACCGGCCCACTCATGGGCAAACAGTCTGCCAGTACGGCCAACACCGGTTTGGACCTCATCCAGGATCAACAGCAGCCCGTGCTCATCGCACAAGTCACGTAGACCGCGCATGCATTCGACCGGCAGAGGGCGAATACCGCCTTCACCCTGGATGGGCTCTACCAGAATTGCCGCGGTGTTTTCATTGATCGCCGCTTTCAAGGCTTCATGGTCGCCAAAAGGCACCTGGTCAAAGCCCGCAGTCTTCGGACCAAAGCCCTCAAGGTATTTTGCCTGGCCGCCAGCGGCGATGGTCGCGAGGGTCCGTCCGTGAAAAGCGCCTTCAACGGTAATGATACCGTACCGCTCCGGCTGGCCGTTGACATAGAAATGACGCCGCGCCGTCTTGATGGCGCATTCAAGCGCTTCAGCACCGGAATTGGTGAAAAACACCTTGTCGGCAAATGTCACCTCAGTGAGGCGCCGCGCCATGCGGGACTGGTCCGGAATTTCAAAAAGGTTCGAGAGATGCCACACGCGGTCGGCCTGGGCTTTGAGCGCCTCGACCAGATGCGGGTGGGCGTGGCCAAGAGAATTGACCGCGATGCCGGCAGCAAAATCGAGATAGCGCTCGCCCTCAGGGGTTTCCAGCCACACACCATTTCCACGTTCGAACACGATCGGAACACGGTTATATGTATCATAAAGCGGCTTGGCATCGGCCATGGCGCTTTTCTCCCCACTTGAGAACGGACAACAGTACATTGCCCTTGCCTTGCGAACGCCGCAGCGACCCGCACGACAGGACATGCCGAAAAACCAAAATGCCGCCCATTCCGGGGCGGCCCGGTCACTATTTACATTTAGGTCTTGCGTGTCAATGAGACACAGCGCCCACACGCCCCAAGCGGATTTCGAACACTTCCAGAGGGCGGTTTTTCGATGCGATCGGCGACACGGACCCACTTAAGGGTGAGATTTCATATTGGCCGCGTAAGTTGGGGAAAACCGCAAAAAGGAATCAGCATGATTCGGCTGACTCTTGTCACGGAGTCCGCCGACCACTAAGTTGAGCCCATGAAGTAGAGGTTCGCGGCGGACACTATTCACCTCATTGTAACCGAGTGTTCAAGCTCCGGTCGTCCGGGGCGACGTTGAGGGATTCTGACATCCCGAAAGACGGGATACAGGGAGAGCATTGCATGAACTGGACTGATGAACGGGTCGAAAGACTCAAGAAACTCTGGGCGGACGGGCTCAGCGCTAGCCAGATCGCAGCACAACTGGGCGGCGTGAGCCGCAACGCTGTGATCGGCAAGGTGCACCGGCTCAATCTTCCTGGCCGCGCCAAGAGCGGCGGACAGGCATCTGTGCGCACCAAGCGTACAACTGCGGCGCCCCGCGCTCCAAATTACGCAGGCCGGACCGCAACGCAGGCAACCCGCACTGTTAGCCGCTCAAGCGGTGGAGCCCAGCTCAAGGAAGACCTGGACTTTGTCGCGACTGAAGAAATTGACGTCCGTCCGATGGACGACGTGGTCGTGCCGATTTCGCGCAGGCTTTCTCTGATTGAGCTTTCGGAACGGACCTGCAAATGGCCGGTCGGCGATCCGTTGCAGGAGGGATTCCACTTCTGCGGCAATGATTCAGGCGATGCCTCGCCATATTGCGGCTATCACGCCAAGATGGCTTTCCAGCCATCAAGCGAGCGCAAGCGCGCCCGCTGAATACCATCTTGTAAAGACTGCCAGAGCCCGGGTTGATCGCCCGGGCTCCTTGTTTTTGTGATGGTCGCAGATGTCAGCGTGCGTTTTTCTGATATATTCTCTCATGAAACGAAATCAGAGCGCACATTGGGAGCGCCGCCGGGCTTTCCATAGCTCTTGCTTGCCAGCAGTCCCTGCAGCGAAAGGACCAACCGATGCGCCACCTTGTCATTGCTCTTGCTGCCTTACTCGCGGCCACCCTGTCTGCTGCAGCATCTTCGGATGACGCATGGGCCGAATTCGCCGAGACCGTTCGCACAGAGTGTCTCAAAGCCGCTGAGCCGATGCTGGAGGCTGCGGCGGCTGTGGTTGATCCATTCGGATCCGAGAGCTTTGGTCTTGCAGTGTTGAGCGGCAAAGCCAAGGGTGCCGATGCCACGGTCAGCTACATCTGCATCATGGACAAGCAGACTGGCATCGTCGAGCTTGGCAGTGAATTGACGTCGGATGTCTTGAAAGTCACCATACCCTAAGTCTGCAAAAAGCAGGTGCACCAGCCGTGTGGCTTGAAACCGGCGAGGCAGGAGCGCCGGCTCACGACTGCATAGCGCCGCACCTTCGTCTGGAGGCGCGACGCCGCAGAAAGTGGTATTGGCAGGCGTCAGCTTTCGATCGAATAGCCGGCACCGCGCACTGTGCGGATGGTGTCACGCATGCCGGAAAGATTGACCGCCTTGCGCAACCTGCCGACATGTACATCGACCGTGCGCTCGTCGACATAGACGTCGTGGCCCCAGACGCCATCGAGCAGTTGCGCGCGGGAATAGACCCTGCCCGGCGAGCTCATCAGATATTCGAGCAGTCGGAATTCCGTCGGTCCAAGCTTGATGTCGCGGCCCCGACGCTTCACGCGATGGGTTTCACGGTCGAGCTCGATATCGCCAACCTTGAGCAGGCTGGAAATCGTTTCCGGCCGCGCGCGGCGCAGCATGGCCCTTACACGCGCCAGCAGTTCGGGCGTGGAGAACGGCTTGACGACGAAATCATCCGCGCCGGTTGCCAGTCCGCGAACCCGTTCGCTCTCCTCGCCACGCGCCGTCAGCATGATGATAGGCAGGCGCTCGGTTTCAGGCCGAGCGCGCAAGCGGCGGCACAATTCGATTCCTGAAATGCCCGGCAGCATCCAGTCGAGGATCAGAAGATCCGGGACGCGCTCCTGCAGCCGGATCTCGGCCTCGTCACCGCGAAGAACGGTGTCAACATCGTAGCCTTCAGCTTCCAGGTTGTAGCGAAGCAACACCGAGAGTGCCTCTTCGTCTTCAACCACAGTAATACGGGGGCTCATTGCCATTGTGCATGCACTCCGTGATGCGGTCAGTCTGCGCCCGGGGCGGGCGCGACCATGCTGGCTGTCTCGTCGTCCTTGGGACGATCCGCTGCCAGCTGTTCTCCGGTGGCGACGTAATAGACGGTCTCGGCGATATTGGTGGCGTGATCACCAATGCGCTCGATGTTCTTTGCGCAGAACAGCAGGTGCGTGCAGGCAGTGATGTTGCGTGGATCTTCCATCATGTAGGTCAGCAATTCGCGGAACAGCGAGGTGTAGATCGCATCGATCTCCTCATCGCGTTCGCGGATCGAATTGGCGAGGCCCGGCGAGCGGGTGGCGAATGCATCCAGAACTTCCTTGAGCTGGGTCAGGGCCAGTTCAGCCAGATGCTCCAGCCCACGAACCAGCTTGCGGGGCTGCGCCATGGTGTGAACTGCGATCACCCGCTTGGCGATGTTCTTTCCCAGGTCGCCGACGCGCTCGAGATCGGAAGCAATTCGGATCGAACCGATGATCTCACGCAGATCCGACGCCATCGGCTGGCGCTTGGCGATCACCAGAACCGCCTTGTCGTAGATCTCGCGCTCGCCGTTGTCGAGCAGCAGGTCCTCGGAGATAACACGTTGGGCAGAGGCCGTGTCGGCGTTGACCAGGGCAGCAACGGCATCGGCGACCATGCGCTCGGCTATGCCACCCATTTCCGACAGGCGGCGCGTCAGGAAACGGAGCTCATCATCATAAGAGGTGACTGTGTGTGCTTCGGGCATGGTTTGATCCTTCAATCCTGTAATCATTATGCGAAAGGCGGTCGCATTAGCCGAAGCGGCCGGTGATGTAGTCCTGGGTCAGCTTGGTATCCGGATTGGTGAACATCTTGTCTGTTGCACCGACCTCCACGAGATTGCCCAAATGGAACATGGCCGTACGTTGCGAGACACGGGCAGCCTGCTGCATCGAGTGGGTGACGATGACGATGGTGTAGTTGACGCGGAGTTCGTCGATCAGTTCCTCGACCTTCGCTGTCGCAATCGGGTCAAGTGCCGAGCACGGTTCATCCATCAAGATGACTTCAGGGCTGACCGCGATGGCGCGAGCAATGCAAAGCCGCTGCTGCTGTCCCCCGGAAAGACCTGTTCCCGGCTCTTGCAGGCGATCCTTGACCTCGTTGAACAGGCCGGCCTTGATCAGGGAGCGTTCGACAACTTCATCCATCTCTGCGCGCGTTGAAACCTGACCGTGAATGCGGGGGCCGTAAACGACATTTTCATAGATCGATTTGGGAAACGGATTTGGCTTCTGAAACACCATGCCGACCCGCGCGCGCAGCTCCACGACATCGATCATCGGCGCGTAGATGTTCTCGCCCTCGAGCGTGATCTCGCCCTTGACCCGGCAGACATCGATGGTGTCGTTCATCCGGTTGAGGCAGCGCAGGAACGTCGACTTGCCGCAGCCTGACGGACCGATCAGCGCCGTCACGCTGTTCTTGCGGACATCCAGATTGACATCAAACAGCGCCTGCTTTTCGCCGTAGAATACGCTGACATCGGTACCGCGCATCTTGATTGCGGACTCCTCGATCGCTGCGTCGACCGCTTTTTCAGTAGCCGCTTCAGTCATGATGTTCATCTCCGTCTTCCCTTCAACAATGTCAGTATACTCAGGGCTTGATTGTTTCAAATGCAACAGTCGTGTTCTACCAGCGGCGCTCGAAGCGGCGGCGCAGCAGGATGGCAATGGCGTTCATGATGACCAGAAAGATCAGCAGCACGATAATCGCACCCGATGCACGCTCGACAAAGGCCGGATCGCCACGCTGGGTCCAGTTGTAAACCTGAACCGGCAGAGCGGAGGCAGGATCAAAGAACCCTTCCGGCGGCGCGCCGGGATATTCGCGAACGAAGGCAACCATGCCGATCAGCAGCAGAGGTGCTGTTTCACCCAGCGCCTGGGCCAGGCCGATAATCGTGCCAGTGAGAATTCCGGGTGCTGCGAGCGGCAGGATATGATGGAAAATCGCCTGCATCTTGGAAGCACCTATACCGAGCGCCGCATCGTTGATTGATGGCGGAACCGCCTTCAGCGCCGCACGTGTCGCGATGATAATTGTCGGCAATGTCATCAGCGTCAGTACAAGCCCACCAACAACAGGCGCAGACTGCGGCAGACCGACGAAATTGATGAAAATTGCCAGACCAAGGATACCAAACACGATGGATGGAACTGCGGCGAGGTTGGCGATGTTGACCTCGATAAGGTCGGTCCAGCGGTTTTGCGGCGCGAACTCTTCGAGGTAAATCGATGCTGCGACGCCGATCGGCAACGCCAGCACGAGCACGATCAGCATCATGTAGGCCGAGCCCAAGATGGCAACGCCGAGACCGGCAGCTTCCGGACGCGTGTCAGAGGCATCGGGAGCCGTAAAGAAGCCCCAGTTGAACCTCTGTTCGAGGATACCGGCCTGCTTGAGCTTGTCGGCAAGCACCAGTTGTCCGGGCGTGACGTTGCTGTCCAGCTCGGCAGACGCCATCGTCACGCGGCCCTTGTAATATCCGTCAATGCGACCGCCAGCGAGAAGATCAAACGAGACCGTCTTTCCGATCTGGTCCGGGTTTGCCAGAATGAAACGACGCAGTTCCCCCGGTGCTTCCTTCGATATCAGCTCGAACGCGGCATTGGCGTTTACGCCTTCCACGGCAATGCCGTTTTCGGTCATCTTGGTTTGCATCGCGGCCTTGATGAGCGGCTGCAATGTGAAGGTTGTGATCTTCGCAACATCCTCTGGATCCCGGTTGCCGTTCTTGTCCAGCTTCGCGGCATCGAGATTTACGTCGAGCGTGATGAAGGTCTGGTGAAACGACGACAGGCCATTTGAAAGTATGGAGGTCATCAGACCGGCCAATGCAAGGATACTGAAGACAACGGCTGCAAGGCCCATCAGACGGAAACGCCGCTCGGATGCGTGACGCTTGCGGGTGCGCTCACCGACTTCAAAGAGCGATCTGCCTTTCAACTGTTCGGTTGCAGTGGCGGTATCGGCGGTGATTTCGGTCATTCGTACTGCTCCCGATATTTGCGCACGACATAGAGCGCCAGAATGTTCAGGCAGAGGGTGAAAACAAAGAGCGTCAAACCAAGAGCAAATGCCACCAGGGTTTCCGGGCTGGCAAACTCAGTATCCCCGGTCAACTGGCTGACGATTTTCACGGTGATCGTGGTCATGGCTTCGAACGGGTTGAGATCAAGGCGCGCGGCAGCGCCGGCACCCATAACAACGATCATGGTTTCGCCAATGGCGCGGCTGGCTGCGAGAAGGAAGGCGCCGACAATTCCCGGCAGGGCCGCAGGCAGGATCACCTGCTTGATGGTTTCCGATTTTGTCGCCCCCAGACCATAGGAGCCGTCGCGCAGGGCCTGCGGCACGGCATTGATGATGTCATCCGAAAGCGATGAGATAAACGGGATCAGCATGATGCCCATGACCAGGCCTGCCGTCATCACCGAGGAGGAAGAGCTCCCCAAGCCAAGCGGCTGAGCTATCCAGTCGCGCAGGAACGGGCCAACGGTAATCAGGGCAAAAAGGCCGTAAACGATGGTCGGGATACCGGCGAGAACCTCGATGGCAGGCTTGGCGAAACTGCGCAGCGTGCTGCCGGCATATTCGGCAAGGTAGATCGCGATCATCAGACCGAGCGGCACAGCCAGCGCCAATGCGACGACCGAAACGTACAGCGTACCCCAGAGCAGCGGCAGGAAGCCAAGATCAGATCCACCACGGAACTGCGGGTTCCAGGTGGTCGACAGGAAGAAATCAGCGGCCGGATACATCTTGAAGAACGAGACGGATTCGAACAGTAGCGAACCGACGATGCCAACCGTGGTCAGAATGGCAACCAGAGAAGACCCCATCAAAAGCGCGGTTACGAAGGTCTCACTGATATTGCGCGCACGCAATTGGGGCTGAATTCGCGCCCAAGCCCAGAATGCGAAGCCGAACGAAACCGCGAGTACCGCGATGTTGCGGAAGAATGAAGCAGTGAGTCCGATGCTGCGATACTCTTTCGCAGCCTGGAAAACGACGGGCGATACATCAGACCCGAGAGCCACACCAACCTCGGCGAGCCGCGCTCGGACATCGGTCACGTCGGCTTGCATGTCGACAAGACCATTCTCTGACACATCACCCTGGGCAATGAGCTGGTTCAACCCCTCGGCAATCCTGCGCACATCAACCATGACGAGGTTCCTGGCCCCTCCGTCCGGGATTGCGCTGTCAGGAATCTTTCCGGTGATGTTGTTCTCGAGCAGCACCGGCTGCAAAAAAAGCCATGCGCCCAGCAGGAGAAGCGCAGGCACAGCAGCAAACAAGGCAACCGACTGGCCATAATAGACCGGCAGGGAATGGAGTTTCACACCATCCCGCTCGGATGTCTTCAATGCGCGCTGCCGGCCTAGAAAATAGCCGACGGCAGCCAGCCCGAGCACGATGAGTACGATAACACTGGGAGTCATGTCACATTCGCCCTGATTGCGAGTGAGGGCGGCGCTGAGCGCGCCGCCCCTTTCTTGGCGTCTGACGGATCAGTTAAGCGGAGCCATAGGAGTATGGTTCTTGACCATTTCCTGGGTCTTGGCCAACTCAGGGTCAGAGACGAGACCATAGGCAGCCAGCGGGCCGTCAGGGCCAGCGATTTCATCAGAGACGAAGAACTCGATGTATTCCTGCAGGCCAGGAACAACACCAAGGTGGGCGTTCTTGACGTAGAAGTAGAGCGGACGCGAGACCGGATATTCACCCGAAGCAATCGCAGCCGTCGACGGAACGATGCCCGACATGGTGCCAACCTGGAGCTTGTCGGTGTTGTTTTCGTAGAACGAAAGACCGAAGACACCGATGGCATTCTTGTTGGCGTCGATGCGAGCCAGAGTTTCTGTGTAGTCGCCATCAATGTCGACCGAAACGCCATCGGTGCGCAGCGCGGTGCAGCCCTTGGCCTTTTCATCGCCAGCAGCCTTGAAGGCTTCTTCTGCGCCAGTTGCTTCGCAGCCAGCTTCAAGAACCTTTACGTCGAACACTTCGCGGGTGCCGTGCTTGGTGCCCGGAATGAACGCGAGGATGTCCTGAGCAGGCAGATCAGGATTCACGTCGGCCCATGTCTTGGCGGTGTTGGCGACAAGCTTGCCGTCCTTGACAACCTGTGCGGCGAGAGCGCCGTACCAGTCAGCCGGTGTGAAAGCGAACTTCGCGCCATTGATGTCTGATGCGAAGACGATGCCGTCGTAACCGATGCGGACTTCCTGGATTTCAGTCACGCCGTTCGTTGCGCAAAGGTCGATGTCGGACTGCTTGATGCGCGAAGACGAGTTGGCAATGTCGATTGTGTTTTCGCCAACACCTTCACAGAGCTTCTTGCGACCTGCACCCGAACCACCCGATTCAACAACAGGTGTCGGGAAGCTGAAGTTCTCGCCGAAGGCTTCGGCAACGATTGAGGCGTAAGGCAGAACAGTGGAGGAACCGGCCATCTGGATCTGGTCGCGAGCAACAGCGGTGCCAGCGAAGGCCGTGGAGGCCACAAGTGCGGCAGCGGCGAATTTGAGTGCGTTCATAAGAATCTCCCATCGTGGGTCAGGGTGGCGTGGCTCTTTTGCAGAGCCGCTTGTCAGCCATCTAAGGCTGGCCCTTTCTAGGCCTTTCGGGATTCCGTTTTATGACAGTTACATCACTCTTTTATGACATCTTATCTAGCTGTTTTTATTAGTATAATTCTTTGATAATCGTCTTTTTTGCAGACTCGGCGCGGCTGAATTTGACAGTGAAGGCAGATCCTTCGCCTGGCGTGGAGCGCACAACCAGCCGGGCCCTGTGCCGTGCAAGGATATGCTTGACGATCGCCAACCCCAGTCCTGTGCCCTTTTTGGCCCTGCTGGTCTCAACATCGACCCGATAGAATCGCTCGGTGAGACGGGGTACATGTTCCTTGGCTATCCCGGGACCGAAATCCTGCACAGTGACATCTGCGCCTTCCGCAACCGGATTGGTGACCGTGATCTGCACGCGCTTGCCTGCCTGACCGTATTTGCAGGCATTCTCGATCAGGTTCGAGAAGACCTGGATCAATTCATCTACGTCTCCGGCCACGACAACCGCCTCTTCCGGCAGGGCCACCTCAATCTCGACGCCGAGGTCGTTTGCCATCGGTTTCAGAGTGTCGACCACATGCATGATGGTGCGGCCGAGGTTGACCTCGCCTTCTGGCGCGACATGAGCCCTCATCTCAAGCCGCGACAGGGACAGAAGATCATCGATCAGGCGGGCCATGCGCTGCGCCTGTTCGAGCATGATGCTGAAAAACCGCGTGCGGGCGGCCTCATCATTTCGTGCTGGTCCCTGCATGGTTTCAATGAATCCCATGAGCGAGGCAAGCGGGGTTCTGAGTTCGTGGCTGGCATTGGCGACGAAATCGGTCCGCATCCGGTCCATGCGCCGCGCCTCGGTCAGATCACGGAAAGTCAGTACGTAAAGCCGCTTGCCGGGTTCGGACCTCGTCTTCACCGGGGCAACACGAACCTCGTGCCAGCGTTCAGACGGCACCCGCTCGCTATGCTCCACGCTTTCGGGCAGACCGCGCGCGACAACCCGCGCCACAAGATCGAGAATCGCGGGGGACCTTATGCGCGCCGACAATGATGCGCGCTCGGGGTAGTCCCCGACCAGCACTTTTGCTGCAGCGTTCTGGCGCACGACCAACGTTTCCTGGTCAAAAATGATCGTAGGCATGTCGAGAGCTTCAACAATGGCGAAATCAAGCGGCGGCGTTTTCTGAGCCTTTTTCTCGGCCCTCGACCGGGCAGCGGCCTTTCCGGTCGGCCACACCATCAAGCCTGACGCGAGAACACCATAGCCCAGGATCGCCTGCCAGGGCTGCAAACCCGCTGGTATCGAGGCGAGCGCGATCACGGAGCCGACAGCAAGGGCAGGCACATGTGACCCGAGCCGCGATGCCAGCCCGGTTCCAGAGTCCTCGCTATCTGGCGTATCCTGCGTGTTTTCGGCCATGTGCTTGTCCGCCCCGACAGTTCTCGATTTCAGATCCTGATACTTGTTTACCTGCGCAACTTGAAATCACAATGACGATGTGGCCTTTCATGCATGAAGCTGGCTGGTCCGGCGCGCAATTGAGTGAACAAGGGTCACACTGATGTCGAAATTTCGAACCGAAACGGACAGCTTCGGCGCCATTGACGTGCCTGCAGACAAATACTGGGGCGCGCAAGCTCAGCGCTCGCTCGGCAATTTTAAGATCGGTTGGGAAACTCAGCCGCTTTCCATCGTTCGGGCACTCGGCATCGTCAAGCGCGCCGCAGCGGAAACCAATATGGACTTGAAGCGGCTCGACCCGAAGACAGGCGCTGCCATCGTAGCCGCCGCGCAGGAAGTGATAGACGGCAAGCTCAACGAGCATTTTCCGCTTGTGGTCTGGCAGACAGGATCCGGAACCCAGTCTAACATGAACGCCAACGAGGTTGTCTCCAACCGGGCCATCGAGATGATGGGTGGCGAGATGGGATCAAAGAAACCGGTCCATCCCAACGACCACGTCAATATGAGCCAGTCATCCAACGACACCTATCCGACAGCGATGCACATCGCCTGTGCCGAGCAGATCGTTCACGAGCTGCTGCCGGCGTTGAAACACTTGCACAAGGCGCTCGACAAGAAGGCAAAACAGTTCTCCAAGATCATCAAGATCGGACGCACCCATACACAGGACGCCACGCCGCTGACGCTCGGCCAGGAGTTCGGTGGATACGCCGCACAGGTCGCGTCCTCGATCACGCGGATCGAAATGACGCTGCCGGGCCTGTATGAACTGGCGCAAGGCGGCACGGCAGTCGGCACCGGTCTGAATGCGCCGGTCGGCTTTGCCGAGAAGGTGGCAAAGCGCGTGGCCAAGATCACCAAGCTGCCGTTTGTCACCGCTCCCAATAAGTTCGAGGCGCTTGCGGCGCATGACGCGATGGTGTTTTCCCACGGAGCGATCAATGCTGCCGCTGCGGCGCTGTTCAAGATTGCCAATGACATACGCTTCCTCGGCTCGGGCCCAAGGTCCGGTCTCGGCGAACTGGCACTACCGGAGAACGAACCTGGATCCTCGATCATGCCGGGCAAGGTCAACCCGACACAATGCGAAGCGATGACACAGGTCTGCGTGCAGGTGTTTGGCAACAATGCGGCATTGACCTTCGCCGGCAGCCAGGGCCATTTCGAGCTCAATGTCTACAATCCGGTGATGGCCTACAATTTTCTTCAGTCGGTGCAGTTGCTGGCAGATGCATCGGTCTCGTTTACAGACAATTGCGTCTCCGGCATCAAGGCACGCGAGGACAACATCAAGGCGGCGCTCGACCGTTCCCTTATGCTCGTCACCGCGCTCGCGCCGACAATCGGCTACGACAACGCCGCAAAGATTGCCAAGGCCGCCCACATCAACGGCACGACACTTCGCGAAGAGGCCTTGAAAACCGGCCTCGTGACAGCCGCTGATTACGACCGTATTGTTCGTCCGGAAGATATGACCCATCCCGGTTGAACCATCCCGATCATGGGACGTTTTGTGCATGAACACAGGATCCAGAGGAACAGATGATGGACACCGATGAAACCAGCCGGGCTGTCGAGCTTGAAATCGACGGCAAGAAACGGGTCTTCGACATTGACGACCCGAAACTGCCCGACTGGGTCGATGACCATGCGTTCACTTCCGGGGACTACCCATACAAGAAAAAACTCAACAAGCACGAGTACAAAGACACGCTCGAGGCGCTGCAGATTGAACTGGTGAAAGTCCAGACCTGGCTTGGCGAGACCGGCAAACGTGTCATTTCGGTATTTGAAGGCCGCGACGCTGCCGGCAAGGGGGGCTCAATTGGCGCGACGCGCGCTTACATGAACCCACGTTCGGCCCGCATCGTGGCTTTGCCGAAGCCGACCGAGACCGAGCGTGGGCAGTGGTACTATCAGCGTTATGTGGATCACTTTCCGACATCGGGCGAGTTCGTGATGTTTGACAGATCCTGGTACAATCGCGCCGGTGTCGAGCCGGTGATGGGATTCTGTACGCCGGAACAGCATGCGCAATTTCTGGAAGAGACCCCGAATTTCGAGCGGATGCCGGTGAAGGCTGGCATTCACCTGTTCAAGTTCTGGCTCAATATCGGCCGCGAAATGCAGCTCGAACGGTTCCACGATCGCAGACACAGCAAGCTCAAGGCCTGGAAACTCTCCCCAATGGACATCGCCAGTCTGAACAAATGGGATGACTACACCCAGATGCGCGATCTGATGCTCAAAGAGACCCATACCGAGCACGCACCATGGACAGTCGTGCGCGCCAACGACAAGCGCCGCGCCCGGATCAATGTCATCCGCACTATCCTGAACGAACTTCCCTATGCCGGCAAGGACAAGGGCGCGATCGGCGACATTGACGACGACATCGTCGGCATGGGGGTTGAAGCGCTTCGCTCCTGACCTTCCCTTCATTGATGCCGCACTTCGTCAAAATGCCAAGATCGGTAGGCAGCCACAAAAAAAGCACCCGATTTTGACGTTTACGTCAAGGGAAGGCATTGCAACCCGCATCTTGGCATTCTAAATCTTGTACAGACCGGAATGAGGGAAGAGGAGCTGCAGCCAGTCCACGGCATGCGCCCGTATCCGGACATAAAAGGGAGTGAGACATCATGAACACGACTGCTGCCACAGACCGTATCTGGCTGGCATCTTACCCGCCAAACACCGCCGCAGAAATCGGACCGCTGGAACATTCTTCCGTTGCAGGCCTGATCGAGGATTCCTTCAAGCGGTACGCGGACCGTCCGGCCTACACCTGCATGGGCAAGACCATCACCTATTCGGACATGGAGCGCATGTCGTCGGCAATCGGCGCATGGCTGCAATCGCTGGGACTTGCGAAGGGCGACCGGGTCGCGGTGATGATGCCGAACATCCTGCAGATGCCGGTGGCTATGGCAGCGGTGCTGCGCGCCGGCTATACCGTCGTCAACGTCAATCCGCTCTACACGCCGCGCGAACTTGAACACCAGCTCAAGGATTCCGGCGCCAAGGCGATCATCATTCTCGAGAACTTCGCCATCACCTTGCAGCAGGTTGTCGCCAGAACCGCCGTCAAGCATATCTGCGTCGCTAGCATGGGCGACCTGATGGGGCTGAAGGGACATCTGGTCAACTTCGTTGTCCGCAAGGTCAAGAAACTGGTACCCGCATGGTCGCTGCCAGGCCACGTCAGCTTCAAGTCAGCGCTGTCGGCCGGTCAGGGCAAAACACTTAAGCCAGCCAACGTGAAACCTGATGACGTGGCGTTCCTGCAATACACCGGCGGAACAACAGGAGTATCGAAAGGCGCGACGCTCCTTAACTCGAACGTGCTTGCGAACGCGGCGCAAAACGATCTCTGGCTTCCGGCTGCTTTCATCAAGAAGCAGAAGCCCGAGGTTCTGGTCTATATCTGCGCACTGCCGCTCTATCACATCTTTGCATTGACGGTGAATGCGCTGATGGGCATGGCGCAAGGCGCGCACAACATCCTTATCCCCAACCCGCGCGACATCCCGAGCTTCGTGAAGGATATCAGCAAGCACGAGTTCCATGTCTTCCCGGGGCTCAACACGCTGTTCAATGCGCTGCTGAACAATGAAGACTTCCAGAAACTCAATTTCAAGCCGCTTCTGCTGTCGCTTGGCGGCGGCATGGCAGTGCAGCGTCCGGTGGCGGAGCGCTGGAAGGAACTGACCGGTTGCGTGATTTCGGAAGGCTACGGCCTGTCTGAAACATCGCCGGTGGCGACGGCCAACCGGTTTGATGCCGATGAATTCTCCGGCACGATCGGTTTGCCTCTGCCCTCGACCTTTATCGATATCCGCGACGAGGACGGCACATCGATGCCGATTGGTGAGGTTGGCGAGATCTGCATCAAGGGGCCGCAGGTGATGGCGGGCTACTGGAACCGTGATGACGAGACCGAAAAGGTGATGACCAGCGACGGCTACTTCCGGTCAGGCGACATGGGCTTCATGGATGAGGCGGGATACACCAAGATTGTCGACCGCAAGAAGGATATGATCCTGGTATCGGGCTTCAACGTCTATCCGAACGAGGTCGAGGAATTTGCTGTGTCGCATCCTGGTATCCTCGAAGCCGCGGCGGTCGCGGTCCCGGATGAGCATTCCGGCGAGGCGGTGAAGCTGTTCGTCGTCCGGACGGACCCAAATCTCACCGAGGCCGATGTCAAAGCCCATTGCGCAACGGGACTGACAAACTACAAGCGGCCCAAAATCGTCGTGTTCAAGGACGAACTGCCGAAGACCAATGTCGGCAAGATCCTGCGCCGCGAGCTGCGCGACTAGACATTTGATAGCCGATTTGAACCAGCGAGGCCCGCGAGAAACTTGATTTCCCGCGGGCCTCGCCGCATAGGTGGTCATCCCAACATGGAGGCCCATGCTTTGTCGAAGACCGTCCATCAGGCTTTGTCCGATCTCAAATCCCATCGAAACAGCGGCGCTGTAAGTAACCTTCGGGCAGCTTTCGCCGCCGATTCCGACCGTGCCCGCCAATATAGCGTGGGGCTTGACGATTTGCGGATGGATTTCTCCAAATGCGCCGTGAACGACGAGACGCTTGTGCTGCTTGCCGAACTGGCAAAGGCCGCAAATGTCGAGCCCCTGCGCGACATGATGTTTGACGGCGAGGCAATCAATACCACCGAGAATCGTGCGGTGCTGCACACCGCGCTCAGGGCATCTCCCGATTCAGACATCCGCGTCGATGGCGAGAACGTGGTGCCACAGGTCCACGCGGTGCTTGACGCAATGGGCGCGTTTTCAGATGGCCTGCGCGACGGGACAATTCGCGGCGCGACCGGCAAGGCTTTCACCGACGTGGTCAATATCGGCATCGGCGGCTCTGATCTGGGGCCGGTAATGGCGACACTGGCGCTTGCGCCCTACCATGACGGCCCGCGCGTGCACTTTGTCTCCAATGTCGACGGTGCGCACATCGCGGATACGCTTTCCGGCCTTGATCCGGAAACGACGCTGATCATCGTCGCGTCGAAGACTTTCACCACCATCGAGACCATGACCAACGCAGCAACGGCTCGCGAGTTCATCGTCTCTAAGCTCGGTGAAAGCGCTGTCGCGCAGCATTTCGCGGCGCTTTCGACGGCGCTCGACAAGGTGGCGAAGTTCGGTCTCGACGAGAGCCGCGTCTTCGGCTTCTGGGACTGGGTCGGCGGCCGCTATTCACTCTGGTCGGCGATCGGGCTGCCCTTGATGATCGCCATCGGAAAGAAGAACTTTGCCGACTTTCTAGCCGGCGCGCGGGCAATGGACACGCATTTCAAGAGCGCCCCAGTGGCCGAGAACCTGCCGATGCTGCTGGGGCTCCTCGGGACCTGGCACAGGCTTGTGTGCCTCTACCCCAGCCGTGCGATCATCCCCTATGAGCAGAGACTGTCACGGTTTCCTGCCTATCTGCAGCAGCTCGACATGGAATCAAACGGCAAGTCCGTCGATCTTGACGGCAAGCCGGTGGATACTGCGTCAGGTCCAATTGTCTGGGGCGAACCCGGAACCAATGGCCAGCATGCGTTCTTCCAATTGCTTCACCAGGGAACAGACGTCATTCCGGTCGAGTTCATGATCGCTGCCAACGGCCATGAGCCACAGCTCGCTCATCAGCACCAGTTGCTGATCGCCAATTGCCTGGCGCAGTCGGAGGCGCTGATGCGCGGGCGCACGACCGACGAAGCCCGTAACCAGCTGCTTTCCAGCGGAGCTTCAGAGGCTGAAGCTGACCGACTGGCGCCGCACAAGACGTTTCCCGGAAACCGGCCCTCGATTACCTTTGTCTATGACAAATTGACCCCGTTTGCGCTTGGCCGCTTGATCGCACTTTACGAGCACCGGGTGTTTGTCGAGGCTCAGATCTTCGGCATCAATGCGTTTGACCAGTGGGGTGTGGAGCTTGGCAAGGAACTGGCGACAGCGCTGTTGCCTGTGGTCAAGGGAGAAAGCAACGGCGAAAAAGGCCATGACAGCTCAACGCTGATGCTGGCACAGACAATTCGCAAGATGCGCGGACAAGGCTGACCAGCGCGGCTTAAAAGCCAATTTCGTTGGCCCAGGGAGGGTTGGCTCCCGGGCGCGAGACCGTAACAGCCGCGGCCTTGGCGCCAAGCTGAAGCGCATTGGCGATCGCGTCCGCCGACAGCGTCTTCATCGCTGTTTTGGTCAGCATATTATCCCGCTTCAATGACGCCAGAATTCCGGCGTTAAACGTATCCCCAGCCCCCACTGTATCGGCGACGGTGACGGATTGGCCATCAACCTCGACTATGTGCTGGCTGGAAAAGCCGATGGCGCCCTTTGCGCCGCGGGTGAAGACCACCAGGCTGGGTCCCTGCTTGAGCCACATATTTGCAGCACTTTGCATGTCGGCCATGCCGAACCATTCGAGATCCTCGTCCGACATTTTGACGATGTCGCTCATGGCGATCATCCGGTCGATCCGGGCGCGGTGTTTGGCTGTATCGGTGATGAATCCTGGCCGAATGTTGGGATCAAGCGAGATCACCCGCGATCCACATTCACGCCGCATCAGGCTTTCGTAAGTCGCGCCGCACGGATCCGGAATCAGGCTGATGGCACCAAAATGCAGTGCTTCAACCTCATCACCAAGCTCAGGCAAATGCGCTTCTGTTATCATGCGGCCGGCAGTGTTTTCATCAAAGAACGCGTAACTCGCCTGCCCGTTGACCAGCCGCACAAAGGCAAGCGTCGTTTGCAGATCAAGCGTCGCACAATAGCTGTGATCAACGCCGCTTGCGGTCAGGGCATCGCGGAGAATATCGCCGAACATGTCGCTCGACATTCCTGTAAAGAAGCCTGTTTCCACCCCAAGTCGACCCAGCGCCAGGGCGGTATTGAAGACCGAACCGCCGGCATAGGGCGAGAAGGCACCTTCTCCCGCGGTCGTTGTTCGCGGCAGCATGTCGATGAGCGCTTCGCCACAACAGATGATCATCGATTCACTCCCCTGACCGTCCCATTCAGCCTGTTGGTGTCACTGTCCCGGAAGTTCGGAAACACCACCATGTTTGCCCGACCATTCCAGCGGCGCATCGAGAAATGCTTTCACGGACGCCAGCGTCGCCTCATCGAAAGACTGCTTTTTCGTCGCTGCAGCCAGCACATCATGCCAGGTGGCAAGATAATGCAGCTCGACCTTTCCATTAGCGAAACGCTTTTCGGCGTCGCTGAAAATGCCATAGTAGAACAGCGCGATACCGTGATCGACGGTACATCCCGCCGCACGGATGGCTTCGATGAAGGTGAACATCGATCCACCAGCGGTGGTCAGGTCCTCAATTACGAGAACGCGCGAACCTTCCCGCAGCTCACCCTCGATCTGGGCGTTGCGGCCATGGCCCTTTGGCTTCTTGCGCACATAGATCATCGGCAGGCCGAGGCGTTCGGCGAGGAAGGCCGCGAAAGGAATGCCCGCTGTCTCGCCACCGGCAATGCAATCGAACTGCTCGAAACCCGCTTCAGACATGATCGTGGCGGCAGCGAAATCCATCACGGCGGAGCGGATGCGCGGATAGGAAATCAGCTTGCGGCAATCGATATAGACCGGGCTCATCATCCCGGACGCGAACTTGTAGGGCTCGGTGGCATTGAAATGCACCGCCTTGATTTCCAGAAGTTGATTGGCGACAATTTCGGCGATCTTCGCCTTGTCGGGGAACGTGTTGGAAAACATCGGCGTCGCCTCCAGGGTCAGGCCCGGTTATCCGGTCCAGCAAGGGTTTCGGCGATCCGAATACCAGTTCGGACCAGCGGATTAAAGAGCGTTCAGGCAACTTCCCAGTGGATGGGCACCAGTGGATCAAACACGGTGACCGGCCCGTCGCCGGTCTCGATCCGTTCAGGCCACGATACGGGTGCATCGCGCCGCACCAGCGTCACGGTCTCGCTGTTGACCGGCAATCCGTACCACGCGGGGCCGTTCAGGCTCGCAAAACCGGCCAACTTGTCGAGTGCCTTGTCTTCCTCGAAGACATGGGCAAGGCAGGACAATGTGTTGATCGAGGTGAAAATACCGGCGCAGCCGCAGGCGCATTCCTTCAGCGGGTCTACATGCGGGGCGGAATCGGTGCCGAGGAAAAAGCGCTTGTCTCCCGACGTCGCGGCCTTGCGAAGCGCCAGCCGATGGCTTTCTCGCTTGGCGACCGGCAAGCAGTAGTAATGCGGCTTGATGCCGCCTGCGAGAATGGCGTTGCGGTTGATCATCAGGTGATGGGTTGTAATGCTGGCAGCCAGATTGGCGTCCGAGCCCATGACGTAACCAATGCCGTTCGATGTGGTGACATGCTCAAGCGTGATCTTGAGTTCAGGAAGCCTGTTGCGCAGCGGATCCAGCACAGTTTCGATGAACACCGCTTCCCGGTCGAAAATATCAACCGCCGGATCGGTGACTTCGCCGTGGATGCAAAGCGGCATGCCGATTTCAGCCATCTTTTCCAGTACCGGCATGACATTGGAAAGATCACGCACGCCCGAATGGGAATTGGTGGTTGCACCGGCAGGATAGAGCTTGACTGCCGTCACCAGACCCGAGGTATGGGCACTTGCTACATCCGCAGCATCTGTGCCCTCGGTGAGATAGAGCGTCATCAAGGGTTTGAAATCCGAACCTTTCGGCAAGGCAGCCATGATGCGGTCGCGATAGGCTTCAGCATCCTTGGCTGTCACCACCGGCGGAACCAGATTGGGCATGATGATGGCGCGGGCGAAATGCCGGGCGCTGTAAGGCAGGATACCTTCAAGCATGGCGCCATCGCGCAGATGCAGATGCCAATCATCAGGCTTCGGTATGGTAATCTCGACCACGCTGGTTTTCTCCCTGGATTATGATGCCCTCTCCGCCCGGCTGCGGGGGTTGACCTTTTAGGCCTCGGGCGGCAACTGATACGCCAAGCCTTTAGCAGGCAACAGGCAAACAGGGAAAGACCTCATGGATCTTGGATTGACAGGAAAACGGGCTTTGGTGCTGGCGTCATCGCGCGGACTGGGGCTCGGCATCGCGGAAGCGATCGCGGCAGAGGGAGCAGACGTGCTGATCACCGGGCGCGACGGCGCCCGGCTCGAAACAGCCGTCAATGCCATCAATGCACGCGGTGCCGGCAAGGCGCGGTTCGTGGTTTCAGACCTCTCGGACAAAGGTACCCCCGCGTTGCTCGAGCAGACCGTGAAGAGCGAATTCGGCGGGCTGGACATCTTGGTCAACAACACTGGCGGACCGCCTCCGGGCCTGATGAGCGAAGCCGATCTTTCAGTTGTCCACCGGCAGTTCGAAATCATGGTCATGAGCGTGATGGACATCACCGCACGCTTTCTGCCCGGCATGCGCGCACAGGGCTGGGGCCGGGTTCTGACGGTCGCTTCGTCGGGGGTTATCCAGCCGATCCCTAATCTAGGCCTGTCCAACGCGCTTCGGGCTACCCTCGTCGGGTGGTCGAAATCCATGGCCAATGAGACCGCTGGCGATGGCGTCACCTTCAACATGCTGCTGCCCGGTCGGATCGACACGGACCGGCTGAAGGAACTCGACGCTGCCAATGCAAAACGCTCCGGCAAGGATCTGGCCGAGGTGGCCAAGGCCGCGCAGGCGCAAATCCCGGTCGGACGTTATGGCGCGGTCGAAGAGTTTGCCAACACGGCAGCTTTCCTCGTCAGCGCGCGGGCCAGCTACATCAACGGATCGATGATCCGCTGTGACGGCGGCGCCATCAAATCTGTCTGAAAATTGGTAAGCCGGGTCCCGTGGGCCCGGCTTACGCTCAGATCGCGCGCTTGAGGCTTTCCTCGAGATAGGTCTTTCTCAGACCCAGCGTCACCGGTCCGGGCTTGCCGCCCGAGAGTTCAGCGCCGTCAATCGAGATCACCGGGCCAACAAAGACCGACGCCGACGAGATAAAGGCCTCGGCGGCATTCCTGGCTTCCTCAATGGTGAATTCGCGTTCTTCAATCAGCGTTCCATTGGCTGCGGAATAGGCCATCAGGGCTGCGCGGGTGATGCCCGGCAGGATCGAATGCGACAAGGGACGGGTGACGATTGCACCCTCTTTGGTGACGATAAAGGCATTGTTCGATGTGCCTTCCGTGACTACGCCGTCCCGCACCATCCAGGCATCATCGGCGCCGCGCGCCTTGGCTTCCATCTTGCCCAACGACGGATAGAGAAGCTGCACTGTCTTGATATCGCAACGGCCCCAGCGCAGATCCGGGATTGAGACGATCTTCATCCCGTTTCTTGCGACAGCCGTGTCGATCAGTGCGCGGCTCTGGGTGAAAAGTACCAATGTTGGCGTCAGTTTTTCGGTGTCGAACGTGAAATCCCGGTCGGTGGCGCCGCGGGTCATCTGCAGATAGACCACGCCTTCTTCAACGGCGTTGCGGCTGACCAGCTCGCGGTGGATCGCCAGCAGATCGTCATCGCTGACGTTAAAGCGCATGCCAAGCTCGCCCGCCGAGCGGTGCAGCCGGGCAATGTGGGCGGGGAAATCGATCAACTTGCCGCCAAGCACCGAGGCAACCTCGTAAATGCCGTCGCCGAACAGGAAACCGCGGTCAAACACCGAGATCTTGGCCTCGTTTTCCGGCACATAGCTTCCGTTGACATAGACAGTACGCATGACGATCCCCTTGTTAGTGACTGTTTTTCTCATGCCAGATTATTGGGGGTGCCGCCAATGGGTTTTTGAACTCTAGGCGATAACCGCCCGGGTTGTGGCGTTTTGACCGCAATCCAAATTGCTTGCTGCAACCGCTACCGACATCGTGCGGACGTCACTGAATTGTCAGCTCCGCCCTTGCCTTCGCCAGCTGTCATGGCGAGAACGTGACTACCAAGAGCAATTGTCGTCAGGCGTTAGGCTCGTCGGGCTTGATGGATGCCGATTGGGTCTCGGTCTCGTTGATCTCTATTTTGATCTTCTCGACTAGCTTCTGATCACCAGTGTCGGGATCGCTGTGACGAACTGTCCACCCCAATCGCTGATAAAGGCAAGCTGGGTCCTGATTTCTGTCTCGATGTTCCATGGCAGTATTACCACCCTGTGTGGTTGGTCGAAGATAAGCCGGTCCTCACCGACAATCGGAATGTGAGAGCCGGGCATGTAGCGTCCCTGCTTGGCCGGGTTCAGATCAACAACGAAGGCGATATCGCCGGCGTCCGCACCAGCGAAATTGAGAAGCGTGTTGCCCTTGGCGGCGGCGCCATAGGCGGCCACTGTCAGACCCGCCGAACGTGCATCACTCAAGAACGCGCGGAAACCGTCGCGGGCCGCCTCGGCGGCGGACTGGAACCCGCTGTAGAAGGTCTCGCTGTTCATTCCAGCATTGCGCTCGGTCTCAAGCATGGCCTCAACCGAAGGCGTTACCTCATGCGCGGCGTGATCGCTGCGACAGGCAAAGACCCTGAGACTTCCACCATGGTGAGGCGTGGTTTCGACATCGAAAACCGTCAGACCAGTGACCCTGAAAATGCGGTCGACCGCGAGCAGCGAGAGGTAGGAGTAGTGCTCGTGATAGGCGGTGTCGAACTGGTTGCCCCGAACCATCTCGTAGAGATGCGGGAACTCGAACGTGGCGACGCCCGAGGGTTTCAAAAGGGTGGCGAAACCGCCAACGAAATCATTGATATCGGGGACGTGGGCAAGCACATTGTTCGCAGCGATATGATCCGCCTGCCGTGCGTCTGCCGCCAGTCCTTCTGCCAGTTCGCGACCGAAGAATTCCTCGACGATCTCGATACCCTTGGCACGGGCCGCTTCGGCAGTGCTGCGGGTGGGTTCAATGCCGTAGCAGGGAATGCCAAGTTCTCGCGCGTATTGCAGCAGGTAACCGTCATTGGCGGCTACTTCGACGATCAAGCTGTCGGTACCGAGGCCAAACCTGTCGCGCATCGCGCCGACATAGGTCCTGGCATGATCAAGCCAGGTTTTCGAAAACGATGAGAAATAGGCATAGTCGCCGGAAAAGAACTCTTCCCGGTCGGCAAAATCCTCGGTCTGGGTCAGCCAGCATTCGGTACAGGTGCGAATGACCAGCGGGTAGCGCTTTTCTGGCAGGGAAAGGTCAGCCGCATCGAGATAGGAATTGGATGGCGGTGCCTCGCCAAGATCCAGAAACGGAATGAAGTCGGCGCCACCGCAGTGTCTGCATTCCATCATGACGACTGTCCCGCTGCGTCAATCATTGGATGGCTGGCATCGCGCGCGGAGAGACCGCTGACCGGCAAGGGCCAGGCAATGCCGAGCGCCGGATCATCATGACGCAGACCGGTCTCATGCTCCTGATTGTAGGCGACGGAATGAATGTAGATGAGTTCCACATCGTCGGTGAGCGCCTGGAACCCATGCGCGAAGCCTTCGGGAATATAGATGGCAGTGCCTGCTACCGCAGACAGCTCAACGCCGACATGCGTGTGCCGGTCCGGGCTTTCCTCGCGGATGTCGACGGCGACATCATGGACAGCACCGCGAATGCAGACGACCAGTTTGGCTTCGGCGTGGGGCGGGCGCTGATAGTGCATTCCGCGCAGGGTTCCGGCTTTTTCCGTGCGGCTGTGATTGATCTGGGCCACCGGGCCGGGCCAGCCGATTTGCGAGAGAGTATCGGCGCAGAAGATACGGGCGAAGGCGCCGCGCTCGTCGACGAAGGGTTTGCGCTGCACCAGCACGGGTCCGTCCTTCTGGTCAGGCATCAGTGGGGTCAATCGGAACGGGGAAGCACTCACTGGATGCATGCCATGGACGCGCGCCTGACGCTGTCGAGATAGGCGCAGCAATCGGCCTCGCACAATTCACGTGCTTGCCGGCCAGACAGGAAATTGCGATACCACTGCGCGGTCAGCGTCACGGTTCGGTCCAGTCCCCAGAGGCCCTGAATTCCGAGATCCACTTCTGCGAGCGACGGGTCGAGGTCCAACGTCTGCGCCTCGACCGGTCCTTCCGGTGTGTCGGCAAATTCGGTTCGCACGTCGCCAAATTCGGCAGCCGCCAGTGACAACACATTGCGTACACTCGCACTCTCCGCGCGTGGACCAAAATTGTAGGCCGGCGCCATGTCTGCACCGGACGAAAGCTTTTCTGCCAGAACCAGATATCCGCGCAATGGCTCAAGCACATGTTGCCAGGGCCGTGCAGCTTCGGGCCGCCGGACCTGGAGCACCTGACCCGATGACCAGGCCCTGACCGCGTCAGGCACCAGCCGGTCTTCCGCCCAATCTCCGCCGCCGATCACATTGCCGGCACGCGCGGTTGCAATGCCGCATCCCTCGGCCGCAAATCGGCTACGCCATCCATCAACCACCATTTCGCAAGCCGCCTTGCTGGCGGAATAGGGATCATGGCCGCCGAGCGGATCGGTCTCGACGAAGGCCCTGCCGTCGTTCGCGTTCCGATAGACCTTGTCAGTGGTGGTCACGACAATGGCAAGCGCGGTGTTCACCTGCGCCAGGGCCTGCATGAGATTGTTGGTGCCCTGCACGTTGGTGGCGAAGGTGCCATGCGGGTCGCTGTAGCCGCGACGGACCAGCGACTGGGCAGCAAGGTGAAAGACGACTTCAGGCCGGGCGCGGGCGACCAGGGTGGCCAATTCCTGCGGATTTCGGATATCGACAATTTCGCTCGCCAGCCGATCCGGCGAATGCAGATGAGAAAAGAGCGCCTGCGGCTGCTCCGGCGCCAGCGAACACCCTGTGACCCGAGCCCCCATGGCTTCGAGCCAGAACAGCATCCATGCGCCCTTGAAACCGGTGTGACCGGTGAGAAGCACCCTGCGTCCGCGCCAGAAATCGCGATTGGGGAGACCCTGGATCACCAGCTTTTCCAAGGCGCGTTCCCTTCCATCCAGAGCGCCTCGAGCATGGTCTTGTCGCGCAAGGTATCCATTGGCCGCCAGAAACCCCGATGAAAGAACGCGCGCAGTTGGTCCGCCTCGGCGAGTTCCGTCAGGGGCTCACCCTCGAAACTGGTCTGATCATCCTCGATATGGTCAAGCACAGGGTTGGAGAGCACGAAAAACCCGCCATTGATAAAGCCACCCTCGCCTTCCGGTTTTTCGATGAAACCCTGGACCTTGTCGCCATCGAGCTTGAGCGCACCAAAGCGCGCGGGCGGCCTCACTGCGGTGACAGTGGCAAGCCGGCCATGGGATTTGTGAAAATCGATGGTGGCGCCAATATCAACATCGGAAAGCCCGTCACCATAGGTAAAGCAGAAGCTCTCTTCGCCTTCGAGATAGGGCGTCACGCGTTTCAACCGGCCTCCTGTCATGGTGTTTTCGCCGGTGTCGACGAGCGTCACACGCCAGTCCTCGGCGCTCTGGCGGTGGAAGTGAACCGTGTTGTCCGACATGTCGAATGAGAGGTCCGACATGTGGAGCGCGTAGTTGGCGAAATATTCCTTGATCACGTAGCCGCGAAAGCCGCAGCAGATGATGAAGTCGCGCAAGCCATGGGTGTGATAGAGCTTCATGATGTGCCAGAGGATCGGCCGGCCGCCGATTTCAACCATCGGCTTTGGCCGCAGATGGGTTTCTTCCGAGAGCCGCGACCCCAGACCGCCCGCCAGAATCACAACCTTCATGGCGCAACTCCGGGGCTCATCCGGGCACAGTTCCGACCATCCGCCAGCCGCTTTGGCCGGTAGATTTTTTCAGGCCTCGTTGTTGCCCCATGTCTCATGGTGCCCGATGTTCTCCTGACAATCAGTCTCTGACCCCTAGAAGAACAAGCTTTCCCGAGGCTGGCGGGAGCCAAAAAGGAAAGAACGGGCGGCAAGTTCGCGGAAGATCTTGCACTTCCGAACTTGCCCATGAACGCTGACGAGAAGCATTGTTCCGGGGACGTGGCTTGCCTATAAGTAATCAGTGATGGTGCGCCGGGCGCATGCAAAAGCCAACCGCCACGAATGGCGCAGTACGAGGACGACATGCTCGAAGAAGGCAAGCTTTACGTCGGCACCAGCCGCAATCCCGACGACAGCATCAACAAGGGCGAGTATCTCGATCTCAAATATGCCAATCGCCACGGCTTGATCACCGGCGCCACCGGCACCGGCAAGACCGTGACGCTTCAGATTCTGGCGGAGAGTTTTTCCAATGCCGGCGTTCCGGTATTTTGCGCCGATGTCAAAGGTGACCTTTCGGGCATCGCCGCGATCGGCGAGTACAAGGATTTCCTCGAAAAGCGCGCCAAGACGATTGGCCTTGACCCTTACGACTTCCAAGAATTCCCTGTCATTTTCTGGGATCTGTTCGGCGAGAAGGGACACCGTGTCCGCACCACCATTTCGGATATGGGGCCGCTGCTGCTGGCTCGCCTGATGGACATGTCGGACGCCCAGGAAGGCGTCCTCAACATCGCCTTCAAGCTGGCTGACGAGAACGGATTGCCGCTTCTGGATATGAAAGATCTTCGGTCACTGCTCACCTACATGGCCGGCGAGACCGAAAAGCTCTCCGCCACCTATGGCAATATTACCAAGCAGTCGCTTGCCACGATCCAGCGTGGATTGCTGGTGCTCGAACAGCAGGGCGCAGAAAACTTCTTCGGCGAGCCGGCGCTGAAGATCGCCGACATCATGCGCACGACCAATGACGGCCGCGGCGCGATTTCGGTGCTGGCAGCCGACAAGCTGATGATGAACCCGCGGCTTTACGGGACTTTCCTGCTCTGGCTGCTGTCGGAGCTGTTTGAGGAACTGCCGGAGGTCGGCGATTCCGACAAGCCGCGACTGGTCTTCTTTTTCGACGAGGCGCACCTGCTGTTTGACGAGGCGCCAAAGATCCTGATCGACCGTGTCGAGCAGGTGGTCCGGCTGATCCGCTCCAAGGGAGTCGGTGTCTACTTTGTCACGCAAAACCCGCTTGATGTGCCCGAGACAGTGCTCTCCCAGCTCGGCAACCGGATCCAGCATGCGCTTCGGGCCTATACGCCGCGCGAGCAGAAGGCCGTGAAAGTGGCGGCCGAGACATTCCGGCCCAACCCGGCCTTTGATTGCTTCGAGGCTATCACGCAACTGGGTGTGGGCGAGGCGCTGGTTTCGACACTCGGGGCGAAGGGCGTGCCTTCGATGGTCGAACGGACGCTCATTCGGCCGCCCGCTTCGCGGCTTGGTCCGATCACCGAGCCCGAGCGGCAAAAGGTGATGGCGGTTAGCCCCGTTGCCGGGCAATACGATACCGATCTCGACCGTGACAGCGCCTTCGAGATGCTGCAGCGCCGCGCTGCGGAAGCTGCCAAGGCGGAAGAAGAAAAGCGTCTCCATGAGGAGGAGAAGGAACAGGAACGGCCAGAAAGCCGGCGCTGGACCCTTCCCGGCTATGGTGACGAAGATGAAGAGGACGATCGTGGCCGCAGCACATCGTCTCGCCGTCGCAAGAGTACGAGCCGCTCGCGCCCGGGCTATCAACGTCAGACGGTGACAGAAACGGTCATCAAATCCGTGGCACGATCGGCCGCCACGTCGCTTGGACGCGCACTGGTGCGGGGCATTCTGGGATCGTTGAAAAAGGGGTTCTGATCAGGCATGAGTATAAGTCTGGGGATCGGCTTCAGGCCGAACCCCGGAGCGATGATCAAATCACCACGATCGGGGTGCGTGTAGGAACCCGGTCATAGAGGTCACAGATGTCCTGGTTGAGCAGCCTGACGCAGCCCGACGAGACGGCCTTGCCGATTGATTGGTATTCCGGGCTACCGTGCAGACGGTAAAGCGTGTCCTCGCCATTCTGGAAGATGTAGAGCGCGCGGGCACCGAGCGGGTTGTCGAGGCCGGGCGGCATGCCACCATTAGCCGCCGAATAGCGCTCGAGTTCCGGCTGGCGGGCGATCATCTCTTCAGGCGGCGTCCATTTGGGCCATTTCTGCTTCCACTGCACAATGGCGCGGCCTGACCAGGAGAAACCGGCACGCCCGATACCGACGCCGTAGCGCATGGCCCGACCATTTTCGCGTACCAGATAGAGAAAGCGCTGCGACGTGTCGACGACCAGGGTTCCGGGGCGCTCGCCTGTCGGGTCAGCAACCTCCTGGCGCAGGAATGCCGGGTCGATTTCCTGATAGGGAATGGCGGGCAACGGGAAAGGCTCGTCGAGCTTGGGTCCGTACATGGTGTCGTAATAGGAGGAAGCCGCAGTCAGACCAGCGCCCCGGTTGTCGGTGGCACGGAAGACTGGCTGCGTCTGGTTCATGAATTGCTGTGTGGTCTGCGGACCAGCGCAGCCGGCAAGCGTGGCTGTCGCTGCAGATCCGAGAGCCAGAAAACGGCGTCTCGAGAGTGTGGTCGAGGTGCGATCGCCTCCAGCACTGCCGGCAGAGTTCATGTCTTTTTGGTTTGGTCCGGCCATGTCGCGGAAAGTCCTCAAGTCTAAGAGATACAGATAGTCGTCACTAGCCGCCCGGAGTCTTGCCGGCACGACTCAACGCGCAGAACACATTTGAGTTCCGATTGTGACTTTCCCACGCCTGGCTTGTGGCTAACTTGCCACAGTGATGCTCTTCACAATGAAATCATCGTAACGCCTACGTGACCGGCATTATGGGCGAGATCTACTCGATGCCGTTGAGATCAGGCAGGATCAGTGACGGCGAAAGGTCGCGATATTCATCCGGCATCCTGGCGCGGTTGATCCAGACCGTGCGAAAGCCGAACTTGGTGGCGCCAGCGACATCCCAGCGATTGGACGACTGGAAGGAAACCGCGCCGGGATAGAGCCGGTAGTCGGTGGTGACCATGTCATAGACTGCCGGATCGGTCTTGAATGTCTGAAGCACGTCGACCGAGAAGACATCGTCGATGACGGTGTCGAGCGCAGCATTCTTGACTGCTGATTCCAGCATCTTCACGGAACCGTTGGACAGGATCGCTACACGCGCGCCTGTGGCTTTCAGCGCCTTCAGCACCGCGGGGACTTCCGGATAACAATCAAGCTTGAAATAGGCGTCGAGCAATTGTGGTCTGAGGTTCTTGTCTGCGCTGGGGACCCGTTCGAAAGCATGATCGAGCGCTTCCTCGGTCAGTGCCCAGAAATCGCGCCATTGCCCCATGAGCGCCCTTGTCCAAGAATACTCGAGTTGTTTGGCCCGCCAGATCTCAGAGAGCAGCTGTCCGTCCGGCCCTACGGCTTCAGCATGGCGGCGTACCGCGGAGTGGACATCAAACAAGGTTCCATAGGCATCAAAGACGTAGGCAGCAAAGGCCATTTCAGCGTTCCTCTTCCAAGGCGCTTACGATGCCCGTGTTGCAGTGCAACAGTCAAGCGTCAAGCACACCTCGTTTCGCTTACAATCATGAGGGTCCAATTGTTTCCCGGTCGGGCAACAACGCGCAAGGATCGTGCGATTGAGAAGCGACTACCTCTTTGTGGTGGAGCCATGACTTGACGACAGTGGCAGCGGCAGACGAATGTCAGCGTATAGAAGTTAGCATCGGCAGGAGAAAATCATGACCGTCAACACCCAAGCCCGCACCAAGACCTGGACCTATGTCGATGGTGAATGGCTCGAAGGCAATCCGCCGCTGATCGGCCCCGTCAGCCACGCAATGTGGCTGGGCTCGACCGTGTTTGACGGCGCGCGATGGTTTGATGGGGTTGCCCCCGATCTCGATCTGCATTGCGCGCGGGTCAACCGCTCGGCGGATGCCCTCGGGATGCGGGCGACCATGGAGGCCGAGACCATCGAAGGCCTGGCGCGTGAGGGCTTGAAGAAATTTGATGGCAAGACCGCTGTCTACATCAAGCCGATGTACTGGGCAGAGCATGGCGGCTACATGTCGGTGCCGGCCGATCCGGACTCAACCCGCTTCTGCCTGTGCCTGTTTGAAAGCCCGATGATCGCCTCTTCGGGTTTCTCGGTCACAGTGTCACCATTCCGGCGCCCGACCTATGAAACCGCGCCAACCAATGCCAAGGCCGGCTGCCTGTACCCCAACAATGGCCGGGCCGTGATGGAAGCCAAGTCACGCGGCTTCGACAATGCTCTGGTTCTCGACATGCTTGGCAACGTCGCCGAGACCGGCACCTCGAACATCTTCATGGTCAAGGACGGCGTGGTGTTCACGCCTGCGCCCAACGGGACTTTCCTGACAGGCATCACCCGGTCGCGCGCAATCAAGCTCATGCGCGAGGCGGGCACCGAAGTGGTCGAGAAGTCGCTCTCCGTCGCCGATTTCATGGATGCCGACGAGATCTTCTCGACCGGCAATCATTCCAAGGTGGTTCCGGTGATCCGCATCGAGGGCCGCGAATTGCAGGCCGGACCGGTCGGCCGCAAGACCCGCGAACTTTACATGGACTGGGCGCACGGCTGAGACCTAGTCGCCACCGAGGTAAGATCGCGATGAGCGAAAGACGCAAACACTCCACCGGCTCACCGTTCGAAAAGGCGGCGGCCTATTGCCGCGCCGTGCGGCAAGGGCCATTCGTGCATGTCTCGGGCACCACAGGCTACGACTACGCCTCAATGGAAATGCCGGCCAATGTCGCCGATCAGGCGCGCAACTGTTTCACCACCATCGCCGCCTCGCTGGCGGCTTTGGATGCCAGCCTGAGCGACATCGTGCGGGTGAGGTATTACGTCACCAAGCCCGAATATTTCGACGCGGTGGCACCGGTGCTGGCCGAGCATCTGGGCGGCATCGACCCGGCAGCGACCATGATCATCTGCCAGCTGATACGCCCTGAAATGCTGATCGAGATAGAGGTCACTGCTCAGGTGGCATAACCGCCGATCACGGTCACCCTCAAAGCGAGCCACCCATTTCGTCTTCGATGTGAATGCGGATGATCTCATCAAACGAGCTTTCGGCCCGAAATCCAAGCGCTATTGCACGGTCTGCCGCAAATCCGCGGGGCCAGTTTGCAACGATGCGCATGATATCAGGATTGGGTTCCTCGCGTATCAGCGCCACAGCCTTGTCGCCGGCAATCCTGCGCAACGCCTCGATCTGCTCGGCGACGGTCGCCGATACTCCCGGCATGTTGAGCGCTCGGCGATGCCCGACCGGGCCTGTGTCCATGGTCGCGGCGTGGGTGAGAAACGCCACCGCCGCCCGTGGACTGGCGTGCCAGTGGCGCACAGTATCCGGGACTGGCAGGATGGCCTGCTTGCCAGCCAACGGTTCGCGCATAATGCCGGAGAAGAAACCGGACGCGGCCGCATTGGGCAGTCCGGGACGAATGCAGATGGTCGGTAGCCGGATCGCCATGCCGTCGAAAAACCCACGACGGGTGTAGTCCTGCAACAAAAGTTCGCCGATGGCCTTCTGCGTGCCGTAGCTCGTCAAAGGTGCTGCGAGAAAGGTATCATCAATCTCGTCGGGCACCGGCGCGCCGAAGGCTGCGACCGAGGAAGCGAACACCATACGGGGGCAGTAGCCATCCGCCTGGGAAAGATGCCGTACAGCATCGAACAGGTAGCGGGTTCCATCCAGATTGATCCGGTAGCCTTTGTCGAAATCCTGCTCTGCTTCGCCCGAGACGATGGCCGCCAGATGAATGATCACGTCAGGCCGTCCCGAAATCAGCTGCGGCGCTGAAAGAGGATCGGAAATGTCGATTGCCAGGCTTGCGACCTCGCCTGAAAATCCGGTCGGAGTTTCAGGTGAGATGGTGTCGGCAAGCGTCAAGCTTGTCACTGCGCGCTTACCAAGCACACCTGATCGGACAATGGAATTTGTAAACTTGCGGCCAATCATCCCTGCCGCACCGATAATCAAGACATGCATTCGACTGCTCTCCTACACCTCACTGCAAGCGTGACGGTAGGGCCAGAAGCGGCGTAGCGCAATTGCAGAGATAGGATGGCAGCAAGGCTGTTGGCCCGGCTGCGGAAGTGACCATCGGGCAACTCGGCGATGTACCGGACCCGATTACGGCTTCACACATCAGTTGATTTGCCACAACGAATCCCGTTGAGTGGGTTTCGAGGCAATTGTCGTCGTCGCCATGTTGGCCTACATCCCTATCGCCATCAAACGGGGTTCCGCACAGGTTTGCAGCTGACGGAAACAATGGAGTGCTCCGCCTATGCCTCAAACCTACCGGCCGATACAGGCGGCACTGTGGATGTGCGGGTCTATCACATCATTTTCCACGATGGCCGTCGCGGGCCGCTACGTGTCTCAGGTTCACTCCACCTTCGAGATCATGACCTTCCGTTCGCTTGTCGGCCTTGTCATCGTGCTGGGGCTCGGCAGGGTCAGCCGCCGACTTGGCGAGATCCGCCGCGAGCGGGTGAAACAACATTTTTTCAGAAACCTGTTCCATTTTACCGGCCAAAATCTCTGGTTCTTTGCGCTGGCATCAATCCCGCTCGCGCAAGTGTTCGCGCTTGAATTCACCACTCCGGTCTGGGTGATCGTGCTGAGTTTCGCGTTTCTGGGAGAGCGTCTGACGGGTTCGCGGATCATCGCGGCGGGCCTAGGGTTCCTGGGCATTCTCGTGGTCGCACGACCCGACTTCCGCGCGCTGGAACCGGGCCTTATCACGGCAGCCCTGTCGGCAGTCTTCTTTGCTGCCACCATCATCATGACCAAGGCTCTGACCCGCCATGAAAGCATCATTTCGATCATGTTCTGGCTGGCCGGGTTTCAGCTTTGCTTTGGCGTCATGGCGCTGGTGGTGCAGGGGGCAGTCGTCTGGCCAACGCTGGCGACACTTCCCTGGCTTCTGGTGATCGGCGTGTCTGGCCTGCTGGCGCATTACTGCCTGACAACAGCCCTATCGCTGGCGCCGGCAAGCTTTGTCATGCCGATCGACTTTGCCAGGCTGCCGCTGATTGTCATCGTTGGCGCGGTGCTGTTTGGCGAAAAGGCCGATGTTTTTATCCTGCTAGGCGGCGGCATCATCATCCTGGCCAACTGGATCAACATCCGTGGAGGAAACCGCCAGGCGCGCCAAGTAGCAGGCTAGAGCCAGGCGAATCGCCAGATTCCGAGCGTTTGGATCTTAAGCCACGGCCTGATTCACTCACACGACCTAGCTGTCTCAAGCGCCTCGCCGCGATCCGCCTTGTTCAACGCACCAATCCGCCCGACCGCAGCGTAGAAACGTGGATAGTCGCCCGAACAGAGATCGAACAAGCGGAGGAACGCCGGAACCCGTTCGTTGTAGACGGAGCTTGCTGCGAGCTTTGCGTTGTTGATCGGGGCCTCGAACCATGCATCGTATCCCCGGTATCCACCCCAGCGCTTGTTCCGCATCTGCTGGTAGCGCCTGCGCAACCGTTCGATCGCTGCTGCTTTTCCGGCCCGCTTCTGCGCAACGGTTCCGAGCTCACCATAGATCTTGCTCAGCTCGTCCCGGGTTTGCGACAGCTGGGCAGCCAGTTCGGCGCTGCGCGTCAAATCAGTCTCGTAGCGGCGCAACCCTGCCGCATCGCCAGCCGCGCGCAGCCATTTCCGCACGCCGGTCCTTTCAACCGCAACGGCGAAAGCCTCGTTGAATGCTGAATCGTCATCCACATAAATGCGCTGGTGTGCCAGTTCATGAAAAACCAGCCCGGCAAGATGGGTTTCGTCGCGACTGAACATCGTCGAGAGCAGCGGATCGCTCGACCAGCCCAGTGTCGAATAGGCTGTGACGCCAGAGACATAGACATCGAGGCCCTGTTGCTGAAGTTCGGCAGCCGTTTTCCGCGCAGAATCCCTTGAGAAGAAAGCCCGGTAAGGCACGCAGCCAAAAACAGGAAAACACTTCACCACCGGCGTGAGCGAGAATTCCGGCGCCGCAAAAACGGCCAGTGTGACGTAATCACGGCCGATGTCGACGTAGCTGCGGTAGCTCGGATTGTCGGGCAGCGCGAGTTCGTCGGTGGCAAACTGCCTTATGGCGCTCGCCGATGCCATTTGGACGCGCAGCGTCTCCGGCGTCGATGGATCGGCGATCAGTCTGGCGACATTCTGGCGCGCCGTCATGATGTCGACATGGCCCTTGAGTGACTGTGCGTAATAGGACACGCCGGTGCAGCCGGTGAGGCCCGCCGCCAGACACATAACTGAAATCACTCGAAAGAAGATGTGCTTCACGGTTTGCCCACAGGATTGCTCACATGTCCCACGAGCACATGATGCTATTGCTCACAAAAAGATCGTTGATTGTTAAAGCGGCGCACCGATTTGATCAAGCATGAGTCATGAGCGCATGGCAAAGACCTGAAGTCTGCAACCCTTCATGGTTATCCCGCTTGATCGGACGGGCGCGTGGGCAAAAGCGCCGTTTCCAGATGCCCGACAGCGCAGCGTGCCGGAACACACTGGGGCTTTGGCCAAACCCTAGACCGTCTCCCATCCATCGTGAGACGAGGCGCGGTAGACTGCGTCGATGAATGACTGATTGAGAACCGACTGCTCCAGGGTGAACACCTCATCATCGCTGCCGCGCACTTTGCGGACAAAGGCTTCGGCCTGAAGCCGGTATTGCCGCACTCCAGGAAAGCGGAAGGTCTGCGCCTCCTCGTGATCGCGGTTGTGCAGGGTGATCGCCGCATGCCCGTAGTCGCCGGCATTGAAAGGCGCTGTCACTTCGATGAAGCCTTGCTCGCCATGGAACACCATCAGTTGGCGCAGCGCCATCTGGGTGGAGCAATAGAAGCTCATCTCGAAATCGCCGAAATCGGCCTTGACGCTGGCGTAGATGTCGGTGCCGAAATTTCGGTCTCGTTCAATGACAGCCTGCACGCGGAGGGGTTCGAGGCCGGTTGAAAACCGTGTCGAGACTGTAGGGTAAACACCAATGTCCGGCAGGCCACCGCCGCCTAGCTCGGGCTGGTTGCGCATGTTGTCCGGATCGGTGTTGAAATAGGAAAAGGCGCCTTGGACATGGCGCAAACGGCCGATGGCGCCGTTGCCGATCAAATCACGGACCTTTCGCCATTGCGGGTGATAGGTGACCATGAAGGCTTCGCAGACCAGCACATGGTTCGCATCACGTTCCTTGATTACCGGCGCAATCTGATCGGCATGAAGAGCAATCGGCTTTTCGCACAGCACATGCTTTCCTGCTTGTGCCGCCTTGATCGCCCATTCAACGTGCTGTGACGTCGGCAACGGGATATAAACACCATCTACCTGATCGGAGGCCAGCAACTCTTCATAGGAAGAAAACGCCAGTGGTGCGCCGAAGCGATGTGCGAGCGCGCGGGCGCGACCATGGTCGCGGCTGGCGATTGCCGTCACCACGCCGTTCTCGGAGTCCTGCAATTGCGGGATCACTTGTTCGCGTCCGATTGTGGCGGTGGACAATATTCCCCATCTGAACATATCGTTTTCTCCTTATGCTTATGTGCGTCAAACCAGGCGCAGCACGACCGACTGTCGCCTCTCAGGCTCGCCCGCTGCCAACACTCACGCTCGTCTTCTTATGGATGACAGTCATTGCTTTGCGCTCTCTTCGAGCGCCGACATCGCAATCTGCTGACGGCGGATCTCGCGGTAACGGGAAAATTGAGTGTCAGCAATAACACCAGCGAGAATGACGCTGCCCATGACAGCAAAATTGAGCGAAGACGGTATGCCCAGAAGGTTGACCAGATTCTGCAGAATCTGCAGCAGGATCACGCCGAGCACCACGCCAACAATCGAGCCTTCACCGCCGCGCAAGGAAAAGCCGCCGAGCACAGCTGCGGCGATGGCGTAGAGTTCGTAGAAATTGCCGTGCGAGGATGGCTGTACCGAACGGGTGTACATGGCAAAGAACACAGCCGAAATGCCGGTGAGAAACGCACAAAGCACATAGGCCTGAATGATGACGCGATCGGTGTTGATGCCGGAATAGCGCGCCGCCTCGACATTCTTGCCAACCGCGAACAGGTGCCGGCCAAAAACCGTCCGGTGCAACAAAAACCAGGCCACAATCGCCACCAGGCCAAAGGCGACCACCGAGTGCGGCACGCCGGCGGTACGGCCCGAGACCAGAAACTCCAGCGTCGGAAAATTGGATCCGAAGGTGAAGCCGGCGGTGCCGTCCTTGGTGTAGAACCGGGCAACGCCGCGATAGATCAGCAGTCCGCACAGCGTGACAACGAAAGGCTGCAGCTTGAGGCGCGTGATCAGCCAGCCATGCAACAGCCCGATAAAGACAGAAAGCACCATGACGATCGCCAGCGCGATCGGCCACGGCACGCCGTAGCCAGCGATCAGATCGACGAAAATGACGCCAATCAATGCGATCACGGACCCGATCGACAGCTCGATACCGGCGGTGACGATGACGAAAGCCTCAGCGATTGAGAAAAGCCCAAACAGGCCGATCAGGTTTGCAGTGTTGGCAAGATTGATCGGCGACAGAAAGCGCGGATTGACCATTGCAACGATCGCGCCGACGGTGACAACAAGGGTGGCAAGGCCAATGTCTTTTTTTTGCATCGTGTACTCTTTCTATTCCACGGCAAGCCGCAAAATGTTTTCCTCGGTCAGTTCGCCACGGTTCAGGATCCCGTTGATCTTGCCCCGGCACATCACCGCAACCCGGTCCGAAATACCGATGACCTCTTCCATGTCTGACGAGATCATCAGGATCGCCACGCCTTGCGCCGCAAGCTCCTGCATCAGGTGATAGACTTCCGCCTTGGCGCCGACATCGATGCCGCGCGTCGGCTCATCCAGGATGATCAGCCTGGGATTCATCGCCAGCCACTTGGCGAGAACCACCTTCTGCTGGTTGCCCCCCGACAGCTCGGCGACGGCTCGACCAAGGCTTGATGCCTTGATCTGAAGTTTTGTCTTTGATGCGTCCGCCAGCCTGGTCTCCGCTTCGACATCGACAAACCCATGTGTCGACAGCGCCACGTGGCTTGGCATCGCAATGTTTTCGATGATTGCAAAATCGAGAAACAGGCCCTCCGCCTTCCGATCTTCCGGCACTAGGCAGATGCCGGCTGCAATCGCGTCTGGAACGGAATTTCCCCGCAGCACCTTGCCGTCCATTTCGATGCTGCCGCCCTCAGCCGGATCAATACCGAATATGGCTCTTGCGAGCTCGGTCCGGCCAGCGCCGACAAGTCCCGCCAGGCAGCTTATTTCCCCTGCCCGCAGACAAAGATCCATGCTCTGATGCGGATAGGCCCTGGTCCGCAGCGCCTTGATTTCCAGCACCGGATTGCCGGGAGCATGGTCTGTTTTCTCGTAGAACTGGCTGACATCCCGGCCGATCATCATCCGGACCATCGTATCCTTGCTGATCTCCTCGCGTGACAATTCACCGGCGTTGCAGCCGTCACGCAGCGCCACCACGCGGTCTGCCACATCGACGATTTCGGCCAGCCTGTGGGTGATGAAAAGTACCGCCACACCATCTGCCCGCAGTTTGCGAATTACCTCCAGCAGCCTGTTGGTTTCCGAGATCGTAAGGCTCGAAGTAGGCTCATCGAGTATCAGCAGGCGAACGTTGATGGAGAGGGCGCGTGCGATCTCAAGTAATTGCTGATCGGCCAGCGAGAGTTCGGAAACGGGATCTTTCGGCCCGAAACGGGTGCCCAGAAGGTCAAGGATTGGCGCAACCTTTCGTTCCATCGCAGGGCGGTCGAGAAAGCCCAAAACGCCGCTGCGCATCTCGCGCCCGAGAAGGACATTTGCCGTTACATCAAGGTTGGAGAACGGGTTGAGTTCCTGGTGAACAAAGGCGATCCCGAGCCTGGTGGCGCGCGCTGGCGTCAGCGATTTTACCGCGTCGCCGTCAATGACGATCCTCCCCTCATCTGGCGCGATTGCGCCGCCGAGAACCTTCATCAGGGTCGATTTCCCCGCCCCGTTCTCGCCGATCAGGCCAACCACTTCGCCGCCGGAGATGCTCAGTGAGACATTGTTGAGTGCGATCGCGCCGGGGTAGACTTTCGTGATTCCGGAAAGTTCAAGCGATATCAGATTGTCTCTGACTTCAGGCATGGGTTTCCCCGCATGAGACTGTCACATGAGAAAGCTGCACGAACCGCAAGGGCTCGTGCAGCCTTGGATGAAACGATCGGATGACCCGCCTTATCCGCCGACGCGGGCTTTCAGCTCCGCCTCGAAAGCATCAACATTGGCCTTGTTGATCTTTTTCGTGGGCACGATGATCAAACCATCGGCCGGAACGCCTGACTTGTCTCCCTCGAGATAGGCAGCCATCAGTTTCATGCCCTGATAGCCCCACTGATAGGGATCCTGCACCACGGTGCCGGCGAAGCTGCCTTCGCGAACCGCGCCGAGCGTGATCGGGTCCTCATCAAAGCCGACCACGGTGATGTCACCGAGCTTTCCGGCAGCCTGCAGGGCTTCATAGATCTTGGGCGGGTTGTAGGAATAGAACCCGACCATGCAGGTGATGTCCGGATTGGCGGCCAGCACGTCATCGACGTTGGAGCGCGCACGGGCGAAGTCTACATCGTCGCCACGCACATCAACCAGTTCGATGCCCGAGCCTTCGACTGCCTGGCGGAAACCGGCAATGCGCTCGACCGCGTTGTCGGCTCCGAGAAAGCCGACAAAGCCCATGCATTTGCCACCATCTGGCATGGACTCCACCGCAATCTCGCCGGCCTGCACGCCAGCTGCGGTGTTGGACGAGCCCAGATAGGCGATGCGGTTGCTGTCAGGGGCGTCGCTGTCGGTGGTAAACAGCGGAACCTGGGCAGCGATGCGGTTGAACGCATCGATCGAGTTCTTCGGATCAGCCGACGAGATCATGATTGCATCAGTACCGGCAGCAACAAGATCGTCCATCAGGGCGTTCTGGAGTGCAGCCGTGCCCTGGGCCGGGTAGCGGAACTGCAACTCATAGCCCGGAAGTTCCGCCTGAGCCGCTTTCACACCGGCTTCCGAGAGTTTCCAGAAATCGGACGCGGCATTGACCACAAATGCGAGCGCAGGCTTTTCCTGTGCGACGGCAGCGCTCGCGGCCAACACTACACCCGCAGTCAGGATAATCGACTTCAGATTGTACATCGTCTTCCTCCCAGCAGCCTTTGTCCTCCAAGGCCGCAATTGAAATCAGTTTGTCAGACCGCATTTTATTAATAATATTAACAGCATGCGGAGGTAAAAAGAAACGACGGGGCGGCCTTTAGAGCCAACCCCATCGCCCTCGGGAAGCTCTAGTTGTCTTTGCAGAAGCCCGCGTCTTCCAGATTGCAAACATCAAGGCCTGTGAACAGCGGATCATCCACGGTCTCGCCGTTGATGAGCTGGATCATGACATCAGGCGCCTTGTAGCCCATCTCGAATGGACGCTGCCCGACCTGAGAATGGCTGCGACCATCGCGGAAGGCTTGTGTCTGTGGCGGCAAGGTGTCGCCCGCAATGATGATCAGATCCTTGCTCTTGAGCTTGTCCATCACCTGATCGGTGACCTGAGCGTAGGCTTGCGGCGCAAACTGAGCCCAGCCACCGATCAGAATGAAAGCATCGAGATCCGGATTTGCAGTGAAGACGTCCGACATCTGCTGGTTGGCAAGGTCGGCCTGGTCATTGGTGAAGACCGGGCATCCCTCGATCTCCGTCCAGCCGCCCTGGCCGGTCAGCCGGTCGATGCCCTTCTCGCCACCCGCAGTGTCACGGAAACCCTGTGCGCGGGCATTGATGTTGTCTGCTGCGACATTGCCGAGCTGAAGGCAAACCGTGCCGCCATCAGCCTTGAGCATGCTGGCCTGTTCAGCCATTTTCACGCCCATCAGATAGTTGTCGGTGCCGAGATAGGTCTTGCGCAGATCGCGGTCGGCCTCGAGGAAATCCGCATCCACAGTCATGACCGGAATAGACGGCGCAATCGAACGGATGCGGTTTGCCATGGCAGGCGCGTTCGACGGCGAGATGGCAATTGCGGCGACGCCGCGGGTTAGCAAGTCATCAACGATCTGCACTTCGCCTGCCTCGTCGGCCGACGATGCGGGACCGGTATAGAGGCACTCATACTCGCTGTCCGCATTCTCGGACATCCACTTCTTGCAACCCAGATTGATCTGCTCGAAGAAAGGGTTGTCCAATCCCTTGACGACGATCGCCAAGATCTTCTTGTCCTGCGCAGCGGCCGAACCGGCCGCCAGCATCATCACGGATAGGGCCGTAAGGGCCAATAATTTCGTTTTCATAATGCTTTCTCCTCCACTAAAACCGACCAGGCCTCCTGCCTTAGCCGGGATACCAAATCACGCGTGGATCATTCTCCTCGCGTTCATATCTCCATGCGCGATCAGCAAGCTCTTCAAGCCCGACCTCCGGGGCCCATCCAAGCACCATCCGCGCCTTTGAATTGTCCAGCCAATTGCTGTGAAAAGGGGTGTCTATCTCGATCGGCTCAAGGCCATTGCTGGCCTTGAGCACCTTGCCGACCGCCCCGTAATCAACGGGCTGATCCATCGAGATATTGAAAAGCTGACCCTGCGCACGAGGATTGCCAATCGTGGCCAGGATGGCTGAAACCAGATCGTCGACATGGACGAAATTCCGCTTCAGATAGTCGCCACTGACATCTCGCAAGACCGGCACATGGCGCCCCTTGCGGTAACGCTGCAGCGAGACCTCGTCAACGAAATCAGTCCACGGCGGCCCTCCGAATTGCTCGTCGCCAAAATCAAGCGCGAAGCGGAAATCATCTTTTTCCATGATCCATGGTGCCCGCAACGTCGACCAGTTGACACCATACTGGTTGCCATATTGCTCCAGCATCGTCTCTTCCAGCACCTTGGTCAGGGCATAGCAGCCTGGATAGGCCTTGCGCTCCGAGGCCTCGGTGATGGGCTCGTCATATTGCTGAAAGATGTGACCAACCACACAGTCGCCACTGAGCAGGATGAACTGGCGGGCCTCTGCAGATCTGCGAAACTCCTCAAGCAGATGAAACAGCCCCTTCAGCGCTACATCGAAGACCAGATCAGGCGATTCCTTGACTGCCGCCAGATGCACAACATGCGTGACCCCCGCCATAGCCTCTTCGACAACAGTCTCGTCCGAGAGTGAACCGGAAACAATGGAAACGCGCTCGCCCGTCTCAACAAACCTGTTGTGGCACAGTGCGACAACTTCCCAATCGGCAAAACGGGAATCGGCGAGAAACGCAGGAATGAAAACCTGCCCCACCTTTCCTGCAGCGCCTGTCACCAGCAGTCTCATCAATTTCCTCCACCCAGATCAAAACTTGCTCAAGCATTGTTTACTAATAATATTAAGTCAAGCTATTAGTGATGACATGTGCTAGAATGCGCTGAGGAGGAGTATGGGAAACCGCTCATTAGCGGCACACCCATAAGGCGAACCCGACGAGGAGGAATAATGTCGCGGCTTGTTATTACAGGACTATCAAAGAACTTCGGGGCGATTCAGGCGCTGTCAGGCGTGTCGCTGTCCATTGAACCGGGAGAGGTTCTCGGTCTGATGGGCGACAACGGGGCTGGAAAGTCCACCCTCGTCAAGATCATAGCCGGCAACTTTCGGCCATCGGCTGGTGACATCCGGATCGATGGGGAAAAGGTGGATTTCCACAAGCCGATCGACGCCCAGCGCGCCGGCATAGCAATGGTCTACCAGGACCTGGCTCTGGCTGACAATCTGACTGCCGCATCCAATGTTTTTCTCGGAAGAGAGCCGATGCGCAGCCTCGGTCCATTCAAATATATCGATTACAAGCAGATGAACACGGTTTCAGCCGAACTGTTCAAGCAGCTCAAATCGGAAACCAGACCACGCGATCAAGTGAGGAAAATGTCCGGTGGGCAGCGTCAGGCAGTCGCAATCGCACGCACGCTGCTATCTGAACCCAAGATCGTCATGATGGATGAGCCGACCGCCGCGATTTCGGTGCGCCAGGTCGCCGAAGTGCTCGACCTGATCCGCCGGCTGCGCGATCGCGGCATCAGCGTCATCCTCATCAGCCACAGAATGCCGGATGTCTTCAGCGTATCGGACAGGATTGCCGTTTTGCGCCGTGGTGAATTGGTCTGCAGCAAATCGGCATCCCATTCATCGCCCGAAGAAGTAACCGGCCTTATCACCGGCGCCATCGAAGCTGCCTAAAGGAAAAGACAATGACGACCACACTCGATGACATCATCGGCAAGAGCCAGCACGACAGCCTTTTTTCCCGCATCAAGGGGCTTCAGATCTTCTGGGTTTTCACTGCAGCCGTGCTTGCATGCCTGGCGCTCAGCATCATGACCGACACCTTCGCCAGTGAACGCAACCTTTTCAACGTCGCCCGCAACTTCGCCTTTGTCGCGATCATTGCAATTGGCATGACTGCGGTGATCGCATCGGGCGGCATTGATCTTTCGGTCGGCTCATCTGTGGTGCTGAGCGCGATGGTGATCAGCGTCGCAATGTCCAGCGGCCTGCCGTTCTGGATCTCCGCAGTTCTAGCGCTAGGCGCAGCACTCATGGTCGGGATGCTCAATGGCATTCTCATCGCCTATGCGGGCATGCCGGCCTTCGTCGTCACGCTAGGGACTTTGTCGGCGGCGCGGTCGCTCGCCATGGTGCTGTCGGACAACAAGATGATCTGGCAGTTCGGGCCCGACCACGACATCCTGCTCTGGGTTGGTGGCGGTTCTACATTGGGTTTTCCCCATCCGCTTTTTGTTCTGACAGCGCTGACAATTGTCATGTCGCTGGTATTCAAGTGGACCCGGTGGGGGCAGCATCTGTTTGCCATCGGCAGCAACGAGAACGCGGCCGTGCTGACTGGTATTCCGGTCAAGCGGCTCAAGGTCAGTATCTACATGTTCTCAGCCTTCACTGCAGGGTTGGCGGGCATTCTGATGGCCGGCTGGCTCGGCAGTGTGACCACCAATCTCGGTCAGGCGATGGAACTTACCGTCATTGCGGCTGCCGTGATCGGAGGCGCCAATCTTGCCGGTGGCGAGGGGACGGCGTTTGGCGCGGTTGTCGGTGCCCTGTTGATAGAGGTCATTCGCAACTCCCTCATCTTGCTCGGCATCTCGACTTTTTGGCAGGGAATGTTCATAGGTACCTTCATCATCGTTGCTGTGGCATTCGACCGATTCCGGAATTTCCGATCCTAGGTTGATACGAAATTGCGGGCGCCATGGCACGCATCATGGAGAATGCCTTGAAATCGACAATGATGGATGTTGCCGCCCGGGCGGGCGTGTCGCAGGCGACGGTATCCCTGATCCTCAATGGAAGTTCGGGAGCCCGTTTCAGCGAGGCAACCCGCAAGAAGGTGATGGATGCGGTCAATGAGCTTGGCTATCGGCTCCCCAACAGATCGATAGCCGCCGAGCCGACCGAAAGCAGCGTCATTGCATTCCTCACAGACGAGCTGACAACCGATCCATGGATGGCGCTGGCGTTTGAAGGCGCCCGCGAGAAAGCGCTGGAACTGGGCGTCATCGTCACGCTCGGTATTTTCCGGTCCGGCGAGGACCCGAACGAGGATGTGTTTTCGCTGTGTCAGCGGCAGCCGCTGCTCGGGTACATTTTCGGCACCATCCTGACCCGCAAGATCGACCCGCCAGCAGCCCTCTTCAAAATGCCGTCCGTACTTGTCAATTGCTACGACCAGAACCGTCGCCTGCCATCGATAATCCCAGGAGATGTGGCTGGCGGCCGCGCGGCGACCGAACGCCTGATCCAGGCTGGCCGGCGCAGGATCGGCCTGATCAATGGCCAAGACGGCCTCGACAATCCGCGCGAACGGTTGCGTGGCTACAAACAGGCGCTGGCGAGCAACGACTTCACATTCGATGCGGAGCTGGTGCGGTACGGAAACTGGGAACCATCGTCAGGCTATTCGGAAACCCATGCGCTGATGGATCTCGCAAATCCGCCAGACGCCATCTTCTGCGCCAACGATTTGATGGCGCTGGGATGTATCGAAGCGCTGAAGGAGCGAGGCAAATCCATTCCCGGAGATGTTTCGGTGATCGGCTTTGACAATCGTGACATCGCCCAGTTCCTCCGCCCCCCGCTGACAACGTTTCACCTGCCGCTTTTCGAAATGGGTGCGATGGCCGTGGAAATGATCCACGACATCGCAGGTGGATTGAAGAGCAGCCACGATCAGTTGAAAGTCGAATGCCCGATTGTCGAACGGGAGTCTGTCTAGGGTACAAGAAACTTGCAGGTCGCCTTGGCCGAGATGGGGCATTTACCGGCAAAGTGGCCCGAAACGCATCAGGAACAAGTTTCCTGGAGTTTCAGCGAGACTGATTACCAGCTTCTCTTGCACCCCAAGTCCTTGCAATCGAACGCTATCAAGCATTTGAATTTCAAATGGAAAATGGTGCCGCTTACGTGACTCGAACACGTGACCCCGTCATTACGAATGACGTGCTCTACCAACTGAGCTAAAGCGGCATGCCAGTTCATGCGCAGGTTTGCCATTTCGGCCCGTCCTGCGGAATGGAGGGCAAATACCGTGATTGCCCCCCAAATTCAAGCGGTCTTCCGTGGCTCGGCGGATTTTTTGGCGATAGCGCCTCTCCGACCGGCGTTGTCTAAAGCGTCAGACGCTCGCGGGTGGCCTTGTATTCGCTCTCGAGCCGGCTGACGAGATCGGACACCGGGCCAATCTGCTTGACTGCGCCGATGCCCTGTCCTGAGCCCCAGATTTCTTTCCAGGCCTTTGGTCCGGAGGTCGATTTATCGAAGTCCATCTTGGTCGGATCGGCCTCGGGCAGATTGTCCGGATCAAGCCCGGAGGCGGTAACCGAGGGCTTGAGGTAATTGCCCGGGATGCCGGTAAAGTAGTTCGAGTAGACAATGTCCTTGGCCGTCGAATCAACGATCATCTGCTTGTACCGGTCTTCGGCACGGGCTTCGTCGGTGGCAATAAAGGGCGAGCCGATATAGGCCATGTCGGCGCCGATGGCCTGGGCTGCGAGAATTGCACCGCCGGTCGAGATCGAGCCCGAGAGCAGCAACGGCCCATCGAACCATTCGCGGATTTCCTGGATAAGCGCGAAGGGCGAGAGCGGACCGGCATGGCCGCCGGCGCCGGCAGCAACCGCGATCAGACCATCGGCGCCCTTGTTGATGGCCGAATGGGCATGGCGGTTGTTGATGATATCATGCAGCACGATGCCGCCATAGGAATGGATCGCGGCGTTGACCTCGGGCACAGCACCGAGCGAGGAGATCACCACAGGCACCTTGTATTTGACGCACATTGTCAGATCATGCTCAAGCCGCTTGTTGGAGCGGTGAACGATCTGGTTGACGGCAAAGGGTGCCGCCGGGCGGTCCGGGTTCTTGGCGGTGTGGTCGGCGAGACCTTCGGTGATTTCGGCCAGCCATTCGTCGAGCTGGGCTTCCGGACGGGCATTGAGCGCAGGAAACGACCCCATGATCCCCGCCTTGCACTGGGCCATGACCAGCGGCGGGTGAGAAATGATAAACAAGGGTGCGGCAACCACCGGGAGCCGGAAATTGGTCTTGAGAATGGCAGGAAGGGTCATAGGGCCTCGCAAATCACAATGACGTTTACGCAAACGTCAATTTTCATAGCAGAGCCATTGAGCGCTGAAAAGGCTTGACTTGGCCCTCCAATTCCACAGCCAGATAAGCCTCGCAGCCGGAGCACGCTTGAGTTTTGCCGGGTTAGCGGATACGCACAGCATAACGGCACGGCTCGGCGGATGGCGGTTTATCAACAGCATCCTGCCTGATCCCGGCCAGATTGGCCCGAGAGTGCCAGAACTGATTGACGCGGACTGGTGACACCCCATACCGCGCGGCACGGAGACAGACCATTGACCGGCATGGAAGCGGCAATTCGCGGGGCTTTGGACAAGGCTGGGATTCCGGGTGCGCAGGCCCGCCGCCGCATCTATGATTCCGCACGGGCAGCACTCGACCGCAGCCTTGAGCGCCAAGGCATCACCGATCCGGAACGGGTGGATGATCACAGGCATAAGCTGGATGTGCTGATCGGCGACATCGAGGCCGAATGGGCCCCGCCGAGCGAGACCCAACCCGCACCTATTGTTGAACCCGCTCCTGCCGTCGCGCTTCGCGATCCGGCGCCAGTGCAGGCAGAACAGCCCGCGCCTTCCCGCCCGGTCTACGATGTACAGCAGGCACTCGGCCCCGAGCATGACGGCCCTGAACATGACGCACCTGTGGTTCCCGGCTCAGATCGGCAGCCCCCATTATTCGATCACACAGAGCGTTCCGCAGGTAGTCCGCAGCAACCGGCCCCGACTGTAGCTGCGGTCTCGCAAAGCGACGGCGCCCCGACATCGGTATCTGGCGGGGGTGCCGATCTCGATTTCGCTCCCGATGCCGGTGATCACCGGCGCGCTGCGGCAGCTGCCCCCGATTTGTCGGCAGAACGCCCACCTCACATTCAAGCGCCCGCAGCGGCAAAACCGCCCAAGCGCCCCAAGAAGGTCAAGCCTCCCAAAGAGCACAAGGAGAAGCGCAGGCGACCGGTTTTCGCCTCGATTTTTTCTGCTGCCGTGATGCTGTCGTTTCTCGGTATCGGGGTCTGGTGGCTGATTGAAAGCGGCGCGCTGATGAGTGCTGCGGAACGCGATACCGGCGTGCCCAACCCGCCACCTTCGCTCAGCCGTGACGACTTCGCCGGCGGACCGCAACAGCTCAATCCGGGCGCGGGTTTTTCGGGCGAATGGTCCAATGTCTTCACACCCGGACGCGATGGCGAACCCCAGGTTCGCGGCGACGCCAGCGCGGAGCTGATCAACGAAGCCGATGGGACCGTGCTCAGGATCATGTCCGGTTCGGGTGGCGCTGATGGTGAGGTGCTGGTTCCGCTCGGAGCCGAAGTCATGCAGGCACTTGCCGGTCGCAACTCAATGCTTGCCTTGACAGTGCGCTCGGCCACGCCTGATGCCACCCAGATCTACGTCAAATGCGAATTTTCGGTTCTCGGCGATTGTGGCCGGCACCGGTTCGACGTGAACTATGACACCAACGACATTCTGTTCGGCCTTGATTATGAGCGCGCACTGGCGCCGAATGAACAGGGCTATCTGGTGATCAACAGCGACATTTCCGGCAGTGGCAAGGGTATTGATCTGATTGCGGTTCGTATCCGTCCGTTGAGCTGATCCCAGAGCCTGGGGCATGTTGCTGCCATCTCCGCATAAAAAACGCCCGCTATGAAGCGGGCGTTTTGTCGACTGCCTGAGATCTCAGTTGACGTCGGTGACGCGCAGATAGGGACGGATTTCTTCCCAGCCTTGCGGGAAAATGCCCTTGGCGTCTTCATTGGAAATCGACGGTGGAATGATGACCTTGCCGCCTGGGCGCCAGTCAGCCGGAGTGGCAATCTTCTTGGCATCGGCCAGTTGCAACGCGTCGATGACGCGCAGGATCTCGTCGAAATTGCGTCCGACATTCATCGGATAGGTCAACATCAGGCGGACCTTCTTGTTGGGATCAATGATGAAGACCGAGCGCACGGCTGCGGTGGTGCTCTCATTGGGATGGATCATGCCGTAGAGCTCGGCCACCTTGAGGTCCTTGTCGGCGACGATCGGGAAGGTCAACGTGGTGGCTTGCGTGTCGTTGACATCTTTGATCCAGGCCATGTGCTCCTCGACACCGTCCGTCGACAGGCCGATTGGCTTGACGTTGCGGGCCGCGAACTGATCGGAGAGCTGCGAGGTGCGGCCCATTTCGGTGGTGCAGACCGGCGTGAAATCAGCAGGGTGGCTGAAGAAGAAAGCCCAGGACGAGCCGATCCATTCGTGGAAATCAATCGGGCCGTTGGTGGTGTCGGCCTTGAAGTTCGGTGCGGTATCGCCGATTCGAATGTTCATGGTGTTGTCCTTTGTTGAAGTTGGGACGTTGTAACGTCGCTGTGTGAAGGCTTGGCGGCAAGTTCGAGCGCTGCCTGATGCTGGCTCAGGAAAACCTTGCCGCTAAGGTGATTGAGAAAATCGCAGGTGCGGAGCCTGTCCATCACCGGGCCCTTTACCTCACTTAGATGGAACTTGACGCCCAGCGCTTCAAGGCGCTCGTTGATCGCCTCGAGCGATTCCAGCGCACTCATGTCGATCTCGTTGACCGCCGGGCACATCAGCACCACGTGCTTCAAACCGGGACGTGAGGCCACCATGTCGTAGACACTGTCCTCGAGATAACGCGCATTGGCGAAATACAGGCTTTCGTCGACCCGCACGGTCAGCACGGTGCTGTCGATTTCCACCTTGTGGCGTTTGACGTTGCGGAAATGCTCGGTGCCCGGAACCCTGCCGACCACGGCCATATGCGGCCGCGAGGACTTGTAGAGGTGAATGAGGATCGAAAGCGCAACACCAACGGTGACACCGATCTCGACGCCGAAGACCAGGGTCAGGACGATTGTCGCGCTGACGGCAGCGAAGTCGGCGCGGGAATAGGTCCAGGTCTTCCTCAGAATCGAGAAATCCACCAGTGACAGGACCGCGACGATGATGGTTGCGGCAAGCGTTGCCTTGGGTAGATGGTAGATCAGCGGCGTCAGCAGCATCGCCGTCAGCAACAGGCCGACAGCGGTGTAGGCGCCAGCGGCCGGGGTTTCAGCGCCCGCGTCGAAATTGACCACCGAACGGGAGAAGCCGCCGGTAACCGGGAAGCCGCCGGTGAAAGCCGCTCCTACATTGGCGGCGCCGAGGCCGATGAGTTCCTGGTCGGGCACGATCCGCTGACGCTTGCGCGCGGCCAGCGTCTGGGCGACGGACACCGATTCAACAAAACCGATGATAGAGATCAGCACGGCGGAGCCGATAAGCGTGCCCCAGAGATCAGGCGAGAAAGACGGCATGGTCAGCGGCGGCAGGCCCTGCGGCACGTCGCCGACAACCTTGAGGCCATAGTTGGCCGACAGGTTGAAGGCCCAGGCCAGGAATGTGGTCACGAAAACCGCAGCTACAGGTCCGGCCTTGGCCAGCACTCCAGCCAGTTTCGGTTTCATCCCGGTCGACAGCAACAGCGGCATCAGGCCCTTGCGGACCCAGAACAGGAAGGCGGTAGCGCTGACGCCGATTGCAAGCGTGATCCAGTTGGTCTCGCCCAGATGTTCAAACAGCGAGCTGACCTGTTCGGTCAAGGTAGCGCCGCCGGCTGAAACGCCAAGGATATGGCTCAGCTGGCTCATGGCGATAAGGATACCGGATGCAGTGATGAAACCCGCGACCACCGGATGAGAGAGGAAGTTGGCGAGAAAGCCCAGCCGCAGGACCCCGAGCAAAATCAGGAACACGCCCGACAGGAAGGCCAGCGTGATGGCTGCAAGCAGCAGTTCGGGCGATCCGGGTGCCGCAAGATTACCGATCGCAGCAGCCGTCATCAGCGACACCACCGCGACAGGACCTACGGCCAGCGCCCGGCTGGTGCCGAAGATTGCATAGAGCACGATCGGTGCGATGGAGGCGTAGATCCCGGTTTCGGCAGGCAGTCCGGCCAGAAGCGCATAGGCCAGTGATTGCGGGATCAGCATGATGGTAACGATCACAGCGGCGACAAGGTCGTTGCCAAGCGCATCGCGATCATAGCGACGGCCCCAGTCGAAGACCGGGATAAAGCGCGCAAGTCGCCTTGTGATGGCGGGATCTTTCAGCATGTCGATGTCCTTGCTGCGCACTCAGCTGGAGATATTTGAAAAGCGGTTTTCTGCCAGCGGCCCCTGAAGACCACCGACCCTTCCTTGTTGCCTATCTGCTTGCGCCACCACGGACGCCGTGTCGTCTTGACGCCGAAGGCCGCAGTCAAAGCCCGTTGACGGGCACCTTCAGCATTGCGCGCCCGTCCTTGTCGGTCGGGATATCGCCTGCACGCATGTTGATCTGCAGCGACGGAATGATCAGCCTTGGCATGGCCAGCTGGGCGTCGCGCTCGGTGCGGAACTTGATGAAGTCCTCGCGGCTCTTGCCGCCGCCGACATGGATGTTGTTGGCCTTCTCTTCTCCGACAGTGGTTTCCCACTGGATGTCACGGCCATTGGGGCCGTAATCATGACACATGAACAGCCGCATATCAGCGGGCAGCGCCAGCACCTTCTGGATCGAATCGTAAAGCACGCCCGCATCCCCGCCGGGGAAATCTGCTCGGGCAGAACCGCCATCTGGCATGAAAAGCGTATCACCGACAAAGGCGGCATTGCCCATGACATGCACCATGCAGGCCGGGGTGTGGCCCGGCGTGTACATGGCAAAAACCTGCATTGTGCCGATCTGGTAGGTATCGCCATCCTTGAACAGCGCATCAAACTGCGACCCGTCGCGCTGGAACTCGGTGCCTTCGTTGAAGACCTTGCCGAAGGTGTCCTGCACGATCATGATCTTGTCGCCGATGCCGATCTTGCCGCCGAGCTGTTTCTGAATGTACGGGGCCGCGGAGAGATGGTCGGCATGCACGTGGGTCTCGATGATCCATTCGAGCGTCAGCCCGTTTTCCTTGATCCAGGCGATCATTGTATCGGCATGGCCATAGGTGATCCGTCCAGCCGCATAATCGATGTCCATGACGGAATCGACCACCGCGCAGGAGCTGGAGGCAGGATCCTTGACCACATAGCTGATGGTGTTGGTGTCGGCATCAAAAAAGCCTTTCACCTCAGGCGTGACCGACATGTTCACTGGATAATTCGACATGGCATCATCTCCTCTGTTCGTCTTGCCGCAGCATGCGGCGCGTTCGTATCAGGCTGTTTCGGGACTACCGGAGTTCGGTTCAGAATGCCTTTGCCGGCTTGTGGCGCAGCCCGTCGAGAGAGCGGGCAAGTACGATCCCGATAATCATGGCGCCAATGAAGGCAATCACATGCAAGCCGCCGAAACCAAGTGCCGGGATGGCGCCACCGGGACAAAAGCCGGCGATGCCCCAGCCAATTCCGAAGGTTGCAGACCCGGCCAGAAGCCGCGCATCGATGGTCTTGTTGATCGGCAGGTGAAACTCGGCGTCAAACACCGGTTTTCCGCGGGCACCGAAAACCAGCATGTAGCCAATCGCCGTGGTCACAAGCGCGCCGCCCATGACGAAGATCAGGCTCGGATCCCAGCTGCCAGCGACGTCAAAGAAGTTGAGCACCTTTGCAGGATTGGCCATGCCGGAAATGGCGATGCCAAGACCGAAGATCGCGCCTGTGATGCCAGATAGTAAAAGTTTCTGCATGGCTCAGATCTCCGCGACGTGGCGGATGACATAGACTGTCAGCCCGGTGAAAATCATGAAGGTGATGGTTGCTGCAATTGACCGTGGCGACAGCCGCGCCATGCCGCAGACGCCATGGCCGGAGGTGCAACCGGCGCCGTAATAGACGCCAACACCCACGATCAGGCCGCCAAGCGCCAGCAAGGGCAGAGACACTGGAACCGAGTAGGCAATCGCACCACCTGCAGCCAGAAATACCATCGGGCCGATGACGGCGCCGGCCAGAAAGGCAATGCGCCAGGCCCAATCAGAAGAAACCGGAGGAATGATGCCCGTGAGGATGCCGGTCATGCCCGCAATGCGGCCATTGAACAGCATCAGCAAAATCGCCGAAAGGCCAATCAGGACACCACCGGCCAGCGACATCCATGGCGTGAATTCTGTTTCCATCGTTGTTTCCCTCCTTGGTCAAGCCGATTTCCGGCCACGGTGACGTTGCACCTCGGCTACATATATATAAGCGATTCTCTATATTCAAGAGGCCGTATATATTCAGCCGATCAGAAGAAAGCTACGAAAGCGCATCGATGGCGGCGCTTGCTGAGAACCGGATCAAGCCGGGTGCGCGCCCTTCAGTCGGCAGGCATCTTCGGCTTGCGGATATCAGGATGCATGGTCTTGCCCAGAATATGGTCACTGGTTCCGATGACATTGCTGCTTGCTCCGACGATCAGCCGGTCCGGATGATGTACAATCAGATGATCCTTGTTGGGATAGGGAAGGCTCGATAGGAAATGCTTCATGCAATTGAGCCGGGCGCGCTTCTTGCAATCGGATTTGACGATGGTCCAGGGCGCATCCGCGGTGTCGGTGTAGAAGAACATCGCCTCCTTGGCCTCGGTGTAGTCGTCCCATTTGTCGAGCGACGCCTTGTCGATGGGCGACAGCTTCCACTGCTTGAGCGGATCCTTCTCGCGCTCGCCGAAGCGTCTGAGCTGCTCGCCCTGCGTGACCGAGAACCAGTATTTGAACAACAGGATACCAGAGCGGGAGAGCATGCGCTCGATCTCGGGTGCCTCGCGCATGAATTCGAGATACTCGGTGGGGGAGCAGAACCCCATGACCCGCTCGACACCGGCGCGATTGTACCAGGAGCGGTCAAACAGCACTATTTCACCAGCCGCAGGCAGATGCTCGACGTAGCGCTGGAAATACCATTGCGACCTCTCGCGATCGGTTGGCTTGGAGAGTGCCACGACGCGCGCCATGCGCGGATTGAGATGCTCCATGAACCGCTTGATGGTGCCGCCCTTGCCTGCCGCATCGCGACCTTCAAAAAGCATCACCACTTTCTGCCCGGTGTCCTCGATCCAGCGCTGGGCCTTGAGAAGTTCGACCTGCAACAGCGCCTTCTCGTGCTCATAGGCAGCACGGCGCATTCTGGTCTTGTAGGGATAGACGCCCTGCTCGAACAGTTGCGCGATCGCGGCCTCATCCTTGCGGATTTCCGCCGTGTTCAACCGCGCGGGTTTTACCGCGGCAAGGCCCTGATCGTCGGTGACAGCAACATCAGCACCGACGTCCTGAGCAGGCTTTTCAACAGCGGTTTCGGCCTCTGGGACCACGCCATTGGGTTTCGTGTCCAGTTCGTTCTTGATGTCTGTCATGCTAGCCCCTTCCCGATCAAAAAGTCAGTATGACTCCAGATCGCCGGTCTGGCTTTGACACGCGTCAAGCCGCTTCAAACAAGGTCCCTGAACCTGCAGCGGCCAAGGTCAGCGATGTTTGAGATGATCCATCAGATGCACCGCGAGGCCCGCAAGCAGGCCCCAGAACGCCGCACCAATGCCAAAGGCTGCAACGCCTGAGGCGGTGACCGTAAAGGTGGCTGCAGCCGCGAACCGTGTCGTCGGCACCTCGAAGGCCGAGACCAGCGCGCCAATCAGAGGCGGGATCAGGGCCAGGCCTGCAACCACGGCGATGATTTCCGGCGGCATCGCCAGAATGGTCGGCACAATGACCGGTCCGAACAGCCCGAGTGTGGCCCAGACCAGCGCATAGAAAAGCCCCACCTTCCAGCGCTTGGCCCTGTCGGGGTGGACATCATCGCCAAGGCAGATGGCAGCCGTGATCGCCGCCATGTTGATGGTATGGGCGCCAAAGAGCGCAAAGAACGAGGAGAGAAGCCCGGTGACGCCCAGCGCCTCGGTCACCGGCGGCTCATAGCCATTGGCGCGCAGCACGGCAAAGCCGGGCAGGTTCTGCGAGGCCATGGTGACAAGATAGAGCGGCATGCCAAGACCAAGCAACACGGCGGGATCGAACTCCGGCCGGATGAAAGTCAGCGACGTCCAGTCGACATCAGTGGAGGGAAGCGGTGCACCACCGATGGTAAAGGCGATCACCAGTCCAGCGATCAGCGCCGCCAGAACCGCCATCAGCGGGTTGAACATGCGCACAAGCAGAAACACCGCAATCAAAGGCAACACCAGCGCCGCCTGGTTTGCAGCATGGAGCGCCACTGCCATGGTGAAAGGCAGCAGCACGCCTGCCAGCATGCCGGAGGCGACACCGGTGGGGATGGCGTTGACGGCACGGTTGAGTGGACGGATGGCTGCAGTCAGGGCAATCAGCAGGCCTGCGAAGATGAACGCGCCCACCGCCTGATGGATATCGACCCCGGTGGAGGCAGCAATCAGAGCCGCACCCGGCGTCGACCAGGCAAGCACCATCGGCACCTTTTTCCAGCTGCTCAGCAGCGCCGAACCGATGGCCTTGGAAAAGCAGATCGCCGCCACCCAGGAGGCGGTCTGACCGGCATCCGCGCCGACCGCTGCTGCTGCTGCGAGTACCAGTGCAATGGTCGAGCCATAGCCAACCAGGGCGGCAACAAGTGCTGCAGAGATCATCGAAACCGGCAACTTGGAACTCCGAAATGGACAGGGCCTGGGCCTCTTGGGCCCGATGGTTTCTGGCGGCTGGATCAGGCGGCCGGGTTCACCAGACGGGCAACCCGTTCAATGGCCAGCAGATAGCCCTGCGTACCGCACCCGGCGATGACGCCGTCGGCACGGAGCGAGACATAGGAGTGGCGGCGGAATTCCTCGCGCTTGTGCACGTTGGAAATATGCACTTCCATCACCGGGCCTTCGAAGGTGTTAAGTGCATCAAGGATCGCAACCGAGGTGTGGGTGTAGGCACCGGGATTGATGACAACTGCCACCGCATCTTCGCGAGCTTCATGAATCCAGTCGATCAGCTGATGCTCGGCATTGGATTGCAGGAAACGCACGCTCAGGCCATGGCTTTCGGCATGGCTCACTGCTGCGGCTTCGACATCGGCCAGGGTTTCCTTGCCGTAGATTTCCGGCTGGCGTTTCCCCAGAAGGTTGAGGTTCGGTCCATTGAGGACATAAATCGTTCCGGTCACCGGGTCTGCCTTTCGCTGAAAATCAGGGCTGTCTGCCCCTGACGGCTGGGGCGACACATTTTCCTAACCTGACAGCATGACTTGCCGCAAGCCTTGGTGATGATCCCTCCACGATCGGGGGACTATTCACTCTAAACCGTACGGCACCGCCTTGCGGATGTTGGGATCGACAACCAGACGGCGCTTGAGCGGCGGCACCGCGCGCTGGTGGCAATTGCGGCGTTCACAGATCCGGCAGGAGACACCGATCGGTTCGAAGGCCTCAGCGCGGGCGACATCAAGATCATCGGCGTAGACCAGTTCGCCTGCATGGGCGACCTCGCAGCCGAGTGCCAGCGCGTAGGACTGCACCGGATCGCGCCAGCCGCCGGACGGCTTGCTCACGGCAGTGGCCAAACAGAGATAGCGCACACCATCGGGCGTTTCGGCCAGTTGCCGGATGATGCGGTTGGGGGTCTCGAAGGCGCTGTGCGCATTCCACAACGGACACGCGGACCCGAAACGGGCGAATTGCAGCTTGGTGGCCGAGTGGCGCTTGGTGATGTTGCCGGCCTTGTCGACGCGAGCGAAAAAGAACGGCACGCCCTTCTGACCCGGCCGCTGCAGCGTGGAAAGCCGGTGCGAGACCTGCTCGAGGCTGGTGGAAAACCGGTCGGCAAGCAGCACCAGATCGTGGCGCAGTTCGCGGGCTGCGGCGCTGAAGTCGCCATAGGGCAGGATCGCGGCGCCGGCGAAGTAATTGGCGAGACCGATGCGGCAGATGCCGGCAGCGTCGGCAGAGCGGAAGCGCGCTTCCTCTATGATCCCGGTCATTGCTGCATCGTGCTCGATCAGCGCGATCTGGCAGGCAACCTGGAAGGCTTGCGTCGAGGCAGGTGTGCGCGGATTGAGCCAGAGCACACGGCTGACCGGATCAAAACGGCGCAGGCTGCCGGCATCGGCGTCGGTTTGCGCTGCGCCGGGCTCAGCACCGGAGCCGATCGCCACCCGCACGCGATGGCGGCGCTCGATGTGGTCGGCCAGCGCCTTGAGGCTTATGCCGCGGGTTTTGGCCAGATCCTTGCTCAGCGCCTCGCCGGCCAGATCCAGCTCGTGGATGTAGTTGTCGACATAATGGAAGAAGTCGCGGACCTCTTCATAGGGCGTCGGCTCATTGAGCGCGCCGGAGCGCTCGAGTGTTTCATCAAGCTCGGCCAGTTGATCGCCGGAGCGCCGCATCGCCTGATGCAGAGACAGAAAGGCGCGTGCGAAGGACGGGGCGTTCTGCACCACCAGCTTGACGTCGGTCAGCGATGGCTGCGCCCCGCCCGATACCGGATCGGCAAGCGCCTCGGAGACATCTGCGAGAAGCCGGTCGGTGTCCTGATCGGACAGCGTGGTGATATCGACCGCAAAAGCCTCGGCCAGCGCCAGCAGCACAGAGGCGCTGACATGGCGCTGGTTGTTCTCGATCTGGTTGAGATAGCTGTTGGAAATGCCGAGCTTCTGGGCAAAGCCGGCCTGGGTCAGGCCGTGCTCGCCACGAATGGCGCGGATTTTTCCACCGATGAAGAGTTTGCGGGCTCGCATGAATGTTCGCAACTTTGCAAAATCGTAGTTGCAAACATTGCTAGTGCAACATGCTTACCTTTTCAACCCTGTTGCCGGCTCGGCATTCAGGCTACCAGTAGTGTTCAATTCCCGGTTTGATGGAGCGCCCGCCTTGACCCTTTATGCCACCCTCACCGCCACCCTTTCCCCTTTCATTTTGGGGGATGCGACCAAAGCAGCCTTGGCAGCATTGGTGTTTCCGGCAACATGGGCGATGATTGCCAGAAAGGGAGGCTTCTGATGCGCGACATTATTGAAGAACTTGAGGACAAACGCGCCGAGGCGCGGCTCGGTGGCGGCCAGAAACGTATTGATGCGCAGCACGCCAAGGGCAAGCTGACGGCGCGCGAACGGCTGGACGTGCTTCTCGACGAGGGATCGTTCGAGGAATACGACATGTACAAGACCCACCGCTGCACCGATTTCGGCATGGAGCAACAGGTGTTCCCCGGCGATGGCGTGATCACCGGCTGGGGCACCATCAATGGCCGCCCGGTCTATGTGTTCTCCCAGGATTTCACCGTCTTCGGCGGCTCGCTGTCGGAAACCCACGCGGAGAAGATCTGCAAGGTGATGGATCTGGCCGTGCAGAACGGCGCACCGCTGATCGGCTTGAACGATTCAGGTGGTGCGCGCATCCAGGAAGGCGTTGCCTCGCTCGGTGGCTATGCCGAGGTGTTCTGGCGCAACGTGCAGGCCTCAGGCGTGATCCCGCAAATCTCCGTGATCATGGGACCGTGTGCGGGTGGCGCGGTCTACTCACCGGCGATGACCGACTTCATCTTCATGGTGAAGGACACGAGCTACATGTTCGTGACCGGCCCGGACGTGGTCAAGACCGTGACCAACGAGATCGTCACAGCCGAAGAGCTTGGCGGCGCGTCGACCCACACCAAGAAATCGTCAGTCGCCGACGGCGCTTACGACAACGACATCGAGGCACTGGTCGAAATTCGCCGGATGTTTGATTTCCTGCCGCTGTCGAGCCGCGAGAGCCCACCGGTGATGCCTACTGCGGATGCGCCGGACCGGATCGAGCATGCGCTCGATACGCTGATACCCGACAATCCGAACAAGCCCTACGACATGCGCGAAGTCATCGCCCGGGTCGGAGACGAGGGCGATTTCTTCGAGATCCAGGCCAATCACGCCAAGAACATTCTCTGCGGCTTCATCCGGCTCAATGGCTCGACGGTCGGCGTTGTCGCCAACCAGCCGATGGTGCTGGCGGGTTGCCTCGACATCGATTCGTCGAAAAAGGCCGCTCGCTTCGTGCGCTTCTGCGACGCCTTCAACATTCCGATCCTGACGCTGGTCGACGTGCCGGGCTTCCTGCCAGGTGTCAGCCAGGAACTGGGTGGCATCATCAAGCATGGCGCGAAACTGCTGTTTGCCTATGCCGAGGCAACGGTGCCAAAGGTAACCGTGATCACCCGCAAGGCCTATGGCGGCGCCTATGACGTGATGGCCTCCAAGCACATCCGCGCCGACGTCAACTACGCCTGGCCGACGGCACAGATCGCGGTGATGGGCGCCAAGGGCGCGACCGAGATCCTCTACCGCTCCGAGTTGGGCGACCCTGAGAAGATCGCGCAACGCACTGCCGATTACGAAGATCGCTTCGCCAACCCCTTCGTCGCCGCCCAGCGTGGCTTCATCGACGAGGTGATCATGCCGCACTCGACCCGCCGTCGCGTGGTCCGGGCTTTCGAAATGCTGAAGACCAAGAAAGTGACGCAACCGCTGCGCAAGCACGACAACATTCCGTTGTGAGCTGTCACTCCACCCAAAGGACCACACCATGAAAATCACACGCGCCGGAGCAACGCCATCGGCAAAGGGGCCTGCAGACTGGTTCTCCGGCACGGTGCGCCTTGACAAGCTGTTCGCAGCCGATGAGCCGGGGCGGGTTCAGGGCGCGTCGGTGACGTTTGAGCCGGGGGCGAGGACCGCGTGGCACACGCATCCGCTGGGGCAGACGATCATCGTGACGTCAGGCCTCGGCCGGGCGCAGCGTGAGGGCGGGCCGGTGGAGGAAATCCGGCCGGGCGATGTGGTCTGGTTCGCGGCGCAGGAGAAGCACTGGCATGGGGCAGCACCCGACGTGGCGATGACCCATATCGCCATTCAGGAGGCACTTGATGGCGTGGCAGTGGACTGGCTCGAGAAGGTGGAAGATGCGGATTACCTGGGATGATGCTTCAACCGATTGGCGCTCACGGCTTGTTGACCGGACTTCCGGGGCCAACAGCGGCTGCAATTTCACGGCGTTCGGCCTATATGCTTCGGTGAGACATTTCTCATCAAAAAGGACCCTATTTCATGACTGACGAAAACAAGTTCCCACCTGAGAACAACCTGCCCGCCGGCTATCAGCCTTCCAAGGTCTGGGAATGGAAAAAGGGCAATGGCGGCCAGTTCGCCAATATCAACCGTCCTGTCTCCGGCCCGACCCACGACAAGGAACTGCAGATCGGCAAGCATCCGCTGCAGCTTTACTCGCTGGCAACGCCGAATGGCGTGAAGGTGACGGTGATGCTCGAGGAGCTGCTGGCGGCCGGCCATTCGGGCGCGGAATATGACGCCTGGCTGATCAATATCGGTGAAGGCAACCAGTTCGGCTCGGGCTTTGTCGACGTCAATCCGAACTCGAAGATCCCGGCGATGGTCGACCATTCGACACCAGAACCGACACGCCTGTTCGAAAGCGGCTCGATCCTGCTTTATCTCGCCGAGAAATTCGGCGCATTTCTGCCAAAAGAGCACCACGCGCGCACCGAAGCGCTCAACTGGCTGTTCTGGCAGATGGGTTCCGGCCCGTTCCTCGGCGGCGGCTTTGGGCATTTCTATGCCTATGCGCCAATGAAGATCGAGTACGCGATCGACCGCTTCGCCATGGAGGTCAAGCGCCAGCTTGACGTGCTCGACAAGCATCTGGCCAAGAATGAATTCATGGCCGGCTCGGACTACTCCATCGCCGATATGGCGATCTGGCCCTGGTACGGCACGCTGATGCAGGGCAAGGTCTACAACGACGCTGCGGCCTATCTTGAAACTGACGGCTACACCAATCTGAAGCGCTGGACCGACCAGATCGCCGCCCGCCCCGCAGTCAAGCGCGGCCGCATGGTCAACCGCGCCTTTGGCGAGCCGTCCGAGCAGCTGCACGAGCGCCATGATGCAAGCGATTTCGACTTGCGGACCCAGGACAAGCTGGACGCGCAGAAGCAAGGCAAGGCGTAATGGCAAAACTGCCTGAAATGACCAAGCATCGCGGAATTCCGTCCGGCCTGCCCGGCACGGGGTTCCAGTTCACCATCCGCCGCGCGAATCCGCGCGGCGTGACGGCGATCATCAACCGCCGCAGGATGGCTGACCGGACGCCAACGGAAAAGCTCGCCGACCTGGCGTTCCTGCACGCGCTCTGGCACCGTTTCGGAGACGAGCCATTCGAACGCGGCAATCTCGACGCGGGCCGTATCAGCTGGTTGTTCGGACGCGAGATTGTGCCGGCCGAGGAACCTTTTGACACGCAGTCCTACACGGCAATGCTTCGCATTGAAGAGCGCGTGGCGCGGGCAAGCTACCCGGAAGCCTTCGAGGATGTGCTCGAGGTCTGACGCGGTGCGTGCGTAAAGACCTCTCCCCTCGAACGGGGGAGAGGTGAAAGCCGGAAACGGGAGACCGGACGGCAGGATTTCGGGCATAGCCCGGTAAAGACGACTGAAAGCCATGGGCCGACGGCCCATCAGCGGGGGAAGAAGTGCATGTTTTTCAAGATCCTGATCGCCAATCGCGGTGAAATTGCCTGCCGGGTGATCAAGTCAGCACGGGCAATGGGCATCAAGACGGTTGCCGTCTATTCGGATGCCGACCGCAATGCGGTGCATGTCGAAATGGCTGATGAGGCGGTGCATATCGGCCCGCCGCCAGCCAATCAGTCCTATCTGATCGCCGACAAGATCATCGCCGCGTGCAAACAGACCGGCGCCGAGGCCGTGCATCCGGGCTATGGCTTCCTGTCCGAACGGGCTTCGTTCTGCGAGGCGTTGGAAAAAGAAGGCATCGTTTTCATAGGCCCTAAGGTGAAGGCCATCGAGGCGATGGGCGACAAGATCACCTCGAAGAAGATTGCGGCGGAAGCCGGCGTGTCCACGGTTCCCGGCCATATGGGGCTCATCGATGACGAGGCGCACGCGGCCAAGATTGCCGCCGAGATCGGCTATCCGGTTATGATCAAGGCGTCCGCCGGCGGCGGCGGCAAGGGCATGCGGATTGCCTGGAACGACGCCGAGGCGCGCGAAGGCTTTGCCCGCTCGAAATCGGAAGCTGCGAGCTCGTTTGGCGACGACCGGATCTTCATCGAGAAATTCATCGAAGAGCCGCGCCATATCGAAATCCAGCTGATCGCCGACAGCCATGGAAACACTGTCTACCTCGGCGAACGTGAATGCTCGATCCAGCGGCGGAACCAGAAGGTGGTGGAGGAAGCCCCCTCGCCTTTCCTTGATGCCGCAACCCGCAAGGCAATGGGCGAGCAATCGGTGGCGCTGGCGAAAGCGGTGGATTACCAGTCAGCGGGCACGGTCGAATTCATCGTCGACAAGAACCGCAAGTTCTATTTTCTTGAAATGAACACAAGGCTGCAGGTCGAGCACCCGGTGACCGAACTGATCACCGGCGTCGATCTGGTCGAGCAGATGATCCGCGTTGCTGCGGGCGAGAAGCTTCCGTTCACGCAAGCCGACGTGAAACTCACCGGCTGGGCAGTTGAAAGCCGGCTTTATGCCGAAGATCCCTACAGGAACTTCCTGCCCTCGATCGGCCGGCTGACGCGCTACCGCCCGCCGCAGGAGGGCACGAAAGACGGCATCACCATCCGCAACGACACCGGCGTAACCGAGGGTTCGGAAATCTCGATGTTCTACGATCCGATGGTCGCCAAATTGTGCACCCATGCGCCGACGCGGATGGAAGCCGTCGACGCAATGGCGGAGGCGCTGGACCGGTTCGAAGTCGAGGGGATCGGCCACAATCTGCCATTCCTGTCGGCGTTGATGCAGCACCCGCGCTGGCGCGAGGGGCGGCTGTCGACCGGCTTCATCGCAGAAGAATATCCCGAAGGTTTCGGCCCAGTGCCGCCAACTGACGCCACCGTCAAACGTTTCGCTATCGCGGCGTTGCTGCTCAGTCACATTCACGGCAAACGAAACGCGAAGATTTCGGGCGCCCGCTTCAGTCAGGCGGAAAAACGCACCCATGAGGACAAGGTGGTGCGGATCGCAGGCCAGGAGATCACCGGGCATATCGACGATACCGACGACGTCTGTCTGGTGCACCTGCCAGGCCGCGAGCCTCTATCGGGCACCACAGACTGGACGCCGGGCGCAAGGCTCGCAATTTTCGACATCGATGGCGAAACCCATGCAATCAAGGTCGAGCCCGCCGATGCCGGCTGGCGACTGAGGCAACTGGGCGTCGATGTCCGGGTGCAGGTGTTCAGCCCGCGGGTGGCGGAACTGGCCCGGCTGATGAAGGAGAAGGTCGCGCCTGATACCTCCAGCCTGCTGCTCTGCCCGATGCCAGGATTGATCGTCTCGATTGCGGTCAACGAGGGCGACGAAGTGCAGGAAGGCCAGACGCTGGCCGTGGTTGAAGCGATGAAAATGGAGAACGTGCTCAAGGCCGAGCGCAAGGGCATCGTCTCGCGCATCCCGGTGAAAGCCGGTGACAGCCTGGCCGTCGACGAGATCATCATGGAGTTCGCGAAATGACCAAGACCACCCGCGACTGGCTCGAGCTTGCCACCAAGGATCTCAAGGGCAAGCCGATCGAAAGCCTCAACACGGCGACGCCCGAAGGCATCACGCTGAAGCCGCTCTACACGGCAGAAGATCTGCCCGAGAGTGCTGCCACCGAGTTGCCCGGCTTCGCCCCGTTCACGCGCGGTGTCCGCTCGACCATGTATGCGGGCCAGCCCTGGACCATCCGCCAATATGCCGGTTTCTCGACAGCGGAAGATTCAAACGCATTCTACCGCAAGAACCTTGCTGCCGGGCAAAAGGGCCTGTCGGTGGCCTTCGATCTCGCCACCCACCGGGGCTATGATTCCGATCATCCGCGGGTCACCGGAGATGTCGGCAAGGCCGGCGTGGCAATCGATTCGGTCGAGGACATGAAGATCCTGTTCGACGGCATTCCGCTTGGCGAGATGAGCGTGTCGATGACCATGAACGGCGCCATCATACCGGTGCTGGCAATGTTCATTGTTGCGGGCGAAGAACAGGGCGTGGCCCGCGCCGATCTGACCGGCACGGTGCAGAATGACATTCTCAAGGAGTTCATGGTCCGCAACACCTATATCTATTCGCCCGAACCCTCGATGCGTATCGTCGCCGACATCATCGAGTTCACCGCAGCCGAGATGCCCAAATTCAACTCGATCTCGATTTCCGGCTACCACATGCAGGAGGCCGGCGCGACGCTGGCGCAGGAGCTCGCCTACACGCTCGCCGACGGCATGGAATATGTCCGCGCCGCCCAGGCCAAGGGTCTTAGCGTCGATGCCTTCGCGGGCCGGCTGTCGTTCTTCTTCTGCATCGGCATGAATGTGTTCATGGAAGCAGCCAAGCTGCGCGCCGCGCGCCAGATGTGGTCGAAGATCATGACCGACTTCGGCGCAAAATCGGACCGCTCGAAGATGCTCCGAACCCACTGCCAGACCTCCGGCGTGTCGCTGACCGAGCAGGATCCCTACAACAATGTGGTCCGCACGGCATTCGAGGCAATGGCTGCGGTGCTTGGCGGCACCCAGTCGCTGCACACCAATTCATTTGATGAGGCAATCGCGCTGCCGACGGAATTCTCCGCCCGCATTGCGCGGAACACCCAGCTCATTCTGGCTCACGAGACCGGCATCACCAATGTCGTCGATCCGCTCGGCGGCTCGTACTATGTCGAGAAGCTGACTGCGGATCTCGCCGAGAAAGCATGGGAGCTGATCGCCGAGGTCGAAGCACTCGGCGGCATGACCAAAGCCGTCGAACAGGGCCTGCCGAAGATGCGCATCGAGGAAGCCGCCGCCCGGCGGCAGGCGCGGGTCGACCGTGGCGAAGACGTCATCGTCGGCGTCAACCGCTTCCGGCTTGCCGACGAGCCGCAGGTCGACATTCTCAACATCGACACCGACAAGGTGCGCGCAGGCCAGGTGGCGCGGCTCAAGAAAATGCGCGACAGCCGCGACACCAAAGCCCACGCGGCAGCGATTGCAGAACTGGAAAAAGTCGCCACCACTGGCAAAGGCAATCTGCTCTCGGCCGCCGTCGATGCGGCCCGGGCACGGGCCTCGCTCGGCGAAATCTCCGACGCCATGGAGCGCGGCTTCGGCGGCCGTCACCACGCCATTACCAAGGTGATCGGCGGCGTCTATGAAAACGTGTATCATGATGATCCGGAGTATCAGGCAATTCGGTCGCGCATTGCCGACTACACAGCCGACAAGGGCCGCGCGCCGCACGTGCTGGTGGCCAAGATGGGCCAGGACGGCCACGACCGCGGCGCCAAGGTGATCGCCACGGCCTTCGCCGACATGGGCTTCAGGGTCGATCTCACCGACATGTTCGAAACACCTGCGGAAGTCACCGAAAAGGCCATCGCGCTCGGCGTCGACGTGGTCGGCGTCTCATCGCTGGCTGCCGGGCACAAATCGCTGGTGCCGGAACTGATCACACGTCTGAAAGACAAGGACCGCGCCGACATCCAGGTCGTGGTCGGCGGCGTCATCCCGGAACAGGATTACGCGTTTTTGCGGGAAGCGGGTGTTGCCGAGATTTTTGGCCCGGGCTCGAATGTGCTCGATGCGGCGAACGCCGTACTGGCACGGATTTCTGGGCTGAAGCGGAACGTGTGAGGAGAATGATTATTAATCGAGCACGTTGTTAGCATGGATCACGTTGTCGCCAACCATATTGCATAAACTCCTGCTCCAAATGAAGCTAAAGAGATTAACGCCAATATGATAGCAACAGAATTCCAGCGTCCGGCTCGTTTCCAGTCTGAATCATACGCATCCTCATTCTTTTGATAGAGAGCGCCTACGTACGATCGGTTGGCTAAGTAGGATACCAAATGAATAACTACTGAGATACCAGCACCGACGGCAAAAAACACGAGAGAAGAAACTGCGGCGTCGAATAGCCGAGTTCGTTCTGGATCCATATCCAACGAGAAAACGTTTGCGATGAATCCAAGCAAGGCAACACTGGCGCCACCGTTAAGGATAAGCAAAGCTTTGATTCCCTGCGATGCGGCATCGACTGATGCGCTTTCAAGCCGACTTACTCGCTCGTTGCGTTCAACATTCATCTGCACCTCCCAAATCCATTCTTTACCACTATATAAATTCTTATGCTGGTATCTCCGATAGTGGTGGCGTCGCGCTCACGCCCCCCACGTCCTCTCCAGCAATGCAATCCAGTTCTTGCGGGCGATCTTTTCGATCAGCTCTTCGCCATATTGATGCTCGCGCATCTGCCCGATCAACGCCTGAACGCCGGTGACGTCGCCGATGACGTCGGGCAATTCGGCACCGTCGAAATCTGAGCCGAAACCGACATGGTCCTCGCCGAGCTTAACGACGAGATAATCGAGATGACGCATCACCGGGTCCCAGCCGCAATCGGTTGCCTTGCGGCCATCCTCGCGCAGGAACACGGTGGCGTAGTTGAGGCCGACCATGCCGCCGCTTTCGCGGATCATGGCCAGCTGCCGGTCGGTCAGGTTGCGGGTCGATTGGGTGACAGCGTGAGCGTTGGAATGGGTCGCGACAAGCGGCGCATCCGAGAGGCTGGCGACATCATTGAAGCCTCTCTCGTTGAGATGCGAGAGGTCGATAATGATCCTGAGCTCGTTGCAGGCCCTGACCAGATCCTTGCCGGCGTCGGTCAGGCCCGGTCCGGTGTCGGGGTCGCCGGGGAAGCGGAACGGGACGCCGTGGCCGAAGACGGTCGGGCGGCTCCAGACAGGACCGATCGAGCGCAGGCCCATGGCGTGGAAGGCAAAAAGCGCATCGAGATCCGGGCCGATAGCCTCGGCCCCTTCCATGTGCATGATCGCGGCGATGGTTCCGGTTTCCATGCAGGCGCGGAGATCGGCTGAACTGCGACAGATCTTGAGCGCACCTTTGGAGGCCCGCTCCATCCACATCAGGTGCCCGGCCATCGTGAGCGCGGTGACCTGGGTCTGGTCCGCTGTCATCAGGTCCGGTAGCGGCAGATCATAGGGCGGCGCGTCCATCATCGCCTGATAGTCCGGCGCGTTCTCTTCATGTGGCGAGGGAAGGTAGATGGCGAAAAAACCACCTGCGAAACCGGCCTTCTGCATGCGCGGCAGGTCGAGATGGCCGGCGCCATCGCCCTCGAGCCAGATTTCATCGCGTTGCATTGGCGCGTTGAGGAGGCGAAGCAGAAAATCATTATGGCCGTCGAAGAATGGAATGGCGGCCATGGTTTGCTCTTTCATATCTTGCTCGGTCTAATTTCGCGGCTTTACAGCGGCGGAAAAGTCATGTGCCGCGATTGCATGGCCAGGGACCGGGGTGCCCAGACTGGCCGTTGATGAAAAGTCGACAGGATCTATCGCGGCATCTTTGTCCGCAAGAGCCTGTCCGGTCAACAGGCCAGGCTCCGGATCACGCTCAGCATCAGACCCCGGCAAGTCCCGTGGCAACTGCCGCCCAGGCGAGCCCCAGCAGGAAAACCGTTTCCGCGACGACAACCGCCACATGGCGCCATCCCAGATCCAACATGGCTTTCATGTTGGTGCGCACGCCAAGGGCGGAAATTGCGATCACCAGCAGCCAGGAGGATGCGTCGACCAGCAGGGCTGCGATCTGGGCCGGGATCAGTCCGGTGCTGTTGGCGATGGTCACCGCAGCGAAGCCTACAACGAACAGTGGAAGGCGAACCTGTGAAAATCCGCTTCCACCACGGGCCGTCGATAGTGCGACGATGATCAAGACCACCGGCAAAAGCGTCACGCGCAGCAATTTGACGATGGTCGCCGTGTCGCCGGCTTCGGTCGAGATCGAGTAGCCGGCACCGACCACCTGCGCCACGTCGTGGACCGTTGCGCCAATGAGAAAGCCGCTTTGCGCGTCGCTCAGCCCGGCAAGGCCGAACAGCACTGGATAAATGATCATGGCGATGGTCGACAGCGTGGTGACCGCCACGACCGTGAAAAGCACGTTGCGCTCGGTCTTGTCGTTGCCGGGAATCACCGCAGCCAGGGCAAGTGCCGCCGAAGCGCCGCAGATCGCCACCGCGCCACCGGTGAGGATGGCGAAGCGCCAGCCACGCGAAAACAGCTTTGCGCAGATGAAGCCGAAGCCGATGGTCAGCGCCATAAGGCTCGCCACCGTCACAAGTCCGGAGGTTCCTATCCCGGCAATATCGCCCAGCGTAATGCGCGCTCCAAGCAGCACGATGCCGAGGCGCAGCAGCGTTTTCGAGGCAAAGACGACGCCTTCTGCCGTGCGCTCCTGATCCGCCATGAAATTGAAGGCCATGCCGATCAACAGCGCGAACAACATCACCGGTGCGGCGTAGTGTTCGGAGAGGAACTTCGCCGCCGCAGCGATTGTCAGAGCCAGCAGGAGGCCGGGGAAAAGGCTTCTCGTGCGCGCCGGTAAATCGGAAATGGCCATGAATTCAGCTCCGTCAGAAGGGTATGCTCATAAGAATTGACGCCCGGACATCGGCGCCCGGGCAGAAGACTTCAATCGTTCCGCGTTTCATGCGGGCTTGCCGGGTCTTGTCGTCGACGGGCTAACGGATCGCTATGCCCAGGCTGCAGGTGGCAATAGATCCAAGAAACATCGGTCCTGGGCTGGTTTCCCGCCGGTCTCCCGATCAGGGCTTGAGAATGATCTTGGGTGCTGCAGCCCGCCCGGCGAGAATATCGGCAAAGGCTTCAGCTCCATCCTCCAGCGCGCGAACCTCGGCCCACTCAAGTTGCCCGAGACGTCCGTCGAAGATGGCCTCTGCCGTTTCGCGAAAGTCCTCCGGCGTATAGGTGTAGGCTCCGATGAAGGTGATTTCCTGCAGCGTCAGACGGCGGATATCGAGGCCTGCGGACGCGTCTCCCAGGCCAATGTGCACAATCACGCCACCCGGACGTGCGGCGCGGCTCGCTGTTGCCCGGGTCGCGGCAAACCCGACGCCGTCGATCACCAGATCGTATCCACCGACCGCCTCCGCCATGACATCGTCGGGCGTTGCGATCGTGAAATTCCCGGCCGATTTCAAGGCAGGAACCCGGCGCTGATTGGCTTCGCTGATGGTGATATCGCCCGCACCGTTGGCGCTCAGCGCCAAAGCGGCACCGAGGCCGATTGCACCGCCGCCAATGACAAGGCATCGGGCTTCGGTTAGAGGAAGGTCAAGCGTTTGCGCACCTAGCCGCACCGCATGCCAGCCACAGGCCAAAGGTTCGGCGAGACAGGCTTTTTCAAAGGACACGTTGTCCGGCATCTCGACCAGGTTGTCCGCCGGAATGGCAATGTACTCGGCAAAGGCGCCCTGACGCGGCACCATCGACAGGATCTGCCGCTGCGGGCACAAATTGTTGCGCCCGCTCTTGCAGGCCCGGCATTGGCCGCAGGTGGCGAGCGGGTTGACCGTAACCCGCCGACCGGTGCCGGGGCCTTCGACAACGACGCCGGCTGCCTCGTGCCCGAGGATCAGGGGTGCCGGCCTGCGCTCGTCATGACCGAGATAGGCATGCATGTCGGAGCCGCAGATGCCGACAGCCTCAACGCGGACCATGCATTCTCCCAAGGGGACTGCGGGATCAGGCTCGTCACGATAGGCAAGGCTTTCGCGCGCGGTATAGACAAGGGCTTTCATTTGGCGGTGTAGCCTCCGTCGACAAAGAGGAGCTGGCCGGTCACATAGACCGAGGCGTCAGACGCCAGAAACAGCAGCGGCCCCTCGATGTCGGCCATCTCGCCATTGCGGCCAATGCAGGTCGAAGCCGCATGCCTGGCAGAGACTTCCGGGTCGGCAAACACCGGTCCGGTCAGCTCGGTGTTGAAAAACCCTGGCGCCAGCGCATTGGCGTTGATGCCGTCGCGTGACCAGGCCTCAGCCATGGCGCGGGTCATCTGCTCCACCCCGCCCTTGGAGGCGCCATAGGCAATGCCGTTGGTGAAGGCGCGGCGCGATTGCAGCGAGGCAAAATTGATGATCCGGCCCCAGCGCTTCTCACGCATTGCGGGAACAAGTGCCTGGGCCAGGAAGAACGGAACCGTGAGGTTGAGCGCGAGAGTGTTTTCCCATCCTTCCGGCGTGACCTGATCCGCCGACTGGCGCAAATTGAGCCCTGCGGCATTGACCAGAATATCGGGCGCGCCGAACGGCTCGGAAGCCTTGGCCACTATGCCAGCGATATCCGCGCCGGGAGCCAGGTCGGCGGCAAGGGCAGCCGTTTCGCCATCGGTTTCAGCGCGCCACTGATCAAGTGACTCGGCACGGCGCGCGAGCCCCACAACCTGGGCGCCCGCGTTGGCCAGGAAGGTCGCGGCCGCGCGGCCAAGACCGGAACTAGCCCCGGTCACAAGAGCGACACGGCCCTTGAGACCGAACAAAGCATCGTGACCCATGTCAGATATCCTGATCTGTCCCCACGAGATCAAAATTCTCGCCGGGGAAGTATTTCCTGAGGCGGATATCAGCGGTGCGGGCATGACCTTCCATGCCTTCAAGCCGCGAGATCCGAGCGGTTGCCTCGGCGATCGGCTTGGCGCCTTCGCGGGTGGCGCGCTGCCAGGTAACGATCTTCATGAACTTGTGCACCGAGAGCCCGCCAGTGTAGCGCGCAGCCCCAGAGGTCGGCAACACGTGGTTGGTGCCCGAGGCCTTGTCGCCGAATGCCACCGTGGTTTCCTCGCCGAGGAACAGCGAGCCATAACAGCCAAGGCGGTTCAGCCACCAATCGGTGTCGGCAGCCTGGACGGTGAGATGTTCTGGTGCGTACTCATCGGAGGTCGCGGCCATTTCCTCGCGGTTGTCGCAGAGAATGACCTCCGCAAAATCGCGCCAGGCGGCGGCAGCGTTGTCGCGGTTGACCTCAGGCAGGGTGGATATCAGTTTCGGCACCAGCGTCATTACGGTTTCAGCGAGCGCGCGATCATCAGTGACAAGCCAGACCGGCGAATTGTAGCCATGCTCGGCCTGACCGACGAGATCGGCGGCAACGATTTCCGGATCTGCGTCCTTGTCAGCCAGAATCAGGCTGTCAGTGGGACCTGCGAACATGTCGATGCCGACGCGGCCAAACAGGATGCGCTTGGCTTCGGCGACAAACTGATTGCCGGGCCCGACGAGAATGCCCGAGGCGGGCACATCGAAAAGTCCAAAAGCCATCGAGGCAACGCCCTGCACACCGCCCATGGCGAGAATGCTGTCGGCACCACATATATCGGCTGTGTAGAGGATGGCCGGATGGACGCCGACATCGGGGCGTGGAGGCGAGCAGACGGTGATGTGCTTGCAACCGGCCACCTTTGCAGTGGTCACAGTCATGATAGCAGAGGCAACATGGCTGTAGCGGCCGCCCGGCACGTAGCAGCCCGCGGCGTCGATGGGGATGGTCTTCTGACCGGCAACCAAGCCGGGCACGATCTCGATTTCGATGTCGCTGAGGGTGCTTTTCTGCGCTTCGGCAAACTTGCGCACATTGTCATGGGCGAAGCGGATGTCGTCCTTGATCTTCTGCGGCAGTTTAGCTGCGGCAGCCTCGATTTCCTCGCGGGTGACGACGATGTTGCCGGTGTAGCGGTCGAACTTTTCGGCGTAGCTGCGCGCAGCCGCCTCACCGCCAGTTTCGATCTCGTCGAGGATGGCCTGGACGGTGTCACGAACGGACCCGGAATCGGAGGTCGAGGTTTTGGCGGCTTTCTTGAGATAGGTACGGGACATTTCCCCGGTCCTCCTATTGATAGATTGCGGGAAGCAAGGTGGTGGACAATGCCGGCACAAAGGCGATCACCAGCACCACGAGTAGCATGAAGAATACGAAGGGAATCGCCTGCCAGGCAATTCTCAGGATTGATTCCCCGGTAATGCCAGACACGACGAACAGATTGAGACCAAGCGGCGGGGTGATGAACCCGACACCGAGCGCGGTGATCATCATGATGCAGAACTGGATCTCGTTCATGCCGATGTTGTCGGCGAGCGGCTTTAGGATCGGCGCCAGGATGACGATGTTGGGCGTGGTCTCCATGACGCAGCCGGCAGCGATCAGGATGAAGATCATCATCAGGATGATAACTGTGGGGTCATCGCTGAGTGATGTTACAGCGCCAACAAATCCCTGCGGCACACCCATGATCGCCAGTGCCTGTGCCAGTGGCAGCGAGAAGGCGATGATCGGCAGGATCACGCCGACGACCTTGGCCGAACTGAGCAACATCGAGGGGAAGTCCGACAGCTTGAGCGTCTTGAGCAGGAAGCCCATGATGACGGTGACGATGACGGCTGTGGCGCCGGCTTCCGTCGGCGTCAGGCGTCCGGAGAAAATGCCATAAAAAATGATGCCGGGAACCAGGAAGGCGTACCAGCCCGATGCCAGGGTCTTGCCGAGATTGCTGCTCCATTCGGCGAACGTCATCGGTTCGCCACCCTCGTATTTGTAAATCCGGTTCACGACCAGATTGGTGATCAGGATCGAGGTCAGAATGCACAATCCCGGAATGAGGGCAGCCAGGAACAGGGTCGACGCGGAAATGCCGAGCACCAGACCGATGATGATGTAGGCAATCGAAGGCGGGATCAGAATGCCGGTGCAGGCGCCTGCTGCCACGAGGGCGCAAGCATAGGGGCGCGGGTAGCCACTCTCAACCAGCCGGTCGATGGTCATGCGGCCGACGGCGGCCGCGCCTGCGGCGTCTGAACCGGAGATCGCGGAAAACATGCCGCAGACCAGCACCGTGGCCGAGCCGAAACCACCCTTGGTCCAACAGGTCAGTGCTTCGGCGACATCCAGGAACTTTCGGCTCAGTCCGGTGCGCACCAGCACATCGCCGGTCAGCACAAATAGCGGTATGGCGGTAAGGGCAAAGGCATCGATGCCGTCAAACAGGGATTCGCCAACCAGCGACAGAGGCAATGCGCCGGACATGAGCAGCATGATGATCGCGGCCGAGCCGATAGCGGCCCAGACCGGAATGGCGAGTGCGCACAGAAGCGCAAAAATCAGGACGGGAGCGTAAAAATCCCATCCCAGTTCGACAGTGGCTAATTGCTGGTTCCACAACATGGTCTTGCCTCAATCAAATAGCTGGTTGCCTTCGAAGACGGGCTTGCCGGTTCGAAGCGCAATGACGTCATGGACGAAGGACTGGATCAGCCTCGCGATCAGCAACGTAAAGCCGACCGGCACAGCCATCAGAAACCAGACCATGGACACACGAAGGCCATGGCTGACGGAGCCAAATTTCCAGGAGACCATGACCGTTTCAAACGACCAGTAGAGCGCCACAAGCGAAACCGCCAACATGACGACATCGCCGAGAATGTAGATGAAGGCCTTGCCGCGCGGGCCGAGGTAATGAACGATCACGTCGATGCGGATGTGGGCGCGTTCGCGGACCGCGGATGCGGCCCCGATCCATGCGAGATAGATAAATGAATAGCGCACCACCTCCTCACCCCAGATGGACGAGTAGGCAAAGACCTCACGGCGGATGACTTCCACCGCCATTGTCACAACAAGCAGAACGTAAAAGACCAGCAAGGCCCAACGTTCAGCGTTTCTGTCCAGTGCTTTAAGAAATCCGGGCACGTCTATCCCCTCCTGCGTGATGCCGTCCGGCAAAACCGCGACTGTTCAAGCTGGCATGAAAGACCTGTTGCGGAAGCCGGCGCCCCTGTTGGAGCGCCGGCAAGCGCATGGTTCAGGCGTCGTGGACGTAGTAGCGGCCCATGGTGCTGGCCGCTTCGTCGAGCTTGGCGAAGACATCCATGGATCCGGCGAGCTCGACCTTGAACGTGTCCCATTCGGACTTCTGATAACCACCTGCATCCTGCCACATGGCAAGCTGATCCTGGCTCAGCGAATGGAATTCGACGCCGGACTTGCTGAGCTCCGACATGGCGTAAGCACGTGCGGCAGGAACCTTTGCGAGGTTCTGCTGGGCGGTAATCTCACCGGCAAACTCGATGCCCTGCTGCACGTCGGCAGGCAGACCGTTGAACCATTCAAGGTTCATCGAGAAGACCTGGCTGTCAGGCACCGCCTGGGTGAAGGTCACGTGGCTCAGGATATCCTTGAAGCCGAAGACGTAGAGAGCGCCGACGGACGGGTCAAGCGCATCTGCAACGCCCTGCTTGATCGCCGATGGGGTTTCACCCCAGGCCACCGGCGTCGGGTTGGCGCCGACCAGGCGGTAATATTGCTGCAGCATGGCAGAACCCGGCACGCGGAACTTGACGCCAGCCATATCGGCGGGGGTCATGACCGCGTTGCCACCCTGGCGAACAGCGACAACGCGCGGATCGATGACAACATAAAACAGCGGCTTGAAGCCTGCCGCCTCGATCTTCGGATGAACCTCGGACTTCCAGGCGTCAGACGTCACCAGATTGACGAACTTCTGGTTGGCGCCACAGAAATAGGGAAGGTTGATCAGGTCAGCTGCTGGCGCGAACGGCGCGAAATTGGACAGCGAATGCTGTGCCGCCTGAATGGTGCCGCTCTGCACCTTCTGAACCAATGCACCGCCGGCACCGAGCTGGCCACCAGGGGCAAGTTTGACGTAAACCTTGCCGTTGGTGGCGTTCTGAATGTTTTCCTTGAGGTCAAGCTGCATGATCGGATAGCTGCGCGACGCACCCAGAACATAGGCGGTGGCAATGGTCATGGTGTGCTCGGCAGCAGCCTGGCGGTCCTTTTCTTCCTTGGCGGTCTGGGCGACAGCCTCTTCGGACCACAAGGTGCCTGCAGCGCCGGCGACAAGCGCTGCGGTAAACGCACCCTTGCCGGTCAGCTTGAGAAAATTGCGCCTTTCGGCGGAGGCCAGTTCGTCTCTAAGGATCTTGTCTGTCATCGGGTTTCCTCCTCCCTATGCATTGCTGTGGATTCGTGGCCCTTCGTCTGCCCTTCGAGCAGAAGAATGCCAGCGACAAAGAAACTGCAGGAGATTGCAAGCACCAGCGCTTCGATCACATCGGACATGAACGCTGCGCGAAAGAATGCGCCAGCAACCACATCGGCGACGAACAACGCCATAAACAGGGCTGCCATCCAGAATGCCGGTTTTCCCGCTTGCGTCATGACCCCTCCCAAGGTTCCAACAATTACAAGTGTAAGCGCTTACATCGACCTATGCAAGCGTATACATCGTGCATTTTAGTTTTTCACGCTATAGTATGGGCGAAGAGGGGCAATGAACGAATTCACAAAACCAACACTGGATGATGTAGCGCGCGCGGCCGGTGTGTCGACGGCAACCGTGTCCCGCTGCCTGAACGCGCCGGACCGGGTGATCGCGCCAACGCGCGAGCGCGTGATGCTGGCGGTTGAAGCGCTGGGATACACGCCGGATTTTGGTGGCCGTGCGCTGGCCTCGCGGCGGACCAACACGGTTGGCGCCATCATTCCCACCATGGACAACGCGATCTTCGCGCGCGGACTGCAATCGTTCCAGGAGGCGCTTTCGAGATTCGGCAAGACCCTGCTGGTGGCAAGCTCGGGCTATTCGCCTGCGCGCGAGCGCGAACAGATCGAGGTGATGGCAGGCCGTGGTGTCGACGGGGTGTTGCTGATCGGTTCGGCGCGGCCCGAGAGCAGCGTCGAATTCCTGCGCCGCCGCGGCATTCCGTTTTTGGGTGCCTGGAACCTTGGCGGCGAGGACGGCTATTTCGTCGGCTTCGACAATCACGCCGCGGCCGCAGGGCTGACCAGGATGGTTCTCGACCAGGGCCACCGCCGCCTGGCGATGATTGGCGGTATCTCGCATATGAATGACCGCGCCGCCGACCGGATGGAAGGCGTGCGAGCCGCTGCCGAACTGGCTGGAATCAGAAGGGATCAACTGCCGGTGATCGAGGCCGCCTATACGTTTGAAGATGGTGCGCGGGCCTTTGGAGAACTGATGGCGCTTTCACCACGCCCGACAGCGGTGCTGTGCGGCAATGATGTGCTTGCGGTGGGCGCCATGCAAAAGGCGCGGGAACTTGACTTGCGGGTGCCGGAAGACGTTTCGATCACCGGCTTCGACGACATTGATCTCGCCGGCGTCGTCGATCCGAAACTGACCACCGTGCGGGTTCCGCACCTGCGCATGGGCGAGGCTGCGGCCGAGATGCTGATCAAGCTCATCAACAAGGAACCGGTCGAGCGGCGGGTCGAGATTCCGACTGCCATCGTCGAACGCGGAACACTTGGCCCGCCGCCAGCCGATCCGGTCGCGTAATCGAACCGGACTGATCTCGGCATCAATGAAAGTTCCTGCCTTTCGGCAAGGCGCGGCGCGCAGCCCGTGCGGTCACCAGGTCCTCAAGGTCGCGGCGCAGTTCCGGCGCATCGCGGATCAGCCTGACGATATTGGCGGAAGGCCTTCGCTCGCGGAGGCGCGAGTCCTCGGCCACCGGGCGGCGGACCTCGTCGGCATTGGCGAGACCGCCCATCTCGGTCGCCATGTCGGAAATCTGCGCCATCATCGGGGTGAGATCCTCGAGATACTCGGCCACGACATGGATGACGCCGTCCTCGTTCTGCAGCTTGCCGCGTACGCCGACGCAGCGGCTGCCGAGCACGATGGCGCGGAACTTCTCGAATACCTTGGGCCAGACGATGATGTTGGCGACGCCGGTCTCGTCCTCGATCGTTTCGAACACCACACCCTTGGCCGACCCCGGCCGCTGCCTGACCAGCACAAGGCCCGAGACCTTGACCACCTGTCCGCTGCGGATCTGCTCAAGGTCCGAATTGGGCCGGCAGCCGGAGCGGCTGAGCCTCTCGCGCAGGAAGGCCATAGGATGCGCCTTCAGCGACAATGACAGCGACTGGTAATCGTTGATCACCTGCTCGCCGAGCGGCATGGGTGGCAGATCGACATCGGGTTCCTTCTGCAGATCGTGGCTGTCGGCAAGGGCAAACAACGGCAGCCGTTCGGCGCTCGAGAGCGGATCGAGCGCCTTGACGGCCCACAGTGCGTCGCGGCGATCCAGCCCGATGGAGCGGAAGCAATCCGCCTCGGCCAGCTGTTCGATTGCGCGGCGCGGCAGGCCGGAGCGCATCCACAGATCGCGGACACTGTCATAACCGCGCCCTCGCCTTTGCATGAGTTGCTCAGCCTCCGCCGCACCGAAGCCCTTGACGTGCTGCAGCCCCAGCCGCACTGCGTGGCTGTGCTTCATCACGCCTTTCATCTCGCGATGCCTGCCTGAGAGCGGCTGCGGCGCGGCGTCCGGCTCCAGCGTGGCGTTCCAGTCCGAGCAGTTGATATCGACGGCGCGGATCTCGACGCCATGCTCGCGGGCATCGCGGACAAGCTGGGCGGGGGCATAGAACCCCATCGGCTGGGAGTTGAGGATGGCGGCGCAGAAGACATCCGGATAGTGGCATTTGAGCCAGCAGGAGACATAGACAAGAAGCGCAAAACTCGCCGCATGGCTTTCGGGGAAGCCATATTCGCCAAAGCCCTCGATCTGGCGGAAACAATGCTCGGCAAACTCGCGCTCATAGCCATTCTTGAGCATGCCCTCGACCATCTTGGTCTGAAACGAGCCGATGGTGCCGACACGGCGGAAGGTCGCCATGGCGCGGCGCAACTTGTCGGCCTCGCCGGGCGAGAAACCGCCCGCAACAATGGCGATGTTCATCGCCTGCTCCTGAAACAGCGGCACGCCCAGCGTCTTGCCAAGCACCTTCTCAAGCTCCTTCTTGGGGAAGGAGACCGGTTCCTTGCCCTGCCGGCGTCGCAGATAGGGGTGCACCATGTCGCCCTGGATCGGCCCGGGGCGCACAATCGCCACCTCGATAACCAGATCGTAATAGCAGCGCGGCTTCAGCCGCGGCAGCATCGACATCTGTGCCCTGCTTTCGATCTGGAAAACGCCGATGGTGTCGGCGCGGCAGATCATGTCATAGGTGGACACATCCGCGTCGGGCAGCGAGGCCAGGGTTTCCGGACGGTCGTAATGGGTCGCGAGCAGGGTGAGGGCCTTGCGAATGCAGGTCAGCATGCCGAGCGCCAGCACGTCGATCTTGAGCATGCCGAGGCTTTCGAGATCATCCTTGTCCCATTCGACAATGGTGCGGTCCTCCATCGCCGCATTCTCGATCGGGATCAGCGAGGAGAGCTTGTCGCGGGTGATGACGAAGCCGCCGACATGCTGGGAGAGATGGCGCGGAAAGCCTATGATCTGGCTCGCGAGATCCAACATTTGCGCCAGGTGCTTGTCGGATGGATCAAGCCCGGCGCGGCGCGCATCCTCAACGTCAACCTCGCGCGACCAGCCGCCCCATTTGGTGCCGGAAATGGCGCTGATCGCATCGTCTGACATGCCGAACACCTTGCCGACCTCGCGGATGGCCGAGCGGGCGCGATAGGTGATCACGGTGGCGGCCAGTCCTGCCCGCTCGCGCCCATACTTCGAGTATATGTACTGGATCACCTCCTCGCGCCGCTCATGCTCGAAATCGACATCAATGTCGGGCGGCTCGTTGCGCTCTTCGGAGATAAAGCGCTCGAACAGAAGGTCGACCTTGCCAGGATCGACCTCGGTGATCTCTAGGCAATAGCAGACGGCGGAATTTGCGGCCGAGCCGCGTCCCTGGCAGAGAATCTTTTGCGAGCGGGCGAAGCGGACGATGTCATAGACGGTGAGAAAATAGGGCGCGTAATCGAGTTTCTTGATGAGCCTCGTCTCATGCGCGATGGCTTTCAGCACCTTCTCAGGCGCGCCATCGGGGTAACGTTTCGTGAGGCCTATGGCGGTGAGCTTTTCCAGCGCCTCCTGCGCGGGTAACGCGTCCTGCCCGAGTTCCTCGAACATCGGCGCGTCGGGATATTGATAGCGCAGTTCATCGAGCGAAAACCGGATCCGCCTGAACAGCGTGGCCGCTTGCGCAACTGCCGCCTCGTAGCCTTTGAACAGATGCAGCATGTCGGCGTGCGATCTCAGATAGCGTTCGGCATTGGCTTGAAGCCGGGCGCCTATGGTGGCCAGCGTCCTGCCTTCGCGGATGCAGGTCAGCACATCCTGCAGCGGGCGGCGCTCGGGCGCGTGGTAGAGAACGTCGCCAATCGCCACCAGCGGCAGTCCGTGCTTGTGCGCCAGCCGGGCAAGCATTGCCATGTGGCGCTGGTCTGCGCTGCCATAGGTCCGCGAGACGGCAAGATGGAGATGATCGGGGAACGCGTCGCGCAACCGCTCCAGTGCGGAACTCAATCCCACCCCGGCTGCGCCAGCAGGCGCGACGACAGCCATCAGCAGGCCTTCGCCATGGGTCAATAGATCATCAAGCGTCAGATGGCATTCGCCCTTGGGGGCGCGGCGCTTGCCGGTGGTGAGCAACTCGCACAGATGGGCGTAAGCCGTGCGGTCCTCGGGCCAGACCAGAATGTCCGGCGTCCCGTCCATGAACACCAGCCGGCAGCCGGGCGCGTAGGCAAGGCCAGCCTCCTTCGCCGCCATATGGCCGCGAACAACGCCGGCCAATGAATTGCGGTCGGTGATGGCGATGCCGCCAAGACCAAGTCTTGAAGCCTGCACCACCAGTTCCTCGGCCTGCGATGCGCCGCGCAGGAAGGAGAAATTGCTGGCGGCGGCCAGTTCGACATAGGCCGGTCCGGGTGGAGCTCCCCCATTCATGCGAACAGCCCGTGCATGTACCAGGCAGGATCACTGGTCTCGCGCCCGTAAAGCCCATGGCGGAACATCCAGAAGCGGTAGCCCTGGCGATCCTCGACGCGGAAATAATCCCGCGTGCGGGCGCCGCGGCCATCGCGCCACCATTCGCAGGCAATACGCTCTGGACCTTCCGAGCGAGCAACCTCGTAGGAGACACCGCGCCAGCGGAACTTGAGCGGCGGCCCGTCGGGCACCTCGGCGATGGTTTGCATCAGTTCAGGCCTGTCGAACAGGATCAGCGGCCGGGTGATGATCTCGCCGGGAGCTTCCGGTATGAGCGCCAGCGCGGCATTGCCCGAGCCTGACCTGCTGCGCGCGCCAAGATGGGCGATCGGCTGACGGCCAAAGCTGCGCTCGGGGATATGGGTGTCGGCGAGCACGAAGCGCTGGACACGATCGAGACCAAGCCGCGCGCCGAGCCGGTCAACCAGGGCATCATGGCCCTGCTCGGCGGCGTGATGCGCCATCATCTCGGCCATCATCTCGGTCTGGGCACCTTCGAACGGATCGGCATGGACCACATCGAGCCGGATCAGGTCGAAGCCGAAGCCGGCGTCGAGATCATCATGCAGGCCGGCGATGCGTTCCTCGAACAGGCGGCGGATCATCTTTGCGTCGCGCAGGGGGCGGGCAGTCTGCACATCGAGGTGGCTGACATGGCCATCAACCCGGAACAGTCGCAGCCGGCAGCGGCGGAGGCCGAGGCCGCGCCGTTCCAGCGGTTCGATGATGCCTGCGGCGAGTGCCGCGATGACATGGCTGATTTCCTCCTGATGGGTCACCGGCTCGGCAAACCGGCGCTCGGTGGAGAGCTCCGCCACCGGCATGATCGGCGAAATCGCTTCCTCCTCACGGCCCAATGCCTGATCAAGCCGCTGCATCAACCGGGCACCAAAGCGGGCGGCCAGGGGGGCGCGCGGCATGCCGGCGATGCAGCCGATGGTCTTGAGGCCGACACGGCCAAGCGAGGCGACCATGGCGGGCGGCAGACGCAGGCCGCTCAGGCTCAGCGGCAGCACCGCCTCGGCGTGAGCACCCTCTGCAATGATCCGGTCCTGCCCGTAGCGCGCCATGGCCCAGGCAGCGCCCGGCGTATCGGCGAGACAGAGCCGAACATGAAAGCCCTGCGCGCGCAGCCTTGCCTCGAGATCGGCAATCATCGCCGCCTCGCCGCCCAGCAGATGGGCGCAGCCAGTGATGTCCATGAACAGGCCATGATCGCGCTCAGCCTCCGGGGCGGCATCCAGCGCCACGAGCGGCGTATAGCGTTCGCACCAGCCGGCAATTTTCAGGAGCAACGCCCGGTTAGACTCGTCATCTGCAGCATGGCAATCCAGATCAGGCACCAGCGCACGCGCATCGCTGAGCGTCTGGTTCAGCCGTATGCCACGGGCGCGGGCACGTTCATCCAACGCAACGATACGGATGGCATTCTTGACCGTATCGGTGACGACGACAGGCGGCGTCTCAGGATACGCGTCCAAAATCTTGTCTGCGATCCAGGACTTGCCCCATTTGGCCCGATGAATCGCGTCTGTTGGCAGGCGCGGGAAGGCGATCGAGAGAATGCGCTGGCGGGTTGGCGCCAGAGACGCGGTTTGAGGCTGGATGGGGAGCGGCATGGTTGAAACTTCTTACTTTGGGGTTCCAGGCTAAAAGCCATTGGCCGGTCCGTCCGGCGCGGTTGCGTTCCAGCGTGAGCGACAGCCGCATTGCCCCCACGCCACGTTCAAGACTGTCGTCCGCCCCGGACATTTCAGTGTTCACCCGCCAGCGCGTCGCTGCAGCGCTGGCCTCCTCCTCCCCGCTCTGGCGCAGGATCAGCGCCAGTACACCGCTACCCCGTGCACGCATCATCAGCCGCCGCGTCGCGGTGATGTCAAAGCGCGCCGGATTGCCCTTGATCTGAAAGATCAGCGCCGCCAGCCCGTTGCAGCCCGCCGCCTCGTCAGCCGCCCACATGGCGCCCTGCAGATCGCCCGGCTCGACGATCGTCATCGATGACGGATCCAGCCCGTACTGGGTAAGCCCTGCCGGGAAAAGCCCACCGCCATCGACCCGGGTGGCGGGATCGCTGACCCAGACAACGCCGCTGCGCCCACTGCGGTCAGCCTCAAGGGCGCGGGCCGCGAGCCCGAGCGCAAATCCCGCTGCCGCGCCGATGTCGCGCGCCAGGGCGCTGCGCACCTCATGCAAGCCGCCACAGACAAGCCCGCCCTCAAGACAGTGATCAACCGCGCTGGCGCCGAGTGCCAATGGTTGAGACGCTCCGGCGTCGCCAAGCGCCATCCCCCGGTGCGCCTGATACGCCTGGGCCTCATACGCGCGGGTGCGTTGCTTCAAGATATCGGTCGCGGTCTGCAGCCTCGAGAGACTCATGCTTGATCCATTATGTTCCTGTTATGTTCTATTTAACGCCAGAGTCGAGACGAGAGTCAATGAGCATTTCCTCAGATATGTTTTCGATGAAAATTGCGATCCGCCAAAATCAAGTGAGAGGCTGCAAATTGCTCCGTATGGAGCATGAAAAAGCTGCTAGTTTTGCGCAAGTCAACATCATGAAAGAAGCCAGGACATGATCTGCTTCACCGAAATGAAACCAGCCACATCTCGCTTCACCTGCCACGCTCTCGCCGGAATTCTTGCAGCTATCAGCCTGCTGACGCCTGCCTGTATCAAGGCTGCATCCGCAGAAGACACCAAGGACATGACACTCTCACTCGACCAGATCTTCTCGGTCGCAACGGGCGACTGGAACAAGGACAACGCGCAGGATGCGGTGGTCATGATCGAAACCAGCAACCAGGAATTCGATGTGCTGATTTATCTCACCGACGAGAACCATCGCCTGAAACTGCATGATTACGTCAAGAGCATGGTTTGGGGCGCCACCACCATGTACGGACAGGAACCATTTGTCTCCACAAGAGAAAATGGCTCACTCATGATCACCTCTCAGAACTCCGCAATTGGCCGCGACCGCTGGGAAGAAAACCTGACCATTGTCTATCGTCAAAACCGGTTCATTGTCGCCGGATTTTCCTACAGTTCTTACGACACGCTGGATCCCGATGGCGGTGGCTCATGTGATTTGAACCTGTTGACCGGCAAGGGCATCGTAAATGAAGAAGCAATCAAGTTTGACGCAAAGGCGCCTTCAATTCTCGCCTACGCCGATCAATCAGAAGGCTTGAGAAAACTCTGCGGCGTTCCTGAATAAGAAGCTGTCAGCGAGCCGACATATCCGGACTGATGCGCATTAAGCGCGATGATCACATCACCGCGCCCATTTGCCAGGGCACAAATTCGGCGCCGCCGAAGCCCAGTTCCTCGCTCTTGGTTTCCTCGCCGGACGCCACGCGCAGGAACAGCTCGAAAATCTCGCGGCCCTTGGCTTCAAGGCTGACAGCGTCAGTGATGATGTCGCCGCAATTGATGTCCATGTCTTCGGACATGCGGCCATACATTTCCGAGTTGGTGGCGAGCTTGATGCAGGGCGTCGGCTTGTAGCCTGACACCGAGCCGCGGCCGGTGGTAAAGGCAATCAGATTGGCGCCCGAGGCAATCTGCCCGGTTACTGAACAGGGATCGTAACCCGGTGAATCCATGAACACGAAGCCGCGCTCGGTGATCGGCTCGGCGAATTTGTAGACCTGGGTCAGCGGCGCAGTGCCGCCCTTGGCGACAGCTCCCAAAGATTTCTCAAGGATGGTGGTCAGGCCGCCCTTCTTGTTGCCGGGCGATGGATTGTTGTCCATCTCGCCACCATTGCGCGCGGCGTAATCTTCCCACCAGTGGATACGCTCGACGATCTTGGCGCCGACCTCGGGCGTCACGGCACGGCGGGTCAGCAGATGTTCTGCGCCATAGATTTCCGAGGTTTCCGACAGGATGGTGGTGCCACCATGGGCAACCAGCAGATCCGATGCAGCGCCGAGCGCCGGATTGGCGGTGATGCCCGAATAGCCGTCCGAGCCGCCACACTGCATGCCGATCATCAGATGCTCGAGCCCCGCAGGGGCGCGGGTGATCTTGTTGGCAACGGCTGCCATTTCCTTGAGCTGCTCGATACCGCGCTCGATTGTCTTGCGGGTGCCGCCCGACTGCTGGATCGTCATGTAGCGGAAATTGCCGTCGGCGCGCATGCGGCCACGACCGATCAGATCAGGCACCTGCATGACTTCGCAGCCAAGGCCCAGCAGCAGGATGCCGGCGAAGTTCGGGTTGCGGGCATAGCCCTGCAAAGTCCGGAACAAGGTGTCGTAGCCCTCGTCATTGCCTGACATGCCGCAACCGGTGCCATGCACGATCGGCACGATGCCATCGACATTCTCGAACTCATCAAGCCAGCCCTGCTTCTCCGATGCCTCGGCAATGAAGCGGGCGACTGACCCAGAACAGTTCACGGATGTCAGAATGCCGAGATAATTGCGGGTGCCGACAGATCCGTCGGCCCGGTGATAGCCCATGAAGTGGCGCTGTTCCGAGGGGACGGGAAGCGGCCGGACCTCGGTCGAGAATTCCTGCGCCTCGGCGTGGCCACCCATGCCAAGATTATGGACATGGACATGCTCGCCAGCTGCAATGGCGCGGGTCGCGATACCGATGGTCTGGCCATAGCGAATGACCTTTTCGCCCTCGGCAATCGGGCGTGTTGCGATCTTGTGTCCACGGGCCACTGATTCCGCAAGCGGGACATCAAGATCGGGAACGGTCGAACCCGTTGCCAGGTCCTTGAGCGCAATGATCACGTTGTCACTCGAATTGAGGCGGATTGTCTGGGGGAGATCATTTGTCATCGGCTAGAGCACTTCATGGTTGGAAAGCCGGAGTGCGGCTTGACAGGCGGGGAACTCTATCTAACATGTTAGTATGCCAGTCAGCGAGGGTAGTCCACTGCGAGACGTAAAAAACTCCCGGCCCGCGCTTAAGCCACTCAACGATTTCACCGGTTCACTCTCCCAGAAAGTCTACCTGTCGCTCAAGCAGGCAATCATGACGCTGACGTTCCGCCCAGGCGAGCTGATGCAGAAATCCGAAATCTGCAAGGAGCTCGGCGTCTCGCGCTCACCGGTTACCGAAGCCATGGCGCGGCTGGCGAGCGAGGGACTTGCTGACATCGTTCCGCAAGCTGGTAGCTATGTGACCCGGTTTTCAATGGCGGAGATCCGCGAGGGCGCCTTTCTGCGCGAGGCGCTGGAACTGGCCGCAGTAGAACTGGTCGCCGCCAGGATCACCGAGGAGCAACTGGTGTTGCTGCGGCGAAACCTGCGCATTCAGGAAGCGCTGATGCAAGACGGCGACACGGCGGGATTTTACCAGATGGACGCCGAGATGCACGAGCTGATCCTGTCGTTCACCGGCTACCGCCGGCTGGCGGCGCTGGCGGAGACATCCTGGATCCACGTCAACCGGGCCCGCCATCTCAACCTGCCGCTGCCGGGGCGGAAGAAGGCGACACTGGCCGAGCACAAGGCCATCGTTTCAGCATTGGAAGCGCATGACCCGGAAGCAGCACGCCAGGCCACGCAGCGTCATCTTGGCCAGTTGATCCGGCTGCTCGAGCCGCTGGTTGCCGAACGACCCGAGCTGTTCAGCAACAAATAGAGGCTCATACGCGAAGTCTGGACCTTACGGGATCAGGCTCCGACCGGCGCACCCTCGCGCATCAGCCCTTCGGCCTTCAAGTCTGCCCACAGCTCGGTCGGCATTTCCGCTGTCGCGGCGACGGCATTGGCGTCCATCTCGGCTACCCCCTGCCCGCCCGGAATGACCGAGACAACGACCGGATGCCGAAGCGGAAACTGGAAGGCCGCATCCACCATACGCACGGTATGGCGCTTGCAGACGGCTTCAATCCTGGCCACCTTTTCGAGAATATGCTGCGGCGCGAGGTCATAATTGTAGAACGCTCCCGGCCTTGGTCCGGTGGCAAGAATGCCCGAATTGTAAGGTCCGCCAATGATGATGCCGATGCCACGCTGTTCTGCCAGCGGAAGGAATGTCTCAAGCGCTTCCTGCTCCAGCAGCGTGTAACGGCCCGCCAGCAGGAACAGATCGAAATCACCGCGCTCGGTGAGCCATTGGCAGGATTGCCATTCATTGACGCCTGCACCAAAGGCCTTGATGACGCCCTGATCGCGCAAGGAGACAAGCGCCTTGTATCCGCCCGCCATCAGTTCCTCGAGTTTGGCGTCGCGCGCCGCCGCGCTGCCATGGGTAAACTGGTCAAGATCGTGGGCATAGAGGATATCGATACTGTCGACGCCAAGCCGCTCAAGCGAGACCTCGAGCGAGCGCATGACGCCGTCATAGCTGTAATCGTAGACTTCCTTGCGGGTCGGCACATCGAAGAACTTGCCCTCGCCTGTGCGTTCCTCTCCGGCTTCACACAGGCGCAAGAGCCTGCCGATCTTGGTCGAGAGGACATAGTCGCCGCGCGGCTTGCCCCGCAGAAACCTGTTGACCCGGGTTTCTGCGAGACCCAATCCATAGAGCGGGGCGGTGTCGAAATAGCGGACGCCGAGGTCCCATGCCCGGCTGAGCACAGCATGCGCCTCGTCGTCGCTGATCGCGCGATAGAGGTTGCCCAAGGGCGCGGTTCCGAAGCCAAGTTCGGTGAATGTCAGCCCGCCATTTCCGATCCGATCCCAGTGCCGTGTTTTCATCTGCATGCGTTCCTCCCTGTGCGGGCCGCAACCTAGCCGATCCTTTCCGTGATCGCATCCCCTCGCCATCACCTGGCCAGAATTTTCCAGTGGGATAAACTGGTCCATGGGCTAAAAGGCTTGAACCGTCGCGCATCCGACTGCAGGATCGCGCCAACAGGCGGGCGCCGAAAGTGACGCCCAAGGAATTATTGGGAGGGCATCATGCTCAAGGGAATTGATCCGCGGTTGAATGCGGAAGTGCTTTACGCGCTTCGTGCAATGGGGCACGGCGACACGTTGATTATCGCAGACACCAATTTTCCATCGGACACAATCGCGCGGCAAACCGTGCTCGGGGAGTTGCTGCGGATGGATAATCTGACCTCCGCCCAGACCGCTGAGGCCGTCCTGTCAGTGCTGCCGCTCGACACATTCGTCGATGATTTCGCCGGCCGGATGGAAATCGTCGGCAACCCCGACGAAATCGCCCCGGTTCAGGCGGAGGTCCAGTCGGTGATCGATAAGGCAGAAGGCAAGTCAAGGCCGATGATCGGCATCGAGCGCTTCGCCTTCTACGAAGTAGCCAAGCAAGCCTATGCCGTGATCCAGACCGGCGAACGGCGCTTTTACGGATGCATCATGCTGCGCAAGGGCGTCATCCCGCCAGACGAATAGGACAAGAGGAACCTGCGGCATTGCCGTCATGGCCTGCCTCAGGGAGACGGAACGTAAAGCAGATATTTGCGGTTTTCCGCAATGGATTTGACCGAGTCACCAAAGCGGGAAGCGAACTCGTCCCGCCGGTATTTTGGCACCAGAACTGCATCACCGGGAGCGAGCCAGGAACTGACATCATCCATTGTCCTGAGCCGCGTGATCTTGCCTTGGGTATAGAATTCGGACGAGAAGCTGCGGGCATCGAAGATACCAAGTCGACCGGGGCCCTCAAAGGCCTCGACCAGGCTTTCTTCAGACGGCACCGCGGACCGGGCGAGGCCGAAAAAAGCGATAATGGTGATTGCAGTGGCAGCCACAAGCACTTCAGCTACACCAAGATGCAACCACTTCGTGCGGGTGGGACCGGACCGGTTCCACAACATCACACCTAGAAGTGCCGCCGCCGGCACACCCGGCAGAACGTAGGTGACGAGAATGTTTGCGGCGGGCGTGAACAGGACAAGTGGCGCAAGCGCGAACATGAACAGGTAGATGTAGAGGCCGCGGCCCTGGGATGCCTCCTCTGGCCCCGCCTCGGACATGCCCTTTTTCAAGCGCCAGAGCAGAATTGGCAGCAGCGGGCTCCAGGGCAGAGTGGCCAGAATCCAGAACAGCCAGATCATGCCCTTTGCGTGGGCGCGGCCCGCACCATAGAGGTCGCCCGACCAGCCGGGCTGCAGAAAGCGCTGTATATGCTCGCCGATGATAAAATAATGCAGATAACCGGGGGTCGCGATTTCCGCGGCCACGTACCAAGGTAGGACAAGGACCGCGACCAGGACCGCGCCGCCAACCAAAGGCAGTTGAAGCAGGTCCTTCCAGTTGCCGCGCCAGATCATGAAGGCGGTAATCGGCATCATCGACAGAACCGTAGCAACCGGCCCCTTGCCCAGAAGCCCTATGGCAAGGCCCAGAAAGAACAGCCAGCCCCAGCGGCGGTCTCCCTGCAGCCCATTATAGAAGCCAGCCATGCAGGCGGTGACGCCAAGGGTGAGCGCCATGTCGGTCTGGACAAAACCCAATGCGACGAAAAACAGGCCGGAACTGGCGGTCATCAGCACTGCGGCGCCAGCGTTTATGCGGTTGGTGAGCGTGCGGGCCCAAAGATAGAGGATCGCCAGAGTGGCCAAGGCCGACAGCAAGATACCGAGCCTTGCGGCGAATGCTGTCGCGCCGAAGGCGGCGATGCCGATTGCCGACATCCAGGTGTGCAGCGGCGGCTTGGCCCAGAAAGGGACGCCATAATCAAATTGCGGTGTGATCCAGTTGCCAGTCTCGACCATCTTGCGGGCGATTTCGGCATAGCGCGCTTCGGTCGGGTCGGTCAGAGGTACCCAGATCATCGCGGCCAAGCGCACGGCCAACAGCAGTAACAAACCCCAGATGATGGCACGGCTTTTGGTCAATTCACGGCCCCTTGAAAAAGGATATTCGTCTCGCAGTCACGGCTTTGAGGGGCATGACCTTCGCATTGCATTTCATCGCTGGCATCACCGGGATGAACCATCATCAGGCAGTCAGGACTTGCCTTCGACAACAGCTGCGGTAGCCACTGCCGGACATTGGCCGGATCGTCAAGGCGAAGAAAGCCGGAAAAATCTGTATTCATCTCACGTTCCGCACGGCGAAAAGCGGATCTTGCCTGTGCGGCCAGCGCCATGATCAGGACACCCTTGACGCCGCCGGCACGAAGGTTGCGCCACCGCCCCGACCAGGTCGCCGGCAGCGGCACCCTGATCCAGGTCTTCGGTCCGAATTGCAATCGCGCTGCCAGCGGCGCTACGCGAGGGAAGCAATGACAATGCTGGTGGCCATCGTAATAGTCAGGCAGGCTGCCAAAAAGGGTCACGAACTCATGCGTCTGCCGATCAAACGAAACGCCCACAGCTTCAAGCAAACGAGAATTCAGCACCGGGCGAAGCAACATCGAAAGAGGCCAGACCTGTTCGTGACCGGGGAGCGCCTGGGTCAGGTTGAGATGCAATCCGACCTCAGCGCCCGCAGCCCTCAAGCTGCGCAACCGTGCAATGTCACCGGCGTCGATCGCATGGTTGACCATGACGGAGGTTCCATCGAGCCGCCCGGCCTCGATCAGCGAAAGGATGACCCGGTCATGCTTGCGTCCAAGACCAAAATCATCAGCGATCCGCAACGCCATCCCCTTTGCGGCTGATGTCTTCCGCCAGGATGTAGGGGGGCCGCTTCTTGGCTTCGAGGACGGATTTGCCGATATACTCGCCGAGAAGTCCCAGAAAGATCATCTGAACGCCACCAAAAAACGCGATCAGTGTCAGCACCGACGCAATTCCGTTTGATACTCCGGTGAAGAACAGGGTCTCGATGACGACATACAAGCCGTAAACCGCACTGAACATGGCAATGACGATACCGGCCATGGCCATCAGCCGCAGCGGTGTGGTGGTGAAGCTGGTGACGGCGTCCATCGTCATCGAAAACAGACGGAACGGACTGAAACTGCTCTTGCCATGCTCGCGTTTGGGTGGCTCAAGCGGCAAGCCGGTTTGACGAAAGCCAACCCAGCCATAAAGCCCTTTCATGAAACGGTCGCTCTCCGGAAGAGAGCGCAGCGCCTTCATGAAACGCTGGTTTATCAGGCGAAAATCACCCGCACCGGGCGGGATCTGGTAACGGATATTGCGGTTGATGACCCAGAAGAACAGTCTTGAAGCGGCAGCCTTGAAATATCCTTCCGAAGAACGACGACTGGCCTTGTAGGCATAGACGCTGTCGGCGCCCTCAGTGAGCCAGATCCGGACGAAGTCGCTGATCATTTCGGGTGGATGCTGCAGATCGGCATCCATCAGCACAGCTGCATCGGCTGACCGGGCAGCGTCTATCCCGGCTGAAAGGGCAGCCTCCTTGCCGAAATTGCGGGAAAACTGCAGCAGGTGAACCGAGCGCGGACCAAAATCATGGGCGTTCAGAACCGCGAAACTGTCATCACTGCTGCCATCATCGACGAAAATGAAATCAACAGCGAGCTGGAATTCGCCCGCCAGACTGACAGCGATCGCCTCCAGCCGTTCCAGCAGTTCAGCCAAGACTTCGACCTCGTTGTAAACGGGAACGACGATGGACAGGGTTTTGCCGCTCATGACTGTTTCTTTGCAAAAATGACTGCTGACGACACAGTGAAATTGATGATCGAGGCCACCCCGATCGCGACAAGAAGCGCTAGTGCCAAAGGCAGCCCGACATAGAGAGAGGCTTTTAGCAGCAAGGCCCTGAGAAAGAAAACCAGCGTGCTCCAGCCCATGAACAGAACGTATCGCCGGAGCAGGTCGTCATTGGCTTCATCAAAGGTGATGCGGCTGTGAAACCGGAAAACCACCGAGGCGCTGATGATCATCGACAACCCAAGCGCAACGGCAGGATCCAGGTTCGCCCAGCGGCTCAGCGCAAGCGTCACCACATAGTCGATGACCGCACCGATGACGGAGCCGCTGGCAAAAAGAGAAAGTCTCTTGAGCATCATCACTCTTCCGGTTGGTGTCCGGGCCACGATTGGTGTGATCCAATCGTCCGGCGCACAGCCACGCCAGCAATGAAGCGCAAGGCATGGCTTTAAAGCTGTTTGAGTGCCGGTATATTGGCTGGAGTCATTGACGGCAATACGCGGATTAAAAGCAGCCGTCGCATGGTCAAACAGGATTACCGAGGCCGCTGGCGGGGATAATCCCCGGGCCTCCGCACCAACGCGGAACCAAAGGCCCGTCATCCCTGCACGGAGCGCTCTTGGCAGTCGTTGCTTCAGGCGTCCAGCAGCGTCTTGTAGGCGTCGCGCAGCACGTTCTTCTGCACCTTGCCCATGGTGTTGCGGGGCAGCTCATTGAGCACAACGATGCGCTTTGGCTGTTTGAAGCGGGCGATCTTCGGCTTGATACTTTCCATGATCACGGTTTCATCCAGCTTCGCACCCGGCCTCGGCACAAGGACTGCCACCACGCCTTCGCCGAAATCGGCATGCGGCACGCCGATGACGGCCGATTCCAGCACGCCATCCTCCTCGTCGAGCAGGAGCTCGAGTTCCTTGGGATAGATGTTGTAGCCACCAGAGATGATCAGGTCCTTGGAGCGGCCGACGATCTGCACATAGCCATCGGCATCGATGACGCCGACATCGCCGGTGATGAAGAAACCGTCGTCGCGAAGTTCCTCCTTGGTTTTTTCCGGCATCTGCCAGTAGCCGGAAAACACGTTGGGGCCCTTGACCTCGATGATGCCGATCTCGCCTTGCGGCAGTTCCTTGGCGCTCTCGGCATCGACGATACGGAGCTCTACACCAGGCAGCGGAAAACCGACCGTGCCGGCACGCCGCTCGCCCTCATAGGGGTTGGAGGTGTTCATGTTGGTCTCGGTCATGCCATAGCGTTCCAGAATCCGGTGGCCGGTGCGCTGTTCGAACAGGACATGGGTCTCAGCCAGAAGTGGCGCGCTGCCGGACACAAACAGGCGCATATGCTTGACCAGATCACCGGTGAACGCAGGCTCATCGAGAAGCCGCGTGTAGAAGGTCGGCACACCCATCAGCGCAGTGGCCTCCGGGATGTTGCCAATGATTGCGTCGGCGCTGAAACCGGACAGGAAGATCAGCGACGCGCCTGCGCTCAATGTCACATTGGTGGCGACGAACAGGCCGTGAGTATGAAAGATCGGCAGCGCGTGCAGCAGCACATCATCCTTGGTGAAGCGCCAGACATCGACAAGCGTTTGAGCATTGGACAGCAGATTGGCGTGACTCAGCATCGCACCTTTCGAACGGCCCGTGGTGCCAGAAGTGTAGAGAATGGCGGCAAGGTCATCGGCAGACCGGGCAACAGTGTCGAACGCGGTTGGTGCAGCAAGCCCGGCGTCATTGAGCGATCCGGCGCTGGTCTGCGCATCTTTCCACACGCCCATGGTCTCAAGCCCAATACCGAGCTTGCCGGTGAGTCCCTCGTAATCTGCACGCTTCTTCGGGTCGCAGACGAAGATATGTGGCGTGGCGTTGCCGAGAAAATACTCGATCTCCGAAGGGGTGTAGCCAGTGTTGAGCGGCAGAAAAATTCCGCCCGCGCGGACCACGGCGAGATAGAGCATGATGGCTTCGATGGATTTGGGAACCTGCACGGCGACCCGGTCGCCGGGCTTCACGCCAAGGTCAACCAGCACATTTGCAAAACGGCCCGAAACATCCTCGACATCCCCATAGGAATAGTGGCGACCATCCTCGGGCAGCGTCGCGAACAACGCGCCTCGTCCATCAGGGGTGGCCAGTTTGTCGGCGAGCAGTCCGTCAAAGAGATAGTTGTCAGCCATTTTCATTTCCTGCCGTTGCTGTTTGTGACCGCCGCATCGGCCAGCGTCCTGACTTCCTTGGACGCGAAGACCGTGTGGTTCTCGGCGAAGCCCTCGTGGAACTGACCGATCTTCTTGAGATCATAGAGATAATTGACCATCAACCCGCAGGATTGCCGCACCCCGTTTGGCGACATGTCGGCGCTCGCATGGATGTCATGCACCATCGCGCCATTGTTGAGATGGAAGCGCGCCACCGGGTCCAGCGGCATGCCGTTGCGGTCCTTCTGGTTGATCAGGTAATGCGCTGCCTGTCGGCGCAGCCATTGCGACTGGTCCTTGAGACCGCCGATGTCGCCCGATTCCATGGCGGTTTCGATGTCTTTGGCGAAAGCACTCGCGTTGGACTGTTCTGTGATGGACTGGCTGAGCCAGCGGCCAAAGCCCGGAATGGGCGACAGAGTAACAAAGGTGGTGATCGATTTCACCTCGGCCTGCAGATCCTCGACCACCTGCTTGATCAGGGAATTGCCGAACGACACGCCGCGCAAACCGGCCTGGCAGTTGGAAATGGAGTAGAACACCGCAGTATTGGCGTTTGCTGGTTCGAGTATCTCGCGGTTTTCCGCCAGAATGGCCTGAACCGAGTTCGGCACTCCCTTGACCAGTGCCACTTCGACGAAGATCAGCGGATCATCCGGCATGGCGGGATGGAAGAAAGCGTAGCAGCGCCGGTCTGACGGCTCGACCCGGCGGCGCAGGTCATCCCAGTCATCAATTGCGTGAACCGCTTCATACCTGATGATCTTCTCGAGAATGTTGGCCGGGCTCTGCCAGTTGATCCGCCGCGGCACCAGGAAGCCGCGGTTGAACCACGATCCGAAAAGGTGCTGGAAATCCACATCGGCCCGCCCGAAAGACGGATTGTCCTTGAGCAACTTGAGCAGGCGTGCGCGCATCTTGACCAGTTCGCCGGTAGCGCCGGGCACCCGGTTTATGCGCCGCAGCAGTTCCTGCCGTTTCGGTTCGGCTGCCTCCAGCAGCTCGGCGAAATTCTCCGGCGATCTGTCGTTCTCATAGGCTGTGGTCAGTGCCTGCAGCCGTTCGGTATCAATGTCCATATGCTCGGTGAGATAGCGGAAGAACTCGACCTCCGCCTCCGGCGTCAGGTCACTGAACAGCGACAGGATCTGCTGACCCATATTATGGCCCGAGCTCTCGCTTTCGCTGGCAATCAGATCCTTGCAAAGCGCCGCTATGGCGCGACCGTCGCCCTTGACGCGGGCGATGTTCGGCCGCTCGAACAGCGTCGACAGCAGGTCGTAGAAAAACCCTGACCGGTTCAAAGCGCGCCCCCCATGACGAACGTAGGCAGGAAGGTTGCGATCGACGGGAAGATGCACAGAAGAACGATGGCAAGGATCATGCACATCACATAAGGCAGCGAGCCGCGCAGGATGGTGCCGAGCGAGATGTCCGGTGCGATCGAGTTGATGACGTAGAGATTGAGGCCGACCGGCGGTGTGATCAGGCCGATTTCCATATTGATCGTCAGGATGACCGCGAACCAATAAGGGTCAAATCCGGCACTGGTGATGATCGGCAAGAGGATAGGCGCGGTCATCAGGATGACGGCCACCGGCGGCAAGAAGAAGCCCGCGATCAGCAGAAAGACGTTGATGATTGCCATCAGCACCCAGCGATTGACCTCGAGATCAGAGATCCAGCCGGCAATGCTCTGGGTGACGAAGGTCGACGACAGGGTGAAGGCGAAGAGTTCGGAAGCTGCGATGATCATCATGATCATCACCGATTCCCGGGTCGAATCCCTGAACATCGAGATGAACGGCTTGGCCGAGAACATCCTGTAGACCACGACCACCAGCACCAGGCAGAACAGCGCGCCGACGCCTGCTGCTTCCGACGGTGTGGCAACCCCGCCATAGAGCACGAACAGGATACCTGCGACGATGGCCAGGAATGGCAGCACCCGCGGCAGGATCTCGAGTTTCTGCTTGAGCGAGTAGTGCTGTGTCACATCAGACAGTTTCAGCCCACTGCGCCAGCAGGAAAACAGCGTCCAGGCCATGAAGATCGCCGTCAGCATCAGACCCGGAATGACGCCCGCCAGAAACAGCCGCCCGATCGAGGTCTCTGTCGAGATGCCATAGACGATCATGGTGATAGATGGCGGGATGAGGATGCCAAGGGTGCCACCGGCCGCGATCGATCCGGCTGAGATTTCGTCCGGGTAGCCGCGTTTGCGCATTTCCGGAATGCCCATCTTGCCGATGGCGGCGCATGTGGCCGGCGAAGAGCCCGACAGCGCCGAAAAAATCGAGCAGGCGCCGAGATTGGACAGGACCAGACCGCCGGGCACGCGGTTGAGCCAGCGATCCAGCGCCTCATAGAGGTCCTTGCCGGCAGGAGAGTTGGAGACCGCCGATCCCATCAGGATGAACATCGGGATCGACACCAGCGTGAACGAGTTGAGGCCTGAGAAAAATGTCTCGCCAAGTACATCAAGCGAGCGAAAACCGTCTATGAGAAGCAGGGTTCCGATCGATACTGCGCCAAGGGCAAAGGCGATGGGCATGCCGATGGCGAACATGGCGATCAGGACAACAAGGATGAGTAGGCCGATTTCCAGCGGGCTCATGCGGGGACCTCCCCTGTTCCAGTCCAGTTCTTGTATATTTCGGCGACGTATTGAAGGCAGAGGATGCCGACGCCGAGCGGCAACGGCAGCAGCGGTATCCAGAGCGGCAGCGCCCAGACCGTGTCTGTGGTCCAGCCCTTGGACAGCGCTTCATAGAAATAGTGCCAGCCCGACCAGCCGAGCAAACCGCAGAAAGCCAAGCTCAATGTGGCTGCGAGAACATCAAGCAGACGCTTGCCACTGCCTCCCAGCAGGGTTGGCAAAAGATCGACCGAGACATGCCCCTTGAGCATCAGCACATAGGGTGCGCCGATGAAGGTGGATGCGATCATGGCATAGACGACGAACTCGGTCTGCCAGATGGTGGAGGCACCGAGGAAATAGCGCATGAACACCATCTGGGAGACAACGAGGGTGGAAGCGGCAATCAGCAGCATGGATGCCAGTCCGCATAACCGCGACAACATCTCAACGGTCGAAACAAAGCGTTTCATCTCTCAGAAGTCCTCAGATCGTAACAAGGGGCAGGTCTGACGGGGAAAAAGGGGAGGCGAACCTCCCCTCACCCTTTGATCACTCGACCGCGAGAGCTTCGTCGATCAGTTTCTGGCCACCATCCACCTTTTCAGCGAATTCCTTGTAGGCAGTCTCCTTGGCGATCGCGAGCCAGGCGTCATAATCGTCCTTCGACATCGACACGATTTCGACGCCGGCCTTCTTGAAGGTCTCGACCATCTTGTCGTCGAGGCCTGCTGCTTCCTTGTCGAAATATTCCTCGGCCTTCTTGCCGGCGGCCATGACAGCAGCCTGCTGCTCAGGCGTCAGGCGGTCATAGGTTTCCTTCGAAATCAGCATTGGCTCATACATGAACCAGAGCGAGTTCTCGCCCGGCTCGGTCAGACACTTGACCTGCTCATAGATGCGGTAGGAGACGAACGACCCCGACGAGGTGTTGGTCGCATCGAGCACGCCGGTCTGCATGCCGGTGTAGATTTCAGATGACGCCATCGAGGAAATCGAAGCACCGGCGCCAACCAGCATCTGTTCAAACGCAGGACCAGCAGCGCGGGTGACCTGCCCCTTGATCGATTCGGGCGAGGTGATGCAGCCCTTTTTCGACGCGAAGGCGCCGCCGAGCCAGGCGTCAGCAATGACGATGGCACCATTGTCCTCGATCAGCTTCTTGATCTCGGTCATGAAGGGCGAAGAGTTGAGCCGCTTGGCGCGATCATGGTTGCGCACGAGGCCCGGCATCAGGGTCGCCGAGAACTGCGGCACGCGGCCCGAAGCGTAATCGAGCGGGAAGGAGGTGATGTCGAGCTGGCCCTTGGTCAGCGCACCCCATTGCTCCTTTGCCTTGTAAAGCGACTGGCCCGGATAGACCTGAACATCAAGACCGACATTGGCGGCGCCCAGTTCCTTGGCAAAAAGCTGAACCATTTCGTCGCGTGCGTCGCCCTTGCCGCCCGGAAACTGGTGCGATGCTTTCAATGTTTCGGCCTGCGCGAGACCGGTTATGGCGACGGATGCAGCAAGCATCCCCGCAAAAGCTGATAATCCTAGTTTCATGTCTACCTCCCAGAAGATTTTGTTCGCAGAACCTCCTCCGGCCCTTGCGCCGCTCAATGGGACCACTTTCTGAATGCAATGTCAAATCTCTTGTATACAAGAAGAATGAATTTGCATTTTTACGCTGATTGTCCATGATAAGCAGATGGGCACACGCATTGCAGACACTATTCGTGAACGCATCGAACAGATGATTGTCACCGGCGAGTTCACCGATGGAGAGCGGCTTGACGAGGTCAAGCTCGCCGAGCAATTCGGCGTGTCGCGGACGCCATTACGCGAAGCCTTTCAGGCGCTGGCTGCGTCAGGACTTGTCACGCTTGAAGCCCGTCGCGGCGCCTTCATCCGGCATCCGGATTTCGTCGAACTCGTCGAGATGTTCGAAGTCATGGCCGAACTCGAAGCCATGTGCGGCTTCCGGGCGGCGCGGCGCGTGACCGAGCAGCAAATGACCGACATCGCCCTGACCATAGACGCCTGTGAAGCGGCAATCGCACAGGGCGATTTTGATGAGTATTACCGGGAGAACGAGACCTTTCATCACCTGCTCTATGAGGCAAGTGGCAATCGTTTCCTCGCCCGCGAAGCGGCGCGGCTTCACAAACGGCTGAAACCCTACCGGCGCATGCAGTTGCGCGCCCACGGACGTATGCCGCAGTCAATGCGCGAACACCGGGCCATCTACGCCGCGCTGGAATGCTCCGATTCGAAGGACGCTGCAGCCACGCTTCGTCTGCATGTCGCCATTCAGGGCGAACGCTTCAACGACCTGATGGCCAGCTACCGACAGATGGCGTCGTTGAAGACCGGGTGAGCGACTGGTTTCGACCAACGACGAACGCTGCGGCCATCCGGGAAAAAGAGATCGAAACGATCATTCGACAATCAAACAACAAAAACGACGCAACAGCGTCGTCCTTAATTGTTTTGCAGTGAACTTTTTGAAGAGGGATACGGCAGGGCCGAAGCCCTGCCGTTGGATGTCAAGATCAGACTGTCTGATAGGCCGCAATGACGGCTTCAACCTGAGCGGTCTGCATGGCCTGCAACTGGTCAGTTGTCAGGGCCTGCAACTGGGTTTCGCTCAGTTCTCCGATGTCTTCTGCCGAAAGGCCGGAAATTGCTGCCGTGCTGATGGCGGCAATGTCCTCGTCGGCGAAGGCAGCAAGATCTTCGGTTGTCATCGCGTCGATCTGCGCTGCGCTCATGGCCGCGGTCTGTTCTGCGCTGAATGCGCCCACCTGAGTGGCACTCATGGCATCGACCTGTGCAGCGGAGAGGCCGGTGACAGCGTCCAGGCTGAGAGCCGTTACCTGAGCTTCGGTCAGTGCCGCGATCTGGTCGGTGGTCATCCCCGCTACCTGGCTTGATTTCAGTGCCCCGACCTGTTCATCGCTGAGATAACCAATTTGATCGGTCGTCAGCGCCGCCACCTGTGTCGCCGACATTGCGCCAATCTGGCCCGTCGTCAGCACATCGATTTGCGCTTCACTCAGGGCGGCAACGGCACCGGTCGTCAGACCACTGATAGCCTTGGTGGAAATCGCAGCGATTTCATCGGTCGAGACAAGGCCAATCGCATCGGCATCGAAGCCAGCCACCTGATTGTCACTCATGGCCGCGATCTGGGTGGTCGAAAGCGCCCCAACCTGAGCGTCGGAGAAAAGAGCGAGCTGCTCGGCTTTCAAGCCGGTCACAGCCTTGTCGCTGATCGCCGTGACCTGACCCGTGCTTAGCGCACCGATCTGTTCATCGGTGAGAGCGCCGACCTGGGTCGCCGTCATCGCACCGACCTGATCGGTCGAAAGAAAATTGATCTGGTCTGCCGTCAATGCTCCAACCTGGGTTGCCGAAAGCGCGGCAACCTGTGTGGTGGTGAGGGCTCCAATCTGTCCTTGGCTCAAGCTAGCCACTGCATCTGTCGTCAAACCAGTTATTGCACTCGTTGAAATCGCTGTGACTTCATCGGTGGAGAGCAGTGCGATGGCATCTGTATCAAAAGCAGACATCTGCCTTGCGCTCATTGCCGCAATCTGGGTGGTGTCGAGCGCTGTGACCTGATCGTCGGAGAACAGAGCCAACTGTGCCTCTGTCAGTCCAGCGACACCCTTGGTGCTGATGGCCGTCACCTGACCCGCGCTCAGCTCGCCGATCTGGTCATCGGTGAGAGCACCGACCTGGGCCGCCGTCATTGCAGCAACCTGATCCGTCGAGAGATAGCCGATCTGGTCTGTCGTCAGCGCCTTGACCTGATTGGTCGAAAGAGCGGCAACCTGGTTTGTGGTGAGCGCACCAACCTGATCTTCGGTCAAGGCGGCAACCGCATCCGTGGTCAGACCGCTGATGGATTTGGATGAAATGGCCGCAACTTCGTCTGTCGAGAACAGAACGATGGCAGCCGCATCGAAGCCCGCCATCTGATTTCCGCTCATGGCTGCAACCTGAGTGGTGCCGAGCGATGTAACCTGGTCATCGGAGAACAGAGCCAGCTGCGCTGCAGTGAGACCGGTGACAGCGCTTGTGTTGATGGAAGCGACTTGTGTCACACTCAGCGCACCGATCTGGCCATCGGTGAGAGCGCCAACCTGGGTCGCTGTCAATGCACCAAACTGTGTATCGCTGAGGTAACCGACCTGATCCGTGGTCAGCGCCTTTACCTGAGTGGCCGAGAGAGCGGCGACCTGGTTGGTGCTGAGAGCACCGATCTGGTCTTCGCTCAGCGCTGCAACGGTATCCGCAGCCATACCAGGGATTGCCTTGGCGTTGATCGCTGTGATTTCAGCAGTGGTGAACTCGGCGATATCGTCTGCCGTAAGTGCAGCAACCTGTGTGTCGGTAAAGACAGCCGCCTGGGTTTCCGACATGGCTCCGAGTTGCTCGGAACTCATCTGGCCAATTTGTGCTGCCGTCAGTCCGGTGACAGCCTTGGTGCTGATCGCCGTCACCTGATCTGTGGTGAGCGTATCGATCTGGTCACTGGTCAGAGCGCCTATCTGGGCGGCTGTCATTGCGCCAACCTGATCGGTCGAGAGATAGCCGATCTGGTCTGTTGTAAGTGCCTTGACCTGAGTGGTCGAAAGAGCAGCAACCTGGCTCGTCTTCAGAGCGCCAACCTGATCTTCAGTCAGAGCGGCAACGGCATCGGTGGTCAGGCCGCCGATTGACTTGGTGGAAATGGCAGCCACTTCATCTGTCGAGAACAGGACGATGGCAGCCGCATCAAAGCCAGCGAGTTGCCTGTCGCTCAGGGATGCGACCTGGGTGGTGCTAAGTGCAGTGACCTGATCGTCGGAGAACAGGGCCAGTTGCGCTGCGCTCAAGCCGCCGACCGCCTTGTTGCTCAGTGCAGTCACCTGATCGGTGCTCAGCGCACCAATCTGGGCATCGGTGAGCGCGCCGACCTGGGCCGCCGTCAGTGCGCCAGCCTGATCGGTCGAGAGATAGCCGACCTGGTCCGTCGTCAGCGCCTTGACCTGAGTGGTCGAGAGAGCCGTAACCTGTCGTGTGGTGAGGGCGCCAACCTGATCTTCACTCAGGGCTGCAACTGCATCGGTTGTCATACCGCTGATGGACTTGGTTGAAATCGCGGTGATTTCATCGGTCGAGAACAGGGCGATGGCATCCGCATCAAATGCAGACATCTGAGTTGCGCTCAAAGCCGCGATCTGAGTGGCGCCGAGCGCTGTAACCTGATCGTCGGAGAACAGCGCCAGTTGCGCTGCGCTAAGACCGGCAACAGCCTTGTTGCTCATTGCCGTCACCTGATCCGCGGTAAGCACGCCGATCTGGCCATCGGTGAGAGCACCGACCTGGGTCGCCGTCATTGCGCCAACCTGATCCGTCGAAAGATAGCCGACCTGATCCGTGGTCAGGGCCTTGACCTGAGTGGTCGAGAGGGCGGCAACCTGTCTTGTGGTGAGTGCATCAACCTGATCTTCACTCAGGGCGGCGACGGCATCCGTCGTCAGACCGCTGATCGATTTGCTAGAGATGGCCGCGATTTCATCGGTCGAGAAAAGAGCGATGGCATCGGCGTCAAAAGCAGACATCTGCTTGGCGCTGAGCGCCGCGATCTGGGTGGTGCCGAGTGCGGTGACCTGATCGTCGGAGAACAGGGCCAGCTGCGCTGCGCTCAAGCCAGCAACAGTTTTTCTGCTGAGTGCCGTCACCTGATCCGCGGTCAGCGCGCCAACCTGATCATCCGTGAGGGCACCGACCTGAGCTGCCGTCATTGCGCCAACCTGATCATTCGAAAGATAACCGACCTGATCCGTGGTCAGGGCCTTGACCTGAGCGGTGGAAAAAGCCGCAATCTGTTTGGTGCTGAGCGCGCCAACCTGATCTTCACTCAAGGCAGCAACCGCATCCGTTGTCAGACCGCCGATGGCCTTGGTGGAAATGGCTGTGACTTGATCGGTCGAGAACAGGGCGATCGCATCGGCATCAAACGCTGCGACCTGCCTGGTGCTCAGTGCAGAGATCTGGGTGGCACTGAGGGCTCCAACCTGATCGTCAGAGAACAGCGCCAGCTGCGCGGCGGAAAGTCCGAGGACAGCCTTCTTGCTGATTGCGGTCACCTGATCCGTAGTGAGCGCACCAACCTGATCATCAGTGAGAGCGCCGACCTGGGCCGACGTCATCGCACCAACCTGGTCCGTTGAAAGATAGCCAATCTGGTCCGTCGTCAGGGCCTTGACCTGCGTGGTCGAAAGAGCCGCAATCTGCTTGGTGCTCAGAGCGCCAACGTTATCTTCACTCAAGGCGGCAACCACATCGGTCGTCAGACCGCCGATGGATTTGGTGGAGATTGCCGTGATTTCATCGGTCGAAAACAGGGCGATGGCATCTGCATCAAACGCAGCCATCTGCTTGGCGCTCAAGGCCGCGATCTGTGTGGCACCGAGTGCTGTAACCTGATCGTCCGTCATGCCCGCAATCTGGTCAACCGTCAGACCGGTGACGGCCTTGGAGCTGATAGCGCTGATTTCGTCGTTGGCAAACAGGGCAATGGCATCAGCACTGAAGCTGGAAAGCTGTCTGTCACTGAATGCTGCAATCTGGGTGGCCGTAAGTGCGGTGGCCTGATCGTTGGTGAGCAGAGCCAGCTGCGTTGTGTTCAAGCCGCCGATGGCCTTGGTGCTGATTGCCGGGATCTGTGTTTCACTCAAAGCACCGATCTGGTCGCTGGTGAGAGCCCCGGTCTGGGTTGCCGTCAACGCACCGACCTGGTCCGTCGAGAGATAACCGATCTGGTCTGTCGTCAGCGCCTTGATCTGGGTAGCGGAGAGAGCAGCGATCTGGCTGGTGCCAAGAGCACCGATTTGATCTTCACTCAGGGCGGCAACGGCATCCGTCGTCAGACCGCTGATGGCCTTGCTGGAAATTGCAGCGATTTCATCGGTTGAGAAAAGCGCGATGGCATCTGCGTCAAGGCCGGCCACCTGCTTGTCGGTCAGGGCTGCGATCTTGGTGGTACCGAGCGCAGAGATCTGATCGTCGGAGAACAGTGCGAGCTGCGCCCCACTCAATCCGGTGATCGCCTTGCTGCTAAGGGCAGTTACCTGATCCGTGGTCAGCGTACCAATCTGATCATCGGTCAGAGCGCCGACCTGTGTAGACGTGAGAGCGCCGACCTGTTCATCGCTCAGATAGCCGATTTGATCTGTCGTCAGTGCCTTGACCTGATTGGTCGCAAGAGCGGCGACCTGTCTCGTGCTGAGTGCCCCCACCTGGTCTTCACTCAGCGCCGCAACGGCACCTGCCGTCAGACCGCTGATGGATTTGGTTGAAATCGCTGCGACTTCATCTGTCGAAAGCAGGGCGATTGCATCGGCGTCGAAAGCGGAAAGCTGTCTGGCGCTCATAGCTGCAATCTGTGTGGTACCGAGCGCTGTAACCTGATCATCGGAGAACAGAGCCAACTGCGCGGTGGTCAAGCCTGCCACAGCCTTGGTGCCGATGGCAGTCACCTGATCCGTGCTCAGCGTTCCAATCTGGTCATCGGTGAGTGCGCCGACCTGAGCGGCCGTCATTGCACCAACCTGGTCCGTCGAAAGGTAGCCGATCTGGTCCGTCGTCAGTGCCTTGACCTGGGTGGTCGAAAGAGCCGTAATCTGTTTGGTGCTCAGCGCGCCAACCTGATCTTCAGTCAGGGCGGCAACAGCATCCGTGGTCAGACCGCTGATGGATTTGTTGGAAATGGCCGTGACTTCGTCGGTCGAGAACAGGACGATGGCAGCCGCATCAAAGGCAGACAACTGCCTGGCGCTCAAGGCCGCAACCTGAGTGGTTCCGAGCGCTGTAACCTGATCATCGGAGAACAGAGCCAGCTGCCCGGTGGTCAGTCCAGCGACAGCCTTGGTGTTGATGGCTGTCACCTGATTTACGCTCAGCACACCAACCTGATCATCGGTGAGAGCGCCAACCTGGGTCGCAGTCAACGCACCAAACTGTGTATCGCTGAGATAACCGACCTGATCCGTGGTCAGCGCCTTGACCTGAGTGGCAGAAAGCGCAGCAACCTGTTTCGTGCTGAGAGCACCGATCTGGTCTTCGCTCAGCGCGGCAACGGTATCTGCAGCCATGCCGGAGATTGCCTTGGCGCTGATCGCGGTGATTTCAGCAGTGGTGAACTCGGCGATATCGTCAGCTGTAAGCGCTGCGATCTGTCTGTCGCTAAAGGAAGCTGCCTGGGTTTCCGACATGGCTCCGAGTTGCTCGGAACTCATCTGGTCAATTTGTGCTGCCGTCAGTCCGGTGACAGCCTTGGTGCTGATCGCCGTCACCTGATCTGTAGTGAGCGTATCGATCTGGTCACTGGTAAGAGCGCCAATCTGGGCTGCAGTCATTGCGCCAACCTGATCGGTCGAGAGATAGCCGATCTGGTCTGTCGTCAGCGCCTTTACCTGGGCTGTCGAAAGAGCAGAAACCTGGCTGGTCTTGAGAGCGCCGACCTGATCTTCACTCAGTGCTGCAACGGCATCGGTGGTCAGGCCGCTGATGGACTTGCTGGAAATGGCCGCGACTTCATCGGTCGAGAACAGCGCGATGGCATCCGCATCAAACGCAGACATCTGCCTGGCGCTCAGGGCCGCAATCTGGCTTGTGCTAAGTGCCGTAACCTGATCGTCTGAGAACAGGGCCAGCTGCGCTGCGCCAAGGCCAGCAACGGCCTTGTTGCTCAACGCCGTCACCTGATCCGCGGTCAGGGTACCGATCTGACCATCAGTTAGAGCGCCGACCTGGGTGGCGGTCATTGCGCCAACCTGATCGGTCGAAAGATAGCCGATCTGGTCTGTTGTCAGCGCCTTTACCTGGGCCGTCGAGAGCGCGGTCACCTGTCTCGTGGTGAGCGCGCCAACCTGATCTTCACTCAGGGCGGCAACGGCATCGGTTGTCAGACCGCTGATGGATTTGGTGGAAATGGCCGCGATTTCATCGGTCGAGAATAGCGCGATGGCGTCCGCATCAAATGCGGACATCTGCTTGGCGCTGAGCGCCGCAATCTGGGTGGTGCCGAGCGCAGTCACCTGATCGTCTGAGAACAGGGCCAACTGCGCCGCACTCAAACCGGCCACGGCCTTCTTGCTCAGCGCAGTCACCTGATCCGTGCTCAACGTGCCGATCTGATCATCGGTGAGAGCGCCGACCTGGGCCGCCGTCATCGCGCCAACCTGATCCGTCGAAAGGTAGCCGATCTGGTCCGTCGTCAGTGCCTTGACCTGTGTGGTCGAAAGAGAGGCAATCTGTTTCGTGCTCAGAGCACCAACCTGATCTTCACTCAGGGCGGCAACAGCATCGGTCGTCAGACCGCTGATGGCCTTGGTGGAAATGGCGGTGATTTCATCGGTTGAGAAGAGAGCGATGGCATCCGCATCAAAAGCGGACATCTGCTTGGCGCTGAGCGCCGCAATCTGGGTGGTGCCGAGCGCAGTCACCTGATCGTCTGAGAACAGAGCCAGCTGCGCTGCGGAGAGTCCGGAGACAGCCTTTTTACTGATTGCGGTCACCTGATCAGTGGTGAGCGCAACAACCTGATCATCGGTGAGAGCGCCGACCTGGGCGGCCGTCATTGCGCCAACCTGATCGGTCGAAAGGTAGCCGACCTGATCAGTGGTCAGAGCCTTGACCTGAGTGGTCGAAAGAGCCGTAATCTGTCTGGTGGTGAGCGCACCAACCTGATCTTCGCTCAGGGCAGCAACGGCATCCGTTGTCAGGCCGCTGATTGATTTGGAGGAAATGGCTGTGATTTCATCGGTCGAGAAAAGGGCGATGGCATCCGCATCAAAAGCGGACATCTGCCTGGCGCTCAGGGCCGCAATCTGGGTGGTGCCAAGGGCAGTCACCTGATCGTCTGAAAACAGAGCCAGCTGAGCTGCGCTAAGGCCAGCAACGGCCTTGTTGCTCAACGCCGTCACCTGATCCGTGCTCAATGCAGCGATCTGATCATCGGTGAAAGCGCCGACCTGGGCCGCCGTCATTGCGCCAACCTGATCCGTCGAAAGGTAGCCAATCTGATCCGTCGTCAGTGCCTTGACCTGGGTGGTCGAAAGAGCTGCAATCTGTTTGGTGCTCAGCGCGTCAACCTGATCTTCAGTCAAAGCGGCAACCGCATCCGTCGTCAGACCGCTGATGGCCTTGGTGGAAATGGCTGTGATTTCGTCAGTCGAAAACAGGGCGATCGCATCCGCGTCAAACGCAGCCATCTGCTTGGCACTCAGGGCCGCGATCTGGGTTGCGCTAAGTGCGGTAACCTGATCGTCCGACATGCCCGCAATCTGATCGACCGTCAGACCGGCAATTGCCTTGGCGCTCAATGCCGAGACCTGATCCGTGCTCAGCGCGGCGACCTGACTTGTCTCCAAGCCAGCTATCTGACCGGCAGTCAGGGAGCCAATCTGCGCTTCGGTGAGGGCTGCCAACTGATCGCTATCAAGGCTGTTCAACTGAACACTGCTCATCGCACCCACCTGAGGCGCGCTCATGCCTGCAATCGCGGAGGCCTGAATGGCATCAATCTGTTCAATCGTTAGACCGAGGATGGACTTCGTCGAGATGGCAGAGATCTGGTCACCCGACATGCCTGCAACATCCACAGCATCAAGTGCTGTTATCTGCTTTGAAGTGAGCGCCTTTACCTGAGAAGTGCTCAACGACTGCACATCCTCCGTCGATAATGATTTAATCGCTGTTGTCGAAAGAGACTGGATTTGATTGACGGTGAAGGAAGAGACGATCGAGGTCATTGAACTAAGCCTATTGTGTTAACAGACATTGATAGCTTCAACTCTGTTCGACCTTCCCTACTGGATCAAAGCGTCGGAAGCGGCTGGAGATGGTCTAGTCAGATCCACCAACCACAAGACGCAATGCCCAACATCAAACTGAAGGGTCGAAAGCGACAAATGCTACTTGGGACATAGCTCTCTTGAGCCTCAGCGCAGGTGCTTCATGCTTCCCAAGCCGAAATGGGCCAAAGGTACCGCGCTGTTTAATCGTTGACGTGTGGAATTTCAGATTGTGTCAACTCGAAAGGAAATTCGGATTTCCGCCTTGCTTAACGGATATCCGTATCTTCTTAAATTTTTATTAAAAATGGCGCAATGCGCATATCTCATCTGCGGTCGTAACTTTCCGGGTCAGGATGATCATTCTTCTCGACCTTCCTGATTGATGCCGGCCTTCGTGCCGGCCACCCATTTCAAGCCGGCTCTGAAAACGGAAAGTCCCAGGACCTACCTAAAACTCCGCAATGACAAGGTGGTGGTGGGCAACCACAGAGAAGGCACCACGCGCAAGGCACGCATTCTAGCAACCCGGAAGTTTTAGGTAAAATGGCGCGCCCGAAAGGATTCGAACCTCTGACCCCCAGATTCGTAGTCTGGTGCTCTATCCAGCTGAGCTACGGGCGCGCGCTGCAGGTGTCTTTCGCCTGCGAGGCGTTCTCCTAAAACGGACTGAGGGGGATTGCAAGCGGATTTGGTGAAAAAAGCGATTGTCGTTCAATTGTCGCATGGTTGATCAAACAGCGACCGGAACCGGTGGCTTTCGCAGCGGCCGCATGCAGGCTCCAGCAGGCGCACAATCGCTGGCTTTCGCCACCTTGCCTGACCGGAACGAGGTCAGGCGCGGGCGCGGAATTTGTCGAGCGGGACCGGCTGGTCCGGGAGCTCGATGCGGAAGGCGGTGCCCTGTGTCACCGATTCGTCGAGCGACATCGATCCGCCGTGGGCAATGACCAGCTCGCGGGCAATCGCCAGCCCCAACCCCGTGCCGCCGGACCGAGCCGATCCGCGGAACGGCTGGAACAGGTTCTCACGGGCCTTGGCCGGCAGTCCCGGTCCGGTATCGGCAACACGGATCTCGACCACCAGGCCGGAGCGCCGGGCCGAGAATGTCACCCGCCGGACGATGGCGTCATCGTCACCGGGTTCGGATTCGATGGCCTGCACGGCATTGCGCACCAGATTGTAGATCACCCGGAACATCTGCTCGTTGTCGGCCTCGATCTCGATGTCCTCATCCATGTCCAGCACAAAACTAATTTCTGTGCTGGTCTCCTCGATGATGACATCCCGGACTTCGCCGGCAAGGGCTGCGAGGTTGATGAACCGGCGGCGCGGCGCGGCCTCGCGGGCCTTGCCATAGGCGAGGACTTCGCTGGAGTAGCCGACGGCACGGTCAATGGTGCGCAGCAACTTGGGCGCAAATCGCTTGACCATCGGATCATCGATCATCGCCAGACGGTCTGACATCAATTGCGCAGAGGTGAGAATGTTGCGCATGTCGTGGTTGATCTTGGAGACCGCAAGACCGAGATCAGCCAGATGTCGCTGCTCTTTGAGTGTCTGCTGCAACCGCGTCTGCATCGCTGCGAGATGGCCTTCAGCAGAAGACAGCTCATCGACTGCAGGGCCGGGGACGATGATGTTGTTGGGGTTTTCCGGATCCTCCGAGAAGGCCTGCATGTTATCAGTCACCCTCTGCACCGGCTGCAGCAGCAATCGGTTGAGTGAGAAGAACAACAAACCCGCTGTGATGACCGAGATCAGCACCGACAACAGGAAAACATTGCGGCCATAGATAAGCATGTCATGGCGCAGCTGGCTGTCCTCGAAGACCATATCAATCTGCATGTCGGGGTCGTCGCCAATCGGGCCGTAGACGCGAATCACCCGGTCACCACCAAACAGGATGGTATCGAATGCATCGACGATGGCGCCGACCGGCGTGACGGCCGCCAGATTGTACTGATGGGTGACGAAGGGCGGCATGTCGGCGCTTGCAATCATGCGCGATGTTCCGTCCTTGCGCAGAACGATGGCCTTGGTGCCGGTTGCCATCAGTGTGTCATTCTGGATCGACTGCGGAAGCTCCATGGCATTGACGCCATCGATCACGATAGCGGCTGCAGCGGCCGTGTTAAGACGGTTTTCGAGCAGGCGCAGCCGGGTGTTGGCGATAGAGGGCACAAAGATCAGCACTTCGGCGATCATCACGAACAGGATCGTCAACCACAAAAGCTTGGAGGTAAGGCTTCTAGCCCGCGGCTTCCACCACGGGATTGTCGTTTCAGAATGTGTGTCCGCCATGCTCAGCACCCCCTGCCCGATCATTACCCGAAGCGCCTCAGGAAGCGCACGAGCCAGCGCACCAGCGGCTTGCGGGTCAAGGGCGTATAATACGAAACCGCAGCGCGTTTTCCAATCTCCGCCATTGTCGGATAGGGCGGGACATAGCCGCGCACATCCTTGAGCGTCATCGAGTTGGTCACGGCCAAGGCCCACATGTTGATCATTTCGCCGGCTCCGGCGCCGGCAATGGAGACGCCGAGAATGCGCGCCTTGCGATCAACCACCATCTTGATCAACCCGGTTGTCTTGCGCTCGGCATGGGCACGGTCGTTTTCGGCATAGGGCCAGCGCAGGATCGAGATCCGGCCACCATGACGCTTGGCAGCCTCTTCCTCGCTCAGCCCGACATGGGCGAGTTCGGGGTCGGTGTAGGTTGCCCAGGGAATGATGTCGCGGTTTTCCTTGGCCGGCGCGCGGAACAGGATCTGCTGCACAACCAGACCGGCATGGTAGCCTGCTACATGGGTGAACTGCAGCCCGCCTGCGACATCCCCAATGGCATAGACACGGCTGTTGGACGATCTCAGATTGGCGCCGACCTTTATGCCACGCCGGTCATGGTCAATGCCCGCCGCATCAAGACCCAGGCCCTCTACATTGGCGAGGCGGCCAACAGCGACCAGCAGATCGGATCCGTCAACGAAGCCTTCGCCGGCCTCCGTTTCGAAATTCACCCTGACACCCGTCTTGCCGCGCTTCTCCACCGAAGTAACCTTGGAACCCTCGTGGATGGTGACGCCTTCGGCGCGAATGTTCTCAAGCACGATCGCCGCCAGCTCCGGATCGTCCTTGCCGAGCGCCCTGGCGCCCTCAACGACGGTGACTTCGGCACCAAGCCTGCGGTGGGCCTGGGCCATTTCCATGCCGATCGGGCCGCCGCCGATAATGATCAGGTGCTTGGGGGCGCGGGTGCGTTCGAACAAGGTCTCGTTGGTCAGGTAGTCAACTGTGTCGAGCCCCGGGATCGGCGGCACGAAGGCCGACGATCCGGTCGCAATGACATAGCGGCGGGCGCGGATTTCAATTTCGCCGGCCTTGACTGTGGACTTGTCGATGAAGCGGGCTTCGTCCTCGATCACGTTGACGCCCATGGCGCGGAAGCGTTCGACGGAATCATTGGGGGCTATGGCACCTATGACAGAATGGATGTGGTCATGAACCTTGCGGAAGTTGACTTTCACCTCGCCTGCCGTCACGCCAAAGTCCGGTGCTTCGGCAATGGCGTGGGCGTGTTTTGCCGCCGCAATCATAGCCTTGGAGGGAACGCAGCCGTAGTTGAGGCAATCACCGCCCATCTTGCCCTTTTCGATCAGCACCACATCAACGCCGAAAGCGGCGGCGGCGGCTGCAACCGAGAGGCCGCCAGAGCCAGCCCCGATGATGCAGATGTCAGGAGTCAAAGGGCTGCTCATAATGGTGTCTTTCCGTAATATTGAGTCGCAAGCATGCGCTGAAATCGGTTCGGATCAGGACCGCGCGCGAAACTTGCCCACTATGGTGGGGATCGCCGCGACGATTGCAAGTCCAAGAAATGCGATGGTGATCTCGGGCGTCACCAGGTCAGCTATCGAGATCTCGCGTCCGGCGGCGGCAACAATAACGCTGTCCAGACCCTGGCCGAGCCAGCAATAGGCGAAAGTGCCGGGAATGATGCCGATAAACGTGGCGGCCACATAGGTGCGCAGCTTGATGTCAAAAAAGGCCGGCGCGATATTGATGATGAAGAATGGAAACACCGGTGCCAGACGCAGCACCAGCAGATAGCCGAAAGCGTCCTTGGCGAACCCGTCAGCCAGTTTGCCGATGAAGGGACCTGCACGCTTGCGCAACACATCGCAAAAGGCGGATCGCGCCGCGAGGAAGATGATGGCAGCACCGGTGGTGGCGGCAAAGACAGTCAAGGTGCCGGCGACAAACCATCCGAAAACGAAGCCTGCGAAGATCGTCAGGATCGAGGCTGCGGGAAAGGCGAATGCAATCGCCAGCGTGTAAAGCACGAAATAGCCGATTGCCGAGGCGATGCGATGATCAGCAACAAAGTCCTTTATCACGTCACGCTGCTCGGCAAGCACAGTGAGGGAAAGATAATCCTGAAGACCGGCCGCATAGGCGGCTCCCAGACCGATGACGATGATCGCCAACGGCAGATACCGGCGCCAGGTCGGCTTCTTGCCGGTCTCTGGTGTGCATGCCACGGCCTTTTCCGCCTGCCCTGTTCGGGAATGTGAAGTCATGCACGATCTCCAGGTTCGTTACTGCGGGTCGGGGAAGCCATCGAAGTCAACACAGAGACTAGAGGAATCCGGCATCCACCGCCAATGACAATCCCTCGCTATTTCCCAAACTAGCGTGACCCCGGAGCACGCAAACCTCACGGCAGCGTGAGGTTTGCGTCATCAAAGCTTCAGAGCGTTGATGCTCCAGTCATACTCATAACCGGAAATCGAGGCAGGCTCGATCAGCGCTGCCTTCTGCGGATTTGCAAAGGACATCCAGTGGTCCTTGAGCCTGCTCTTGCCGCCAAAATCGCCCGCATACCAGGAATAGATCTTCGAGGCGGTTATGCGGCCGTTGTCGACCGTCACGCCGCGGGGGTGGTTGATGTACTCTTCCGCATTCTGGCGCAGAAGCGCATCGACATTGGCTCCGGTAAAGGCACGGGTTGCGAGATTGGGGCAGGAGTATGAGGCGCAGTTGAGCCCATAATGGGACATCGGATCCTTGAAAATGGCACGGACGATCTCGTGCTCGACATCATCGAGCGACAGATCAGTGCCGTTAACCCTCAGGATCTTGGCCTTCCAGGGGCCGGCTCCGAACAGGAATGAGCCACCAAGGTTGATCTTCTTGATCGAGGTCACGGGGTAAGCGTCCGCAACGACCTCGAGTGTTTTGGCGTTGTAGAGATTGATCCAGTAAGCGTGGGCCTCATTGCGCGACAAGGAAACCGGATTGGCCGCTTCCAGCGACGCTATATAGCTGCGCAGCGCAGCCAGATTTGATTTTACCCCGCGGTAATCGACCCTGTTGTAGCCCTGCGCATCAGGTTTGACACTGGATTTGACCAGCGCGTCAAAGGCCGAGTGGTCCAGCCCAGATTTGCCTTGGGGCCTGAAGCCGGTCAGGGCAGCCTTCGCTGACAGGAGCCCGAAGGCATTTACCGCGACAATACTGGCGGATCCGGCGAAAAGGGCTCGGCGGGTAAGGTTCATGGCTTTCAAAATCCTCGGCTCAATTCGAAATCGGCTGTTGAGAAACCAACTGGCGCACTGCGCAACCAGGGCAACCAGCGGACCGGCAATGTCACTGGCTTGTGAACGGACGTGACCGGAAGAACTGCTCCGTGGCCCAGGTTCTCAGCAAAGATGCGCTCAGGCCTCGTGCCGATTGATGATCTGGCATTCGTTGAAAAAGGGCTGGCTCATTGACTTTTGACAGCCATCGCGCTTATAAGCCGCTCGTCCGTGGATGCTTCCGGTTTCCGGGAGCGTGTTTTGACGGACTGAACACCCAAACCAAGTTGTTCCAAGAAGGGCCGCACACCGCGGTATTAAAATAAATGCCAAAGCGTACTTACCAACCATCCAAGCTTGTTCGCAAGCGGCGTCACGGTTTCCGTGCACGTATGGCTACCAAGGGCGGCCGCAAGGTCATCCAGGCTCGCCGCGCCCGCGGGCGCAATCGTTTGTCGGCTTAATAGCGGACGACGGGCCCGCGAAGGAATACGATCGCGTGGCACAGGACGATACCATCAAGAAACCCGGGCGGCTTAAAAACCGGCCGGATTTTCTCGCCGTGCAGAAGGGCAAACGCCTGCGCGGCCGCTATTTTCTGCTGGAAACCCTCGACCGGGGCGACCCCGACCAGGCCCCGCGCATCGGCTTTACGGTGACGAAAAAACAGGGCAATTCGGTGGAGCGCAATAGAATGCGCAGACGTCTCAGAGAAGTCGTGCGTCAAATGGCAGGGGTTCCATTCAAGCCCGGACATGACTATGTGGTGGTCGCGCGCAGGGATACGCTGAGCGCGCCGTTTGGCGGTTTGATCACTGCGCTCACCGAGCGGGTGAATGAAGCCGACAGACAGAAACGGCCCCAACAAGCGCGCGTCGAGACTGATCGGCGCACCGGACAACACCAGAACAGCAGGCTGTCGAAGCCTGAACATCAGGATTGAGTGATGGAAAACAATCGCAATTATTTCGTCGCAATTCTCTTGTCGGTGCTTGTGCTTGTCGCCTGGCAATTCCTCTATGTCAGCCCAAAGATCGAACGCGAACGCGTGGCCGCAGAAGCGCAGCAGGCCCAACAGGCGGCGCAGACGCCGGCCGCCGGCACCGGTGATGCAACCCTTCCAGGCGCTGTCAGCGGAAGCGCGCCGGGCGGCGAGGTCGCGGCTCCCGGGTCGGCAGCCGCCGCCGGCCTCTCGCGCGAACAGGTGCTCGCCCAGACTCAGCGCATCGCCATCGACACGCCGGCCCTGTCCGGCTCGATCAATCTCGCAGGCGCGCGCATCGACGACATCCTGCTCAAGGAATATCATGAGACCGTCGACGATACGAGCCCGAGGATCACCCTGCTGAGCCCGGCGGCGCTCAACAGCGGCTATTTCGCTGAAGTCGGCTTCATCGCAGATGCGGCGTCTGGCCCTGCCCCAGGCCCCGACACCGTGTGGAGTGCCGCGGAGGGACAGACGCTCACGCCGTCGACCCCGGTGACGCTGACTTATGACAATGGCGCCGGGCTCGTTTTTACCCGCATCATTTCAGTCGATGAAAACTATTTGTTCAGCTTCGAGGACACGATCGCCAACTCCGGCGAAAGTGCCGCTTCGATCGCCGGCTACGGCCGGGTCACCCGCTTCTTCAAGCCGAAGACAGCGGGAATCTACGTGCTGCATGAAGGCCTGATCGGCGTCATCGGCGAAGAGGGCCTGCAGGAAATCGATTACGCCGACGTCGAAGACACTCCGGTGATTTCACCCGCCAAGGCGACAGCCGGATGGATGGGAATCACTGACAAGTACTGGGCGGCCGCGCTGGTTCCTCCGCAGGGCGCCGGCTTCGAAACCCGCTTCGCGCACTTCACCGATGGCCGCGCGCGCTACCAGGCGGATTTCAAGACCGATGCTCAGTCGGTCGCACCGGGCGGCAGCGTGACATCGAAGACGCTGGTGTTCGCCGGGGCCAAGGAGGTGCCGGTCATTGCCGGCTACAAGGACCAGTACAACATTCTCAATTTCGACCTGATGATCGACTGGGGATGGTTCTATTTCCTGACCAAGCCGATGTTCTGGCTGATCGATTATCTCTACAAAATGTTCGGCAATTTCGGCATTTCGATCCTGCTGACCACCGTTATCGTCAAGCTCATCTTCTTCCCGCTGGCCAACAAGTCCTATGTGTCGATGGCCAACATGAAGAAGGTTCAGCCCAAGCTTGAAGAGCTCAAGGCCAAGCACGGCGATGACAAGATGGCGTTGCAGCAGGGCATGATGGAGCTCTACAAGAAAGAGAAGATCAACCCAGTGGCCGGTTGTTGGCCGGTGCTGTTGCAAATTCCGGTGTTCTTCTCGCTCTACAAGGTGCTCTACATCACCATCGAGATGCGGCATGCGCCGTTCTTTGGATGGATTCAGGATCTTTCGGCGCCTGACCCGACGTCTCTGTTCAACCTGTTCGGCCTGCTGCCCTATGACGTTCCATCCTTCCTGATGATCGGCGTCTGGCCTCTGATCATGGGCATCACCATGTTCATCCAGATGCGCATGAACCCGACGCCTCCGGATCCAACCCAGGCGATGATCTTCACCTGGATGCCGGTGGTCTTCACCTTCATGCTGGCGACTTTCCCTGCCGGTCTGGTGATCTACTGGGCCTGGAACAACACGCTCTCCGTGATCCAGCAGGGCGTGATCATGAAGCGCCAGGGCGCCAAGATCGAGCTGTGGGACAATCTCATGGCCTTGTTCAGACCCAAGAACAAAACAACCTGAGCGGCGCGCGGAGGCCGGAGCTATGAGCACACTGTCCGCAGACCCGGCAATGCAGGCCGCAAGAGAGCTTTCGGCGAAGATTTTCACAAAGCCGTTTGTGTTTATCCGTGGCGTGCCCTCGCTCAAGTTCCTGCCGCCGGAAGGCCCGCCGGAGATTGCCTTTGCCGGCCGTTCCAATGTCGGCAAGTCGTCGCTGATCAACGCGCTTGTGGGCGTCAATGGGCTTGCCCGGACGTCCAACACGCCAGGCCGCACCCAGGAACTGAACTATTTCGTGCCGGAAGGCTATTCGGGCCAAGAAGACGACCTCCCCCCGATGGCGCTGGTCGACATGCCGGGCTACGGCTACGCCAAGGCTCCCAAGGATCAGGTCGATCTGTGGACCAAGCTGGTGTTTGATTACATGCGCGGCCGCTCGACGCTGAAGCGGGTCTATCTGCTGATTGACAGTCGCCATGGCGTGAAAAAGAACGACGAAGGCGTGATGGATCTGCTCGACAAGGCGGCGATGTCCTATCAGCTGGTGCTGACCAAGACCGACAAGATAAAGGCGGCAGGTGTACCTCGCCTGATCAGCGAAACGCTGGCTGTCATCAAGCGTCGCCCGGCAGCTTATCCCGAGGTGCTTGCCACGTCTTCAGAGAAGAACGAAGGCCTCGCCGAGCTCCGGGTCGCGATTGCACTGGCGATTACGCTTTAGAAATGGGCATCGAGACCGGCTTATTCAGCCGGTCTCGTTCACAAAGGTGTCTGGCTCAGGCGTTTTCAGCCGGCTTGAAATTCAGCGCGACACCGTTGAGGCAGTGGCGCATTCCGGTTGGTTGCGGGCCATCATCAAAAATGTGACCGAAGTGACCGCCGCAGCGGCGACAGTGGACTTCCGTACGTGTGGAAAACAGCGACCGGTCTTCCTTTGTCCGGACAGCATCTTCCTCTGCCTGCCAGAAACTCGGCCAGCCAGTGCCGCTATCGAACTTTGTTTCCGACGAATAGGCCTGCAGGTCGCAGCCCGCGCAATGGTACATGCCCTTGCGCTTTTCGTCGTTGAGAGGGCTGGTGAAGGCACGCTCGGTGGCTTCCTCACGCAGAACCGCAAACTCCTGCTTGGACAATTTCGAGCGCCACTGTTCTTCGGTCATCGTGACCTCGAACGTGCCTTCCGAAGCAGTCGCTGGGGTCCGGCGACCAAAAATCGACAGGGCCACTCCGGCAACACCGGCAGTCAAAAGCGCGCGTCGGCTCATTTCTGTCTTCCTTGTCATCGTGTGTCTCCATCTGGTGATTTGAATTTAGGTCATTTGCGGAAGAAGCGCCAAGCACATGTCTTCACTTGCCCGTGAATTACCTCCCGCCCAACGAAAGGGCGGGAGGCTGTCCGATGCGGCACACCGAGATTTTCGATGCAAGGGCTACGCGGTGTGCCCGGACATTCTTGTCAGGCCTTGGGAGGCTTGCGATCAGGTTCAGCTCTTTGGCAGAAGAACCTTGTCGATGACGTGGATGACGCCATTGGACTGATCGACATCGGCGATGGTGACATTGGCCACGCCGCCGTTTTCGTCCGTGACCATGACCTTGTCGCCTTCATAGCTGATGTTGAGCATGCAGCCGCCAACGGTCTTGACCGGGTGTACGCCGCCGTCATCATCAACCATCTTCTTGATTGCTGCGGACATCGCGTCAGCGGCGACGACGTGGCAGGTCAGGATCTTGGTGAGCTGGTCCTTGTTTTCAGGCTTCAGCAGGGTGTCGACGGTGCCTTCCGGCAGGGCAGCGAAGGCTTCGTTGGTTGGTGCAAAAACGGTGAACGGGCCTGCGCCCATCAGCGTATCGACCAGGCCAGCAGCCTTGACGGCGGCGACGAGTGTGGTGTGGTCAGCAGAGTTGACGGCATTTTCAACGATGTTCTTGTCGGGGAACATTTCAGCGCCGCCGACCATCGGGTTTCCACCATGGCTTGCAGCAGCGGCAAGGCTTACACCGGAGAAGAGAACAGCGGCAGCGGCGATGGAGCGAAGAGTGTTTTTCATAGTCAGCCTCTTTGTAATGTTTCCAGGCCGGATCATCCGGGCCTTTGGTCACCCGCCGCATTATTTTGCGGCGGTTAAAGAGGAAGACGGGAGCAATTGGGAAAAAGTTTCAGAAACCCTAATTATTTTTTTGAAAGAGCGCCCGACAGCACAACGGGGCCGGTTGCAACGCCAGTGGGCGATCCGCCGAGGGGCTCAACGCTGACCGCCAGCAGGTTGCCGTCGGAAATCTTCTGGACCAGCGACTGATCGAGCACCAGACGGCCACCATCCGCAGGCACCAGCCCTAGCGAGACCGGGACGCCGTCACCCTGCACCAGCCACAATTCAAGCGACTTGCCGTCATCGGGCGAAAACGCAGCCGGCGTGATGGTGAAGGCGCCATTGGCCGGATCCAGCGCAGCAACAAGGCCGACCGCGCTGCCCGGCGCGCCGAGCTCGGCGACCAGCGCCGGCCCGGCATCAGGTCCACCATTTACATCAAAATTGCCATTGTAGATGCCGAAGGCTGCAGCTGCTGTGACCGATGCCAGTGCAAGGCCACGCCAGAAGACCAGCGAACCCCAAAGGCCGCCAGCCGGTTTTGCAGTTTCTGCAAACAGGCGTGCGTCGATCCGTGCCTTCACACCCTGGGGAGGGGTTTGAGGCTGATAGGACTCATCGAGATTTGAGAGGTCCGCCTGCCAGGAGGTAACAAGCGTCGCAAATTCGCTGTCGCGGGCGATACGCTCCTCGACCATGCGGCGCTCGGCAAGCGGCAGCACGCCAAGCACGTACTCACCTGCCAAGGCGTTGTCATCGGGTATTTGTGCACCGGTGCTCATCGGTTCAGGCACTCTCTCAGTTTCAACAGGCTGCGTCGCAGCCAGGTTCTCATTGTATTAAGCGGCACAGCATTGTGCTCTGCCAGCTCCTGATAACTCAGCCCCTCCACATAGGCAGCCACCACTGCGGCAGCCTTGTCTGCTTCCAACTCCCCAAGGCAGCCTTCGATACGACGACCTTCGCCACTCAGCATCGCCTTGGCCTCGGGATCCGGCGCCGAATCTGCAACATCAGGCGCGTCGTCATACTCCAGCGTTGCTGGCTGGCGGGCGCGGATCAGGTCGATCGCCTGATTGCGCGCTATGGTGACAAGCCACGCCATGGCAGACGCCTGGTCCGACCGGAAACTGCCGGCGCGACGCCAGACACGGACGTAGACCTCCTGAATGGCGTCTTCGGCCTGTGCCCTGTCCTTGAGAATACGGAGGGCGACGCCAAATAGTTTCGCGCTTGTCTGCGAATAAAGTGACGAAAATGCCACGCGGTCGCCCAACGCGGTGCGTGCTATCAGTCCAGAGAGTTCATCTTGGCTCATGTTGGAATCGGATTCTCCGCTCATCCGGTCTTTGGTGATAGTTTCATACCCTGCTGATGCCATTACTGCAAAATCCTAAATTTGGATGCCTCAATCATTGAAGCCGGAACGGAATGCCGCTAAACAGCGCCGGACCTTTTGCCTCTTGGGCTCACGCCAAATCGGGATGCCACGCCAATGTCTGAGACCTCAAACAGCGATGCCGCAACCCAAGCGCGCCTTCTTGCAGAGGCGCTGCCCTACATGCAGCGCTACGAAAACAAGACCGTCGTGGTCAAATATGGCGGCCATGCCATGGGCAATGCGGCACTCGGCAAGGCCTTTGCCCAGGACATAGCGCTCTTGAAACAGTCGGGCGTCAATCCGATCGTGGTTCATGGCGGCGGCCCGCAGATCGGGGCGATGCTGGCCAAGATGGGTATTGAATCAAAGTTTGAAGGCGGATTGCGGGTCACAGACGAGAAAACTGTCGAGATCGTCGAGATGGTTCTGGCCGGCTCGATCAACAAGGAAATCGTTGCACTGATCAATGCCGAGGGCGAATGGGCCATCGGGCTTTGCGGCAAGGATGGCAACATGGTCTATGCCGAAAAGGCGCAGAAGACCTTTGTCGACCCCGATTCAAACATCGAGCGGGTGCTTGATCTTGGTTTTGTCGGCGAACCAGTGGAAGTCGACCGCACCTTGCTCGATCTGCTGGCCAAATCCGAAATGATCCCCGTGCTGGCGCCAGTGGCTCCGGGACGCGACGGCCACACCTACAATATCAACGCCGATACTTTTGCAGGGGCCATCGCCGGCGCTTGCGAGGCTTCGCGGCTGCTGTTCCTGACCGACGTGCCTGGCGTTCTCGACCAGGACAAGAAGCTGATCGACGAATTGACCGTCAGCGAAGCCAAGGCGTTGATTGCCGACGGTACGATTTCGGGCGGTATGATCCCCAAGGTGGAAACCTGCATCGAAGCGATCGAGCGCGGAGTAAAGGGCGTGGTCATTCTCAATGGCAAGACGCCGCATGCGGTGCTTCTGGAGCTCTTCACCGCCCACGGTGCGGGAACCCTGCTGGTTCCGTAAGGCGTGCCGGTCTGGGCCTGTTTTCAGTTCAGAGAGCAAACAGCCCGACAGGCCGCATCCGGCCTTCGTGCCGCAACAACCATTTCTTGCGCCACAGCCCGCCGCCGAAACCGGTCAGCGATCCGTCCGATCCGATGCAGCGGTGACAGGGGATGACCACCGGAATGGGATTGGTCCCGCAATATCTGGCCACGACGCGTACCGTCTCGATGGTGGCAGTGTCGCGGGCAATATCGCCATAAGAGCAGGTTTCACCCAGAGGCACCTGAAGCAGCCTGTCCCAGACCTTGCGCTCGAGTTCATTGCCGCCGGTTTTCAGCGGCGTGCGAAACTCGGCGCTTTCCCCGGCAAAATAGGCCTTGAGCTCCGCTTCGATCTGGACAAGCGGCGCGCTCCGGACTGGCGCAACCCGCGTTTCGAGATCTGAGCCATCATCGTGAAATTCAAGCCCAAGCAGATGGGTCTCATCGGCAACCGCCCGCAGCGGGCCGATCGGCGTATCAATCCAGAGCACAAAATGTTTCGGGTGATGTTCGGCCATGGCGTCTCTCCTGAAGCCACACTGAATCAGAGAACCACGCTAGCCGCATCCGCCATGGCGCTCAATCCGGCCCGGCGGTTCTGACCTGTCGAAAACACGCAAATTGTCCTGCAGGCCCGGCCCATGCCGCCGGAAATCTGCTCGTTGCCTGAAAAAATGCCGAAAGGCGCTTGACCTGAACCACACTCCAGCTCGTAGACTTTGTCCACACTGGCAATTGGAGAACAGGAGATGGTGATGTCTGAAGCTGCAACCGAGATACAAAACGGCGCGACGGTATGAAGATCGGAAAGCTGTCTGAGCTGACCGGGCTGAGCATCGATACACTGCGGTACTATGAAAAGATCGGTCTGATCGACCCGCCGTTCCGCAAGGGCGGACAACGGCTTTATGATCCAGACGCGGTGCGTTGGATCGACTTTCTCAAGGCGCTCAAAGCCACCGGCATGAGCCTGGATGACATGAAGCGCTACGCGCTGATGCGGGCCAAGGGCAATGCCACCTCTGCCAATCGCCGCGTCATGCTGGAAACCCAGCATGCGCTAGTTCTTGAGCGGATCGAGGAACTCAACGCCTGCGCCGTGCTGCTCGAATACAAGATTGCCAATTATCACGAGATCGAAGCCAGGCATGAGCTTGCCGACAAGAAGAGGTATTTGAGATGACATCGAACACGACCGCCGACACCCAGGGTTCCCCCCAGACCGCGCTTGAGCGCGGCCGTGCGATTGTCGCCCAACTCAATCCCGGCCTCGAAGAGGTGCTCTCGCAACGCTACGACGAGCAGTTTCCCGATTTCGCCGAAACCCTGGTCGAATTCGCCTATGGCCGGCTCTATGCCCGCGAAGGGCTGGATCTGAAGACCCGTCAGATCGCCACGGTCGCGGCACTGACGGCGCTCGGTGGACAGACAGGACCACAACTGCGCGTCAATCTCGAGCACGCGCTGGCGGCGGGTGCAAACCGGCGCGAATTGCTCGAGGTCATCCTGCAGATGTCGGTTTACGGCGGCATGCCGGCGGCCATCAACGGCATGAATGTGGCAATGCAATTGTTCGAGGAGCAGGATGCGCTGGCATCCTGACTTTGTCTTACTGACAGGTTTCACCCGTCCGTCCGCACTGGCGCCGCGCACCAATTGATCCAGCACTCAACCCCGTCGTCACACCCAGAATGCTGTCGCCGAGGCCCTTGCCGAAGCGCCGGGATTGGGCGTCGAAGGTATCGCGTGCTTTCGGATCAAGAATCGCGATTGGGGCGGAAATTGCCATGCCCGCGGCCGAGCCTACCGTATTGGACACGGACATGGCCGTGGCGCCCAGTTCTGCGCCAAGGCCGAGATCCTGGTCGGTGACCGCCTGGCCATCGATCAGCCGCTGACCCAGCAGTTTGACCACTTCCGGGCTTTCGGCGAATTTTGAATGGTTGAGGCGATCGCCTACCTGCAATGCAGATAGATCTAGGATGGTGATGCCTCCACGTTCGAACTCATCGCGATAGACCTGATTGCTGATGTCGATCTGGCCAAGCCGGTCGACATTGCCGGAAATCCGCCGCGACAGCGTCAAGGCACGGTCATCCTTCGAGACAAAGACCGTGAATTTTGGTCGCTTCCGCCCCATGTCGGCCAATTGCTGACGGAAGACATCCACATCAAGGTCAGGAGACGCGAGGATGACATTGCTGATCTTGGATGGCACCCCGTCGTTGCGGATCGCCATCTGGCGCAGCGATTCCATAGTCAGCCAGGTGCCCATGGAGTGGGCCAGAATGGTGATGTCCTTGATTTCGGGCGATTCGGCAGCGCTGGCCAGGAGGGCCTCCAGCGCAGAGCGGGAATAGTTGGTGCTTTCCTTGTCATAGCCATAATCGAACACAGAGCCACGAGAGGGCCAGGTGAACATTACCGGCGTGGCGTCGGTGTTGCTGTCATGGGCGATCTGGGCAAATCGGTAGACCGCACTTTCATAGCGGGTGTTGAACCCGTGCACGAAGATCAGCAGACGTCCGGTTGGTGATTTGTTGCGCTGGTACCAGGCCTCGACCCCGTCGACGGTGGTAAACGGTTTTGCCGACAGCGTGGCAAACTCGCGCGCTGGATTGGCCGGCAGTTTCTTCGGCCACTGCACCTCGCCGACCTTGCGGTTGGCTTCGGGCGGGATCGATATCACCAGTTCATTGAAATCGATCGCATCGCCACGCTCGCCGGAGTATAGCAGGCCCGGATTTTCGGACGGCGCACGTGTGGTGGCGACCATGATCGACACCTCTGTCGCATCCGGCGAAGTCTGAGCCACCGGAGACAGCACGCCTTCGGGCGGGCTCGCGCAACTCAACAGCAACGGCGCAAGCAAGAGCAAACCCGCACGGGCCGATTTCCGAACCGGTACCGATGATAGCTTCATCATTGTCAGGCGCCACGCAGGCATAGAAGTTCCGTTTCCGTCAGATAGATTGGCCAAGCCGAAATCGACCAACTGTCGCCATACTGCCGATCAGACCAGCAGAAGCACAAGTATGCCTGCCACAATCAGGATGCAGCCTGCAATTTCGATTTTGTTGACATGTTCACGAAAGACTAACACCGACGAGGCGAATGTGAAAATCATTTCGACCTGCGCCAAAGCCTTCACCACGGCTGCGGTCTGCAGCGTCATGGCCATGAACCAGCCAAACGATGCTGTGGCGCCAACCAGTCCTACCATCGCCGATATTTTCCACGCCGCTCGGACGCGACCCAGTTCGCCGGGCGCCTTGAACGACATCCATATCAGCATGACGATGGTCTGCAGCACGATGGCTGCGAGCAGCGTGACTGCAGCCTGCATCATGAAATTCGGCCCGCCCAGCGACAGCGAAGCGGCCCGGTAACCGACAGCGGCAATTCCGAACATTGTTCCTGACGCCAGTCCCAGCGCCGCTGTGCGGGAAAAGACCGAACGCAGCAATGCCTGAGCACCCGCGGCTGAGCGGGCGACCGAGATCAGCACGACGCCGACCAGGCTGATGGCGATGGCAACGAGCGTTCCGGCCCCCACCCTGTCGCCGAGGAAGATCAATCCAAACAGGGCCGCCTGCGCTGGTTCGGTGCGCGAATAGGCAGTGCCTACGGTAAAGTTGCGATGGCTGAACATCTGGATCAACAAGGCCTGTGCCGCGATCTGAGCCAGCGCTGCCAGCATCACCCAGCCGAAAAAGCTCGCATTTGGTCGTGGCAGCGGATAATCGAGGCCAAAGGCCAAAAGGGCCACAAAGACCAATGCAAACGGCACACCAAAGCCGAAACGGACGAAGGTCGCGCCAGTGGTGCCCATCACCCCCTTGAGGTGCTTTTGCAAGACCGAGCGGATGTTCTGCAGGAACGCCGCGGTTATCGTGATGAGAACCCAGGTTTCCATCTTGGGGTGATATTTCCTGTCTGAAGACGTAGACGTGATATGGCCCGCCTTCACAACGATCGAAGCCGGGCCAAAAAGGATGACAGCTGCGGTCTATCAGGCTGATGCGCTCCGCGACAAGTCTGATCAAGGCGGATTGAATCGCAGCTTAGGCGAGACATCAGGCCGCGCGGGTGAACTCGTTGCCGATGCAGACCATATTTCGGCCGCTGCGCTTTGCCTGATAGAGCTGCGTGTCAGCCGCACGCATGATCTCCATGGAACACGACAGGGGACCGAACGCAGCTCCACCGATGCTGACCGTCACCCTCAGCTGCTTTCGGTCAGCGGTCGTGACGCACATCTGTTCAACATTGACGCGAACGCGCTCGGCTATCTTGAGTGCGCTTTCTCTGTTGGCTCCACCCAAAATGATAGCGAACTCCTCGCCGCCGATTCGCGCACCGAAGTCTGTGGCTCGGATCGAATCGGATATCGCACTTGCAACGGCGAGCAAGGCGCGGTCTCCGGCATCGTGTCCGTAAATATCATTGATCTGCTTGAACCTGTCAGCATCGATCATCAACAGATAGCCCTGTTCGATAGAGCTCTTGACCTCGGAGAGGCGATCAAGAAAAGAGTCACGGTTGGCAAGGCCGGTCATGCTGTCGTGGTTTGCCTTGTGCTCAAGGTCCTTGTGAGCAACCTTCAGCTTGGCATGAACCTCAAACAGGTTCTGGTGCGCCTGGCAGAGAGCGTCGAGCGCAGCCTCAAGTTCGCTGGTTTGCCGGTAAAACAAATAGGCCGCCGGCGGCGTCACCAGCAGTGGACAGAATCCGGCGATCGTCAAGGCCAGAACCATCGCTCCAGTCTCGCCGATCAGGTACATGATTGACGCTGTAATCAGCAATGACATCGCAACCGATCCCGTGGTCAGGATGACAATCCTTCTGATCATGACACGGGAAATGTTCGGCAATCTGCCGGTATTCTGCATGGCTGGCGCATCCTGATGTTCCATCACCAGTTGAATCGCAGGATAGTTTTGACAGCGGGTGTACAGAGTAGGTAAATCTGTCGTTTACATTTCACGCCGGTGTACCAGGTTGAACCACACCGACAGTTTACCAGACAACATTGAGGTTTTCATGCCCAACAAATCGGCCCTGCCCGATCCCGCAGCCTTCGCCCACGTCACAGAATGGGTGTTTGATCTCGACAACACGCTTTACCCGCGTCACACCGACCTGTTCTCGCAGATCGACAAGAAAATGACCGAGTATGTCCGCAACCTGCTTGGCCTCGATCACGACGCCGCACGCGGCATTCAGAAGAAGTATTACCGGGAGCACGGCACGACGCTGAAAGGGCTTATGCTGCATCACGGGATCGATGCGAACGATTTCCTCGAGAAGGTTCACGACATCGATTACTCGTGGGTGAAACCGGACCCGGCGCTCGCAGAGGCGATCAAGGCGCTGCCGGGCCGCAAGTTCATTTTCACCAATGGTGACACGCCGCACGCCGAGCGGACAGCCAGAGCGCTTGGGATTCTCGACCATTTCGACGAAATTTTCGATATTGTCGCGGCCGACCTTCTGCCCAAGCCCGCGCCCGAAACCTATGACCGGTTCTTGACGAGGCATGGCGTTCACAAGGAGAAGGCGGCGATGTTCGAGGACCTGCCTCGCAATCTTCTGGCGCCACATTCGCTGGGTATGCGCACTGTCCTGATCGTTCCCAACAATCTGGACGTGATGCTCGACGATGTATGGGAACATGAGGGCAAGGACGGCGAGCATATCGACCATATCACGGACGATCTTGCGGTCTTCCTGAACGCGGCGCTTTCCTGAATATCGGGGCCTGAACGCAGGGCCTGCGCATGATTGCCTGGGCAGCCGCGCGCTCAAACCTTTCCAACATTTAATCTACATTACAGGGGTTTAAGTGGTGGTTTCCGGTCGCAGCCACCAGATTGAGTGGGCAGAACACAACATCTCAATCAAGGATCTCACTCATGAAGAAAACAATTCTTGCCACCCTCGCCGCGGCCCTGATCGCCTCAACCGCCGCACCGGCCTTTGCTGCACAGAACAAGGGCGACGGACCTCGCCATGGACAGGGACATGGCCCGCGCATCGAGCGCCTGATGGAACGGTTTGACGCCAACCGCGACGGTGCCGTCATGCTTGATGAAGTCTCGGCAAATCGCCTTGCAATGTTCCAAAGCGTGGACACGGACAAGTCCGGCTCGCTGAGCAAGGACGAACTCAAGGCTTTTGGCGACATGCGCAAGGAAATGCGTGACCAGAAACGCGAGGAACGCCGCGCCGAGCGCGCCGCGATGAAGGATGGCGAGAAGATGGGCAAGCACGGCGACCGTGATGGCCGGATGGCTGACAATCATGACCGCAAGCACAAGGGTGAAGGCAGAGGTGAAGGCCGGGGCGATCATCATGGCGGCCCACGCATGGAGCGCCTTGATGCCGACAAGAACGGTGAAATCAGCCTCGAGGAATTCACAGCACTCGACGCCAAGATGTTCGACCGTTTCGACCGCAATGGCGACAAGAAGATCGACATCACCGACTTCTACCGCGAGCGTGCCGACAATAACTGATCCTGATTGATCAGCAAGAACAAGAGCCAGGCCGGATTAGCATCCGGCCTGGCTCTTTTCATGAAGACTTTGTGATGTCGTAGTGCTTGGCGATGATCGACCAGGCCTCATCGGCGGTATCGACGAAATTGAGCAGGTCGAGATCGTCAGGCGAAATCGTGCCGAAATCGGCCAGCGCCTGAAAATCAACGATCGAATTCCAGAACTCTGATCCGAACAGGATCAGCGGTACATGTTCCATGCGACCGGTCTGGATCAGGGTCAGCGATTCGAACAATTCATCCAGGGTTCCGAAGCCACCGGGAAAAATCGTGACCGCCTTGGCCCGCATCAGGAAATGCATCTTGCGGATGGCAAAATAGTGAAAGTTCAGGCTGAACTCCGGCGTCACATATTCATTGGGCGCCTGTTCATGCGGCAACACCACGTTGAGTCCGATCGAGGCTGCGCCGACATCATGCGCACCGCGGTTTCCTGCCTCCATCACGCCGGGCCCGCCACCGGTGCAGACGACGAATTCCTGACCTTTTGTGGCAAGCGAATGGGTCGAACAGATCCGCGCGAAGGCACGGGCCTCATCGTAGTAGCGGGATGCGGCGGTCAGGTTTTTTGCCTGGGTCTCGTTCTTGGCGGCCCATGGATCCTTGCCGGGTTCGGGGATTCGTGCGCCACCGAACATCACAACGGTCGACCGGATACCGGCTTCCGTGAGAATCATTTCCGGCTTGAGCAGTTCCAGCTGCAGCCGAACCGGCCTGAGTTCCTCGCGGCACAGAAAATCCTCGTCAGCATAGGCCAGCCGGTAGGCCGGTGACATGCTTTGGGGGGTCTTGGGCTGGCGGTCGGCGCGCAACTTGTCCTGCCGGCTGTCGGCCAGCGGATCCCATACTTCATTTGTGCGATTGGCATTCATCAGAGCATTCCCGTTTGGCGTTGGCGGACGGACCGGAATTGACCCCGCGCCCTGCCTCGCTTAGGAGATGTGCAACGGCGCTGACGGTCCGGCTTCGTATTGCCAGGTCCGCCCACACTAGACGTTGAACCTTAAGGAATCGCCACGATGAAACATGATTTGGCCGCCCTCGCCAGTACGATCGAAACCGCATTTGACAACCGCGACGCTGTTTCCACATCTACCCGCGGAGAGGTTCGCGATGCGGTCGAGACTGCGCTCAACCTGCTTGATCTTGGCCAGGCCCGTGTCGCCGAACGCGGTGATGACGGTACATGGACCGTCAATCAGTGGCTCAAGAAAGCGGTGCTGCTGTCGTTCCGGCTGAACCCGATGGAAGTGATCAAGGGCGGACCTGGCGATGCCGTGTGGTGGGACAAGGTGCCGTCGAAATTCGAGGGCTGGACCGCCAACGAGTTCGAACGCGCAGGTTTCCGTGCTGTTCCAGGCTCAATCGTCCGTCGCGGCTCGTTCGTCGGCAAGAATGTTGTGCTGATGCCGTCCTTCGTCAATCTCGGCGCCTATGTCGATGAAGGCTCGATGGTCGATGGCTGGGCAACGGTCGGCTCCTGCGCGCAGATCGGCAAGAATGTGCACCTGTCCGGCGGCGTTGGTATCGGCGGCGTACTCGAGCCGCTCCAGGCCGGCCCCACGATCATCGAGGACAATTGCTTCATCGGCGCGCGGTCTGAAGTCGTGGAAGGCTGCATCATCCGCGAGGGCTCGGTGCTCGGCATGGGTGTCTACATCGGCAAGTCGACCAAGATCGTCAACCGGATGACCGGCGAGGTCAGCTACGGCGAGGTGCCCCCCTATTCGGTGGTCGTCGCAGGCTCGATGCCAACCTCGCGCACCATGGGCAACGGCGAGGCCGCGCCGAACCTTTATTGCGCAGTGATCGTCAAGACAGTCGACGCGCAGACCCGGTCGAAGACCGGCATCAACGAACTGCTCAGGGACTAGGCCCTCATGGCGCGGCGACCCGGCTCCCGCATGCGCTGGCTTCTGTTCAGCGTTTCCGGACGGCTATCGCGTCGCGCCTATGCCTGGGCCCTGCTGTTCTGGATGGCGGTGCTGGCGATTCCAATTTCGGCCGCGGTTCGTGCCGAAGCCGACAGCCAGGCAATGACCATGGCAGGCTTCGGCATCATCTTCAGCTTTCTACCGGCTGCATGGTCTATTGCCGTCATGAGCATCAAGCGCCTGCACGATGCTGGCCTGCCAGCCATTCTGGTGGCCGTTCTGGTTATCCCGGCAGCCTCATTGTTCATGCTACTGATCATCACGCTTTGGCCATCGGCCAAAGGTCCGAACAAACACGGACCGGCGCCGGATAGGCCGGGATACTGATCGGACGTTTTGGCTCGTCAGCAACAGTCGACAGTATCGGGCCAATCGTCTAATCACGAAGCATGAAACTTACTGATCCTGCACAGACACTCGCCGCGCTGATCCGCTGCCCCTCGGTCACTCCAGAGGAGGGCGGAGCGCTGACGACCCTCGCCGCCATGCTGAGCCAACTCGGCTTTTCCAACGATCGGGTGACCTTCTCCGACGAGGGCACACCGGATGTGGACAACCTCTATTCACGGCTTGGGGCAAACGGTCCGCATCTGATGTTCGCCGGCCATACCGACGTGGTGCCGGTGGGCGACGAGGGCGCGTGGACGCAAGGGCCGTTTGGCGCCGAGATTGTCGATGGCGAGATGTATGGCCGCGGCGCGGTCGACATGAAGGGCGGCATTGCCTGTTTCGTCTCTGCTCTCGCACGGCTGATCGAGCGCAAGGGCGTGCCGGAAGGCTCGGTGTCGCTGCTGATCACGGGCGACGAGGAAGGGCCCTCGGTCAACGGGACCGAGAAACTGCTCGCCTATGCCAAGGCAAAGGGCGAACACTGGGACGCCGCTGTGGTCGGCGAACCGACCAACCCGGACCAGATGGGAGACATGATCAAGATCGGCCGGCGCGGCTCGCTGTCTGGCACGCTCAGAGTGGACGGCGTGCAGGGTCATGTCGCCTATCCGCATCTGGCCGACAACCCGCTGCGCGGCATGGTCTCGCTTGTGGACGCACTGCTTGATCCGCTGCTTGATGCCGGCAACGAGCGGTTTCCGCCTTCCAATCTGGAAGTCACCAGCATCGATACCGGCAACACGGCCACCAATGTGATCCCGGCGCGTACGACTGCCCGGTTCAACATCCGCTTCAACGATATCTGGACTGCCGAAACCTTGGCTCAAGAACTGCGCAGACGGCTGGAACAGGCTTCAAAGAACACCGCTCTGCGGCCCGGGCGAGACCCCGTGCGCTACAGCGTCGAATTCGACGCGCGGTCTTCGCCTTCGTTCCTGACGCGCGACAACGCACTGATTGAGGCGCTGTCGGAAGCCGTTGCGGAGGCTACCGGGCGGACACCGGCGCTGTCGACGACCGGCGGCACCTCGGACGCCCGCTTCATCAAGGATTATTGCCCCGTGGTCGAATTCGGACTTGTCGGCAAGACCATGCACATGGTGGATGAACGGGTGGCGCTCAGCGACCTCGAAAGCCTGACCGGCATCTACGAGCTGTTCATCGAGCGCTGGTTCGAGCGGTACGCTTCCTCTGCCGAGGCACGCTGATCTTGGCGGGTGGCGTCATTCCAACGCGGCTGGAAGCCGGCAGGTCTCTGGCGGGGCTGTTTTACCTGATTTTGGGAAACCGCGACGGTCTGCGCTTGTTCGACACTTCTCCGGATGGCTTCTGGCGGTCCTTCGGAGCGTTTTTCTGGACCTGGCCGGTGCAGTGCTTTCTCTGGACCGGCATCTGGCGCGCGGCACCCGAAACCCGACCTGAAACAGCGGCCGAGTTTTTCCGCTTCTTTGTCGCTTCAAGCAGTTTCGACGTGGCCGCATGGGTGTTGCCGGCGGTGCTGCTGCTGGCGGTTTGCCAACTCTTTGGCCTCTCCGGCAAGTTCTCGCGACTGGTGGTCGTCAATAACTGGTTTGGCCTGTTGTCAGCCTATGTCGGTTTTTTTCCCGCAACCCTGCGCTATCTGGCGCCGGTGTCCGATACGGCCAATGCCTTCATTTCGCTGGCGGTCTATGCCGCGGTGATCTGGCTCTACTACAGGGTGGTCCGGATATGCGTTGAAGGCGACCTGATGATCACAATCTTCATCACCCTGATGATGGTGATGACCGGCCTTACAATTTCTGAACTCGCTTTCAGTGCGCTCGCTGGCTAAAGCCGGTCAGCTTCACATGGAACGCCGCCGAAACCTGCATCCTGAAATGCAGCAGCCATCCCCTGCCCGTTCGACCGAACGCACAGGGGATGGCTGAAGAATTCAAAATCGCCGCTGGTTATCAGGCGGCGAGATCATCATCGGCTGTCGAGAACAGCGCATCAAGATCGAGATAGCAGATCATCTGCTGGTCAACCGGGATGATCGCCTTGGTCAAAGCGCGTTCGGCTGCCGGCAACACGTCTGGCGCAGGCTGCAGGTCAGCGTTGTTGACGGTGATCATGTCGGACACATTCTCGACCAGCAGGCCAACCAGCTTGCCGGCGATGTTGGTGACGATGATTGCCGAGCGCTCGGTCGGCTTGATGGCCGGCAGACCAAGACGGATCGCCATGTCGATGACCGGGATCACCGATCCGCGCAGGTTGATCACGCCCAGAACATGCGGCGGCGAGTGCGGCAGGGTGGTCGACGGCGCCCAGCCGCGGATTTCACGTACCGACATGATGTTCACGCAGAACACCTGCTTGCCCAGGTGGAACGAGATAATTTCAAGATAGCCGCTGTTGGCCACGTTGTTGTTTGCGGTCTCTTGCATCAAAATTCCTCCCAGTCGTCTTGTGACGCTGCGGTTGGGTTGTTGGACTTGCCAGCGCCAAAGGCGCGGGCGACAGTGTTCAGCATGTTTCTGGCCGGTGACTGAACGGGACGCGACCCGGCGGTGGAGGCGCTGACGCCTGTCGGACCTTTGGAACGTCCGACCGGATTTGACGCAGCGGTCTTGTGGGCCGGTCCAGGCATTGCCGCCTGCACCGGAACCGAGACATGACGGCTGCCTGTAAGGTTAAACTGGCGCACTAGGCTTTCAAGCGAGGCCGCGCCGCTGGTGAGCCTGTGGGTGACTGCGGTGGTTTCTTCAACCATGGCGGCGTTCTGCTGGGTCACCTGATCCATCTGGTTGACCGCGGAGTTGATCTCCGTCAGCCCACCCGCCTGCTCGCGTGCTGCTGTTGCGATCGAGTTGATCTGATCGTTGATCGCGTTGACATGGTTTGCGATCATGCCGAGCGCATCGCCGGTCTCACGCACCAGTGTCACGCCAGACTTTACCTCTTCGCCGGACTTGTTGATGAGGCCCTTGATGTCCTTTGCAGCAGTAGCCGAGCGCTGCGCCAGTTCGCGGACTTCCTGGGCAACCACAGCAAAGCCTTTTCCGGCCTCGCCTGCGCGCGCCGCCTCAACACCGGCATTGAGCGCCAGAAGGTTGGTCTGGAAAGCGATTTCATCGATCACATTGATGATCTTCGAAATTTCCATGGAGGCGTCTTCGATCCGTCCCATGGCGCTGATCGCTTCTGCGACCACCTTGCTCGAGCTGTCGGTCGACTGCTTGGCCTCGGCAACCCGGGTGGTTGCTTCGTCAGCCCGCTGGGAGGAACTCTTGACCGTGGCGGTGATCTCGTCGAGCGCTGCGGATGTCTCTTCGAGAGAGGCGGCCTGCTGCTCTGTGCGGCGTGAAAGGTCGTCAGCGGCCGCGCGCAGCTCGCCGGTGTCGCCGTTGATGCCCATGATGTTTTCGCTGACATCGCTCAGCGTGGCATTGAGCTTTTCGACCGAGGCGTTGAAATCGACCCGCAATCTGTCGAGACTTTCGATGAAAGGCCGCTCAAGCCGGATCGTCAGGTCGCCTTCCGAAAGCTTGTGAAGACCATCCGCCAGGGAATCGACGGCCTGTTGCATGAGCGCAGTTTCCTCCGCCTTGGCCGCTTCACGGTCGTGGCGTCTCTTTTCGGTCTGGGAACGGGTCTCGTCTGCTTCGCGTTCGAGCGCTACTTTCTCGATGGCGGCATTGCGGAACACCGCAACCGAACGCACCATCTCACCAATTTCATCCTTGCGCTTTTCACCGGCCAGTTCGATCGATGTATCGCCTTCTGCAAGGCGGCGCATGTTTTCCACCAGCGCTTCAATCGGCTTGGTCATCGAGCGCGAGAACCAGGTGCTGACCGCAATGGCGCCAAGCAGGAGCAGGAGCGAGAGACCGAGGATGGCATTGCGCATCATGACCATGCTGGCGCCGGCTTCGCTCTTGTCGATCAGCGCTGCAACGGTCCAGTCGGCGCCGTCGAACTTGACGCCGGTCATGGCAGCACTCGCGTCCATGTTGCGATAGCCAGCAAGGTCGCCGACGACGACTGCGCTGCCCGCGGCATTTTCCTGCAGATCGCTGTCGATCTTGACGGTCAGCATGTCGTTATCTGCCGTACGGATGGAATCGCTGATCAGATAGCCGTCTGAATTGAGAAGAATGGTTTCGCCGGTTTCACCGAGGCCGGCTGTATTGGACATGATATCGGCGATCTTTCCGCTCGGCACGCGGATGATGATGACACCGACCATGCCCATCTGCGAATTCAGGGCATGGCCCATGAAAGCCGCCGGCTTACCATTGTCTGCCGGATAGGCCGCATAATCGGCAAACACGGTCCTGTCGGTCACCTCGTTGCCGAGAATGCCTTCGAACACCTTTCCAATTCCGGTGTTCTTCAAGGCATCGGATCTGAGATTACCGGCATAGTCATCGTGTTTGTTGACCGAGTAGATGACGTTGCCATTCATGTCGACAAGAAAGAAATCTTCCCAGCCGCGGCTCTCTGCCATCTCGCGGAGCTGCGGGTGATAGCGCTCGTGGCTCTGGTCGTAGGAGCTTATCTTTGCGTCGTCAGGCTTCTGCGCAGTATCATATTTCTGGCGCTCACCCTCGGGAAACGGGTTCTCGGTGATGTAGCGTCTTTTCAGCTCCGGGGTGACGTCGGCGCCGAGAAAGCCCCAATCATACTTGAAGCCTTCCAGAGCAATACGCATCAGGTTGTTTTGCGACGTCGCCGTCAGGTCCTGCTGAAGGTTGGCAAGAAAGGTTTCGAGCTGGTTGCGACGACCGTCAACAACTGCTTCAAGCTTCTCGGTGATCTTTTCATTGACCGCACTGGAGCCAATCTGGAGGCTTACAACGCTCGCGACCCCGATGGACACGACTGTGAGCAACGCGGCAGCAAGTGGCAATTTACGCGAAATAAGCATCAGGAATCCCGGATTTCGAACAGATTCGTTGACATGTCTCGCTCAATCCAAGACGACCAGAACGGCATCATGCGGTCCACGCAATTGTGGATACTGGCCAGAGAACCTTTCCGCGTTTTGCGTTACCTTTTGGTTAAGAAGCGACAACAAATTGTCGATTTGTCCAAGGCTTGGGAAGCAACCTGCACCCCCTGAGCGCGCAGATGGGCCAGGTTCAGACAATTTTTCCGACCTGAGCGCAATCGGACCTGCAATATTCGGCACTTACTACTGATTATCGGTCATTGTCGAATAGTCAGCCTAGTGGAGATCGCAATTCGGACCCTGTTGAAAACTGATCACGGACACTAACGGCAACATGGGGGACCATCATTGTCAACCAACGTCGTTGATGATCAGGTGTCGGGATACTCGACGGCGCGGAAATACAATCCCTCGGGCGCGGCCACCGGTCCGCAGGCCCTGCGGGAGCGGGCGAGAAGGGCTGCTTCGACATCATCGGCCGACCACTTGCCCTCGCCCACCAGCCGCAGCGTTCCGGTGAAGGAGCGAATCTGATTATGCAGGAAACTGCGCGCGGATGCGTGGATCTCGATGAGACCCTCCGCATCGCCCTTGACCACATCCAGACGGTCGAGACTGCGCACTGGCGAATTGGCCTGGCACTGCATCGAACGGAAGGTGGTAAAGTCATGCCGTCCGACAAGCCGTTGCGCGGCGGCATGCATGGCGGCAACATCAAGCGGCTTGGCTGACCAAAGGGCCCGGTTTCTCTCAAGCACCAGACATGCGCGGCGGCAGATGATGCGGTAGACGTAGTGCCGCTTCAACGCGGAGAAGCGGGCATCAAACGCATCATCGACCTGACGGGCGGCGAGGATGACCACCCGCTCACGGGCCATCTGCAGATGTGCGTTGATCGCATCGCGCACGGTGTCGGCCGGCCAGGTCTTCTCAAAGTCGGCATGGGCCACCTGACCAAGGGCGTGAACGCCGGCATCGGTTCGTCCGGCGCCGCGAATGCTGACGGTCTCACCGGAAAACCCCAGAATCGCGGTTTCTATCGCTTGCTGGATCGAGGGATGATTATCCTGGCGCTGCCATCCGGCATAGCCGGTGCCGTCATATTCGATATCCAGCCGGTAGCGTGGCATCAGCCGATCACCGTGCCTGCCGGGACTTGCGTTCCACGCAGAAAGTCCTGCGCGGCAAGCGGCTTGCCGCCTGCCTTCTGCAAGGTCAAGAGCCGGATGGCGCCCTCACCGCAGGCAATCGTCAGGTCGCCATCAAGCGCGGTTCCCGGCGCTGAGGCTTCGGTAACGGCCTCGACCACTTGTGTGGCAAGCAGCTTGATGCGCTCGGCGCGGCCTGCAGTCTCCAGCTCGAACCAGGCGCCTGGCGATGGCGCCAGCCCGCGCACATGGTTGTGCACCTGCTCTGCTGTCTGGCTGAAGTCGACCCGGGTTTCGCCTTTGCTGATCTTGGCTGCATAGGTGACGCCGTCAGCTGGTTGCGGCGTGACCGGCAGGTCGCCCTGCTCCAGCGTAGCCATTGCCTCGACCATCAGTTGCGCAGTCTTCGCAGCCAGAATGTCGTGCAGCGCGCCCGTGGTCATGTCACGGGATATCTCCACAGTACCGCTCAGCGCCACCGCGCCTGTGTCGAGGCCCACATCCATTTGCATGATCATGACGCCGGTCTCGGCATCACCTTCCATGATGGCGCGCTGGATCGGCGCCGCACCACGCCAGCGCGGCAGCAACGAGGCGTGGCCGTTCCATGCGCCAAGACGGGGGGCGACAAGAATGGCCTTGGGCAGGATCAGGCCGTAGGCGACAACGACCGCCGCGTCTGCCTCAAGCGCCCGGAAAGCCGCCTGCTCTTCTTGGCTCTTCAGGCTTTTGGGCGTAAATACCGGGATCCCCAATTGCTCGGCCGTGCGGTGAACCGGTGACGGCAGCACTTCGAGACCGCGGCGGCCTGCCGGACGCGGCGGCTGGGAATAGACCGCTACAAGCTCATGACCGGCCGCATGCAGCGCCTGAAGCGTCGGCACCGCGTAATCCGGCGTTCCCATGAATATGATACGCATAGCGGTTCCTCGATACACATTCGCGGCAGGCGAAGGACCGCCAATGGGCAAATTTAAAGCCTGGCCTCAGGCGGTCACGCGTGATTTGGCGAGCTTGGTGAACTTGCGCACCACCATGTCACGTTTGAGCTTGGAAATATGGTCGATGAAAAGGACGCCGTTGAGGTGGTCCATCTCGTGTTGAAGGCACGTGGCGAGCAGGCCGTCGGCCTCGGTCACCAGTTCCTTGCCGTCCCGGTCAAGATGCTTGATGGTGATGGTCGCAGGCCGCTCGACTTCGGCATAGTAATCCGGGATAGAGAGGCAGCCCTCTTCATATATGCTGGTGTCATCACCGGACGCCACCAGCTCCGGGTTGATGAAGACCTGCGGATTGGGGTCCTCGTCCTTGCCGGCGATGTCAATCACCAACAGGCGGCGCGGCACACCGATCTGGATCGCCGCCAGGCCAATGCCCGGCGCGTCATACATGGTTTCGAGCATATCATCGATAAAGCTCTTCATTTCAGAATCGACACGCTCCACCGCCGCGCTTTGCTGGCGAAGGATCGGGTCGGGCAAATAGATGATCGGCTTGATGCTCATGGCCGTGAAATAATCGTTGATCAGCGCGGCGTCAATCATTCCTGCACGAAGCTCGTGCAGGATGTTCCCGTTTTGATCTGACATAACTAGGAGAATCAGCTAGTTCATGACCATGCAAACCGGTTCCGCGCTGTTTTCGATCCCGCTTCTTGAGCTCAATGGCCACATGGTCACGTTGGGTGAGAGCCTGTTTGCCGCGCTTGCGGCGCTGGCGCTGATTGTCATCTGGCTCAGCCTTACTCTGGCGCGGGCCAGCCGCAGACGGGCTGCAGCAGAAGCTGATGCCGCTACGCGTGCGGCCCAGGCCGAGGCGCGGCTTGCCGAGATCCTCAAGGCGCAATCCGAAATGCAGGGCCGCATGGGCGCGATGACTGAACTGTTCGGCGCACGGCAGGCAGAACTCAATCAATCCATCGGACAGCGCATCGACGGCATGACCCAGCGGTTGGGGTCGTCGATCACCGAGCAGACCAAATCGACCCACGAGAACCTGTCAAAACTGCAGGAGCGGCTGGCGGTGATTGATACCGCACAGAACAACATCCAGTCACTCGCACGTGACGTGGTCGGGCTGCAGGCGATCCTTTCGAACAAGCAGACCCGCGGTGCCTTCGGACAATCGCGCATGGAAACGATCATCCAGGACGGGCTACCGTTTGGCGCGTTCAGCTTTCAGCCAACCTTGTCGAACGGCATGCGGCCCGATTGCACGATCACCATGCCCAACGGCGCGCCGGATCTGGTCATCGACGCCAAGTTCCCTCTGGAAGCCTGGAACGCCATGCGCGAAGCGGAAGCCGAAGGCACCGGCGAGCAGGCTGCCCAACATGCGCAGCAGCGGTTTCGGCGCGATATCGAAGTCCATATCCGCGACATTTCCGACAAATATCTGATTGCGGGCGAAACCCAGGACACGGCGTTTCTGTTCGTGCCGTCGGAATCGATCTTCGCCGAGATCCACGAGAAATTCGAGGTGATCGTGCACAAGGCACAAAAATCTCGGGTGGTCATCGTTTCGCCATCGCTGCTGATGCTTTCAATCCAGGTTATCCAGGCGCTGCTCAAGGATGCGCGGATGCGCGAGCAGGCGCATCTGATCCAGGGCGAAGTGCTCAGGCTGATGGAAGACGTCTCGCGGCTGGATGACCGGACACGGAAACTGCAGGCGCATTTTTCAATGGCCCAAAAGGATGTCGACCTGATCCTGACCTCATCGGACAAGCTGACCAAGCGCGGCGCCAAGATCGAGGCGCTGGAATTTGCCCAGGTAGCGGATGAAGCCAAGCCGGTCGCGCCCAAGGCGCAGACGCCGGACCGGCCCGCGATCCCCGATTCGGCGCCCAAGTTCGAACCCCGTTCCTCCACACTGAAGCTCAGAGTTGTCGACGAAGACGACTGACCCCTTTTCTCCGCTCCGATAAGCTGACAGAAAGCTGCTGATGCGATTGCGATCGTAGCCCGGCCGCCACATGGCGAATGGGAAGCCAAGGGAGACCGCCATGATTACCGTTATCGGATCAGTCAACATGGACCTGATCGCCACCACCCCCCGACTGCCGGAACCTGGTGAAACCGTGACGGGCACGGATTTCGCCACTGCGCAGGGTGGCAAGGGCGCCAACCAGGCCCTGGCGGCACAACGCGCTGGCGCCGACGTCAAGATGTGCGGTGCTGTCGGCAATGACGCCTTTGCGGGCGAGGCACTGTCACTGCTGGATGAAGCCGGCGCAAATCTTGGCCTCGTGCGTCACATTGAGGGGCCGACCGGCACCGCGCTGATTCTGGTGGGCGGCGACGGCGAGAACATGATCGCCGTCATTCCCGCGGCCAACGCACACGTGTCGCAAAGCGACGCCGAACAGGCAATTGCAGCCATGTCTGAAGGCGACACGCTGGTGCTGCAGATGGAGATCCCGGACGCAGCAATCGAGGCTGCACTGAAGGCGGCACGGGCAAAAGGCATCCGAAGCGTTCTCAATATCGCGCCCCTGACAGACGCTGTCGAGCGGCTGGCACCGCTCGCAGACATCGTGATCGCCAACGAGACCGAATTTGCCCGACTGTCGGGCCGTCCGACGGCAACACTTGAGGCTGCGAGAGCGGAGCTCGATGCCTTGCACGGCAAATCCGGTCAGTGCCTGATTGTCACGTTTGGCGGCGACGGGGTTCTATGGGCAAGGGACGGCAAGACCGAGCACGTCCACTCCCTCAGCATCACGCCAGTCGACACCGTCGGTGCCGGTGACACCTTCTGCGGCTATCTGGCCCAGGGCCTCGACGCCGGAATGGATTTTGCAAAAGCCGTCCACCGCGCAGCGGTGGCAGGCGCGCTGGCCTGTCTCAAGCCCGGCGCCCAACCCTCCATTCCAATGTCAGCCGAAGTTGATGCCCATCTCTGACAGGATCACAGACGACCGACGCGCTCGATGAACAGATCGAAGAAGCGGTCAGCGTCCACATCCCTGACAACATAGACGTTCTCTGGGCGGCCTGTGACCTTCCACCAGTCAACCACCGTGGCGCCGAGGGTAAGTTCCGAGCCGGTTTCGATTTCGACATTGCACTTGCGGCCACCGAACATGCCTGGGTCGAGCAACCAGGCGATCACCGTGGGGTCGTGCAACGGGCCACCATCGGTGCCGTATTTCTCTTCGTCAAAACGTTCGTAAAACTCCAGCATGTCGGCCATCACCACCGATGGCCGGTTGCCGTTGGCGCGCAGACGCTCGACCCGCACCTTGGTGGTCAGCACCTTGTGGGTGACATCCAGCGGCATCATGGTGATCGGCACCCCTGCCCCAAACACGATTTTTGCCGCTTCGGGGTCGACGAAGATGTTGAATTCGGCAGACGGCGTGATGTTGCCGCCTTCGAAGAAACCGCCGCCCATCAGCACGATCTCGTTGATCCGCGCAACGACATCAGGCGCACGCTCGATCACCGTGGCGATATTTGTCAACGGCCCGAGAGGACACAGTGTGACGGTGCCGGCAGGTTCCTTGCGCAACGTCTCGATGATGAAATCCACAGCGTGCATCTTTTCCAGCGGCCGCGCGGGCTCAAACAGATCGACGCCGTCGAGACCGGTCTTGCCGTGCACGTGCTCGGCCGTGACCAGCTTCCGCGCAATCGGCTTTTCTGCGCCCGCATAGACCGCGATGTCCCCGCGGCCACAGATTTCGGTGACGATGCGGGCGTTTCGCTCGGTCAGAGGAAGCGGCACGTTGCCCGCGACCGCGGCCACGCCCAGCACTTCCAGCTCCGGGCTGGCCAAGGCCAGCATGATTGCGGCGGCGTCGTCCTGGCCGGGGTCCGTGTCGATGATGATCTTGCGCGGCGTCATGGCTCGTCCTTTGAAAAAATGCGATTCGGTCGAGGCGACATTAAGAGTGGCAGCGGTGATGGAGCAAGGTTCTTGCGGAGCCGCAATCAAGTTCCCATATTACGCCCATGCCGGATGCCGATTTCAGGGTCCGGCGCCTGTCGCTTGAAACCGAGGACAAGCCATGTCGCGCATGACGCCTTTCTCGAGCCCGCTGTTGCTGGGCTTTGATACAATGGAAAAGACCCTGGAGCGGATCGCCAAGGGGTCCGAAGGCTACCCCCCATACAATATCGAACGTATCCGGGCATCCGCCGATGGACGCAATTCCGAACGGCTACGGATCACGCTGGCAGTTGCCGGCTTCTGTGATGAAGATCTTGAGGTCACGACGGAAGAAAACCAGCTGGTGATCCGCGGACGCCAATCTGACAATGACGGACGCGAGTATCTGCACCGCGGCATCGCCGCCAGACAGTTCCAGCGCATGTTCGTCCTTGCAGACGGGATGGAGGTTATCGGTGCCGAATTGAAGAACGGATTGCTGTCCGTCGATCTAAATCGCCCGGAACCCGAGCGCATGGTGCGAAAAATTAACATTTCCGTTCGAGACTGAAGATTACAGTTCGAGCCAACAGGATGTTTCCTGCCACCTTCAGGAGGAAATCGACATGATTGCCAAATCGGGAAAAACCCAACTCTCCGCCAATGACCTGGCCCTGCTTGGAGCAGGAAAGGTCGGCTATATCCGCAAGATGCGGTCTGAAGATGTAAGCGCACGCTTTCCCGAAGCGCCTGTTCTTGATCCCGGTCTTGAGCTCTGGGCGTTGTTTGGCGCCGACGGCACGCCGATCCTGCTGACCGACAACCGCTCCAGCACATTCTACCGCGCTGCCGAAGACGAACTCAAGACCGTAGCCCTGCATTAGGCCACGGCAACGCAAGCTCGGCGAACGAATGAACAAGGCCCGCGACCGGCAAGCCGGTTACGGGCCTTTTTGATGACCTGGCAGACCGTTTGCTCCAACCCACTCGCCGGTTTCAGGCTGCGTTGGATTCGGGCTCTTCGGTGAGGAATGCATACAGCGAGGCCGCATTGTCGGTGGCGCGCAGTTTGGCGACCATCTCGCTGTCGCGCATGACACGGGCGATCCGCGACAGCGCCTTGAGGTGATCGGCGCCTGCGCCTTCAGGCGCCAGCAGCAGGAACACCAGGTCGACCGGCTGATCGTCCAAAGCTTCAAAATCGACAGGCTGATCCAGGCGCGCAAAAACGCCAACAATCTTGTCCAGCGACGGCAGCTTGCCATGCGGAATGGCAATGCCATTGCCAACACCGGTTGAGCCGAGCCGTTCACGCTGCAGGATGACGTCAAACACTTCGCGCTCGGCAAGTCCGGTGACTTCCGAGGCCTTGGCCGCCAGTTCCTGCAACAACTGCTTCTTGGAGTTTGCCTTGAGCGCAGGCAGAACAGAGTTCTGCCCAATCAGATCAGCAAGCGCCATGTTACATTCCTTGTTCTGGATCCGCGTTCCGGACCTCATTGTTCGCGTCATGTGAAAGGCTGCAGGCCATATCCAGCCCTGGCCGTAATTGGCCTGCAGCCCTATTTCATATCAGCCAACGCCGTCAGGACTTGTTCCCGCCGGCATCAATCCAGCCAATGTTTCCATCATCACGGCGATAGACAACATTGAGGGCATCATTGCCCGCATTGCGGAACATCAGGATCCGCTCGTCCGTCATATCAAGCGCCATCACCGCGTTTGCCACGCTCATGGTAACCAGCTGCTTGGTGCTCTCGGCGATAATCGCCGGGGCATAATCGTCAGCCACTTCAGCCGCATCGTCGCCGACTGAATCCACCACAGCGTAAGCCAGCTCGGCCTGAACCTGCTGGCTATTGGCGTGGTGATCCTTGAGGCGGCGCTTGTAGCGGCGCAGGCGCTTCTCGACACGTTCTGCGGCTGCATCGAAAGCAGGCTGCGGCTCCTGGGCTTCTCCGGTTGCGTGCAGCACCACACCTGTGTCCAGGTGGATCTTGCAGTCAGCTGTAAAACGCGATCCAGACTTCTCCACGATTACATGGCTTGAAAAGCCGCCATCGTAATATTTCCGAACCGCACCTGTAACATGGTCCTCAATGCGGGTCATGAAAGACTCGCCGATTTCCATATGCTTACCCGACACTCGCACGCTCATGGGTCATCCCTTCTTGTTATGACTTGGGGATTTAGTCTAAGCCAAGCGCCGCGCTCATCCAAGCGTCCGGCTGTGGTCAATTGACCCGGTCCAAGCAATTTTTCACTTGACAGAAACGGGCTAGAGAAGGTCGCCGATTTGCGGCACCCAATGCGGAGCGGCTTCTACGCCGATGAACCCAACCTGTCAAGTTTAGCCGCCTTTTGCTTAAATAAAGAACAATTTCAACCGATTGTTCGAGGCTGATCAGACTGCCGCCGCTCGAGCCCGGGCACGTTTTTCGCGCCGCCGCTGAACCGAGGACGGGATGGCCATGGCTTCTCGGTATTTGGCGACCGTCCGGCGTGCAATCTCGACCCCCGATTTCTTGAGCAAATCGACGAGGTCATCATCGGAAAGCACTGCCTCGGGGGCCTCCTGGTCGACCAGAACACGAATGCGGTGACGCACCGATTCGGCTGAATGCGCGTCGCCGCCGGCTTGTGCTGACGCAATGGATACCGTGAAAAAGTACTTCAACTCGAAGACGCCGCGCGGCGTGATCATGTATTTGTTCGAGGTCACCCGGCTGACGGTGGATTCATGCATGCCGATGGCCTCGGCCACGGCCTTGAGGTTGAGCGGTCGCAAATGATCAACACCGTGCAACAGAAATGCGTCCTGCTGGCGGACGATTTCGCTCGACACCTTCATGATTGTCCGTGCCCGCTGGTCGAGAGAGCGGGCCAACCAGTTGGCCGTCTGCAGACATTCGCTGAGAAATTCCTGCCCGGCGCCATTTTTCGGCATCTTGCCGGTCACGGTGGTAAAGTAGGTCTGATTGACCAGCACCCTGGGCAAGGTTTCCGGATTGAGTTCGACATTCCATCCGCCATCAGATGAAGGTCGGACGGAGACATCAGGGACGATCATCTCGCTCGAACCGGTTTCAAACCGCGTTCCGGGCTTTGGATCCAGAGCGCGGATTTCCCCCATCATATCGAGCAGATCTTCTTCATCGACGCCGCAAAGGCGTGTCAGCGCGCCGAAATCGCGCCGGGCAAGCAACTCAAGATTGTCGACCAGCGCCGCCATCGCCGGATCAAGCCGGTCCTTGCGCGCCAACTGCAGGGCCAAGCATTCCGACAGCGACCTCGCGAACAGACCCGCAGGCTCGAATTCCTGCAGCCGGTGGAGCACTGCATCGACCTGGTCCGGATCGGCGCCAAGCCGTTCGATGGTTTCAGCCAGAGGGCCAACAATATAGCCCGCTGCGTCGAGCTGGTCGGCAAGCTCGGTGGCGATCAACCGCTCGGCGGGTTCGGAAAAGGCGAATGCGATCTGTTCGGCCACATGATCACGAAGGGTCGGCGCACGGGCAGCAAAATCGTCGAGATCGTAGCCCTCGCCGGAATGGCCACCCTCGCTGCCCGGCATGGACTTCCAGTTGTCGATGAATTCGGGTTGATCCACGCGCTCGGTGCCGTGGTCGTCGGGAAACACATTTTCATAGCGAGAATCGATCTCGGATGTCATGCGCTCGGCCTGATTGTCAGCCGATCCGCTCCAGACAGAGTCTTCTCCCGGGTCGCTGACCGCTGGTTGCGCCGCTTGTGTCTCCACGGAAGCTTCAGAACCGGCATCAGCCTGTTCGCTCTCCGCGTTGACCAATTCAAGCAGCGGATTGCGTTCCACCTCCTGCTCGATGAACCGGGTCAACTCGATATGACTGAATTGCAGAAGACGGATCGACTGCATCAGTTGTGGCGTCATGACCAGTGACTGGCTTTGACGCAATTGTAGACCGGCTGATAAGGCCATGGCGACGCACTACTCCCCGCTTGGGCCGCCTTGAGCATGAAATACGGGGTATCCCGCTTCAGTGCTGTCCGGATCCGGGACGACTACATCGCCACCCGATCAACCCATCTGGCCCGAAAATTGCTTTTTTATCTCTTCGGGTCAAGTGCGACCTATGGACAGGGTAAAAATGCCTCCATCCTGCCCTCGCTTGCCCTTTGAGCAGGCAAGTCTGCACATACACCCCTCCCGCAGGAGATTATAGCGAGAACTGCTCACCGAGGTAAAGCCGGCGCACGTCGGGATTGGCAACGATATCATCCGGCCGGCCATGGGTCAGCAGGACGCCGGCATTCATGATATAGGCGCGGTCAATCAGGCCCAGGGTCTCGCGCACATTGTGATCGGTGATCAGAACACCGATGCCACGGCGAGTGAGGTGGCGAACAAGGTCCTGAATGTCGGAAACCGCGATCGGGTCCACACCGGCAAAGGGCTCATCCAGCAGCATGAAGGTCGGGTCAGACGCAAGCGCGCGGGCAATTTCCAGCCTGCGCCGCTCTCCGCCGGACAGGGCGATGGAAGGAGACTTGCGCAGATGCGAGATGTGGAATTCCTCAAGCAGGCTGTCGAGCTTTTCCTCGCGCTTGGCGCGATCCTTTTCCACGACTTCGAGAACAGCTCGAATATTGGCTTCGACGCTCAGCCCGCGGAAAATCGAGGCCTCCTGCGGAAGGTAGCCAACGCCGAGGCGAGCTCGGCGGTACATCGGCAGGCTGGAAACATCATGCCCGTCGATCTCGATCGATCCGGCATCGACCGGCACCAGGCCGGTGATCATGTAGAAGCAGGTGGTCTTTCCGGCGCCGTTCGGCCCGAGAAGGCCGACGGCCTCGCCGCGGCGAACACCAAGCGAGACGCCGTCCACCACCCGTCGTGACTTGTAGGATTTGGTCAGATTGCGCGCGATCAGGGTTCCGTCATAGCGCGCCGCACCCTCTGGTGCCTGCGCGACATCGCCGTCACCATTGTTGTCACCCAGTGATGAAAAGAGAGCCCGGATCACTGCTTGGGTCGCGATTTGGGGTCAAGCTGGATCATGACGCGACGACCGCAGCTGTCGAGCTTGGCCTGGCCGTTTTTCATCTGAACTGTGAGCTTGCAGCCGATAAACACATTGTCCGCATCCGTCAGCACCACTTTTTCACCGGAGAGCACGAGTAACTCTTCAGCCATGTTGAAGTTTCCGGTGTCGGCGGTGGCGGTCTGGGTGCCCGACCGGATCAGCACCTTCTTGTAGAGTTCGATCTCGCTGATATCAGCAGATCCCGAGGACACAGAGCCGCCGCCCTTGGTGTAATTGACGATCATCTCTCCTGCCTGCAGCACGGTGTCGCCCTGCACCACCTTGACGTTACCTGTGAAGGTGGCCTGGCTGGTTTCCTCGTTGATCTTGAGCAGGTCGCTTTCAATCTGGATCGGCTCGTCGTTGGACAAGGCAAGACCGGACATCCGGCTCTCGGTTTCCTGAGCCCAGGCTCCTGAAACGGAGGCGAGCAGTCCCGACGCGATGATGACCGCTGCAAACCTGATGAAATGCAAACTCGATTTTGTCATGTCAGTTCGTCGCTCCATCCTTCGACTTCAGCGCCGAGGGGTTGATCGTCATGCGGACCTTGTCCTGAAAGATGATGACGCGGCCCTTATCCGTCATCTGTACGGATTGCGCAACTACCGAGGCGTCGCCGGAACTGATCGAAACCGGCTGGTCCGAGGTCAGGCTGCCAGTAGCCAGATTGACGCTGGCAGACTGCATTTCGGCCGACATGCCTTTCTCACTGGTCACGGTAAAGGGTTTGTCGAACACAACGGTCTGAGCGGTCCGGTTGTAGGTGCCGCTTGTTGCATTGAGCACGGCCTGGTCGCCATTGGAAACAGGCAGGTCAGCCTGGATGTTCTCAAGCATGATGACCTCGGGAGAGGTCAGATCCTGAATCGCCCGGGCAGCGCGCATCGTGTAGGGGCGCGCACCAGGGCCCTCGCCGCTCATCACCGGGTTCTGCATGACAAGTTTGCCGTCCCGGATCACCACGGATTCAATCCCGACACCTTCGGGCACAAGGCTGTCGAGCCAGGAAACGACAATGAACGCCACGACAACAAATGCAGCCGATAGCGGCAGCAGGATCTTGAGAACCCTGACCAGCCGTGAGTGCGTGCGTGCGCGCTGGTACTCGGCGTGCGACCGCCCGGCATAACTGCCGCCAACCGGAATTTCTGATACTGTCGATGTGGTCATTCGTTCCTGCAGTCTTGATGGCTGTCAGCGCCAGATCGGGCCCGAAACCAGCATGGCCTGGCTGTTGGGCCAAGTGTCTGTTGCGGTCGACTTCGCATGCCAATATGGTGATAATACGAAGCAGTTGGCGCAGATTGCCATGCCTCGCTGACAATGGCAAAAGCAAAGCAGATTTGGGCACATGCAAAGCTGATCTGGCACTGTGCAGTTGGATCTGGACAAAACAGTGCCAACACAGCTGTCAGAGCGGCCAATCCGCAATATATTCGTGACCCAACCCACAATTGGAGGACACCGCGTGACCGACCCGGAAATTCTTGCCGATCGCCGCCGCATCCGGCGCAAGCTCAGTTTCTGGCGTGTCATGACGGTGGTCGTCGCCATTGCACTGGTGGCCGGACTGTTCATGCGCTTTCAAGGTTCAAGCCGAAACAGCGACCATATCGCCCGCATCGACATCAGCGGCGTGATCACCGATGACCAGCCGTTGCTCGACCTGATCAAGGATGCCGCCGAGAGCGAGTCAGCCAAGGCGCTTGTGGTGTCGATCTCATCGCCAGGCGGCACCACCTATGGCGGCGAGCGCGTGCACAAGGCGCTGGTTGAGGCCGCCAAATCGAAACCGGTGGTCGCCGACATTCACACGCTCGCAGCCTCGGCGGGTTACATGATTGCAGTATCGACCGATCATATCGTCGCGGGCGAAAGTTCGATCGTCGGCTCGATCGGCGTGCTTTTCCAGTATGCGCAAGCCGGCGAACTGCTCGACAAGATCGGCGTTCGGCTCGAGGAAATCAAATCCTCGCCGATGAAGGCGGAGCCCTCACCCTTCCATGAGACCAGCGACGAAGCCAAGACAATGATCCGCTCGATGGTGCTCGACAGCTATGACTGGTTTGTCGATCTTGTCGTGGCGGGCCGCAAAATGGAACGCGCCGATGTGCTCGCGCTGGCTGACGGCTCGATCTTCACCGGACGCCAGGCGCTCAAGAACGGCCTGATCGACGCGGTTGGCGGCGAGGCGGAAATTCGCGCCTACCTGAAAAGCCGCGAGATCGATGACGCGCTGGACTTCGTTGACTGGAAACCCAATGACAAGTCCTCCGACATGTTCTTCGGCGCACGCATGGCAAGCCTGATGCAGCAGTTCCTCGGCATGCCAGTGTCGCTGTCCAGTGAAATTGACAGGTTGTCGGGCGGCAAGTTGTTCCTTGACGGCCTAGTGTCTGTTTGGCAGGTTGGCGGGCAATCGGACGGTTTAGAGTAGGGGCGAGGAAAAATGATCAAATCGGAGTTGGTTCAAGCGGTTGCGGCGCGAAACCCGCACCTCTATCACCGGGATGTAGAGAACATCGTCAATGCGGTGCTGGATGAGATCACAGACGCGCTGTCGCAAGGCAATCGCGTCGAATTGCGCGGGTTCGGCGCATTTTCAGTAAAAAACCGTCCGCCGCGCTCCGGTCGCAATCCGCGTACCGGGGATCCGGTGTTCGTCGAGGAAAAATGGGTGCCGTTCTTCAAGACGGGCAAGGAGCTGCGCGAGCGGCTCAACCCTGACGACGTGGAGTGAGCTTGCACCAACCGGTGTGCCGCCCTATCTGATGCGAAACAACCGGGCGGCTTCAGGGATGGCGCAGCTGTCATTTTTGCCGTGACGAATTGCATCAACGACGACAAGTACCGGGCAAGTTTCCGCACCCCCGGGCTCTGGAAAGACTGGATCGAGACATGATCAAGCGCATTATCGCACTGGCAATTTTCGTGCCCCTGGGCATCATTCTCATCATGCTGTCGGTTGCCAACCGCACTGCTGTCACGCTGGCGCTCAATCCGTTTGATCCGGCGGACACGGTGTTGTCGCTAACCCTGCCCTTCTTCGTGTTTCTGTTCGCAGCGCTCATCGTCGGTATGATCATCGGATCGGTTGCGACGTGGTTCAAACAGGGCAAGCACCGGAAGCAGGTGCGCGCCAAGACCAATGAAGCGGTCAAATGGCACGCCGAAGCCGACCGCGAAAAGGCCAAGGCGCAGCAGATCGCCGCCGCCCTGCCCGCGCCGGACAAGCGCAACGCTGCCTGAGGGTCTGGCTGCGCGATACTGAGACAAGGCGCAACAACCTGGCATCGACAACCCGGTAACCAGCCGAGTTCTGTAAAGCGGAAGCGGCCTTTGCTGAGGCCCTTCATGCGCTTGAGGAGATAGTGTGACATCAGGTTTTGATTATTCCGTCGTCGTTTACACGCTGAGCATCTATGCGGCGATTGTCATGAGTCCGGGTCCGAACTTTGCACTGGTATCGCGGCTGGCGCTGCAAGGTCGAAAGCGAAAATCGACTGGGGCTATTCTGGGTCTGGCGAGTGCAGCGACATTTTACGCAATCCTCGCCATGGCCGGGCTATCAGCCTTGTTGAGCGAAATCGGCTGGCTCGCACGTGCGGTCCAGATTGGAGGCGGTGCTTATCTGATCTATCTCGGGCTGCAGGCCTGGGTTTCCTCCTTCAGCAAGCAACCGGAGACCAGTTCGAACGGTCATTCTGTTGAAGGGGACAGAGAATTTCTAGGCGGTCTCAAGCTTGGTATTCTGGTCAATCTGTCCAATCCAAAAGGCATCGCCTTCTTTGTCAGTCTCTATGCGGTAGCCGTTCCATTCGATGCCAGCATGGCAACACGACTGACTGTTCTGCTGGGCGGCGCGGCTCTGGAACTTGGCTGGTACAATATAGTCGTTTCCCTGCTTTCGAGATCCGCTGCACAGGCTGCATACAAGCGGTTTTCAAACTGGATCGAACGGACAATCGGCTCTGCGCTCATTTTCTTTGGCGGGAAGCTCGTTCTGGATAGATGACAGCATCGGCACCGGCTTTAGCGAGCCGGCGTTGCCCTGAACCCGGCCAGCCAGGCCGCCACATCTCTTCAAAATGAAACACCAAAATTGGCCACGCTTTGCCTGGCAAAGCGCTGGCTGAAACGTGCCATTTTCATTTCCCCACTTGCGTTCCGCCAAATATCATCCATATACCATCCATACAGATGGAGAATTACCGTGAACAATATACATCGCCTGCGCGACAAGGTGCCAGACAACGAGAAGATCACGATCAATCTCGGCTATGTGGACCTGGGTCGCATCGATCTTCTGGTGCAGGAGGGGTTTTACTCTAATCGCAGCGACTTCATTCGCACCGCCATCCGCAATCAGCTGGACATCCACGGGGATGCGGTCACCAAATCGATCGAACGGCACACAATGGAGCTTGGCTTGCGGGATTACACCCGCGCTGACCTTGAGGCGCTGCGCAGTGCTGGCGAAATGCTGCATGTCAAAGTCGTCGGGCTCGCCCGGATCGACCCTGACGTCACGCCTGAACTCGCACTTGAAACAATTGGCTCCATCACGGTGCTGGGGGCTCTGCAAGCGAGCCGGGAAGTCAAAAAAGCTCTTGCTGACCGCATCAGGTAAGCCACACCCACATCACAAGGACGATGATCTTGAAGAAATTTAACACCGGCGCACTGCGCCCGGCTCTCGATGCCGCGCGCCTTTCCTCCGCCAATGACCTGGTCCGGCGCACACTCGCCCAACATGGGCTTTTGCCAGACGCCGTCGGTGGACAGGCTTCCGGCCTGACTGCGGCGATGCCGCAAGCGCTGAACATGCTTGCCGGATTGCAGGCGAACCTTGGCAGCCACGCAAAGACTGCAGGCGTGAAGACTGGTGCCGTGAAAGCCGGCAGCGCGAAAACCGGAGCAGCCGAATTCAGGCAAGAGCACTATGACTGCGCCGCAGGCAGCCGCAGTTTTCGCACTTACGTGCCATCCTCTGCCGAGAGCGGTGTAACCGGAATTGTTCTCATGCTGCACGGCTGCACCCAGACGGCCGAGGATTTCGCCCTGGGTACGGATATGAATGCACAGGCCGAACGGCATGGATTCGTGGTGATCTATCCGCAGCAATCGCGCGGCAGCAATGCGCAGTCGTGCTGGAACTGGTTCAGCCGGGGAGACCAGCAGCGCGACCGGGGCGAACCTGCGATCCTTGCGGGGATGACATCGCAGGTCATGCGCGAGTTTGGCGTCCCCAGCGACCGTGTGTTTGTGGCGGGACTTTCCGCCGGCGCAGCGATGGCTGTCATTCTCGGCGAAACCTATCCGGACGTGTTTTCCGCCATCGGCGTGCATTCCGGCCTTCCGTTCGGCGCGGCCAATGACGTGTCTTCCGCCTTTTCCGCCATGGCCGGGCGCAACCTCGCCGATGCGGTGCCTTCGGGCCCGAACACCTCTTTGAGAACCATCATTTTCCACGGATCGACCGATTCGACCGTCCACCCCGCCAATGGCGAGCAGATTGCCGAGCACAGTGTTTCACGCTGCGCGGAGCCAACAATTGAAACCGTTGAACAAGGGTCGGCGGGTGGACGATCATTCGCCCGCAGGATCACCACAACGGTGAACGGGTTCGCCAAGCTGGAGCACTGGATTGTCGACGGCCTTGGACACGCATGGTCGGGTGGTCGTGCGGAAGGGACCTTCACCGATCCACGCGGCCCGGATGCCAGCCATGAAATGATCCGCTTCTTCTTCGACGCGCCCGAGCCTGCCACTTGAGGCGTGGCCGGTGAGTGATGCCCGCGGCGGCTCCCAGGTCGATGCTTTACTCTGCAGCCATCCGCTGCTGGCGGCAGTAGCATGACGCCTTGATTGGCACTTCGGCGCGCGCTGCGGCCTTGTCGAGCTGCAGCTTGATATGTCTTGCCTCGGTGGTTTCACCGCGCCGGACAAGGCATTCGTGCAGGCCATGCAGGCTCCAGACATTTCCCGGATGCTGGCAGGCCCGGCTCAAGGTTGCGTCCAGTCCCAGATCGGCGCGATAGACCGCTTCGGCTTCCCCGATCTGGCCCTGCTCCAGGAGCAGCGCACCAAGCGCATGGCGTGTCGGCTGCATCCAGCCCCAGGGTTCGTCGTAGGGCATGGTGTCATCAACCACGACCGATTGGCGAAGGTGCTCAAAGGCCGCGTCGTTGTTGCCGCTGTGATAGGCCAACTCGCCCAGCATCATCTGTTCCGCCACCTTGAGAATATCTCTGCAGGTGTTGTTGAACAGCATGCGGCTGTCGGGAACCTTTGCCACGGCACCAAAGAACTTGTCTCTCTCTGCCTCAGCGTCTTCGAGGCGGTGCAGATTTGCAAGGGCGACGGTCCTGGCGTAGCGCATCATGGCAAGAGTGACGCAATAGAGGTCTTCGTCTTTCGGCAGCTCCTGATCCAGAATGTCGCGCCAGCGCCCGAACCGGATCAGCACATGCTGCTTCATCGGAATGAAGCCTTCGAACCAGTCGGCCATGGGCCTCAGGATATCTGATGGCAAGGTGGCAATCAGCGCGTCGGCGGCCTCCAGCGCCACAGACGGCTGACCCAGGAACATGGCGCCGTAAATCTTGAAATGATAATTGTGGCAGCGATAGACCGAGTAGAAGTTGTCCGCGCCTTCGCGTTGCAGGAACTTGCGGTCAGCCGCGATCGCCGTTTCATTGCGCAGAATCACATTGATGTAGTCACCGCACAGCACGTCGATGTGGGTCGGCATGTGGAGCAGGTGTCCGGCGTCGGGCACAAGCGTGCTGAGGGCGTCGCCGTGGCGGAGCGCCTTCTCCGGATGCGGCGACATTTCCATCAGGTGTATGTACATGTGCAGGAGACCGGCATGCTGCCAGGCTTCGGGATGCGACTGGAACGCCTTTTCCAGCACTGAAATGGCTTCAAGAGTAGCCGCCCCCTCGGCCGGTTTGCCGCTCGGCAAGTCCCACAACTGCCACGGCGTGCGGTTCATGATCGATTCCGCAAACAGGGCGCAAACGTCCAGATCATTGCCAAATTCGGCATACACCTTGCGCATCGCATCGGCAAAAGCATCATTCCAGGGACTGAAGTCCTCGATCTCCGACGTGGCCGGATAACGCGCAGGCAGCGCCTCGACCAGCGCCTGCTCCACTGGCGTGAGCTCACCCAGAAGAGCTTTCGCTGCATTGATCGAGGCTCGGGCTGTTTCGATGCAATCCGGTTTTTCGTCAGCCTCGAAAGCCACCCACGGCTTGTTGTAATTGGGGCCTATGCAATAGGCGATGCCCCAATGCGCCATCGCACATTTCGGGTCTGCGACCAGGGCTTTTCGAAAACAGGCAATGGCTTCTTCGTGGTTGTATCCGTAGGTCCAGACCAGTCCGCGGTCGAACCATTGCTGGGCTTCCGGGGAAGCGGTGGAAACCGTTCGGGAGTAGGTGCCGAGATCATAGTAAGCCATCGCTGATTTCTCCTTGTCCGATCTGACGGACAATAGATCAGAATTCGTCGTGGCGAAAAGCCTTTGAAATCTTCCACCACCGCTCACCGTGAGAATAGCGCCCAAGAGGGAAGCCCCGGCAATTCACTTTCCTTGTCGAACCGGCAACAGCATATATAATCCCTCTAGAAGCTATAGGTTCAGGAGATAATCACTGTGTTTTCCATCGGGGAACTTTCCAAACGCACCGGCGTGAAAATTCCAACCATTCGCTACTATGAGCAGATGGGCTTGATTGATGCCCCCGAACGCTCTGAAGGCAATCAACGCAGATACTCGAAAGACGGAATGAAACGCCTCTCCTTTATACGCCATTCCCGCGAGCTGGGCTTTTCCATCGAAGACATCAAGGGATTACTGGAACTGAGCCAGCATCCGGAGAAACCGTGCAACAATGCCCACAATATCGCCACCCGTCATCTTGGTGATGTCCGCGCAAGGATCGCAAAACTCCGAGGGCTGGAACGTGAACTGAAACGGATTTCAGGCTGTGATGCGGATACAATCGCCGACTGCGCCGTGATCGAAACGCTCGCGGACCACAGCCTGTGCGAGGCGGACCACTGAGCGGAAGATCGCATACTCGGTTTTTCAAGGTTTCTTCGGTCTTTTGACCCGCATCCCTGCGGTGGTCGCGTTTAATGTTAACGCATAATCCGTATGGCCACCTGCTTTGGCGTTGTCGTGAAGTATTTTTTCAGTAAATATGAATAGTAAACCCCTGCCCTATTCGCGCAGGATCTTTAACTTCAATCTATGATTTCAGGATATCGAGTATTGCGACTTTTCAGAATAATTTTTCGCTCTTTGTTCTCACCTCGAAAGCAATCAGGCTACTCCAACCGTAGACAAGATAAAGCAAGATACGAATCGCAATCCGGTGTCCCTTGGTCTATTGGCGTAGAGAAGACGCAGAGCAATCTCTGCCGCGTAAAAACATTGAGTGGCAAATGCTACGTCATTGACGGCGACACTATTGTAATCCGCGAAACCCGTATCCGTTTAGCAGGAATTGACGCTCCCGAGCTTGATCAACCTTGGGGGAAGAGTGCGAAATTTGCGATGATTGGCTTATGCAGAGGTAAAGTAATCACCGCCGAGGTGCTGGAGGGAGAGAGCTACGACCGTGTCGTTGCCAAATGCTTCCTTCCAGACGGCACCGACCTTTCGGCGGCTCTTGTGAAACAAGGGCTGGCTTTAGACTGGGCGAAATTCTCGGGAGGTGCGTACCGGCACCTTGAGCCCGAGGGAATTCGAAAGAAACTTTGGCGAGTCACAGCGAAACACCAAGGTCGAATGAATTTTCCCAGCTCTTGAAGGAACGGAAATCCGCGCGCCAATCAGACATGCAAACCACTTAAAACGCTGTATCTGGAACGACGAGAACCCAACCAGCAACGCTATCTGCCTGACGCTTTGCCATCACTTCCCCTCACACCCCGGCAGCCTTGGCGCTTACAACCTCGTTGAACTTGGTGAAGAACTGCCCGGCGAGTTTTTTCGAGCTTGAATCGATCAGGCGGGAGCCGAGCTGGGCGATCTTGCCGCCGACTTGAGCATTGACCGCATAGCTGAGCACGGTTTCGGCACCGTCCTCGACAAGCTTCACATCCGCGCCGCCCTTGGCGAAGCCGGCGATGCCGCCCTTGCCTTCGCCGGAGATGGTGTAGCTCTCGGGTGCGTTGATGTTTTCGAGCGTCACGTCACCTGAGAACTTGGCTGACACCGGTCCGATCTTGACCTTCACAGTAGCTGACATCTCGGTGTCGGAGCTCTTTTCCAGGCTTTCACAGCCCGGAATACATTCGCGCAGCACATCGGGATCATTGAGCGCTTCCCAGACGAGCTGACGCGGGGCAGCAATGCGTTCTTCGCCATTCATTTCCATCGGATACGTTCCTCCCTGATTGCTGCCCTATCTATGCAAAGCGAAAACGGCTTTGCCAAGACCATATCGGATTGCTATGTGCAGTCTCTCATGAAAACGAAGGTCATGTTGCACTCAAAGGCCTGACCACAGACACAAACTGGACATTTCGGACTTTGGCGGACAAGCGCACCCAGAAGCCACGACGCGGCGGCCCCGCCCAGCCGGGCGATGCCAAGCCGAAAGGCGGCAGGCCAACCGGCGGAAAGCCCCTGGGTGGCAAGCCGGGGGCAAAGCCTGCGCATGCCGGCCGAGGCGCCGACCACGGGACCGCACACCAGGCCAGACCGCATCCGGAGAAGCGCTCGCGATCTGACCGGAAGCCCGCGGACAGGCAAAGTTCCGACAAGCGTGCGGATGCGCAACCGCAAGCGCCGCTCCGACCGCTGAACAAGCGCAGCGGCGCGCTGCCAAAGCAGACCGCGCCGCTGATTTTGGAAACCGGCAATGAAGACGGCTACCAGCTTCTCGACATGGGCCTGAACGAAGCCGGCCAGGGCGAAAAGCTGGAACAATATGGCAGCCTGCGGATCGTGCGGCCTGAAGCGCAGGCGCTGTGGGGCCGTGGACTGACGGATTCCGAATGGAACAAGGCGGACGCGGTGTTTACCGGCGACACCGACGAGGACGGGATCGGCCGCTGGGCGTTTCCAAGTATTCCGCTCGGCGAAACCTGGCCGATGAAACTTCTGGATGTCGATTTTCACGGCCGACTAACCTCGTTCCGCCATGTCGGCGTGTTTCCCGAACAGATTGCCCACTGGCGCTGGATGGCGGACCGCATCACGGAAGCCAAACGGCCGCTGAAGGTGCTCAACCTGTTTGGCTATACAGGCGTTGCCTCGCTGGTTGCGGCAAAGGCCGGAGCCGAAGTCACCCATGTCGACGCCTCCAAGAAGGCGATCGGATGGGCGCGGGAAAACCAGGCGCTGGCGCGGCTTGAAGACAGGCCGATCCGCTGGATCTGCGAAGATGCGATGAAGTTCATCGCGCGGGAAGAGCGCCGCGGCAGCCGCTACGACATCATTCTCACCGATCCGCCGAAATTCGGCCGTGGACCAAATGGCGAAGTCTGGCATCTGTTCGAGCACCTGCCGCTGATGCTTGATATCTGCCGCGAGTTGATGAGCGACAAGCCGGTCGGCCTGGTGCTGACCGCCTATTCGATCCGCGCCTCGTTCTACGCCACGCACGAGCTGATGCGCGAAACCATGCGCGGTGCCGGCGGCCGGGTGGAATCGGGCGAACTGATCATCCGCGAGAGCGGCAAGCCCGAACCTGAAGAGTGCCGGGCACTGTCGACATCGCTTTATTCAAGGTGGCTGCCCGTATGAGTGATCAAGAAAGCCCCCGAAGCGGGGCGGCTCGGGTCGGACAGGTGAAGGATATCACCAGTCTCTCCAATCCGATCATCAAGGACATCCGCGCGCTGTCGATGAAGAAGCACCGCGACGAGACCGGCACCTTCCTTGCCGAGGGCCTGAAGCTGGTCATCGACGCGATTGATCTCGGCTGGTCGATCCGCACGCTGATCTACGCAAAGACGCAACGGGGCAAGCCTCAGGTCGAAAAAATCGCCGCGCTGACGGTGGCGCGTGGTGGGCTGGTGCTGGAGGTCAGCGAGAAGGTGCTGACCGCGATCACCCGGCGCGACAATCCGCAAGGCGTGATTGCCGTCTTCGATCAGAAACTGTCGCCGCTCGGTTCAATCTCCCCGGCAAAGGACGAAACCTGGATCGCGCTCGACAGGGTTCGCGATCCGGGCAATCTCGGCACCATCATCCGCACCGCCGACGCTGCCGGCGCATCGGGCGTGATCCTGATCGGCGAAACGGTCGACCCGTTCTCGATGGAAACCGTGCGCGCCACCATGGGCTCGATGTTTGCCGTTCCGCTGGTCCGGGCAAGCGAGACGGAATTCCTGAGCTGGTCCAAAAAATCGTCAGCACTTGTTGTTGGCAGCCACCTCAAGGGCAGCGTCGATTACCGCACTATCGGCTACAAGGGCCAGCCTGTGGTCTTGCTGATGGGCAATGAACAGCAGGGCCTGCCGGATACGCTGGCCAATGCCTGCGGCAAGCTTGCCCGCATTCCACAGACCGGTCGGGCGGATTCGCTCAATCTTGCGATTGCCACGGGCGTCATGCTGTTTGAGGCGCGTCGGCACCTGCTCGCGCTTGGCGAGCCCGGCGAATGACAGAATCCCGCAGCAAACAGTCCGCACTGAGCCGGATCGTGCCAATGATCCTGCTTGTCGGAGGCGCTGTTGCGCTCGACCAGATCATCAAATGGCTGGTCGAGACACGGCTGCCGTTTCATGAACTGGTGCCGGTGATCCCGATGTTTGCACTCTATCGCACCTGGAACGAGGGGATCGCGTTTTCGCTGCTCAAGGGCATGCCCGATTCCGGACTGCTTGCTCTGACCGCGCTGGTGATTGTTTTCGTGCTCTATCTCTGGTGGCGGACGCCTTCTGACCGCCGCATTGCGCATCTCGGCTATGCGCTGATCATCGGCGGGGCGCTCGGCAACCTGATTGATCGCGCGGTGTATGGCCACGTCGTCGACTACATCCTGTTTCACACCGAAAGCTGGTCCTTTGCTGTCTTCAACCTAGCCGACAGCTTCATCAGCATTGGTGCTGCACTGATCGTTCTCGACGAACTGATCTTGATCCTGAGCGAACGCAAAAGACGAACCTGAAAATCAACCGGACCCCGCCGCCCTTGATCTTCAGGTCCGGGCGGGCCAGTCTGGCTCAACATACCAGAGGAGCTTCCATGCAAGACCGTTTCAAGGGCATTCTGCTCACCCGCGACGAAAACAAGGTGATGTCGGTCAATGTGACCGAACTGGGCCTCGATGATCTGATGGAAGGCGACGTGGTTGTCGAAGTCGAGTGGACCACAGTCAACTACAAGGATGGCCTCGCCGTTACCGGCAAGGGTCCGGTGGTGCGGCGCTGGCCGATGGTTCCGGGCATTGACTGCGCCGGGACGGTGGTGAGCTCTCAGAACGAACGCTTCAAGGCCGGCGACAAGGTGATCCTCAACGGGTTCGGCGTTGGCGAGGTGCACACGGGCGCCTATGCCGCTTACGCCCGCCTGAAAGGCGACTGGCTGATCCCGATGCCTGAAGGCATGAATGCCCGCTCGGCGATGGCGATCGGCACTGCCGGCTACACCGCCATGCTGTCAGTGATGGCGCTCGAACGCCACGGCATCACGCCTGGCCGTGGCCCGGTGGTTGTCACCGGCGCTAATGGCGGCGTCGGCACCGTGGCGATCGCGGTTCTGGGCAAGCTCGGCTACGAGGTCATCGCCTCGACCGGGCGCACCGAGGAAGCCGATTTTCTCAAGAGCCTCGGCGCTTCTGAAGTCATTCACCGCGATGAGCTCTCGGGTCCGGCCAAGCCACTTGCCAAGGAACGCTGGGCAGGTGCCGTTGACGCCGTAGGCAGCCATACGCTCGCCAATGTGCTGTCAATGACCTCCTATGGTGGTGCAGTGACGGCCTGTGGCCTGGCGCAGGGCATGGACCTGCCGACATCGGTGGCACCATTCATCCTGCGCGGCGTATCGCTGCTCGGCATCGATTCCGTGATGGCGCCTCTGGCGCTGAGGCAGGAGGCCTGGTCACGCCTGGTCACGGATCTCGATCTCGACAAGATCGAAGCGCTGTCGACTGAAATCGGCTTTGACGGCATCATCGATGCAGCGCATTCGATCATGGACGGCCAGATCCGCGGTCGCGTCGTTGTCGACATGAAGCGGCCGAATGCGTAATCGCTAAAATTTGACGGTTTCGCTGAAGTCTTTGCTCATGGGGCCCGTGGTATCACGGGTCCATGATGACAGAACCCTTGCGACTTCAAGAAACCCTCCAGCGAGCCCTGAGCGAACAGGCGAGCGCGCAATTGAGCGCGCCCCAGGTGGGACCGATGCACAGTCAGCCGGTTCCTGACGTTTTCGTCGACAGGGAACGGCCGCAGCAGGCCCCCGGGCAATCTGCTTCGCGGCCGTTGTTTGCAGTCGCTGCCGCGCTGACGGCAACAGCTGTTTCCGTTGCCTTCAACGCACCGGCTATTTTGATGGCATCGGTCGCCGGCATAGCCATCTATGCGGCGGTGCCACTGTTACGACGCTCGGTCAACGTCGCAGCAAAGGCCGTGCCCACACGCCCGAATGCGGAAGCAAACGGTCTGTCAGAACACGACTTCGACCGCAAATGGGAACTTGGCGAGTATTCGAACCAGCTCGCAAGCATCTTTGATGCGCTCGGCGACATGGTCACGGTCTGCGGCCTCAACGGCCAGATCATCTATGCCAATGAAACATTCCGCTCTACGACGGGGTTTGACAATCCGGTCGGCCTGACGCTTGCCATGGCCGGCATCGAACCTGTGGACGCCTCCGGCAACGGGGATCTTGAACTGGTGCTTGGCGAAGGCGAAACCCAGACAATCTGGGCCTGGCACGAGACCACTGCCCGAGATCCCGTCTCTGGCCAGCTTACCCGGCAGTGCATTGGCCGCAACATCACCGAAGCGCGCAGCACCGAAGCGGAACTGGTTGACGCACGACAAAAGGCCGAGGCCGCCAACCATGCCAAAACCCGTTTTCTGGCAACAGTCAGCCATGAAATCCGCACACCGCTGAACGGCATTCTCGGCATGACGCACTTGCTCGAGCAGACCCAGACAACACCGGAACAGGCAAGCTATCTCAAGACCGCCGGCGAATCCGGCATGGCGCTGCTGTCCCTGATCGAGGATCTGCTGGACGTAACCTCGATCGAAGCGGGCCGCCTGCATCTCAGGCACGAAGAGGGAAATCTCGAAGATCTGGTCAACGGTGTCTCCGAACTGATGGCCTCGCGCGCCCATGAAAAAGGCATCGAAATTGCGGTCCATATCGCACCGGAAGCACCGCGCCAGATCACGTCCGATATTGGCAGATTGCGGCAAGTGCTGTTCAATCTGGTCGGAAACGCCATCAAGTTCACCGAGACCGGCGGCGTGCTCATCGAAGTAACGCGCGAAGACAAGCAGTTGGCTTTCATCGTAGCGGACACGGGTCCGGGACTGAAAGAAGCAGACCAGTCGCGGATTTTTGGCGAGTTCGAACGTGCCAACAACGGCCCGACGCGCAAGCATGGCGGAGCTGGACTGGGTCTCTCCATTTCAGCGCGCATTATCGAGGCGCTTGGCGGTGAAATCGGCGTGACGTCAACCGCCGGACAGGGCAGCACCTTCCGGTTCACCGTTCCAGTCAAGGAATTGGCCGTTCCGGAAACCGGCGCACCGGTCCGTGGCCCGCTTGCAGAGCGTGCGGTGCTGGTGATCGCTCCGCGGGGCCCGGTTTCAACGGCGCTGCTTTGGACGATCCGTGATCTCGGCGGAATCGCAGAGACGGCAGATGATGCGGACAGCATAATTGCTGCGCTGACCCGTCTCTATCGCTCCGGCGCGGCGCTCAGCGACATTGTTGTCGACCGCAGGCTCGCGGACCGCGCAGAGAGCCTTCTGGCTTCGGCTCCGACGGAATTGCCGGCCGGTATTGCACGCACTCTGGTGATCGCACCGGAAGACAGCCGCGATCTCGAAAGCCATTCAGGCCATGGCGCCAATGCGTGGCTGGTACGTCCGGTGCGTCGGGCATCGCTGGTCAATGTCCTGACCCGGCGTGATGACCGTGAGGATCGTGACCGCTTGTGCGGCAAGCCGCGGCCAGTGATGCTTGAGCGGTCTTCCGACAACCCGACGCTCGATATCCTGCTGGCCGAAGACGACCCGGTCAACGCACTGGTGGTCCGCACCAACCTTGCGCGTCAGGGGCATCGCGTGACCGTTGTCGAGAATGGGCGCGCGCTCGTGACCCAGGCAATGGAGCGCCCCGGAGGTTTGGCGAGCTTCGATCTGGTCATCACTGATCTTTCCATGCCAGAACTTGATGGACGCAGCGCGATTGAGCAAATTCGTGCCGAGGAAGCTGCGGGCCAGCTTGCGCGTCTGCCCATCATCGTGCTGACGGCTGACGGCCAGGCTTCCACACGAGACGACCTGCTGGCGGCAGGCGCTGACGGGCATGCGGAAAAGCCGGTCGACCCGGAGTGGCTGCTGCAACTGGTGACAATGACCGCCGGCAAGCGAGCTCGCGCTGCTTGATAGACCCCGCCGCGCTCAAATCGCGCTGTTTGGTTGGCGGCATGCGACGGCCACGATTACATGATTGCACTTGTGTGCAGCACCGGAATTCGGAGCAACGGCCGCTGATCCTGGCTTTGCCTGCAGAATAACTGCACGCAAATCATACTATGAACTCGAAAAGACCGCATCCGGGATGGCAAATGTCACTCGGATGTCGCAGAATCATGGTTGAACCCCGACATCACCAAGCGGGAGATTACCCATGGAAACGCAAGTGCATCGGCCTTTGTCTACGCCATTCCTCGCTCCGATGGGAGGCTACAAGCCGGCAAGCCAGATTCTGGGCCGCATCGGGTCACTGGACGTCCGGCTCGCCGCCACACGCAGCGAAGTCGAGGCGGCTCAGGCGCTGCGTTACCGCGTGTTTGTCGAGGAAATGGGCGCACGGCTTCCCGAAGATGCGATGCAGCAGAAGCGGGATTTCGACAGCATCGATCGCTATTGCGATCATCTTCTGGTGCTCGACACCGCACTGACGGGCGACGTCGAGGAGCAGATTGTCGGGACCTACCGGCTGCTCAGGCAGGAAGTCGCGGCGCGCCATGACGGCTTCTACTCGCAAAGCGAATTCGATGTCATGGATCTCACGGGGCGAAATCCCGACAAACGTTTTCTGGAGCTCGGTCGCTCATGCGTACTCAGCACCTACCGCACCCGCCGCACTCTGGAAGCGCTGTGGCAGGGCAATTGGGCCTATGCGCTCAGCCACGGTATTGACGTGATGTTCGGGTGCGCCTCGTTTCCGGGCGACAAGCCGTACGCCCATGCGCTGGCGCTCTCGTTCCTCAATCAGACCGCATCAGCCAATGCCGACTGGAAAGTCAGTGCGATTGCCGGGCGCGGGCTCTCGATCGACATGATGCCGGTCGAGGCGATCAATCCCCGGGCAGCGCTGGCTGCCATGCCGCCGCTGGTCAAGGGCTATCTCAGGGTGGGCGCCCTGGTTTCGGAAGAGGCCGTGGTTGATGCAGCCTTCGGAACAACTGATGTCCTGGTGATCCTGCCGGTCAAGCAGATCAATGGCCGCTATATCAACCACTACGGTGCCGACGCCTCACGGTTTGCGGCCTGAGCGAGACTGCTATTTCCCGACAGAACCGGCTGATTTGATGCTGGACGGCTCAAATCAGCCGCATGCCTTCCTGAAAATTCCATTTGCCTTGATGCGCCTGTAAAGGCTAGGTCAGCGCATGTCGGCAGGGTTTGGGTCGCTCCAACCCCGGTGTGCCGTGACTGGAGTTATGATGGCCTACAATATTCTGCAGTTTTTCCTGCCGTTTACATCGTACCCTTACAAGGGCGAGGCAGTACCCTGCCGTGCCTGCGGACACGACCACAGCAAGCCAGTGGTTTCGATCGACCGCCGTCTCAAGCGGCTACCAACCTCGATGTGCGGACATTGCGGGTTGCTCTATACGAACCCGATGCCCACGGACGTGGAGCTGGCCACCTACTACCAGGATTACTACCGGTTTGATTATCAGGCGGCCACGACCGAGCCCAAGGAACGGCACCTTCGCAAGCGCCGTCTTGAGGCCGCCAATCGCAGCACCCAGCTTGAAGGCCTGCTCGCGCCCGGTGCGCGGACGCTGGATTTCGGCTGCGGCTCCGGCGAGTTCGTTGGAGCGATGCTGGAAAAGGGTTACGATTCGCATGGCTTCGAGCCCGGCGAGACCTATGGCAACTTCGCCAGCTCACTCTATGGCGAGCGGATAACCGTGGCCGGGTGGCAGGACGTAAAATTTCAGGCACCTTTTGATCTTGTCACGTGTTTTCATGTGGTCGAACACCTGCGCGATCCGGTTGCGGCCATGCAGCAGATGGCAGAGTGGACGGTTCCCGGGGGGCTCGTCTATGTGGAAGTCCCAGATCTGGGGACCAGCCAACCCAACAAGGGATTTGGCGCACTGCATTTCGCCCACCTGACAGGTTTCAACCAGCACAATCTGGTGGTTGCAGCAGCACGCGCGGGATTGAAACCCGAACGGACAGTCAGCCCGACCGGTGTCATCTTCCGGCGAGCTGACATGGATGCGGCAGCCATCGAGAGCGAGGCGCGCCAGGGGCGTGAGCTTGCAGAGCAGCTCTATGGCGACGGACGCATGGTTTCGAGTTATCTGCGCTATCAGATCGGCAAGATCACCGGCTCACGCCGCGCAAGAGGGTAATTCCGACCTGCCCGAAAATCAGGGATGACGGCTCTTCTCAGGCCCTGCCGGAACCGATTTTTTTCCAGAGCAAGCGCAAGCCGCGGCGGACAAAGCGACTGCCTTCCAGATAGGCCCGGTAGGGGAAAACCGTCAGGTAGCGAGCCGACGACAGCTTGACCCGCTTCGCCGTGAACTGGATTTGCGTTTCCAGCCCGGTGTTCTGATCTATGGGTACCGGCTCGACGAAGACCGATCTCAGACCCATCAGATATTCGATATCGAATGCGATATCCCAGGCGACGCGTATCGGCAGGAGTTTTTCGAGAAAAACCTCGGCGCAGCGACGGTTGACCACATATCCGCCGGCACCCTTTTCGCGGGTCAGGGCAATGGCCAGCGAATGGCTGTCATCGATCTTGCGGTAAGGGATACGGATACCGGAGTTCACCGTCGAGAGCCTGAGAATATCCCATTCAGCGCCATTGGCGATCGCAGCATTGATAATTGCGGGGAGATCAACCGGCAGGCGGCAATCATCTTCGAGAATCAATGCGTGGTCGGCAGAGCTTTCGAGGAAGGCCCGAAGACAGGAAATATGGCTCAGGTAGCAGGCAATTTCGCCATCGTGAAAGCCGCGGCCATGCAACAGCCGGTAGCCCCTCGCATCAAATTCAGCAACCGATGCGTCAATCTTCAAACGGTCGACCGCAGCAATGCGTTCATAGTCCAAGCCCAGGTCACGAAGCTGCGAATCCATGAATTTACACCGGTCAACCGCACGATCGAGGTTGATCAGGTAGGTCTTGAATGGCTTCTCACTGTGCATTGCCAAGCCTTGTCTCGGAGCCGCTGATCTCATTCAGGCAGCTTCCTGTTTGTCATCACGCCATTTTTCCGACGTCACCTTCAATCCAGACCACCCTGAGCCAAGGGGTGAATTATCAAAATCAGGCAACCGGGGCTAGAGCGGAAGCCCTGTTATCGAGGGATTGTGCGGAACGGACCCCCTCGGCGGCTCCGCCTTGCCCGTGCTCAAGGTCGAATCTCGCAAGCTGACTGTTTGAATTTAAAGGATAATTAACCATGATCCTGCACTCTGGGGCATCATACTGTATGCGCACCAGCCCAAAACCACCTGCTGTGTCTGCTGCAGGTCAAGAAATGCAATGTGAAGGTTTGATTGAGTGCAGCACTTGCAAGAAATCCGGCAGCCTGTCGACAGGCATACGCGACTGGCAGGTCGACCATGAAGCGGGTTGACCAGCTGCGCATTCGCCAGGATGACGAAATCGCCAGATTGATGACGACAGAAACCGGCCAGGCCGAATACTGGCGCAGGCTCGATGAACAATGCAACCAGAGCCCGCTGATCGAACTGCTGGAACAGAGCCTCAGACTGGAGGGCGACGTCATCGAGTGCGGTGTTTATCGCGGCAGCACCACGCGCCTGATGGGCCGCAGCCTGCGGCAACGCGCGCCTTCCAAGAAGCTTTTCGCCTGCGACAGTTTCGAGGGGTTTCCACAGGACCGAATTCTTGACGCCGACCTCGGCCCGTTCCGTTTCCGCTTCAAGATCCAACGCAAGTTCAGGCACGCATCCGATGTGCCGCAGCGGCTGTTTCAGTTCTTCGACACATACCGCGTCAATGGCTATGTGGTGAAGGGGTTCTTCTCCGACACACTCCCGAAGCTGAAGCCCCGTAGATACTGTTTCATGTTCATTGATTGCGACATCTATGAATCGCATCTTGATTGCCTCAATGCACTGTACGAGCAGCTCGTGCCCGGCGGCATTGTGGTGTTTGACGACTATGCCGAACCCAAATGGCCCGGCGCCTCGCGCGCGGTCGACGAGTTTTTTGCCGATCAACCGGTGAAACTCGAGAGACTTGCCAGTGGACGGAAGGCGCTCTGGTTCGTGCGCAAGCCGCTTGCCACGGAAGAGGCTGCGCCGATGCCCGAGCGGGTACGCCGCTACGGCTGATACAGACTGAACCAAGTTTCAGTTTGCGGGGCGCTCGGTTCGCTGCCCGGAACCTTTGCTATGCGCTGCCAAATCCAGGCAGGGCAACGCCGAAAACCTGTGCCAGCAGAACGAAATTCAGCAGCAGCACAATCGTGGCGCCGACAATTGCCAGCGTCTGCAGCAGGCGACCGGTGGCAAATTCTCCCATGACCTCCTTGCGTCCGACAAACAGGATCAGGGCCACCATCGGCACCGGTAGCGCAATGCTGAGCACAACCTGGCTCATCACCAGCGCACTGGTCGCATTGACGCCAAGCGCCACCACGACGAAGGCGGGGATCATCGTCACCAGCCGACGAAACCAAACCGGCAGGCGCCAAGTGGTGAATCCCTGCATGATCATCTGTCCCGCCATGGTGCCGACCACAGAACTCGACACGCCCGAAGCAATCAACGAGACGAGGAAAACGCTGGCAGCAGCCCCCCCAAGCAAGGGGGTGAGCAGGTGATAGGCGGTCTCGATTTCGGCCACCTCGCTGTAACCGGAGTGAAACGCGCTCGCCGCCATCATCACCATTGCCATGTTGACCAGGCCGGCAATCGCAAGCGCCACCACAACTTCGATATTTGAAAACCGCACAACCTTGCGGCGCGCGGCCTCATCAGGGATCACCACACGTCTTTGCGTCAGCCCGGAATGCAGATAGATCGCATGCGGCATCACGGTTGCCCCGATGATGCCCACAGCAATGGTCAGCGCGTTGATATCGGCCAGTTGCGGCGTCACCATGCCATAGGCAGCATCCCCCCAGGTGATCGGCGCAATGAATATCTCGATGACATAGCTCAGGCCGATGATCGACACGAGGGTGCCGATGATCAGCTCCATGGTTCTGAAGCCGCGGGCCTCGAACAGCAGGATCCCGTAGGTGACGATTGCGGTGACCACCATGCCGGCCATCAGCGGCATTCCGAACAGGAGCGACAGACCTATCGCGCCACCGAGAAACTCGGCGAGATCGGTGGCCATGGCGGCAATCTCACTTATCACCCACATCACCCAGACAACCGGCGCGGGGAAGTGCTCGCGGCACAATTCGGCAAGGTTCTTGCCGGTGACAATGCCCAATCGGGCCGAGAGTGCCTGAAACAGCATTGCGATCAGGTTGGCAACCAGCACCACCCACAGCAATCCATAGCCATAGCCGGCTCCGGCCTGAATGTTGGTGGCGTAGTTGCCTGGGTCCATATAGGCGACCGACGCGACAATCGCCGGTCCGGCAAACAGCAATGCACCGCCGCCACGCCGACTTTTGCCGGCGAGCACATCCGCAAATGCCGCCCGTGTCCGTTCCGATGCCGTTAAACCCATGAATGCAATCCTGAAGGTCGTTCACCAATATAAAATATGGTGACGCGCCATACATTTAAAGCCTTGGCTACATTTCTGTCAACTAGGTTCACCCGAAGGCCGTGATCTCAAAATCCAGGGACAAATGTTGCGTGCATTTTACAAAATGTAGCCATGGCTGTATTCTGTAATTTGAGTTTCAACCAAAAGCGCCGGGGCGGAGCAGACACGATGACAGCAGACGATGGTGCGCAGCCGACAGCGCAATCCGAGCGCTTCCAGCAGGCCCGCGCCGCGCAAGCCATGGCGATCCTGGAAGACTACGCCGAGATGATCAGCGACCTGATCCAAGAAATGGGCGAGGCTAGGATCACCGATATCGCCAGCCGCATGGGCGTAACCCACCCGACCGCCACCAAGGCCGTGGCCCGGCTGAAGCGCGAAGGCCTGGCGGTCTCGCGCCCCTATCGCGGCGTCTTCCTGACCGATGAAGGCGCTGAGCTCGCCGAACGTGTCCGTGCACGCCATCGCACCGTTGTCGATCTGCTTGTCGCTGTCGGCGTGCCGCCGGAAACGGCGGAAATGGACGCAGAAGGGCTTGAGCATCATGTCTCGGAGATAACGCTCAAGGCTTTTGAGCGTTATCTCGACGCGGCGGCGAAGTGAACCTGTCGCGACGACCTTAGCGTCCCGTCCAATCAACTCGACGCATTATACGCAGCAATAGCCGCCATGTTGACGATGTCGGAATCCTTGGCGCCCATGGAGACGATCTGGATCGACTTGTCGAGACCAACGAGCAGTGGGCCGATGACGGTGGAGCCGCCGAGTTCCTGCAGCATCTTGGTCGAGATCGAGGCCGAGTGGAACGCCGGCATCACCAGCACATTGGCGGTGCCCGACAGGCGGCAGAACGGGTATTGCTCGAGTACCTTTGCATTGAGCGCCACGTCGGCAGCCATCTCGCCATCATACTCGAAATCGACCCGGCGCTTGTCCAGAATCTTGACCGCATCGCGCACCCGCTCAGAGCGTTCGCCGGTAGGATGTCCGAAAGTGGAATAGGCAAGCATCGCCACCCGCGGCTCATAGCCGAGCCTGCGGGCCATGCCTGCGGCTTCCTCGGCGATGTCCGCCAGTTCCTCGGAATTGGGCATGTCGATGACGGCAGTGTCGGCGACAATCACCGTACGGCCGCGGCACAGTGCCAGCGACACGCCGATCATCCGGTGGCCTGGCTTGACGTCGACGCAGCGGCGGATGTCCTCGAGTGCAGTCGAGTAGTTGCGGGTGGTGCCCGTCACCATGGCGTCGGCATCGCCGAGCGCCACCATGCAGGCGCCGAAATGGTTTCGATCCGTGTTGATCAACCGCTGGCAATCGCGATGCAGGTAGCCTTTGCGCTGCAGCCTTGCGTAGAGATAATCGGTGTAGGCCTCGACCCGGCGCGAGACGCGGGCGTTGACCAGTTCGATGCCCGGACGGTCGAGATCGATGCCTGCGAGCTTGGCGGTTTCGCGCATCTGCTCCTCCCGGCCCAGAAGGAAGGCGGTGCCCAGCCTCTGGTTCACATAGGAGACCGCGGCGCGCATGACCTGTTCTTCCTCACCCTCGGCGAAGACGACGCGGCGCGGATGACGGCGCACCCGCTCGTAGAGCCGCTGCAGGGTAGAGGCGATCGGATCGCGCCTTGCAGAGAGTTCCTGCGCATAGGCATCCATGTTGAGGATCGGCTTCTGCGCCACGCCTGATTCCATCGCAGCCTTGGCGACAGCTACCGGAATGGCCGAGATCAGTCGCGGATCGAACGGGACGGGAATGATATATTGCGGGCCGAAGCGCGGCCGCACGCCCTGATAGGCGGCGGCGACATCGTCGGGCACATCCTCGCGCGCAAGCGCTGCCAGCGCATTGGCGGCGGCAATCTTCATCTCCTCGTTGATGGTCGACGCCCGCACATCAAGCGCGCCTCGGAAGATGTAAGGAAAGCCAAGCACATTGTTGACCTGGTTGGGATAGTCCGACCGGCCTGTCGCCATGATGGCGTCGGTGCGGATCGCGGCGACTTCCTCGGGCGTGATTTCAGGATCCGGATTGGCCATGGCGAAAATGATCGGGTTTTTCGCCATCGAGGCGACCATCTCCGATGTCAGGGCACCCTTTGCGGAGAGGCCGAAAACGACATCGGCGCCTTCCATGGCGTCAGCCAGTGAGCGCGCCTTTGTCTCTATGGAATGGCCCGATTTCCACTGGTTCATGCCTTCGGTGCGGCCCTTGTAGATCACGCCCTTGGTGTCGCACAGGGTGATGTTCTGCGGCGCAAAGCCCATTGCCTTGACCAGTTCGACGCAGGCGATGGCTGCGGCGCCCGCGCCATTGCAGACAAGCTTGGTGGTCTTGAGATCACGACCGGTCAGATGCAGCGCATTGATCAGCCCGGCGACGGCGATGATGGCTGTGCCATGCTGGTCGTCATGGAACACCGGAATGTCCATGAGTTCGCGCAGCCGCTGCTCGATAATGAAGCAGTCGGGCGCCTTGATATCCTCGAGATTGATGCCGCCGAAGCTCGGTCCGAGAAACCGCACTGAGTTGATGAATTCCTCCACATTCTCGGTGTCGACCTCAAGGTCGATGGAATCGACATCAGCGAAGCGCTTGAACAGCACCGCCTTGCCTTCCATCACCGGCTTGGAGGCGAGCGCGCCGAGATTGCCGAGACCCAGAATCGCAGTGCCGTTGGAGATAACAGCCACGAGGTTGCCCTTGGCAGTGTAGTCGAAGGCGCGCGACGGATCTTCGGCAATGGCCTTGACCGGAACGGCTACGCCCGGCGAATAGGCCAGCGACAGATCGCGCTGTGTCGACATCGGCTTGGTGGGGGTGATTTCGAGCTTGCCGGGCCGGCCGCGGGAGTGGAAATCCAGCGCCTCCTGATCGGTTACAGCGGAAATCGAGCGATCTGACTTGTCCATCCCTGGCATAGTTCTCCATCCCTTGTGGGCGACCTTGTGTACGGCGCCTCGTAACTGTTGTCTTTGTCCTCATCCCACCGTTAGGGTGGTTGGCACGCACTGTAAAGCCGCGCAGCCGGTGAAGCTCACATCGCAAACATTTGAAAACCCAAGACAGGCATTACCTCTTGAACGCCGGAAATTCGTTCAGTCCTCGCTTGCGCCGTTCGCTGGAGGGAGGTAGAATTCGGATGCATAGGGGAAGATATTCGAGTAGATTTTAAGCAAATACAAATCCGGTTTTAAATAATATCAATCGGCATGATCGAGGCTTCTTATATGAATCTATTTTGTAATATTAATGAAGTTCTTTCAAATTACATTATTTATTTATTTCTCCTCTATTTTGTAATTATCTATTCATTTTCAGTCGCATTGTCACTTATAAATTACGGAAGCTGGTTCGAATCTTTTTTTATATTTGATTCACTCAGAATTCCATTTTTAAAAAAAGATCACCATTACTACAATATGGATTATTATTGGCTTCTGCGAATCTCAAGCAAGGCCCTGTTTCTTATTTATATGTTACTAATTATATTATGGGTTGCATCTTCAGGGTTTGAAGCCTGCTGAATAGTTACGTTCGACCTGTCGGATCTAATGTGTACAGAGAAAGAACGGCGTATCTGTCCAAAAAGACAATTTTGTCAAATGAAGCCGCATCTGCCTCAGAAACTCGGCCCCTCAACATCGAAGCAAATTGCACCTCGACGGCATCGTTCTCCACCCGGGCGTGGGCGAGCCTGTGTATGGCGCCTCAACCCTGTTGTCTTTGTCCTCATCCCACCGTTAGGGTGGTTGGCACGGGCTGTAAAGCCGCGCGGCCGGTGAAGCTTACATCGCAAACATTTGAAAACCCAAGACAGGCATTACCTCTTGAACGCCGAATCCCCATTTAGCCCTGCCATCCTGACGACCGCCCAGCTTGCCTCGCCGGAAAGCCGGGCGACGGCGACGCCGATGATGGAGCAGTTCATCGAGATCAAGGCGAACAATCCGGATTCGCTTCTGTTCTACCGGATGGGGGATTTCTACGAGCTGTTCTTCGAGGACGCGGTCGATGCGTCGCGGGCGCTCGGCATCACGCTGACCAAGCGAGGTCAGCATCTGGGACAGGACATTCCGATGTGTGGCGTGCCGGTGCATGCGGCGGACGACTATCTGCAGAAGCTGATCTCGCTCGGGTTCCGGGTCGCTGTCTGCGAGCAGACCGAGGACCCGGCGGAAGCCAAGAAGCGTGGCTCCAAATCGGTGGTGCGGCGCGACGTGACGCGGCTGGTGACGCCCGGAACGCTGACCGAGGAAAAACTGCTCGATCCGTCGCAATCGAATTTCCTGATGGCGCTGGCGCGGGTCAAGGGATCGGGCGAAGCGCAATACGGACTTGCCTGGATCGACATTTCCACAGGCGCATTCCACGTCGGCGAAAGTCGGCTGGCAAGGCTGATGGCCGACATCGCCCGGGTCGAGCCGCGCGAGTTGATCCTGGCCGACAACTTGTTTCACGATCCGGAAATCAGGCCGCTGATCGACCAGATCGGCCGGGTGGCCGCCCCCCAGCCGGCGGTGCTGTTTGATAGCGCATCTGCCGAAGGCCGGCTTGCGCGGTTCTTCGAGGTCGGCTCGCTGGATGGCTTCGGCAGTTTTTCCCGCGCCGAGCTGGCCGCAGCGGCGGCTGTGATCGCCTATGTTGAAAAGACCCAGTTTTCCGAACGGCCACCGCTTGGAAGGCCAGAGCGCGAAAGCGATGGCGCGCGGATGTTCATCGATCCCGCGACACGGGCCAGCCTTGAGCTGGTGCGCACGCTGTCCGGTGACCGGCAGGGCAGCCTGATCAAGGCCGTCGACCGGACCGTGACCGGCGGCGGCGGGCGCAAGCTTGCCGAATGGCTGATGGCGCCGCTGACCGATCCGGACGCCATCAATGCACGGCTTGACGGCGTTTCGCATCTGATTGCCAATCCGACGCTCAGTGACAGGTTGCGCCGTGCGCTCAAGGGTGTTTCCGACATGCCGCGGGCGCTGTCGAGACTGGCGCTCAATCGGGGCGGTCCGCGCGACCTCGGCGCGATCCAGGCCGGCCTGACAGCTGCCAACGACATCGCCGCAATGTTTGGCACTGACGAGATGCCTGCGCATCTGGAAAAAGCAGTGACCTCGCTGAGGGCTGTTCCGGGTGAGATCGGCGCGCGACTGGCAGCAACGCTTGATGACGAATTGCCGCTGATGAAGCGCGACGGCGGCTTTGTTCGCGCGGGATACTCAGCTGAACTCGACGAGCTCCGGGCGCTGCGGGACCAGTCGCGACGGGTGATTGCCGGGCTGCAGCTCTCCTATGCCGAGGAAACCGGTGTTCGCTCGCTCAAGATCAAGCACAACAACGTGCTGGGCTATTTTATCGAGGTCACAGCGCTCAACGCCGGGCCCTTGACGGAGGGCGACGAGGCCAAGGCGCGGTTCATTCATCGGCAGTCAATGGCAAACGCCATGCGCTTTACCACCACAGAACTCTCCGATCTCGAAACCCGTATCGCCAATGCCGCCGGTGAGGCGCTGACGATCGAGCTTGCGGCTTTCGACCAGCTGGTGCTGATGGCTGTTGCCCATGCCGATGCGATCAAGGCGGCGGCAGATGCGCTATCAGTGATCGACGTGACGGCAGCACTTGGCGAACTGGCACAGGAACAGGGCTATTCCCGTCCGAGAGTAGACAACAGCCTGGCCTTCGAGATCGTTGCCGGACGCCATCCGGTTGTCGAGCAGGCGCTCAGAAAGCAGGCCGCGCAGCCATTCGTTGCCAATGATTGTGATCTCTCTCCACCTTCCGAAAGGGATGAGGGCGGCGCGATCTGGCTGCTGACCGGCCCCAACATGGGCGGTAAATCGACTTTCCTGCGGCAGAATGCGCTGATTGCGATCCTGGCGCAAATGGGCTCCTTCGTGCCTGCGGGAGCGGCGCATATCGGCGTGGTCGACCGGCTGTTTTCGCGGGTCGGGGCATCGGATGATCTGGCGCGTGGGCGCTCGACCTTCATGGTCGAAATGGTCGAGACGGCGGCCATTCTCAATCAGTCCAGCCCGCATTCGCTGGTGATCCTCGATGAAATCGGCCGCGGCACCGCGACCTTCGACGGGCTGTCGATCGCCTGGGCGGCGGTGGAGCATCTGCATGCCGAAAACCGCTGCCGGGGCCTGTTCGCCACGCATTTCCATGAACTGACGGCGCTGTCGGAAAAACTGCCAAGGCTTTCCAACGCCACCATGAAGGTCAAGGAATGGCAGGGCGATGTTGTGTTCCTGCATGAAGTCGGCGCAGGCGCCGCCGACCGGTCCTACGGCATTCAGGTGGCGCGGCTGGCAGGGCTTCCCGACGCGGTGGTTGCGCGCGCCAAGGAGGTGCTTCAGCTGCTTGAAACCAGTGAGCGGGAGAACCCTGCGGCCCGGCTGGTCGATGACCTGCCGCTATTTGCCATGCCGGTGAACAAGGAACCTGTGAAGGCTGCCGCCAAGGGGCCGTCGGAATCCGATGCTTATCTGACAGATCTGAACCCCGACGATATGACACCGCGCGATGCGCTTGAGGCGCTATACGAACTCAAAAGGCGGCTGGCTGAACCTGGTAAAGGCATACCTCCGACACGGTAAGAACCTTTGGCGGGGTTCCATCCTGCGCAAAAACCGATAAGAGAGACACGGCTGCGCACTGAGACCGCAGTCGAAAACGAGGATTACGAATGAGCCGTTTTGATGTCCTGTGCATCGGCAATGCGATTGTCGATATCATCGCCCGCTGCGACGAGGGTTTTCTCGTCGACAACAACATCATCAAGGGCGCGATGAACCTTATCGACGCCGACCGCGCCGAACTGCTGTATTCGCGCATGGGGCCGGCGATCGAAGCCTCGGGCGGCAGTGCAGGCAACACAGCGGCGGGACTTGCGAGCTTTGGCAGCCGTTCGGCCTATTTCGGCAAGGTCTCGTCCGACCAGCTCGGCACGATCTTCAGCCATGACATCCGCGCGCTCGGCGTGCATTTCGATACCAAGCCGCTTGATGGCACGCCGCCAACCGCCAGGTCGATGATTTTCGTGACGCCTGATGGCGAGCGCTCGATGAACACCTATCTGGGAGCCTGCGTCGAGCTTGGGCCCGAGGACATCGAGGCCGATGTGGTCGCCGATGCGAAGATTACCTATTTCGAAGGTTATCTGTGGGACCCGCCACGGGCCAAGGACGCCATCCGCCAGTGCGCCGAGATCGGTCACAAGCACGGCCGGGAAATGTCGATGACGCTGTCCGACCCGTTCTGCGTCGGGCGCTACCGCGAAGAGTTTCTCGAGCTGATGCGCTCGGGCACCATCGACATCGTGTTTGCCAATGCGGACGAAGCCAAAGCGCTTTACGAGACGGATGATCTCGAACACGCGGTATCGCTCATAAGCAAGGACTGCAAGCTCGCAGCCATCACCCGCTCCGAGCACGGGTCGGTGATTGTCCGCGGCGATGAACGTCATGACATTGAAGCCATCGCCATCAATGAGGTGGTCGACACCACCGGCGCCGGCGATCTCTACGCAGCAGGCTTTCTGCATGGCTATGCCAATGGCAAGCCGCTTGATGTCTGCGGCAAACTCGGCAGCCTCGCAGCCGGCCTGGTGATACAGCAGATCGGACCGCGGCCGCAGCTATCGCTCAAGGATGCCGCCCGGGACGCAGGATTCATCTGAAGCCATCTCTGGGGAAAGCCATGCCATCAGTCGAACTGCTGATCACTTTTCTCGTCACGACGGTGATCTTCGCCTACATCCCCGGTCCCGCGATGCTGTATGCGGCAGCGCAAACACCGGCGCGCGGCCGAAAGGCCGGGATCATGGCTTCCCTCGGCATTCATCTGGGTTGCTACGTGCACGTGGCCGCGGCCGCTGCGGGTTTGTCGATCCTGTTTCATGCTGTGCCGTGGCTTTACATGGCGGTGAAGCTCTCGGGCGCTGTCTATCTGGTGTGGCTCGGCATATCGCTGTTCCGCGCACCTGCGCCGGATGCGGCTTCTGCTCCCGGTCTGATGCCAAAATCCGGGCGCCGCGCCTTTGTCGAGAGCATGACGGTCGAGATCCTCAACCCGAAGACCGCTATTTTCTTCATGGCGTTTCTGCCGCAATTCGTCGATGCGGCAGCAAGCTTTCCGGTCTGGCTGCAGTTCCTCATCCTGGGGACGGTCGTCAACTTGATCTTTTCATCGGCTGACATCGTCTGCGTCATGCTGGCCGGGGCGATCATGGCCAGGCTCAGGCAGTCCAATTCGGCGCAGAGGCTGATGCGGCGGCTTGGCGGAACGGTGCTGGTCGGCCTCGGCGCCCATCTGGCCCTGCAGCGCAGCTAGCAGGCCAGGCCGTAACCGGCGGGCCAAACCGCAACAATCACATCACATCTTCGGGCGGGCGGCCTGCGCGTGAGCGGTAGGGTGAAAAGGCCCAGCCGTATCTGATGGCCCCGCCACGCACCGCAAAGGCTGCGATGACACCAACGGCTGATGCCGCGATCAGGGGCGCGCCGATCAGGCTTGCGGCGACAAATCCGCCAGCGCCGACGAGGGCAGCGGAGACATAGATTTCGGGCCGCATCAGCACTGAAGGTTCGCCAGAAAGAAGATCTCGCAATATGCCGCCGAGCGTTGCCGTCATCATGCCGGTGACAAGCGCAACAATCGGCGAGCCGCTGAGCGCAAGTCCCTTGGCCGCCCCCATCACCGCGTAGGCGGAGAGGCCGATCGCGTCGAGCCAGAGCAACAGGCGGTAGCGTGATTCCACCAGGTGGGCGGTGAAATAGACGATCACGGCGACGATGACACAGACGACCAGATAGGCAGGCTTGTCCACCCAGAAGACAGGTGTGGCGCCCAGAACGATGTCACGGAAAGTACCGCCGCCGATGCCGGTGACGGCTGCGAGAAAGAAAAACCCGATCATGTCGAGCTGCTTGCGCGAGGCGGCGAGTGCACCGGTGGCGGCAAAAACCGCGACACCGGCGTAATCAAGTCCTTCCAGCGGGGTCATGGGTGTTTCCTTTCCCCGCCGGGGATGGTGTTACACGTCGTAACCGGCCGAAGGGTTCGGTCCGTCCGAGTCGGTCTTGGCGGAGCCAGGCTGCGCCGTTTCCTTGGGGCCGCCCTTGGAGACGCCAACCATGGCCGGACGCAGCATGCGATCGCCGATCACATAACCGGGCTGAACAATGTCAACGACCGTGTTGTTCGGCACGTCCGTGTTGGGGACTTCATACATTGCCTGGTGGAAGTTCGGGTCGAACTTCTGGCCCATAGGCTCGATCTTGCGGACGCCGTGGCGCTCCAGTGTCGACAGCATGGCGCGTTCGGTCAGCTCGACGCCTTCAACAAGCGTCTTGAGCCCGTTGTCGGCATCGCTCTCGGCCTGCTCGGGAACCGCTGCAAGCGCGCGCTGGAGATTGTCGGAAACCTGCAGCATGTCACGGGCGAAGCCCGAAACTGCAAAGGTCTTGGCGTCCTTGATCTCGCGCGCCGTGCGACGGCGCAGGTTTTCCATCTCGGCCGCCATGCGCAGCCGCTGATCCTTGAGATCGGAAATCTCGGCCATCAGCACCTGCACCGGATCCAGCTCCTGGTCCTGCGCGGGTTTTGCAGCCTCATCAGCCTTGTGTGCGGCGCCTGCCTGCGGGTTTTCATTTTCGCGGCTCTGGCTTTCATCGCTCATGGTGTGCATGTCCTGACTGTTCTGATAAATGTCGTAGGGCCACTGATCAGAGTTGTGACCCGGAGATATGCCTCGCATATCGACGTTCGGGCCGCAAAAATCAAGGCCCCACGACGCCCGACGATAGATCTGGGGGCCAATGAACGCCGCAAAAATCGCTATATTCGCACGTCCAAACGGAAAATCGGCCTGAGCCCTTGTCCTGACAGGCCGGGCTCTACTTGCGCACCAGCCTCGATACCAGTTGCGCGGTGTAATCGACCATCGGGACGATACGCGCGTAATTGAGCCGGGTCGGGCCGATAATGCCGACAGCGCCGACCACACGGTCCTCGCCATCGCGCCAGGGCGCCACGATCAGCGACGAGCCCGACAGGGAGAACAGCTTGTTCTCCGAACCGATGAAGATGCGAACACCGGATCCCTCTTCGGCCAAAGTCATCAGCTCGATCAGGCTTTCCTTGCGCTCAAGTTCGTCAAACAGCAGCTTGAGGCGATCAAGCTCCTCGCCCGCCGAAAGCCCTGAAAGCAGATTGCCGCGACCGCGCACGATCAACCGCGCAGCGTTCGCGCCCTCGCGGCTGCCAGCCCAGACCGCCAGGCCGCGCTCAACCAGATCTTGCGAGAGAACATCAAGCTCTGAGCGGACCTCTGCTGTAATGCGTTCGAGCTCGCTGCGAACTTCGCTCATCGTCCGCCCGGCCAGGTGGGCATTGAGAAAATTGGCGGCCTCGGTCAATTGCCCGGCGGTGACACCGTCCGGCAATTCCATCACCCGGTTCTCAACCTGGTCATTGCCGCCGACCAGCACCACCAGTGCGCGCTTCGGGTCAAGCCGGATGAACTCGATATGGCGAATGGTGGAATCCTGTTTGGCGGCGATGACGAGCCCTGCCCCGCGGGTCATGCCCGACAGCATCTGGCTGGCCTCGGTCAGCAGCGCTTCCACCGGACGGCTGGTGTCTTCCGAATGCACCTGGCGCTCGATGGTCTGGCGCATCTCGGGCTGCAGATCACCAACCTGCATGAAGGCGTCGACAAAGAACCGCAGGCCCTTCTGCGTGGGCAACCGGCCTGCGCTGATATGGGGCGCATAGATCAGCCCCAGATCCTCGAGGTCGCTCATCACATTGCGGATCGAAGCCGGGGACAACGACATCGGCAGCATCCGCGACAGGCTGCGCGAGCCGAGCGGGTCGCCGGATTCCATATAGCTTTCCACAAGCGCACGGAAAATCTCCCGCGAGCGCTCATCAAGTGCTCCGACAAGATCAGCCGATATCGATGGCGTGTTCATGGTCATGCGCTTTTTCCTACAGGCCGCCTGCGGCACTGCCTAGCTGGAATATAGGGATTTGCGCATCAACACGGAAGAGGCAACAGGCGATGAGCCGCATTGACGTACTATTATGCAATAGACGAGGCAAAAACGCTTTTTCTTTGCATCGTGCAGCGTGCGCCGATAGAAGGCGGCAATATTGAAATCAGGAGAGAGACACGATGCGCCCATCGGGACGGAAGACAGACAAAATGCGGGCGGTCAGCTTTGAACGTAACGTATCCAAGCATGCCGAAGGCTCCTGCCTGGTCAAGTTCGGCGACACCCATGTGCTGTGCACCGCGAGCCTTGAAGAACGGGTTCCGCCTTGGTTGCGCAATGGCGGCAAGGGCTGGGTAACTGCCGAATACGGCATGCTGCCACGGTCAACCGGTGACCGCATGCGCCGCGAGGCGACGTCGGGCAAGCAGGGTGGCCGGACGCTTGAAATCCAGCGTCTGATCGGCCGTTCGTTGCGTGCAGTGGTCAATTTGCAGGAACTCGGCGAACGCCAGATCACGGTCGATTGCGATGTTATTCAGGCAGATGGCGGAACCCGCACGGCTGCGATCACCGGCGCATGGATCGCTCTGCATGACTGCCTGAAATGGATGGAAGCGCGCGCCATGGTGCGCACCGAACGGGTGCTCAAGGATCATGTCGCTGCTGTCTCTTGCGGTATCTTCGCCTCCCAGCCTGTGATCGATCTCGATTATCTCGAGGATTCGGCAGCCGAGACTGACGCCAATTTCGTGATGACAGGCTCTGGCGGCATCGTCGAAATCCAGGGCACAGCCGAAGCCGAACCGTTCACACAGGAGCAGCTTCTCGAGCTTCTGGAACTGGCCAAGAACGGCATCGCCGATCTGGTCGCCATGCAAAAGGAAGTGGTCGCAAGACCTCTGTAACAACCATGTCGAACGCGCCCCTCACCAAGCTCCTGGTCGCCAGCCACAATGCCGGCAAGATCTCGGAAATCCGCGATCTTTGCGGACCGCTCGGCGTCGAGGTTACCTCGGCTGCCGAACTGGGTCTGCCGGAGCCTGAAGAGACCGGTGATACGTTCGAGGCCAATGCCGCGACCAAGGCTCTTGCTTCGGCAAGAGCTTCGGGGCTCCTAGCACTTTCGGATGATTCCGGTCTTGTGGTGGATGCGCTCGGCGGCGCGCCGGGGGTTTACACCGCTGATTGGGCGACGCTTGAAGACGGCAGTCGCGATTTCATGATCGCCATGCAGAAGGTCGAGGATGCGCTTCGCGCGCGGCATGCAAAAAGCGATGCAGAACGCACCGGCCGGTTTGTCAGCGTGCTGTGCCTAGCGACGCCCGAGGGTGAGGTCAGTTTCTATCGCGGCGAAGCGCCGGGCGTTCTGGTCTGGCCGCCGCGCGGATCGCTTGGCTTCGGCTATGATCCGGTGTTCCGACCGGACGGCCACAGCCGCACCTTTGGCGAGATGCCGGCTGAGGAAAAGCACGGCTGGAAGCCGGGTCAGGCAACAGCGCTGTCGCACCGGGCGCGGGCCTTCAAGCTGTTTGCCGAGCAACGGCTCGGTGTGAGCCCCACGTGAGCACACCACCCCTCTCCACTGACGGAACCGGGCCCGACGCCATTGCGCCAGACACCGGCAAACCCGGTTTCGGCGTCTATCTGCATTGGCCGTTCTGTGCCGCCAAATGCCCCTATTGCGATTTCAACAGCCATGTCCGGCACGCCGGCATCGACCAGCAGGCCTATGTCGCAGCCTTCCGCAAGGAAATCGCTGCCATGCGGGCTATATCGGGCCCTCGGGTTGTCACCAGCATCTTCTTTGGCGGCGGCACACCGTCGCTGATGTCGCCCGATACGGTCGGCGCCATTCTGGACTCAGTGCGCGAAGCCTGGGTCGTGCCCGACGGGATCGAGATCACGCTTGAGGCCAATCCCTCGAGTGTCGAGGCTGGCCGGTTTCGCGGCTATCGCCAGGCCGGCGTCAACCGCGTGTCGATGGGCGTGCAGGCGCTCAACGATCCAGATCTCAAGCGTCTCGGACGCTTGCATGACCGCGCCGATGCGCTCAAGGCGATCGGGCTGGCGCGTGACATCTTCCCGCGCATGTCGTTCGACCTGATCTACGCCCGTCCGGACCAGACGGCTCAGGCCTGGGCGTCCGAGCTGGAAGAGGCGATCTCACTCGCCGCCGATCATCTGTCGCTCTATCAGCTGACAATCGAGGAAGGGACGCCGTTTTACGGGCTGCACAAGGCCGGTAAGCTGATCGTGCCTGATGGCGATCTCTCGGCCGAACTTTATGAGCTGACCCGGCAGGTCTGCGAAAGCCACGGACTGCCAGCCTACGAAGTATCGAACCACGCCCGTCCGGGTGCCGAGAGCCGTCATAACCTAACCTACTGGCGCTATGGCGACTATGTCGGCATCGGACCCGGCGCCCATGGCCGTCTTTCAACAAAGGCCGGCAAGATCGCCACCGCGACCGAGCGCACGCCGGAGACCTGGCTGAAGCTGGTGGCAGAAAATGGCCATGGCATGGTTGAAACCACCGAACTCACCGCTTCGGAACAGGCCGACGAGTTGCTGCTGATGGGACTGAGACTGCGCGAGGGCATCAATCTCAAACGCTGGGGAGCCCTTTCCGGCCGTGGCCTTGATCCGGACCGCACAGATTTCCTGATCCATCATGGCATGATCGAGCAGATGGGGTCCGAGCGGATCCGCTGCACGCCGGCAGGCATGCTTGTGCTTGACGCGGTTGTGGCCGATCTGGCGTTCTGAACGCCGCCGTACCTGGACCTTGCCGGCGACAAGGTTTGCATTTCAATCTGATGATACCGGTGGCGCAGTCGTAAAGATTGCGGCTTCAAACCATGGCACACGCAGGGGTTAGCTAAGCTATATAGCGCCCCAAAAGAATTGACGAGCCTTTAATAGCGGGCGCAGAAAGACACAGTAATTGCTAAAAATTGAGTATATTATCTACATTTTCACGCAAGTTTTGTTTGTTACTCCTACTCATCTCATTAGACTTTTGACTGGGGAACCAACGCATGCCCAGATTAATTGCATTGCTTACAGGGATCACCAGTAGAATCACGACGCGCCTGGTTCTTATCGTTTCTGTGTCGATTTTGATCACAGCCACCCTTGGCTACGTCAAACTCTACGAAGTCACCGCGACCAATTCCTCAATCCGCATCGACCGCGCAGCACGCGCAGCCGTCGCACTGTTTACCGAACAGCTTGCGTCCGAGTATGTTGCGGTCCGGGATCAGGATGGCAGGCCGGAAGCCATTCGCCTCACGGTCGCCTCGACTGAAGGTTCTCTCACTTTCCGCGACGAACACGATGCGCTTCTGAAAGAGATTGGCTCGGTCAATCAGGGTGCCGCCAATCTGTTCAGGCTCAATCCCGAGACAAGGGCGTTTGATCGCTTCGCCACAACGTTCCGCAAACCCGACGGGTCCATGCCGCCGCCAATGTCGATCGGCAGTGGCCATCCCGCCTATGATAACCTCATCAACAACCGCCCGCACCTGGGCGAAGTGCCCGTCATGGGGCGCATGCGGCTCGCATATCTGACACCGATCCAGGCCACCACCGGCGCCGTTGCAGGCGCACTTGCAGTCGATGTCGGCTGGGTCGATGATCTGGTTGCCGCCAAGACGGAATTGCGGACGCAGATCATCATTGCCGCCATCATCATCGTCTTGCTGGCTGCCGCGTTCAGCGCTTTCAGCATGGCTGCAGAACTGAAGCCACTCAGGGTGCTTGCTAAATATGCCGAAGATCTGGCCGCCGAGACGCCGCCAGGTGCGGTGCCCTACGAGAACAGGCAGGACGAAATTGGCGCCCTGTCGCAAGGACTTCAAAGGGTCGTGGCGCTCCAGGGAAAACTTGCCAACCTGGCCTATACCGACGATCTGACCGGACTGCATAACCGGGGCCGTTACCTAAATGATCTCGACATCGCCTTGCGCGAAAGCCTGTCGGGCAAACGCAAGTGGACATTGCTGCATCTCGACCTGGACAAGTTCAAGCAGATCAATGACGCCTACGGACAATTGGCCGGAGACAGCGTGCTCAAGATGGTGGCCTGGAAAATTACGGAGATCGCAGGAGATGGATCACGCGTTGCACATCTCTCCGCTGATCATTTCACGCTCCTGATAGGGGACGGAAGCTCTGCTGAACAGGTGTCCAGACTTGCAGAAAAACTCCTCACCGCTCTTCATCAGCCGATGCAGATGAACGTGGGTGAAGTTCGTGTGACGGCATCCATCGGGATTGTGCTGCTGCAGCACGATGCCAACGACGCCGACGAAGCCCACCGCAATGCCGGACTGGCACTGCGCAAGGCCAAGGAAACCGGGGACCGGGCCATATTCTTCTCCTCGGAATTGCATGATGAATTCGAGAACAATATCCGGATGGAGCGCATGCTTCGCGTTGCCATTGCCGAACGCGAGATCGAGATTCATTTCCAGCCGCAGATCAATCCATCCAACAACGAGTTGACCGGTGTCGAGGCACTTGCTCGCTGGATACATCCCGCAGACGGACCGATTTCGCCGGGTCTCTTCATTCCCATTGCCGAGGCCGGCGGCCAGATTATCGATCTGGGGACACTGGTACTCGATCTGGCTTGTGAGCAGGCGGCCAAATGGCATGCGCAGAGCTTTGATTTCAAGCACATCTCGGTGAATGTGTCGCCAATCCAGCTTTGGCAGCCCAATTTTGTCGCGATTGTGAAAGATGCCCTGACCCGCCATAACCTGTCGGGCCAGGATATCTGCATCGAAATCACCGAAGGGGTGTTTGTCGATCAGAGCGAGCAGCGGATACAGAAAGTTCTCTCGGCAATTCGAGAGCTTGGGGTTTTGCTGTCGCTTGATGATTTCGGCTCCGGCTATTCATCGCTGGGCTATCTCAACCGTCTGCCGTTTGACCAGTTGAAAGTCGACAGGAGCTTTGTCTACGACATCGACACGGACCTGCGTAAACAGAAGGTCTTGCGTGGCATTCTCGAGCTTGGCCGCGGCCTCGGTTTCAATATCGTGGTTGAAGGCGCAGAGACCAGCGAAGAGGTCGCGGTGATCAACAACATGGGATGCGATGCCATTCAGGGCTTCTATTTCGCCAGACCCGCTCCTGCCCTGCTGATACCCGGGGTTGTCAACAAGATAGCCCGTTCCCAACCAGCCTCAGAGGCACTCACAGCCTGAGCATGTCCCTGGCAAATGCTCCATCAGCATCCGGGTGCCAAAGACACCATCCGTCGACCGTTGACAGATATTACTTGAGCCCCCGACCCGGACCGTCCGGCTGGCAAGCAAAGCAGGTTGACGTTTGCCCACTGTACCGGAGAATTGAAGCCTAAAGCATCGTAAGATTGATAGGGCGTTCTAGCTCGCCTTGCTGGCGGCAACGGCCTTGGGCAGAAACCTGGCTATTTCCGTTTCGGCCACAGGGCGGGAGTAATAATAGCCCTGGACCAACACACCGCCGAGCTTTCTCACCGCGTCGAGCTCTTCCCTGGTTTCGACCCCTTCGATGACACATCCCAGACCCATATCGGAGCTGAGTGCAAGCAGCGACTTGACGATCTTGTAGCTGGCAGGATTCTTGTCCAGGCCGGAGACAAAGCTGCGATCGATCTTGATCTTGGTAAGCGGCAGGGCATGCAACTGGCTCAGACTGGAATAGCCGGTACCGAAGTCATCAAGCGCGATGCCACAGCCAAGCATCTTGAAAATTTCAATCGACGCCTTGGCCTGGCTGAAATCATACATCATCGCCGTTTCGGTGATTTCGAGATCCACGCGGCTTGGATCGATGCCGCTCGACAGAATGATACCAAAAATGTTTGCCACACCGTCGGAGGAACTGATGTCATGGGTCGACAGGTTGAATGAAAGACGGACCCCGTCCGGCCAGCGGCAAGCGGCAGCAAGTGCCTTTTTGAGCACCGCACAGGTCAGGTCGCTGATCAGGCCAAGACGCTCGGCAACAGGAATGAAGCGGTCCGGCGACACGTTGCCCAGCACCGGACTGTTCCATCTTGCCAGCGCCTCGAATGAAACGTTGTCCTCGCATCGAATATCGATGATGGGCTGAAAGACGACTGAAAGCTCTGCTTCGAGATCGGCCTTGCTCAGCACCTGTTCAAGCTGCTGGCTCTCTTCAATGGCGCTGACATGTTCGTTGGTGAACAACACGGCGTGGCCACGGTTGTTGCGTTTGCCTTGATAGAGGGCATAGTCAGCCCTCTCATAGAGCTGGTGCACATCGCCTGCCAGTTGCGGATACACCGAAAAGCCGATTGAACCAGAGATCTGTACCGTTGCCTCCGTCAGCACGAACGGCGTTCTCAGCGCGGTGCAGATCTGCTCACCCAGCAAGAGCAATGTTGGATCATCGGGGCAATCGGTGACGGTGAGAGCAAATTCGTCTCCACCAAGCCGTGAGATATAGGTGTTGCTGTCTACGAGGGCGGAAAGACGCTTTCCGACCTCGAACAGCAGACTGTCGCCAACCGCGTGGCCATAGAGGTCGTTGACGGGTTTGAACCCATCCAGATCGATGACACCAACAGCAAGGCGCTTTCCTTCCGATTCAGAAAATGCTGCCTCGAGGTGCGCAAAGAACTGCCGCCGGTTGGGCAAATCTGTCAGGCTGTCGACATTGGCTAGCCGGGCGTTTTCCCGGTTTGCTGCCTCAAGCTTGGTCCGTGCGCTCACAGCGCTTGCAAAATGGCGGAACTGCACTTTCACGACCAGTAGCAAGGCTATCGAGACGAGCACCAGATTGGCTGACATCACAGCGAAAGACGTGATGCCCACCATGCTGAAGTAGCTGACGAACATGATGTTGATGATAATCGCGACGATGGAAGCTGCAGAAGGCAGTTGCTGAAGGCAGATAATGACGCCAACGCCGGTGATGGCAACGAAGAAGGCGACGTTGCCGCGCATATAGGGGTCGCCATAGGGGTAAAGCGACAAAGCCCACAAGGTCAAAGCGGCCGTAAGAATGAAGGCAAACCGGTTTGTCTGCGTCAACGCCTTGTGGGCGGCTTGAGCTGAAGGAACCAGATGCCGTGACCGCAACCAGCGCACGAGACGGGCAACACAAATTGCGGAAAGTCCGACGGGTATCCATGTCGAGAGCCAGACAGGAGCTGAAGACATGAATGTAATGGCTAGCGCCCATGCATTGATCAGCACGATACCGTACATCAACGGCACCTGGTTTGAGAACACCTCAAATTGCGCCTTGAGCAGGGCTTCGTCGGCGGAAGGCACGGAGATCAGGTCTCGTAAACGGGAGTATGCTTTTTTCAACATTTCACGACGCCGTTATCATGGAAAGACCCAATACATGCCCTGGACATTCCACAAGGAATACATGGTGTTGATTAACTTTAGGTTTCTGTGATGCTCGCCGCCCTGAACGCTACTGGACTGCATGGCAGACAGAAATGGACAGTTAAGACCTGGCGGTGATTGTTCATTGTCCCGGCAACATTCTCACTGAAACAGGCTACCTCTTGATCACCGAACTGACGCAACTTACCGACCTTCCCCTCAATGACCTTATAGTCGTCATGGCAGCGGTTTCCATTGCCGGCATAGTGCGCGGTTTTGCCGGGTTCGGACTTTCGGCAATCGTGATGGCCTCCGTCGCCTTTCTGATTCCTCCCGTCGAATTGATACCGATCTGTTTTGTGCTCGAGGGTACTGCTAGCCTGGCGATGTTCAGGGGCGGCATGCGCAATGCCGACATGAAGATGGTCTGGGTGCTGGTGATCACCTCGGCAATAGGTTTGCCGCTGGGTTTGCTCGCCACCACCAGCATCAGCACCGATCACTCCAAACTGGTGGCTCTGTGCCTCATCCTGTGTCTGACGGTGGCGCAAATCCTCAAATTCGCGCCCGAATTCCTGGCAACACGAGGCGGGCTCTATCTCAGCGGTCTGGTGGCCGGGCTTGCGACAGGCCTCGCTTCCGTCGGCGGAATGGTCATCGCGCTCTATATTCTGGCCAGCGGAAGCGAGCCGAAGCAGATGCGGGCATCGCTGGTGATGTACCTGGCGATCGGCATGTTCACATCGCTGTTCTATCTGTTTGCCTATGGCATGCTGACCCGAGAGGCAATCTGGCGCGGGGCACTGATGTCGCCGCTGGTGCTGCTTGGCGTCGGGCTTGGCAGCCTGCTGTTTCGTCCGGCCCATGAGCGGTTCTACAAGAAGGCCTGCCTGCTGCTGCTTATGCTGCTGGCAGCCACAGGCCTGACCCTGCAGCTGTTCTGAGGAAAGAGGCACTTCTTGTTAGCTGCTCACTGCAGATCGACCAGCATGGCTCGAATCTTTACAGCCTTTTCGAAATGATCGAGCTCGTGTGTCTTGATCCACCAGGTCGCGGCTTCCATGAGCAGGTCCGGATCCTCGTTCCTGTTGGCGAAGAAAGCGTAGAACGATAGTCCGACACCCTCTCCTTTTTGTGCGATTTTGGCGTCGCAGACTGCGATGGCCTTCTGTCTCAATGATGCTCTCATATGCGCCTCCGTTTCGAGTGCTTCCTGCTGGCTTGTTGGCCAGCCCAAAACTGTCAGAAGCGGTGGTTTACAGGTGTTGCAAGATCGCAGGTCTTTGCCTTAGTCAGAATTCACACAACCTGAAAGGCAAACCGATGGATATCGCCACCCTCCTGAGCTTCAGCTTTATCGCCTCGCTTCTGGTGATGTCGCCCGGCCCCAACGGGGTGCTGATCGCGAAGACGGTTCCGACCTCGGGCAAGGCCGCCGGATTTGCCAATGTGGCAGGCTTTGTCGCCGCGTTCTACGTGCATGGCACACTCTCCATTCTCGGCATTTCGCTGATCCTGGTGCGCTCGGCGGAGGCCTTCTTCATCGTCAAGATGCTGGGCGCTGCCTATCTGTGCTGGATCGGCTTCAAGGCGTTGCGGGACGCCTGGAACGGGTTGCCGCCCGCCAGCGACATCAAGCCGGCAAAACGGCAGCGGACGTTGGCGAAGGCCTTTGTCGAAGGGTTCCTCACCAACGCGCTCAACCCCAAGGTTTCGATGTTCTACCTCGCAGCCTTCCCGCAATTCATAACGCAAACGCACGGGGCGCTCGGTGCATCGTTTGCGCTTGTGTTCATCCACTCGATGCTCAATCTGGTCTGGTTCTCGGCCATGATCATTCTGTTTGCTCGTCTTTCGGGCGCGGCGCGAGGCCCCTCGTTTCAACGCTGGCTCAAGGGCGTGACCGGCATCGTGTTCATCGGCTTCGGGGCGAAGCTCGCGAGCCTTAAGGTCTAGCGAGCGACTGACTTTCCAAGCCGCTGCCTCTCACACCCCTTGGAAAAAGTCTGCTACACCCGGCTCAGATTGAAACATGGCCCCAACGCGTGACACCCGCGAGCGGGCTGCGGGGCAAAGATGGCGCGCAAGACCACACCAAGTTCGACTGACAGCGGCGGTAAAGGCGGTGCCGTGACCGAACCGCCGGTCCGGTCTTTCCGTGTCAGCGGGCACGAGATCACCGCACGGCCGCTCGAGCCTGGGCTCTATCTGGTCTCCACCCCGATCGGCAATCTTGGCGACATGACCATTCGCGGGCTGGAAACGCTCTCAGGCGCCGACATCATCGCCTGCGAGGACACCCGCGTCAGCCGGGTGCTGCTCGACCGCTTCGGCATCACCACACGGCCTTACGCCTATCACGAGCACAACGCCGAGCGTGTCGGACCGAAGCTGATGGAAGCGCTGGAAGCGGGCAAGAGTGTGGCGCTGATTTCCGACGCGGGCACGCCACTGATCTCTGACCCCGGCTACCGGCTGTCGCAGACCGCGATCGAGGCCGGAGTGCCGGTGATCCCGATCCCCGGCGCCTCCGCACCGATGGCGGCACTGGTGGCCTCGGGCCTGCCGAGCGACACGTTCCTGTTTGCGGGCTTCCTGCCTTCCAAAGACAAGGCTCGGCGCGACCGGCTGGCGAGCTTCGCCACAACAGAAGCCACCCTGATGTTCTTTGAAAGCCCGAACCGGCTGGCAGCCTGCCTGAAATCCGCTGCCGAGGTGCTGGGCCCGGAGCGCCCGGCTGCGGTCTGCCGCGAGCTCACCAAAGCCTATGAGGAGATCCGGCGCGGCACGCTGGGCGAGCTTGCCACCCAGTATGAGGACGAGAACGTGCGCGGCGAGATCGTGCTGGTGATCGGCCCCGGCTCCACGCCCGCACCATCGGAAGATGATGTCGATGCGCTGCTGGCGAGGCTCGCCTCCGAGCTGCCCGCAGGCAAGGCCGCGACGGAAGCGGCCAGGCTCACCGGGTTCAACCGCAAGGATCTCTATTCCCAGCTGCTTGCCATGAAAGGCACCACCCCGAAAGGTGAGGCGTGAGCGCGGGCGACAAGCTCGACCGAAAACGGCGCTCCGAGCGCAAGGGCCGCCGCGCCGAGTTGCTCGCCGCCCTCGCCCTGATGCTGAAGGGCTACCGCATCGTCACCTTGCGCTACCGCACCCCGGTGGGCGAAATCGACATCGTCGCGCGCAAAGGCGACCTCATCGCCTTCGTCGAGGTCAAGGCCCGCCGCGACCTGGCCTCCGGCGTCGACGCGGTGAGCTATCCGGCGCAACGGCGGATTGCGGCCGCGGGCGAACTGTTCATCAGCCGGCAGCGGGATGGGCCACGATTGTCGTGGCGGCATGATATCATGGTGGTGAGCCCGTGGCGGTGGCCGAAGCATCTTGAGGATGCGTTTTAGGGGGTGAACACTTTCGGCCCGAAGCGGCCCTTCGTCACCTTGTCAAATGCTGCACCGCGGCTGCCCGATTGCCGCCATTCGTCAACCACACAGCATTTCCGATGGATCAATGTCGGGACAGCGGGCTCTTGAGACCTTCAATGGGAGGATGCGGGATGAATTACTGAACGGTGAAATTTTCTTCTCGCTTCGAGAAACCCAGATCATTATCGAAAGCTGGAGGAAACACTACAACGCCAAACGACCCCACAGTGCGCTCTGGGCTACCGCCCTCCTACGCCAGAGGCCGTCGTCCCGATGGACCAAAGGCCGATCATGCACTAACTTTTATAATGGACCACTCAAGTGGGGCCGCAAAGCTCACTATCGTTCATTTGGTGTTCAGGATGAGTTGGCTAGAACAATATTATTGAAAATATGGAGAATTTTAGAAATGAAAAAACTTGCAAAAACACTTGTCGCCCTCGCCATCATCGCACCTACAACTCCAATTATAACCATGCAGACGGCAGTTGCAGCATCCGAATGCGGTGGCAGACATGTTGGAAAATGTTGGGATGTTGACGTGTGTCCTAGCCAAGCCGTACTAGACAAACGCGGTACTACCTGTTCAATTATGGCTCCGAAAGATCATGTACTGATCCGGGCACCAAAACAGTTCTCAAAGAAAGAGACAAGAGATTTTGCAAAGCCAGCCAATAAACTAAAGTTGGCACCAGAAATCAAAAAATAAGTTGAACCGAACGCCATCATCACTTTGGTCTTGATGGCGTTCGGTTTCGGTTTGCGATCTGGTCTGCTCCAGTTGCGCTAAATCATCCCAGTTAGACACTCAATTTACGATACCTCCAGACTAACTGTGAGCAATCGCATGTCAGGTGCCGATCATGTCGCGAGTTCGATCGTTACAATACGCTTACGAAGTTAATATGGGCTCGAAGCTACCATGTGGCGGGCAGAAAACATTCTGCCTTCGCAATCGTCTGAATGTCCACTCGCTGTAGAGTTGCTGGGCTGTTTCGCAGTTGCGGCGAAATCCCGCTTCCCGCCCTTTGCAGTCAAAGCCCATTCCCCCAATTCCACCCCTCCCCCGTTGCAATTCCCCCCACCCACGCCCTATGTGAGATCATCAAATCGGCGGAGACTTCCTACCCATGAGCAAGATCAAGAATGTCGCGGTCCAGATGGACCATGTGAGCTCCATCAAGATTGCCGGAGATTCGACCTTCGCCATGTCGCTTGAGGCGCAGGCACGCGGCTACAAGCTGTTTCACTACACGCCGGACCAGCTGTCGATGCGCAACGGCGAGATCGAGGCGGTGGCCGAGCCGATGATCCTGCGCGATGTCGAGGGCGACCATTTCGAGCTCGGGGCGCCCGAAAGGATCAGGCTCGCCGACATGGATGTGGTGCTGCTTCGTCAGGACCCGCCGTTCGACATGTCCTACATCACCTCGACGCACCTTCTGGAACGGGTTCACCCGAAGACGCTGGTGGTCAATGATCCGGCCTGGGTGCGCAATTCGCCGGAGAAGATCTTCGTCACCGAATTTCCCGACCTGATGCCCAAGACCCTGATCAGCCGCGATCCGGCGACGATCAACGCCTTCCGCGCCGAAGTCGGCGACATGATCCTGAAGCCGCTCTACGGCAATGGTGGCGCAGGCGTGTTCCATATCAAGCCGGATGACCGCAACATGACGTCGCTTCTGGAAATGTTTGCGCAGATGTACCGCGAGCCGTTCATCGCGCAGGAATATCTGCCCAAGGTCCGGGCCGGCGACAAGCGCATCATCCTGATCGACGGCGAGCCGGTGGGCGCGATCAACCGGGTGCCGGCCGAGCACGATTCCCGCTCGAACATGCATGTCGGCGGCCGCGCCGAGCACAGCGAGCTGACGGCCCGCGAGCAGGAAATCTGCGCTCGCATCGGCCCGTCGCTGAAAGCCCGCGGCTTCATCCTGGTCGGTATCGACATCATCGGCGACCTGATGACAGAGATCAACGTGACCTCGCCGACAGGCCTGCGCGAAATCCGCAATTTCGGCGGCCCGGATGTGGCCTCGCTGTTCTGGGACGCGGTCGAATCCAAGCGGCACTAAAACCGGAGACGTGCGGGACCGCGCCCTATCTCAGCGCGGCGGCGACATTGCCGGGATCAAATTCGGTGATCCGGTATTTCGCCACGCCGGCCATGTGAAACGGATCGCCGGTGATCAGCGCCTCGATATCGGCCACCGACCGGCCGCGGGCGATGATGACACCGCCGGTGCGCGGAACCTTTGCGCCCGAGGCCAGGAACAGGCCCGAGGCATAGTTGCGCTCGATGAAAGTCATATGCGGCGCCACCAGCGGATCAATGGTTTCAAGCGCGGTGATGTAGGTGATATCGATGACGAAAAGATGCTCGCCATCCTTGAGAAAGGCCATTCTGCTGCTCCGTCCCGGACTGAATGCAAAACAAAATCCGGTCTAGAGCCGAATCCCCCGGACACCGCCCGGAATACGGCCTTTCACGTAGTTCAGTTTCCGCTAAATTTGTACCCCAACCGGGCAACAATCATGTGCACATTGCGAGATTTGTCGTTGAAGACGTAAGGTGCCGTATTGCCGAGATTGATGCTGGCGCTGCCGAGACGGGCATAATCATATTCGAGACCAAGGGTCCAGTTACTGGCAACCGCGTGTTCCACACCTGCTCCAAGCGCAAAGCCGGAGCGCCAGGCCGAATTGCTTCCAGCGCCCAACGAACCAACACTATCTGCCACGCTGGTGCTGACTTTCGCACCGGCATAGCCGGCTTTCGCGTAAAGCAGCGTCTGGTCAAAGGTGTAGCCAACCCGTGCAGTCGCCAGCAGCAGCATCAGGATTTTCGATACGAAAACATCGTCACCCGCGCTGCCCGTCAGATTGGGCGGCAGAGTGCCGCCGCCGCTGATACCGGCTCCAAAGGCAGAGAGTTCCGCACCATAGAGAAAACGGTCTTGCTGGAAATTCAACCCGACATGGGCGCCACCCAGCAGGCCGGACCGAGTGTAGCCAAGGCTATCTCCGACCCCGAAGTCAGTCCAGTTCAGCGCCGGATCGCTGACCGTGTTGGTCAGGTTTGTCTTGCTCCGTGCGCCACCGAGGTCGACACCTATGTAATAGCCGCTCCAGTCATGGGGCGCGCCATCGGCTGCGACGGCAGCTTGCGTTGAAACTGAAAGTACAACGGCAACCGCAGTCATCAATGAACGATACATGGCTGGCTCTCCCTGCTCAGGTAGAGAACCCGCCTTTGCGGGATGGTGCCCCCCCGTCGCATCGGCCTTGGTAGATACCCATTGTCGAACATTAGCAAACACAGCAGCCAATCTCTGTGCATTCTCCCATATGACAATCGTGACGACGTTCTCAGACTACAACCCAACACAACCGCATTCCCTTTAATGGTGCAATTGTTGCCGTATTGTTCTTGTTTTAGTCCGCATGCCGTGTTTAAGTAAATCGAGATCGCGCATAACGGGAAACTTCGGTTGACCGGCGCGGGTGGGCAGGCAACATGAAGGGGCAGAAGCACATGGTCGCGCGGGTCAGCACGGTTTCTTTCCAGGGCATCGAGGCGGTGCCAGTCGACGTCCAGGTGATGATTGCACCGGGCAAGGTCAACATGCATATCGTCGGGCTGCCCGACAAGGCGGTGGCCGAGAGCCGGGAGCGAGTGCAGGCGGCGCTGCACGCCTCGGGGCTGTCGCTGCCAGCCAAGAAAGTGACCGTCAATCTTGCACCCGCCGACCTGCCCAAGGAAGGCAGCCATTTCGACCTGCCGATCGCGCTCGGGCTGATGGCAGCACTCGGCGCAATTCCGGGCGATGCACTGGATGGCTATGTGGTGCTGGGCGAACTCTCGCTCGACGGCACCATCGCCACGGTTGCGGGCGCCCTGCCCGCGGCAATCGGCGCCAATGCACTCGGCAAGGGGCTGATCTGCCCCGCAGGCAGCGGACCCGAGGCGGCCTGGGCCGGCAAAGAGATCGACATCATCGCGCCGCGCTCGCTGATCGCCATTGCCAATCATTTCCGCGGCACCCAGGTGCTTGCGCGTCCGGTGCCGGCGATGCGTGCAGCACCTGCGAACTTGCCTGACCTGTCGGACATCAAGGGTCAGGAGACCGCCAAGCGGGCGCTTGAGGTGGCGGCGGCTGGAGGGCACAATCTGATCATGGTTGGGCCTCCGGGATCCGGCAAATCCATGCTGGCGGCGAGGCTTCCCTCAATCCTGCCGCCGCTGTCGGCGCCGGAGCTGCTGGAAGTGTCGATGATCCACTCGATTGCGGGCCAACTGGCAGGCGGCAAACTGTCGGATCGGCGGCCGTTCCGGGCGCCGCATCACTCGGCCTCGATGGCGGCTATGGTTGGCGGCGGCCTGCGTGCCCGTCCCGGCGAGGTGTCACTGGCGCACAACGGCATCCTGTTTCTCGACGAGTTCCCTGAATTCACGCCACAGGTACTCGATTCACTGCGCCAGCCGCTGGAGAATGGCGAGAGCGTCATTGCGCGGGCCAATCATCGGGTCAGCTATCCGGCAAATATCCAGCTGATCGCGGCGATGAACCCGTGTCGCTGCGGCATGGCGGGTGAACCGGGGCATACGTGTTCGCGCGGGCCGCGTTGCCAAGCCGATTACCAGGGCCGGATTTCGGGACCGTTGATGGACAGGATCGACATTCGCATCGATGTTCCCGCCGTCACCGCGCAGGACTTGATCAAACCGCAGCCGTCGGAAGGCAGCGCCGATGTCGCAGCGCGCGTGGCGGCAGCGCGCATCATGCAGCAGGCCCGCTACCGCGATCTCGGACGTCCGGATATCCGCACCAATTCACAATGCACGACCTCGCTGGTCGAACAGGTGGCGAAGCCCGACGCGGGCGGCCAGGCGCTGCTCAGCGATGCGGCGGAAAAGATGCGATTTTCAGCGCGGGCCTATCACCGCATTCTCAAGGTGGCGCGGACCCTGGCCGATCTCGGCGGCGCAGAAACCGTCGGTCGGATTCACCTGGCCGAGGCGATTTCCTACCGTATCGGGTCCGAACGGGTATCTGCGGCAGCATGAGATTGGCCGACGGTCTCGGTGCCGCCGAGATCGGCCAGGGGCTGGCACGAGCCGGGTTAACGTGTTGACGCTCTGCGGCTCGACCATACCCCGGGTATGCTCGATCTTACGTCAGGCGTAACAGCCCTCAGCCGAGGCCGTCGAACAGCGCGGTCGAGAGATAGCGTTCGGCAAAGGACGGGATGATGACGACGATCTGCTTGCCGGCATTTTCCGGACGCTGGCCGACACGGACCGCAGCGGTGAGGGCTGCGCCCGAGGAGATGCCGACCGGCAGGCCTTCAAGCCTTGCGACCCGGCGCGCCATTTCGAAGGCTTCGTCGTTGGTAACCTTGGCAATCTCGTCATAGACGCCGGTGTCGAGCACGCCGGGCGCGAAGCCGGCGCCAATTCCCTGGATCTTGTGCGGGCCGGGGTTTCCACCCGACAGGACAGGTGAATCCGCCGGTTCGACCGCAACAATCTGGACACCCGGCTTTTTGGCCTTGAGCACCTGGCCAACGCCGGTGATGGTGCCGCCGGTGCCGATACCTGAAACCAGAAAATCAATACCACCCTTGGTGTCGTTCCAGATTTCTTCCGCCGTGGTGCGGCGGTGAATTTCGGGATTGGCCGGGTTTTCGAACTGCTGCGGCATCACCGAATCGGGGATTTCATTCAGCAATTCCTCGGCTCGGGCGATGGCGCCCTTCATACCCTTGGGGCCCTCGGTCAGAACGAGCTCGGCGCCGAGCAGCGCAAGCATCTTGCGGCGCTCGACCGACATGGTTTCCGGCATGGTCAGCACCAGCCGGTAGCCCTTGGCGGCAGCTGCGAAGGCCAAACCAATGCCGGTGTTGCCCGATGTCGGCTCGACAAGCGTCGACTTGCCGGGCGTGATCTTGCCATCGGCTTCCAGCGCCTCGATCATGGCGACGCCGATGCGATCCTTCACCGACGAGATCGGATTGAAAAACTCGAGCTTGGCGAGGAGATCGGCCTTCACACCATCAGCCACGGCGAGTTTGCCAAGCCGGACGATGGGCGTGTTGCCGACGGTGTCGATGATGGAATTGTATATGCGGCCGCGACCGGGCGTTTCAGATGAATAATCGGACATGGCATGGCTCCTTTTCCTCTGGGCGGATTCTAGCCGGAGAGAGCCCTTGAGGCCAGCCACTTCGTCAAAACACGAATAAGCCACGATGCAATTTCGTTCCAAAATTCGCGAGAAAACTGGAATTGCATACCCCGATTTCGCTCAAAATGATCAACGCACAAGAAAACCTGCCGCCAGCGGATCGTTTTCCTCAACTATGAATTCGGACCTGCCGGAATAGTAGGCGCGACCCGAGACGTTCGCGGTAATCGCCTGGTGCGGGCCGGATGTCGTCACCGACGCGACGCTGCCCGAAAAACGGCTGCCGATGATGCTTTGAAAAATCCGCTCCTGCCCGGCAGCGATCTGGCCACGGGCATGCATCGCCGCGAGCCGGGCGGTGACGCCGGAACCGGTGGGTGAGCGGTCGACCTGGCGATCCGCAAAAACGCAGACATTTCGCGTCGGTTGATCCGAATAGGCATCGCGGCCATCGGTCAGGATCGAGCCGTAGAGAAACGCCAGATCATCAGCGTCGGGGTGGCTGAGCGGATGAGCGGCCTGAACCGCCTTTGTCAGTTGATCCGCGGCATCGACAAACGCCGAAACAGGATCACGGCCGAATTTGAGGCCGAACTGGCGCGCGTCGGCCAGTGCGTAGAATGCGCCGCCATAGGCGATGTCAAAGCTGACCTTGCCCCAGTTGCCCAAGGTGAGCCCCTTGTCGCGGGCGAACAGGAACGACGGCACGCTCTCGAAGCTTACATCTCCTGGCGTGCCATCGCGCATGGTGACTTCGGCGCGCACCAGACCGCAGGGGCATTCGATGTTGACGATCGTTACATGCTCTCCGGGCTGCACCAGCCCCTGATCCACGGCGTAGCGCCCCAGCGCCACGATGGCGTGGCCGCACATGGTGGAGTATCCCTCATTGTGCATGAACAGGACTGCGAGATCAGCGCCTGGCAGATCAGGCTCGACCAGCAGCGCGCCATACATGTCCGCGTGACCGCGCGGCTCGAACATCAGGATCTTGCGGAGGTGATCGAGATTGTCGCGAACATAGCTGCGCTTTTCGAGGATCGTGCCTTTCGGCAGTTCCGGATAGCCGCCAGTCACAATCCGGAGTGGTTCGCCACCCGTGTGCATGTCAATAACAGTGAGCGGGCCACTCATTGGGTGCCAGTCGAGCCAAAGCCGCCGGTGCCACGCACGGTTTCGCTGAGACTTTGCTCGAGGCGGACCCGCGCTTGCACCACAGGCGCAATGACCATCTGCGCGATCCGCATGCCGCGGGTGACCGTGAATGGCTCTGAGCCGAGATTGGCGAGGATCACCTTGACCTCGCCGCGATAGTCGCTGTCGATGGTGCCCGGCGTGTTGAGGCAGGTGACACCAGATTTGAGCGCCAGACCGGAGCGCGGACGAACCTGGCCTTCGAAGCCTTCCGGGATTTCCATCATCAGCCCGGTGGGAACCGCGAAACGACCGCCTGGGGCGATTTCAAGCGGACTGCCTTCCTCGACTGCAGCGCGCAGATCCATGCCGGCGGAACCCTGCGTCTCATAAGACGGCAACTCAAGGCCTTCACCGTGCGGCAGGCGGACGATACGCAGCTCGGGCCGCAGGTCCGGGGTCAACCCGGAAGGCACTTCATGTTGGGTCATGAGCCAAGCTTTCACCCTTGACGGGTCGAGGTCAATTGCATGGCGGGCCGCAAGAAGCTAGAAGGCAAGGCAATCAACAGGAATCCGCCACTGATGCCCGATACACTCATCGAAGAAGTCGGCCGCCGCCGCACCTTCGCCATCATCTCGCACCCGGACGCCGGCAAGACCACGCTGACCGAGAAGCTGCTGCTGTTTGGCGGTGCGATCCAGCTGGCGGGTGAGGTGAAGGCCAAGAAGGACCGGATCCAGACCCGGTCTGACTGGATGAAGATCGAGCGCGAGCGCGGCATTTCGGTGGTAACATCGGTGATGACGTTCGAGTATGGCGGGCACGTGTTCAACCTGCTCGACACGCCGGGCCATGAAGACTTTGCCGATGATACCTACCGGACGCTGACGGCGGTGGACGCGGCAGTGATGGTGATCGACGCGGCCAAGGGCATCGAGCCGCGGACGCTGAAGCTGTTTGAAGTGTGCCGGTTGCGCGATATTCCGATCATCACGTTCGTCAACAAGATGGACCGCGAGGCGCGAAATCCGTTCGAGATCCTTGATGAAGTTGAACAGAAGCTGGCGCTCGATACCGCGCCGATGACCTGGCCGATCGGACAGGGCCGCTCTTTCTCGGGCACCTACCACCTTTCCAAATCCGCCATGCGCGGATCAGACAGAGAAACCGAGCTGACGCCGGTCAACGGACCGGAATCGGACAAGGTTGCCGGGCTGTTGCCGGAAAACGAACGCGCCACCTTCATCGAGGAGGCAAGCCTTGCGGTTGAAGCCTGCAGGCCGTTCGATCTGGAGGCATTCCGCGAAGGCCATCTGACGCCGGTTTATTTCGGCTCGGCGCTCAAGGCTTTCGGTGTGCGCGACCTTATCAATGCGCTCGGTGAATTCGCACCGCAGCCGCGCGCGCAGGTGGCGGATACGCGCACGGTGGAAGCGACCGACCCGAAGATGACGGCCTTCGTGTTCAAGATCCAGGCCAATATGGACCCCAACCACCGCGACCGGATTGCCTTTGTGCGGGTGTGCTCGGGCACACTCGAGCGCGGCATGAAAGTGCGGCTGGCGCGGACCGGCAAGCCGATGAGCCTGTCGGCGCCGCAGTTCTTCTTCGCCTCGCAGCGCCAGATTGCCGACACGGCCTATGCCGGTGACGTGGTCGGCATTCCCAACCACGGAACCTTGCGGATCGGCGACACGCTGACCGAGGGCGAGGCATTGGTGTTTCAGGGCGTGCCGAACTTTGCGCCGGAAATCCTGCGCCGGGTGCGGCTCGAGGATGCGATGAAGGCCAAGAAACTCAAGGAAGCACTGCAGCAGATGGCCGAGGAAGGCGTGGTGCAGCTGTTTTCGCCCGAGGACGGATCGCCGGCGATTGTCGGCGTGGTCGGCGCGCTGCAGCTTGACGTGCTTAAGGAACGGCTTTCGGCAGAATATGGCTTGCCGGTGAGCTTTGAGATGGCGCGGTTTTCGATCTGCCGCTTCATATCCTCGGCCGACAAGAACGATCTCGAGCGCTTTGTCACCAGCCATCGCGGCGACATTGCCCGCGATCTTGATGGCGATCCGGTGTTTCTGGCATCCGATCAGTTCTCGCTCAATTACGAGGCAGAGCGCTGGAAGACGATCGATATGGTGGCGATCAAGGAATACCAGGTGGCGAAAGCCGCCTGAGCGGCGCGCCGCCGTCGGACACACCAAAACACCGCGCGCGAAAAATTCGCCGACGGGATGGGGCAGTTTCGAGTTCCAGTCCGATGACCGGAGTGCGGGGCGCGCGGGCGACTGGCCCGTGGTGGTGGAAGAAGTGGCATTGGCGCAGTCACCCAAGTGGTGCGTGTACGTTACGTCCGATTGCGAACAATCGGACGCGACATGCACCTGCGCCCCGCCGGTGAGAGATGCCCATGCCTTCCGGGCACGGGCGGGCAACTCCTCCTGCGATCTGATCACCTCAAGCCCTGGCGCGGTTTCGTTCTGTTCGGCTTGTTGGGGCCGAACCCGCCCTCTCCCCCAGGCAACACGGCGGGGGAACCCGCCAGATGCGCAAAGGGACTTGTCAGGCCGGCGTTCCAAGTGGGGATGCAAACCGCGCAGACCGGCCAGCCCGCCGGGCAGTGTGGCTCACACGAGAAAACGCCGCCGGGGCCGGCCAGGCCGTGCCTCCGGTTACGGCCTTCGCACGACCACCTTATCTGTCAGCCCCACTTCTGGCTGACGGGCGTTCCTGCTGGCCGGGATGATACTCACGCAAGCGTCTGACCCGCGATACGGCCCCGCGCGCCAAACCTCACCGCCTTCCGCCGGCCAAAGCTCCGTGGGCTCCGGCCATCCGTTGCGACGGAAGGTGGCAGGAGTATCGCATGGGCGGAAAGGGTGTGGAAAAAGTTGGGGCTATTTTAGGGCACCTTGGAGAAATCGACGGAATTCCGGAGATCGTACATTTACTAAAAGCGTTCTTTAGAGAACTCAGCATCGCGATCGTGGCGTAAAGCGTCTCGCCGGTAGGAATCGGCGATATCAGCAAGGGTTTTTGAAGCCAATGGAAACTCAATTTGGCATCCGTCCGCATGGCCTTGATATTTAGTCGCCAATTCACGCTCTTGTTCGCCCCCATCATAGGATAACCGACTGCTAACCCCTCGTTTGTTGTAAACACCAGTTCGAAATGTGTCCCGTATTGCATCATGGTCTGGCACATCCAGAATTTCACAAACGCACTGGTGTGGCCAATCTCCATTGTCCGCCTCAGGTGAATGGGCCAGAAGCTCCCCGAGCACTATTTGGGCTCCTTTGACATATCCTTCTGCTCGCGCCAATTTCATAAGTTCTTCCACATATTTACGGAACTCGACTTCCGAAAAAGTACCATCTCGCTGAAGGCCTGGCGTTAGTTTTGTGTACAAGAGAAGATGGCTACAGGCCCTTGCCCAGTTTGTCTCTTGTTCTCCTAATTCGCCTTCTGGCCCATAGTCCGCCTTGTAGGCCTTAGATATTGTGAACAACATCTCCTTTGGATTCTGGATGATCTCACGCTGCAATTCAGTCATCAGCTCTGCGACGAACTGACCAAATGCTGCAATCATCTGGAATTCCAGCCCCAAGAGCCTCTGTCGATCCAGAGTGGCACTCTTTTCCATGACCTCAACAAGAACGCGAATATTGTGGTGTTGGAGGTCACCAAGCGCATTGTTAGAGGATGCGAAATTCTTTTCGAGAATGTGTGCTATCTCCGAGCCGTCAAATTCCTCTTCGCCATGCCTTAAACTACGTAGGGCGGCCCCCGGATTGTCATTTTGGAGTAGCATCTCGATACCCTGCTTCTTCGCTTCCGGTTTATGCCAAAGCGGTAGGCATGAAAGGCCTTTCCAATAACGGCGCTGAACGTCGGAAGAATGCTCCCCAACAATCGTCCATGTCGTTGGCTCACAACGGGCAGTACTTAGAAATTCGAGCACTTCCGCATCAGTCCAACCCAACTTCGAGCTTCCTAGGCGAAGAAATTTGCGTAGGACAGATTCCAGATAATCATCTTTGAAAGACTGGAGCCATTCGCCAATAAATGTAGGAACTCCGCTTCCCCCAAACTTTTCTGCCGCCCATTCGATCACGGCGTCCTCTTGAGCCTCTAGGTCCTGCAGTATTCCGCCGACACAGCAATGCGGACCTGACGCATCGCCCAACGCTTCTATTCCGCTAAAGCCCTGCACATCAAATACTTCTTGCAATGCTCGTACTCGGAGCGCCTTGATTTTCTCCTGAGCCTCCTTGTGGGATTGGTGCCCTTCTTTTTCTGGTAGCTCGCAATAATAATTTTCAAAAAGCCACTGGTGCTTTTCGATTAGATCAATAGGTTGGCTCTCATCATAGATCTTTTGTATCTTCGAAATGTCTTCCTTTAGCAGCCCTTCCCTTTTTTCTCCCCCATAGTTGAGTTCCCAATGAAGCTTATTTCGCAAAGCTTTGCGGATCTTGCGTGAGCCGTCGACAGACTCATGTTCCAGAGCAACCTTCAGCGTTTCCAAAACTCGTTTTCGGTCGGCTTCGTCGAAAATATTATATCGCTCAAAAAGATCTGTAGCATTATCGGCCGAATTTCCGGAAAGTTCAAAACTTATTTGAGACGCATACTTGAGCGATTCAGCATATTCCGTACTTGTTACGTATTCCTTGCTTCCTGCGTCATCTTCACGCCAATTAGGTCGTGAAGAAGGTGAGGCCGTATCGTAGCCTTTGTGCAGCATACCCATAGCTAAACTGAACGTTTCCTTCGGATGGCTCTTGCTCAGAGCTGAAATTGCGCGGTTTCGCATATCAATAGTTGCCGATGTTTGCGGCCGCCACCCGCGAAAAATATTCAGAAGCGAAGATGATGGACTGTTAACCCAGCTACCCCCCTTAGGTGCATTAGTCAGTTCGGCCAAAATTTTCGAAACTCGCAACAAGCGGTTTGGTGCCCAGGCTAGCGTTTCTAGCGCCCACAATAAGTCAGCGTATACGCAGTCCCCGCCAATTCCGCCCGAAGTAGTCTCCTCAAACAAGGCGAAGACCTGTGGATTCTTACTGCCTAAATCCACTTCTAGAGAATGAAGAAAATCATCTGGCGCAGCTTCTGCGAGTTGCCGCAGGACACCTGAAATCGCAAGCCATCTCTTTCCTTCCACCTCGCGAGTTAGACGTCTCACAAGCTGACCAATTTGGTATCGGCAATCATCGTTGGCACTCAAATAAGCAATGCGAGGAAGCGCATCCGCCAAAGCTCGAAAAAGCGCACCAGATTCAGGTCGAGTTTTCCCCTCAACATTTGCAAGCCAACGGTCCTCACGCGCCATATCAAAAGCCGGATCTTGCTGGCCAATGACCTTTTCACACACGCGAAGAAAGCGACCGAGCATCTTGGCTGATATGCCTGCCTCGTTCATCTTGAAGAGCTCTAGCGGCGATTTCGCTTTTACCACGCTGCCGATGCGCACAATCGGCGCATCGTTGGTTCGAATAAGCTTTTCCGCTTGACCTGCAAAATCATCGAATGGGATTTCTGCGATCTGCTCGATTGCCTTCTGATCGGCTTCCTTTCCCTCGGCATAGGCCCCCACCAGAGCGAGAGTTGTTAAGACGGGCGCATACTTTCCATCACCCCATATGGGTTGTTTCTGAGCGGGATTATTGTTCTTCACTCTTCGGTAAACTGACCACGAACGGCCGCATTGAAGAGCGAGTCTCTTTGCATCACCTCGATCCACACCCATATCGATCAATGCGTCTCTAAAGTTCTCAGGGAGAGTTCGCTGCAAACAGAGGTCGGGATCAATGTCCAATCCCCGATGACCGGGGAAATGAGCTTCACTATCTCCAGTGGCTACCGGAACTAGCAAGATTAGGCCATCTCGATTGGGAGCGGCAGCGGATATGACGGTTTCGGAAGCAATCGCAAGACTTATATTTGAGCTGCTGGCAACGGCGGTCCAAGCCAAAGCGTCACCAACAACAACAGACTTAGGGGAAAGTTGTGTCGCGCTCCTGATGATCGCGGCACAAGAAAATGCGACAGCTTCCTCAACGCTGTCCGCATGAATCACGATGATGCCGCCATCCTTGCGTTCATGCAGTAATTTCACAAGCCTCTCACATTCTTTCTCGCGGCTAGCTAAGATTGCTTCAGCGCTAATTGCGGGAACAACATCACGGTTCCAATCACTCCAGTATCTTTCGGGCGATTTCAGCGATCCAGTAGGCAAACCAAGGAGCTCAGCGAACCATATCTGGGTCGCAGTCTCTTGCTCCAGCCACAACTCGATATCATCGGCGTCAATGACCCTAATGTCTTTCCAATCGCCGGAAGACTTTTTGTCCGTCACCCAGTCACCACGCTTTGCCCACTTTCGTCCGGTGACGGCTACATATGTCGTATTCGTTCGAATCTCTTCAGATATTCTTTTAGTTCTTTTATTGTAGTCTCTTTCCGCCTTAATTTTGGGATTACCTTCGACACTAAGCTCCCATACAGACTTGTCTTTTGGCACGAATGCATTGCCCTCAAGGGCGTTGAGTTCTCCATCGAATCCCCCAACACTCACTGAACTACCTGCAGGCATGGAAATGGCAGTAAGGGTAGCTGACCTCCCAATTAGTCGTCGGATCAATGTAGGCAGCTGACCTTGAGCATCACGAGTTGCCGCCCATTGCGCTATATCATTAGCCGATACCAACAAGTCAAAGCTCCAAATTTTGGTCGAATCTCAAAATAGTTTACTAGTTGGAATTGTATTTCGTGAAGTGTCAACCGACCGCAGTTTCTGTTTCTGATCTGCCTCAATGTAATATCTACATTGAGGTTTTGTGGCCCTTTTGCGTTGAACTTCAGACAAGCCGCTTCGTACCGATTGTTGACCAGCTGGCAGATTATGCCCGAGCGCGTAGCGGTTCTCACATAATTCAAATCAATTCCTCCACTCCCCAATCCCCAAGCCCCAGTGTAAACCTCTCCCCCTGCCCTCCCTTCACAACCCCGGAACCCTCGTCATGAAAGCCATTCTCTACGAAGCCTTTTCCGCGCCGCCCAAGCTGGTCAGCCTCCCGGACCCGACGCCTGAGCCTCATGGGGTGGTGGTTGAGGTGCGGGCGACGGGGGTTTGCAGGTCGGACTGGCATGGCTGGGTGGGGCATGACACGGATATCGAGTTGCCGCATGTGCCCGGGCACGAGCTTGCGGGCGTGATTGCCGCGGTGGGCCGTGATGTGACGCGGTGGCGGGTGGGCGACCGGGTGACGGTGCCGTTTGTCGGTGGCTGCGGGCACTGCCCGGAGTGCCATGCCGGGCATCAGCAGGTGTGCGACAACCAGTTTCAGCCGGGATTTACCCATTGGGGGTCGTTTGCCCAGTTCGTGTCGATCCATCGTGCTGATTTGAACCTTGTGGCGCTGCCCGAGACGCTTGATTTTGCCACGGCGGCCAGCCTTGGCTGCCGGTTCGTCACCTCGTTTCGCGCGGTGGTGGACCAGGGCCGGGTGTCGGCCGGGCAATGGCTGGCGGTGCATGGCTGCGGCGGGGTGGGGCTTTCGGCGATCATGATTGCGGTGGCATCCGGCGCGCGGGTGGTGGCGGTGGATATTTCCGAAGCCGCGCTGGGGCTGGCGCGCGAGCTGGGGGCCGAGGCGGTGATCAATGCTGGCGAAGTGGAGGATGTGGCGGGCGCTGTGCGCGAGATCACCGGCGGCGGGGCGCATGTGTCGCTTGATGCGCTTGGCGCTGTGAGCACGTGCGTGAACTCGATCAATTCCTTGCGCAAGCGCGGGCGGCATATCCAGGTCGGGCTGATGGCCGGCGATCACAGCTTTCCGCCGGTGCCTATGGGGCGGGTGATCAGCCACGAGCTGGAAATCTACGGCAGCCACGGCATGCAAGCGCACCGCTATGGCGCGATGCTGGAGATGATTCTGGCGGGGCGTCTGAGCCCGGAAAAGCTGGTGGGACGGCAGATCTCGCTGGAGCAATCCATCGAGGCGCTGATGGGGATGGACCGGTTCGAGGGCGTGGGCGTGACGGTGGTGACGGAGTTTTAAGCGGGATTTTGTCAGGGTCGCTTCGCAACCAGGGGCTCTGGCCAAACAAGGTCTCTTCCCAATCAAGGTCCTTGGCCAACCAAGGTCCCTGGCCAACTTTCAGGCTCGCGTCACGGGCCGCTGTCCGCCCTCGGGCCGGCAAAGGCGGGCGCGGCATGAACTGGTGCTTGCCCGGCGACGGAGTTGACCGGGGCGCGGCCCTTGCTAGACTGGATCCCGGGCGCTGGACGAGGAGATCGCCGATGTTGAAACCTGTCATCGTTGCCGCGGCCATGACCCTTTGCCTCGGAGGCTTCAACACCGTGTCCGCAGAAAACTCCGCATCGGCAAAATTCAGCTTCAAGCCGCTTTCCGTGCAGGGGCTGGTGATCCGCGACCAGGTCGTCGTGGGTCCGGAATTTCAGGCAAAGCATTCGATCGAGGTTCCGGCGCCGTTCGAATTCAGAGTTCCGCGGATCGAGGGCGTTTTGCGCGCGGCGCTGTTTCCCGAGCAACTCGGCAAGGCCTATATCAAGATCCTCTACGGCACCCCGGAGGAGCAGTTCATCGAGAGCATCCAGTTCAACCCGTTCAAGCTCGATCCCGGGCCGCTGCCACAACGTCAGCAGAAACTGGCCGAATTTATGGAAAACGTCGTGTGGGCGCAGATCACCAATGGCCAGGGCGATCGCAAGCTCGACGCCGTGCGCACCAGAAGACTGGGGCGGTTTGATGCCGTCGAGCTGATCGGCCGCTATGTCGATGTCAAGGACAGCTCCAACGGCACAGTGCTGGCGCGCGTGGTGGCGCTGATGCAGGACGACAGCCCGCACGGCTTGATCGCCACCATCAATATCGCCACCAGCATGGTCGAGGTGGGAAATGATGCCGCGCTCGAAGACACCGTGAGTGCGGATATTCTGGAGAGCGTGGCGTTTCAGTGAGGCTCAGGCCGCGACCGATGCATTGAGCCTGGCGAGGCCTGCCTTGAGCGCTTCAATGCAGGCCGGATCGAAGGCATGGCCTGCGTCCTCATCGAGGATGGAGAGCGCTTTTGAAATCGGCATGGCTGCGCGGTAGGGCCGGTCGGCCGACAGTGCATCAAAGACGTCGGCAACAGTCAGGATGCGGGCCTCGAGACAGATCTCATCGCCCGCCAGACCATAGGGGTAGCCCTTGCCGTCAAGCCGCTCGTGATGGGCGGCAGCAATCGGGGCGATGTCGTTGAAGGCCTCGACGCGGGCAAGGATGGCCTCGCTCAGGACCGGGTGGCGGCGGATCGACTGCCACTCCTCTTCATCGGGCTTGCCAGGCTTGTCGAGCACCTGGTTGGAGACGCCGAGCTTGCCCAGATCATGCAGAAGCGCGGCGCGGCGAAGCCAGCGGCGGTGCGCCTCATCAAGGCCGAGCTCCTCGGCGATCATGTCGGTGTAAAGCGTGACGCGGTTGGAGTGGTCGGCGGTAAACGGGCTCTTGGCGTCGACCACCTCGGCAAAGGCTGCGGCGATGTCGTCGAGATAATCCTCATCCACCGGCTCGGAAGCGCGCGCGGGCTGCATGGCGAAGACCTTTGCCTCGAGATCTGGCTCTGCGAGCGACGGCCAGAAATCAGGCGCGGCCTGGGCTGCGACGAAAGCCTCGACCAGCGCCGGGTCGAACCAGTCACCTGCGCGGGCTTCGGCTTCGCGCAGGGCGGCCGCGACACCACTCTCGTTGTGGAAGATGTCGATCACCTGGGCCAGCAGCGCGATGCCCGAGATCATCGGGATCTCGCCCGCCTTCAGGCCCTCGGGCTTGCCCGATCCATCCCAGTGCTCGTCAAGCGAGAGGATACCGTCCTGGACGGCCTGCGAGAACCGCATCCGGGCCGCAATATCGGCACCGCGATGACAGCGGGTTTCAATTAGGTTGCGGGAAATCTCGCCGCCGTTCTGCAGGATGTTGACGATGGCGCGAATGCGTTCGCTCAAGCCGGATTCAAGCCCGGTCTTGGCGAAAACAAACCGCAGCGCAGAGGAGAGGCTGCCGTCAATGGTCTTGAAGTCGCGCTTGAAGGCAATATCGTCGGCGAGGTAAAGCTCGCAGATCCGGGCAGCATTGCTGGAGCAGCCGAGATCCTTGAGCAGCAGGGTGTAGAAGAGATCCTTGAGCACATCATCGGGCAGGTTCAGCGCCTCACCGATGCGCGTGCCGATCCAGCAGCAGCGGATGCAATGGCCGGCGGGCTGTCCCTCGGTCAGATCCAGTGCATAACTCAGCGCACCGAGCAATTCGGCCAGCTTGAAGGATTGCGGGCGATTGCCTTCCGCTTGGGTCAAGTAAAGGCTTTTGCTCATGGTTCACTCTCGATTGGCGCCCTTTCTTAGCATTCGCCACTTAACAATATTCTAATCAACAGTGCGAACCGGGAGCGTTCACATCCGGCGCTTGACTGCGGCTTCAGAAGTTCATATTCCTTATTCGGGATTTTATCTCGTATTCGGGATTTCAAATGCAAGACCTGAATGAAAGACTGGCGGAGCGGCTCAAGCAGATACGCCTGGCGCGCGGCTGGTCGCTGCAGGAACTGGCTGACGCCAGTGCGGTCAGCCGCTCGACGCTGTCGCGCGTCGAGAATGCCGAAGTCAGCCCAACGGCGGAAACGCTGGGCAGTCTTTCGTCCGCCTACCAGATGACGATATCGCAATTGCTGGCACCGATCGAGGCACCATATGCGCCGCTTGTCCGGAAGAACGAGCAAAGCCTGTGGCGCGATCCCGACAACGGATTTACCCGCAGGGTGGTGTCGCCACCGAGCGCGGGATTGTCAGCGGAAGTGCTGCAATGTGAGCTTTCGGCCTACCAGATGATTTCCTATGCAGCGCCCTCGGTGCCGGGGCATGAGCATCATCTGGTGATGCTGTCTGGCACGCTCACCGTGACTGTTGGCAACGATGAACACCTGCTCGAGGCCGGCGACTGCCTTCGCTACCAGCTGTTCGGACCCTCGAAGTTTCAAACCGGCGTAGACCCGGCATCCTACCTTCTCGTTCTTATGTGAGGCGATATGACCACGATCAGCATTCATACCCTCGCAGCCGATGAACTGGACGCCCATGCAGATGTGCTGGCCGGGATCATGGCGCTGACTGTCAATGACGGGGCGGCGATCGGCTACATGCAACCGTTTTCACAGGCTGACGCGCATGCGTTCTTTACCGGACAGGTTTTTCCAGAAGTCCGGGCAGGCAATCGCCGGCTCCTGGTTGCAAAGCTGAATAGTGAGGCGGTGGGAACGGTGCAACTGATTGTGGCGCTGCCGCCGAACCAGCCGCATCGCTGCGAGGTAGCCAAGATGATGGTGCATCCCGCAGCGCGCCGCAAAGGCATCGGCAGGGCGTTGATGCAGGCACTGGACGGAGAGGCGCGGGCGGCGGGCAAGACGCTTGTAACCCTTGATACGCGCACAGGCGACAAGGCCGAACCGCTTTACAAGGCGTCAGGGTTCAGGACGGCTGGCGTGATCCCCGGCTTTGCGCTTGACCCCGACGGCAAGGCGCACCACGCCACGACCTATATGTACAAGATGCTGTGAGGCCAGCTGCGCCGGTCTGAAAGACGGAACCGGTCATCCTTCATTCGCCAGGATTTATCTGCCCGTTTTTCAGAGTATTACAGTCTTTTCAGACGGTGCAGGAATGCCAAAATTGGTGCTCAGCTTTCGGAGACAGGAACCCGGTTCTCTTCGAGAAGCTGGCGAATTGCAATGAGGTCCGGCAAGGCACGGATCATGCTCTGGCGGTGATCCTCACGCAGAAAACTCCGGAATGTCCTGGAGGAAACATCCATGGCCTCATCATAGAATGTCCGGCCAGCCGGGGTGAGGTACACAAGCTTCGAGCGTGCATCCATTGCGCATGGCCTGATTTGAATGAAACCACGCTGTTCAAGCACTTTCAGCGAATGGCTCATGGTGGCCTTGGTGACCTGCATGGCCTCAGTGAGTGCCTGAGGTGTTTTCTCATCCCCCGACCGCGCCAAGTGCAGAATGATGGCAAAATGGGAGGGATGGACGCCATCAGGCAATATTCTCGCAATCAGCGTGTTGCAAAGCTGATCGATGATGCTGACTTCTCTAAAAAAGGAGAAGACTTCGCTTGGCTTGTTTGCCGGGTTCATTCCGTTCAATTTTCCTTTGTTTTGATCTCCGCGCTCTGTAGAGCCCCGCGGAGCACCCGGATCTTGCAACCAAGTCACTCAATTCTTCGACCTTATCACCTTCAGATCCAATTTAAGCATGGAGATTGCCCGATTGTCTCCCGTTCAGCACACTTCTGCAAGCACAGCGGCATGGCAATCGCCGAAGCGGTTGTGATGCTCTGACGTCGGGCGCCGGTAACCCGGTTGATACATCTGCTCTTCAGGGCAATCTTCGAAAGAAAGGCTTCGCTTTTGATTATGAAGACGAAACCATTTGGGATTTATAAATAGCGAGATCCGATCGAGCTTCTGGCATTTGAGCCCAGGATCGAAACGCCACGCCTCTAAATGGGGGCGCTATGATCACTTTACAAGCTCGAGTTACTGCATCCACCGTGTCGCGAACATGACGACATCTTGAGTGCGACAGGCATAAGCCTCATGGAAAAGGCTCACGGTTTTCATCAAGCAATTTGCGGATCGCGACGAGGCCGGGCAAGGCTTCCTCCATGATCTGGATATGCTCCATGCGTACAAAACGGCTGAAGGTTTGTGCCGCAGCGGTGATCGCTTCCACCTGAAAAGCTCGACCGGCGCCCGTGAGGAAGACCTGCTTGGAACGGGCATCCTCTTCGCAAACCCTGGTTTCAATAAAGCCGCGACTTTCCAGCACTTTGAGCGAGTGGCTCATGGTCGCCTTGGTCACCTGCATGGCGCTGGCGAGGCTCCTTGGCGTTTTTCCGTCACCCAGGCGCGCCAGATGAACGACAATGGCAAAATGGGATGGATGGACACCGTCGGGCAATACCTTGCCCAGCAGCGATGTGCCAAGCTGATCAATAATTGCGACTTCATTGAAGAAGGCAAAAACCTGACCTGGCTGGTTCCCGGGGTTCATTCCGTTCAGGCTCCCTTCCTTTTATCCTCAAACGATCAGCGTGTGCCGAGCGTCAATCGGGCGTGGCGTTAGAGTTTCTATGGAGCAGCTTGCGAATAGTCACAAGGCTTGGAAGCGCTTCGCCCATGATCCGGTAATCTTCTTCCCGGAGAAAGGAGCCAAACAGTCTGGTCAGGGTGCCTATTGCCTGTTTCTGGAACTCGCGCCCGGACTCTGTCAGAAAAACCTGTTTGGAACGCGCATCCGTTGCGCTGGGTCTAGTCTCTATGAAACCGCGCTTCTCAAGCACTGCCAGAGAATTGCTGACGGTTGCCTTGGTCACATGCATGGCGCTGGTAATCTGAAGCGGCGTCTGGCCATCCCCTTTCCTGACGAGATGATTGACGATGTAGAAATGCGACCGATGCAATTCGCCGGGAATACACCTGTCCAGCATCGCTTCGGACAGCTGCACCGTTTCGCAGGCTTCCGTGAAATAGGCGAAAGCCTCCGCCGGGCCATAGTTGGTGTTTCTCAGGCGTTCGACATTCATCGCGTTCACCCCCTGTCCGTATCGCCCCCACTGGCCAGCGCGGGCTGACCGAAATTCCAGACCAAAATCAAGTCCGGATAGCATTTGCACTGTACCCCCGCCGGTTGCAAGTTACCATTCAACCTTGGGCAAAACATACCCATCACTGGAAGGACTAGAAAGCAACCCCTGAGCGGTTCCCGCCCGATTGGCCAGGCATGATCCGGCCCGCGGACCCGGATCTTTCGAGGCCTTCCTCGGCGACACGTCACGTTAATTAGTTCGATATCATACTACATGTCGTTCGATGTCTAACTTACTCGGAGCACTTGCACCGTTGGAACTGAAGTGTTTCAGAGATCAGATTTCGCATTTGAGGGGGCAGCAGAAATGGCTTTGCGGCCGTTGGCCAGCCAGTCGCGATAGGCCTCGGCATCGCCGAACTCCATGAAGCCGGCGAAAGAACCGTGCGGATCCGGCGTACGGCTGGCGTGCTTGATCGGACACCAATAGGCTTCAGTGCGGCCGGCAATCTCGCGCGCATAGGCGATCACGCCATTGCCGTAGCCGCAATAGACGCAGTTGATCTTCTCGATGAAGTTGAGATAGCCGAGGTGCTGGCGGTCGATGACGACATGTTCAGAACGCCGCACCAGATCGATACCGTACACGCGAAAGCAGATGTGTTGGTAGACGGTCACCCAGAGATCAAGCAGGGCCAGCGGGATTGCAAGAGAATAGATGACCGGGGCTGTGAGAACGGTGGCTATTCGGGCGCCGGTGACGTAACGCCACAGACCGCGACGATAGGTCTTCTGTAGAACCTGCATCTCGTGATCAAAGCGAACCTTGCCGCGGTGCATCCGGTAGCGGAATTCCGACCGGCGGTCTTCAAGCTGCCGGTCGAGTTCCTGTTCCAGTTCCTCACGTGCTGCGTGCAGGCGATCCTGAATGTCTTCGAGCAGAGATTTTTCCATGGCGCGGTCTTTCTGGTCACTTGCCATGGAGCCTAGCACCGTTGCCGGCCTGCCGATACGTAACAAGACCCGAAGCCTGCTTGACGCGACAACGGGTGTCAGGTTCAGCGAACAAAAAATGCCGGGACGAGACCCGGCATTTTTTCGTTCAGCTTTGATTGAGCATCTGCGCTTAGTGCGCAGGCCGGATGAAGGTGCCGTTCTGCAGTTCTGTCACGGCCTGGATCAGTTCTGCGCGGTTGTTCATGACGATCGGGCCGTGCCAGGCCACCGGCTCCTTGATCGGCTTGCCGGAGACCAGAAGAAAGCGGATGCCCTGGTCGCCTGCCTGAACGGTGATCTCGTCGCCGGTGTCGAAGACCACAAGCGTGCGGTCGCCCGACATGTCGCGGATCTGGATTTCCTCGCCCTCGACTTCCTTTTCGACCAGCACACCAAACGGCTTGGAGGCATCGCGGAAGCTGCCGGAGCCGGCAAAGATATAGGCAAAGGCCGAGCGGTAGGCGTCGACCTTGAAGGTCTTCTTCTTGCCCGGCGGCACAGAGATGTCGACATAGGACGGTTCGGCGGCGATGCCATCGACCGGACCGCGCTTGCCCCAGAACTCGCCACAGATGATGCGCGCGGCGGTACCGTCGTCATCGATCTCGACCGGGATGTCAGCGGAGGTGACGTCCTGGTAGCGCGGTGCCGTCATCTTCATCGAAGACGGCAGGTTGGCCCAGAGCTGGAAGCCGTGCATCTTGCCGGCGAAATCACCCTTGGGCATTTCCTGGTGCATGATGCCGCTGCCTGCGGTCATCCACTGCACGTCGCCTGCGCCGAGCGTGCCGGTGTTGCCGAGGCTGTCGCCATGTTCGACAGTACCTGCCAGCACATAAGTGATGGTTTCGATGCCGCGATGCGGATGCCAGGGAAAGCCCTTGATATAGTTCTCGGGTTGCGAGTTGCGGAAATCGTCAAACAGCAGAAACGGATCGGTCAACGACGGATCGTCGAAGCCAAATGCGCGCTTGAGATGAACGCCGGCGCCCTCAAGATGCGGCACGGCGGTGGACTGGTGACGGACTGGTCTGATGGACATGGCAGTCTCCTCGATATCGATACCGGCACCAGACGCCGGCAAAGGTTTACGTTGGCTGGAATGTAGCGGCCCGGGCGGCATCATATAAGGGGCTCTGTGGAAACGGATTGTTCAACTTCGCGCGCTTGCCTGCCCAACGCCCTTTTGGGCAAACGCTTGTCTGGCCCCTTGATTGTCTGGCCCCTTGATTGTCCGGCCCCGTGATCTTCCGGAACTCTGAGCCACGCTCTGCGTTGACCTGTCATCACCACAAAGGAGATTGAGATGTCGATCAGTATTGATTCAAAACTTGAAACGGAACTGAGCCCGGAAGAGGTTTCGGACCATGAAACCTTGACGAGGGAAGAAAAGCTCAACCAGCTCAGCAACATGAAGTTTGATCTGGAGCGCCAGAGTGGCCGCGGCACCGCCGATCTCGATCAGGTCGAGGCGCGCATGGCGTCGATCAATCTCGCGATCTCGCGGGCCAAGAACCGCTAATTGGCCTCCGGCTGCCCTTGGCGGTTTAAACTGTTGTCCGCCGCGTCAAAGCCGAAAGCGGAATTGCAGTGGTCTCCTTGATTTCCTCCATGACAAAGGAGGCGGAGACATCGGCAAGCTGAACCTTGGCGATCAGACGCTGATAGAGGCGATCATAGGCCTTGACGTCGAAGACGCGGGCTCGCAGCACATAATCGAGGTCGCCTGAGGTGCGGTAGACGCCGACGATCTCGGGAAACGCGCCCACCGCCTCGCGGAATTTTTTCAGCCACTCCGCATCATGGCTGGCGGCGCGGACAAAAATGAACACCGAGAGGCCGCACCCGGCGGCCTCCGCATCGAGGATGGCGACGCGATCCTTGATCAGCCCTCTCTCTTCCAGAAGCTTGACGCGGCGCCAGCAGGCGTTGCGTGACAGGTTGACCCGCTCGGACAGCGCATCAACCGACAGGGTGCCATCGCGCTGCAGCTGGCTCAGTATTCGGACATCCATATCGTCTATCTGGTGCATGACGGGACATATATCTCAATTTTTTGTTCATATAAAGGATACTTGGGACATTTCTCCCGGTTAATCGGGCTATCCTCTCACAATCGAATTCAAGTGAGGGAAGCACGCCATGTCCAATCAGATCGCCCGCCTGTTCACCAGCCACCCGCAATCGGTCGACGAGACCTATTTCGAGCATCTTGTGTTCGCCGGTAAATTCTCCGGCAAACTGTTTGCCGCCGGCTTCTGCGCGCTTTGCCATGCAGTGTTGCCGTTTACCTTTGAGAAAACTGCAAGCCGTATGATCAACGAGATGCATCACCGGATGCACAACCGGAGCAAATAGAAGCGCATGTGCCGATGGGCCGCCTACCGTGGTATGCCAATTCCGCTGGAGCAGATTGTTTCAGCCCCTGGCCATTCGCTGATCGAGCAATCGCATCACGCCATTCAAGCCAAGACAGCGACCAATGGCGACGGGTTCGGCGTTGCCTGGTATGGCGAGCACAAGGAACCCGGTCTTTACCGGGACGTTCTGCCGGCCTGGTCTGACTGCAATCTTAAGTCTCTCGCCCGGCAGATCCGCTCGCCTTTGTTCCTGGCCCATGTGCGCGCCTCCACCGGCGGTGCGACCAGCCGCGACAATTGTCATCCCTTTGTGCACGGTACATGGTCGTTCATGCACAATGGCCAGATCGCTGGTTTCGAGAAAATTCGCCGACCGATGGAAGCAGCCCTCTCGGACAGGCTCTATTCCGCCCGGCACGGCACCACGGATTCCGAACTGCTGTTCCTGCTGGCGATCGAATTCGGCCTTGAAACTGATCCAGCCGGCGCCTTCGGTGAAGCCATCCGGTTTGCGCTTGCGGAAGCGGCACGGGCCGGTGTGCGGGAACTGGTGCGCTTTACTGCCGCCTTTTCCGACGGCGAGGCGCTGCACGCGATCCGCTATTCCAACGACGAATACGCACCGACGCTTTATTCCGCACCGACCTGCAACAATCAGGGCCATTGCCTGGTGTCAGAACCGTTCAAGGACACCGACACCAAATGGCACGAGATCCCGGCAGGCAGTATAGTCACGCTGAAAGCCGGCGGCATGTCCTCGGCGCGGTTTTCACCGATGCAGGCGGACGCGGTGAAGGTGGCTGAGGTCGCTTGAAGGCAAAAACAGCCTGAAGACGGACTAAAGGGTGCCACGCAAACCACCGCGGCGGTTTAGAACCTTGCTCAGACTTACATGCTGCAGTTACCGTGGCCGTTTTTGGCCCGAACCGGATATTCATGGATCACCCAGCGAACGGCCCACCGAGGCGACCTTAGCCATTGTTGCAGGTTGAAACGACTGCGCTTCTTCTTAGATGATAGCCCTGCGCACAATTGAGGGTGTCGGCCGACTCGAGCCGAACCTCCCAGCGTAAAGCGCTTTATCGAGACTCTCGTGTCGGCAACCTGTTTTTCAAGCCGTGCGAACACTCGAAGCATCTGGCGCAACAGCAGAGCCCGACGGCTTTCACCACCGGTAAGATCGACAAGCCCAACGGCGAGCTTGACCCGCTGGCCCCGACTACCCGGGCTTACAATACTTGCCTCGCAAAGGAGCATCTCCCATGGAAGCCCGACTGATAGCGATCATGTTGCTGGCACCCTTCGCCCTGTTGTTCATCTATTTGGGCATGCAGGAATACCAGCGCTACAAGACTGAGGGACGAGCGAAATACGGGCTTGTCTACGATGAAGAGACCGGTACGACCCATGTGACCGGGATCGCGGAAGACGAGGCAGGATACGACCCCAACGAGTTCGACCCCGGAGACCACAACCAGCGCAAGATCAAGGACGAGACCGACGGCGACAGGGCGTAGAGCATGGAAATCGCGATCAAGACAGAAACTCGCTCTGCCTGCGGTCCTTCTAACTCTCAGCTACAGCCTTCGTCTTGCAACGACGCCGATTGTGGGGCTTGCTCAAGCGTCGTGGACTGTCAATCGAGACGGTCGATGAATACTAAAAAAATGAAGCTCTCGGCCACTGCCGACGTTGGAACCGTCGGGGACGAACAGATTCGGGAGCGCTTGATATTTCTAACAAAGACTCCTTCTGCAAACCGTCTACTTTTCGTCGCTCTGGAACGATATGTCCGGAACGCCGTTGAAGTGTGCGCAAATAGGCCAAGGGGAGCATTATGAAAAAAACAGTACTTTTGATAGAAGACGACCCGCTGATACTTATGGATGTCGAAGCGACACTCATTGACGAAGGTTTCGAGATCATCACTGCCGAGAGCGGGACGCTCGCTATAGAAACCTTCGACGCTGAAGCTTCCCGCATCGACGCAATTGTGACCGATATCAGGCTTGGCTCAGGCCCCAACGGTTGGGACATTGGTCATCATGTTCGCGAAGCGGTGCCGAATATGCCATTGGTTTATATGAGTGGCGACAGCTCGCAAGAGTGGGAAGCTCAGGGCGTACCAAACAGTATTATGGTGCCTAAACCCTTCGTGCATGCGCAGATAATAACGGCCCTAGCCACATTGATGAACAACCCCGATCAGAATTGAGCCTTTGCGCCATCAGACGAAAGAAAATCAGTCTCAAATAGACGCATGACGATCAGACCAGTATGTCGTGTCTCTGAAGTTTTTTAAACTATGGCAATTGCCGCTTCAGTGAGGCTTGGCGAGATATGGGGAACGGCTGCTCCGCCCGCTTGAGACGTCTGCTGGATTCTACCGCACAGGCGCTCACGGTCCAGAGCTGCCCTTCGGGTCGTTCATATCACGCGACTGCTTTGCGCCCCCATTCCTGCCATTTCGGAACCCACCACTTTGTCCTTTAGGCTGCCGGTCAGCCGATCGTTTGTATCATCTTGAATGGGTTTGTTTGCGGACCGTCGGCTTTTGGACCCGCTTACATATTCTTGACGGTGCGATGAAAGATGAATCTTCGCGTCTTCGATTGACCTGATTGTAGTATAGCCGCTTACTCACTTGCAAATTATCGTATTGGAGAAGCGCAACTGGCAAAAACGGGAAGAAACGAACCCTGTCCATGCGGGAGTGGCCTGAAGTACAAGCGGTGCCACGGAACGCTCACGCCTAACAATAAGGGGCCTTCGCGTCCTCGGATATCTATCGAAGAAATAGAGCGACTATTTCGGATGAAGGGCGAACAGGAAAAGCTGCGAGAAAGGCAGCAAGGCCAGGGCAAGCCAATCATTACAGCCGCTGTTGGTGAGCGCCGAATTGTGGCGGTCGGCAACACCATATTGCATTCGGAAAAATGGAAGACGTTTGAAGACTTTCTATTTACCTATCTCAAAATGAAGTTGGGCACAGAGTGGGGCAATGCCGAACTTGCGAAGCCCCTCGCTGAGCGTCACACCATCCTGCAGTGGTATGACGAAGTCGCTCGGCTGCAACTGGACTGCATCGCCCTCCCTGGTGAAATCACCGCAACACCAGCCACGGGCGGAGTCATTTGCTACCTTGGACTAGCCTACAATCTCTACATACTAGACCACAATAGTGAGCTGCAGGAACGCTTTCTATCGCGCGTTCGAGACCCCAAGAATTTTCAAGGCGCATACTACGAGCTGATCGTAGCGAGTATTCTGATTAGAGCAGGGTTCACTTTGGTCCTCGAAGACGAGGCCGATCTCAACAGCAAGCATTGTGAGTTCTCCGCAGTGTCCAGAACCACGGGCAAAAAATACTGGGTAGAGGCCAAAATGCGGGCGGTCGAGGGCCTGTTTGGTAAGACCGCTCAAGACGGCGTTAGGGGCACTGAGCGCGATGCTACGGGCAACATGACGGCCCATATCAAGGCTGCACTGCTTAAGCCAGCAGAGGATGAGCGACTGATCTTCGTTGACCTCAACGCCGAAGTACACGACGTCGACGGCGTTCCCGATTGGGGGCCTATGGCCGTCAGGCGCCTGGAAGCAAAGGAGCGTGACCTGCAGGAAGGCCAAACAGCATACGTTTTCGTCACCAATCTTCCCTTTCACAGATACATATCGAGCACTGCCTTTAACCGTCAGGCACTAGCATATGGCTTGGGGATGCCCGACTTCAGCAAACCAGCGCGCCGAACGTTGATCGAGACTTACAAGCTCAAGCAGAAGCATATTGATGCGCACGAGGTCATGGACGGCCTTCAAAGCTATCCAGTCTTCCCCGATACGTTCGAAGGCGGGCTCCGTTCAGATGCTTCGAACCGAAACATCAAGATAGGCGAGACCTACCTGTTTACTGACCTCGGGGAGCCGCCTGGAACGGTCGGTACGGTGACCACTGCTGTAGTCAATGAAGCAGAGGCTAAGGCAATGGTGGCGATCTCAACGCCCGACGGAAAAAACCTGATCATCGCCCAGCCGATGTCAGCCGACCAGATAGCTGATTACAAGAGACACCCAGACCTGTTCTTCGGGGAAGAAAGCCGAAACGGCGGCAACATCGATGACCCGTACTTACTGTTTGAGTGGATGCTCAAGAGTTATTCGAAGACTCCGAAGGAGCGCCTTCTGGAATTTATGGTGGGGTCTAGTGATATTGATCGCCTAAAGCTGATGACGCAGGAGGACCTTGCATTGATTTATTGCGAACGGATGGTCTTCAATTTCTTGTCTTCCCATGCGCCCGAAAAGCTCAACCAACCTGGTGACGACCCTTTCCGCTATACAAGGAAGCTTCGTCCTAGGTAGTGCTCCTCAGTAATGATCCGCTTGCAGGTAGCAAAATTATTCGCGTGGATGGCCGCAATTGGGTCGGCTGCAGAACGGCGGCTTACAGAGTTTTTCCGCCAGAACCGGACTGTCAGCAGACGGCCCCATTTCAGCCGTTCTCGAAGAAGTAAAAAAGAGTCCGCTCTCCGCCCGTTCCAGGCATTGTTGTAATTCAAAGCCACTGTGGCTTTGTCAGCGACTTGGATGGTCGTCGTTCCTCTAGTTGAAGTCCTTCGCTCACGCTTTCAGGCCATCCTCTCGGCTATCCTCGCCGCCAGCCGTTCTGCGACTTCGTCCTTGCTCAGATCCGGCCAGTCTTCGACGCCATCTTTTGACACGATGCGGACGCGATTGCGGTCGCCGCCCATGATGCCGGTGGCGGGGGAGACGTCGTTGGCGACGATGAAATCGGCGCCCTTGCGGGCAAGCTTGGCCTGGGCGTTGGAGACCACATCGGCGGTTTCGGCAGCAAAGCCCACGACCAGTTGCGGGCGGCTGGCATGGTGGCCGATCGTCTTGAGGATGTCGGGGTTTTCGGTCAGCTGAAGCGGTGCAGGGCCTTCGCCTTCCTTCTTCTTGATCTTGTTTTCGGCTGCAGAGGCAACGCGCCAGTCGGCGACGGCTGCGACGAAGACGGCGATGTCGGCAGGCAAGGCCGATGTCACGGCTTCCAGCATGTTGGCCGCACTCTCGACATGGACGACATGCACGCCGGCCGGATCGGGGATCGTCACCGGGCCGGAGACCAGCGTCACGTCTGCGCCAAGGCGGGCGAGGTGCGAGGCGATGGCGTGGCCCTGCTTGCCGGACGAGCGGTTGGCGATGTAGCGCACCGGGTCGATCGGCTCATGGGTCGGGCCGGAGGTGACGATGGCCTTTTTGCCGGCGAGCGGCTTTGGGCTGTCATCAAGCAACGCTTCGATAGCAGCAACAATCTGCAAGGGTTCGGCCATGCGGCCCTGCCCGGCCTCACCGGATTCGGCCATTTCACCAGCCATCGGGCCGATGAAACGGATGCCGTCGCGTTTCAGCGTTTCGACATTGCGGCCAGTGGCGGGATGGGCCCACATGGCGGGGTTCATGGCGGGCGCAATCAGCACAGGCTTGTTGGTGGCGAGAAGCACAGTGGAGGCCAGATCACCCGCCAGGCCACCCGCCATCTTTGCCATCAGGTCTGCGGTGGCAGGCGCAACGCAGATCAGATCGCAATCGCGCGCCAGCCGGATATGGCCGACATCCTGCTCATCCTCGCGCGAGAACAGGTCAGTATAGACATGATCAGCCGCAAGCGCGCCGACGGCCAGCGGGGTGATGAACGCCTGCGCACCGGATGTCATGATGGGCCTGACTGACGCGCCGCGCTCGCGCAGCCGGCGGATCAGATCGAGCGATTTGTAGGCGGCGATGCCACCCGAGATGATCAGGAGGATGCGTTTGTCGGACAGGGTCTTTCCGACCGTGGAGAGAGGCGACGGCGCCATGTCTCCACGCGGCGCCACATCAAGCTCGATACCGCCAAGCGGCTCGACCAAGGCACGGACGCGTTTATAGAGCGATCCACTGTCCGCTTCGTCTTCGTCAGTTACAGTGGGTTCATCTCCGCCTTCGAGATCGGTCAGTATGACCCGCATCTCCTCTTCCATGGAGCGCCCGTTTTTCGCCGCACGCTCACGGAGTCGCTGCTTGGTCGTTTCGTCAAGATTTCGGATCGTGAGGCTTGCCATGGGCTACTCGCAGAGAGAGAATGATTTCATTGCAATCATATTTATGATTATCTGCCGTCCATGCAATCTTTTTATCGCGTTCAGGCGAGACCCTGTGATTTCGCCAGCATCGCTGCTACTCCAAGAGAAATGGTAAGAGGATCGAGCAATGGGAAAATATGGCGAAGCCGCGATCAGCGCCGTGCATCTTCTCGCAAGGAATGAAGCGATGCCTCCACGATTGGCTTGGGCGACCGCAGTCCGGGATATTTTTCCAAGCAGTCAATCATCACAATTGAAAGGATGTCCCCGGGACGCTTTTCTCGCGCTCTGCGGACTTGGTGCGGTTCGAAACGTTACAGCGGGACCCTACACTCGCTCGATCAAAAACAGAGTTTACGTCGAGCGCGCTTTGGCGGCGATCCGCTCGGATTCATCACTTGCAGACGATGAGAAAGCTCTATGGCTGATAGCCATTGGCAATCAGAGAAAAGTCCACAACTCGCAAATGGACGTAGTATCCACGTTGTTCCTAAATGGGTACATCGAATAGCTCCTATTCGTCGTCCAACCAGTCAAAAACCGGACTCTCACCCGCAACCATGGTGCGTGGAGGCGTCTCAAGATCAAAGGCACCGTATTTCTCGCGCAAGGCCATGACCCGATCATAGAAAGTTTCGCCATCGGGCTTTGCCGAAGCTTTCCCGTCACCTTCGTTCACAGATTTCCTCAAAAGCACGAGCGCCTCTTCCTCCATGGACACGCCATGGCGGGCGGCACGTTCGCGTAGCGCCTGCTTCACAGAGTCATCGAGATTGCGAATGGTCAGTGTTGCCATGATGAACCTCCCGGCCAGAGATCGTCCTGTGACTGCAATGTAGGCATTGCATGCATTGCAGTCAAACATGGCTGTGGCGGGCGCAGACAAGTGTCAGTCTGGACGGCTTGACCCAAAAGAGGGGCGTCCGCGCGCAGGGAGACGACAACCCGGCACCGGGCCGAGTTGTCGCAGTCTTGTGCGGTCAGGCCGCCTTGACGATTTCGACGACCTCGATTTCGAAAACCAGGTCCTGGCCAGCCAGCGGATGGTTGGCGTCGACGGTGAGTTCCTGTTCATCAACAGCCGTCACGAGGAGCGCCACCTGCCCTCCCTGCTGCGTCTGTGCCTGCAACTGCATGCCTTGCTGCGGCTCGAGTTCAGGCGGCAGGGCATCGCGGGGAATTTTCTGAACCTTCGCGGCGTCATGGGCACCGTAAGCCTCTTCGGCAGGAACGGTGACGGTCTGCTTGTCGCCGACCTTCATACCCTCGACTTCGCGGTCAAGACCGCTGATGATCTGACCCGATCCTAACTGGAACTGAAGCGGCTCGCGTCCCTCGGAGCTATCGAATTTGGTTCCGTCTGTCAGGCTGCCGGTATAGTTTATCCGCACTGTATCGCCGGATTTGGCCTCGCTCATATGTTTATCCTATGCTTGTTTTTGTCCCGGCGCGTCCGTGTTTGTACGGATGTCGTGCGCGCAGCACACCGCTGCCGGGTTTCCTGCCCTGACGGCGCATATTTTGCCGTCGGCGAATGTTGGCCCGGTGCTTTATGCGCCGATCCAGAGCACCATTTTGCGTGAAATCGGCCCGAATTGCAAATCTGGCGGCTCACTCCGGCATCAAACGGCTTGCGTGCGCGGGATGGTGGACCTTACCTGATCCGCTTGGCATGGGTGGCCTCGGTCTCTTCGACCTCCTCGAATCCGAGCATTTCGTAGAAGGTTCTCGAGGCAGGCGTCGAGCGCAGGCGGATGCGCGGGAACCAGATCGATGCGCCGTCGAGGGCCTGGGCGACCAGCGCTCGGGCGATGCCCACATGGCGATGATCGAGGCTGACATAGAGATGGCGGATGCGGCCGGCGTTCTCGCTGATATACGGGTCGCGATTGAGGCCGCAGAAGCCGATCAGCCTTTCGTCGTCAAAGGCGCCGACCAAGCGTTCGCCGGGGCCATCAAAGCGGTTTTCGCCCAACTTCCAGTCCTGCCGCATCCGCTCGACAAAGGGATATCCGTCGGCCCAGGCTTCATCAGCCAGAGGCTCCACGTCTATGTCATCAAGGGAAATGGGTCGGTAAACGGTCACGCTCACCATATAGGGTGGAAGGCGAGCGCCATCCAGACCGCTGCCGCAGCAATCACCCAGAGCGCCACGCGACCCGAGCGGGTGTGGCGGGCTTCGGCCTTGCCGATGGCTTCCGATGTGGCGGCATCGAACCGCAGGCCGTGCTCGGCCATATCGCCAACTTCCTTTGCGAAGCGCTCGGTGCGCGCGGCGAGATCAGGGAGCTGTTCGGCGAGCTTGAGTGCTGCGATGGCGCCGGCCTTGATGTCGACGGCAACGCGCTTGGGGCCGAGATTGTCGCGGATCCAGTCGCCCACCACCGGCTCGGCGGCCTTCCACATGTTGAATTTCGGGTTAAGCGTGCGGGAGACGCCCTCGACCACGACCATGGTCTTCTGCAGCATGACCAGTTCGGGCCGTGTCTCCATGTCGAACAACTCGGTGACCTCGAACAACAAGGTCAGCAGCCGGGCCATGGAGATGGTTTCGGCCGGCTGGCCGTGGATCGGTTCGCCAATCGCGCGGATGGCCTGGGCGAAGCTCGCAGGGTCATGCCTGGCCGGCACGTAACCCGCTTCGAAATGCACATCGGCGACACGCTGGTAATCGCGGGTGATGAAGCCGTAAAGGATTTCAGCGAGGAAGCGGCGTTCCTTTTTGCCGAGCCTGCTGACAATGCCCATGTCGACGGCGACAATCATGCCTGCCGGGTCGACGAAGAGATTTCCCTGGTGCATGTCGGCATGGAAAAAGCCGTCGCGCAGGGTGTGGCGCAGGAACGACTGGATCAGCGTGTCGGCCAGCGCATCAAGATCGTGGCCTGCAGCGCGCAGCCCTGCGACATTGCCCATCTTGGTGCCGTCGATCCATTCCATGGTGACGCAATCGCGGCCGGTGCGCTCCCAGTCGACCGCAGGCACCCGGAAGCCCGGATCGTCCTTCGTGTTGTCGGCCATTTCTGACAGGGCCGCAGCCTCGAGCCTGAGATCCATCTCAATGCGTGTTGTCTGCTCGAGCGTCTTGGTGATTTCCACAGGGCGAAGACGGCGCGACGACGGGACGAAGCGCTCCTGCAGCTCCGAGACCAGATAGAAGGCCTCGAGATCGCGTCTGAAGCGCTGGCGCACGCCGGGACGGATGACCTTGACGGCGACCTTGCGAGTGCCGGTCTCATCGGTGATTTCGGCCGGATGCACCTGGGCGATGGAAGCGGCGGCAACCGGTGGATCGAAGCGGGAATAGAGCTCGGATATGGGGCGGCCAAGCGAGGCTTCGATTTCCGCGCGCGCAAGGGCTTCGGGGAAGGTCGCCATGCGGTCCTGAAGACCGGCGAGATCGTCTGCGATTTCGGCGCCGACCACATCAGGCCTTGTAGCCAGGAACTGGCCGAGCTTGACCCAGGACGGACCGAGCCGCTCAACCGCGCGAGCAAGCCGGTCGGACCGCTCTGCGCTCCGGGCCTGGCGTTTTGCCAATAGGCCTGCGACCCGATGGCCGAATTGCAACGGAGCGGGCAGCTCTTCAGCAGGCAGAGAAGAGACCACACCCTCGCGCACAAGGATGAAGCCCGCCCGCATCAGGCGCAGATAGGTGCCGAGGCTCGCCATGTCGCTTAGATCTTCCAGGCCGAATGAAGGGCCGCGATGCCGCCGGTGTAGTTGGTGTAGCCAACGCGGGAAAAGCCTGCGCGCTCGATCATGCTGGCGAAATCGGCCTGGCGCGGAAACTTGCGGATCGACTCGACCAGATAACGATAGGGTTCGGCCTCGCCGGCGATGGCCTTGCCCATCGCGGGAATGCCGTTGAACGACCAGGCGTCATACACGCGATCAAGGATCGGAATCTCGACCTCGGAGAACTCAAGGCAGAGGAAGCGGCCGCCGCGGCGGAGCACGCGGTAGGCTTCTCTGAGCGCCTTGTCGATGTCGGGGACGTTGCGGATGCCGAAGGCGATCGTGTAGGCATCGAAGCTGTTGTCGTCGAACGGCAGCTCTTCTGCATTGGCCTCGACGAATTCGAGATTTTCGCCGTAGCCCTTCTTGGCGGCGCGTTCCGCACCGACACCAAGCATGGAGCCGTTGATGTCGAGCACAGTGCCCTCGCCCTGGCGATCCGACGCTGCGACAATGCGAAAGGCAATGTCGCCTGTGCCACCGGCAACGTCGAGAAAGCGGAAGCCCGGGCGGTGCGGCGGATTGAGGCTTGCCACCATGGCATCCTTCCAGACGCGGTGCAGCCCACCCGACATGACATCATTCATGATGTCGTAGCGCTTGGCGACCTTGTGAAAGACGTCGTTGACCAGATCCTGCTTTTCGCCATCCGAAACGGTGCGGAAGCCGTAGCTGGTCTGCATCCCGCCATCTGTTGAAACGCGCTGTTCTGACATCTTCAATTCCCGTATTTCTTCGACCGAGCGTCAGATCAACCGGCATCCCGTCAGGAACCCGGCCAAATCTGTCGCGACCATAGCGGATCGCTCCGCTCCACGCTATCTAGGCTTGGAAACCCTGCCTGCGGCATAGCGCTCCGCCTTATATGCCAGCCAACATCATATTGCCACCAGCCTCAGGAGGCCCTGTTGCCCGAATTGCCAGAAGTCGAAACAGTCCGTCGCGGCCTGCAGCCGGTGATGGAGGGCGCCAGCATCATCCGCGTCGAGCAACGCCGCGCCGATCTCAGGTTTGCCTTCCCGGACGATTTCGCCTCCCGGCTCACGGGACGCCGGATTACCTCACTTGGGCGGAGGGCAAAATACCTGATGGGTGATCTCGATGACGGCATGGTGCTGGTCAGCCATCTGGGCATGTCGGGCTCGTTCCGGATCGAGGCTGATGGGGACGGCAGCCTGAAGCCCGGTGTGTTTCATCACGCCCGCTCGAAAGACGACAAGCACGACCATGTGGTGTTTCATGTTGACGGACCTGCGGGTCAAGCGCGGGTGATTTATAATGACCCGCGCCGATTTGGATACATGGACCTGATGGCACGAACAGCACTGGCTGATCACCCCTGGTTCAAGAGCCTTGGAGTGGAGCCGACCGGCAACAGCCTTGATGCTGATGAGCTGGCCCGACGGCTTGCAGGAAAGAAGACGCCCTTGAAGGCCGCGCTGCTCGATCAGCGGATCATTGCGGGACTGGGCAATATATATGTCTGCGAGGCGATGTGGCGCGCCCGTCTTTCGCCGATCAAGCAGGCAGGAGCGCTGGTGACCAAGACCGGACGCCCGCGCAAGGAGCTGGAGGTGCTGACCCAGGCGATCCGCACTGTGATCGAAGAGGCGATCGCCGCTGGCGGGTCGTCGCTGAGGGATCACATCCGCACCGATGGAACGCTCGGCTATTTCCAGCACGGTTTTTCCGTTTACGACCGTGAGGGAAAGGCTTGCCCCCGGCCCGGCTGTGGCGATACGGTCCGCCGCATCGTGCAAAGCGGGCGCTCGACATTTTACTGCCCGCGCTGCCAGACACGCTGATCCGGCCATTGTGCCGAAAGAGGAGAGAGATCGATGGCGCTTAAGACGCTGAAAACCGAGACACGCGGCCGGGTGGCTATCATCACGCTCAATCGACCCGATGCGCTCAATGCACTGAATTCGGAGCTTCTGGGCGAGCTTCGCACCACGATGGCAAAGTATGGCGCCGATGACAAGATCGGCGCAATCGTGCTGACCGGTTCGGAAAAGGCCTTTGCTGCCGGCGCCGACATCAAGGAAATGCAGCCCAAGGATTATGTCGGCGCCTATATGGAAGACTTCTTTGAAGGCTGGAGCGCTGTGTCTGAAACCCGCAAGCCGGTGATTGCTGCGGTGGCAGGCTATGCACTTGGCGGCGGCTGCGAGCTCGCGATGATGTGCGACTTTATCATCGCCGCCGACACGGCCAAGTTCGGCCAGCCGGAAATCACCCTTGGCGTGATCCCGGGCATGGGCGGCACCCAGCGACTGACCCGCGCAGTCGGCAAGGCCAAGGCGATGGATCTGTGTCTGACCGGCAGGATGATGGATGCCGAAGAAGCTGAACGCTCCGGACTGGTGGCGCGGGTGGTGCCGGCGGACGAACTGTTGGCAACGGCAACAAAGGCTGCGGAAAAGATAGCCGGCTTCTCGCTGCCTGTGGCAATGATGGTGAAGGAATCGGTCAATCGCGCTGACGAGGTGACACTGGCAGAGGGTCTGCGCTTCGAACGTCGGCTGTTTCACTCGCTGTTTGCCACCGAAGACCAGAAGGAAGGCATGGCGGCGTTCATCGACAAGCGCAAGGCGCAGTTCAAACACCGGTGAGCAAATACAGCGGTGAGCACCCGGAAAACGGTTTTTCGCGTTGACGAACGCCGTGATACCCGGTATAGGCCCGCCATCGAATGGCAGCTTTAAGGCTCGCCGTGGTTTTCTCGCATTCCGCATGTCGAAGCGACAATCCTTACAAGGGGCGCTTTCCTGTCGGAGTAGAGCATGTGACACTTTGAGAGGCATTCATGGCCAATACAACTTCGGCGAAAAAAGCGACCCGCAAGATTGCTCGCCGCACTGACGTTAACAAAGCACGCCGTTCGCGTGTCCGCGGTTTCATCCGTCTCGTCGAGGAAGCAATCAGCTCCGGCGACCAGGCTGCTGCAGCCGCAGCGCTCAAGGCAGCACAGCCTGAACTGATGCGCGCAACCAGCAAGGGCGTGGTTCACGCCAACACGGCTTCCAGGAAGATTTCCCGGCTGTCGAACCGGGTGAAGGCGCTGAGCGCATAATCACCTGAAAATTCATTAGACGACTAAAGGCCCGGCTTGTCCGGGCCTTTTTTTGTTTTGGGCCAAACGACTTGCGTAATGTCGGTTCTCGCGGCCAAATCGGCACCGTCACGCCGCTGTCACTGTGACATTAATTTTGCTTGATTTACAAAGACTTACGCGAGGTGGCGGAATCTCGCGGGGAGAATCAATCCGGATTCAGCAGATATCCTGTCAAGGCCCGAAATTTTGTATCCAAGGCTTACTCGGCACCCCAAAACCACCTTCGGCGGCGAAAAGGCAATGAATCCAATCGCCTGCTCAAAAGCCCCGCCCGGAGCCTTTTTTCAACCTTTGCGAGTCAATCCCTAAAGTGTGAATGAAGCGTAAATAACCTGCTTGATCTGCCCCCCCCATCCTGCCTAAATACACCCAGACAAGGGGCACGGAGCCGGGCGGCTCCACGGATAGTTTGATGTATTTCAAGTGATTTTTTCCAACCTGTTCCTTGTCGCTCGGTGAGTCTGCCGGGCAAACCCAGATAAAACCTTCGGTTGCGATGGCTGCGCATTTAGCCATGCAGTGAGGACTTAACTCTTTCGAAACAACGGTTTCGACGGAACGATGAAGTTTTGTCCAATCCAGCGATACGAGGTCGCGGGACGGGACCAGAAAAAGGAAAAGCCAGAGCGGGGGACCCGCAGCAGAACGGACATGACACCGTGGACCATGTCCGCACGCCGACCATGATGGTCGGTACGACTTACCTAAATGTGGCAAACAGGGAATACAGCGGCGATGCAAACACAGATGACGACAGCCGGTAAAGCGGCACAATGGAGCGCAAAAGAAAAAAGCGCCCAACCGCTTGGTGGCGATGTTTGCCCGACGACTGACAAAGGGGCGGACATGAACAAGAATACCAAGACCTTCGATCGGGTCATGGCGCGATTGAAGGCGCAGGTCGGACAAGAGGTCTTCACGAGCTGGTTCGGGCGGCTCAAGCTTCAATCTGCATCGAAAAGCGTCGTACGGCTGTCGGTTCCGACGGCATTCCTCAAATCCTGGATCAACAACAAGTACCTTGATCAGATCAGCGCTCTGTTCAGCGAAGAAGACGCCGACATCCTGAAGGTCGAGATTGTCGTGCGATCGGCGACCCGCGCCATCCGTCCCGCTGCTGAAGAAGAAATCAATACTGCGGCCAACGCCTCAACCGCGCAACCGGCGCCGGTTTCCGGACGCAAGGACATGCATCTTTCGGTAAAGGGCGTAAGCGCTCATCTGCCGGCTTTTTCGAAGGGCCAGCAGGCTGCCAACGCGGTGATCGGATCGCCGCTCGACCCGCGCTACACATTCGAGAGCTATGTTGAAGGCTCGTCCAACCGGGTGGCACTGGCAGCTGCCAAGACCATTGCGGAAGCCGGCACCGGAGCCGTTCGCTTCAATCCGCTGTTCATCCATTCCAATGTCGGCCTGGGAAAGACCCACCTGCTGCAGGCAATCGCTTCGGCGGCCAGCCGCCATGCGCGCAATCCGCGGGTGGTCTATCTGACGGCCGAATATTTCATGTGGCGCTTCGCCACCGCGATCCGCGACAATGACGCTCTTTCGTTCAAGGAATCGCTGCGCAATATCGACCTTCTGGTCATCGACGACATGCAGTTCCTCCAGGGCAAGTCGATTCAGCACGAATTCTGCCATCTGCTGAACATGCTGCTCGATTCTGCCCGCCAGGTGGTTGTCGCAGCTGACCGCGCGCCATGGGAGCTGGAATCGCTTGATCCCCGCGTCCGGTCACGGCTGCAGGGTGGCGTTGCCATCGAGATCGAGGCACCCGACTTCGATATGCGCCTGGAAATGCTGCGTCAGCGGCTCGCCATCGCCCAGATCGAGGATGGCTCGCTTGATATCGGCGAGGACATTCTTGCCCACGTCGCCCAGAACATCACCTCGAGCGGCCGGGAACTGGAAGGCGCTTTCAATCAGCTCCTGTTCCGCCGCAGCTTCGAACCCAACTTGACGCTCGAACGCGTGGACCAGCTTCTGGGCCACCTGGTCAATGCGGGCGAACCCAAGCGAGTGCGTATCGAAGACATCCAGCGGGTTGTTTCACGGCACTACAATGTCACACGGCAGGAACTGGTCTCGGATCGCCGTACCCGTGTCATCGTCAAGCCGCGGCAAATTGCCATGTACTTGGCCAAGACCATGACGCCGCGCTCATTTCCCGAAATCGGCCGCAGATTCGGCGGACGCGACCACACAACTGTGCTGCATGCGGTGCGCAAGATCGAAGAGCTGATCAATTCGGACAGCAAGCTCGGCCATGAGATCGAACTGCTCAAGCGGCTGATCATCGAATAGACCGCAGTTCGACGCGCTTATCCCCAGAATCCCGGTCCGGGCCGAAAGGTCCGGGCCGGTTTTTGTTGCAATTCAGGGGTATAATCTGCCATTTTGCTCGCCCGGGCCAAGCGCACCATGCGCCACCTCACGGCCCAGACCGGACCAAAGCCGGACAAGACAGAATTTGAAAGGCCGGCGCAGCCAAGCGCAGGCCCCCAGCCAAGCGGTAGTCAGATCATGCGTGTCACCCTCGAGCGTTCCAATCTCCTCAAGTCGCTGAACCATGTGCATCGCGTGGTCGAGCGCCGCAACACCATACCGATCCTGTCGAATGTGCTGCTGAAGGCAGAGGGTGCGACGCTCGACATGAAGGCGACCGACCTTGATCTCGAAATCACCGAGGCGACGCCGGCCATGGTTGAACAGGCGGGTTCCACCACGGTGCCTGCGCATCTGCTCTATGACATCGTGCGCAAGCTGTCCGATGGCTCGGAAGTGCTGCTGTCGACCGATGCCGACGGAGCGACAATGACCGTTGCATCCGGACGGTCGAAGTTCTCGCTGCAGTGCCTGCCGGAATCGGACTTCCCGGACCTTACCGCCGGTGCGTTCAGCCACACCTTCCGCCTGCCCGCGACCCAGCTCAAGATGCTGATCGACCGGACCCAGTTTGCGATCTCGACTGAAGAGACCCGCTATTACCTCAACGGTATCTTCGTGCATTCGATCGAGAGCGAAGGCAAGCTGAAGCTGCGCGCGGTTGCGACCGACGGTCACCGCCTGGCGCGCGCCGATGTGGACGCGCCATCGGGGTCCGAAGGCATGCCCGGCATCATCATACCGCGCAAGACCGTGGGCGAATTGCAGAAGCTGGTCGACAACCCGGACGTCACCGTGACTGCGGAAGTGTCGGACGCCAAGATCCGTTTCACCATCGGCTCGGTGGTGCTGACGTCCAAACTGATCGACGGCACATTCCCGGATTACCAGCGCGTGATCCCGACCGGCAACGACAAGGAACTGACCGTCGATTGTCAGACCTTTGCGCAGGCCGTCGACCGCGTGTCGACGATATCGTCGGAGCGTGGCCGTGCGGTGAAGCTGGCAATCGCAGACGGACAATTGACGCTGACGGTGAACAACCCGGATTCGGGCAGCGCCACCGAGGAACTGGCTGTCGGCTATGATCGCGATCCGCTGGAAATCGGCTTTAACGCCAAATACCTGCTCGACATCACCAATCAGTTGTCCGGCACGGATGCCGTGTTCATGCTGGCCGATCCCGGATCGCCCACTCTGGTGCGCGACACCGCCGGCGACGACGCGCTCTATGTGCTGATGCCGATGCGAGTTTAGAGGCTCTTGCCCTCTTGCACCAGAACGGGTCGCCGGCCGCGATGCGGCTGAGCGGAGAATTGCATGGCCGCCAAGGTGCACATCCAGAAACTCAAGCTTAACGGGTTTCGCAATTATGCGAGCCTGTCGCTTGAACTTGACCAGCGCCATGTGGTGCTGGCGGGGGACAATGGCGCGGGCAAGACAAATCTGATGGAAGCCGTATCGCTGCTGACCCCCGGTCGGGGCATGCGGCGCGCGCCATACAGTGACCTGATTAAGGCCGGATCGGGGGCCGGGGCCGGGGCCGGTTTGCAGCCCGCTAAGGGCTTCAGCATCTTTTCGAGCCTTGAAGGCATGGCCGGCCCGGTCGATATCGGCACAGGGGTGGACGGCGGAGAGGAAAGCGGATCGCGCCGGGTGCGGATCAATGGTGCACCTGCGCGCGCAACCGATGATCTTCTCGAGCATTTGCGGCTGTTGTGGCTGACACCGGCGATGGACGGGCTGTTTACCGGATCAGCCGGCGACCGGCGGCGGTTTCTAGACCGGCTGGTGCTCTCGGTGGATCCGGCCCATGGCAGCCGGGCGCTGAATTACGAGCGCGCCATGCGCAGCCGCAATCGACTGTTGTCTGAAGGTCGCTTTGACCCCACCTGGCTCGATGGGCTGGAAGCGCAGATGGCTGAACTCGGGGTGGCGATGGCGATCGCGCGCAACGAGGTGGTGAGCCTGCTGTCAGACCTGATCGAAAACAACACCACGCTAAGTGTGTTCCCGGCGGCTACGGTGCGGCTCGAAGGATTTCTCGAAGATGAGGCGCTGGCATCGGCGAGCGACATGGAGGCAGCCTTTGCCAACATGCTGGAGACTGGCCGGCGAAGGGATGCGGCGGCTGGGCGAACACTGTCAGGCCCGCACCGCTCCGACCTGATCGTGCATCACCGGGCCAAGGCGATGCCTGCGGCCCTGTCCTCGACCGGCGAGCAGAAGGCGCTGCTGATCGGGATCGTGCTGGGTCACGCGCAACTGGTGCGGGCGATGACCGGTCACGCGCCGATCCTGCTGCTTGACGAGATTGCAGCCCATCTTGACGAAGGCCGCCGGGCGGCGTTGTTTGATCTGATCGAAGCGCTTGAATGCCAGGCCTTCATGACCGGAACCGACGTTTCCATGTTTGCGAGCCTGGGGAAGCGCGGACAGATCTTCACTGTGGCGGACGGTCAGGTGACGGCGCACAGGGATGGTTCGGTCAGTTGAACCTTGAATACAAGCTGGCGCGCGGATGCGAGTCTGGAGACTGCGGATGGATAATTCACACCTGAACCCCGACGAAGTGGCGCGCTACGCCCGTCACATCGTGCTTGCAGAAATCGGCGGCGCCGGTCAGCAACGGCTCAAGGCAGCCCGCGTGCTTGTGATCGGTGCTGGCGGCCTCGGGTCCCCGGTGCTGAGCTATCTCGCTGCAGCCGGCGTCGGGCTCCTTGGCGTGATCGATGACGATGAGGTGTCGCTGTCCAATCTGCAGCGGCAGATCCTGCACGACACGGCAAATGTCGGGATGGCCAAGACCGAAAGTGCCGCTCGGGCGCTCAAACGGCTCAACCCGCACACGCGGGTGGTGCCCCATGAAATGCGCCTGACCAAAGACAATGCCATCGATGTCCTGACCGGCTACGACATGGTGGTGGATGGATCGGACAATTTCGAAACCCGACACCTGCTGGCCGACACCTGCGAGGCGCTGAAAATTCCTCTGGTGACGGCAGCCGTCGGTCGCTTTGATGGCTCGGTGACAGTGCTTACCCCTTATGACAGTGACGCCAACGGGAAGCTGTACCCCGGTTACCGGGACCTGTTTCCCGAAGCGCCTCCGGAGGGACTGGTGCCGAGCTGCGCCGAAGCCGGCGTCATCGGCGCCCTGACCGGAGTGATCGGCACCCTGGAAGCGATGGAGGTGATCAAGCTGATCACCGGCGCGGGCGAACCATTGGTCGGGCGGCTGCTGCTCTATGACGGGCTCGCTGCCAGTTTCCAGACCGTCCGCTACAAGCGGAAGGGCTGAGCTTCCTCGAATGAAGGCCTGGCTCAGTTCCTGTGCGGCAGCACGCGATCGGGTGGGCGGTGGCCGTCGAAATAGGTTCTGATGTTGATGATCACCTTGTCGCCCATGTCGATGCGGCCTTCGATGGTGGCCGAGCCCATGTGCGGCAAAAGCACCACCTTGCCTTCGGCGGCGAGCTTGACCAGCCGTTTGTCGACGGCGGGTTCGTGTTCGAACACATCAAGGCCTGCGCCGGACAGACTGCCATCGCGCAATGCCTTGATCAGCGCATCCTCGTCGATGATGCCTCCGCGGGCGGAATTGACAATGTAAGCGCCAGGTTTCATCAGCTCGAGCCGCCTGGCCGACAACAGATGAAAGGTTGCCGGTGTTGACGGGCAGTGCACCGAGACAATATCGACCCGCGCCAGCATCTGGTCGAGACTGTCCCAATAGGTCGCCTCAAGCTGATCTTCGGTGGCCGGATCGACACGGCGGCGGTTGTGGTAGTGGATCGACAGACCGAAAGCCTTGGCCCGGCGGGCGACGGCTGTGCCGATGCGGCCCATGCCGATGATGCCGAGCCGCTTGCCGCCGATGCGGTGACCGAGCATCCAGGTTGGCGACCAGCCTTTCCAGGCACCACCACTGCCAACGATGACATTGGCACCCTCGGTTAGCCGCCGTGGCACGGCGAGCATCAGCGCCATGGTCATGTCGGCGGTATCATCGGACAGAACATTGGGCGTGTTGGTGACGGTGATGCCCTTTTTCTGCGCAGCCTCGACATCGATATTGTCGACGCCATTGCCGAAATTGGCGATCAGCTTCATCTGCTGACCGGCCTGCTCGATCAGCGCCGAATCGATCTTGTCGGTGACGGTCGGCACCAGCACATCGGCCGAGCGCATGGCGGCGACGAGTTCTGGCTGGGTGCGTGGCTCATCCGTGATATTGAGCTCGGCATCAAAAAGCTCGCGCATGCGGGTTTCTACCGCGTCCGGCAAGCGGCGGGTGATGTAGACCTTGGTTTTTTTTCTGTTTTGCATCTTATTGAGGTCCAGCGTTGAGAGCTCTTTAACCAAACTCGGCGACAGTGGCATATGCGTAACGCTTTTTCTAACAGACCCTCACGCGATGACAATCAAAAGCGCCGGGATTGCTGTTTAAAAAGCGCTGCAAGCCCGCACTCGGCACCCGGTGTCGCTTCCTGCGCTTGACGCCTGTGGCCACACAAAGGCCCGCCGGAGTCGCCAGAAACACGGGCCTGGAACCAGAATTAGAGCGGCGCCGACCTCCTGGCGCCCCAACCCAAAAGGTGTAAGTCATGCGTCGCCTTTCCCTTTTCTCCGCAACCTGCCTGGCCCTTGCCGGGCTGACGGCAAGTCCCTTGCTTGGCACAGGGCTGGGCATCGGGCCAGATGCCGGCCTCGTTGCCCATGCACAGGCCGCGACAAAAGGCCCAAGCGGTTTGCCCCTGCCCCGGTTTGTCAGCCTCAAGGCCAAGCGGGTCAATCTTCGCGTCGGCCCGGGCCAGGATTATGCGGTGGCCTGGCTTTACACCAAGTCCGGTGTCCCGATGGAAGTGATCCAGGAATATGACAACTGGCGCCGGGTGCGTGACGCCGAGGGCACAGAGGGCTGGGTCTATCAGTCGCTTCTGTCGGGAGAACGCACGGCGATCACCGCTCCCTGGAAAATGGGCGAAGCAAAAGATGATTTCATCGACATGCATCGCGAAGCCCGCAGCAACGCAGACGTCGTCGCGCGGCTCGAGCCCGGCGTGGTGGTTGTGGTCAACGCCTGCAACGGCGACTGGTGCGAAGCCCAGACCGCAGGCACCAGCGGATGGGTGCAGCAGAACGAAATCTGGGGCGCCTACCCTGGCGAAGCCTTCAAGTAATCTTTTCGCGCAGTTTCATCGGATAGAGGGCGCATTGCCATTCAGGCGCAGTCTGCCCGCGCCTGAATCCAAATCATAACCGAGTTTGCCATCCATCCCGCCGCTGCGCTCAGGGCGCATGCAGCGATCAGCGTGCCTCGACTTTAAAGAATGCGCACAGCACCCTTTGAGGCACTGCTTGTCATCGAGGCATAGGCCTTGAGCGCGGTCGAGATGGCGCGTTTGCGTGGCTTGGAAGGCTGCCAGCCTTCCGCCTCGCGCTTGGCGCGACGTTCCGCAAGCGTTGCCTCGTCAACGGCCAGATGGATGCTGCGGCCAGGAATATCGATCTCGATGAGATCGCCGGTTTCGACCAGACCGATGGTGCCGCCTTCAGCAGCTTCCGGAGAGACGTGGCCGATCGAGAGGCCCGAAGATCCGCCCGAAAAGCGGCCGTCGGTGACAAGCGCACAGGCTTTGCCCAATCCCTTGGATTTGAGATAGCTGGTCGGATAGAGCATTTCCTGCATGCCGGGGCCGCCGCGCGGTCCCTCGTAGCGGATCAGAACTACCTCGCCGGGCTTGACCTTGCCGGTCAGGATGTCCGAGACGGCGTCATCCTGGCTTTCAAAGATTTTCGCTGGGCCTGAGAATTTCAGGATCGATTCGTCGACGCCTGCGGTTTTGACGATGCAGCCGTCCTCGGCCAGATTGCCGAACAGAACGGCAAGGCCACCATCTTTCGAAAATGCATTCTCGGCATTGCGGATGACGCCACTGGTGCGGTCGAGATCGACACTTTCATAGCGGCGGGACTGCGAAAACGCTGTCTGGGTGGGGACGCCGCCTGGTGCCGCGCGGTAAAAATCATGCACGGCTTCGTCGGTTGACTGGACCACATCCCACTTCTTGAGCGCATCCTTCAATGTCTTTTCATGGATGCTTCCAACGGATGTGGTCAGCAGCCCGGCCCGGTCCAATTCGCCCAGGATCGCCATGATGCCGCCGGCGCGGTGGACATCTTCCATGTGCACGTCGCTTTTCGCGGGCGCGACCTTGCACAGGACCGGCACCTTGCGCGAAAGGCGATCAATGTCGGCCATGGTGAAATCGACCTCGCCCTCATGGGCGATGGCGAGCAGATGCAGCACGGTGTTGGTGGAGCCGCCCATGGCGATATCGAGCGTCATGGCGTTTTCAAAGGCTTCAAACGAGGCAATGGAGCGCGGCAGCACGCTTGCGTCATCGCCCTCGTAATGCTGCCTGGCGAGGCCAACGATGGTGCGTCCGGCTTCACGGAACAGGCGTTCGCGGTCGGAATGGGTGGCGAGTGTCGAGCCATTGCCCGGCAGTGCCAGCCCCATGGCCTCGGCCAGGCAGTTCATCGAATTGGCGGTGAACATGCCCGAGCAGGAGCCGCAGGTCGGGCAGGCCGAGCGTTCGATCGAGGCAACATCTGCATCGCTGATACTGTCATCGGCAGCTGCGACCATGGCATCGACCAGATCGAGCGCCTTCTCGGTGCCATCTTCCAGAATGACCTTGCCGGCTTCCATCGGGCCGCCGGAGACGAAGACTACGGGAATGTTGAGCCGCATTGCCGCCATCAGCATGCCAGGCGTGATCTTGTCGCAATTGGAGATGCAGACCATCGCATCGGCACAGTGTGCATTGACCATGTATTCAACGGAATCGGCGATCAGCTCACGCGATGGCAGCGAGTAGAGCATGCCGTCATGACCCATGGCTATACCGTCATCGACGGCGATGGTGTTGAATTCCTTGGCAACGCCGCCGGCCTTTTCGATTTCGCCGGCAACAAGCTGGCCCAGATCCTTGAGGTGGACGTGGCCAGGCACGAACTGGGTGAAGGAGTTGACCACCGCAATGATCGGCTTGCCGAAATCGCCGTCTCTCATGCCGGTGGCGCGCCAGAGGCCGCGGGCACCTGCCATGTTGCGGCCATGGGTGGATGTTCTCGAACGATAGGACGGCATGTGGCTTCCTCCTGGGCTCCCGAAACACTATCTGCTCCGCGCGCCAGGGCGCCTCACAGTGCAGGGATGCTAGTAATGGGAAATCGGCGACATTTCCAGAGCGATCAGATCAAAACAGACGTCTGGTCCGTAAGCGAAGCATTCCCATTGTCGGGGAAGCCTGCATTCGGTTGTTGCCGGCTGTTGTGGTGTCAGCGCTTGGGGCGGACGCGGATGACCACGTCGACATGGGTAATTTCCATGCCTTCGGGCGCTTCGGGCAGATCGCTGACCGAAATGTTGCCGATCGGGATATCGAGCACGCTGTTTGATCCCTCCACCACGAAATGATGGTGGTCAGAAACATTGGTGTCGAAATAGGTCTTGGCGGTTTCAAGCGACAGCACACGCAGCAGGCCGGCTTCGGTGAACTGGTGAAGCGTGTTGTAGACGGTCGCCAGCGAACAGGGCACGCCGACGACGACGGCCTCCTCGTGCAGTTCCTCTGCGGTCAGATGGCGGTCGCCCTTGGCAAACAACAGATCCGCGAGCGCCACACGTTGACGCGTCGGGCGAAGCCCTGCTCCGCGCAGGCGCAAGGCCGATTCGCGGTCGGCTGATTTGGATCTGTGCGCACCAGGCATGTTCGACGGCGTCCGATCGTTGGATTTCATTTGTTTCATATATCTTTTGTGGGCATTGCTTTCAATAGAGCTGTGAAATCCACTTTCCGCGACGTCACCCCTTTCACTTGAATGCCTCATCCGGTATTCGGGGGTGCCGCGCGGGTTGGCTTCGCCAAGGCGTGGGCGTGTGCTAGTTTGCACATCACTAATTTACGCCGCGCGGAAAGACGGCGAACGAGGAGACGCTTTTTTCATGGTCGACAGGCAATCGAGCTACACATACGAAGAGATCCTGAAATGTGCGGAAGGTGAGCTTTTCGGACCCGGAAATGCACAGCTGCCTCTGCCGCCGATGCTGATGGTGCACAGGATCACAGACATTTCGGAAACCGGCGGCGCATTCGACAAGGGCTACCTTCGCGCCGAATTCGACATCACCCCGGATCTGTGGTTCTTCCCCTGCCACTTCAAGGGCAACCCGGTGATGCCCGGCTGTCTCGGACTTGACGGCATGTGGCAGTTGACCGGCTTCTATCTCGGCTGGCTCGGCGAACAGGGTCGCGGCATGGCGCTGTCGACCGGCGAAGTGAAGTTCAAGGGCATGGTGACGCCTGAGGTCAAGAAGCTTGAGTACGGCATCGACTTCAAGCGGGTGATGCGCGGACGGCTGGTGCTGGGCATCGCCGATGGCTGGCTCAAGGCCGATGGCGAAACGATCTACAACGCCTCGGATCTGAAGGTCGGCCTTGCTAAGGACAAAACCGCCTGACACTCCCGTTTATGGCGCGTGAATGACGCGCCCGGAAATTTCAGGACCCTCTACAAGAAAGGGCAGCACATGAGACGAGTCGTCGTGACAGGCATGGGGATCGTATCCTCTATCGGCAACACCGCGGATGAAGTGACCGAATCGCTTCGCCAGGCCAAATCAGGCATCAGCTTCAGCGAAGACTTCGCCGAGCATGGCTTCAGAAGCCAGGTCTGGGGCGCGCCGACGCTGGACCCGACCGATATGGTCGATCGCCGCGCCATGCGCTTTCTGTCGCGCGGCGGCGCCTGGAACCATGTCGCCATGAAGCAGGCGATCGAGGATGCAGGCCTTGAAGAGGCTGAGATCAGCCACGAGCGCACTGGTATCGTTATGGGCTCGGGCGGACCGTCGACACGGACCCTGATCGACGCCGCCGACATTACCCGCAAGAATGGCAGCCCGAAGCGCATCGGCCCGTTCGCGGTGCCCAAGGCAATGTCCTCGACCGCCTCGGCCACGCTTGCGACCTGGTTCAAGATCCACGGCGTCAACTATTCGATTTCGTCGGCTTGCTCGACTTCGGCGCACTGCATCGGCAACGCGGCGGAAATGATCCAGTGGGGCAAGCAGGACATGATGTTTGCCGGCGGCCACGAAGATCTCGACTGGACCATGTCCAACCTGTTCGATGCGATGGGCGCGATGTCGTCCAAATTCAACGACCAGGCCTCGACCGCATCCCGCGCCTATGACGTCACTCGCGACGGCTTCGTCATTGCCGGTGGCGCAGGCGTGCTGGTGTTGGAAGAACTCGAGCACGCAAAAGCCCGCGGCGCCAAGATCTATGGCGAACTGACAGGGTATGGCGCGACATCTGACGGCTACGACATGGTAGCGCCGTCAGGCGAAGGCGCCATTCGCTGCATGCGGCAGGCGCTTTCCACGGTCAAGGGCCGGGTCGACTACATCAACACCCACGGCACCTCGACGCCGGTAGGCGATTCCAAGGAAATCGGCGCGATCCGCGAAGTGTTTGGCAACGACATGCCGCATGTGCAGTCGACCAAGTCACTGACCGGTCATTCGCTCGGTGCCACTGGTGTTCAAGAGGCGATCTACTCGCTTCTGATGATGAAGGAGAACTTCATCGGCGAGAGCGCACACATCACCGAGATTGACCCGGAATTCGATGGCGTGCCGATCGTGCGCTCGCGCATCGACAACGCCAAGATCGATACGGTTCTGTCGAACTCGTTCGGCTTTGGCGGCACAAACGCGACGCTCGTCTTCCAGCGTCACAACGGGTGATGGGCATGACTGGTATTATGAAGGGCAAGCGCGGCCTCATTATGGGCGTCGCCAATGATCACTCGATTGCCTGGGGCATCGCCAAGCAGCTGGCAGAGGCCGGTGCGGAACTGGCGTTCACTTATCAGGGCGAAGGCTTCGGCCGGCGGGTAAAGCCATTGGCGGAAAGCGTTGGCTCCAAGCTGGTACTGCCTTGCGATGTCGAGGACGTGGCCACGGTGGACGCGGTGTTCGAGACGCTGAAAGCGGAATGGGGCACGATCGATTTCGTCGTCCACGCCATCGGCTTTTCCGACAAGAGCGAGCTCAAGGGCCGCTATGCGGATGTCACCACGCGGGCCAATTTCTCCCGCACCATGGTGATCTCGGCCTATTCGTTCACGGAAGTGGCGCAGCGCGCGGCTCCGCTGATGAGCGAAGGCGGCTCTATCCTGACGCTGACCTATGGCGGCTCGATGCGGGTTATGCCGAACTACAACGTGATGGGCGTCGCAAAGGCGGCGCTTGAAGCCATGGTTCGCTATCTGGCGGCCGACTACGGCCAGGATGGCATCCGCGTCAATGCCATCTCGGCAGGCCCGGTGCGGACGCTTGCTGGCGCGGGCATTGGCGACGCACGCGCCATGTTCAACTACCAGAAAAAGAACGCGCCGCTGCGCCGCACCGTCGACATCGACGATGTCGGCAAATCGGCACTCTATCTGCTCTCGGACCTCTCGTCGGGCGTAACCGGCGAAATCCACTACGTGGATTCAGGCTTCAACATCACCTCGATGCCGATTGGCGAGGAGCTGAAGCGGACGGATACCGAACAAGCCTAGAGCCTCAGGCCAGGTCGAAAATCAAAAAGCCCCGGATTTCGAAATCCGGGGCTTTTTGTTGGGGGCGTGCAAGTGGCTACTCCTCAAACACCAGAGCATCGGGCTCGGCGCCGAGCTCCTTGAGGGCAGCATTCACGCTTTCGATCATCGGATCGGGGCCACAGACATAAAAGTGCTGCGAGGTGTTGCCGACCAGGCGTTGGAGCATCGCCTTGTCGACGCGGCCACGTTCGTACCCGCCCTTGTCCTCAGCGCTCAGCACATAGATCACCTCAAGCCCGTCCATCGCGTCAAACTCGTCCTTGAGAATGATGTCGGCCTCGGTCTTGTTGGCGAAGATCAGCCGGTGGCCCGAGAGTTCGCCGCGCTCCTTGAGCATGCGCAGAATGGCGATGAAGGGGGTGACGCCGGCGCCGCCAGCGATGAAGGTGCCCTTGCCCTTGTACTCAATCGTGCCCCAGGGATCACCAACGATGAAGCTGTCGCCGACGCTCATCTTGCCGATCTGCTGGGTAAGCCCATCATGCTCAGGGTAAATCTTGATGGTGAACTGCAGCTCGTCCCATTCGGGCAGGGCTGTGAAGGTAAAGGGATTGTCCGCATCGCGGTAGCCGTCCTTGTCGATACCCACCTCCGCCGCCTGCCCTGGCGTGAACTCAAAGCCGTCGGGCTTTTCGAAGGTGAACTGGCGGACATCGTGGGTGACGTCGACGATCTTTGTGATGGCTAGCGTATGGCTCATGGACTGTGCTCCTACATTGGTGTTGCAGGGCCAATGCATTGGGCAGGAGAATTGTTCCGGGGAAAGCGGATATCAGCCAAGTACTGTCGCCGCTGGCTCAGAAGGACTTTGAAAACCTGGCAGCGACTGTGTGGCTTTGCGACTTGGCACCGAGGCCGCCTTGATAATTGATGTTGAAGCTTGCACCATTGTCGAAGTCAAGCTTCAATCCGGCCTCGATCTGCGCGGTGTCGCGCTCAAGAGGGAGGCCGGAAACCCGGAACGCTTTTCCGTCGGCCAACCACATTGTCGAGGACGGGTCGGAATCGCCAATCAGATGGGACCAGCCGAGGGAGCCTCTAATCGAGGCGGTGTAACTCTCGCCAGCAGCCACCTGTCGCTCGCCGCGCAGGCCTAGGGTGGTGAACCCGAGGGTCTGCATTGCCGAGGCGACGGAGAGTGCTGCCGCGCCGCCGCTCTCGGTAAAAGCGCCACTGCGCTGATGGACCAGGGCGAAGCCGGCGAAGGGCTCAAACCGGGCAAGCGGCGTATTGAATGAATACCCTGCCTCGCCGAAGACCTGCGAGGTGGACGCAGTATAGTCTGCGCTTAATGCGTTGCTGAGCGTGCCGACTGTCACATTGCGGCTGGTCGAGACATCGTGCAGCGCGTAGGTGGCCCCCAGCCGCACACCGAGCGCGCCGACCTTTCCGCCTGCATAGGCGCCAAACGTGTAGCTGTCGGCATTGCCCGAGGATGACCGGGGATCGACGCTGAAGCCGGCGTTGCCGTATCCGGCCATCAGCCCGCCGCGCCAGCCGTCGAAGAGTTCCGCGTCGGCCCCGAAGAAAAGGCCACCGGTGCTGTGCCCTATAGTGGCGGCGTTGCCGTTGCCCTTGGTGTTGCCCCAGCTGCCATAGGCCTGCCCCCAAACGACGGCTCCGCCGCCGAAATTCCGCGCTTGACCGGTGCCGTTGTCAGCGATCATCGGCACTTCGCCTGTGGCAAGACCTTCGAACGCGCTGCGAATGCGGTTGCTGGCAGCGTCGCGGGCAAAGTGGCTGTCCTGGATGAACCTGCCCGTGGTGGACGCGTAAATTTCTCCCGACAAACTGTCGAAGGCGGCGCGGGCGCTGGCCTCGCTGAGCCCGACGACTGCGTCGTAAACCGCATTGCCGGCGGTCAGGCTGCTCACGCCGTTGGCGACCGCCCGTTGATTTGGCGTGTTGCCCGCTGAAGCGAAGCTCGATGCATTGCGGGTCAATGTCAGGGTCACAGCGCTGGCGCTGTAGCCGAGGGCAGCATCGAGAAAGGCAAAATTCTCGCTTACCGAGCCAAAGGTGCCGGTGACACCCGTGCCTGCGGTTATGATCGTGTAGGTGGTGGAAGCGGCATAGGTGGAACCATTGTCGGTGCCGTTTTCCGCCGAAACGCTGACTGTTGCGCCATTATCGATGGTGACCGAGCCGGTGGCGGCGATCATGTCAGAATTCCCGGCGCTGTCGACCTCGACGGCATAGGTGGAGCCGGAGGCGAAGCTGGTATTGCCGGCGACATTGAGCGTGCCGATGGAATTGCCCGGCGCAATCGTGCTGCCGGAATTCGCGGTAAAGCTGCCGACCGTGCCTGATCCGCCCAAGGTGCCACCATTCAAGGTAAAGGCGCCGATGCTGCCGTTGACCACAAGCCTGCCGCCAGAAACTGTTGTGCCACCGGTATGGGTGTTCGCCCCGGTCAGGGTCAACGTGCCTGCGCCTGACTTGGTCAGCGACCCCGCGCCGGAGATGGCGCCGCCATAGCTGGTGGTGCCCGACTGGTTCACCGTGAGCCCCGCAGTGCCCAGCGCAACGGTTCCGCCGGTGCCGGAAAGCGCCGACATCGTGAGATCATGCCCGTTGAGATCGAGCGTGCCGCCATTGACCGTAAAGGCCGTATTCGCTGCGAATGCGCCAGCCGAGCCAGCCCGCAATGTACCGACCTCAACCGTCGTTCCGCCAGTATAGGTATTGGTGCCGCTGAGCGTCAACGTGCCCGCACCGGACTTGGCCAGCGACCCGGTGCCGGATATGTCGCCAGCATAGGCCAGGGCATCGGAGCGGTTGAAGGCGAGCGCGGCGTTGTTGGTAATGTCGCCGCTGATGCTTCCTGATGTACCGCCGTCGCCGATCTGCAGCGTTCCGGCGGAAATCGTGGTGCCGCCGGTATGGGTGTTCGTCCCGGTCAACGTCAGCGTGCCCGCACCCGATTTGGTCAGCGAGCCAGTGCCAGACATATCGCCAGCATACGCCAGGGCATCGCTGCGATTGAAAATCAGAGCGGCATTGTTGGTGATATTGCCGCCAAAGCTTCCAGTGGTGCCGCCGTTGCCAATTTGCAGGGTGCCGCCAAAAATCGTCGTGCTGCCGGAGTTGGTGTTGGCACCGGTCAGGATCGTGGTGCCGGCGTAATGTTCAATGGTGCCATCGCCAAAGATGTCTTCATCGAGCACATAATCCGTTCCGGTATGATTGAAAACTATCTTGCTGGAGCTGCCTCTGAGCCGAATATTTGCGGCATTGATGGTACCTGCCGCCACAGCGGTGTCGCCCGCCGCCGCTCCGATATTCAGCGTTCCATTGTCACCAATATTTTCTGCGACCCTGATGGTTCCAGTGCCGGATACAACAGTCAAAGTGGAACCGCCGGAAAGCGTCAAAAAGCCAGTGCCGTTTACGCCGATTGCCACTCTGCTGGTCGTAGAGAGAGAGCCACCGTCCAGATAGACGTGACCTGTACCGGAAAGTCCGCCGATACTGACATAATCGGCAGTTACTGCTCCGCCGTTCGAGACGGTGAGCGTCCCCGTGGCTGAGTTAAGTCCGAGATATATATCACCCGATGTGGTCCAGCTGCTGTTGGCTCCAGAGACGGTAACAGCCCCCTCATTGCCGGAAAAACGTCCAATGTAAGTGCTTAACCTACCCGCCGACGACACGATACCACCCGCAGTGACTGTCACGCTGCCGTTGCCGGCTGTCCCGCCGATATTCAGTTCACCGCCGTAGCTGTATGGATTGCCGAGGGTACCGCTTCCGGGCGCATCAGGGCCGATCACAGTCTGGTCGCCGACGATATCCGCCGCCAGAGCCGGCTCAATCGCAAGCAGAAGAAGGGCAAGATTTGCCGTCAGCGCAGTTGTGAGCAGCAGACGGGCGCGGAAAGTTTGCGCAACATGGGTAGCACGCTTGCTGCGCTCCCTTTCACCGGGTTGGGTAAGCGCTGAACTCTCAACTGCTGCTTTTGTTACTTGGCCTTTACGCACGGAAGCGCTCCATCAGAATTTAACTATGGAACGCTCTTGTCGAAGAGCGGTGCCGAGCAGGCGTCGCTTCGGGTGCAAGTCATGTTCCGGAACAAGCTTGTGCCGCCTGAAGGTCGTCTTGTGTATCCCCTGTTCAGGGGTTCTTTTTTGAAATCAATCCCTTACCCAACCAAAGCGCCATCAGCGCAGAGCGGCTGGACACGCCGTATTTACGGAATATCCGCTTGACGTGATCGTGGGTGGTATGCGGGCTCTGGCTGTTTTGTTCCGCGATCTGCCTTTCCGTCAGGCCCAGCAACAGGCCCTGAAGCACCACTTGCTCGGTCGTGGTCAGGGGAGACGATGCAACACCTGCGCCTTCCCCGAGCATTTGATGCTTGAAGAACCAGCGGAGCCCCCGCAGGGCGTGAACGACGAAAGCCTTGTCTTTCTCGGAGAAGGCCGGTTTGTCGAAGCCACGGTGAAAGCCGATCTGGATTTCCGCGTCCTCATTGATCGGAATTCCGGCCCAAATGGAATCCTTACGGTCAAGCGCCCGATAGAAGCGCTGGTAGGAAGGTCCATCGAACCAGCCCGGGGTCGCCAACTCGCTCAGGAGCAAAACCCGGAACGTGCCCGCCAACTCAACATTGCGAGCGGTGGTGATATCCGGTTCCCCCTTCTCCATTTCGGCGAAGGCCTCATCAATGGCCTGGCTGGTATTCCTGGACGGTATCAAAGTGAAACGCGTGAGTGGACGCCAGCCTTTCATCGGGTCACGGCTATCGCTCGACCCGAGCCGGACGCAGCCGATCCAGTCCGCATTCTGGGCGTCGATCAAATCGCAGACTGTTTTGAGAAGATAAGAGCGGGACGCCCAGATGTCGCCGGCATCAAAATCTGCCAGCTCATTCCAGAGAGCGTAAATTTCGTCGGCATTCGGCAGGTCGGAAAGCATGCAAACTACGTAGTTCAAAGACTGCGCGGAGCACAATCCCGATCTTGCCTCAGACAGAGAAATTCCGGAGTTTTGCATGGTGTATGGCCCGCACCGTAAACCGCAATTTGGCTTCAGATCATCAGACAACGGTTCAAACAAAAGCCCCCGGATCTTTCAATCCGGGGGCTTTTTCAATTCGTCAGCCTCAGGCGGTCAAACGCCCAAGCCATCAAGTCGTGGGACTTATTCGCCGCCTTCGACTTCCTTGCCGGTTTCCTGGTCGACGACCTTCATCGACAGGCGGACCTTGCCGCGTTCATCAAAGCCCAAGAGCTTGACCCAGACCTTCTGGCCTTCCTTGACCACATCCGCGGTCTTGGCGACGCGTTCGGCTGCCAGCTGCGAGATGTGAACAAGACCGTCCTTGGGACCGAAGAAGTTCACGAAGGCGCCGAAATCGGCGACCTTGACGACGGTGCCTTCATAGATCACGCCAACTTCAGGCTCGGCGACGATCGAGTGGATCCACTTCTTGGCGGCCTCGATTTCCTTGCCCGAGGACGAGGCGATCTTGATGGTGCCGTCGTCGTCGATGTTGATCTTGGCGCCGGTCTTCTCGACGATTTCGCGGATGATCTTGCCACCGGTGCCGATGACGTCACGGATCTTGTCGACCGGGATGTTCATGACTTCGATGCGCGGAGCGAATTCGCCCAACTGGCCACGGCTCTCGGTGAGAGCGTTGCCCATTTCACCCAGGATGTGCAAGCGACCGTCCTTGGCCTGGCCAAGCGCGATCTGCATGATTTCCTCGGTGATGCCATCGATCTTGATGTCCATCTGCAAAGCGGTGATGCCGTCGGAAGTGCCCGCGACCTTGAAGTCCATGTCGCCCAAGTGATCTTCGTCACCCAGGATGTCGGACAGGACTGCGAAATTTTCGCCTTCCTTGATCAGGCCCATGGCGATACCCGCAACAGGCTTTGCCAGCGGCACGCCGGCATCCATCAGCGCGAGCGAGGTGCCGCAGACGGTTGCCATCGACGAGGAGCCGTTGGATTCGGTGATTTCCGAGACCACACGCAGCGTGTAGGGGAACTGGTCAGCAGACGGCATCATCGGGTGGATGGCGCGCCATGCGAGCTTGCCGTGGCCGATTTCGCGGCGACCGGGCGACCCGGTGCGGCCTGTCTCACCGACCGAGTAGGGCGGGAAGTTGTAGTGCAGCATGAAGGTGGCCTTGTAGGTCCCCGTCAGGCTGTCGACATACTGCTCGTCTTCGCCGGTGCCGAGCGTGGCGACAACGATCGCCTGGGTCTCGCCACGGGTGAACAGGGCCGAGCCGTGGGTGCGCGGCAGCAGGCCCACTTCGGAGACGATCGGACGCACGGTCGACAGATCGCGGCCATCGATGCGGCTCTTGGTGTCGAGGATGGCGCCGCGGACGACCTTGGCCTGCAGCGACTTGAAGACTGCGCCGATGACTTCACTGGTGAAGCGGGGCTCTTCGCCCTCAGCCGGAGCAAAGTGTGCCTTGACCGTTGCCTTGACCGCGTCGATTGCCGCGTAGCGGGCAGCCTTGTCGGTGTTCTTGTATGCGTCGCGGAGACCGGCTTCGCACATGGCGAGCATTTCGCCTTCGAGGCCCGAATTGTCGGGAGCGGTGAAATCGCGCGGCTCTTTCGCAGCAGCTTCAGCGAGCTTGATGATCGCGTCGATGACCGGCTGCATGGACTTGTGGCCGAACATCACGGCGCCGAGCATGACTTCTTCGCCCAGTTCCTTGGCTTCGGATTCGACCATCAGGACGGCGTCCGAGGTGCCTGCGACGATGAGGTCGAGCGAGGATTCCGGCATTTCGTCAACATGCGGGTTGAGCATGTACTCGCCGTTGATGTAACCGACGCGGGCGCCAGCGATCGGGCCCATGAACGGGATGCCCGAGATGGTGAGCGCTGCTGACGCTGCAACGAGCGCCAGGATGTCGGGGTTGTTTTCCAGATCATGCTGCAGAACGGTGATGATGATCTGGGTGTCGTTCTTGTAGCCTTCAGGAAACAGCGGGCGCAGCGGGCGGTCAATGAGACGCGACGTCAGCGTCTCGTTCTCGCTCGGGCGGCCTTCGCGCTTGAAATAGCCACCGGGGATCTTGCCGGCTGCGTAGGTCTTTTCCTGGTAGTTGACGGTCAGCGGAAAGAAATCCTGGCCGGGCTTCGGCGACTTGGCGGAAACGACTGTGGCGAGCACGGTGGTTTCGCCGTAGCTGGCGATGACGGCGCCATCAGCCTGACGTGCAACCTTGCCTGTTTCCAGAGTGAGCGGACGACCGCCCCATTCAATCTCGACCTTGTGGGTATCGAACATGTCTTGTCCTTCGTATGCGGGCATGTGGGCCCGGCCGCTTTTCGGCCGCGCACTTCACTATCCCGTTTGTTGAGCGCATCTCGGGCAAGACAGCGGGAGGCTTTGAGGGGCCGCAGTAACGAGCGGCGAAAGCATCCGGCAATCCTGCCCCATGACAGGCTATTTTGAGTGTCCTGAACCGGAATGCCCGGGCATCAGAACGGTTTCGGTGCTGTGTTCCGACCGGTTTGGCCTGATGGCGCGCACCGCGGCGCCATGGTCCCGGCAGTTCGATCGACGGGACCGGAGAATGGTTTCGGCGGGCGGAGCAGAGCGCCCCGCCCGCCGAAAAGCAGTTTAGCGACGGATGCCCAGACGGGCGATCAGCGCAGTGTAACGCGCTTCTTCCTTCCGCTTGACATAATCAAGCAGGGAGCGACGCGTGGACACCATCTTCAACAGCCCGCGGCGTGAGTGGTTGTCCTTCTTGTTGTCCTTGAAGTGACCGGTCAGATTGTTGATCCGTTCGGTCAGGATAGCAACCTGGACTTCCGGTGAGCCGGTGTCGCCTGGCTTGGTGGCGTATTCTTCGATCAGCGCAGCCTTGCGCTCAGCAGTAATCGACATCGTAAAATCCTTTCATTCTGGATGGATCTGGCGCCCTCTGCCGGGATGTCGTCCAGCAGGGGCCTCGAAGCGCCATGCAGGCAAAACCTGCAATAACGGCTGGGCTATAGGCCAATTAGCGCCGAAATGAAAGGGAAATGTGGCGAAGCCCGGCTGCGCTCGCGGCGAGGCGGTGTCGGGATCGGGCGGGATTGCGTGTTTCAGCAGCCACGCTTGACGTAGGCATCGGGTATGGCCTCGATCCAGGCCACCGAGCCGGCGTCATCTTTCGAGCCGTAAGGTCCGTCGGCGACGCAGTAGAAGCCGTCTTTGAAACCGTCCATATCGGTGGTGTTGACCACCCGCGAGCCGGCGCCGCCTCCGACGATCGGGCCACCGAGCTCGATCAGCTGGCGCTTGGCGTCCGCGCGACTTTTCGTGCACCCCAGAATGATGTACCAGCCACAGCCCTCGGCATCGAAGCCGGGTGATTGAGCCATTCCCGGCTGCGTTACAGCGCCCAGCATGGCCGCAGTGAAGCCTGCGATCGCAGCAACAAGCAAACCTCTGTTCATGGACCCATCCCCCGAGCTTGATACCTCGCCTCAGAACCAGCGGCGGGAACCATCAAACATCAGTGTGCAACGGGGAATGGTTCGGCACAAGCCGCAGATCAGGCCTTGAACACCCGGCGTGGGCGGAACTCGCCGTCTGCGACTTCGCCGATAGACAGCAGCGCGCCGCGGACGAAGGCGCAGGCATCATCGGTGGCGACAGGGGCATCACGGCCCCTGAGGATGATCGGATTTCCCATGCGGATACGGTGGGCCTGATCTTCACTGACATCAATACGCGGGAGCATGCCAAGAGCTTCGCCCGCAGGCATCAGGAAGGCATCGAGCTGCGCCAGGCGTTCGGCGTCGTCCTCGATCTCTTCAAGCGCAATCAGCTCGGCAAGCGGCACCATGGCATCTTCGGGGAACGGTGCGACCATGGTACGGCGCAGTTGAGAGATATGGCCGTAACATCCGAGCTGCCGACCGAAATCACGCGCGAGCGCCCGGACATAGGTGCCCTTGCCGCATTCGACTTCAAACACCGCATGGTCGGCATCCGGGCAGCCTGCCAGCGTGATCCGGTGGATCTCGACTTCGCGAGCCGGAATTTCCACCACCTCGCCATCGCGCGCCATGTCGTAGGCCCGTTCGCCGGCGATCTTGACGGCCGAAAACGCAGGCGGCACCTGTTCGATCACGCCGGTGTATTGAGGAAGAATGGCCTCGATTGCGGCCTTGTCGGGACGCGTGTCGGAGCTCGACGTGACTTCGCCCTCGAGATCGTCGGTGTTGCGCTCTTGGCCCCAGGCGACGGTAAATTCATAGATCTTGCGGCCGTCCATGACATAGGGAACTGTCTTGGTGGCATCGCCAAGCGCGATTGGCAGGATGCCCGACGCCAGCGGATCTAGGGTGCCTGCGTGGCCGGCCTTCTCGGCCTTGAACAACCATTTGATCTTGGAAACAGCCTCGGTGGAGCCAAAATCCCACGGCTTGTCGAGAACCAGCCAGCCCGAAATCGGGCGGCCCTTATTCTTGCCACGACGACCCATCTCAGGCTTTCCCTTCGCCTTCGGAATCAGGGCTTTCGACCGGCTCGTCCGCGTCATCAGCATGGTCGAGATCGCGGGCGACTTCGGGCGAGCGCAGGAGCGCATCAATCTTGGAGTAATTCTCGAAGCTGGTATCATCGCGGAAGCGAAGTTCCGGGATGTTGCGCATCTGGCGCAGATCCGGCGAAATCCGGCCGCGAATGAAGCGGGCGTTCTTGTTCAGCGCCGCGATTGTTTCCGTGTGATCCTCGACACCCAGTGGCGTAACATAGGCGGTTGCCACCGTGAGATCCGGCGACATGCGCACTTCAGTCACCGAAATCAGGGTGTTGGACAGGATCGGGTCGCGGATATCGCCGCGTTGCAAGACCTGTGTGATGGCTGCCCGGACCTGTTCGCCTACGCGCAGCATGCGCTGGGAAGGGGCCGAGGAAGATGACTTGGGCATGGAGTTCCAACCGAAATTGCGGGCTCAACAGCCCGAGGCAGCGCAAGATGGATGGCAGCCCGGCGCCTTAAGCGCCGGGTCTTTATCCAATCAGAGCGTGCGTGTGACGTGCTCGACGCGGAAGCACTCGATAACGTCGCCTGCGCGCATGTCTTCGTAGTTCTCGAAGGCCATGCCACATTCCTGGCCGCCATTGACCTCGGAGACTTCGTCCTTGAAGCGCTTCAATGTCTTGAGCTTGCCTTCATGGATGACAACGTTGTCGCGGATCAGGCGGACGCCCGAACCACGTTCGACCTTGCCTTCGGTGACGCGGCAACCGGCGACCTTGCCGACCTTGGTGATGTTGAACACCTCGAGGATCTCGGCATTACCGATGAAGGTCTCGCGACGTTCCGGCGACAGCATGCCCGACATCGCTGCCTTAACGTCATCCACCAGATCGTAGATGATGTTGTAGTAGCGGATCTCGACGCCATCGCGTTCAGCCGCATCGCGCGCCTGCTTGTTGGCGCGGACGTTGAAGCCAATGATCGCGGCGCCCGAAGCTTCGGCCAGCGAGATATCGGATTCTGTAATGGCGCCTGCACCCGAGTGGATGACCCGGGCCCGGACTTCGTCGGTCCCAAGCTTTTCGATGGCACCGGCGATGGCTTCGATGGAGCCCTGCACGTCGCCCTTGACGAGCAGCGGGAATTCCTTGCTGCCGGTGTCCTGAAGCTGGGTCATCATCTGCTCGAGCGAACCACGCGAGCCGCTCTGACGAGCAGCCGCCTTGTCGCGCGAAAGCCGCTGACGATATTCGGCGATTTCGCGAGCCCTGGCTTCATTCTCCACCACAGCAAAGCGGTCACCCGCCTGAGGCGTGCCCTGAAGGCCGAGGATTTCGACCGGGAATGCCGGACCGGCTTCCTTGACCTGTTCGCCACGGTCATTGACCAGGGCGCGTACACGGCCCCACTGATCGCCTGCCACGAGGATCTCGCCTGGCTTGAGGGTACCGGTCTGAACCAGCACGGTTGCAACCGAACCGCGACCGCGATCAAGCTTGGCTTCGATCACCACGCCTTCGGCGGTGCGATCAGGATTGGCCTTGAGATCGAGCAATTCGGCCTGCAGCAGAATGGCATCGAGCAGCTTGTCGAGATTGAGCTTCTTGGTCGCCGAGACCTCGACGTCGAGAACCTCACCGCCCATGCTTTCAACGAACACTTCATGCTGCAGCAGGTCGGTCCGGACCTTCTGCGCATCGGCAGAGGGCTTGTCGATCTTGTTGATCGCAACAATGATCGGAACACCGGCCGCCTTGGCGTGATTGATCGATTCAATCGTCTGCGGCATGACGGCGTCATCAGCTGCGACCACCAGAATGGCGATATCGGTTGCCTGTGCGCCACGGGCACGCATCGCGGTAAAGGCGGCGTGACCCGGGGTATCGATGAAGGTGATCAGCTGACCATTCTTCTCGACCTGGTAGGCCCCGATGTGCTGGGTGATACCACCGGCTTCACCCGAGACGACGTTTGCGTCGCGAATGGCGTCAAGCAGCGAGGTCTTGCCGTGGTCGACGTGGCCCATGATGGTGACCACCGGAGGTCGCGATACTGTATCGCCGCCCTGATCCTCGACATTGAAAATGCCCAGCTCGACATCGGATTCCGATACGCGGCGGACAGTGTGTCCGAATTCGCCGGCGATGATTTCGGCCAAGTCGGCATCGATGATGTCGCCAGGCTTCATCATCTGGCCTTCCTTCATCAGGTACTTGATCACATCGACCGACCGTTCGGCCATACGCTGTGAAAGTTCCTGAATTGTGATGGTCTCGGGCAGCTGCACTTCGCGCATAACCTTTTCGCGTGGTTCCTGCGTCATCGAGCGGCGCATCTTTTCCTGACGGCGACGCATGGCCGACAACGAGCGACCACGCGAGTTTCCGTCGTCATTGAGAGCGGCAGTCAGGGTCAGCTTGCCACGACGGCGATCTTCCTCAGCCTTCGGACGGGTCGGCTTGGGTGTTTCAGGGCGAACAACCTTCGCACCTGGACGTGCCGGACCACCGGGACGAGCCACGGCACCCGTGCGGGAAGGCGCTTCTTCTTCCACATTGTCGCGGCGGCGTCCGCGAGGAGCTTCCTCGGGTGTAGGCGGCACGGCTTCAGCCGGTGCGTTGGCAGCCGCTTCCTGGGCTACGAGCGCTTCAGCTTCGGCTTCCTTTGCAAGACGGGCGTCTTCAATCACCTGCAGGCGGGCGGCCTCGGCCTCCTCGACTGCGCGGCGGGCATCTTCCTCGGCCTTGACGACAGCTTCTTCCTCGGCGCGCTTGCGATCTTCCTCATCGCGGACACGACTGTCCTGCAAGGCGCGGCGACGTGCCTCGACTTCGCTTGCGGAAAGCTGATTGAGGACCGCACCACGTGGCGCAGGCTTCGGTGCAGGCGCGCGTTGCGGCGCCGCCGGGGCTGCCGGAGCCGGTTTTGAAACCGCGGCTGGCGCCGGCGCACTTGGCGCAGCCTTTGGAGCTGCCGGCGCCGGAGTTGGCTCGGCAGGCTTTTCAGCTACCGGTGCCGGACGTGGCTTGAGGGTTACCGGGGGAACCGGCTTTTCGTCTTCCGGACGGTTGATGCGGCGCTTGCGCGTCTCCACCACCACCGCCTTGGTACGGCCTCGGCCCATCTCCTGGCGAACCATCCCCTGCTCAACAGAGGGACGCTTCAGCGAGAAGGTCTTCTTGCCGGGTACACTGATTGTCTTGTCGTCGTTGCTGTCGCTCATTCCGTATCCGTTTCCGCGGGAAACCGCATCGCGCCTGTGCGCGCCGGCTTCTTGATCGATCGCATCAGGGGTTTCGAACCCCTTAGCCCGTTTTCAGCCCGGCCCCGCATCGGGACCGTTCCTGTAGCGCGCAAGCATCTTTGCGCGCTTCACTACACCCTCACCGGCCTGCCCTGCAAGCGCGGCGGCATGGATAAAAGCGCCATCGCCCATGGCAAGCGCTAATTCATCGGCTGAAAACAGCCGAAAGACGGGTATCTCCGCCTCTGTAACTCCCATGGCTCGCGCCGTATTTGCCTGGCGCAACTTGCGTACGCCATCGTCAGCAGCATCCGTCGCATGCATCAGCGCCACTGCGGCGCCTGAGCGGATGCCATCATCCACCTTACCAGATCCGGTGATAAACTGGCCCGATTTTCGCGCCATGTTCATCATACCAAAGAAGCTGTCGCAAAGCAGCCTGTCGACAACAGCCCCCAAATCGGGGTCTGCCGTTACCTCCATTTTCAGCGCCCGGCCGAAAAGCTTTCGCTTGACCGCCAGATCAACCACCGACCGCTCCGCTGTGACCCAGCAGCCACGCCCCGGAAGGGCGTGACGCAAGTCCGGCACAACGGCCCCATCAGGTCCGGCAACAAACCGGATCAAGTCATCCGGCTGGCCACGCTCCCTGGTCACTATGCACATCCGGTCGTTCACGGGTTCGATCCTGACCTTCACCGCAGAGCCTCCGGGTCCGGCAGGCCTCAGGCCTCCTCGCCGCCCGCTTCCACTTCAACGTCACCTTCTTCGTCTTCCTCGACGACCAGTTCGTCTTCGGTGATCCAGCCGACAGCGAGGCGCGCCTGCAGGATCATCTGTTCGGCTTCGACGCGGGTGATCTCGATGCCTGTGAACAGGCCGTCAAACCGCTTGGTTTCGCCATCCTTACGCTCGGACCAGCCGGTCAGATCGTCAACGGCGCAACCGGCGAAGTCTTCGATGGTCTTGATGCCGTCGCCACCGAGCGCAACCATCATTGATGTGGTGATGCCGGGAATGGAACGCAACTCGTCTTCAACACCCAGCTCCTTGCGCTTGGCGTCAAGCTCGGCTTCGAGCTTGTCGAGATATTCGCGGGCGCGGGTCTGAAGCTCGTTGGCTGTTTCTTCGTCAAAGCCCTCGATTGCAGTGATTTCACCGATCTCGACGTAAGCCACTTCCTCGACCTGGCTGAAGCCTTCCGAGGCAAGCACCTGGCCGACCATTTCGTCAACATCAAGGGCTTCCATGAACAGCGCGGTGCGTTCGTTGAATTCCTTCTGACGACGCTGGCTTTCTTCTTCCTCGGTGAGGATGTCGATATCCCATCCGGTCAGCTGTGAAGCCAGGCGGACGTTCTGGCCACGACGGCCAATTGCCAGTGAGAGCTGCTCGTCAGGCACGACGACCTCGATACGCTCTGCGTCTTCATCAAGCACAACCTTGGACACTTCGGCCGGCTGCAACGCATTGACGATGAAGCTTGCCGGCGACGGCGACCACGGGATGATGTCGATCTTCTCACCCTGCAATTCGCCAACAACAGCCTGCACACGGCTACCGCGCATACCAACGCAAGCGCCGACAGGGTCGATCGAGGAGTCATTGGAAATCACGGCGATCTTGGCGCGGCTGCCCGGATCACGCGCAACCGAGCGGATCTCGATGATGCCGTCGTAGATTTCCGGCACTTCCATCGTGAACAGCTTGACCATGAACTGCGGATGGGTGCGCGAAAGGAAAATCTGCGGGCCACGTTGCTCGCGGCGCACATCGTAAACATAGGCGCGGACGCGGTCACCGTAACGGAAAGCTTCGCGCGGGATGGTCTCGTCGCGGCGGATGATGCCTTCACCACGGCCAAGATCGACGATGACATTGCCGTATTCAACACGCTTGACGGTGCCGTTGACGATCTCACCGATGCGATCCTTGAATTCGTCGAACTGGCGGTCGCGTTCGGCTTCGCGAACCTTCTGCACGATCACCTGCTTGGCAGACTGGGCGGCGATGCGGCCAAAATCCATCGGCGGCAGCGGATCGGCAATAAAATCACCAAGCTGGGCATCGGGGTTGCGATCGCGGGCCAGGGCCAGCGGGATCTGCAATGAATAGTCTTCGGCGTGATCTACGACTTCCAGCAGACGCTGGAGGCGGATTTCGCCGGTTTTGGCGTTGATGTCGGCGCGGATGTTGGATTCCGACCCGTAGCGCGAGCGTGCGGCTTTCTGGATCGCGTCCGCCATGGCGGCGATAACGATCTCGCGGTCAATGGACTTCTCGCGAGCGACCGCATCGGCGATCTGAAGAAGCTCAAGCCTGTTTGCACTGACTGCCATGTCTGTCTCCATATGTCGGGCCGCGGCTTGCGGCCCTGCTCTGGTTTGGGTCCATCAAACGGACCGGATCAAAGGCACCCCGGAGGGTGTTCTCAAATTCGTCTCAAAGGCTCTCAGGCAGGATCGCCTGCTTCCGGGGCTTCCGGGATATCACCGGTCGCGTTCTCATTTTCCGCCTCGGCAGACTTTGCGGCCTTGTCGGCGCGCAGTGATTCGCGGATCAGCTCATCGGTCAGCACCAGCTTGGCTTCAGCAAGCGCTGAAAACGGGATCACCGCGATATTCTCTTCGCCGTAGGCAGGCTGGTCGCGCTCTACCGAGAAACCGGTCTCGGTGACATCGCGGATGTAGCCGCGAAACCGCTTGCGGTTGTTGATCAGAACCGAGGCGTCGCAACGGGCGAGATGGCCTTCCCAGCGCACGAAGTCGGACTTGCGCACCAGAGGACGATCAATACCCGGTGACGAGATTTCCAGATGGTAGGCCTTTTCTACCGGATCTTCGACATCAAGCACCGGCGAGATAGCGCGGGATATTGCTTCGCAATCCTCGACGCTCATGGTGCCATCATTGCGCTCGGCCATGATCTGCACTGTCAAACCGTTCTGGCCTGACGAGCGAACCCGAACCAGACGCATATCCAGAGACTGGATGACCGGCTCGATAATTTCAGCAACGCGCGCGTCAACGCCAGTCTCGGTGACCAGCCTCTCTTCAATGGGCATTGCGGCATCATCTGTCATCGGGACCGTGTCCTGGCTACTGCATGCGCCCATAAATCCAAATCGATTCAGGGACCAGATCATGCAGCACATTGAAAGTGCTACAGCGCCCTTTGAGCATCATCTCCGACATGACGCGCGCTGCAATGGTTCAGCTGATCGTCTGGCAACAAAAAAGAGCGGGTCCTCGCGGGCCCACCCTTGTTCATAACGATCAAGAATTTGAAAGGTATATAAACCCATAATACAGTTTCGGCAAGGGTATTCCCGCATTCAGTCCCGCGAACCACCGTCGCGTGCGGCATACACTTAGCCCAGGCGCTCAAATTCCAGATAGCAGGGGGTGCGACCTTCACGTATCGCCTTGGCCTCATAACGGGTGCCGGGCCAGCCTTCCCAAGGCTCGCGCCAGTCACTGGCGGTGCGTGCGGTCCACTCGAACTCCGGATGCGCCGCGATGTGGGCGAGCGTCCAGTTGATGTAGGTGTCGATGTCAGAGGCAAAACCAAACCGGCCGCCAGGCTTTAGCACACGGGCAAAGCGGTCAAGATTGAGCCGGGAGACGAATCGGCGCTTCCAGTGCTTTTTCTTGGGCCACGGATCTGGATAGAGCAGATCAATGCGGTCGAGGCTGGCATCCGGCAACCAATCAAGCACGCGCGTCGCATCGTCGTCATAGAGACGGATGTTCTCGAGCCCTTCGCTTTCCAGGCCCGCAAGCATCTTGGCCATGGAATTGACGAAGGGTTCGACCCCAATGAAGCCGGTCCCGGGATTCTCCTGGGCCCTGTGGAGCAAATGTTCGCCTCCGCCGAACCCGATTTCCAGTCGCGTTGCCGAAACCGGATTGGGCCAAAGCTCAGAGAACAGGCTGGGCGGAGGCGAAGACAAGTCAAGCTTTAGAACAGGCAGAAGCGCTGAGAGCGCCTCCGCCTGCGGAGCCTTGAGTGTCTTGCCCCTGCGGCGACCGTAAAATGCTTCGGTCGCCCGGCTTCGCCTTTGCGGGCTGGTCATTTCTTGCGCCCCAACCTGACGGTATGCTTCAGCCCTTGAGAGCTTCCTTGAGCGGCTTGACCAGATCAAGCTTCTCCCAGGAGAACGATCCATCGCGGCCAGCCTTGCGGCCAAAATGGCCATAGGCTGCAGTGCGAGCATAGATCGGCTTGTTGAGATCGAGATGGGTGCGGATACCGCGCGGCGTCAGATCCATCACCTTTGGCAGCGCTTCTTCAAGGGCCGCTTCCGAGATCTTGCCGGTGTCATGGAAATTGACGTTGATCGACAGCGGCTGCGCCACGCCAATGGCGTAGGCCAGCTGAATGGTGCAGCGATCGGCGAAACCGGCTGCAACCGCGTTCTTGGCAAGATAGCGCGCAGCATAGGCTGCAGAACGGTCGACCTTGGTGGTGTCCTTGCCGGAGAACGCGCCGCCGCCATGGGGCGCTGCGCCGCCATAGGTGTCAACGATGATCTTGCGGCCGGTCAGACCGGCATCACCATCGGGACCGCCGATTTCGAATTTGCCGGTCGGGTTGATGTACCATTTGCAATCAGCGGCAATCGGCAGACCTTCGAGCGCTTCGCGGATGTAGGGTTCAACGACCTTGCGAACCTTGGCCGAATCCCAGCTTCCGTCGAGATGCTGGGTGGACAGCACGATGGAGGCTACTTCAGATGGCTTGCCATCGACATAGCGCACAGTGACCTGGCTTTTTGCATCAGGACCGAGCTTGCCGGGTTCGCCTTCGCCCTTGTGGCGGGCAACGGCGAGCAGTTCGAGGATCTTGTGGCTGTAGTAGATCGGCGCCGGCATCAGTTCCGGCGTCTCGTTGCAGGCGTAACCAAACATGATGCCCTGGTCGCCTGCGCCTTCCGAGCCCTGCTGGTCGGACGCGTTATCAACGCCCTGCGCGATATGGGCCGACTGGAAATGCAGCAGGACGTCAATCTTGGCGGTCTTCCAGTGAAAGCCGTTCTGCTCGTAGCCGATCTCGCGAATCGCCTTGCGGGCGGCGGACTTGAACTTGGCAGGATTGATGACGTCGTTACCCGCCTTGTCTTTCTTGATCAGTGACGGGGGCACTCGGACCTCACCGGCAATCACGACACGGTTGGTGGTCGCGAGCGTTTCGCAAGCAACGCGCACGCTCCACGGATCGACACCGGTTTTCTTCGCCTCGCGATAGACCAGATCGACGATTTCATCCGAAATTCGGTCGCACACCTTGTCAGGGTGGCCTTCGGACACGGATTCACTGGTAAAAAGGAAAGTCGAGCGCTCCATAGCGGGCTCCATCAGATTGAAGTGTTGCAGACTGTTTAGTAGCAACACACAACTCTGACAAGGTCAGAATGACATAAATATATCTTGATATGATTAGATGGCAAACCCCACCCTGCATCCGGCATTGCCCCACGGACCAGCCGACACGAAAGCGCCGCGTCCGCACTCGACGAGTACAGAACGCGGCGCTGTCGCACTTGATAAGCGGTCAGTCTGATTCCGGCTCGGATGCGAGCGACTTGACCAAATCCACCAGCTTGCGCCGGACCTTGGGGTCAGGGATCTTGATAAAGGCGCGGTTGAGCTGCAGACCTTCTGACGAGGACAGGAAGTCGACCACGTAGTTGGAGCTGTTGGCCTCAGCCATGCCCGGCTGGGCCGTCGCTGGATCACCCGGTGCATCTTCGAAAAAGAAGCTGACCGGCACGTTCAGAATGGTCGAGATGTTCTGAAGGCGGCTGGCACCAACGCGGTTCGTGCCCTTTTCGTATTTCTGGATCTGCTGGAAGGTGATGCCTAACGCTTCGCCGAGCTTCTCCTGGCTCATACCCAGCATGGTCCGCCGAAGACGGATCCGGCTGCCGACATGGATGTCGATCGGATTGGGCTTTTTCTTGTTTTCAATCATGCTTTCGTCCTGACAAGAGCCTCGGCTCTATGGTTGATTTATCCCGTCTTGATTGCAGCTCAGAAAAACCGAAAGCACTCGGTCAGCTAGTCCGTGACCAAAACGGGAAATGGGTTGACGAAAACAACTATGCTATTTTGGGGGTTTTGCGTCAATCAAACCGTTGATTTTTACTTTTACGAGCAACCAGCGCCATCACCACCATTATGACGATTATCAATCCAAAGTTAAATTGCCGAATTCTTATAAGCAAAAACTGGTCGGACCGCCGGGGCAATTCAACATCAAAGACGCCCGCTTCGCCAAGCGGCAGGCTGGCGACTATCCGACCGCCAGCATCAACGACTGCTGATATGCCACTGTTGGCTGCGCGGACAAGAGGCAGGCGCGTCTCAACGGCCCGCAACTGAGCCTGGCGCAAATGCTGGTAAGGGCCAGGGGTGATACCATACCATGCATCATTGGTAAGATTGAGCAGCAGGGCTCCCCTGCCCTCTGGCACGCTCGACAGGTCCGGGAAAATAGCCTCGTAGCAAATCAGCGGAATGGCATCCAGGCCGCCGGGCAAAGTCAGCATTCCGCGGCGATCGGCAGCAGAGAAACCGCCAAATGTTTCGGCTACCGGCGTCAGACCAAACCGTCGCAACAAGGCCTCGAACGGAAGATATTCGCCGAAGGGAACCAGATGCGACTTGTCGGCGGAGCCAATGATCTGCCCTTCATCGTCAATGACATAGATGGTGTTGTAGTAGCGCTGTGGCACACCTCCAACTCCGTCCTCGAACCGAACTGCACCGGTGATCAAGGTCTGCCCGACCTGCAGCATGTCGGCGATGCGTGACAGTGCGCCGGGATTTTCGGTCAACAGAAACGGCAGCGCGGTCTCCGGCCAGACGACATAAGTGGGGCGCGATTCGCCTTCGCGTGGCGGCAAGGCGCTGAACTCAAGCAGTCGTGAGAATATTCGCTCGCGCTCGGCCATATCCCACTTGGCAGATTGATCGACAGCAGGCTGCACAATCCGCACGGTCGCCCCGGACGAGACTTGATCGGTGGTATCAAGACGGTGCAGCACAAACCAGCCATAACCAACATGGGCGGAAAAAAGCACTAGCGCAGCGAGGATGCCAGCGACCGCGCCACGCTTTGTGCCGACCAGGGCCGGAGCCGAAAACACGAAGACTGTCAAGGCCGACATGCCGAATATGCCGACAACTTCGGCGGACTGCATCATCAGCGGCGCGGGCATGGCCGCATAGCCGATGGCGTTCCAGGGAAATCCGGTCAGAACGAAACTGCGCACCCACTCGACCAGCCCGAATGCCGCACCAAGGGCTGCGATGCGCCCGATTCCGTCAGACCACAACAGCCAGGCGACAGACGTGGCGACACCGTAAAACAGGGCAAGCACCGCAGGCAGACCGAGCACCGCAAGCGGCAGCGCCCAGGCAAAGCCATTGGCATCGACCAGCAGCGCATTGCCCAACCACCAGAGGCCTGCCACGAAGTAGCCAAAGCCAAACCACCAGCCGGTTGTAAATGCCGGTCGCATACGTCCGAGCAAGCCCCGCTCAGCAGATCCGCTGGCGCCATCAAGAAGCCAGACCAGAATCGGAAAGGAGACAAAAAGAACGGCAAAGAAATTGAATGGTGGCAAGGCCAGAACAGACAGTGCGCCGGCAGCAAAAGCCAGAAGGATGCGCTTGACGCCCCAGCTCAGCATGATGGATTCAGCGATCCGTTCCAAATCCGGTTTACTCCCAGCAAAAAACGACCCGTCTCGTCCGATACATTTCGGTCGAGCGAATCAGTTGCCGTATACTTTCAAAAAACCGCGGCAATGTCCGTCGTTGCCCTCTGCTTTTTTAGGGCGACTGCCACTCGTGCGAGCAGTCGCCGGTCTGGCGGAAACGGAGAATTTAGCGGAAGGGAAACCGCAAGGCCTCATGCGGCGCTTGCGTCACCGGGATCAGTGTTTTTCTTGGGGGCCGCTTCGCCACGGGTCAGACGACGGCGCGGAACCTGGCGCTTTCTGATGATTCGGACACGCTTGACGCGGCGCGGGTCGGCATCCATCACATGAAACTCGAAACCGGGCAAAGCCTGAACCACTTCACCACGAGCCGGCACACGGCCGAGTTCGGAGAAGATCAGCCCGCCGATGGTGTCGACTTCCTCGCTTTGTTCGCGAATATCAAAATCGGCGCCGATTTCATCGGCCAGATCTTCCAGCTCGGCCTTGGCGTCGACAACCCAGACGTCTTCACCGACCTTGCTGATGAGCGTTTCTTCTTCGTCGTCATGCTCGTCGGCAATGTCGCCGACCACCATTTCGACAATATCTTCCAGCGAGACTAGGCCGTCCGTGCCGCCATATTCATCGATGACCAGGGCCATCTGGATACGGTTTGCCTGCATGCGCTGCATCAGATCTGACGCCAGCATGGAGGCCGGGACAAACAGCACCTTGCGGGTGATGCCCGATTCCAGAAGCGTCTTGCTCAGATCAACCCGGGAAAGCTCCAACGCGTTGAGCGAATTGAGCTTTTGAAGGGATGCCGCGCTTTTGGCTGTAGATTTGCGCTTGGTCCGCGCCTGCTTGGTGATCCATGCCAGAAGATCCCGGATATGGATCATTCCGCGCGGGTCATCGAGATTTTCCGAATAGACCGGCATGCGCGAGCGGCCCGATTCCTCGAATATCTCGAGCAGGCGGCCAAGCGACGTTGTCTGGTCCACGGCCTCGACATCGGCGCGCGGTATCATCAGATCTTCGACCCGAACCTCGCGCAGGCGAAGGATATTATGCAGCATGGCGCGCTCATCCGCGGAGAACGCTTCATGCAGGTCACCGCCGGACTGCAAGGCATCGTTGAGATCCTCACGGATGGATTCACGGTCCGAGGGCGGGAACAAGGCACGCACGAGGCGCTGCCACAGGCCCATTCCCCCGCGTTCGTCCTGATGCACGTCCGCATCTGCCCCGCGCACAGGCACGGGAAGGTAACTGGGGGCTTCTTCGGTAGTCGTAGCGCTCGAAGCGCTTTGCGCGTCTCCGGTCGTTGCCGGGGCATTGCTCTCTGTCATCGTCTCTTCAATGTCAAACCGGCTCTGTATCGCCGTAAGGGTCAGATAGGCCAAGCGAGGTCAAAATGCGAGTCTCGATCGCTTCCATTTTCTCGGCATCGTTGTTTTCAATGTGATCGTAGCCGAAAAGATGCAAAAATCCATGCACGATCAGGTGGCTGATGTGCTCATCAACCGGCTTGCCCAGCTCAACAGCTTCGCGCTCGATTGTCTCGCGGGCCAGAATGATGTCACCGAGCATGGGCCCCGGCCGCCCGCCCGGCACCAGCGGGAAGGCCGGAAATGACAAGACATTGGTCGGCTTGGGCTGATTGCGCCATTGGCTGTTGATATCTGCCATCATCGAATCATCGGCCAGAACAAGAGACACTTCCGGCGGTTCTTCAGGAAAGGGCTGGGCCTCCAGCTCCGACAGATCGCGCACGGCAGCATCGAGTGCGGTCTCTGCCAAAGCCTCGGTTGCCTCGACATCGCCCCATTCTCCGGCTTCGACGGCTAGCGCCAGGCTGATCGCCGGATGGCTGCTCATGCGTCTCCGTCGGCCTTGGGGTAAATTCGCTTTTCATAGGCTTCGACAATGCGCTGCACCAATGGATGGCGCACCACGTCGGCGCTGCGGAAGCGACAGGTGACGACCCCATCAACACCCTCAAGAATTGAAAGGGCCTCGACAAGGCCGGAGGTAACGCCGCGCGGCAGGTCGACCTGGCTCGGGTCACCAGTGATGATCATGCGTGAGTTCTCGCCAAGACGGGTGAGAAACATCTTCATCTGCATCTGCGTGGTGTTTTGAGCTTCATCAAGGATCACGGCGGCATTGGCCAGAGTTCGGCCGCGCATGAAGGCCAGCGGCGCGATCTCGATGACGCCAGCCGTGATGGCACGTTCGACCTTTTCGCCCGGCATCATGTCATAAAGCGCATCGTAAAGAGGCCGCAGATAAGGATCGACCTTTTCCTTCATATCGCCAGGCAGGAAGCCCAGTCGTTCGCCCGCTTCCACCGCAGGGCGCGACAGGATGATGCGTTCGACCGAACCGCGTTCGAGCAGCTGAGCCGCGTGGGCAACCGCCAGATAGGTCTTGCCGGTCCCCGCAGGACCGACGCCGAACACCATCTCGGAGCGTTCCATGGCGCGCATATAGGCGTCCTGGGTCGGGGTCCGGGCGATGACGGTTTTCTTGCGGGTCGAGATTTGCGCGAGCGTCATCTTGCCCTTGCGTTCAAGTGTTGGCAGCACGAGCTGATCGTCCGCGGCCAAGGCCATGCGGATCGCGCCCTCGACATCGGAACTCTCGACGCTGGCGCCCTTGAGCAAGCGGTCATAGAGATAATCCAGCGCCCGGCGCGCCTGATTGGTGGCGATTTCCTCGCCACGCAGCGTGACCGTGTTGCCACGAGCCCGGGCGTCAATGTTCAATTTTTTCTCTAGAAGCGCCAGATTCTGGTCGAATTGGCCAAAAAGCTCACTGGCGAGACGGTTGTTTTCAAAGGTCAGCGCGAGGTGGGTCGCGTCAGACGCGCCCGATGCGGGCGTCGCAGCTTCTGTCTGGGACAGGTGCTCAACTGTCAAACGATCTGGCTCCATAGTTGCACAGGACTGTCACTCCGCAAGTTCCGCGAAAAGACCGGTCGTGCCGGGTTGCGTGATTCGCACCCTGATAATGTCACCGATTTCCCCCAGCTTTGCATCAACTATTACCGGCTGCAGCCAGGGAGACCGGCCAATCAGTTGGTCAGTGTTGCGCCCCTGCTTCTCCAACAGCAAATCCACGGTCTTTCCGACACATTCCCGGCCGAAAGCCCGGGTCTGCTGACTGATGAGATCCTGCAGACGCAAGAGCCGCTCGGTCTTGACCGCTTCGTCGACCTGATCGTCCATGTCAGCGCCTGGCGTGCCCGGACGGATCGAGTATTTGAAGGAAAACGCAGCGGCGTAATTGACCTCGCGGATCAACTGCATGGTGTCTTCGAAATCCTGATCGGTCTCTCCGGGGAAGCCGACGATGAAGTCGCCCGACAGCGCAATATCGGGACGCGCGGCACGGATGCGCTCCACAAGCTTGACGTAATCCGCAGCCGTATGCCGGCGGTTCATCGCCTTGAGGATCCGATCTGAGCCCGACTGAACCGGAAGATGCAGATAGGGCATGAGTTCGGGCAAATCGCGATGGGCGTCAATCAGCGCATCATCCATGTCGCGCGGATGGCTGGTGGTGTAGCGAATGCGGTCGATGCCCTCGATCGTCGCCAACCGACGCACAAGTTCGCCCAGTCCCCATTCGCGGTCGTCGGCGCCCTTGCCGTGCCAGGCATTGACGTTCTGACCCAGAAGCGTGACTTCGCGTACGCCGGCGCTGGCCAGCCGTTCGGCCTCGCTGATGATCCGGTCCACCGGGCGGGAGACCTCTGCGCCACGCGTATAGGGCACCACGCAGAAGGTACAGAACTTGTCGCAGCCTTCCTGAACAGTGAGAAAGGCCGCGACACCGCGACCACGGATCGCCTTTTCCGGTGCGTTCGGCAAACCGTCAAACTTGTCTTCAGTGGGGAATTCGGTCTCCACGACGCTTTCACCCTGACGGGCTCTGGCCAGAGCCTCGGGCAGACGGTGATAGGTCTGCGGCCCGATGACGACATTGACCACCGGAGCGCGGCGGATAATTTCCTTGCCCTCGGCCTGGGCGACACAGCCGGCGACTGCGACCATCAGATCGCCGCCATCGGCATTGCGCTGCTTCTTGAGCTTGGCCAGACGTCCAAGCTGCGAATAGACCTTTTCGGCGGCCTTCTCGCGGATATGGCAGGTGTTGATGAGGATCAGGTCGGCAGCTTCGACGGTATCGACCGTCTCATAGCCATCGCGCGCCAGCGCATCGCCCATGCGTTCGCTATCGTAGACGTTCATCTGGCAACCGTAGGTCTTGACGAAGACCTTTTTGGATTGGCCGCCGGTTTGCGCGCCAGTCGTGGGCTCGAGGCCAGCTTCAGGTGTAAGGATCGCTTGTGTCATGGGGGGCTTTTAGCGGTAAAAACACGGCTTGAAAATGGCTGCTCAGCGATTGAGTTTGCCACGAAGCGCGGCATTCAATCCCTCCCGCACACGGACCTCGACAAGACGGGCCGTCTTCTTGCGGTCGGAGCTTGCATCAAACGGGATAGCATCGCTGAAAACCACGTCGACATCGAGCGCGCCGTCGCGGATGACGCGCAACAGATGCGGCCCCAGCGCCACGTCTCCGGGCCAGCCGGCAACCGGCCGGTGATAGCGCCCCATCGGCATGCCGTGAATGCCAGTATAGGCGATCGAGAGCGGCTGGATATGGACCTTTCCTTCCGGCGCCAGCGGCAAGGCCGCGCTGGCAGCCCCGAACAGCGATGAATTGAACGGCATCACCCGGTTGCCATCCGATGTGGTGCCTTCGGCGAAAAGCACCACCACTTCGCCTGACAGAAGCCTGCTCGACACTTCGGAGGCCTGCATACCGGTCTTGCGGCGCTCTTCGCGCTCGACAAAGATCGTTCGCTGCAACCGCGCCAGCCAGCCAAGCACCGGCCAGCCGCGAACTTCGGATTTGGCAATGAAAACGACATCGGCAACCGATCCGAGAACCAGAATATCCTTCCAGGAAACGTGATTGGCGACCAGCAGCAGTGGCCGCTCTGATGAGATCCGCCCGTTGACACGCACTCTGAGCCCTATGATCCGGCACATCATTTGGTGCCACCAACGCGGCAACCGCTGCATCACCGAATGCCCGAGGCCAAGCGCGATCAGCTGCACCGGCAGCAGCGCCAGTGTCAGCAGAAGAAAGCCCGCAAAAACGAAAACGATACGCAGGGCTGCGATCATGACAGAGCCGGCAGGGCTGAACGGCGGGCAAAGACCTGCATCAGACCTCTATTTCTTGTCGGTCTTGATCGGAATTCCGTAGAGTTCCAGCCGGTGATCGACCAGCCTGAAACCATGTTCGCGGGCAATGCGCTCCTGCAGCGCCTCGATCTCGGGCGAATGAAATTCGATCACCTGGCCGGTGCGCAGATCGATGAGGTGATCATGATGCTCTTCGGGCACCGTCTCATAGCGCGAGCGGCCATCGCGAAAATCATGGCGCTCGATGATGCCGATATCCTCGAACAGTTTGACCGTGCGGTAGACGGTGGACATGGAAATGCGCGGATCAACCACCACGGCGCGGCGGTGCAGTTCCTCGACATCGGGATGATCATGGGCGCCATCAAGCACACGGGCAATGATCCGGCGTTGCTCGGTCATGCGCATGCCACGCTCGGCGCACCTGTCTTCAAGGGATTTCTGCTCGTCCATCGCCTGCCACGCCGGTTATGTGGAGAGGATATGCCGACGACACCGTAGCCGACGGTCCATTGCGGACTAGCGAAGATCGCGGCGCATGACAAGCGCCGTCGTGCTTGGAGCCCCGTCCCGGACATAATAGGCGCGCCGTTCTCCGACCTGAACAAAGTTGAGTTTACGGTACATCTGGACGGCTGCGGCATTGGTCTCGTCGACTTCGAGAAACATTTCCTCGGCACCGCGGCGCCTGGCTTCAAGAATAGCGGTCCGCATCAGTCGCCAACCCAATCCGGTGCGGCGCTGCTTTGGCGAAATGCCGATCGAGAGGATTTCGGCTTCCCCTGCGGCTTCCCGACACAGCACAAAGCCAGCCGCAGCGTCACGTGCGCGGCCTTCCGGGCAGGCCAGATAGCCAAACACGGATTGCTGGGAAATCAGGCTTTCAAACTCGCCATCGCCCCAGGCGCGGGCAAAGGCCTCGCCATGAATGCGGGACGCGGTCCGTGCATCTGCCATCTCGATTGCGAGAACCAGGCACTCGGGCTGCCGCGAAAACAGGTTGAAAACCATCAGGTCACGACCTCGTGCGGGAGCACAAAGCCAGCCTGCGGCTTGGCGTCTGCATCGCGAAGGTAACGCGGCTCTGCAGGGTTTGAGACAGGATCAAGAGTTGTGGCAAGGCGGGCAACGTCCTCGATCTTTGGGGCGACAAGATCGTCCAGAACAGAGGATGCCAAGGCCGGATTGATGCCTGCCAAGAGTGCCGCACCGCTGCCGGTGATGGCGCAGCCGCTGTCCATGGCCAATGCAGCGGCTGCCTCTGGCGACAGTTCGCAGGCAGGCTCGATGAGCGCGCCGTCGGCATCGACAAGGATCGCCCAGACGTGATCGCGCTTGGCGTCGAGCACCGCCATGGTGGCTTTTCCGTTCTGGCGCGCAGCGGGAATGGCGATTGCTTCGAGCGAACCGACCCCGACGACAGGTACACCCAGCGAAAGTGCCAGACCACGGGCAAAGGCGACACCGACGCGGATGCCGGCAAAAGAGCCTGGCCCGATGGTTATAGCGATGCGCGTGACCTGGGACAGGTCCACGCCCGCTTCTGTAAGGACCGATTGCAGAACTGCCGGCAACTGTTCGGCATGGCCGCGTCCGATGTCCGGACTGGCGGCGGCAAGGATGCGGCCCTCACTCTCGTTGAAGAGGGCTGCAGAACAAAACCTTGCGGAACAATCAATCGCGAGCGTCAGCACCGGGCACATCCGTTGGAACAGGCCATGCAACAGCGCATGGCATCGTTTTACCGATGTTAATAGGCACAGGGGCTGGCGCGGTAAAGGCTGATCGCGTCAGACGGCTTCGACTTCACGCACTTCCGGCACGAAATGCTTGAGCAGGTTCTGAATGCCGTGCTTGAGCGTCGCTGTCGAAGACGGGCAACCTGCGCAGGCGCCCTTCATGTGCAGGAACACCTTGCCGTCGCGAAAACCGCGGAAGGTGATGTCGCCGCCATCCTGGGCAACGGCAGGACGAACCCGGCTTTCGAGCAGTTCCTTGATGGTGGCGACAATGGTTTCGTCGCCCTCTTCAAAAAACTCTTCATCGGACGCGGGAACGCTGTCACTTCCCATGGCCATGATCGGCGCGCCGGACATGAAATGCTCCATGATGGTGCCGAGCACGGCTGGCTTGAGATGCTGCCATTCCGGGCCATCCTTGGTGATGGTGATGAAGTCATAGCCGAAAAACACACCGGTGACGCCTGGAATGCCGAACAGCTTGGCAGCGAGCGGCGAAGCCGGGCCTGCTTCCTCTACGGTGCGGTAATCGGCGGTGCCCTGGTTCATCACGACTTTGCCGGGAAGGAATTTCAGGGTCGCGGGATTGGGGGTTGATTCGGTCTGGATAAACATCTTCGGTCTCCCTGCCTGGTGCGTTGACCGGCCAGTTTAGAATTCTTCAAAACAAGATAAGCCTCGCGGGCTTCTCAATCAAGGGCGCTTGTGGGCAATCAAGGGCGCATGTGGCTCGGATTTGGCTCAGCTCAGTGCATCGATCTCGTCATCGGACAAGGCGTCGGGGATGACCGTGACCGGAATCGGGAAGGCGGCGCCTCGTCCGGCGATGGATGCCACCAGCGGTCCGGGGCCATCCTTGGCGGAGCCTGCAGCGAGAACCAGAATGGCGATATCCTGATCTTCCTCGATGACGGCGTGGATCTCATCGGTGGTTTTGCCCTGGCGGATCACCACTTCGGGATCGATTCCGATGATCTGCCGCATTTTCTCACTGGCCTTGGCCAGCGTCGATTCGGCTTCTTCCATCGCTTCGGCGCGCATGATTTCCTCGACGCCGAGCCAGTGCTGGAAGTCGCCCGGCTCGATCACATAGACCAGCACCAGACCGCCGCCGGAATTGTAGGCACGCATGCCTGCGTAACGCATGGCGCGCTCGCACTCGGGCGTGTCGTCGATGACTGCGAGGAACTTGCGCCGGTGGCCAGCCTCACGTGAACGTCTTCTTGATACCATGGGCGGGACAATGCCATCAGAGCGGGCTGTCCCGCAAGTGCGTTTTTGAGACTCGCGCAGGCGCTTCATGCCCAGGCGGTTTCACACCGAGGCACGTCCTGGCCTGCGGTCAGTTCCTAGACGAAGCCGATGATCTCGCGAACATCCTTCATGGTCTTTTCAGCAATCACATTGGCGCGTGTGCTGCCATCCTTGAGGATCGCGTCGATATGCGCGGGATCAGCCATCAGACGCTTCATCTCGGTGGTGATGGGCGCCAGCACGGTGACTGCCAGATCGACCAGCGCCGGCTTGAACACCGAGAACTGCTGGCCGGCATATTCTTCAAGCACATCCTTGCGGGTACGGTCGCTGAGCGCGGCATAGATGCCGAGCAGGTTTTGCGCTTCGGGACGGCCTTCAAGCTCCTCAAGTGTTTCGGGCAAGGGGGCCGGATCTGTCTTGGCCTTGCGGATCTTCTTGGCGATGGTGTCGGCATCGTCATCGAGATTGATGCGGGAGAGATCGGACGGGTCTGATTTCGACATCTTCTTCGAGCCGTCACGCAGGCTCATGACGCGCGGCGCCGGGCCCTCGATAAGGGGTTCTGTCATCGGGAAGAAGCCGGAGACCTTTTCCTCGCCAACCATCATTTCGATGCCGAGACCGGCCGCGCGGATGCGATCGGAAAAATCGATGTTGAATTTCTGGGCGATATCACGGGCGAGTTCGAGATGCTGCTTCTGGTCGTCGCCGACCGGCACATGGGTGGCGCGGTAGAGCAGAATGTCTGCGGCCATCAGGCTCGGATAGGCGAGCAGTCCCAGCGATGCGTTCTCGCGGTCCTTGCCGGCCTTGTCCTTGAACTGGGTCATGCGGTTCATCCAGCCGATGCGCGCGACACAGTTGAAGATCCAGGCAAGCTCGGCATGACCGGAAACGGCGGACTGGTTGAAGACGATGTGTTTGACCGGATCAATGCCCGAAGCGATGAAGGCTGCGGCAATCGACCGGGTCTGGCCCTTCAGGTCCTCATGGACGAGCTGGGCGGTAATCGAGTGCATGTCGACCACGCAGAAGATGCAGTCATGCTGCTCCTGAAGCGCAACAAACTTGCGGATCGCGCCAAGATAGTTGCCCAGATGCAGATTGCCGGTCGGCTGGACGCCGGAGAAGACGAGCGGCTTGAAAGTGGCGGACATGGTGTACTCCCCGCCGGGCTTGTGGAGGGCCCGGATACCTCGTTGAAATCGGGCGGGGTTATGCGGCTGCAGCGGTTTGAGGTCAAGGGCCTATCAAGCAGGGTGGCGTGACCTCAGACCTTTTTGCGGCGCTTGAGCAGTCGGGCAAATTCACGCTTGTCGAGCGCTCCGGTCGTAAATGCGAAGCCGAAATAGACAACTGCACCCGCGGCCACCGTCAGGAGCACTGATCCAAGACGGACGAGCAGCGAAGCGTCGAGCAGAAGATGCGGGAAGGTTGCCTCAACCCACCACAGCAGCGCGCCCATCAGAGCCGCGCCAGCAACAACGAGCAGGATTCGCCTCACCGTGATGGCTGCCGGCCGGAACAGTTCGCGCGCCAGAAGCCGCTGACCGAGATAGAGCGCCGAAAGCCAGCCCGCCAGACTGGTGGCGATCGCAAGCCCCATCACGCCCATCCGCGGGAACAGAATGAGGCTTCCGCCGATATTGACCACAACCGATACCGCCGAGGCCAGCAACGGGGTGCGCATGTCTTCGCGGGCATAGAACACCGGGGTGAAGATCTTGGTGAGCACGAATGCCGGCAGGCCAATCGAGAAAGCCGCCAGAACCTGGGATGTGACAATCGTCGTTTCACGGGTGAACGCGCCGCGTTCAAACACCAGGGCAATGATCGGTTCCGGCAGCAGCGCCAGCCCGAAAGCCGCAGGCACGGTGATCGCCATGCCGAATTCGAGGCTGCGGTTCTGCAGGTGCTGCGCTTCCTTCATGTCGCCGGCCTTCAGCGCGCGGGACAGTTCGGGCAGCAGCACGACGCCGATAGCAATCCCGATCACCCCGAGCGGCAGCTGGTTGAGGCGGTCGGCGTAGTTGATGATGGCAATTGCGCCGTCCTGGGCCGAGGCGATGATCTGGCCGACCAGCAGGTTGATCTGGGTGATGCCGCCGGTCACTGCTGCAGGCAAGGCGAGCCACAGCAAGCGCTTGACGGCGGGCGTCAGTCTGGGCCGCACGAAACCAAGGCCAAACCCCTCGCGCTTCAGCGCCCAGACAAGCAGACCCAGCTGCAATATGCCCGATATGGTAACTGACCAGCCCAGAACCTTGCCGACTTCGGGCGCTGACAGGCTGAGATAGCCAGCCGCGACAAGGCCTGCAACCAGAACCACGTTGAGCAGGATGGGCGCAAGGGCTGCAAGGAAATAGCGCCTCAGCGAATTGAGGATGCCCGCCATCATCGCCACCAGGCTCATGGCGGCGAGATAGGGAAACATGATGCGTGCGAGCAGCACGGTCAGATCAAACTTCTCCGGATCGGACGCAAACTTGGGCGCGATGATGGTGCCGACCAGAAAGGGCATGAAGATCATCGCCAGGGCACTGAGCGCGAACAGCGACAGGATCAGGACCGAGAGAACCTGCTCGGCGAATTTCTTCGCCGCCACCTGCCCGCCGCCTTCGATCTCCTTGGCAAACAGCGGCACGAAAGCCGCATTGAATGCGCCTTCGGCAAACAGCCTGCGAAACAGGTTGGGAAAGCGGAAGGCTGCATAGAACGCATCGGCCACGGGCCCGGCGCCAAGAAACGCGGCGATCATCGCTTCGCGGACGAAACCGAGAACGCGGCTTGCCATGGTGGCGCCGCCGACGCTTGCAAATTTTCCGATCAGGCTCATGCCGGGGTCAGCCCTGTGATGCCGGGGTCTTGGAACGCCGGGTCGTGCCATGCGGCGCGATCATTCCCGGAGGCATCTTGTCTCGCACCTCGTCCTCTTCCTTGGCCAGCACTGCCTTGAGCCGCGACGCAATGTTCATCTGGCGGTTCTCATTGGTGATCTTCATTCCAACCAGATCGCGAACGTAGAAGGTATCGACGACTTTTTCGCCAAATGTGGTGATGTGGGCTGAACCGATATCGAGCGACAGATCCGAAAGCACAGAGGCGATCTCCGACAAGAGACCGGTGCGATCAAGGCACTCGACCTCGATCACCGTGAACTTGTTGGACAATGTATTCGAGATTGTCACCTGCGGTTTGACAACGAAGGGACGCTTCTTGGACTTGCCGCGGGTCTTGCGGGCGATGACTTCGGGAATGTCGGCCTTGCCTGCCAGCACATCCTCGATCATCCGGCCGATGGAAACACCGCGCCTGATTTCATCTGCATCATCGGGCAGTTCGCGGTTGATCAGGATGGTATCGAGCGCGCGCCCGTCGGAAGTGGTGAAAACCTGGGCATCGGCGATGTTGGCGCCGGCAGCTGCACAGGCGCCCGTGACGATCGAGAGCAGGCGCGGATGGTCCGGTGACAGCAGCGTGATTTCGGTGATGGCGTGAAACGCATGGGTGCGGACCATGGTGGCAAGCGGCTTCTTGGCCTTGTCGGTCTCGCGGATAAATTCGGCGTGCCTTATCTGCTCTTCGATCGGCACCGCCAGCAGATAGGGCTCGTAGTGCAGCTTGACATAGGCCTTGCGGTCCTTCTGGCTCCAGTCTGACAGGGCTTCGCCAAGGGCGAGGCGTGCATGCGCCGTCCGCTCCTTGCGCGACACTTCCGAGAACCCGCCCGAGAGCATCAGTTCGGTCTCGTAATAGAGCGTGCGCAGCAGCTGGCCCTTCCAGCCATTCCAGACCCCCGGCCCTACGGCGCGGATGTCGCACACCGACAGGATCAACAGCATTTTCAAGCGTTCCAGTGTGCGAACCTTTTCGGCGAAATCGATGATCGTCTTGCGGTCATTGAGATCGCGGGTCTGAGACACCAGTGACATGGTCAGGTGTTCCTCGATCAACCAGGCCACAAGCTCGGTCTGCTTGGGCGACAGACCAAGGCGCGGACAGAGCTTGCGCGCCACCTTGGCACCAGCTGTCGAATGATCTTCCGGCCGGCCCTTGGCGATGTCGTGCAGGAACACGGCGACATACAACGCCTCGCGCTCCTCAATGCTGGGCATGAGCTTGCAGGCCAGCGGATGCTCGCGCGTTTCCTCACCATTGTCGATGCCCGACAGTACCGAGACGGTGCGGATCAGATGCTCGTCGACTGTGTAGTGATGGTACATGTTGAACTGCATCATCGCGACAATCTTGCCGAACTCGGGAATGAACCGGCCCAGGACGCCAGATTCGTTCATGCGCCTGAGAATGATCGCCGTCTGCCGCTTCAGGGTCAGGATCGACAGGAACAGCCGGTTGGCTTCCTCGTTCTCGCGCAGCTCGGCATTGATCAGTCGCAATGAACGGGTGACGCGCTTGAGCGCATCGGGATGAAATTCCAGCCCGCGGATATCGGCGATATAGAACAGGCGTATGATGTTGACCGGATCGCGCTTGAAGACGTCCGCATCGGCCAGGTTGATGCGGCCCTTGTCTTCGATGAAGTCGAGTGTGCCGGGAATCTTTCGGGGGCGGCTGGCAAAGCGGGTGATGACCCCGGTGAGCCCGGGCGCCTGCTTGGCCTGCTGGTCCTCAAGGCCGGCGCAGAAGATACGGGTCAGGTCGCCGACATCCTTGGCGACAAGAAAATAGTGCTTCATGAAGCGCTCGACCGCAGAGAGACCGGGGTGATCCTGGTAGCCCAGACCCGAGGCGATGTCGCGCTGGATATCGAAGGACAGCCGCTCTTCCGATTTGCCGGTGAGAAAATGCATGTGACAGCGCACTGCCCAGAGAAAATCCTCAGCCTTGACGAAAAGATTGAACTCCCGGCGCGACAGGACTCCCAAGCCTACCAGCTCATCTGTGTCGCGGATGTGGTAGAAATACTTAGAGATCCAGAACAACGTGTTGAGGTCACGCAACCCCCCCTTGCCTTCCTTGACATTGGGTTCGACCAGATAGCGCGTATCGCCGGCCTTGCGGTGACGTTCGTCGCGCTCGGCGAGTTTGGCGGCAATGAATTCAGGTCCCGTGCCTTCGACCACTTCATTGTCAAAACGGTGGCCCAGATCCTTGAAAAGTTCGCGTTCGCCGCACAGAAAGCGGGCCTCGAGAATAGCGGTACGGATGGTCATGTCCGAGCGTGACAGGCGGATGCATTCGTCGACATTCCGGGTGGCATGGCCAACCTTCAGGCCCATGTCCCAGAGGATATAGAGGATCCACTCGACGACCTGCTCGGTCCAGGGCGTGTTCTTGTAGGGCAGAACGAACAACAGATCGATGTCGGAGCCCGGCGCCAGGGTGCCTCGGCCATATCCGCCGACCGCTGTCACGGTCATGCGTTCGGATTTCGACGGGTTCTCGACCCGGTAGACATGCACGCTGGCATAGTCATAGAGCGCCGAGGTGATGACATCCTGCAAATGGCAGATCCGCCGGGCACAAGCTGTGCCGCCACCATCCTCGAACAGCATTGTGCGCGCTGTCTCGCGGCCTTCGGCATTGACACGCTTGACCTCAGCGAGCACCGCCATGCGGGCTTCCGTGCTGGCGCCACCATGTTTTGCGGCAATGGCGTTGAGTGCCTTGCGAAGTTCTGCCGGATCGACAATCTGATTGAGATCGAGGTTGTCTTCGGCAGCTTTCAGCATGAATAGAATCCTGGTCGTGGTCGGTGTTCTGGCTCAACTCGCCAAGCCGCGGCTGCTATACCCTGTTTCGCGTGGAAACGACAGTCCGAGCGCGCCCCGCGGCAAGCCCTGCACCAGCTTCCGGCCGGATCAGGTGGCTATCCGCTCGATGAACCAGTTGGTCAGGCGGGTCCAGACCTCGTCCTTTTCCGCAGCATCCTCGACACCGTGCTCAAGATTGGGATTGTCGTTGACCTCGATGACAAAGACGCCGTCATCGGTTTCCTTGAGATCGACGCCGTAGAGCCCGTCACCGACCGAACAGGCGGCGCGCAGGCCGGTATCGAGCACCAGTGGCGGCACCTGCGCCAGCGAGAACGACTTGAACCCGCCTTCCAGCGGTTTGCCACCGGTATCGTGCTTGACGATCTGCCAGTGCTTCTTGGCCATCAGGTATTGCACGGCAAACAGCGGCTTGCCGCCAAGCACACCGATGCGCCAGTCAAAGCTGGTCGGCATGAATTTCTGCGCGATCAGCACTTCAGAATCATGCAGCCAGGCGCCGGCCAGTGTCTTGAGTTCGGCCATCGAGGCCACTTTCGAGACGCCGCGGGAGAACGATGAATCAGGCACTTTCAGCACCATCGGGAAGCCGAGCTGATCGGCGGCGCGCTGGAAATCCTCCGGCCCGATCAACATCACCGTATCGGGAACACGGATGCCGTTGGATGCCATCAGTTCATCGAGATAGACCTTGTTGGTGCAGCGGATCATCGACACCGGATCGTCGATCACCGGCATGCCTTCCTGCTGCGCACGGCGGGCAAACCGGTAGGTGTGATTGGAAATCGAGGTGGTTTCGCGGATGAACAGCGCATCGAAATTGGCAAGCCGCGGCAGATCCTTGCGGCCGATCGGCTCGACAGAAACGCCCATGCGCGCGGCAATCCGCGACCAGTGCTTGAGGCTGTCGATCGAGGACGGCGGCATGGCTTCGTTCGCGTCGACCAAGGTGGCGAAGGAATAGCGCGCCGGCGCCCGTGACTTGGCATCCTTCCATTGGCGCGCCGTGTACCGCGCCATGGCTTGGAAAAATGATTCACGGCCCTCGTCGTCCAGTTTACTGACCGGCAGGAGGCCGATCTTGGTGATCGAGATCCAGTCGCCCTGCTTCAGGGTGAGTTCCAGAATAGGTGCGCGGAACCAGTCGAACAGCAGCCGGCCAAAGCGCTCGAGCCGAGCATCGGTGCAGGTTCCAAAGAAGATCCGCAAACGCGATGGCAGTGCTGCACCTTCGTGCTCGCGCAGGCTTTTGTTGAGCGAATCTTCAAGCTCGGGAATGGCATTCTCATAGAGCTTGCGTGCCGACAGATCGATGATGGTTTCGACCGACGGGATCACCCGCTGGCCACGCGCGGCGGCGAGCAAGGAGGCATAATATCCGCGGCTCTGGTAGGCGTAGGAGCGCGACAGGTTGATAATGTTGGGCCGCGCCCCGCGAAACAGTTCCGGCCGGGCCAGATAATCGCGGGTGGCGAGCACCTTGTGCTTGGTGGCGGCATGATCAAATCCAGCCAGCGCGGTGGATAGAATGATCCAGTCAGACATGGGCAGAGCTTCCCTTGATAAGAACAGCGGCGCGTAAGCCCGTGCGGCCGAAACGGGCTATGCGGTCAAACACCGCATAGGGAACAGGAATATTGGCGGCGTCGGCCATGGTTTCGCCGACCTCGTCCTCGACCCAGGGATCATGGACGAAGATGTGCCGACCGTCATCCCCGTGGGCAAGCACCCAATGTGGCACCTTCTTGCCCATCATCAGGTAACCGCTGACCAGAATGATGGCGACGTGCCCCTCGGCCAGCCGGGCGCAGAGCCAGTCGAGATCGAAAGCCTGATAATGCACAGGTGTGCCGGCTTCTGCGACACGGTTGCGGAAATCGGTCTGGGCCAGCTCCATGACCCGGCGTTTCTCCGGATCACGCACCGTCTCGAGAAACAGCAGATCCTCGGTCGAGCACCAGACCTCGGGATCGAGCCCATGCTCGCGCGCCACCATGGCAAGGCCGAACGGTTCGCACCCACCGGGGCCGGACAGCATGAAGACCGTCGTGGCTTCACGCCACAGCCTGATTTCCCAGATCGGATCGAGAAACTCGGGCGAGCGAAAGCGCGCCAGTGCCATCAGCAGGCAGGCCGAACCGCAGGTAAAATCGGCTGTCTGCTCATAGAACGGGGTCAGCACATCAGGGGCTTCGGGTCCGCGCAGCAGTTTTTCGAACCGCAGCGCTGCCATGCCGTCGGCATAATACTCGGTAACGCGACCGATGCGGTGGTAGCCCGAATTCTTGTAGAGCGTGATTGCGGGCGTGTTGTCCTCGCGAACCTCAAGCCGCAGCAGAATGCGGTCATGATCCATCGCGGCCTTTTCCGCCGCGGCAAGAAGCGCCCTGCCATAGCCCTTGCCGGCGTGCCCCGTGGCCACTGCAAGCGAATAGAGCCGGGCCAGCGCCGCACCTGCGCGAAACAGGATCATAGCATAACCGCAGATCTGCCCATCGGCCTCGATAACGAGCGTTTCGGCCGTTGGACGATCGATCAACGTGCGGAAAGACCGGCGTGAAATCCGGTCAGCCGGAAACACGGCCTTCTCGATCGCATCCAGAGCAGCAATGTCAGAAATGGTGGCAGGGCGTATCCGCGGTGCGGACATGGGCGTTCCCGGAAACAAGTGATTACAGCCATTGGCGGCGTGCCTCTGAGGCGCTCGAATCATGGCTGATTTGTGTCGATCTGTCACCCGGCACCGACAAGATTTCACCGGACGGTCCGGGCCTGCAATCGGCCCAAACCGTTGACCCGGATGCGCGCAATCCCCACATGATATCCGCTCCAGCCGGGAAGCCAGATCGTGCGGCCCTGCGACTATCTAACGAGGAAAAGCCCGCGATGATCATCGAAGCCGCCAGACTGGCTGGATCCAACCTGTTCTCACCGGCTTCCCGCTCCGTGCTGTTCAAGTCGCTCGGCCTGACGATGCTGCTTCTGGTCGGCCTATGGTTCGGGCTTGGCGAGGCGTTTTCGTCGTTTGCCATGCCATGGCTTGAAAACCTGCTGCCCGGACTGCCTGACTGGGCCGGATGGGCCGGCACTATTGCCGCCATCATCGCAGGCGTCGGGCTGGCCCTGGTGCTGGCGCTGTTCGTTGCACCCGTCACGGCTGCGATGGCGGGCCTGTTTCTCGATGACATCGCCGACGTGATCGAGATCCGGGACTACCCCGACGAGACGCCGGGTCGCCCGATGCCTCTCGCCCAGTCGATCCGGCAATCCCTCGGGTTCCTGCTGGTGGTGGGCCTCGGAAACCTGTTCGCGCTTGTACTGCTGCTCGTTCCGGGGATCAATCTGGCTGCGTTCTTTCTCGTCAACGGCTATCTCCTGGGCCGGGAATATTTCGAATTCGCCGCCATGCGCTTCATGTCGCCGGCGGACGCCAAGCGGCTGAGATCACGCAACTCGACGACGATTTTCTTCGCCGGCCTCATCATCGCCGCCTTCCTCTCAGTACCGCTGCTCAACCTGCTGACGCCGATGTTTGCGGCAGGCATGATGGTGCATCTGCACAAGATGATTGCGATGAAAGCGGGTGCATCGCCGCTCAGCGACATGCGCCAAGATCGGGACTGAATAAGCGCAATCTATCGTTTGCCTGCCTTTGGCGGGAACCTGATCTTCACTTCAGATGCTCTGTCATCATCGGATTGGGGTGACAGCGGCCTTTCAGGAAATCAATAGATCGCGGCTGGGTGGCTGGGTGGTTGAGTAAAAGCCGCGAGCCGTATGACCAATGCTCCAAAAACAATCACAAGAGACGGTTCCCGACGCGGTTGTTCCAGTTGGTGTCGCAAAACCGGTCGCAAGCTCAACACTCATGACCTATGAATACTTCTACACAGCAGGCTGCAGCTTGCTGTTTCCATCGCACGGGAGGGTGCGGCGAAAGTTTTGGCTCATGAAAAAGTTTGGTCTTGATAGCACGGATATTCGTATTCTCAGCGCGGTCCAGCAGCATGGACAATTGAGCAAAACCAAACTTGCCGAGATCGCCAATATTTCCGCCACGCCCGTTTGGGCCCGTCTGGATCGGCTGAAGGCGGCGGGGTTCATTCGCGGATACCATGCGGATATCGCGCTGGACCAGATTGCCGATTTCACCCAGGTTGTCGTGACAATCTCGCTGACGCATCACCGAAAGGCGGATTTTGATCGGTTCGAGACCTTTATCCGGGGCCTCGACGAGATCACCGATTGCGTCTCCACGGGCGGTGGCATGGACTATGTGATGGAAGTGATCACCTCTGATCTCGTCTCGTTCCAAGCCTTGATGGAGACCCTGCTGGCGGCCGATCTCGGGATTGACCGCTATATGATTTACATCGCCACCCGGCGGATCAAATCAAGCAAGCCGAACCTTGCTAAACTGGCCGCAAAGCGTCGCGGCTGACGCTACCCGTCCAACCGGCCCATTCCGTGCCAGCAAAACGGTCTGTTCAGTCTTTGCGTTGCCAGTTTTCAGTCCACTTTTTTGCTGAGACTGGGACTAAATCGTCGTCAGGTTTCGGGCATCACGCGGCCAATCCGGCCATCGAGAAACAAGGGCGATGACAATGACGCAAGCAGACGATTTCGGGTTCGGAACGCAGATCCGCAAGTCCCCCTATTTTGAAGCCACCGTGCGGTGGGGCGCCAAGGGGTTTTCGGTCTACAATCACATGTATATCCCGCGTGACTTTGGCGATCCGGAACAGAACTTCTGGAACCTGGTGAACGATGCGATCCTGTGTGACGTGGCAGTCGAGCGTCAGGTGGAAATCACCGGCCCGGATGCGGCGAAATTCGTCCAGACGCTGACATCGCGCGATCTGTCCAAGATGGCTGTGGGTCAGTGCAAATACATCCTTATCTGCAACGCCGATGGCGGCCTGCTGAATGACCCCATCCTGCTGCGGCTGGGCGAGAACCACTTCTGGATCTCACTGGCAGACAGTGACATCCTGCTCTGGGCGCAGGGCGTAGCGGTGCATGCCGGGATGGATGTCACGATCGACGAACCCGATGTGTCGCCGTTGCAATTGCAGGGACCAAAGTCGGGCCAGATCATGCAGGCGCTGTTTGGCGACAGCATCATGGACCTGAAGTACTACTGGCTGCGAGAGGTCGAACTTGATGGCATCCCGTTGCTGATATCGCGCACCGGCTGGTCCAGCGAGCTGGGCTACGAGATCTACCTTCGTGACAGCAGGCATGGTGACGCGCTGTGGGAGCGGATCATGGCTGCGGGCGCACCCTTCGGTCTGAAACCGGGGCACACTTCCTCCATTCGCCGGATCGAGGGCGGAATGCTGTCCTACCACGCGGATGCGGACAACAAGACCAACCCGTTTGAGCTGGGACTGGACCGGCTGGTGAACCTGGACATCGAGGCGGATTTCATCGGCAAAGCGGCGCTTCGCCGTATCAAGGAGCAGGGTTTGACCCGCAAACAGGTGGGCCTGATCATCGAAGGCAGCCCCCTGAATGGCCCGAATACCTCGTATTGGCCGATCAAGAAGGATGGTGTGATCATCGGCAAGGTAACGTCCGCGGTCTACTCGCCGCGCCTGAACCAGAACATCGCACTGGCGATGGTCTCGACAGAACATGCCATTCTGGGCGCCCAGTTCGATGTTGTTAACAGGACCGGGCTTGTCAACGAGGCCGGAACGGAACGTGCCACCATCGTGGAGCGGCCGTTCTACGATCCGCAGAAGAAGCTCGCCGCCGCCGCCTGAGCGAATCGCCAAAACAGAGACCTGAACCATGTCCGACCTCGCAATCGAACTGCACTGGCATCGCTCAGACGCCGTTCTGGAGCCCGGTAAATATTCAGCCGAGCATATTGTGCGCTATAACAACAGCCACGAGGTTCAGGTCGACGCCGCCCCGGATTGGGGCGGCAAGCCAGAGAACACCAACCCCGAGCAGGCCCTCGCTTCGGCCCTTTCCAGCTGCCACAGGATGACATTTCTCGCGCTGTCCGCCAAAGCAGGCTGGCCGGTTGCCAGCTATCATGATCATGCCGAGGCGCATCTTGGCAAGAACGCCAAGGGCCAGATGTCGGTTACGCGCATCGATCTGCACCCGATGGTGCGTTTTGACACCGGTTTCGACGTCGACGCCAAAGAGTTGGAGCAAATGCAGCATCGGGCGCACCGCTATTGCTTCATCGCCAACACTTTGGCGGACAGCGTTGAAGTCAACATTCTGTAAATCCCGGAAAGGGACCTGACTCATGCAAGAATCTGTGCAAAGCAGTGACATCCTGCTGCGCGAGTTGGATGATTTAGGCGTTTTGCGCCTGACCATGAATGATGCGGGTCGACGCAATGCCCTGTCCGAGGCGATGCTGATGGCCTTGGCCGCGGCGTTCGCCGAGGCTGGAGTCAATCCTGCGGTGCGGGTGATCATTCTGGCTGCGAACGGGCCCGCCTTCTGCGCAGGCCACGATCTGAAGGAAATGACGGCGGGTCGGGCAGATGCTGATCGCGGCAGGGCCTACTTCACCAAGGTGATGGCGATGTGCTCGGGCGTCATGCAGGCCATCGTGAATTGCCCCAAGCCCGTGATTGCCGAAGTTACCGGAGTTGCGACCGCTGCGGGATGTCAGCTGGTGGCCAGCTGCGATCTTGCGATTGCCGCCGACTCCGCGCAGTTCAGCACGCCGGGAGTGCACATCGGCCTGTTCTGCTCCACCCCGATGGTGGCGCTGTCACGCAACGTGGCGGACAAACATGCGATGGAAATGCTCTTAACTGGTGACATGATCTCCGCCTCCCGCGCAGCAGAAATCGGACTGGTCAATCGCACGGTTGTCATCGAGGAGCTGCGGCAGGCGACAATGGAAATGGCCTGCAAGATCGCCTCCAAATCCAGCATGACACTGGCCACCGGCAAAGGCGCCTACTATGCGCAGCGCGAAATGGGTCTGTCCGACGCCTATGCCTTCGCCTCCGGTGTGATGGTCGATAACATGCTGGCCCGTGACGCGGAGGAAGGCATTGGAGCCTTCATCCAGAAACGCGCGCCCGCGTGGCGGGATGCCTGAAGCCTGCGGAACCGCCCGCCCATGACACCGATATGGACCGCTTCGGCTGAGCTATGCACGCTTGCGGAAACTCGCTTCGACCCTTGCGTAGATGGGCATAGAGGCCGGGGTACGGTATCTGCTCTAAAGGTGAAGACCCCCGCCATGCCGGAGTGCCACAGCGGTGTGCCAATGTGCCAAACGGGTGGCACCGACCACCGTAACCCGGCGCATCAATGGTTCCCTTCCCTCACACAATCTGCGCCGGCAGCTCCACCAGCAACGCGGGCACGTCATTGGTCTTTTCCAGCGACTTGCAGATGTCGGCGATGACGCAGCGTTCGCATTCGGGCTTGCGCGCCTTGCAGCAGTAGCGGCCGTGCAGGATCAGCCAGTGGTGAGCGTGGAAGAGGTAATCATCCGGGATGATCTTCAGGAACGCCGCCTCAACCTCATCGGGGGTCTTGCCCGGCGCGATCCTGAGCCGGTTGCCGATGCGCAGGACATGGGTGTCGACGGCAAGCGTCGGAATGCCGAAGGCCATCGACATGACCACATTGGCGGTCTTGCGGCCGACGCCTGGGAGCGTCACCAGTTCCTTCTCCGTGCGGGGCACCTCGCCACCGAATTCATCGACCAGCCTCTGGCTGAGCGCGATCACGTTCTTGGCCTTGTTGCGGTAAAGCCCGATGGTCTTGATCAGGTCGCGCACCCGGTCTTCGCCAAGCGCCAGCATCTTTTCAGGCGTATCGGCGAGGGCGAACAGTCCCCGTGTGGCCTTGTTGACGCCGGCGTCGGTGGCCTGCGCTGACAACGCCACGGCAACGACAAGCGTGAACGGGTTGACGTGCTCCAGTTCGCCCTTGGGTTCGGGCCGCTGGATCGAGAACCGGCGGAATATCTCGCGGATCTCTTCAGAGCTATAGGGGATCCTGGGGCGGCGCGTGGCCGGCTTTCGGGCGGCGCTAGATTTGGCCCGGGATTTGGCGGGGGCCGGCTTCTTTGCCGCCACGGAAGAAGCAAGCGACATTTTGGCTGATTTTGGGCTCTTGGGCTTTTCCATTCCTTCCCTATAATCAAGGTGCAGGGCCAATGGCAAACCTGACATGATGGAGACCGGTCATCTGATGAACGAGGAACCCCTTTTTGAAGCGGTTCTGAGTCCGCACCGTTCGCTCGGGCGGCTTGGATTCGTGCTGCTGATGACGATCGCAACCGTCATCGCAGCTGTGCATATGGTCATATTCGCAAGGATCGGGGCCTGGCCGGTGTTCGCCTTTTTCGGGCTCGACCTGGCGCTTCTGTTCGGCGCGTTCTGGCTCAGCTACCGTTCCGGGCGGATGCGCGAATTCATCCGCATGTCCCGCACCGACCTTGAGGTGCGCAAGGTGTTTCCCTCCGGGCGGGCGATCAACCACACATTCAATCCATTCTGGACGCGGTTCAACATCGCCCGCCACGACGAGATCGGCATCACCGACATGCAGATCAGCGGCCAGGGTCAGCAGACAGATGTGGGCTCTTTCCTCAATCCCGACGACAAGGAAAGCTTCGCCACCGCTTTTCAGCGGGCGCTGGCGACGATCAAGAAGCGCTGAGAGGATTTTCCAAGCCCGGCGTGTTTCGGGTGGCTAGTGGCTTCGGCTCATGGTTGAGTGTGCGTAAGGAGCCAGACCATGACCATTACCGCACAGCTTGACCGCGACATCACCCCGCAAGGCGCTGATTACGATCTTGTCCGCAAGACAATCGAGCGGATTTCGCTCGACTATCGCGCCCAGCCTTCGCTGGAGGACATCGCGTCTGACCTCGGGGTTGCGCCCGGAAAACTGCAGAAGACGTTCAGCCGCTGGGCCGGACTGACACCGAAAGCCTTCTTGCAGGCTGTGACGCTGGATCACGCAAGGCGCCTGCTCGGCCATGACGGCTTGCCGCTGTTGGATGCGAGCTACGAGCTGGGGCTGTCGGGACCGGGGCGGCTGCATGATCTCTTCGTCACCCATGAGGCGATGAGCCCGGGCGATTTCAAGACCGGCGGCGCGGGGCTGCAGATCAGCTACGGGTTCCACCCCTCCCCGTTCGGCACGGCGGTGGTGCTGGCCACCGACCGCGGGCTCTGCGGCCTCGCTTTTGCCGATCCCGGCGGAGAGCAGGCGGCGCTGGAGGACATGACCAAGCGCTGGCCGGGCGCGCGGTTTGCGTCGGATCAGGAGGCCACCGCTTCCTATGTCAGGCGGATCTTCTCACCGGAGCAGTGGAGCGCCGACCAGCCGCTCAGGATCGTCATGATCGGCACGGATTTTCAGGTTCGGGTCTGGGAGGCGCTCTTGCGGATTCCGCTAGGGACCGCCTCGACCTATCAGGATGTCGCCCGCGCCATCGGCAAGCCGTCAGCTTCGCGCGCGGTGGGCGCGGCAGTCGGGCGCAACCCGATCTCCTTCGTCGTGCCGTGTCACCGGGCGCTCGGCAAATCCGGCGCACTGACCGGCTATCACTGGGGGATCACCCGCAAGCGGGCCATGCTCGGCTGGGAGACCGGCTGCGTGCAGTCGGGAGCATGAGGGCGGCTCTAAGCCCGTCAGTGCGCCTTGGACATATCGCCCAGCACCTCTTTCGAGGCGACGGTGGAATCGGCGTAGAGCTTGTAGACCATGGGCACGCCGGTCGCGAGATTGACCGAGAGGATCTGCTCGCGGTCTAGACGGTCGAGGATCATCAGGAGCGAGCGCAGGGAATTCCCATGGGCTGCGACCAGAACTGTCTCGCCGCGCAGCACGCGGGGCAGGATCTCGGTCATGTAATAGGGCCAGACGCGGGCGCCGGTGTCTTTCAGGCTTTCGCCACCAGGTGGCGGCACGTCATAAGAGCGGCGCCAGATATGGACCTGCTCCTCGCCCCATTTCTTGCGGGCGTCGTCCTTGTTGAGACCAGCCAGATCGCCGTAGTCGCGCTCATTGAGCGCCTCGTCACGGATCACCGGCAGATCGGTCTGGCCGATGCCGTCCATGATCAGGTCGAGCGTGTGCTGGGCGCGGATCAGAACCGAGGTGAAGGCGACATCAAACTTGAGGCCGGTTTCTTTCAGCGCCTGAGCCCCGGTCTTGGCTTCTTCAACGCCGAGTTCGGTAAGGTCAGGATCCTTCCAGCCCGTGAACAGGTTTTTCAGGTTCCATTCGCTTTGGCCGTGGCGGACAAGGACGAGCGTTCCGGACATGGTGATTTCCCTCTCTCAGACAATTTGGGGTTCAGGCGGTTTGGATCAGTGGTCGCTAAGACCAAGCACATCGAGCATGGAATAGTAACCCGGCTTTTGGTGGCGTGCCCAGAGGGCGGCGCGGACAGCGCCACGGGCAAATACCGAACGGTCGGTGGCGCGGTGGGTCAGTTCAACTGTTTCGCCTTCGCCGGCGAGGATGACCGAGTGCTCTCCTATCACCGAGCCGCCGCGCAGGGTGGCAAAGCCGATGGTGCCCTGCTCGCGCGGTCCGGTATGGCCGTCACGGACTTTGACCGCATTCTCGTTGAGGGCAATCGCGCGGCCCTCGGCTGCGGCCTCTCCCAGCAACAAGGCTGTGCCTGATGGCGCATCGACCTTGTGGCGATGATGCATTTCGAGAACTTCGATATCCCAGTCGGCTGCATCGAGCGCTTTGGCTGCCTGGCGCACCAGCACGGAGAGCAGATTGACGCCGAGGCTCATGTTGCCGGACTTGACGATGCGGCAGTGGCGCGAGGCGGCATTTAGCCTTGCTTCGTGGCTCTCATCCATGCCGGTGGTGCCGATGACATGGACGATGCGCGCCTGGGCGGCGAGATCGGCAAACTCGAGGGTCGCAGCAGGCGCTGTGAAATCGAGCACACCTTCGGCCTTGGCAAAGACCGGCAGCGCATCGTCGGTGATCAGGATCTCGTTCGGGCCCAGCCCTGCCAGCTCACCGGCATCCTTGCCAAGCGCATCCGATCCGGGTCGCTCGATGGCGCCCGCGAGATGAACGCCGTCAATCTCGGCAATTGTGCGGATCAGGGCCTGGCCCATACGGCCGGCGGCGCCGACAACAATCAGGCCCATGCTTCCGGTTGGTGCTGTCATGCCTTGTCTCCGTTTGTCTCCGTCCCGGCGGCGACGCGGTTTTGGCCTGCGTCGGCGCCGGTCTCGCTGTAGGCCTGAAGACGCGCATAAAGCCCGTCCCTGTTGGCGATCAGATCGGCATGAGTGCCAACTTCCACCACCCGGCCCGCCTGCATGACCACAATACGGTCGGCGCGAGCGATTGTCGAAAGCCGGTGTGCGATAACCAGCACCGTGCGATCCTGCATGACACTCTCCAGAGCCTCTTGCACCGCAGCTTCGGATTCGTTGTCGAGCGCCGAGGTCGCCTCATCGAGAAGCAGGATAGGCGCATTTCGGACAAGCGCACGGGCAATCGAGATCCGCTGGCGCTGCCCACCCGACAGGTTGACGCCGTTTTCACCAAGCAGCGTGTCATAGCCAAGCGGTTGGGCGAGAATGAATTCGTGCGCATTGGCGAGCCTTGCCGCGTCCTCGATCTCGGCATCGGTCGCAAGCGGGCGGGCATAGCGCAGGTTGTCGCGGATCGAGCCTTCAAACAGCCACGGCTGCTGAGAGACATAAGCGATCTGATGCCGCAGCGATTTCTTGGCCACGGAGGCGATGTCGACGCCATCGATCAGCACCTGGCCCGAGGCAGGATCGTGAAAGCGCGGCACAAGCGAAATGACCGTCGACTTGCCGGCGCCAGACGGGCCGACAATTGCCGTGGTTTTTCCCGCTTCGGCGATGAAACTCACGTCATTGAGAACGACATCATCTTGGCCATAGCCAAAGCCGATGTTGCGGAACTCGATCTCGCCGCCCTTGACCGAAATCGGCGCGGCCCCGGTCCGGTCGCCCTGCGTCGGTTCCTCGTCGAGGATCTCGTAGATCATTCGCGCATTGACGACAGCGCGCTCGAGATTGATCTGGAGCCGTGCCAGCCGCCGGGCCGGATCGTAGGCAAGCAACATTGCCGTGATGAAGGAAAAGAACGCTCCGGGCAGCACGCTGCCGTAGATCGAGCGGAAGGCCGCGTAAGCGATGACACCGGATATCGCCAGCCCGGCGATGGTTTCGACAAGGGGTGCTGTCCGCTCGGTCAAACGTGCAATGCGGTTGGCGCGGCTCTCGGCGGCCTTGATCAGCTCGGCCGTACGGGCGCTGATCTGCTCTTCCATCGTGAAAGCCTTGACGATGGTGATGCCTTGCACCGTCTCCTGCATCGCGCTGAGGACGCGACTGTTGAGGTCGATCGATTCGCGCGTCGCATTCCTGAGCCGTTTGGAAATATAGCGCAACCCGATGAGCACCGGCGGCGCGCCGAAGAACACGATCACACTGAGGACCGGGTCCTTGGTCAGCATGACGACCAGAAGCGCGATCAAGGTCAGCAGGTCACGCGCAAAGGAGGTGATCGTGAGATTCATGACGTCGCGGATACCGGCGACATTCTGGGAGATCTGGGCAGCTATCTGGGCAGAACGGGTGTCGCCAAAATAGCTCATCCCGAGGCTCATCAGGTGGTCGATCAGGCGCTGCTGATAGCGGGCGACGAGGTTGTTTCCGACTTGCGCCAGCGCCACGGCCTGTCCATAGGAGGCCGCGCCGCGGATGATGAATGCCGCCAGCACCGATCCGCAGATCGCCCAGATCGCACTGGCGTTCCCCTTGGCGAAGGCCTCATTGATGACGGATTCCATGATCCACGCCATGAAGGCCGTGGAAGCGGCAACCAGAACCAGGCAAATGGCAGCGAATATGTAGGTCTTGACGTAATCGCGGCCATTCTCACGGATGATCCGGCGGATCATCATTGTCAGTGATTGCACATCCAGCTTGATGGTCCTGCCGCTCTTCACGTCTTGTCACCCTGTCAGCGCCCAGTGAGAAGCGCCGTCTAAATCAGGCGGGAGTTTCCCCGCGCTGTTCATGGCGGCTCTATAGCGGGTTGAATTCCTTTTGCCTATGCTTTCCAGCGCCGGCCTTCGGTCGCAACACCGAAACGCACCGGGGTGCGAGCATAGGCCGCAAGGCCCGACAACGCTGCAAGCGGATGGGTGATGACGAATGTCGGAATCGTCCTGAGGATGGCGCTATGCGGCGCCTTGTCCTCAAAAGCCTCACGGAAACGCGGCTGATTGAGCGCTGGCAGAATTTTCTGCACAATCCCGCCGGCAAGGAAAACGCCCCCGCGCGCCATGAAAATCATCGCGAGGTCACCTGCAATGCGGCCAAGATAGGTGACAAACAACTCGATCGTCTCAACAGCAGCCGCGTCTGATCCGGCCGCCCAGTGCGCTGTCACCTCGGAAGGCGTGGCGGCAGCAGGCTTGACGCCATCTGCCTGGCAAATGGCGCGGTAGATGTTCATCATACCGCGTCCGGAAAGCAATTGCTCGGCAGAAATCCGGCCTTCGATCGGATCGTAAAGCGGAAACAGCTCATAATCCCGCTTCGAACGCGGACCCATATCTATATGGCCTCCCTCGCCCGGCACCGGAAACCAGGTGTGGCGGGCATGCACCAGACCCGAAACGCCGAGACCGGTGCCGGGGCCGACCACAACGCGCGAGGTCGACGGCCGGATTTCGCCGCCGCCGATTTTTTCCAGATACTCGGTCCCGAGCGAAGCCGCTGCCAGCCCCTGCGCCTCGAAATCGTTGATCACCACGACGTTCTCGAAGCCGAGATCGCGGATCATCACTTTTGGCTGTATCACCCAGGCGCAATTGGTCAGGTCGATCTCGTCGCCCTTGATCGGACCAGCTACCGCGAGAATGGCAGATCGCGGCTGTAGCGACGTCTTGTCGAGCACGCCCGTCTGGATCGCCTCGTCAATGGTCGGAAAGTCGGCCGTGGCCAGTATCGGGAATTCCTTCGGCGCGGCGTTGGCGTCCATCAGGATGGCGAAGCGGGCATTGGTGCCGCCTATATCGCCGATCAGGATCGGGAATGCGAGGGAATGGTCGGATTCAATGGGAGTGGGCATGCTCTGGTCCCCGTAAGGCCTGATCTGGTTGCGGTGCAACTCTTGAGACTGCACCAGAGAAGTTCAGCTGGTTATCCAAGCGCCTTGAGCAGGACATCAGCCGTGGCGCGATTGAGCGCCATCGGAATATCGTAGACGATGGCAAGCCGCATAAGCGCCTTGACATCAACATCATGCGGCATTGCCGTCAGCGGATCGACAAAAAAGATAAGCAGCCCCACATCGCCGGTGGCGATCAAGGCGCCAATCTGCTGGTCACCGCCCAGTGGTCCGCTCTTGAGCCGCCTGACATCAAGATCGGGACAGGCATCTGATATGCGTCCGCCGGTGGTGCCGGTGGCAACGATCGGAAACCGTGACAACGCATTCTGGTGGGATCTGGCAAAGTCCGCCAGATCATCCTTCTTCTGGTCATGCGCGATCAGTGCAACGGCTTTGTGAACGGTCATGGCGCTCCGTCATCAGATGAACCACAGCCATGTGGCGGATTCAACTCTTTCAATCGATTTGATACGCAATTCTATAGCTTGTCCCCCAAACAAACAAAAGCCGTCTGGATGACGAAATTTCGATGATACGCCGTTGCGAAGGGCTCAGTTGACCGGTCGCGGCACCGGCAGTGGAATACGCCCCGGCAAGGGAAGTTGCGCAAAGGCGGAAGCCGCCACGCCAGCGGCATTGGCATTTGCCTTGGCTATGCGGGCAATCGGGTCGGCGCCCAGCGTCACTTCGGCCTCCGATGCGGGACCGGGCGCTGCCACCACTGCTGCGCAGGACGATGGAAGATCCGACAACTGGATTTCCCGCTTCTTGGGCTTGGGCTTGTTATCGTTCTTCTTGGGTTTTGCAGGCGCCCAGGGCTCATCAGTGAACCACCAGGCGAGAGACTGGTCGCAGCCCGATCCTGACGGGGGCGGGTTCTGGGCCTTGCATCCGCTGACACCGGGCGGGCATTTGATGCGAATGTGGAAGTGATAATGATGCCCGTAATAGGGCCTTATCTTGCCCATCGCGGCGCGGTTGCCGGTCCAGCTGTCGCAAAGCTTCTTCTTGATGCCGGGGTGGACAAAAATCCGCTCGACCTCGGGATAGCTTGCCGCCCGCATCAAAAGCCGGGCATGGGCAGGGGTCCAGATTCTGTCATCGACATAAAGCGAATTCTTCTTGAGCATCGATGTCGCCGAGATGTTTTCGCGCTCTGCAGCGGACAGGGTGCGATCGGGCATCGGCGTCAGCCAGACATCGGCATCGAGGCCTACCTGGTGCGAGGCGTGACCCGATAGCATCGGGCCGCCGCGAGGCTGCGCGATATCGCCGACCAGAAGGCCAGGCCAGCCGTCCTGAGCGGCTGCTTCGCGCGACAGCTGTTCAACCAGCGAGATCAGATCGGGATGACCCCATCGACGATTGCGCGACAGCCGCATCGCCTGCCAGGTCGGCCCGTCAGTGGGAATGGCGACGCCACCGGCCAGACAGCCCTTGGAATAGAAGCCTATGGCACGGGAGGGCAGAACAGCCGGGAGTTTTGCCGCGCCGAATATCTGCTTGGCAGGCTGATCGGCCGCCGCAGGCTGCGCGCCACTGGTACCTGCCATTACCGCTATCAAGGCAACCAGCGCAGCCTTTCTGGCAACGGTCACAATGCTGCTGACAAGGTTCATGGGCCCTGGCCTCCATGTTCACGGGCGACGCACATCTGCAAATCACCTGCGGCAAGACTAGAACATCCTGCCCTCCGGCGGAATCGCCTTACGCGGGTAACAGGCGTCACAATCAAAAAAACAACCGCCCGCTTGCACCCAAATGAGCAGGACGGGTGCTCTTGCCTTGAATGTGTTCAAGAAAGCCAGTTGCGTGTCTCGCCTCATGGCTTGACGCGAAAAAGCTCCAACGGTTGGCCTTGCGTTCCCGGTACCGGCTCAAGCCAGACCGGCACAATGCCCTTGCCCAGTTGCGCATAGAAGCCATCGGGGGACTTCTTGCTGATGCTTCTGACCTGCGGATCGCTCTTGCAGAACGCAACGACAGTCACGCCAGCGCCACGCAGAAACTTGACCGCATCCTTCGGGGTCGCGATCGCCGCATGCAGCTCGGTGAGCATGCCGCCCTGATTGCGGTGATAGGGAGCTGCCAGGACGCGATGGGGGGTGAAGCGCAGAATATGAGATCCGAGATTTGAAGGCCCTGCGACCACGCCGGCCGGCTCGCGCGCCAAGGCTTCCATTGCAGCAGCATCGGTGCAGATATTCTCCTCCTGCATGGGGAGACTGCCCACCTCTTCGCCGGACACCTTGTTGATCGCCATTGAAAGAAGTGCGCCGGACAAGGCCCAGACAAAGGGGACTGCTACCAGCGCCGAGCCCGCGAAGGCCAGCCCCTTGCGCAGGTCCTGCTGATCGGCATTGGCGCGGGACCGCATGTCGGCCACGAGCGCCGCCATCGGGATTGCAGACAAGAGGTTGGAAAACACAGCGCCACGAACCTGCACCAGGGCGATGGCCCACGACACAGCGAGCAATGCCAGCAAAACGCCATAGGCGTGGGCGTTGCGACCCTGATAGATGCGGCGCGCGCATAGGACCATTGCCAGCACCGGCACGAGGTAAAAGCCGGCGGCTGTCCAAGGCTCCTGGCTGACTTGCGCCCATACCGGTTGTGCTTCGGAGACACTGTTGAGCCACATGCTGACCAGCAGTGGATCAAGATTTCCCAGCGGATTGCCAAGACATTGCGGCGCAATCATCAGCGTGGCGCCAATTGTGGCAGCCCCCGCAAGCCCGAGAGCCGTGAGGCGAGAGGCAAACCCACGTCCAGAAGTCACCGATACCGCCAGGAAAAAGCTGCCTGCTCCGACCACGCCCAAAGAGTAGAACCCTGTCGACAGGGCATCGCACGCCACCAGGCCATAGCGGGACGGTGGAACAGTGAGAAAGAACACCACGGTAAGGGCTGACGCCATGGCAAGCGCGAAAGCTGAAGCGGCGGCCTTCATATCCTTGCCAAGCCAGAGCCACTGGGCGGCGACAATGAGGGCGGCGACGAGGATATGCGGCGTGGTTTCGGCACCTATGGCAATGGCAATTGCTGCAGCCATGCCTGCAATCGCATGGGCAATCGGCGGACGTCCGGGCAGGATCAGGCAGGCTGCGATGGCGCTGATCAGTCCAAGCTGGATATTGTGGTGGTCAATCGATCCCGGCTGAAACCGGTTGACCCCGAGCACAAACAGGAAAGCCAGGGCGAGAGCGATGAGGCGTCCCGGCTTTCCTGCTAGAGTGTCGCCGCCCAGCCCAATGGCATAAAACACCGGCAACGCGGTCAGCAGCGGCCAGACAAACAGAGCGGAAGCTTCGGCCATGACCGGGGTCATGAACAGCGAAAACAGCATGATCAGATTGGCGATCGGAAGATCGATCAATCGCGACCAGTGCATCAATGTGCCGCCTTCAAGGCCCAACCGGTATTGCATGAGATCAAACCAGCCTTGGCCGGCAAGCAGATCCCGCACCTCGACCAGACGCATCACATCGTCATTGTCTGCGCCGACATAGTCCAAATAGTTGGCAAAATGCATCACCGCAGTTACCGCAACCAGGATCATGAATGTCAGCAGAACTGGTCGATGCAGCGGCGCTAAAGGGCTGATGTGGGCTTGCCGTTCGCCCCGACCGGCGAATGCAAGACCGGGTTCCCCGGTGGCAGGGCTGGTATTGGACACTGGCAACTCCGACACATTTTTTCCGAGACATTCAACCTAGCCTTAACCTTCTCAAGAAATAGTAAAGCCACGGGCGGAGCTGGCCCGCAGCTAACGGGGATTTCCCATGACGGACGGTTTGCTTGAAGGCCTCGACATCGCGGTGCTGCTGCCCTGCTACAATGAAGCCGCGACCATCGGTGATGTCGTCGCGGGTTTTCGCGCGGCCATTCCAAGCGCCCGGATCTACGTCTACGACAACAATTCAAAAGACCAGACTGCGCTTCGCGCGGCACTTGCCGGTGCCATCGTGGTGCGTGAGCCGCGCCAGGGCAAAGGCCATGTGGTGCGCAGGATGTTTTCCGACATCGATGCCGATATCTACCTGATGGCGGATGGCGATGGCACCTATGCGCCGGAAGACGGTCCGGAGCTGATCCGCACGCTGCTGACCGAACGTTGCGACATGGTGGTGGGCACTCGCCGCGGCGTTACCGATGATGCAGGCCGTCGCGGGCACGCATTTGGCAACTCGATTTTCAACACGCTTTACAAGACGATTTTCGGCAAGGATTTCACAGACATCTTTTCGGGCTACCGGGCCTTCTCGCGCCGCTTTGCGAAAAGTTTCCCGGCGGTTTCCGGCGGGTTTGAAATCGAGACCGAGATGAGCGTGCATGCCTCGGTGCTCAAACTGCCGGTGACAGAACTGGCGCTTGACTACGGTCGCCGCCCGGAAGGCTCGCACTCCAAGCTGTCAACATTCAAGGACGGAGCGAAGATCCTCTGGATGTTCGCCATGCTGATGAAGGAAACCCGGCCTTTCACGTTTTTTTCCTATCTCAGCGGTATGACATTCGTCATATCGATGATGTTCATGGCGCCTGTGCTGAATGAGTATTTCCTCACCGGCCTGGTAACACGGATGCCAACATGGGTGCTGGCGATGGCGCTGATGATGATGGCGCTGATGATCTTCTCGGCCGGAGTGATCCTCGATTCCGTGGCGCGTGGCCGGGCCGAGCAAAAGCGCTTTCACTACATGTCGATCGCAGCGACGCGTGTTGATCTGAGCCAGGGCGCTGGCCAAGGACTCAGAGCAGCCGCTAGGTCCGAAACTCCGGCACTCAAGACCGAAAGCCGCAAACTTGCCTCGTGAGAAGATTGGCCTGATCCAGGCTGATCCTCGTACCGGAAACTGTTGCGGATTTTTCTGGCCTCTGTTTCTTTTCCGCCCACTGTTTCCTGCTTGAGAAGCAAACGTTGAACCGATACCGCTGGATTTGCTCCGGCGAGAGCTTTTGTAACCTGATAAAGGGGCGGCACCCGTTACGCCGGATCCGCTTCCCTGTTGGGCGGAGCCAGATCAGTGAACAGGATCCGTTTCGGTGTCCCGAGCCAAACACTCAGAATGTTCTGCATGTCCGCTGGCACCGGTTTGTCTTCTGCGATCCATGCATTGACTACATTGACGGGAACACCACTGACTTCGGCAAATTGCGCTGCGTCACGCGTCTCGGCCGCTATCGCAGCCTTCAGACCAACGCCCCAACGATCGGAGACAACGCTTTGGCTCTTGAACCACTCATCCGCAGCACCTTTGATCGCCTGGATCGCCTGCTCCGAAAACAGGCCTGAGATGATTGCGATAAAGGATATGAAGAACGGACTCAGGGTAGCGTTGCCCGATTGTGTGGACGGGTCCGTCAGGAAAAGCACACCGGATTTCGCCAGCACATAGATGCTCATTGCCGTGATCGCACCGAACCAGGGGCGAGAGAAGAAGAACACCATGTTCAGGTCCTCGGCATACCGGCCCTGATACTTATCGCGGCGGAAGAACAGCTGAGTAATGAAGATCGTGCTGCCCAACACCCCCATGGCCAGCACCAGAAACAGCACAAGCACCTCTGCCGGCATGATCGCCATGCGATATGGCAGTCTCCATAAAATCTCTTTGAGAGACGAAAATTCGGAAACTGCATCCTGAAGTTTAACAAGATCGGCATCCTCCAACTTATCAAACGGCGGAGTTTGGCGGATGATACCATAAACCCCTGTCTTCACGCTGGAGGACAGGACAAGCAGATTCTCGATCGTTCCATCTATTTCGCGCTTTGTCCTCGCTTCATTGGCCTTGGTGGAATTAAGATTGCGCCAGACATCATCGCCCTCTTTTGCGCGAGCCTCCAGTTCACGGAACCGATTGGCAAGGTCATCCCCAATTTCCGCACTGCCCAATTGACCGGAAACATCTTCAAACAAGATTTTGACGCTGTTGTTGTGCTTGGGGAGAGGCTTGAACCGGAATTTTCCCGCTCTCTCCATATCGTTCTTGAAACGCCGGATATCACGATAATAGTCATCGAAAATGGTCGCATACTGCTGATCAAGTTCATTGCGGCGTGCGGTAATTCCACTTAATTTGTTTTTTTCCTGGAGAACCAGATATTGCTTGTGTTCAAGTGCATTCTTATCAACAGAGTAGACATTCGACAGCTCTATCATGCGCCAGATTGACAACTTTGCATCGCTTATCTGCACATACTGCATACGTGACTGTATCTGGTAGCTACTTAACATCAATATTGAAATAAATATCGTCACCACATAGAGAAAAAATAGCCACAACCCGATAATCAAATCAGATATTGGCCTGGGATTATTTCGCAAATTTCCTGATGAAGAGCCGTTACCCTCGATCGGTTTATCGCCTGCCATGTCAACCCCATGTTATTATGGCACCACGGACATATAAATTAACCTACATATAATTTCCGATAAAATCAACCAAAAGGCGTATTTATTACTTATTGCACATCATATCTGATACTGCAGACGCAGATTTTCACTTGAAATACATGCACAGCAGGGAAGTACATTAGACAACCACATCCAGCTTTCGGATCCGAACGCCGCTGAGGCCGGCCAGCAGAACCTATGGTCACACCGGCTCCCAGCCATCATGCTTGGCTGCTCGATATACAGCATCGATGAATTTCTGGTTGAGCACCGAGTTTTCCAGCGTAAACACCTCGTCATCGCCGCCGTTCACCTTGCGAACAAAGGCTTCGGCCTGAAGCCGGTACTGGCGCACGCCGCCGAAGCGGAAGGTTGTGGCCTCGTCGTGACCGCGGCTTTCGAGCACCACGGTCGGGTGGCCGTATTCGCCGGAATTGAATGGCGTGGTGAGCTCGATGAAGCCGTCTTCGCCATGGAAGACCATGAGCTGGCGCGCCGCCATCTGCGTGGAGCAATAGAAGCTCATCTCGAACGCGCCGAAATCCGCCTTGACGCTGGCGTAGCGGTCGGTGCCAAAATTCGGGTCCATCTCCACCGTCGACTGGACGCGCAGCGGCTCCTTGCCGGTCGAGAACCGGGTTGCGACTGTCGGGTAGACGCCGATATCGGGCAGGCCACCGCCACCGAGCGACGCATCGTTGCGCATGTTGGATGGATCGGTATTGAAATAGCTGAAGGCACCCTGGACATGGCGCAGGCGGCCGATGGCGCCCTCGGCAATCAGCGAGCGGACCTTGAGCCATTGCGGGTGGTAGGTGACCATGAAAGCTTCGCAGACCAGCACATTGTTGGCGTCGCGGGCGGCGATCAGGGGGGCGATCTCAGCGGCATTGAGCGAGATCGGCTTTTCGCACAGCACATGCTTTCCTGCTTGAGCCGCCTTGATCGCCCATTCGATGTGCTGCGAGGTGGGCAGCGGGATGTAGATGCCATCGACATCAGATGAGGCCAGCAGTTCCTCGTAAGCGGAAAACGCCAGCGGCACTCCGAAACGGTCAGCCACTGCACGGGCGCGGGCATGATCGCGGCTGGCGATGGCGGTCACGACGCCGTTTTCCGAATCCTGCAGTTGCGGGATGACGTGATCGCGGCCGATCTTGGCAGTGGACAAAATTCCCCATCGGAACATGCTGGTCTCCTCCATTCGTGAAATTCGCGGCAGCCATGTGAAGAGGCCCTGACCGAGGGGCATTCATGCCGCTTGATGCATGGTGTATCAACACCCGGGTTGCATTCAACCCCGATTGGACGGATATGGACGCATGATTTGTCGAGAGCAAGACCATGCGCGGGTTGACCTGGGCAGCATTGTAAGCGAGGACTTGCCGATATCCGGTCAGGCCGAGGCTCTGGCTGCCAAACCTGAGAGCCGAAAACCCGCTTCATGAGAAAACTCACATTCTTCCTGTTTGCGGGCGCCATAGGTTTCGTGGTGGATATGGGCGTGCTCTGGCTGCTCTTGGACTTCAAGCTGCTTGACCCATTCACCGCCCGGGCGCCAGCGATCGGGGCGGCGCTGGTGTGCAGCTATATCATCAACCGAACTTTCACCTTTGGCGCCTCAGGCCGGAAGGTGGCGGCAGAAGGCATCCGCTATGGCAGCGTCGGCCTCATTTCCACGCTGATCAATTATTCGGTCTATTCGGGTTTGCTGCTGATCCTGCCGGGCATCTCGCCCTATGTGGCACTGATCTTCGGATCAGGATCAGCCACCTCATTCGCCTATCTGGGCTATTCCCGCTTTGTCTTCGGTCCGGGGCCGGATCTGTAAACAGCCTTCCCACCGCTAAGCCGGATTGATTCGATGCGCTACGCGCCTGAAGCCGCCCGCTCGCGGATCTGGGAGAAGGTCCAGTCGACCAGCAGTTCGCCATCCTGCCAGACCGGCTGCAGCAGGTTCTCGCGGTCGCCGATATCCTTGAGCGGCATCGCAAGCAGGCCGTCATTGTCCCGCACCACTGCCTGGCGATAGCGTTTTGACGCCTTGCCGGGGTCGGTCTTCGGGTTCTTGTTGATGCCGTGCCAGACGCCGTCGTCGTCCTGACGGGCATTGGCCTTCATGGCAAAGCGCAGCGTGTCGCGATTGACCTTCTGCAACAGGCCTGCGCCCATGCCGAAGGCGATGTTTTCAGCTGACCAGCCCTTGTCCTCAAGACGGCCTAGGATGATGCGGATCGTCTCCGGGGTAACGCCGTCGCCCTGGATCACGCGCACCGCCGGGTTGAGCACCTTGTAGCCCTTGCCATTCATCGAGAAGCCGAAGATCTCTCCCAGCATCTGGACGGTGTCGACCGGCACCCGGGTGGCATCGCCGGAATCGGGACGCACCACAAGCGTACCGCCGGAGGCCTCGACTTCGGCTTTGAGTTCCTCACCCCAGATATTCTTCACCGCGCGGTAGAGATCGTAGGAATCGGAGACGACGGCCACCAGTTTTCCAGGGCCGGCGAACTGGGTAAGCATGTTGCGGTAGGCTTCGGTCTCGCGGTCCTCGCCCCAGCTGGTCATGGTCGAGTGTTCAGCGGCGGGAATGGAGAAGCCCGCCATCTGTTCGTGATAGAACCGGCGCGCATAGACCAGCGCGCTCACCGTGTCGGTGCCGAGGAAATTGACCAGATGGGCGACGCCGCCGATGCCGGCCTGTTCCAGCGATGTGGTGCCGCGGGCGCCGAAATCATGCAGGCGGAACGGCAGCACTTCATCAGGCGTATCGCAGGTGCGCTCCAGAGAGGCTGAAATAATGGCCCGCGCGCCATGCGAGACCGTGGCGACGGTCGATGGATACCAGACGGCTCGCAGCAGCGCCGTCTCGAGGAAGGTTGGCAGCCAGAAGAAATCCGGATCGGTATTCCTGACCTGCACCAGCGGCGTGCCTGTCGGAGCAATCATGCCCTCGGGCAGAGCCTCGATCAGCAGCGGGAAATGGCCGTCATGGCGGGTGACGATCTTCTCGAAGCCTTCGCGGTGAAACGGCAGACCGTGAGCGGTGATCATCTCCTCGGCCTCGTCGACATCGGCCATGGTGATCTTGCGCGAGAGATAATCCTTCAGGAACATCTGCAGCCCAAAGAACAGCACATGGTCATGCGCCCCGCCGGGCCGCGCCTCGATATAGGCCGAAATCGCCGCGGTTTCGGGCGGATACTGCGCGAAATGCGAGTATTTGTAGCTGTCTGAATTCAGGATCAGGTTCATGGGCCCATTTCTCACGAAAGTTCGGTTCGCTTATAGACCGCCCGGCAACCGTTCGCCTACCTCGCGGACGGAAATTTCCGTGGAGCGTCCCGCCCGCTGGAAGAGACCGTCCAACCGCGCTTAAAATTTTGACCAGCGGTCTTGCAAAAGATCGGGAACGGCGTTATCCGAGCCATGTTACGTTATTACATGACGTCACATTCAGAGTGAGTTCTTACCAAAAACAAGGTTTCAAGCATGCAATACAAATTCAACGTCAGTTTCAGCAGAGCTCTCGGAATCGGATGCGCAATGCTGTTGGCAACAATGGCGCTGGCAAACCAGACAGCAGAGGCGGCGTCAGAAAAGGCGCATAGCCACACCGATGTTTCCCACCAGAGCAACGACATCGCTCATGGATACTTTGAAGACAGTCAGATCAAGGCGCGCACGCTTTCAGATTGGCAAGGAGATTGGCAATCTCTCTATCCCCATCTGCTTGACGAAACACTCGACCCGGTTCTGGCCCACAAGGCTGAGCACGGCGAGAAGAGTCTCGAGGAATATCGCGCTTATTACCAAGCCGGCTACAAGACCGATGTCGAACGCATCGTCATCGATGGCGATAGCCTTACTTTCTATCGCGAAGGAAAGCCTGCCAAGGCGCATTATGCGCCTGACGGGCATGAGGTTTTAACCTACAAGAAGGGCAACCGCGGCGTCCGCTACATCTTCAAGAAGACCGCTGGCGATGACGCAGCACCGATGTTCATTCAGTTCAGCGACCATGGTATCGCGCCCGCAAAGGCAGGTCACTATCACCTCTACTCAGGCAGCGATCGTGCTGGCTTGCTGGAAGAACTCACCAACTGGCCGACATATTATCCATCCAGCCTGACAGCAAGCGAGATCGTGGAGGAAATGCTGGCTCACTGATTGCTCCAAGCAATCGAGTGACCCTCTACAAAACGGCGGCGCTGCTTGTTGCAAAGAGCGCCGCCTGATTATCTTGCGGATATATCCAACCGCCGAAACGGAGTTCGGGGCTGGCTATCCTCTGAGCACGCCGCCCGAGGATTTTTCGACATTGGCGATGATCGATTTCGCCAGCTTGTCGAGGTCCTCATCGGTCAGCGTGCGATCGCGCGGCTGTATGGTGATCTCGATGGCGACCGACTTCTTGCCTTCGCCGAGAGAAGGGCCTGCGAACAGATCGAAGACATTCACGCCTGCAATCAGCACCTTGTCGGCACCCTGGGCAGCCCGCACGAGGGTTGCTGCGGGCACATCGGCATCTACCACGAAGGCAAAGTCGCGACGCACGGCCTGGAACGCCGACAGACCGAGGCTCGGCTTGGTGCGGGTGGCCTTGCGCTTGGCTTCGGGGATCGAATCGATGAACACTTCGAACCCGCAAAGAGCACCACTGACATCGAGTGAATCAAGCGTGTTGGGGTGGAACTCGCCAAAATGGCCGAGCACGGTTTTCGGGCCGAGCTTGATCAGGCCGGAACGACCCGGATGATACCAGTCCGGCGCGCCGCGTTCGAAGGTCAACCGATCGGCAGGCGCACCGCAGGCTTCGAGCACGGCGATGGCATCGGCCTTGGCGTCGAACACGCCGACTGGTTTGGCGGCGCCATCCCAATGGCGGCCAGAGCCGTTCATCCCGGCTGTGCCGCGGCGGATGCCGCCGGCAACGCGGCGCTGACCTTCAGGTGTATCGTTCTCATAGGTGCCCGAGACCTCGAACAGCGCCACGTCGCCAAAACCGCGATCGGCGTTGCGCTGCGCGGCAAGAATCAGGCCCGGCAACAGGGAGGGACGCATGTCCGACATGTCGGCTGCGATCGGATTGACCAGCTTGAGAGCACGGCTTCCACCGCCAAACAGCTTGGCGTGGCCGGCCGCAATGAACGACCAGGTGACCGCTTCCATCATGCCACGCGAGGCGAGCGCACGTTTGGCGGAGCGGGTGCGGATCTGGATCGTGGTCAGGATCCGGCTGTTGACGCTGCCTGACGGGGCAAGCGGTTCTGGCGCAATCTTGTCAACGCCGAAAATGCGCATGACTTCCTCGACCAGATCGGCCTTGCCGTCGACATCGGGCCGCCAGGATGGAACGGCGACCTTGACCGTTTCCCCCTCGCCGGACACCTCGAAGCCGAGACCGGTCAGAATCTTGCGAGATTCATCATTGGACACAGTCAGTCCGGTCAGGCGCTTGACTTCCGAGAACGGGAAATCAACGATCTTGCGTTCGTGCTGCTTGTAGCCGGTCACCCTGGCTTCCGCAGCCGTGCCACCGCACATGTCGAGCACCAGTTCGGTGGTGCGCTCAAGGCCAGGCATCATGTAGTCGGGATCGACACCGCGTTCGAAGCGGTAGCGGGCATCGGTGATGATGCCGTGGCCGCGACCGGTCTTGGCGATGTTGATCGGGTCCCAAAGCGCGGATTCAATCAGCACATTGGTGGTGTTCTCGTCACAACCGGAATGCTCGCCGCCCATGATGCCGCCGATCGATTCAGGCCCATTGTCATCGGCAATCACCACATTGGCAGGATTGAGCTTGTAGGTGCGGGTGTCGAGCGCGAGGATTTCCTCGCCTTCGAGCGCACGGCGCACCACCAGCTCGCCTTTGACCTTGTCGGCATCGAAGACGTGCATCGGCCGACCTTGATCGAAGGTCATGTAGTTGGTGACATCGACCAGCGCCGAGATCGGGCGAAGTCCAATGGCGAGCAGGCGCTTCTGCATCCATTTCGGGCTCGGTCCGTTCCTGACGCCGCGCACCAGGCGCCAGGCGAAACCTGGGCAGAGGCTTTCGTCGTCGAGGACAATACGGACGTCCTGCGTTGTCTCGCCGTCAACCTTGAAGCTTGGCGTCTCAGGCGTCTTCAGCGTGCCGAGGCCGGAGGCAGCCAGATCACGGGCGATGCCGTAGATCGAGGTGCAATCGGGACGGTTCGGCGTCAGGTTGATCTCGATAACAGGATCATCAAGACCGGCGTAAGATGCGAACGACGTGCCGACCGGCGCATCCTCGGGCAGATCGATGATGCCGTCATGGCTGTCGGACATGTCGAGCTCTTTTTCCGAGCACATCATGCCGTGGCTTTCGACGCCGCGGATATTGCCGACGGCAAGCGTCACATCGATGCCCGGAACATAGGTGCCCGGCTCGGCAAGAGCGCCAACGAGGCCGGCGCGAGCGTTGGGGGCGCCGCAGACGATCTGCACCGGCTTGCCGTCGCCCTTGTCGACCATCAGCACGCGCAGCTTGTCGGCATTCGGGTGCTGTTCGGCGGAGACGACCTTGGCGATGGTGAAGGGCTTGTAGGCCGCCTTGTCGTCAACGTCCTCGACCTCAAGGCCGATCGCCGTCAGGCGCTCGACAATGACATCCAGAGTGGCGTCGGTTTCAAGGTGATCCTTGAGCCAGGAGAGGGTGAATTTCATTCTGTTTTCCTCAGACCTTTATTCTTCGACGGTATCGATTTCATCAGGCTGTTTGGCCGCCCATTCGAAACACTCGCTTTGGCATTGTTTCAGGAACGCAACTGGCTCATCAACGGACACACCCAGTCGACGGATACCGGCCACGAAACCGTTGATGGTTTCCTCATCCATCTCACCGGTTTCGAGATGATCGCGTCCAACCACTATGGATGTGAGCAGAGGCATTTCATGGGAATGGCAGTAAGCGAGAAGATCGTCCAGGTGACTGTGTTTGCCAGTCATCAATGGCCGGGCCTTGGTCCAGGTCATTCCATTGGAGGCCGCCAGATCGCCATAGCTGATATAGTGGCTTTCCTTGGCGGATTTGGTCATCGCGGCGATGGACGTCGTTATGTCGAGGCCCTTTCCATGGCGGCGGTTTCGCTCGACAATCAGGTCCTGATACAAGGCGGCACGGGTCTTGCCGGCGCGCTCATGGTTCGCGATCCACTGATCGATGTCGGCGTCAGTCTTTGTTTCCAGGTTTGCCATTCGGATTGCCGATCTTTGTGTTGGTGAATTAAGTGCTCAGGCCGCCGAACAAGGTCGGCAGGTCGAGCGGACGGAAACCGTAGTGGCTCATCCAGCGAACATCAGCGCTAAAGTAGTCGCGCAGGTCGGGCATACCATATTTCAGCGTTGCCAGACGGTCGATTCCGATACCCCAGGCGAACCCCTGGTACTCATCAGGATCGATGCCTCCAAAGCGCAGAACGTTCGGATGCACCATGCCGCAGCCAAGGATCTCCATCCAGTCGCTTCCCTCGCCGAACTTGACGGTCGGGCCGGAACGGTCGCACTGGATATCAACTTCGAACGAAGGCTCGGTGAACGGGAAGAACGACGGGCGGAAGCGCATGGTGACGCTGTCGACTTCGAAGAAGGCCTTGCAGAACTCTTCCAGGGCCCAGCGCAGGTGCCCGACGTGAATTGTCTTGTCGATGACGAGGCCTTCGAGCTGATGAAACATCGGCGAGTGCGTGGCATCGCTGTCCTGCCGGTATGTCTTGCCGGGAATGACAATACGGATCGGAGGCTTCTGCGTTTCCATGGTGCGGATCTGCACCGGTGACGTGTGTGTGCGCAAAACCTTGCTGTCACCGTTTTCGTCGGGCTCCAGGAAAAAGGTGTCGTGCATTTCCCGGGCAGGATGGCCGTCGGGAAAATTCAGTGCGGTGAAATTGTAGTAATCGGTCTCGATGTCGGGACCTTCCGCGATGGAAAAGCCCATGTCGGCAAAAATGGCGGTAATCTCGTCAACCACCTGGCTGATCGGATGGATGCGGCCGCGCTCGGCAGGCGACGTCCGCACCGGCAGGCTGACATCGACGCTTTCGCGCGCCAGCCGCTCGGTGATGGCCGCATCACGAAGCTCTGCCTTTCGGGCGGCGATGGCGTCAGCGACACGGGTCTTCAATCCATTGATCGCAGGCCCCGCCTCCTGGCGTTCCTCCGCCGACATCTTGCCAAGCCCCTTGAGCAGTTCGGAGACCGAGCCCTTCTTGCCGAGGGCTGAAACCCGCACGACCTCGATGGCAGCCTCGTCCGCACTTTCGGCGATCTCGGCCATGATGGAGGTTTCAAGCGTCTGGTACTGGCTCATGATCTTTGACTACCTGTATTATTCTGGCCGTATCTGGCAGGCCTGCTGGCCCGTGCTTAAACGAAGTGGCACATCCACGAAACAGGGGATTGCCTGGTCCTGAAACGAAAAACCCCGCGCCAGCCGTGCCAGCGCGGGATCCCAAAATTCAAACTCTGTGTTCGGGAAAACGCTGGCTTAGGCGACAGCGCTTTCAAATTCGTTCGGCGTTGCATCCTTGAGGTAGTCGAGCGCCTTCTTCGAAGCCGCAACGAGTACGCCAAAGGCTTCCGCATCATGGATCGCCATGTCGGAAAGAACCTTGCGGTCAACCTCGATGCCCGACTTCGTCAGGCCGTCGATGAAGCGGCCGTATGTCAGGCCGTGCTCGCGGACAGCAGCGTTGATACGCTGGATCCAGAGCGCGCGGAAATTCCGCTTACGGACCTTGCGGTCGCGGTAAGCGTACTGCATCGACTTGTCGACGGCAGCCTTCGCGGCGCGGATGGTATTCTTGCGGCGTCCGTAAAAGCCCTTGGCTTTCTTCAGAACCTTCTTGTGTTTTGCGTGGGCGGTAACGCCCCGTTTTACGCGTGCCATATCATGATCTCCTTAAAAACGCTGGTCCCGGCTCTTCTCAGAGGCCGTTGGGAAGGAACTTCTTGACGATCTTGGCGTCAGGATCCGAAAGGACCATGGTGCCGCGTGCATCGCGAATGAACTTGTTGGACCGCTTGATCATGCCATGGCGCTTGCCTGCTGCTGCAGCCATAACCTTGCCGCTTGCAGTGATCTTGAACCGCTTCTTGGCAGACGACTTCGTCTTCATCTTGGGCATTTCGCTACTCCTTATCAGGCCTAAGGGTGTCGTTCTGACACCACACAGCCATTTCTTGTTGGGTGAGATGGAAAAGAGCGAAGACCCCTTTTTCATCAAGCGTTGGAAACCGCCTCGGCATGCCCTGCCGGCCGGTTTGAACGCGCGCCTTATAGCTCTAGCCTGACAAAAGCGCAACGGGCGTTCGAATGATTCATTCTTTTAAAAGCAAAAACCGGCCCTGGCATGCGCCGGACCGGTTTGCATCAGATGAACAAACGCGTCACTTCGGAGCCAGCACCATCATCATCTGACGGCCTTCAAGCTTCGGCTCGGCCTCGACCTTGGCGATCTCGATCGTGTCATCCTTGACCTTCTGGAGCAGCTTCATGCCCAGTTCCATATGGGCCATTTCACGGCCACGGAACCGCAAGGTCACCTTGACCTTGTCGCCTTCATCAAAGAACCGGTTCATGGCGCGCATCTTCACCTCATAATCGTGGGTGTCGATGTTTGGGCGCATCTTGATTTCCTTGACCTCAACGGTCTTCTGCTTCTTGCGCGCCTCGGAGGCTTTCTTCTGCGAAGCGTATTTCAGTTTGCCAAGATCAACGATCTTGCAAACCGGCACGTCGCCCGCGGAATTGATCTCAACAAGGTCAAGGCCGGCTTCTTCGGCCATGGCCAGTGCCTGTTCCGTCGGCACGACGCCGTGGTTCTGGCCTTCAGCGTCAATGAGCTGGACCGTCGCGGTCCTGATATTCTGGTTTGCGCGGGGGCCTTCGTTGACTGTTGGCGGCGCTCTAAATGGTCTGCGAATGGCTTTGGTCTCCTGATTAACTCGTCCAATACCGCCGGTTGCGGCGCGCGAGTGTGTATGTCTCGAGCGCAATGTCGTCATCGGCTGGCCGCTGTCAATAGCATGGCTTTGCGAAAAAATCACCATAGGGCCGGTAATGGGCCCGCGAATCTTGTAAAAGACGCGAAAACGACAGAACGGGAGTGATTGAACATGACGGAACCGGTCGCCAGCAAACTCGACGTGGGCACGGGCACAGACGTGCGTTCGATTGCAGCACTGACCCGCAAGGCAACAGAAACGGGTGCTGGATTGCCCGGCGTGGTCTGGCTCGGTGGCTATCGTTCGGACATGACGGGTTCAAAGGCCGAAGCGCTGTGCCAGGAGGCTGCTCTCAAGGGCCAGGCTTGCCTGCGATTTGACTATTCAGGGCATGGCGCGTCGGGCGGCAGCTTTCGCGACGGCACGATATCGAGATGGCTCGACGAAAGCCTGGCGGCATTTGAGCACTACACGTCAGGTCCGCAAATCCTGGTTGGCTCGTCCATGGGTGGCTGGATTGCGCTGCGGCTGGTTCAGGAGCTGAAAGCGCGCGGTCAGGGTGACCGGGTGGCGGGGCTGGTGCTGATCGCGCCGGCGCCCGATTTCACGCTTGAACTGATGGAGCCGGAGCTGACCGATGAACAGCGCCAGGCGCTTGAGCGGGACGGGTTCTATGAAGAGCCAACACCTTACGGCCCCGACCCAAACGTCTTTACCCGGGCCCTGTTTGATGACGGACGCAAGAACCGCGTGCTGGACGGCCTGATCGATACCGGCGCTCCCGTCCACATCATACAGGGCATGGCCGATCCTGATGTCCCCTGGCGCCACGCGCTTCGTCTGGTCGAACATCTGCCATCAGAAAATGTCACTGTGACCCTGATCCGCGATGGCGATCACCGGCTGTCGCGGGATGAGGATATTGCCCGCATTCTGGCGGCCGTGAACGGGATCGCGGCATCCGCCTGATTGCGCACCTGCGCATCCCCCGGCGACAGCGGCATGTTCTCCGGCAGGCCAGCTCTCCAGCCAAGAGCCCTGGTCTCCGGACCTCCTCAAAGGTGTGATGCAAAAGCCGCGGCCGGTAACCATGTCTGTACATGGACCGGCCGCTGCAATTGACTCTTCCGCCCATACGATCTTAACTCTTTATTAACGTAATGGGACGGCGTGGAGTGCACCTGCAATGTTATGCAGACCGGGACGAGCGAAACTGGCAATGATTGCCCTGTTAGCGTCGATTGTACTGCCAGCAGGGGCGATGGCGTCCGGGCTGTCGATGCAAGTTGGGCGGGTGACCTCGCAACCGATCGGGCACTACGAGTTCTGCAAGAAATTCTCTTCCGAATGCACACCTGTCAAAGGCTCGGGCGCAGCGCCCAAGGTTACCGATTACGGCTGGGACGTGATCCGGGAGATCAATCGCGCGGTCAATTTTTCAGTGATGCCGAAAACCGACATGGAAATGTTCGGCAAGGAAGAAGTCTGGACCTATCCGGACGTGGCCGGCGATTGCGAAGACTATGTTCTACTCAAGCGGCATATGCTGATCGAGCGCGGTTTTTCACCAGCTGATGTGCTGATTACGGTTGTTCGCAAGCCCGATGGCGAAGGCCATGCTGTGCTGACAGTACGGACATCTGACGGCGATTTTGTGCTCGACAACCTGGTCGACGATGTCAAGAACTGGCGGAAGACGCCCTACAGCTACCTCAAGCGTCAGGCCACAAACAATTCAGGCCGCTGGGTGACTATCGAAAACGGTTCCGACGTTCTGGTTGGCGCCGTCAAGTAGGACTTGAGCGCTGCGCCTGACTGCAGCGAAGTCACGCGATTGATGCGACCGCTTCTGTTCTGGCAGCTCGCTTTTCTATCACCACCAGAGCCCACGACGCAGATACACCGACCGCGGACACCAGCATGAGCAGAGCGAAGGTCATGCCTACTCCGGCATGGCTGATGGCAAGCGCTGTACAAACCGGCGCACCGGCCATCGCGAACAGCCGAAGCGTGGCAAGATTGCCGGTCATGGCGCCATAACCATCGGTCCCGAACAGGCGCGCTGGAAGAATGGCGCGGGCGATGAAGTTCAGCCCCTGACCAATGCCGAAGCTTATGGCAAACACGATGACGATCCAATCTCCGCCCAGCCAGAGAGCCGCGACCAGGCATGCCAGTCCCAGCAGAAGGGCCGTGCTTGAGATCACTCCGACAATCGAAGACGAAACCCGCTCACCGGTCAGCATCTCGATAAGTCTGGCCGCGACCTGCATCGGGCCGATTATCGCGCCTGCCAAGGCCGCCAGGGCGGCGCTGCGACCCATCTCGTTCAGGATCAGGAAGAAGGATGTGTGCACAGCAGACATGAGGAAACTGCCGCCGGCAAACGCGATGGCCATGAACACAAATGCCGGCATGCGGTTTCCCGGTCTCAGTAAGCCTGGATCCCGGTTCACAACAGGCACCGGTTGAGGATCGTGACGATTTTTGGCGCGGCCCGGAAGCGAGGCGTGAATCGGCAGGGCGATCAGGAAGTTGACTGCGGCGAGCACCAGACAGACACCGCGCCAGTCCATGTATCCGAGCAGCCAGTGAATGAGTGGCCAGAATACGGTCGAGGCAAATCCGGCGACCAGCGTGACATGCGCGATCGGACGCCGGGCGTTTCGGCCATGAATGGCGGTCAAGGCCGCAAAGCCTGTTTCGTACTGCACCATGCGTGAGGCGAATTCGATCACCAGCATGGCAACAACGAAACCTGTCATGGACTGGACCAGCGAGAGGTTGACGAGGGCAAGTGCCGCCAGACAAGAGCCTGCGACCATCACAGGGCGCGCACCGAAGCGGTCCATGGCCCGTCCCACCAGCGAAGCCGTAACCGCGCTGGTCAGCAGCGCTGCGGAAAAGACTCCAAACACAAAACCGGTACTCCAGCCCTGCGTGCGTGCGATTTCCGGTCCCAGGATTGCAAAGGGGTAGTAGAGCGTCCCATAGCCAATCGTCATCGATACACCGATGAGCAGTGTCAGCGGCTCGACGCGGCGGACAGAACGGATCACAACATTCGCCAGATAAGGAGCCCCGTCTCTGTCATCTCGAATGAGGCCCGGAAATTCATTCGGCCTGCGCGCCCATTCCCGTCACGCGACACAGGAACTCCGCCAGTGCGGCATGATCTTCGCTGGCGATCAACTGCTGGAGTTCCTTGTACATCTCCATGATGTCCAATCCGTCAGGAGCGGATTCAGCAGCAACAGAGATCTTCTGATGCGATGTCGGGTTTGCCGCCTCGACGGAAAAATACAGCTCTTCATGCAGCTTTTCGCCGGGACGCAAACCGACTTCCTGAATGGCAATGTCGCCACCTGGAGTGAGTTCATCGCAAAGCGTCAAATTGGACAATTGCACCATCTTGACCGCCAGATCCCGGATACGGATCGCATTGCCCATATCGAGCAGGAAGATACGTCCCGGGAACTTCCCGCTCTCGTCGTTACGGCGCGCAAGACTTCCAGCCTGAATGACCAGCTGCGCCGCTTCCTCGATTGACATGAAATAGCGCGTGGTTTCCGCATGGGTCAGCGTGATTGGTCCGCCGTTGCGGATCTGCTCCTTGAAAAGCGGAATGACCGAGCCACTGGACCCAATCACGTTTCCGAAGCGGACCGCGCAAAAAACCTTGCCGTTCTTGTTCTGCGTCGCCTTCTCCGCAAAATCCTGAACGATCAGCTCCGCTACACGCTTGGACGCACCCATCACACTCGATGGCCTGACGGCCTTGTCCGTGGATATGAGCACAAAAACCTCGACATCGCTGTCATAAGCAGCGGAAGCAACCGCCAAGGTTCCCAATGCATTGTTCTTTATGCCTTCAAACGGGTTTGCCTCGACCAGCGGTACATGCTTGTAGGCCGCCGCATGGAACACCGTCTGGACGGCCTGTTCGCGCATCACCCTGCGCATGAGCGCCGGATCATCAACCGATCCAAGCACTGCGACCTTCTCAAACCCTGTCTGTTTGGCCAGTTCCCGGTCAATCTGGTAGAGCGCGAACTCGCTTGAATCGAGCATGATCAGCCTGGACACGCCAACGGTGCTCAGCTGCCTGCACAGTTCGGAGCCGATCGAGCCGCCGGCGCCTGTCACCAGCACGACCTTGCCGCGGGTGTTGGCTTCCATGAGGCCGTGCTCAGGAGGCACGGCATCGCGGCCCAGAAGGTCCCCGATCTCGACATCGCGGATCAGATCAACCGTATGCTTGCCATCGGCGATATCGACAAAGGCGGGGAGGATGCGAACCCGCAAACCAAGGTTGCTCAGATGCTCGACAACCTCGGCGCGGCGCGCGGAATTGGCACTCCGCATCGTAACGATACCTTCGCTGATACCGCGGCGTTCTATCAAACGCTCAAGATTTGCGGGATTGCTGATCCTGATGCCGCCAATCGTGGCGCCCCACATGGTGGGATCGTCATCGACCTGGAAGATCGTGATCCTGTTGCTGCTCTGTTTCAGGGTTGCTGCAATCTGACGGCCGGCATCGCCTGCACCATAGACCAGAATGTTTCTTCGCTGCGTCTGCTCCTCGGTGAATTCGAGAATCAACCATCGCGAGATGTAGCGGAAGCCGGAGATCAGCAGCAGAGACAGGAGCCAGAAGATCACCAGAACGGTCCGCGGCACCAGGGTGGACCCTTCCAGCCGCGCCACATAGGCCACGACGGCCCAGAAGATGGCGGTCAGCCCGACGGCCTTGAAAATGGTCCAAAGCGCATGCTCGCCAACATACCGCGTAATCGAGGTATAAAGCCCGAACGCATACATGATGGGGATTCCAATCAACGGTGCCGCCAGCATGAGAAGCACCTGGTTCATATCTGGATCGTAGAGCACGTTGAAACGAAGCGAATAAGCCAGCCACACCGCGCTGGAAAACAGAACAAAATCGATAATGACCAGGATGAGCTGCTTGGAACGCCGGCTTATAGCAGCAAGCCAGTGGATCATCTTACGAATCATATTCGAAGTCTCTTCTTGATGTTCAATTCGCTGTCAAAATTCGAAGACCGACAGGCCGCTCAATGGCACAGCCCCCGGCGCTTGGCAACTCAGTCATCGGTGGTTTCGCGGTTGTGCAACCGCAACAAACAGCGTGTTTTTTGTCTTGCCATGCAGCTGCAACAGCGCCAACCACCATGAAGGTCTGCGCTAACATACCGTCTTCGCTGGTTATTTCCAATCTGCCGTTCGGCAACGGCGTTTATCTGCGATGGTTAGCGCGCCCGTCGAGCCACCTCAGGCATTCCCAATGAGAAGACCTGCCGTGAACACCAGCGCGCCGCCCAGGACCACCTGGAAGATCGCCCGGCTCCAGGGCGTGTCCATCCAGTGGTTCTGGATCCAGGCGATGGCCCATAGCTCGACGAACACCACTGCGATGGCAACCGAGGTGGCGATGGTGAAATCGGGAATGAGGTATGGAAGCGCATGACCGAGCCCGCCAATCGCCGTCATGATGCCGGAGGCCAGCCCGCGCTTGAGCGGCGAGCCTCTTCCGGAAATAACCCCGTCATCATGCGCAGCTTCGGTAAAGCCCATTGAAATGCCGGCGCCAACAGATGCTGACAATCCGACCAGAAAGGTCGTCCAGGTGTCGCCGGTGGCAAAGGCTGTGGCGAAGATGGGCGCAAGGGTGGAAACAGACCCATCCATCAGGCCCGCCAGACCGGGCTGAACATAAGTCAGGATGAACTTGCGGCGGTCCGTCTCCGCCTCTTCGGCCTTCACATCCTCCGGCGTATGCTCAAGGCCAAGCCGACGCGCCAGAGATTCATGACCTTTTTCCGCCAGCGCCAGATCGCCGAGCAACTTGCGGGTATCCGCGTCCGAGGTGCGGCCCGCCGCCGAGAGATAGAAGTTGTGGGCCTGGGCTTCCATCTCCTCGGCAATCAGCCTGATCTTGTCGACGGACTGGTTCTGCACCAGCCAATCAGGCTTGCGTTCATAAAAACCGCGGACGTGTTCGCGGCGGATCAACGGAATGCGATCACCAAAGCGCGCCTTGTGTCGTTCGATCAGCCGCGCGCGGTGCACGCTCTCCTCGGCTGCCATTTCCTCAAACACCTTGGATGATTGCGGATAATCATCTCTCAAGTGATCAGCATAGGCCAGGTATATGCGCGCATCATCCTCTTCGGACGAAATCGCCAGAGCGAGGATTTCCTGCTCGCTCAGGGAATCGAAGGACCGCCGGTTGAAACCGATAATACGATTGAGCATGGAAGCCTCACAGATTAGAATGATTCTAAATTACGGCGTTCGCGCGAAGTTATCAAGTGAGGAAAACGGAAACTTGAAGTCTTCCGACTTGATCCCGGCGGCGGCCCGGGCCAATTGGTCAGCATGACCGAAGCACGCGACATGTCAGACAGCCTGCTCGACCGCCTGGGCCGGTTTCTGGCGCGACGGCTGCATTCAGCCAATCCGGGATACGAGCCCTACACGCCATCCGATCCTGAAACACTTTCACGGACCCTGCAGCCGGGTGATATCCTGCTGGTGGAGGGAAACCAGAAAGTATCTGCGGCCATCAAATATCTGACCCAGTCCACCTGGTCGCATTCAGCGCTGTTTGTCGGTGCTGCCCTCAAACCGGACGACGAGAGCGGTGACGACTATCCGCAACTGGTTGAGGTCAATCTTGGCGAGGGCTGCGTTGCCGTGCCGCTGTCCAAATACACCCGCTTCAACACACGGATCTGCCGGCCGGTAGGACTAACCCCTGATGATCGAACAGCTGTGGTCTCCTACATGGTGGAAAGGCTTGGCGTCCGGTATGACATGAAGAACATTTTCGACATGCTGCGCTATTTCTTTCCGACGCCACCCGTTCCGGTGCGATGGCGCAGACGGATGATCGCGTTCGGATCAGGCGACCCAACCCGCGCCATCTGTTCTTCAATGATCGCCCAGGCCTTCCAATCGGTGCGATATCCTATCCTTCCGGAGGTCACACGTGCGCCCGGCAGGCAACGGGCCGATTCGGACTATTCCCGCCGGGAAATCCTGCATATCAGGCACCACTCGCTGTTTGCCCCAAGGGATTTTGACCTCTCGCCCTATTTCAAGGTGATCAAACCCACGCTTGAATACGGCTTTGATTACAAACAGCTCGAGTGGGGGCCAAGAAAGGCCAATGAGACGGTCGGGGAGACGGAGATTTCGACCCCAGCCGATTGACAACCGCACTTCCAAGGCGGGAAGTACCCTGAGATCAGGGGAACATCATGACTGAGTCGACGGATACTGACGGTGCCGTTCAGAAGAAACACGCTTGGGTTTTCCATCCGAAAATCCTGACGACCTTGCGCAATTACGATATCCCGAGCTTTCTGGCGGATCTGGGCGCGGGGCTGACCGTGGCTATGGTTGCGCTGCCGCTGGCGATGGCGATCGCCATTGCGTCGGGCGCCAACCCCGGTGCGGGGCTTGTCACGGCAATTGTTGCAGGCTTCGTGATATCCGCTCTCGGTGGCAGCCGCGTGCAGATCGGCGGCCCCACCGGCGCTTTCATCGTCGTTGTCTACTCCGTCATCGTCGATCACGGCTATGACGGACTGGTGATCGCGACCTTCATGGCGGGCCTGATCCTGTTGATTGCCGGTTTCTTGCGTGCAGGCAGCCTGATCCGCCATGTCCCGGAACCGGTGATCAACGGTTTTACCATCGGGATCGCGGTGATTATCGCCTCCAGCCAGATCGCGGATTTTTTCGGCCTCAGCGTCGAAGGCAAGATGCCTGCCGATTTCCTGCCCAAACTTGAAGCGCTCTGGAACATTTCCGACAGCTTCTCTCTGATGAGCGCGCTGATCGCCCTCTTCACGCTGGTGATGATCGTGGCGTTCAGGCGTGCCGCACCAAAACTGCCAGGGCTGGTGGTTGCCGTTGGGCTGACATCTGCCGCGGTCGCCGTGTTCGGTCTTGATGTTGAAACCATTGCCAGCCGGTTTGGCGCGATCCAGTCGCATCTGCCGATGCCGGCGCTGCCGGATCTAAACCTTGAACGGGTGATCGAGCTTTTGCCATCGGCGATCATCATCGCCTTTCTGGCAGGCGTTGAATCACTGCTGTCGGCAATGGTCGCTGACCGTATGGCGGGCACTGCGCACCGCTCCAACACCGAGGTCGTGGCCCAGGGGGTCGCCAACTGCGTTTCCGCGCTCTTCGGCGGTTTGCCGGCAACAGGCGCCATCGCGCGCACAGCCACCAATATCCGCGCCGGCGCAAAGACCCCGGTTGCGGGGATCCTCCACTCCCTCTTCCTGCTGGCTTTCATGATGCTGGCAGCCCCGCTGGCCGGACTGCTGGCACTGCCGGCGCTGGCAGCGGTACTTGTCCTGACAGCCTGGAACATGGCCGAGCCGCAGCATTTTATGGAGCGGATGCGAACGCGCAGAGGCGATCAACTGCTGCTGATGATGACGCTGCTGCTTACCGTGCTTGCCGATCTGACAGTGGCGATCGGCGCGGGTGTTGTCGTCGGCCTCTTGCTGCGGCTGAAACGGCGCGGCGCACCGGAAGCCGAGTGGCAAAAACCGGATCGGTGAGATGAGGTGTGATCGGCATTGTCGACCACTTGAACGCCCAGGACCGGAAAAATTCATTGCGGCGAACGGGTATGAGAATCCGCTTTCTATGAAGTTTTTTCACGACGAATGATGAATTCCTTGATTGCTGCAGCAATCTGGGAACTCGCCTCTCCGGTGCCGTAATCCGATATCGACCGACGGCTCTTGTACTCCGGCCCGTTCCACAGACGGTTCCAACCTGCATCAATGGTCTCAACCCACTCGGTTTCATCGCGAAGGGTTACACACGGGACGCCGTGGAAATAAGCCTCCTTCTGCAACCCGCCTGAATCTGTAAACACGGCACTTGCATTGTGGACGAGCCAAGCCATGTCGATATATCCGAGCGGCTCGACCAGCACGAGTTTCCGTGCCGGAGATTTCAGTTCCGAAAGGCGTTGGCGGGTGCGTGGATGAACCGGCATCAGTATCTTGTCGACCGGCTGGTCATCCAGCCAATTGATAAGCTCTTGAAACCGCGCAGCATCATTGGTGTTTTCAGCGCGGTGCAATGTGGCAACCGCATAGTGCTTCGACTGCAGATCGAACCTGGCCAGGATGTCCGAAGTGGCGCTCGCCCGTTCAATGGCTGCAAGCGTGGTGTCCATCATGACGTCCCCGACATGCATGACGCCCACATGGATGTTCTCGGAATTGAGATGGTCCACAGCTGTTGCTGTCGGGCAAAACAGAAGCGTGCTGATGTGATCGACAACAATACGATTTATCTCTTCGGGCATGGCGCGATTGAACGACCGCAGACCCGCTTCGACATGCGCAATCGGAATATGGAGTTTCGAGGCCGCAAGTCCGCCGGCCAGGGTCGAGTTCGTGTCTCCATACACAACGACCAGATCCGGCTTTTCCTCGACCAGGATTTTCTCGATCTCCTCGAGCATACGGCCAGTCATGGCACCATGGCTCAAGCCATTGATTTCAAGATTGTATTTTGGCTTGCGGATATCCAGCTCACGGAAGAACAATTCGGACATGTTGTCATCGAAATGCTGCCCAGTATGGATCATGACCTCATCTATGTCTGCGGCTGCAAGGGCCTTGCTGACCGGCGCAGCCTTGATAAATTGGGGTCTGGCACCCAGGATTGTCACGACAATCGGCCTTTTGCCGGTGGATACGGATTGGATGCTCTGCATGATGAGGGACTTTCCGGACGCTGCAAATTGCTCACTGCCATACCCGGCTGAGTTAACGATTACAACGGGCCGTCCCCCCCGCGTGACGACCAAGGAGCCCGCGCGGACGGATTGCAGGTCCATGAGCGATACGGTGCAATCATCGAGCCTGCGACCGCTCCCTTAAAACCGAGGTGCCAGTTCCGGAACCGCAGCAGTGAATTGAGGTGGGCTTGAAAACCTTCAATGGGGAACTCCGGTTTTCTTGACTTGCCGGTGCGTGCGGTTCAAACAGTTCGAAATGCTTTCGCGGAGCCATGGATCTTGCCTGAAAAACCCTTGATAGATCGCGGATTTGATAGATTTCTGGCCGCCTACAACACGCCCGCCTACGACTTCAACCTCAACGTGGCACGCCTGTTCGTTTGCGCTTTCCTGATCTGGAAGCTGTTCAGCAGGGACTTCGGTTTTTTTGGAACAGTGCCTGAAGAGATTTTCTACTTCTATCCCTATCACCTCTATCCGATGGATAAATGGATCTTGTGGACAGGCTTACCTGTTATACAGGAACTGCTGACTTTTCACTGGATTCATTGGTTCCTGCCCCACCCTTCCGTCGGCGTACTGCGTTTCATTCAAGGACTTACAATACTGTCGCTCGCATCTCTCGCGATCTTCGGAAAGGGCCCAAAATCAGTAATAATTGTCATTACGTACAGCTTGATGATCTATTTGTGGGGGTACCTTTTCCTTTTGGGGCAGGAAATTGACTCCATCGATCTCTACTTTGCCATCATACTGGCGCTCGGAATTAGCAGCTATTCAGACGTTCCAATTTGGAAAATGACTAAATTGTATCACGAACATAGGTCGGCTGCTGGCGGTCGCGCCTTCTCAAATCTTATATTGGTATTTGTTTTTTATTATTTTGCTTCCGGCGTCAACAAACTAACCGACCTGTCTATTCTAGAGTGGTTTCAATACGATCTCGTGGACGCGATCGAAGTTCATTCGATTGTAGCCGCGCACAGCACTCTTGATTCACTTGGTTTTTTCCGGCTTTTCGATGGATTTACACTTTTTAATTACATCGGCCCTCCAGCTGTATACATATCTCACCTTACGGTTCCCATCGTATTTTTTCGGAAAAATTTAATACCTAAGTTCTTTTTGTTCTATTTTTTGTTTCATCTTATGACATTTGGAGTTGGCATCAGCTTTAGCGGATATATATTTGTTTGGACTGCACTATTTTCGTGGCATGAAATTATCGATTGGCTCCGCGCAAAACGGCGAAAACCCACAGCGGCTAGGTGAGGTTCATGAATATCTACTATGACGGCGATTGTTATTTCTGTACCAACTTCGTCAAGCTCCTGAAGCTTCGGCAAGCGGTGGGCGATGTTCATCTCATTTCCCTTCGTGAGGATAATGATGACGTCCGTCGCATTCTTGCAAGCGGCCTTAATGTCAATTCGGGGTTTGTCGTCGAGCACGAAGGAAAGCTCCTCCATGGAGCCCAAGCGTTTCATTATCTAAACACGCTATCAGATCCGAAAAATATCCTCAGCCGGGTGTTATTCTACGTCAGCAATCATGAGTGGCTGGCAAGGGTTCTCTACCCTCTGATGGTCCTCGGTCGCTACTTTGTCCTCATTCTTCAAGGGGGAGCACTGATCGATCAACGCCGCCGACCATGGCAAGAAGAGGTCAAAGAAGGTCTGGGACCACGGCTGGTTAGAATCGCGTCTCTTCTGCTTATAATTGTGGGTTCATTCCGCATCTGGCTGGCGTCTGGGCGCTATCCGCTTACAGATCTATTCCAGTTCAATGTCAAAGTTCTAACGATTGCATCGCTGCTGGTCTGGTGTGCCCTGTTTTTCAGGGCACGTTACGCTCAGCAGATATATGGGAGAATGCGTCACGCCGATTGGCTCATTGTCTGCAGTTACATCATCCTTTGGTTCCTTCTGGTAAACTCCATGGACCTCATTGCCTTGAGACGGATTATCGGCGCCATAGCCTTGATGCCTCTGGTTGGAATTGCAGTTGAGCTCGGGCGTAGCAATTACAAGAGAAGCGATGCAGGCAAGATCCCTTCTTGGGCCCCTCTCGCATTGCTGGTATTTGCCTTTTTTCCGGGTCTTTTCCTGGCGCCATTTTATGGAGGAATCGCTGGATGGACCCTCTCGGTCGACTGGTCGCGTCCTGTACTTGTCGGAGGCTACAAACTGGTCAACAAGCAGGGCGAAGAAATCTGGTACAACCACGCCTTCTTTCAGCCGGTAACCATGGACGGCAGATTTCAGAGAGCTTTCGAAGTGGTCGACCCGGACCATGAATTGCTGCAGAAATTCATGTTAGACAATTACAAGCGTATTTACCCGATGCTTGAACGCGGTCGGATGCCGCATGAATGGGCCCTGGGGCGGCTTGCCTATCCGTCTCACAATCTTTCCGACAGCAATGCTCTCGACTATGTCGGCAAGTTTGCACCCGACCGAATTGCCGGTATCCGCTACGTACTTGAGCAATACTCACGCGCCGGGGAGCTCATCGAGACAAAAGGCGGCGAGCTGTTTCCGGCTCCCTAGTAATAGTTTGGCACCTTCGTTTGGTCAGAACAGCAACGCCAAAATAAATGCTCCGCCGGGCCCAGCACGCTTGTTTCTTTGGCGCGCTTAAGGACACCATTAAAGCCGCGTCTTGAAACATCCACTCGCTGAACAAGACAACAGAGCTGCACACAAAACCATCGTCAAGGCCAATTGACGAAACTCTATTTCAATAATTCTGCGGCCGAAAAAATCCGGTAACTCTGGTTGGAAAACGCTGGCTTCAGGGAGTATTTCGAGACCAGCTCATCAGACGGACCGTTTTCCATTACGAAATAGTTGACGGCGTATTTCTCATGCATCCTTCGCAGGGGCTCTCTCGACAAATCGTAGAACAATGGCTTGGCATCTTCGCATATTTCGGTGATCTGAATTTCCGCACGTTCATCGCGTTTGGGCAATCTGGCCGTAATATCCAGCCCGAATGTTTGCGCAATTTCCTGCCCCCAGCGAAAGGCTCGCAGATCAGACACGTAAATCCAACCGGTCATGAACCATTCCCGCGGCGTGCCAATGGAACTCCGTTCGGAAAAATCCCTCCAACCGTAGTTCTGACAGGGATCCACCATGAACAGCGCCTCCTTGTCTGTCGACTCCTTTGCCCAAAGCTGCGCCTCAAGAAACGCACGCCCGAGCTCCATGTCACCCTGATTTGCGCTGTTGTTCCTCAACCAGGCATAGGCACCGTAGGAGAAAAACAGACTGAACACGATTGCGGTCGCCAGGGATTTGAAAGCAACGAATCGCCGTGGAAACGGTATTTTAAATGCGAGATAGCAGCATGTAACCAGGAGCAGCGCCTTGCGAGATACGGACAATGGATCCGAGCTTCCGGGATAATTCCATGAGTTGATCAGCGTTATCAGCAGCATGGTTGATGCAATTGCCGAGACCAGAAGTATCTCGCTTTTTCCGCTGCGTGACCAGAGTGATTGAAGGACATACAACGCTGCCGCGGCATAGGCGAGAAAAGGCGACGGCAAGGTGTTCGGGAACATAGCAGTTATCAGGAAACCGGCAAAAAGGCCGGCCCAAAGCCATTCCTTCCGCTGCCACGTCCTGAATATCGCAAAACCGATCAGGAACGGCGAGAGTTCAACCATGAACTCACTGGCGCGAACCAGGCTGAGTTTGACCAAGAATGCAGAATTGAGGTCTATCGAAAAATAGATCCCCAGCGCGGTGAGAGACGCAAGTGCCAGATAGCCCGCCAGGAAGGCGCGTCTTGTTCGCTGATTGAGGTCAGCCTTCAGCGCGGCAACAAGCGCCATGGTCATCAACCCGAAGAATGGCACCAGCCCCCTGTCCTGCCCAAAGGAAATCAAGCCGGTATCGGCAGGGTACCAGTGGTACTGCTGGATCCTCGTATAGGCGATAAAGAGGTCATCCGGTATATTGGGTACCCCCTCAACACCGCCGAGCTGGAGGTGAAAATAGGCCCAATAGGCCGCAAACAGAGCGACACAAACACCACTTATCAACGATCTGACATGCAAATCGATGCGCGCGTTGACAAGCACGGAAACACCGATGAACACAGTCGGCATTGTCGCCTTGATCGGGTGAACCGCAAATGCTGCCATCAGGGCGAGCGCTACCCAAGCCCATTTTCCACGCAAATAGGCAGCGATCGCCAAGAAGGCCAAGGCGTCTGCATACCCATAGAACTGCCCATGAAAAAACGGCGCCCCAAAATTGGACAGATTGGGCCTGACCACGTTGCCGGCCACCAGAACGGTGATCAACCAGCCCCCGACAAACAGCTTCTTCAGCCGATCCTGACTAATTGCGTTTTCCGAATTCGCGGAGACAAGGGACCGCCACAATACCGTACCAGCAGCCATGACTGACAGGACTTCCAGCCAGATCCCACCTGCCATCAACGTAACGCTCGGCAAGCCTGTAATCTGTTTCAGTGGCACATAGAGATTTGTAATTATTGAGTTATCTGATGTAAAATAACTCCCACCAGGATAGTCACGGTTAAAGTTTTCCGGGTTCAAAGCGTGCGCGAGGTATTCGACGACAGAGAAACCACGAAGGCTAGTCACATAGGTAAGATTGAAAAAATAGGCATGGCCCAGCGCCGCCAGAAAAAAGACTGCAATAATGAAGACAATTGCTGCTGCCCGCCCGGCTTTGAGTATTTTCAATTCTTGTTCCACGGATCCATTTTCCGCTTCCAATTGGGTTTTCCGTGGAAGGGTCCGTGTTTCAGATTCAACCATAATGGTCGCTTCCATGTTTCTAGCGCGGCAAGACGCCTGAGGGTGCGGCGTCCCGATGGCTGTGGATTGGGAGGCAATGGAACCCCCGACTCTGCTGTGCGGTTACTCCGCGATATATCGGGAGTTCAACCGGCTTGCAACTCTGACCCCGGGCGTCTGTAGCGGGCCACGGCCACAAGCACGACAAGGAAGATGAGCAGGTGCGAAACAGTGAGCGCACTCGCCTGCAACGCCATCGCTCCCAGCCAATCCAGGTCAAGCAGCCGCGCCGCTGGAAAGGACAGGCACAAGATTGCCAGATGCAACAAAGAGCCAGCGAGTTTCATGCGCATGTAGCCCATGACCAGTATCAACCTATTGGTTATGAGTGACAGGAATTGAACATAATAGAGCGGTGTGAACGCAAGAGCGACCATCCCGGCAGCCCGCCATTGCTCACCGAATACGAAGGCAGCGACTTCAGCGCCTCTTAACCAAAGCGAACCCATCAGCAGAGCCAATAATGGCAGCGTGCCCACCAAAACAGCCCCAATCAGACGGAGCACCCGGTTGTTGTCCACGCCGAGGACGGCGCCAGCATGACGGTGCACCAGCTGTCCCATGGATTGGTTCAAAACGGTCAAAGGGGCTGAACCCAATCGCTGCACAAGTGCCAGAAACCCACCTGCTGCCGGCCCGTATACCAAGGCAAACCCTGGTGCCGGAACCCAGACAAGCGCCACTTCAATGGCCGTGGACGGGGTAACGTGAACCGCATATTGCCGGTTTCGGCTGATGTGAGAGAATAGCGTGGATGGCCCCCTCACAAGCCGCGCAATAACAACGCGAAGCGTGCCACGTTCTGCTGCCAACCAGCCCAGGATGCGTCCGCTAAACTCACCGGCAATCAGGCTTCCCAATCCACCGAATACATATCCAAACACAATGTGGAAGAAGCTGCGCCCAGCCAAGCTGGCAAATGTCGCGCGCGCAGCAACCCCGGTTTGATCGGTTCTGATCGCCCAATTTATCGCGACGATCTGCAGCACTGCTACAAGGCAAACCGGAAAGGCTGCGGCCATTGCCCAGGCCGGCAAGCCAACCTGAGGAAACCAGAGAGCCAGCAAGAATCCGATGGGCGTGGCAAACAACGTTGCAAGCATAGCCAAAGAGACTGCGGTGATGGCAAACTGCATCGAACTTGGCCGGTTTGGAGCACCTAATATTCCGAGCTCAAAGCTCATTGTCGCGAGTATCGACGACATTGCGACGATCGCGCCAAACACACCAAACAACCCAAATTCGGCAGGGGAATATAGCCGCATCAAGAACGGTGACACCGCAAGTGTGATCACATAGCCGGACGCGGACCCAACGCCAAGCTTAAGAAGCCCTGACCTGACGGATTGCTTTTTCCCCACGCTTAATACCGGCCGCCAGAATGCGCTGGATTCCTCATAGACATCTCCTGATAGTCGCATCCGATGCGCGTGATTTTCGATCACCAATATTCAAAGCCTTGGTCTCAACATGATGAGGTTGTCAACGGAACCACATGCGAAATGACCAGTTTCTTATCGGCGGGCTGAATTAGGCCCGCGCCAAGTCAAACAGAGCTCCACCGGCACCGGCATTATCCGTGCTCCACGCCCAACTTGATATGATCGACATATGCCAACGTTTTAGAGAGCCTATCGATCACCAATGACCTGATTACGATCCCAACGTGGGGAGAGCGAAGGGGTAAGCATTGCTGCGAAGACATAAATATATCTAATGTCAAACAAGGTCCCTCCCATCATCGACGCCATCAATAAAGCCAGATACAAGACAATAAACCCAAATTTGGATTTATCCCTTATCGTAGCTTTTAGATAAATAAAACCACTTACGATCAACGTAACAATCATCAGAAAGTATCCAACGAATCCATACATAGAAAGATACTCGAACATGACGTTATGAGGGTAATGATATTCTATAACTCTCGGATTTCCATCCCCATTGTAGAATAATTGTATTTTGTAACCGCCACGACCCACTCCGAAAACAGGGTTTTTGAAAAATAAATCAATCGAATGAGCCCAGAATCTCAGCCTCTCAGTAACATCAAGAACCTTGTATTTTCCGAAAAGTATCAAAACTCTACTTGGGCAATATATGTTTATGGAGACTTCGTCACATTTTTCCTTCGCCAATTGGTAATATTCGAGCGATTCGAGATCCGGATATCTTACTTCTGGGACCTTGATTAACTGGGTGATGTCGAAAGCCGGACCCTTTTCCTTTGCAGCCACAATCACGGCACCTGGCGTAGAAGCGGTCAGGCCTTCAATCGTCGCCCCCTGCTGAAATGCTACCACTCTCGACCTAAGATTTGAATCCGCATTCAAAGCAACCCCAAACAACACACCTGCAAAAAATAGGGCCAGGAACGAAACAACCCTAAAATACCTGCCAATTATAAAATAAAATAGCGCACACAACACTACGACAAATGAAGTTGATATTAGGTTCATCTTCAATGAATTTGAAATGAATTCATACCCAAGAACAGGAAGTGGGAAATAGGCCCAGAAATAGTACTTATCTCGTAAATTCATCGACTTGAAGAAGGCGCACGCCAACGAAACAATCAGAATTCTTGAAGACGTTATATTTGTAAGGATATTTACGCCAGCCCCCATCCGCAGCAACTGGGATACTAATAATATAACAAATCCAACTCCTATGATAATTGATACAAATCTCTCCATTTCATCTTTCGATGAAACATGCAGATAAACCAACATCACAGAAATTATTATAAATAATATTTCAAATATTATATCGTCTGTCGCGTAATCCTGTCGCATTAACCCGGAGATCAATACGTATAGCCACAGAGAGATCAAAAACCCCAAAAAATACTTGAATATGCCAGGGTAGCTTCGCTCAGACGACCTTTCAAGAAAGAAGGAGAGAAATATCGAAGCTGCCAGAAATATGTATTTCAGCTGAATATCGAATTCAAAAGATGGGAGAAAGCGCTGAACACCAGCATTCCCGGAGAATATTGCCAATGCCAAAACCGCGTAGAACGTGATTTTGAGGAGCTCATTTTTCTTCAATTGCATTTCGTCGCCATCATCGAGAATTTGATTCATATCTCCGGACCGTTACGATTAGTCCTGTTGCAAACAGATCGCCAGCACAAAGTCGCACTCTGCACGGTAAACGCGCCCTGATACACAATAGCAATAGATATTCTGGGCGTCATCCGGTGACTCTGTTTTCCAGGTCGTCTCAACAGTCTGGAAACTAGCTTCGCAGAACCACCGGCTGACTGGACCTGACAGAGTTACCAATCAATTGATTACCCAAGATAGAGATTCGTAAACTTGGATTACTTCAGATTGTGTGAATTTGCCGACTCCTAAGCTTTCGGATTCCAACGGGGCCGCTCTATCCGGCATCCGGAACTGGCGATCTGCACTTTGAGCGCGCTCAACTGTGCGAGGCACGCTCTTCGGTCATTGCACTGGCAACGATCCGCCGATCTCCTGCCGCGCATCCAAATTGAGAATGGAGTCTAGCGAATCAGCGAAGAGCCTGGATAATCAGGTCCTGCGTTTCAACATCGAGATATGGGTGCATCGGCAGGCTCAGCACGCGGCTTGCCAGATCCTCGCTCACGGCGAGACCTTCCGGATCCCGCGGGTAGGAGCGGAATGCGGTCTGGGCGTGAAGCGGAATCGGGTAGTACACCACCGTCGGCACACCGGCAGCTTTTGCCTTCTCCTGGATGGTTGCGCGAGCAGCTTCGGATCCGGTCTTCACCGTATACTGCGCCCAAGTACTGACAAGTCCCTCAGGCACATATGGTGTCTCAAACAGGCCGGACAGCGCTTCACTATAGCGCGCGGCTACGACCTGGCGTTTTTCGATTTCTTCCGGGAAGAGCGCCAGTTTTTCGATCAGGATCGCGGCCTGCAAGGTATCCAGGCGGCTGTTCATGCCAATCCGCTCATTATCATACTTGTGCGATCCCTTGCCGTGCACCCGATAGGAATCGATCAGCTTGGCCAGTGCCTCGTCTTCGGTGAAAACCGCGCCGCCATCCCCGTAGCACCCCAGCGGTTTGGCCGGGAAGAAGGAAGTCGTGGTGATGTCAGCAATCGATCCGGTGACGCGGCCGTGATAGCGCGCGCCGAAGCCTTGTGCGGCATCATCGATCACCGACATGCCATTTTCGCGGGCGATTGCGATGATCGGGTCGAAATCGGCAGCAAGCCCGAAAAGATCTACCGCGATGACGCATTTCGGGGTCAGGCCAAGCTTCTTCGCTTCCTGGATGCCGCGCTTGAGGCTTTCGACATCCAAGTTGAACGTGTCGGGCAGAACATCGACAAAAATCGGCGTGGCGCCAATGAACGGAACAACTTCGGCGGTTGCCGCAAATGTGAAAGATGGGACGAAGACTGCGTCGCCGGCTTTCACGTCGAGAGCCATAAGGGCCAGTGACAGGGCATCGGTCCCGTTGGCGCAGGACAGCGCATGCCTCGCCCCGCAGAATTCCGCTAGCCCGGCCTCGAATTGCTTTACCTGAGGACCCATGATGTAGTTGCCCTGGTCGAGGACGTTGGCAATCGCCCTGTCGAGGCGAGTGCGGATGCCAGCCTGCTGGGCAGCAAGGTCAATGAAATTGATAGCCATTGTTGTCGTTCCGGAGTTTTGCAATTCTGCATGAGGCCCAAGACAATGCGGGAGCATCTCCCCGCACAGGCGCAACTAGCACGCCACATCCAGCCAACGCAACACGACATTCCCGTTCATTGCGTGCCTGGTTTTTGGAGTACGCCGGTCCAATTCACACTTACTGTCGATTTTCTGCAGCGACGCCCGATTCTTTTCGGGCGATATGCGCCAGGCAACCCAAGGCCTTGCCGAAAACTGCATCCTGTCCAAAGGTATCGGAAAAGACCGATCCGGCATTGTCCTTTATTTCCCGCACCCGCCCGGGCTGCAAACCGGCGATCGCATCCGCGATCTGTAAAGGATCGGATGGAGCCCAAATACCGCAATCGCGGTTCCCTATCATCTGGCGAACCTCACCCTCGGTGCATGAGAGAACTCCAAGACCTCCAGCGAGATACTCAACGAATTTGTTGGGAAGGGACATGTGAAAATCCGGACGGACATAAGGCAGGACACCTAAATCGGAGCGCGCCATGATATCAGCCAGCTCGGAAGCGGTTATCCAGCCATGAAACTTGACCGAATTCAGGCCTTCAGCCCGCGCAGCCAGCGACGCTTCAGCCTGCCCCGTACCGCAAATGTCAAACGTGGCGTCTACGCCTCGATCTTCGAGCACTTTCATGGCATCGATAACAGTTTCGATGTTACTTCGATGCGACAGTGTTCCTAGAAAAATGAGGCGCACGCCTGAATGCGGCACCGACGTCACGTCTCGTTGGCTCGGATAGCTGAATGGAAACCAGAAGTCGGCTTCGTTCTGAGACCGCCGAGCTTTTGACTGTGCCCAGCGCAGCGCCGAAACCGTCATTCCCGACAGGGCTGTGGCACGCGAAAGTGTCTTGCTGGCGGCACGCTCAATCGGCGAGAATACAAGTGGCGCCAACATTCGCAGTGGTCCGGGGAGCATCTCTGAGAAAATGTCAGGCCAGAAATCACGCGTGTCTATGACCACCGGAACTCCGCGGGGCTCGCAATAATTCAAAATTGCGCGGCAGAGTTCCTCTGTTGGATACGAAGCCAGCACGACATCAGGCGGCTGCATGCCATCCGCCGCCGAGATGAACGATTTAGCCACGTCAGCATGATTTCTGAATCGCGCCAAGGATATCGATCTTTTGTAGAGCCGTCCGGCAAGCGCTACGATGCGATAGTTTGGTGCGACGTCGTAGATCACTGTATCCTCTGATCTGAGACGACGAGCATAATGGTCCATCGTGCCCGTGAAAAACACAACTTCGTGCCCTCTATCAGCCAGCCATTGGGCGAACTGCCCGGTGCGCAACAGCCGCTGCCCCCCAGCATCCACCGGCAAGGGTTCGCCTACAGTGGCAAGCCAAATCCTCACTAAGAATTACCCTCCGTGGTCTTGCCGCAACCGAAAGCCACAGGCAGAACGTCATTGCCAGGCTGTCAGTTCAACAGTCTGTATCCCGAATAAAATCGACATGCGCAGCAGATACGCAATGGAAGCCGAAAGCTCAAGCCGGGCGCTGATGGCTTTACACTCAACGGTATGTCGGATAAAGCACCGGCACTCCTGTCCCAGCACTTTATTGTCAGAGAAAAAGTATGAAAATCGGTATCATCGGACTGGGCTATGTCGGCCTGCCTCTCGCCCTTCATTTTGCCGAATCTGGCACCGAAGTCTACGGCTTCGACATCGACACTTCGAAGGTTGAAGCCATTAACAGTGGCCAGAGCCCAATCCGTTACATCGACAATTCCCGTATCGCAGCCGCGAACGCCAAGCTGACAGCCAGCAGCGATCCGGCGGGGCTGAGCGAAGTTGACGGTATCATCATCTGTGTTCCCACGCCGCTGACACATCAGCGCGAGCCGGACATGAGCTTTATCCTTTCGACGCTTGACCTGATCGGCCCGCATCTGCGCAAAGGTCAGATGATGTCGCTGGAGAGCACGACCTACCCCGGCACCACCGATGAGATCATTTGCGGTTTCGTTCGCAAGCTCGGCTTTGAAGTCGGTAAGGATTTCTACGTGGTCTATTCGCCGGAGCGCGAAGATCCGGGCAACGCCCATTTCAACGCTGCGACGATCCCGAAGGTGATCGGCGGCACTACGCCGGCATGTCTGGAACGCGGCAAGGAAATATATTCGCTGATCGTCGAGCGCCTGGTCGATGTATCCTCCACCCGCGCCGCGGAAATGACCAAGCTTCTGGAAAACATCCACCGTTCGGTCAATATCAGCCTCGTCAACGAGATGAAGATCGTCGCCAACAAGATGGGCGTCGACATTTTCGAAGTCATCGACGCAGCCGCGACCAAACCATTCGGCTTTACCCCCTATTTCCCAGGCCCGGGCCTTGGCGGTCACTGCATTCCGATCGATCCGTTCTACCTCGCCTGGAAAGCCCGGGAGTACGGCCTCAATACCCGGTTTATCGAACTTTCCGGCGAAGTCGACAACGACATCCGCAACTGGGTTCTGGGGCAGATCATGGATGCGCTGAACGCGAAGAAAAAGGCGCTTAACGGTGCTCGCGTTCATTTCCTCGGGATCGCCTACAAGAAGAATATTGACGATGCACGCGAATCGCCGTCGATCTGGCTGATGGAAGCGGTCAAGGCCAAGGGCGGTATGATCTCTTATTCCGATCCCTTCCTGCCGACATTCCCGAAAATGCGCGAGCATCATCTCGATCTCAAGAGCATCGACCTTACCGCCGAGTTTCTCGAGGGAGTGGATTGCGTGGTGGTCGCCACCGACCATGATGCCTTCGACTATGAGATGATCGCCAAGCACGCACCGCTGATCGTCGACACCCGCGGTCGCTACCGCAAGGCTGCTCCGAACATCGTGTCTGCCTGAGGCGTGCGTTGATAATTTTCGTCCGGAAGGCAATTCAATAATGCACCGGCCCCAAGAGCAAGAGCCCCAGCGAGGCAAACTTTAATGCCATCATCGGACTCCACAAACGCCCACTTCGCTGACGTGACCGAACTTGGCGGACAGAAAATTTCGGCCGAGCAGCTGGAACGGACGTGCAATCGCTATTACTGGGCAACCGATTTTGTCAAAGACGGCGACGTTCTCGAAGCCGCTTGCGGTGCTGGCCAGGGCTTGGGCTATCTGGCACAACATGCGCGCTCTGTCACAGGCGGTGACATCTCTGCCGAGGTGATGGGCCGTGCTCAGGCAACCTATGGCGATACCATCGATCTCAAGATCTTCGATGCAACCATGATTCCTTGGCCGGACGGCTCTTTCGACGCCGTGCTTCTGTTTGAAGCGATCTACTATCTTCCAGATGCTGACGCGTTCGTCAGCGAAGCTCGACGGGTACTCAGGCCTGGTGGCCATCTGCTGATCGTCACCGCCAACAAGGACCTTTATGACTTCACGCCATCTCCCTATTCGACACGCTATTTCGGGACCCGAGAGCTTGCCGGGATCTGCGGGAAGCACGGTCTTGAGCCACAGCTCTGGGGGTATCTTGATACAACGAAGGTCTCCCTGCGCCAGCGGATTCTGCGTCCGGTCAAGCTGATCGCCTCACGTCTAAACCTGATCCCCGGCTCGATGGCCGGAAAGGTCTGGCTCAAGAAGCTTTTCTTTGGCTCCATGACGGAAATGCCCGGCTCCATCCTCGATACGCCGCATCCCTACAATCCGCCGGAACCGATATCGACCGAGAACCCAGACCGGCGTCACAAGGTGATCTATTGCGCAGCGCAGCGCAAAGAATAATAGGCTTTTGCCCGATAACCCTGCATGGGCCGACTCCTGCTGTTCATCAGGGCATGCGCGCGGTGCTTGACATCGCAATGCTTTTGCAAGAAATCCTCGGTGCGGCACGATGTGCCGGGCCGTGCCATTTCGGTCAGGGGCTCCGCCACATACCGGCATGATGCCGAAACCATAAATTTGAGGTTCCAAATGTCCTCCCAGTCATCGTCTGCAGTGACCGAACGCAAAGTGCCATTCTTCAACTACCCGGGGCTTTTTGCCGAGCATGAACAAGAGTTCATGGATACGATCCGCGACGTTCTCTCGCGCGGCGCCTACATCATGCAGAAGGATCTCTTCGAGTTTGAAGAGAAACTCGCATCGTTCATCGGCGTCAAGCATGTCTTCGGCGTTGCAGATGGCACCGTTGCCCTGACGCTGGCACTCAAGCTGGCAGGCGTCGAGCCAGGCGACGAAGTCATCCTGCCATCACACACCTTTGTGGCGACAGCTGCAGCAGTCAATCACGTTGGAGCCACCCCGGTCTTGTGTGATTGCGGTCCCGACCACATGATCGACGTTGCCAGCGCCGAGCAACTGGTGACGGCAAAGACCAAGGCCATCATGCCGGTTCAGCTCAACGGCCGGACCTGCGACATGGATGCGGTTACCGCCTTTGCCGACAAGCACGGGCTGAAGATTGTCGAGGACTCATGCCAGGCACTGGGCGCTAGGTTCCGCGGCAAGATGGCCGGAACATTCGGCGTTGCAGGCAGCTTCTCGTTTTACCCCGCCAAGGTTCTTGGCTGCTTCGGTGATGGCGGCGCCATCGTTGTGGACGACGATGAAAAGGCCGAGATCCTGCGCGAGTATCGCGATCATGGCCGCGACCAGACCACCGGCAAGGTGGTTCGCTTCGGCTACAATGCCCGGCTCGACAACGTTCAGGCCGCGATCATGCTGATCAAGCTGCGCACCTATGACCGGGATCTGGAGCGCCGTCGCGCGATCGCGGTGACTTATCAGGAACGGCTCGGCAACGTTGACGCATTGTTGCTGCCGCCGGCTCCTGAGAGCGACAATCTGCGCTATGACATCTTCCAGAATTACGAGATCGAGGCCGAGAAGCGTGACGGCCTGCGCGAACATCTGGCCCAGCGCGGCGTTGGCACGATCATGCAGTGGGGCGGCCACATGATCCATCAGTTCGACAAGCTGGCGCTGAAGGCCAATGCGCCTTATGCGGAAGCGATGTCTTCAAAATACATGATGCTGCCGATGCACCATCTTCTGAGCGACGACGACGTGAACCACGTCTGCGATTCCATTACCGAATTTTACCGGGGACAGGCATGACACAAGAAAAAATCGGAGTGTCGGGCGGTTTCCGCACCGGCGTTGAGCGTGAGGAAGCCTCACTCAATCACAAATGCTTCGACAGCAATCCAACCTCTTGGGAAACCAAGATGGAGAATTTCCCGAAATATGTCCGGCGTCAGAACATGACCCGGTTTCTTGCGTTGTATGAAATCTTCAAGCGCACCATCAACGTCAAGGGTTCGGTCATCGAGTGCGGCGTCAACCATGGTTTTGGGGTAATGACCTGGGCCAAGCTTTCCGCCATTCTGGAACCTGTGAACCTGATGCGTCGCGTCTACGGCTTTGACACATTCGAGGGATTTCCCGGCCTTTCAGAAGCCGACATGTCCGACGCCTCCTCGCATGTAAAGACCGGTGACCTGGCCGCCGATTCCTTCGAGGAACTCAACGAACTTATCTCGGTTTTCGATTCAACCCGCTTCCTGGGACACGTCAACAAGGTCAACCTGATCAAGGGCGACGCGACAAAGACGATGCCGCAGTTCGTCAAGGACAACCCGCATGTTGTCGTGAGCCTGCTGTTTCTTGACTTCGACATCTACGAGCCGACCAAGGTGGCTCTGGAAACCTTCCTGCCGCGCATGCCTGCCGGTGCGATTATTGCCTTCGACGAACTCGACAATCCGCTCTGGCCGGGCGAAACGCTGGCAATGCTTGAAACACATGCCAAGAGGCGCCTGCGGATCGAACGGCTTGATTTCGACCCTTATATCGGCTTCGCGGTGCTCGACTGATGACTTTGCGGAACGATCCGGTCGCTGATCCGGCCATCATGGCGCACCGGATCCGGAAACACGCGCTGGAGATGACCAGCCGCGGCAAATCGAGCCATATAGGTTCGGTCATGTCCATGGCCGACATCCTGGCTGTTCTGTATGCGCGCGTCCTCAACGTCGATCCATCCCGGCCAGAAGATCCACTCCGTGATCGCGTGATCCTGTCCAAGGGCCACGGCGGAGCCGGTATCTACGCTGCGCTTGCAGAACGTGGTTTTTTTGACCCTGAACTGCTCAAGGGTCACTACCAGAACGGCTCGATCTTTTCGGGTCATGTCAGCCACAAAGGCGTCCCCGGCGTTGATTTGTCGACAGGCTCGCTTGGCCATGGCCTCGGGGTCGGCACCGGCATGGCGCTCGCCGCAAAGCGTATGAACGAGACCTGGCGCGCCTTCGTGGTCATGTCGGATGGCGAGTGTGATGAGGGCTCTGTTTGGGAAGCCGCCATGTTTGCTGGCCACCACAAATTGTCCAACCTGATCGCAATCATCGACTACAACAAGATACAGAGCCTGGCGCCGGTTGCCGAAACCCTGGCGCTGGAACCATTCGCGGACAAATGGCGTGCGTTTGGCTGGGCGGTTCAAGAATCCGACGGCCATGATGTGGCGGCGCTGGAAGCGGCCCTTCGCACCGCGCCCGACAGCAATGGCAAGCCTACCGTGGTCATCGCACACACCACCAAGGGCAAAGGCGTCTCCTTCATGGAAGATGCGGTCCTGTGGCACTACCGCACTGCCCAGGGCGACGAATTGGAAGCTGCCCGCGCCGAACTGGCGGCCATTGATCCGGAGATCGACCATGCGTGATGCCTTTATTGCCACGCTGACCGAGCACGCCCGCAAGAATCCCCGCATTGCATTGATCACCGGTGACCTTGGTTTCGGCGTTCTGACAAAATACGCCGAGGAACTGCCCGGCCAATACGTCAACGCCGGGGTCGCCGAGCAGAACATGACGGCCATTGCGGCCGGAATGGCGCTGAGCGGATGGCAGACCTACACTTACTCGATTGCGAACTTCACCACGCTGCGCTGCCTCGAACAGATCCGCAATGACGTTTGCTATCATGATGCGGACGTGACGGTTGTGTCCGTTGGCGGCGGCTTCTCCTACGGCCAACTCGGCATGTCGCATTTTGCAACGGAGGATCTGGCGATCCTGCGTGCAATCCCGAACATTCGGGTCGTGGCGCCTTCCGAGGAATGGGAAACGCAGGATCTGGCGGCCGAACTGGCGGCCACCCCAGGCCCGGCCTATCTGCGCCTCGACAAGGGGCGCGGCGGGATCGCGCGTCGTGAGGGTGAAGTGGCGCGGCTCGGCAAGGCACGGCTGGTGCGGGAGGGGAGCGATGTAACCTTGGTCTCCATCGGCGCGATCCTGAAGGAATGCATCGGGGCTGCGGCGGAACTGGAAAAATCCGGCATTTCGACGCGCATCCTGTCGATTTCCAGCCTCAAGCCCTTCGATGAACAGTCTGTCCTGGACGCTGCGCGGGAGACTGGCGGCATCATTACCGTTGAAGAGCATTCGGTCATTGGCGGACTGGGCGGCACGGTTGCAGAAACATTGCTCGAAAACGGAGCGCAGCCTGGATTTTTCCGCCGGGTTGGATTGAAAGACCAGTATCCGACGGTGGTCGGCGACCAGGACTACCTGCGCAAGGCCTATGGCATGGATGCAGCTTCGATCGCGGCTATTGCCCGCGCTGCCCTCTGACGGAGTTACATGCGATGAAGCGCCTCTTCGATATCCTGGCCTCCGCACTGGGACTGATCGTTCTGAGCCCTGTTCTGGCTGTCATTCTCTTCCTGGTCTGGCGGCAGGACGGAAAATCGCCGCTGTACAAGGGTGTTCGGGCGGCCAAGGGCGGTGGAAGCTTCGAGATGATCAAGATCCGCTCGATGGTAGCAGGCGCGGACAAGACGGGGGTCGAATCGACCGGCGCCAATGACATGCGGATTACCCCGCTGGGGCATTTTATCCGACGCTGGAAGATCGACGAACTGAGCCAGCTCTGGAATGTGCTGATGGGTGATATGAGCCTGGTTGGTCCGCGGCCCAACACCGTCAAGGCAGTCGCCGGCTATACGCAAAACGAACGCAAACTGCTTTCCGTGCGCCCAGGCATAACCGACATGGCTTCAATCGTCTTTTCCGACGAGGGCGACATCATCAAGGACGCCGAGGATCCAGACGACGCCTATGACAAGCTGATCCGTCCATGGAAAAGCCGCCTTGGCATAATCTATGCAGAAAACAACAACGTGCTCCTCGACATCCGGCTCATCTGGCTGACCGTTCTGGCCATCCTGGACAAGCCAAAAGCGCTATCCGGTGTGCAAAAGGTTCTCAACCGGCTGGGCGCCGACCCGGCCCTAATCTCTGTCGCCCGCCGAGACCGCCCGCTACAACCGGCAAGCGCGCCGTAATCTCCCAGGCCGCTCGCCAAGCTGTACGCACGTTCCAAAACACAATTGCACGAACCATTTGGGGGCTTCCTCAAAAGCTCGCCGCGGATCTATCCCATCTCACAACCACATTGATAAAAAGCGCGCTCAGTTAAAGCTTGATGACACTATAAAGAGCCGTCGACAGGCCCAATTGTGACGAGCCGGAGTTGTGACGCATGCGTACAGAAATCGTTTCTCCGGCGGCGAGGGTCAAGACGGCCCGCGATGCAATAGTGTTCTGCCCGGAAACGCCGGAGATCTCACTGAACCCAACTTGAGATGCCCCGTTCTTGAAAAAGTAGAGAGATGTCGCGCTGGGCGCGCCATTCACTGCCAAGGATGCACCAAAATCATAGGTGCCATCCTCAGGCACGGTAAACATGCTGCCATTCCAGGCTGATGCGCCAAAATCATTGCGCGAGGTCACCACAAAAACCTGGTCGACATAGGTCACGTCAGGCATGGAGGTTCCTGACGTATCCTCGGCCGTCAGCACCTTAATCAGGGATGGCGTCGCTGGCAGGGATACAGTGCCGGTCGCCGGATCAATCACTAATGCTTCGGTCCAGACTGATCCATCGGCACTGACCTTAATCGAGAAACCATCACTGCCGGCAAGACCAAGTTCTGCGCGTCCAGACCAGTTGGTCTTGAATATCATACTGGCGGTTTGCTCTGGCGCCGACTTGTTTGCCGCAAGACGCAAACTGCCGCTTCCCGGTGTAACGTCGTCGTGTGACAGCAGAATATTGTCGGATTTGACGGCCAGTCGGTTTTCAGAATCAGCAACCGCATTCACGCCCAAAACCAAAGGCGATCCAATCGCGGCCTGGGATTGCCAAGTGGCCCCATCCCAGACGACAATAACCCCCTCGTTTTCAATCCAGGCAATCCAGCCCGAGCTCGGAGGCATACGAAACCACGCACCCGCAGCAAACACGGCGATCGAATTGTCCCATCCTGTCCACTCCTCGGAGGCCGAAACACCAACTATATACCGGTCTCCCTCGTTGGGACTCGCCGGCGCTGTCGTGAGGGTCCGGTTCGCGACGGAAAGTTGGACCAGCGCATCAAGCGCCGACAAAGCCTCATTGTGGGTCACGTGCTTTTGCGCCTGCGCAGGTGCTATGAGTGGAAGGGAGAGATTTGGGGTGATATCCATGACAGCCTCACGATTGAGGTATCAAGAGTAGCTACCCTGGGTGGCCTGTGCACAATTCCCTGAGCATTTTTCGTGCGCCGCAAGTTAGAGCAGATCAATCTCACGGCGCTTTGCAGAAGCTACAACTTCTGCATTAATTCCTTGAAAAACAAGACTGAACTCGCGGGCAAAAGCAAGATTGACCCTAATTTGCAAAGCTCTATCGCCAGCGCCTGGGTTGGTGATCAAATGGCTGGGACTCGTTTTTTTGTCCACGTCTGGATACTGCCTGTAGACAAACTGCCATTGTGAACGCTCAAGACGCTCTCTCAGGACAAAAGCCCCAACAGGGATTCAAATCCCGCGTCCCAACCATATACCTCTGTGATTGTATGGGTGTGCCAGTTGACAGTCGCGTCGCCGCCAACGGCGCGAACCTCGTCGATCCATGGCTTCATCGCCGCCTCTGGATCGTTCCCCCCGTCATCGGAATAGTCATAAAAATGAGAATCCATGAAAACCATCGGGACCGCGTCAATCGGAAGCGGACGTCCATTTGCACCATCCCAGGGTCTTACCGTCAGCGCATGCCCTGCGCGGAAGCCAGGCCTATCATTAAAGCCGAGGGTTGCATCACGACGTAGGCCTGCGGCGGCCTGGGCGGCCCAGGTCTTGTTCCAGGAGAAGTGGAGCCAATGTTGCCTGCAATGGCTCACCGGGGAGCCCAATGCCGTTTCAACACGGGCTTTCTCCCGAGCCATCTTTCCTGCCTCGTCCCAAGCATCAAAAGACTGATGCAATCCTACGGTCCAGCCGCCTTCGGCGAAGGCCCGCAATTCGGCGCGCATGGCATCTGATGTGATTTCATAGGCGGGATCGATGAGAATGCGCCTTGGGGTGGCGCGGCTCAGGCCGGACGGTCCACCATAAAAATGAAGAGTGCTCCTGAGACCTCCCGAACGTTCCATGTCTCGCACACGAGCGAAGGTCCGGAAGTTTCCTGCTGAGAGCACATAGCGCCCTGCATCGCGCAGCCTTGCTCCGGATCCAGAGAAATTTCCCCTCGCAAAAGATCGCGCCGCGTTTGCAATTTGAAAGGCCGCTTGCTTCAACCGGATTTCCGGTGTCAGGCGAATGGCATCGACATCATGGGTGAGCTCAATCCGTGCAACTGGCAATGGCCCAAAAAGCCCCACCTCAGGCTGGTTCGCGACATGAGCTGCCCAGCGCCTAAGAAACAGGAAGATACGATTTACCCAAGCGTGTCCGTAGAGTGGAGCGAGTGCCCGCGGCACCCGGAAAGAATAGGACAACGCCGGGCCGTGGAGTTGCTCATGCGCCCGTTCTACCGAACCCGCCAACATGTGAAAGGCAGTGGCTAACCAGTCGCACCGTTGCCACTCGGGCCTATCCTCACCGGGCGCAATGGCGCTGGCGAATGCAAGAAGCCGGCCCTCAATTCCCAGATCTGCCGCCCATGCCGGCAATACGACATGGCACAGATCCGGATCGGCGCCGGGCTCGCTGTTGTCAATGACCGGAAACGTCAAGGAAGCGATCGCTTGGTAGCCGGTGGGCCAATAGCGCCCGCCGCAGTTAAGCGTCCACTCTCGGCGCAAGTCCGTGTCAGGCGCTGCGCTCATCTGTACCCCTCCAGTTGCGCAACCGCCCGAGAACATGTGAAAGGCTTAAATCGCCTGATACAAGAAACCAACTCGCCGCGGCCACAACCGGAATAACGAGGCAGAGTCTCAGAAGCAGCGCCATCGCTACAGCTGTACCCACTGGAACATCGAATGCTGTGAGCGACAGGGCAATGGCGCCTTCAAATGTGCCCAATCCCCCAGGTGCCACTGAAACGATCAGCCCAAGCGTGCTGGCAACGAATACAACCAGCACCTCGCCTTGACTTAGAGCGCCGATCCCGAGGACAAGAAAAAACACTGCAAAAATCAAATACGCTGCCAGCCATGAGATCGCCGAAAGTCCGAACACAAGAAGGGCAGTGCGCGGATCAGCCAGACGTGAAATAGCCTCGGCGACGTGCTCGATTTGGTTCCGCAGCCATTGCGTAGGTAACCAGTTCGCCAAAGCGTCGAGAAGTCGGGGGCGCATAAGGATTGTGCCAATGATAAAAAGTCCTGCTACAGCTAAGGCAGCCAGAATTAACCCGCTTGTTTGTATTGACTGGCGATAAGCGCCAGATAGCACTGCAACCGCTGCAAGAGCTAATCCGGCCAGAAAAATGGCATCGAAAATTCGCTCTATTGCTAGGATGGTAACGCCACGGCTAAGCGGAACATTGCGGATCAGGTTCAAACCGACAGGTTTTGCGATTTCAGAAAGCCGGCTCGGTACTATCAAAGCTGTAAGCTGGGCAACCGCATTGACTGCCATACCGTCCCGCAGACTAACCTCTCTTCCAGAAAGGATTGCCAAACGCCAGCCAATCAACAGGATAGCAAGAAGCATTAACGGGAAGGTGGCAAGTATCACACTCAGAGCGTCTTTGAAAACCGACCCATCAAGGCCTTCCGGCCAGAAGGCAAAAACCGCACTGCCTGCAATGACGATAAAAAAAGTTATCCGGGAAATCAAAGAACCCAAAGCTTTCCGATCAGAATTCTCGAGCTTTTTAGACATAATCTAGAACACCATTCAGGCTAGACGCCGCCGCCCAGTGTGCGGACAAGAAGTCTAATTCCGGCTTCGTATGCCCGATTTTCATTCGCCGCATAACCGACCTTCGGATCAAGCTCAAAAGGTTCAACATCCAGAACCTCGCCCTCGTCTATTCGATTGGTGACTGTGTGCAAGGTTGCTGTCTGATGGAATGCGCCTGCTCTAATGGCCCGGAAAATAGACGCAAGTCCCCCAAACCCATCAATGTCTGCACAATGGATGTTCCTGACATGACAATTTTCCAGTGTCTTGCCCGAAATGATAAGCCCGGCACGAAAAAGAACGATGTCAGTCACTTGTTCACGTTCCGCTAGTGACCGCAATTCGGCGTTGTCGGAAAAAGCCAGTCTAGCATTCGGCTTCTCCTGAGGCAGGCTGCGTTGCGCCAGCCACATATATATTGCTGCGCGCAGCGGCACAGACCTTCTTAACACCAGCTTCAAAGCCCGTATCAGACCGCCTGATCGATCCACGGCGATAAGGACATCGTCACGTTCCTGAACGCTAGCCTCGGCGCGCGCCCCCCAATAGTCGTCGCTGACGACAAGAAGCTCTCTCATGAACCGCGCTTCCGGAAAATAAAGCTGGAAACAAGGTTCGCATCTATCAATGGCAAGACGAGAGGCCAGAAGCGCACAGTTTCACGATCAAACTTCGCGTCGAGCCTATCGAGAATGTAATCAGCGAAGTTCGGATGCTCCCAACAAATCAGCCTATCTGGATCGATGGTTGTGTGTTTTCGCAGCCAGCGTCTCGATGTCAGCATGCGTCCAGCACCCCATGCAAGTCCACCCTCGCAGGGAATACTTCCAACCAGTTGACCTCCTGGCCTTAAGATACGCTCGATCTCACAAAGATGGTCATCAAGCGGGTAAATGTGCTCGAGAGCGTAAAACGTAAATACTGCATCGAAACTGGCATCGGCAAACGGGAGTTTATTTGATCCAGGCTCGGCCAGAACCTCCGCATGAGGTACGCCGGTTGGAGCTATTCGCTTACCCGCCACTTCAAGAAGATCTGCCCGAATGTCGTAGTTCGTCCAGTGATTCGGTTTCCCGGGCCAATGCTCAATATGTTCGATTGCGCCCGGTCCTATTTCGAGTACCTCTTTGTTCGCAATATTGCTGGATGCAACAATCCTGTAGCCTGCGCGGTTGACGGTCATCCCGACCGACGTGCGCTGGTTGGCGATGTAAAAATCGTAATCTCGCTTCAACCACTCCTGCCAGCTTGGATCATTGACGTCCGGCACTTTTCCGAAGCGTTCTCGATCACCGAACAATATCTTGCTTATTGGAGCCGGGAGACGATGCGCGTAAGCGTGATAGGTCATTACGATTCCCAATTCTCAGTGAGCATAATCATTTTGAATCTGCTGACATTTTTCTGCCTCGACTGTCGAATTGAATGCAGCCAAGTTTGCATCGTTCAAGATGGGTCTACAGCTCATTAATGTGCCGGATAGCCTTCACCACCCGTTCAGCCTGCCTCTGGTCTACCCAGATCGGAAGATTGACGACGCTGGCGTTCAGGCGCCTTGTTTCGTCAAAGGGTCCTTGGGTTGACGCGAGTTCCCGATAGGCCTTCATGTCAGGTACGCAATAGTCGATCAGGCGTCCAAGCTCAATGCCGCGTTTTGCTGCAGCCTTGACCAGGTCACCCGGATCATCCACCCGCACGACATAATGGGAGTAGGTTGCGCCGTCGACAAGAGGCGGGCGCCCTTCCGGGCACACGTCCGCCAGAGCCTCGTCATAGAAGGCTGCGATGCGGCGTCTCCGGTCGATGATGTTTCGGTACTCGGCGCATTGGCGAACACCGACACTGGCTTCGGCGCGGCCGATCTGGACCAGGTAGTCGGCGGGCATGTCGATCAGCGTCTCGTCGTAGTAGCGAACAAAGCGATCAATCAGACCGAGATCGGCGATCCGCTTGACGATGCTGAAGACGGGCGGGGCCAGGGCTGTCGTTGCCGCGGCAAGATAAACCGCGCGCTTGAAAACGCCGCCGCCATTCGCTTCGAGCCGATGATCGCGAAGATCGCGCAATTTTGTCGCAAGCTCCGCGTCATCGGTGGTGATCATGCCGCCGAAGATTGAGGTCATCAGTTTGGAGATATTGAGGCCGAAAATAGCGGCGCGGCCGTTTTTCTGCACCGGGCGGCCCTTCCATTCGGCAGCAAAAGAATGGGCGCAATCCTGAATGATGATCACATGCGGATGCCGCGCTGCGATGGCGTCGAGACGGTCGAGATCCACCGGATAACCGTGGATCGAGGTTGCGATGATCGCGCCGGTGTTTTCCGTAATAGCGGCCTCGGCCTGGTCGAGGTCCATGTTGAAGCCGCCTGCTTCACTGTCAACGAACACCGGCTTTGCCTCCGACAGCACGACGGCGTGCGCCACCACGACGCAGGTGTAGGCGGGCAGGATGATCTCGCGGCCGGAGAGGTCAAGAGCCTCCATCAGCAGCAATTGCGCCGTGCGGCCATAGGGAAAGGCAACCGCGTGGGCTTGCTCCATGGTGGCAGCGAAAGCACGCTCAAAATCCTCGACGGAGTTTTCGGCGCGAACGGCGGCGATGATATCAGCGGGGCCGATCGCCGGCCTGAGACGCGGGATCATGCGTCCGTGCCCCCGGTGTCGCCGCGCTGCCAATAGCCCGCGCTTGCCATATGGATGACGGAAAAAGGCTCCTTGATCGGCACGCGCTGGAGATCGCGCGGCTCCCAGCTGTCGTTTGTCGAAAGATCAGGGCCAAGCCTGATTTCGCGCCGGAACCGGCCCGCCGATTTACCGCCGGCGCTGACAAGCAGTCCGGCGATCATCCGTTTCACCAATGCGCCGACAGCCGGGATGCGCATCACCGAGATCGACAGCAAGCGCAGGACAAGGACATTGTAGGGATTGGGCAGAGGCATGCTTCGCACGGTGAGTTGACCTTCGACAAGGAGGGTCCCCTCATCCAAAGTGATCCGAGGCGCCGGATCACCCTGGCTGGTCAGCTGCTTGCCACCAGCGGCAGCGAACACCAGCCCGGTATCATTGAGAACCATGCGGCCTTCATGCCAGTGACAGATCACCGCCTTGCGGGCCGAAATGACGGTGTGGTGGGTTGGGCCGATGTCGGCCAACAGCCCTGCCTCCGGCAGCCAGTGCCGACCGATCGAAGCGGGCGAAGCCGGTTCTGACGGGTCCTCACCCGATGCTGCTTCCAGCGCCTGGCAATAATTGTTGAAGACGGGTGACAGGTTCGGCGTGTCGATTGCTGACAGCGTGACCGGCGCCTGATTCCGGATCGACGGTCTCATCCAATCGGCAAGCGCGCCGGCGGGGACACAGCGATCGCGGAGCAGCTCCATGGCGGCGGGGTAATAGATGCGCGTTGCCCGGCTGCCATAGATGCCGCCGAACGATCCGTCGGGATGGGCGAAATTGGCAAGAAAGCTCGCGCCGCGATCCAGCGCGTCCCAAAGCCGCGGCGAATTGAGGATTTCGGCCGCGTCTGCGAGATGGGTCATGCACAGGGTCTGATATCCGGGATCAGCGCCGCCGTACTCATCAAACCAGCCTTCGGGCGATTGCCGGTCGAGAATGCGGTCAATCAGCTGTTCGGCCTTGGCGCGGGCCTTGGCATCGCCATGCAGCCGGTCCCAGCGCAACAGGGCCGCCGCCGCTGTTGCCAGGTGGTTGGAGATGAAGCCGTGGGTTTCATCACGGGTGATCAGAAACCGGACTGCCGGAGCAAGCGCTGACGATTGCGCGATTGCATGTCCGGCCTGCATTGTTTCGAGCCGTTCGACGGCGCAAAGATGGTCGTAGACCACCAAAGCCGTCACACAATAGGACTGCTCATAGGGCAAGGCTTCCTCGAAGCTGCCATCAGCGCGCATCAAGCGCGGTGTTGCCGCCAGCATGGAATTGACCAGAGCCTGTATTCTGGCCGGATCGACCGCCGGTCCGAAGGCGTCCATTGCCACCAGCGAGCTCAGACCGTTGACGGGTCCCTGAAGCGTGCCATTGACGAAATCGGTGAGCTTCCAGGCCCAGAAGCGGCGATCGCCGATGCCTCGCGTCAGGCTCAGCGGGTCCCGGTCGGCCAGGGCGAGGATACGCGGCAACGCTGCGTCGATCTCCACCGCATAGGCATTGCACTCAAACCGTTGATCCAGAAGCCTGAGCATCAGCGTCCTTCCTTGACGCCCGGCGGCTGAAGCTGGACGCCCAGCTTGTCGTCAAACTGGCGGATCCAGCTTTCGAGGCATAGCAGCATCCAGATCCGGTGCGTGGCGATTTCATCAAGCGGGCGGATCCGGCGGCGCCAGGAGCCGAGATATCTCTCAACATGGCTTTCAAGCGCCTTTGGTTCGAAAAGGCGGTTAAGCGCGCTGGCCTCGCCACACAAGCGCTCGCGCATCCAGCCGCTCAGCGGTCCACGCAACCAGGCGCCGAGCGGATTGGGAAACCCGCGCTTTGGCATCGAGAACAAGGCTTCAGGCAGGATGCCCCGTGCAGCGGCCCGCGGTACCGCCTTGAGTGCGCCAGCGTCAAGCTTGACCTCGGCGGGAAGAGACAAGGCAAAGGCGACAAGCTCGTTGTCGAGAAACGGTGTGCGCGATTCGAGCGCATGGGCCATCGACACCTTGTCCTCGACGACCAGCAGGCCGGGGAGGTAATCGCGCAGATATTGCCGCATGAGACGGTCAAAGGCGGTGCCCGCGACAGGCTCGGTCACGGTGCCCGGCGATGCTTTCAACGCCGACGTCACGCCATTGCAAAGCAGACGCTGCCGCAATGCCGGCGAGAACAGGCGCGGCAGGAAGGGTTTCTCGCGCCCGCTGAGCGCGGCGAGCGCAAAATAGCCGATGTGGGGCAGCTCAGAGATCCGCAGGGACCTCAAAGCCTTGAAAAAGGCCGCTGGACTGCGTTTGAGCGCCTGGACCAGTAGCACGAACTTGAACACCGGATAGCCAGAAAACAATTCATCGCCGCCATGCCCGGTCAGCACCACCTTGTGGGTCTTGGCAACCTCCATGGCGACGAGATACTGGGGCAGCGCGCCAGTCCCCATGCGTGGCTCTTCAAGCGCGAAAACCAGATCATCGAAATGCGTTCGGAAGCTTTCGGCGTTGATGGAGGCCAGCCGATGCGGCAGACCGCGCGATGCGGCAACCATGGCGGCTCCGGATGCTTCATCATACCAGCCGCCAGCATCGAACCTGCCGGTAAAGGCAGTCGGTCCACCATCGGCGCTGAGACGGTCGGCGGCGGCGAGCGTGACCATTCCGCTGTCGATACCGGCGCTGAGATAGGAGGCCAGCGGCACATCGCTCATGAGATGCCGATCGATTGCTTCGCCGAATGTGGCCTTGAAGCCAGACACTGCCTCAGGAAAGGACATGTCGGCAGCCTCATAAAGGCCCGGATCGGCGAAGCAGAAATCCTCGATGCCGTTGCCGTCGATCCGAATCCGGTGGCCAGGCTCGACCAGACAAACGCCCTCAAGCATGGTCTGGGCGCCAAAACGGTTCTCATAGGTGAGATATTGCGACAGGCCTGACGCCGAAATCGACCATTCGCGCCAACCGCTGGCGGCGACAATGGCGCGCATGTCGGAGGCGAACAGGGTTTGGGCGCCGTCGTTCCAATAGTAGATCGGCTTGATCCCCATCCTGTCACGGACAAGGTGAAGGGCCTTCTGGTCTGCGTCCCAGAGCGCAATGGCAAACATGCCATTAAAGCGGCGGAAGCTGTCTTCGCCCCACTGCCGCCAGGCGTGAATGACCGTCTCGCTGTCGCAATCAGAGACAAACACATGGCCGTGCTGCTCCAGTTCGCGGCGCAGTTCGGTGTAGTTGTAGATCTCGCCATTGACCGAAATCGCGATGTGGCCATCGCCCGAAATCATCGGCTGGCGGCCGCGTTCGGAAAGATCGACAATCGCCAGGCGGCGATGGCCCAGCACGATGCCCGGCGCCTGCCAGCTGCCCTCGCCGTCAGGTCCGCGGTGCTCCATCTGCCGCAGCATGGTTGCAACGGCTTCAGCCGATGCGTCCGGTCCATGGCTGCCACAGATGCCGCACATCAGTCTGTCTTGTCCCGCTCGAGGTCCTTCAGCCGGTCATTCATCCGCGCCATCAGAAGGTACAACTCCTCAAACTGCTTCTTGCTTTGCAGGGATTGGAAATAGAACGCGAAGAATACCAGCAGGACGACCGCACTGCCGGCGGTCAGGGTCATGGTCAGGCTGCCTTGCAACAGCGTTTCGCGAAGACCGTAATACACTGCGTAAAAGAAGCCGTGCTCCATGAAGCCGACAGTCCGGATAAGCCAGCCGCCGATGAGTGTCATGGCTCCGATGAAAATGATCATCGACAACGCCGCCACCGGCAGGAACAACATCGCACCCGGACGCAGAACGTAATTGTAGACGAGATGCGAGGCGATGGTTCCAGACAGGGCGAAAAGCGGAAAGGAACTGCCTTTGCCCACCCGCTTGGCGCGGGACTTGTCGCGCCAGTCGAGCGTGGCCGGAATTTCGGCCAGCCGGTAGCCAAAGAGATTGGCTTTCTGGATGATCTCGATGTGCAAATCCTTGCCGTCGCTGACCAGTTCGAGTTTCTTGACGACCTCGCGGCGGTAGGCACGGACAATGCAGGTGAGCGTGTGCAACTGACCGCGCACGCCGGCACTCAAGACCTTGTTGCCGTAGAGGGACAGCTTGGCGCGCATCCAGGGCACGTTTCTGACGACGCCATCGGGGTGATAGGCAGAGGCGAGCACGATATCGGCCTTGCCTTCCTCGAGCGGCGCCAGCATGCGCGGGATGTGATCAGGCGAATAGGACAGATCGGAATCAAGCGTGACCACATAGTCGCCGACAGCAGCAGCAAATCCGGTGCGCACACCGGCACCACGGCCGCGGTTGCGCGCATGCCGCTCGACCCGCAAGTTCGGCATGTCGAGTGCTTCAAGCTTGTCGCTCATGCCATCCGTGGACCCATCATCGACAACGATGATCTCGAACGAGCGGCCGGGCATTGCATTCTTCATGAAGATATCCAGTTCGCTCACGGTCGCTTGGATGATAGCGGCTTCATTGTACGCCGGAATGATGAGGGAAATTTCGGTCATGAGATCAGCCTCAACCCGCCGGTGGCGGGATCCTGCTCATAGCGCTCGCCAGATTCGGGGCACACCAGATCATCGCCAAGCCGCGCGCCGCGCCGCGAAACCCAGCCGAACGGTTTGGCGGGCGAGCCGATCCAGAGCCCGTGCGGCGGGACATCCTTGGTCACTGTGGAGCCGGATCCAATCATGCAATATTCGCCCAGCGTGTTGCCGCAGATGATGGTGGCATTGGCGCCGATAGTAGCGCCGCGCTTGACCAGCGTCTTGAGGAATTCATGCTTGCGGCTGACATGGGCACGCGGCGTCTTGACGTTGGTGAAAACGCAGGACGGGCCGCAAAACACGTCATCCTCGAGTTCGACGCCGTTGTAGAGACTGACATTGTTCTGGATCTTGCAATTGGTGCCGACGGTGACCGCCGGGCCGATGACGACATTTTGCCCAATAATGGTGTCGCCGCCGATGATGCTGCCCGACAGGATGTGGCTGAAATGCCAGATCTTGGAATTGGCGCCTATGGTTACGCCATCATCGACGATCGCCGTGTCGTGCACGAAATACTCGGGCTTTGTCGCAGTGCCGAGCTTGGCGCGCAGCTGTGTCTCGGCCTGTTCGAGAACGCCCAGCACGCGAAGCCCTTCGGCAGCGTCGGTGAGTGCCGGCCTGTTGGCGGCGGCGGCTTCGACGAAATGCCGACATTCCTCGCGCAGCGGTTCGGCCTGGGCAACCTCAATGAAGCGGGCCTCCCCCTTGGAAGCCACTGGCCGGCCATCGACCCATTCGACCTTGCTGTCATAGACTTCAAGCTTCTCGTTCCAGGTGCGCACATCATCAAACACGGCCATGCCCTTGTCGCCGACCACGACAAGACGCTGTTCCTTGAACGGATGCAGCCAGGAGACCAGAATGTGGGCTTCCAGACCGCTGGGGAAGCCAAGATGGGTGGTGGCGAAATCGGCAAGATGCGGGGTGACATGAGCGGTGCCGGTCGCCATGACCGAATTCGGCGCCTCGCCGGCGAGCGCCAGCACCATGGAAATGTCGTGCGGGGCAAAACTCCACAGCACGTTCTCCTCCTGGCGGATTTTGCCCAGACTCATGCGGTTGGAATAGACATAGCGCGGCGTTCCGATATCGCCGGCCCTGACCAGCGCAAGCAGCGCCTTGAAGACAGGGTGATACTGCAGAAGGTGGCCGACCATCAGGACGCGACCGGCCTTTTTGGCAACAGTTGCGAGCTTTTCACCATCGGCGACCGAAAGCGCCAGCGGCTTCTCGACGAAGACGTGCTTTCCGGCTTCAAGCATCTGGGCTGCGACCGGCAGATGCAGCTCGGCTGGGACCGCAACGCAGACGGCATCGATATCGGAGCTGCCGGCGATTTCATCTGGCGACAGGGCGGGAACGCCGTAGTCGGCACTGAACTGGGCAGCGGTGGCGGGATTGGCGTCGCTGATTGCACGCAGGACACCGAGTGCTGCAATATTCTTGACTATGTTCTTGCCCCAACCACCACAACCGATGACAGCCACGCGCATATCGCTGGTGCTCATTCAATGTCTCCCTGAACCCGAAAACGGCAGATAATGATGCCCGGGCCTGAACTTTGCTGGCCCATATGGCAATTGTGGATGACCGATAACGGAGGCGCGATAAGACTGCAAGGCCGGGACCATTGCGCCTCCCCCGGAAAAAGCGGCAAATGAGCGGGTTCGAACTGGATGGCCGGATAATCTGAACGACACAATGAGCGGCCCGTTTAAGCCAGAGAACTGCTCGATTGAAGACCGAAAGCTGCAAGCGCTCTGAGGCGAGATGCCGGTGCAAATTCTGAACGATCAGCGCCAACCGGACCATAAATGCAATGCGGCCGGCAATATGATGCGATAAGGGCCCAAACGCCACAGATTCGGCGCTTTACGCGATTGCCTTTTTCTGCTGGCCTGCTAAATCGCGGCATATGACAAACACGCCGCTTTCCCATATTCGCAATTTTTCGATCGTCGCGCACATCGACCATGGCAAATCGACGCTGGCCGACCGGTTGATCCAGACCTGCGGAGGCCTTGCCGAGCGCGAGATGAGCAAGCAAGTGCTCGACTCGATGGATATCGAGAAAGAGCGCGGGATCACCATCAAGGCCCAGACAGTCCGGCTGCACTATACCGCCAAGGACGGCGAGATGTATGTGCTCAACCTGATTGACACGCCGGGCCATGTCGACTTCGCCTATGAGGTATCGCGGTCACTGCGGGCATGCGAAGGCTCGCTGCTGGTGGTCGACGCGTCTCAGGGCGTCGAGGCGCAAACGCTCGCCAATGTCTACGCAGCGCTCGATGCCGATCACGAGATCGTGCCGGTCTTGAACAAGATCGACCTGCCGGCCGCGGAACCCGACCGGATCAAGGAACAGATCGAAGAGGTGATCGGGCTTGACGCGTCCGACGCGGTGATGATTTCCGCCAAGACGGGCATAGGCATACCTGAAGTGCTGGAAGCCATTGTCAAAAGATTGCCGCCCCCCAAAGGTGGCAACGTCAAGGATCCGCTCAAGGCCATGCTGGTCGACAGCTGGTATGACACCTATCTCGGCGTCATCGTGCTGGTGCGGGTCATCGACGGCGAAATGAAAAAAGGCCAGCAGATCCGGCTCATGGGCACCGATGCCCGCTACACAGTCGAGCGGATCGGCGTGATCACACCCAAGCTGGTGGCCATGGAATCGCTGGGACCCGGCGAAATCGGCTTCATCACCGCCTCGATCAAGGAAGTGGCCGACACACGCGTCGGTGACACGATCACCGAAGATCGACGGCCGACGGCCGAGGCCCTGCCAGGCTTCAAGCCGGCGCAGCCGGTTGTGTTCTGCGGTCTGTTCCCGGTCGATGCGGCAGATTTCGAAGAACTGCGCGCGGCCATGGGCAAGCTACGCCTCAATGATGCGTCGTTCTCGTTTGAAATGGAAACCTCCGCCGCACTTGGTTTCGGTTTCCGCTGCGGCTTCCTCGGACTGCTGCATCTGGAAATCATCCAGGAGCGGCTGGAACGCGAATTCAATCTCGATCTGATCGCCACGGCGCCGTCGGTTGTCTACCGTCTGAACATGACCAATGGCGATGTCATGGAGCTGCATAACCCGGCCGACATGCCGGATGTGGTCAAGATCAAGAGCATTGAAGAGCCGTGGATCAAGGCCACGATCCTGACGCCTGACGAATATCTCGGCGCGATCCTGAAACTCTGCCAGGACCGGCGCGGCATCCAGACCGACCTGTCCTATGTCGGCAAGCGGGCGATGGTGACCTATGCGCTGCCGCTCAACGAAGTGGTTTTCGATTTCTACGACCGGCTGAAGTCGATCTCCAAGGGCTACGCCAGCTTCGACTACCATATCACCGGCCATGAGGAAGGCGATCTGGTCAGGATGTCGATCCTGGTCAATGACGAGCCCGTGGATGCGCTGTCGATGCTGGTGCACCGCTCGGCTGCTGAAAAGCGCGGCCGTGTGATGTGCGAAAAGCTGAAAGACCTGATCCCGCGGCACATGTTCAAGATCCCGATCCAGGCTGCCATCGGCGGCAAGGTGGTGGCGCGCGAGACCATCTCTGCCATGCGCAAGGACGTGACCGCCAAGTGCTACGGCGGCGACGCCACCCGCAAGCGCAAGCTGCTCGACAAGCAGAAGGCCGGCAAGAAGCGGATGCGCCAGTTCGGCAAGGTCGACATCCCGCAGGAAGCCTTCATCGAGGCGCTGAAGATCGGCGATTAATCGATTGTCCGCCGGTCGGTTTGATCGGTGGACGATGCACTCCTGAACATTTATGAATTAAATGCACGATTTCGGGCGGCTGGCGAAGGCAACCGCTGGAGCCGTTCAGTTCGGCAGCGGCAGCGCCGTGCGGCGGCTCTGGCTCCATTGCCACAGGATGTGACCGATCAGCGCCAGGAACACCACCCCGCCCCCCATCAGGGTTCGGGGCGCGGGAACTTCCGCATGGATAAGCCAGACCCAGATTGGCCCCAACACCGGCTCCATGGTCGAAATGAGTGCTGCCAGCGCCGAGGGGATCAGCCGTGCGCCGGTGGCAAACATCGCCATGCCGAGACCCAGATTGAAGGCGCCAAACAGAAACAAGAGGCCGAAATCGCGGGGGCTCACCATCAATCCCGACGACATCATCACTCCGACCACGGTCGCAATCGCCACACCGAGGCAGACCGCCGGTGTCATCCGCACGCCGGAGAACCGACGGGTGATCACCGTTGCGCCGGCAAAGACCACCGCAATCAGCAGCGCCAACCCGTCGCCGATGAAAGACATGTTTGCGGCGAAGGAATCGGACACCATCACCGCGATGCCGGCAATCACCACGAGGATCGCCGCCCACGTGACCCTGTCCACAGCTTCGCGCAGGAACACCACGCCGAGAAGTGCTGCGATCAGCGGCACGCCCGCTTGCATCAGAAGGATGTTGGCGACACTTGTGTAGCCAAGCGCCACCACGAAGGAGATCGACGCGGTGGCAAAGCACAGCGCCACGCCGATACCTGGCAGACCCATACCGGCAAACAGCCGGAGCGTGCCTGCCGGACCGTCGCGCCAAAGCATGAAGACAATCAGGAACAGGGCCGCAAAAATGGATCGCCAGGCGATGATCGTCCATGGATCGCCGATTTCGAGTCCTCGGGCAATTGCGCCCCCAAAACTCCAGGCCAGCGCCGCACCAAAGACCAACAGCGCCCCACGCCCGACATCAGATCGATCTGATTGAGTCGAAGCTGGTTTCAGGGTTGGGTCGGTGGAAACAGGGGCCATTGCCAACTCTAAATCCGGGCGCGATATCTTGGAAGCGGGCAAGCGCGACATTTCTCGACGCGAACGAACTGTCGCGCCACTGCACGCGACCGACATCAGCCGTACATCGAGGCCCGCGTCCCCGCAACTGCCTGTCAAGCATCAATAATGGGGCAGCGTTGCGGACAACATGATGCAAAAACAAGATAATTGAGACGGCTATGCATTCTGCCGTTGACACAGCAGCGCAGACCCCCTAAATCCGCGCCAATGCCCAGATGGCGGAATTGGTAGACGCGCTACGTTCAGGTCGTAGTTCTCGCAAGGGAGTGGAGGTTCGAGTCCTCTTCTGGGCACCATTATTCCACGATTTCTCTCAAAGAAATCAATGTATTCAAGGCCTTGCGCTCTCTCGGAGTACAGTTTTCCGTACAGTTCGGAGGACAGCGTGAGGCTTTCCGTGGCGTTGAAGTACCTCAGGAAAACCAAAGGTGGCATAGGCTACCGCCGTGAAGTTCCTAAAGAGCTTCGGCCCGGCATTGGGTTTTCCACCTTCACACACCCCCTAGGGAAGACGGAAGCGGAAGCCGCTCGCAACTGGAGCACTAACAACGCCGCTTTTGAGACGCTGGTAAAGGAAGCTCGAAGGGCGCTGTCGAAGCTCCCTACTACCGCTACCCCATTGACGCTCTTTAGCGATACCCTCGGCTACCTGAGGGGCGTCAAGTTGAACCCGTGGGAAGTTGGCGTAGAGGAAGCCGATCCAGCCTCAGTGGCGTTAACAACAGGGCGAGAGGCGGCAGCGGAAGCCATCATCGACGCCTCCCCCGTTGGGCACGACGGGACTATTCAGCTCTCTCCTACAGACGAGAGGCGGGTTCGGGCACTGCATAGTGGTATGGGGTCAGCACCGTCTCCGAAGCTGAGCGAAGCTGTGGCGCTGTATCTGACTGAACAACCAGCCCAAGCCACCCTAAAGAACCGGCAACGCATCGGTAGGATTGTGCGACGGCTTGAGGCGGTAGCAGGCAAGGACCCGTTGGTGAGTGAGATAACGCGACAAGACGCCCGTGCCATTCGAGACAAACTAGTGGCGGACGCCAAGGCAGCAGGGATCGCGAACCTGGTCACGAACAAAGACGAGCATGCCGGCATGGGCATGCTCGTCAGTAGTCGGCATGTGCTGACCTGCGCGCACGTCGTCAACGCTGCCCGTGGCAGGGATGCAGAGGCAAAGGAACCGAACGAGGGCGATTTCCGGAAGCAACAGGTAGAAGTCCGGTTCCCGATGCTGCCGGTCAGCACCGACACGATGCGCACCGGCAGGATCGTCGCTTGGCGCGACGTCGGGGAGACGCCACTCGACGACATCGCAGTGATCGAGCTCGACCAGGATGCGCCCGAGGAAGTTGGGCTGGCACTGCTTGCGGACGTTTCCGGCCATTCGCTGGACGGCGACCGCCTCAGCGTCTTCGGCATCGCACCAGGCCGCAGCATCGGCAACCATGTCGACGCGCGCTTCATGGGCCAGAACACTGACGCCTGGATCCAGGTAGCCAGCAGCGAAAGCGCGCAGGATTTCATCGACGGCGGCTACAGCGGTGGCGCCGTGTGGGACAACGTCCACGAAGCCGTGGTGGGCATGATCGTGCGCAAATACAACTCGGATAAAGAGCGCATCGCCTACATGATCCCGGTTGCCGACATAGCTGCCTTCTGGCCGGAACTGCCGCATGAGAGGCGAACGCTGTCACCCTCATTCATGCGTGGATGGACGACGTTTTCGATCGTGTTCTTCCTGTTGCTTCTGGTGCACTTCCAGGCCGAGCGCGGCACCGAAATGTTCCAGCCCATTTCCATGGGCCAATCGACAGGGCTGCTCAACGCATTCTGGGGCATGCATCTGTTCGCGTTCTTGGCGCCCATCCTCTTCTTCATGTTCTTGGCCTTCGCGCGGTCGCGGCAGCTTCACCCATGGTGGCAGCGCGTTCCGTCCTTCGGCAGCTTCCACACCATTCCGGTCGCCTCAAGCATGCGCCGAACTGCGGTGCTCACGCTTACCCTGCTGATACTGCTGCCGCTTGCCGCGCAGGTGCATTTCATCAGGAAGGTGCTGAGCGAGGGACATCTCTACATCTATGCGCACACATTCGGTTATGAGGCCGGGCAGCTTGAGGGCTGCACCGCCGAGGCCAAGCCGGTGTGCATCGCGCCTAGTGAGGGGCTCATGGACTTGGTTGAGCCGATCAACGGTAAAGAAGGTGGTTATTGGGACAATGCCTATCATTTTGGACCGGCAGATGCTGACAAGGGGAGTACTGTAACGTTTTTCCCCGTTCTTCAGCAGGCGGTAATCCTCGGCCTCACATTTCTATCGTTTGTCGTCGCCGGCTTTGTCATTCACAAAATCTTAGCCAACCCATCCAAGCCAAGACTATTGGACAGTTAGTTATAAGCCTGATCTCTTGATCAAGGTGAAATGGACATTTCCAGGTTCTGATGTGACCAGTTCATGACCCTTGATGACGTTGCCCCCCAGGTTTTATCCAGCGTTGCGGTCGTTTCCGGCGTTCATGTTGCCTTGATATGCGGTTGATACGATAGGCTGTGGCGCAGAGCTTTCCATGCTGTGCAGCGCCAGCGCACGGCGGGGGGTGAAGGTTGAGGCCACCTCGTTTGGTGTTTGCCAGTTGAGTTGGGCCTGTGGCCGGCCGCGATTGCGATCAATCGGCCATTTGATCAGGCTCTCCCAAGCAAAGGGCAACGACCATAAAGTGTCTCACCGGATCGGTGATTTCGTTCTGAATGTCAGACAGTTGATCTGATTTCTCTACTAAAGTCAGGAGCTGATTTCTGACATTTCAGGCCGATCAGCATTGCGATCTCCGGTTTAGCAATTTCAGTCAACTGATATTCCCTTTCAAACACTTATAATATTCGTCTGGTCTCCAATAAACTGCACAGACATCAGCTTTTGAGTACCTCACTTCTGTGGTGCCAAGCCCCCACTTGAAAAGACATCAAAAACAATTCAAGAACCGGCTCGGAAGATTTTGCGGTTTCGTGTCCGCTTTTGGAGGACGTGAAGACATAGATCATGACGGAGCGTTTTCTACATGAATCCGGGCCGGCCGTGGCCCTGCTGCCCTACGGCAAGCGGGTGACACATCGCATGTCCCGATTGTCTCTTGATGAGCTTATCTGGCCTGTCGGGCGCCCTGAAAGACTGGGAAGCGGCTGCGTCTCCGATATGAGCAGCGACGATCATCTCCTGGCCTATGCCACATCGCGGCTGCTCTATATGCCGCGTCCGGGAATCAAGGCAAAAATCTCAATCCTGGTTGTCGAACCGCAAGCGGTTCAGGGCCGCAAGATTGCCTGGCTGAAGCTGCTCTGGCGGCGGTTTTACCGCGTACTGAGCGCCGATCCGTCGCTGCTGGCCACCGCACCCAATGGAGAGCGCTATCTGTTTGGCTCCACCTGGGTGCCGGACTGGCGCGATGTCGACGTCAGCAAGAGCCGCATGCTGTCGCTGATCGCGTCGTCCAAGACCGACCTTGAAGGCCACCGTCTCAGGCATGAGGTGATCGACTGGATCCGGGCGAAAGCCATCGACGCTGACGTTCTGGGCCGCGGCTATGCACCGTTTGAGCGAAAGTCTGACGGGCTTGCGCCATACCGCTATTCGGTGATCATCGAGAATGTGCGGGAACCCGATTATTTTACCGAGAAGCTGATTGATTGCCTGCTGTGCGAAACCGTGCCTATCTATTGGGGCGCACAGCGCATCACGGAGACTTTCGACCCGGGCGGCATGCTGATCTGTCAGTCGCTCGATGAAATCAAAGCCGCAATTGCGACGATATCTCCAGAGGATTATCAGTCACGGCTTGAATTTATCGCCAAGAACAAGGAAAAAGCGGCGCGCTACGCCAACCATGAACTGGCGGCGGCCCGCATCGTTGAAAAAGCGGCCCAGAGGGACAAACGCCAGCCATGACTGATTCCACATCGCAGAAAACCGCCCTCATTACCGGCGTCACCGGACAGGATGGCGCCTATCTGTCCGAATTCCTGCTCAAGAAGGGCTATCAGGTGCATGGCATCAAGCGGCGGACGTCGCTGTTCAACACTGCCCGCATCGATCATCTTTTCGACGGCGAATACGGGCGTTCGGGCCAGTTCGTGCTGCACCACGGCGACATGACCGACTCCTCGTCGCTCACCCATATCCTGCAGCAGACCAAGCCCGACGAGGTCTACAATCTCGCCGCCCAGAGCCATGTCGCGGTGTCGTTCGAAGAGCCGGAATATACCGCCAACTCCGATGCGCTGGGCACACTTCGACTGCTGGAAGCCATCCGTATCCTGGGACTGAAGGACAAGAGCCGGTTCTACCAGGCCTCGACCTCGGAACTCTACGGCCTTGTGCAGGAAACCCCGCAGACCGAACGCACTCCGTTCTACCCGCGCTCGCCCTATGGCGTGGCAAAGCTTTACGCCTACTGGATCACGATCAACTACCGCGAGGCCTACGGGCTCTTTGCTTGCAACGGCATCCTGTTCAACCACGAAAGCCCGTTGCGCGGCGAGACCTTCGTCACCCGCAAGATCACCCGCGCGCTGGCGCGGATCAAGCTCGGCCAGCAGGAAATGCTGAAGCTCGGCAATCTCGACGCGCTGCGCGACTGGGGCCATGCCCGCGACTATGTCGAGATGCAGTGGCTGATGCTGCAGCAGGATCAACCCGAAGATTTCGTCATCGCCACCGGGGTGCAGTATTCGGTGCGCGATTTCGTGCTGGCGGCCGCCGACGCGCTCGGTATGACCATCCATTTCGAAGGCGAAGGCGTCAACGAAGTCGGCCGCGATGGGTCGGGCAAGGTCATCGTTTCAGTCGATCCGCGCTATTTCCGCCCGACCGAGGTTGAAACGCTTCTGGGCGACGCCTCCAAGGCCAAGCAGAAGCTTGGCTGGACTCCGCAGACGTCCTTCGCCGATCTGGTCGCAGAGATGGCGGCAGCGGATCTGGCCGAGGCCGAACGGAATGGCTGACACCGCCTGGCCTTCAGCAAAGAGCGCGCGCCAATGAAGATTGTCCTGACAGGCGGCAACGGCATGGTCGGCCGCAACATCCGCGATCATGCGGAAGCCTCGCAGCACGAAGTGATCGCACCGGCGAGCCGCGAGCTTGACCTCACCGACGGCCAGGCGACGGAGGCCTATGTCGCCCGCGTGAAGCCGGACATGATCATCCATGCCGCGGGCCGCGTTGGCGGGATTCAGGCCAATATGGCGCACCCGGTGGAGTTTCTGGTCGAGAATCTCGACATGGGACGCAACATCATCATGGCCGCGCGGAAAGCTGCCGTTCCGCAGCTCATCAATATCGGCAGTTCCTGCATGTATCCGCGCGCAGCATCCAATCCGCTGGAAGAAAGCTCGGTGCTGGCGGGCGAACTGGAGCCGACCAACGAAGGCTATGCGTTGGCCAAGGTAATGACGGCAAGGCTTTGTGACTATGTCCGCCGGTCAGATCCGGAGCTGGCCTACAAGACGATCATCCCGTGCAACATCTTCGGCATCCACGACAAATTCGACCCCGCCGTCTCGCATCTGCTGCCCGCCATCATCCGCAAGGTTGATGAGGCCAAACGAACGGGTGCTGACAGTGTCGAGATCTGGGGCAGCGGTGAGGCAAGACGCGAATTCATGTTTGCCTCCGATCTCGCCGACGGCATCTGGAACGCGGTGACGCGGTTTGAGAGCCTGCCCGGCATGATGAACATGGGCGTGGGCCATGATCATTCGATCAATGATTACTATGCAGCCGTGGCCCGAGTGATCGGCTGGCAGGGTGATTTCACCCATGACCTTACCAAGCCCGTCGGCATGAAACAGAAGCTGGTTTCGGTGGCGATGCAACGCAAGTTCGGCTGGCTGCCGTCGACCCCGCTCGATGACGCAATCGCCCGGACCTATGCCCATTTCCGCGCGCTGCCGGCCGCGGACCAGGAGACTAGATCGTGACAGAGAAATCATTTCCGCTGGCCACAAGCTCCTGGGACGAAAAGGAATATGCGGCGATAGACCGGGTGGTCAAATCCGGCTTCTTCTCCATGGGCAAGGAAGTCGCAGCCTTCGAAAAGCTGTTCGCCGAGCAGTTGGGCGCGCCCTATGCGGTGATGTCGAATTCAGGTTCGTCGGCCAATCTGCTGTTTGTCGCGGCACTCAGGTATCATTCGCGCTTCAAGCTCGCGCCCGGCGACGAAGTGATCGTGCCTGCGGTGTCGTGGAGCACCACCTATTATCCGCTTTACCAGTACGGCCTGCGTCTGAAATTCGTCGATATCGACCTCGATACGCTGAACTTCGATCTCGACCAGCTTGAAGCTGCGATCAGTGACCGGACCCGCGCCATTCTGGCGGTCAATCTTCTGGGCAACCCCAATGATTTCGACCGGATAAAATCGATCATCGGCGACCGCAATATCGTGCTGCTCGAAGACAATTGCGAATCTCTCGGCGCGACATTCAACGGACAGCAGGCAGGCACCTTCGGTCTGGCGGGAAGCTACTCGGCGTTTTTCTCGCATCATATTTCCACCATGGAAGGCGGCGTCACCGTCACCCATGACGAGGAGCTGTTCCACATCATGCTGAGCCTTCGGGCGCACGGCTGGACCCGTAACCTGCCCAGCCCGAACCATGTCACCGGCATGAAGGGCGATGATCCATTCGAGGAAGCCTTCCGCTTTGTGCTCCCGGGCTACAACCTGCGGCCACTGGAGATGAGCGGCGCCATCGGCGTCGAACAGATGGCAAAACTCCCGATGATCGTAGACAACCGCCGCAAGAATGCGGTTCTGTTCAAGCAGGTCATGGCCGATTTCCCGCAGTTGCGCACCCAGCGCGAGATTGGTGAGAGCAGCTGGTTCGGCTTCTCGATAATCATCGACCCGGAATGCGGCAAGAGCCGCAAGGAGCTGGTCGCCTGCTTTGAGCGGCACGGGATAGAGGCACGCCCGATCGTGGCGGGCAATTTCGCCAAGAACGAAGTGGTGACGCGCTACATGGATCACGAGATCCATGGCGGGCTGCCGAATGCCGAACTGGCCGACAGCAACGGGCTGTTCATCGGCAACCATCATTACCCGCTCGACAAGCCGATGGACCAGCTTGCCGTGGCGCTGGAAGCCGCCCTCGGGTAGGGCTTTTTCCTGAGAGCGATGCATCAACCGGCCAAGGTTGCACGCGACGGCGTGTCATGCGGTGCTGCCGGCAATATCGGGGCTGAAGTTCGGGATTCCGCATGCTGCAAAATCCGCAGCGACCTCGGGTATGGCTATGACGCCGAGATGAATTTCATCCATGAACCAGTGCCGTGCGGATTTTCCGTCCGTCCCCAGAAATGGCCCGAACATGTCGATGAAAGGCAGATCGCGTTGTTGGCAATACTCGCGCATCCGATCACGCATGCAGCCGAGCGCCTGATTGCGTAGCGCCCAGGCGTCGGCATAGGCGGGAGTGTGCGCATTGTTCAGATGCATTCGCTTGCTGCGAGGGATCAAGTTCTTCAGAACCCGGTAGGCGGCGCGTGCAACGTGATTGTTTCGGCTCTTGCGCAGCATCCGGAAAAGATGGCCTGGATCATCCATGCTATCGAAGGTTGCTGTTGGTGGTGGCGACAAGAGGCCGATATCGATGCCGCGAGCGGAGGCTTGACTGCGATACTCGTCGGCAAAATGCAGATAGTTGACCATGGCGGATTCAACGGCCATCGGAATGCCCGAGCCCTCGAACCCTGCCCGCCGCGGAATATGTACCCGGCAGTCTATTTCCCCGAACGACAAGAAAACCCTGGCGCCTGGTTCGATTACCGACAATAGCGAAAAGGCTTTTGCGCGCCCGCCCTCTGTGGCGTCTTCCCTGGTCATCGTCGCGGCCAAAGGGGCGCCCAAACGACAGATTCTGACGTTTGGAAACAGGCTGTCGGATATGGCCGGATAGCCCGGATCGATTGCATCGATACCGGAGAAGACAGAGACATGGCTGTCGCCAATGAAGTATGCCAGCGGAAGATCCTGCCTGACCGACGCCAGCTGCTTGCGTTTCCGCGCAGCTTTGCGAAACGGTACTTCCGGCACTCCCTTATAAGTCTTCCCTGACCAGCCCAACTTCATTGTACCCCTCCACAGGCGCAATTCCGTTTATTGGCCGTCCGGCACCATCGGTCAGAGCCTGAGCCACCCCGGCGGGGTAATGTCCGGATTGGACAGCTTCGGGCTGGCGAACCACTGCTGCGGAGCGGTGACAATCTTGCTGTGCGATGGATTGAGCCATGCTCCCCACCAGGAAAATGTCGAGTTGGCTATGATGTTGTGATCGCACAGGCTCATCAGACGCAGATCCTCGTGCGCTGTGCTGCCGTCATTGATGGCCACGGGAACAAGCTCGGCATCAAGCTTGATGTTGTCACGCACCCAAGCGGGATCATTGGAAAACAGATAGACCACCGGATCCTGCCCCGACCTTGCTCTGACTTCTTCGAGAGCCCGCTGATAATAGGCGAGCTCAGTTGAGCCATGGGCGGCCTGCGCCTTTGAATTGGTGATGTAGTCGCCCCTGCGGACATGCATGGAGACAGACGGTCCTGTCCGGATGCGCTCTCCCATGCGGGCGTTTTCGCCGCCGATGGGCTCCCTGAAGCTCAGATCGCTCCAAAGCGTTGGCACGATATCGTCAAAATAGCGCTGGGACTGAAAATAGCCGTGCAGATAACAATCAGCACCGATGCCATCGATGCGCTCGTTGAAACCGAGCTTCTGCTCGCGAACAAACCGGGGCGAACGCCCGAACTTGCGCCACCATGCATAAGCCAAAGGCCGGTTCTTTGCCGGAGGCAATTCATCTTCAGCGGCAACCCTCGCCTGAATGGCAAAATGTCCGAGATCATACTGAAACGAGTTGTCGCCGTTGAAATGACGCGCATCAAGCAGCAATTCTGCCCCGTTCCTGAGCGCGACGGCCCGACCGACCGCATACTGGAACAGCTGGTTGCCAAGCCCGCCATGCAGGCGCGATATCACACGAGCCTTTGTCATCTAACCTCCGCGCCGAATGGCAATATAATTGGTTGTCGAGAACTGCTCGTTAAATTCCCGGTAGCGCCTGACTGGTGTCAAACGGCCTCCCGGACCGGCGATGTGGATCGCGTAATTGCGAGCTTCGAAGAAATCATAAAAGTCGCGAAAGAAGGTACGGGTGTCGACATTGCAGCCACCAAACTCGAACTGCACAACCGCGACCTTGCGCTGATCAAGCATTGTGGACCCACCCTTGAGCACATCAAGCTCATGCCCCTCGACATCGATCTTGAGCATATCGATCGCTGTGATGCCGTGGCTGGCGCAATAATCGTCAAGTGTACCAAGCTTGATCGTCTCGCTCAGTTCCATCGACAGGCCGACATGGGCGAGATTGCGCTTGGTCAACGAGGCAAGGCCGGTGATGTCCGCGTCCTTGTAGAGGGTTGCCTCCCCTTCTCCAGCAGCCAGCGCCATCGGGTTGATCTTGACGCCATCCAGACCATCAAGTGATGACCTGAGTTTTACAAGATGGCTGGCGGAGGGTTCGAACACATGAACCTGCGCTGAGGGATGCATTTGCTTTGCGGCCAAGGTCCACTGACCAATATTGCCGCCCACGTCGAACAAGACCAAGGAACGTTTATCAACACCGGCTTTTGTCAAAGCTGCCGCGGCGGCTTTCATTTCGCCAGACTTGGTGACTATTCCACCATGGCCAATGCCGGTGGACTTCATCAGACGACGAACCAGCGACAAGGTCAGGCTGGACGGCAGAACGGCAGCGATCAAGGTATCAATTGCGGACATATGTGGGTGGATACCCCATTCCCAAGGGCTGGTCCAGCAGAGGCTGGGCCCAGTCGACTGCTAAATCTTTGGCCTGTCATTGAGCCGAGAGTAGGCCAGAACCTTTGCGCGGTAGAAAGGTCGCAATACTTCACGAGCGAAGCGTTCTGACATGGGTTTGTTTCGGGCCTGTATCGTCGTGCCGCCTATTTCCTGGCCCTTGTCGTGCACCCCAGATGGAATGGCAAGACCGGGGCGGATGCCCGTCACCCAATGCATTTGAACATAGGTATCAATCGGGCGATCGAAGCGCTCTGTCTGACCAAGCAACTGCTTGACCGCGGACCGCGAATAGAGGGTGCACGAAGCCCTCAGCGGCACCACCGCTGGACGGGTCAATTGAACATCATTGTGCATCGCAATCACAGGCCCTGGATCTTTGATCTGGCGCACCTGAAATTGTATCACTCCACGCTCAGCGATATTGGCGCGCGCCAGCTCGAGTGCTTCAGTGAAGACCACGCGATCCATCTCGACGTCGTCCTCAATCACCAGCCCTGCCTCGAGACCCTTATCGAGAATAGCCTGCCACGCCTTGCGGTGGCTGAGAAAGCATCCGACCTCGCCCAAGCCAAGCTTAAAGGGGTATCGCGGCGCATGAAAACTGTCAGAGGAGTAGACTGCGTCAACGTACTCACCCGACAGGGCGCGCCCGTCGACCGCCTCGATCACGTGAGCTTGCAGTGGGCAGGCGGCAAGAATGCGATCCACTTGTGGTTTCCGGGCCGAAGCACGCATCAGATGAATTATGAAGGCGTGAATATCGTTTTTACCGCTCATAGTGCACCAATATGTGACTGACTGCTTTGACCAGGCACTCCCCGGTGCTTCCAGTCTCATTCGGATGGCAAGACTTGCCTGCCGGTCGCGCAAACCTGACTTGAAATGTCACACGCTTATATGAGATTCAATTGTGAATTCATAGTAGACCGGCAAACTGACAGCGCCCCACGCCTTGCATACAAATCATGCTGTTTCCGTCGCGGATTTCTTCCTGGGATGTACCAGGAGATGGAAATCTTGGCCACATTTATCGAATTCCAGAGAAGCGGTGGGGCAGTATCCCGCGCGGCTTGCGGAGAGTGCGAGAGCAAGCCGATTATTTCGCTCGACAGATATTCCAATTGGTCGCCCAACTTGATGTGCGAACATTGCGGCTTGCCTGACACACCCCGGCGAAACCTATGGCAGATCACTCTTTGGCTTGCGGAGCACCGTGGCCTGCTGGCAGGACGGGACATTCGAAACGCAGGGGAAAGTCAAAACACGTGACAAATGGGACGACAACTTATACCTAGCACACGCGCTTTGTACCTTTCTGCCGCTCCACACATTGTGGCTGGCGCAAACGCGACTGATGAAAACCAATCGCCGAAAGCGCGAAAACTGGTCCAGGATGAACATATGACGGCGTCAAGTGAGCCCCAGCCCTACAACCAGAGAAGACGGCGGTCGATTCTTTTGCTCCTGAGCGCGGCTGGAATTGCTGCGCTGTTTATCTCCCGGTCAGCATGGCATGACGTGCCAATGCTTTACACAGGTTTGAAAGCGGTCGGCATGCTGCTCATTCTGGCCTGTATCTTTGGCAGACTTTGGAGCACCCTTTACATAGGTACGCGCAAGAACAGCGAAGTGGTGATGACGGGGCCCTATTCGATTACCCGCAACCCGCTCTACCTTTTCTCGACGATTGGGGCGTTTGGAGCAGGTCTGGTGTTCGGCTCGATAGTGGTTGCCTTTGGCCTGGGCTTGGTGAGCTATATCGTGTTCTCCATCACCGCAAATGGGGAGGCGTCCTACCTGCGCTCGCAATTTGGACCTGAGTACCTCACCTACGAAGCCGGGACCCCACAATTCTGGCCTAACTTCAGTCTCTACACCACTGCGTCCGAAGTGATGTTTTCGCCTCCTGTGCTCCAACGGGCCTTTGGAGATTCTCTCTACTTTCTTGCCGTCATCCCGCTGGTCGGCGCGGTCGAATATCTGCAATCCTCGGGATACCTTCCGGTGATTTTCTGGCTTCCCTGATCGGAGCCATTGCGGAAAATTTCAGTCTCTTGTTGAAAACCGGTTTCGTCGTTGAAGTCTTTGGAGACCGCGACACGAGCATCTTGATCGCGAGTTGATCCGGATTGGCCGACTGGCGCTTAACGCGGTAACCTGCTTCGCTGGTCGTCCAAGCTTGCAAGCTATGCCCTGGACCGGAGGTTTGAGGGTGTGCACATACAAAAAATCAGCCGGATGCAAAGCATCCGGCTGATGAAGACAGAGGCATAAAAGCCTGCGCCTATCTTAGTTGGTCGTCACGATCTTGCACCGTGTGGCGCCAGTTTCGGAAAATTCGACCTTGTCTTCGATACCCTTGGCACAGGTATCCTTCAGGGTTGCCTGCTGCTCGGGCGTTGCGGCGTCCCAGCGAGCCTGAAAGTCTGCATCTGTGCGGTCCATGCCATCTTCGTCCATCATGATGTCGACGACGGCTTTGTCACCACCGGCCATAGTTTCCATGGCTGTGCGGTTGTAAGTCTGAACGCCTTCGGCGAATGCGCCGGTTGCAAACAATGTGGCGATGGCGGTTGCTGTGATCAGCTTGTTCATGGTGTTTCCCTTTCGTTAATTCGTACGATAGGAGAACTCTGCGAGCCGAAAATGGTTCCAAAAAAATCGGGCCTTTTTTCGCGAATGCCTGATCTCTTCCGTCGACGACATAGGATGAAGCATTGGTCGAGGCGAAGCAGGACCAGCGCTTTCGCCTGTCCGGGCCGTACGTTTCCAGCCCTCAGATCTATGGCCAAAGATCAGCCTGTCGCTTCACGCATAAAGCACGGAATCATATCCATAGGCTTCACTCAGCTTCTGGCCGAGAATGTGCTTGTGCTTGTGTTCAAATGTCAGGAACTCGCTGAGCGTCGTTGAGCTCTCGCGCGGCCAGAGCAGTTGCAGGCGCCTCAATTTTGTCGGAACCCTGATGCCCGCATCCTCGGCACGCACGATGATATCGGAAATATCATCCCATGTTTTCTGCATTTCATGGGCTGCGGCGAATTCGATGATAGCGGCCTTCTTTTTCTCGTCTGTCGGAGTGTTCAGCGAGGCGTTATCGAGTTCGACCTGAGCCATCTTGCGCATGTTGACCGCATTGGGCAGAAGCCAGTTTTCGACGTTCTGCATGTTTTCGGCAACGCTTCCGACGAGCTTCTCATCAAAATTGCGCATGTCGAAATTGCAGCCGGATTCGGTCAACAGCCCACGCAGAATTTCCATCAGCTTCTTGCTGTCGTTGGGCAGCAGGTCCGGATATTTCTTGTAAATGTCCGAGGCGATCCTGCTTCTGTAATAGGCATTGCTGCCAAACCGGGCGAGCAGCGATTCATAATGCTGGCCAGCCACCTTGTCTCTGGCGAGGTCGGATTCCGTCAATGTCGCTATCAGGTTTTGCAGTGCCTCTTCGCTCGCGCCCTGCTGCTGCCAGCGCCCGCCATCGGTGACGCCCGCAGGCGGTCGCTTGGCGGATTCACCCAGCGCACCGTGGAACGCATCGAAGATGTCACCGGCATGCTGCAGTTCGTCGGCCAACTGCATGAGAGTGCCACGCTCAATCGGCCTGGACTGGCCGCCGGGCTCACACAGCGCCTCAAATATCTTGGGCTCGCTGAAGGACAGCCATTCCCTGAACTCGACATCGCTGAGGCGGTCATCAATCAGGTCGACCAACTCGGCAAGGGCCGGAAGGTCATCGGCTGCTGGGCTGAGCCCGTTGATCCTGTAAACGCAAGTCCGAAGAACCGGGGTCTTGGCCAGTCGCATGATCAGGAAAGCAGCAACGATCTGGTCTTCCAGCTGCGGCAAAGCGACGAAGGCCTCGTCGCGGCCGAGCAGACTGAGAGCCCGGACCAGAATATTGCCGTCACGCGCACCCTTGAAATCGTTGTGCCTGGTCCAGAAGTTCGGATTGATCGCATCCGCCAGCAACCATGGCGCCGCATCACTTATGAATGTATCCCAGGCAAAAGCGCCCTCCGCATCCCCCATTCCATAATGAATGGCAGAGTGAACCTTCAGGGGCGTGAAGTCGAACGGCGAATAGGGTGCTCCAACCCAGTCATGCTTTGTACTGAGCGCGGCAGGAAGTGATTCAAAATCGTTGGCGTGTGACAGCGACGAACGCTTAGCCGGACGGTGCGCATCGATTTCCGCAATCTTTTTGTGGCTTGTGGTGTAGACGCCACGCAGCAATTGCAGGCCGGTCGTGTTGGCTTTGAAAGCGAGGATGCTGTCGGAGCTCAGATGCTGACCGGCACGCAGTTTACGGCCCATGGTGTCATAGAAAACGAGATGGTCGCCGGCCGAAATTTCAAAGACCGAGAGCTTGACCTTTTCGCCGCTCTCGTCGGGAAACACATCGACAAAGTAATCAGGCGATGACAGCTCGAACCAGCGGTGCTCTTGGGTGAGGATCTCAATGAGATTCTGCCCTGCATCTGCCACCTCGGTGTCATCCCAACCGTCAGTGCTGGTGAGCAACTGTCTGTAGGCCTCCACGAGGTTGTCACTGATCGACTGGAACGCGCCCGGATCGATATCGATGATATCGCTCCACTCATTGGCGCGCTGGCGATGGGCCGAGACATGCAGGAAATAGAGCCCCTGCAGCAGCGGCCGGCTTCCTTCAATGGTCAGAACAGCATTCTGGACCCGGTCATTTTCGACCGATGCCCGCGTGATGGCGGTCGCATTGTCATCTTTTCCGACGAGTTCAGCTTCCGTGATGTCATAGCCGACAGGGAAAATCTGCAGCGCGTCTTCAAGATGCGGCACCTCAAGGCGAAAACTGGAGACAGCAACAACATGTCCCATGCCCTCGCCTTCGTGGACCGGCCAGGAGGTGAAATAGCCCGCCCATCCGATGTGGGCCTTCGGTTTCTTGACATGATGAATGCGCTTGTCGGACCAAACGAACCTTGCGTCCGGATTGTCACCAGCATCTTCGGGCAGTGCGATCACAACATTGCCGTAACGCGCGTTGGGCGCGAGACCGTCGGTCTCGCTTGCCAGCTCGAATGCCTTGAGCGGCCGTGCGGTCTGAGCGTCGTCAATCAGCAGTTCAACAGAGTGGGTACCGCGCGGAAGCCGGAGCGTGCGGAGAAAGCTTTCCCGCGGTCCGATCGAGAAAACGTCAACAACGATCCCCGAGCGATTGCCCTCGCGAAAGGCATGGGGCTTGAGGTGACACAGAACGATCGCACCTTTCCGGTGCTTGACCAGTTCCTCGCCCTTTGTCGCGAAATACCCCAGTACCGCCTGGTCCTCGCCGTCCCAGGCCAGCCAGACATTCTCGCAATCTCCACCCCGATAACCCATTCGACTCTTTCCTGTACTATACAAATGGTTTATTGATCTCCAAGAGTTATAATGAAATTCAGCAAAAGGGAAAGCTGAATTGGCTGTTAATGATAACAACGAGATACATGTCGGTCTGACCGGCCCGGTGAGATCAGGGAAGACAAACTTGTTTGTCGACTTCGCAAAATGCGTCGAACTGAACTTTCATGGATTCCGTCAGCTCCACAATATCAAGATCGAAACCGACAGAACCAACCGAAAACTACTTAGAAATTACTATAGGACCCTGCCGGAAGCGACGGAGAGCGTCACCGATATTCGATTTGACCTTGAACTGGATATGCCTTCGAGTGGCGGACTTCAGCCGGCAGGCACTCTCGAGAACAAGCAGTTCACCATTCATGTCCGCGACGCGCCCGGCGAGGCAGCCTTTCCAAGCAGTGACCTTGCGGGGAAAGCGAACCCGCATGCTGAAAAGGCCAAGGAGCTTGACGAATGGTTCTCCAAGGCAAAGGGGATCGTTCTGGTCATTTCTGCCCTTCATGCCGGCAGCGACGAAGGGTTCGAGACGCTGATCGACAAGGTCGAGGATTTCTTCGAGCGCGCCGGAAAGCCGGAATTTCAGAATCTGGAACGGGTCGCCATCGCGATCAGCATGTTTGATCTGCTGCTGCTGCGATTTGGCAATCGCTCCCGGGATATTGCAACCGAGCCGGAAGCCGTGCTTGCAATCCTGCATACCCTCATGCGGCCCGCGTTTGATATCATCAAGGACTTCAGGCCTTTCCCGTCGCAGGAAAGGGATATCGATCTGCGCTTCATCGCCACTTCGAGTTATGGATTCCATCCACAACTGGGCTGCGCCAACATCGACGCCAATGCCGAGATCCTCGATCCGGGCAATTCGCGGTTTCCTGTGCCACTGACGCCGGACAATGTTCGCTATCCCTACATGACCGCCGACCCGTTCATCTTTGCGGCGCTCGGGCTCGACAGTCCGTTCCTGTTCACCCGCGACGAAATCCTCAGCGGGATATTGAAGGAACGAGATCCCTCGGCCCCAAGCCAGCCGGCGACAAATACCGCGCTCCCAGTTGCAGAGAACGCCGACGGCACCCAGGGCTAGAGCCGTCGGTATCTTTCCTGTCGCTGCGGCCTGATCGCGAGCCCGTTTGGGATCAGCCACCCCACCCCCTCAATGCAAACGGCGCCCGACCTATTACAATCGAGCGCCGCCAGTTCTGGCCTAATCATTCAATGGTCTGGATCGGGTGACCTAGATCTCTCGGCGGAAATTCGGCCTGACCACCACAGGTCTGCGCCTGCGTGGCCTCTGGGCCGTGTTCTCCGTGACATCATCAACTGCGTCTTCGGGGCCTGAAGCCACTATTCCCGCCGGCGCAGCGGTGCTCTTTCCAGCAGGCCTGTCTTCCGTCCCAGTCCTGACCGTCATTTCGCGTGGCTCAGTTGCGGCGTGAAGGTTCTCGGAAACCGCGGCCGCTTCAAGGGCAGTCAATTCAGGTGCGGGAGCGGTGCTCCTGCTTTCCACCGCTTCATTGTGCCTGCGAATTCTGCGCCCGACTTCAGCCAGGCCCTGCTCCGATATCAGGGTGCCGCGGCTGGTTTTCCTGGCCAGCTGCTTGCGGAACAGGTTGTCGACAATCAACCGCATCTGGCTGCGCATTTCATGGGAATACTCCTCGTCATATAGCAGCGGCAGCAGATAGCCCTGCTTGTCGAAGACTGCATTGAGGATAACATTCTTAGCAGCGAGGACAGAGTCGGGATCATCCGGTTTGGCATCGAGATCCAGATCGGCGGTATCCAGCTCCTCTTTCGTCCGCGAGCCCTTCGCCGTTGCATTGGCATCCCAGAACAGCTTCGAGAGCAGCAGCGACAGCTCCTGCAGCAAAGCCAGCAAGGCAGGAAAGTAATCGCGCGCCGAGGCCGTTCCGTTGAAGAGCGCCTCGACCTTGCCGATCGCCTTGCTGATCGCGTCCTGTGAGGGATTGATGCGATCGTAGAGACTTGCGAGATCCTCACGATAAGGGCCACCCTCGAGGCCTCGCTGCTCGGCTGCAACAAGACATGTCTCCAGCACTTCCGCGCGCATCTGGTCATAGGCCCGCGTGATGGGCTTCAGCCGCTCCGGCCCCGACACATCAAGCATTTCAGTGCGCAGATTGTCGATGATCTGCTTGCGGCTGTCGGTCTCGTCACAGGACTGGTTGAAAGCAATCTGATCGGCATCGAGCGTGTCGATCTGCCGGAAGACGGCCATCAGCGCCTGCGGCTCGCAGGCGGGGAGATCGGACACGGACTTGAGGTCCGACAAAACCTCGGTGACCACCTGGCAGTATTTGGCGGTCTGGCTGAAACTGGTCTGGTTTGGCGTATCGACGAACGCGTTGACGCTTTGAAGGAAGCCATCAGCATCGAGCGTATAGCCTGATGCCACGTCTTCGGTGATCTGCGTCGTTGCCTCATCGAGTTCGGCTGCGATCCTGACAACGTCGGATTGCAACGAGGCCTGTTTCTGGTTTGCATTCACCAACTGATCACGGGCTGATTTGTGAGCCCTGTTCGCATCCGCAAGCTCGGCGCGTGTTTGTACGAGCTGTGACCCGAGAGCCTTGAAACAGGTTCCGGCCAGACCGCCTCCAGTGCCGGCGCGACGCCTGCGATTGCAAGCCGGATCATCGACCAGTTGGCCGGCCAGGCCGTCGGCAAGAAGGACTTCCTTGCTTTCAGGCGAAACTCCCGGCTCGCCTTCCTCCTGCTTCAGGGCGACTTCGAGCTTGCCGACGCGCTCGGCAGAAGCTGCCACCTGCGCCTGTTTGGCGGCAACATCCTTCTCAAGGCTCTCAATCTGGGTCGTGAGTTTGAGCAAATCCCGTTCGACGTCACCCTGCTGGGTCTTCAGCTGGCCCTGACGGTTTCTCAGGGCGATCTTCTTGGCTTCAATCAAGCTCTGAAGTTCCGACGCGATTTCCTTTTTCCGGTCCCGGTCACGCAATTCATCGGTCAGCGCGCCCATTTTGGTCGAGTAATCCTTCAGCGCCTCGTCACCGAGCAAGGCGGTTTTCCTTGCCAGATAGTCGTCATTCATGTCCTGGCTGATATCGTGGGTGTAGAGACCCATCTGCCGCAAATTGGTCTCGGCATTGGCAAGATCGGATCCGCCAACGCTCAGGAACTGCTGATGGTAGGAGGCGAATGAGGAGATCCAGCAGATCGCCACCGCGACAAGATAGAACGGCATCACCAGGGCTACCTGGGAGAGCCTGCTGGACGATATGCCATCACCGAGCACAAGTGATGTAAAAGCCAGAAACCCGACAGCAAGCGCTGTAATACCGACCCACGCATAGGTCTCTGTCATGAATATCCGCGCCCCACCACTGGTGGCGTAGGCGGTCATGAAGAATGCAACTGCAGCAAAGACAATAATGAAAGCCTGCTTCAGTCGCGTCGTACTTAGGATCGCATTCCCGTCGTTCTGTTTCTTGTCCATCTCAACGCCTGCTCCCTTAACTCAAACACTACGGTGACTAACCCCGGCGGCGTGGCGGTATACGAATTGTTAACACGGGTGCTTTCATCCCGGCAAGACGAGTTGCCACGAGAAGCACCAGCGACGCCGGTATTGCCATGAAAAGATGATGACTTGTTCCTGCCGAAAGCCACGTCATCGGCTGCCCCATGACTGGCAAAAGCCCGAACGCATTCGACCACGCCAGTATCCACTGCATCAGGAACAGCATGCCCGCGCCAAGCGCGATGCAGGCCAGGGCCTGATCCGCCCCGGTCTCGACCGGATCGCGCGACCGCTTGGCTTGAAGTTTCATGTAGAGCGCGATCACCAGAAAGATGAAACAGGCCTGTAGCGCGATCAGCAGCGTCGCAGCGGCATTGCCGTGCCGTGTTGCGATGTAGGTCGCGGCAAAATCGCTCTGGACCACGGGCACGCAGTGGGGTCTCACGGGCCCTTTCAGGGTCGAAGGTGTACAGCGCAGCGTTTCGGCCTGTTGCGCTTCATCCGGGCAGGAAATCCCCAACCCCTTTGAAATTCCATCGCCCAGCCATTGAACGGCATAGCCGATGTTGTAGGGCGCGGCTGTCAATTCGCTGCTCAACCCGCATGGCGCATTGGCGAGCGTCGCCCGTGACCGCAGCACGTGGAAGTTCATGTCCCTGAGGATAAGCTGGCGCGGCTCCTCAAAGCCGCCATAGCGGCCAAAGCGCAGATCAGCCCAGCTCATCAACCTCTCGACCGGCAAGCGGCGGCCTTCGCCGAGCACCTTTTCCAGTTCGGAAATCTGCTTGTCGGGGCCGTAGAACCATGACCAGTCCTGCACCCCAAGTCCGGCCTTTGCCGGCACGTCCCTGAGCGCCACAGCCATGACCAGCGCAATGAGAGGTGCCGCAATCGCCACCCGTGCCAGCGTCCAGTTCACGCGATTTCGAATTGCGACAGCGAAGGCAATTACGGCGAGACAGGCCACGGCAATCCCCAGGATCACCATTTCGTTGCGCATGAGCGCCCAGGTGCCCATCAGCGCCAACGGCAGCCCCAGAAGCAGAATGAACACAGCGCGGGGAATGGCCAGCGTCCTTGCAAGCATGACACCCAGCAGCAGCAGCGCCACCCCTGCCGCGATCAGATATTCCATCGAGCCCATCGCAACATCGATGATCTCGGTGGCTCGATCACCGGAAAGCAGCGGCGCCAGTATGATGGCCGCGAAGACCAGGAGGAGCAGAAGGAACTGCCCTGAACTCAGGCGGAAATCCTGAATTGAGGGAGCATAGGACAGCGGGATTCGCCTGATGTCCCTCAGGTCATCAAACTCTTCTTCCCTGATCCTCCAGCCAATCGCCATGACCCCGACAACGGCGGTAATCCCGGTTGCCGAAGCGATGATGATGAGAGGCGAATAGTCCGACTTCACAGCGGGAACGAAGAGCAGGGCCGTGATGAACAGCGTCGAGAGAACGACTGCGATCAGCGTTATCCCAAACCACGACTGGGCGAGCAGTCGGGCGCGGATCAGCCATTGCGCCAGAGCCGCGCCCAGAAGCACGACAATGGCAAATTTTCCCGCCTCGACCGGCTGGATGGAGCCGCCAAGTCCGGTCTGGTTGCCGAGAAAGAACCAGGCCGCAAACAGGGCAAAAACAATGGTGAGAAGCCAAAGCGTGGGCGAAAAGATGGAAGGGCGTCCGGCGAAGTCATTGCCAATCCGGAGCTTGAGCGCTGTTGGCGAAACGATGGTGAGCGCCATCACAAACAGCGGCAGGATGTCGAGCACAACAAGCTTGTGCTTGATGAAGAAGCGCTCCCAATCGGTGTTCGGACCTTCCGCGCTGAGGCTGAACATCGAAATCGAGCTCAGCGCGATGATGGCGGTCAGGACGAGCCAGAGGGCCGAGAGGCTTGTGCCGCCGGAACGGTCAAGCCCGACAACAATGGTCGCGCAGACCCACATGGCTGCCAATCCATAAAACAGCCACAAGGATGCATCCGGAATCTCTGTGAACATCCTTGCGATCGCGACCAGATCGGGAGCCAGGGCCAGGGCCAGCACGAAACCGCCCGCCAGAATCAGGAATGCCGCACGCACAATGCTGCCATTTGAACGCCAGATCGTGGCGCCCGGGACTGCCAGCACGATCAGCAGGGACAGGCAGATCGCTGCGCTCCTTGCCAGTATCTCGGCGCTGACCAGTCCCTCCGGGCTGCTGACAAACAAGCGGTCCAGCGTTGAGGGGAGTTGCAGTTTCGAAACCTCGATGCTCGCCCCGTTCGGCAGCACGTTGGGCGAGCTGTCGAGGGGGGGAGGGCAGTCTTCCGCTGACGCGGTTTCAACCCCCACGTCTGAGGATTGGGCGCAGATACTGTCGTCAAACAGTGCAATCCGGCGATTTGGTTCAATGTGGACGTCCCATCCGCCTTGGGAATTGGCGGTCGCTTCTATGGCATATCGCGTTTTTCCGGCAGTGAAATGCGTGACCGGTGGGTAGTCCAGCGGCCAGTTCCAAGCCACCGGAACCTCAATGCCTGTTCTGCCGTAGTTCTGGCGGATGCGTTTGCCGTTGAGCCAGGTTTCGAAGCTGACGGGAACAAGTTGGGCTTCGCGGTAGATCGACACAAACAAACGGTCGTCGGAGAGGTTCTTGCGTACAATGAACTCAAGTTCCGGATTGGCGCGGGGCATCGCCACCAATGCGTAACTGTGCATCGTGCAGTCCACCTCGCCTCCGAGGACCGCGATGGTCGCCCTTCCCTTTCGTCGCAACAGGTCGCTGAAGCCGAGAGGTTCAAGAAGATCGGAGACCGCGCCAGAGACCCTGTCGCTCAACCTGTTGGCCTGCGATACAGCCCAGCTTGCCGTGCCCTGCTCGTAGCAGCCTTGGGCGGGTTTTCCGTTGACCAGGATCTCGGCGCCATTGCGGTAGACCACGGCAGTCGAGGTGTTGCCGGCCCAGTCTTCGACAGCAAACTCGATCCCGCCATCATCCTTCATGGCGACCTTTACAAACTGCGAACCCGCTGAAATCAGCGTGTAGGCACCTTCTTGCCGGGAAATCTCGTAGCGCTCGCTTGAGCCCTCTTCGGTCTTGCCGCCAAACTCGACGTTGAGATCGCGAAGCTCCGCCACCCGGCTGATCAGCAGCTTGCCATCCCTGGCAGCGCGCAAGCGAACATGCTGCAACTCAGCCGACCGCGCGCCTGCAGGCTGCAGCAATTCGGCGCGTCCGAGCACGACCTCCTCGCCTTGAGGTATCGTCAGGTTCAGCTCCTTGAGCGAGCTGAAATGCGGCGCGTGTTCCGCTGCAGTATAAAGCGCAAACATCCACCAGAAAATCACGACCATTGTCGCCAGCCCCAGGGCAAGCCGCATCAGAACGCCAAAGATCGAGGTGATGGAGCGGACGAGCTTCATTTTCCGGCCTCATAGAGAGACATGAGAAAATCGCGCACGATCGGCCCACAGACCGATCCGCCGTAACTTGGAGAAAACGCCACACGGCACGCGAAGGCAATTCTCTGATCAAAGCCCGGGAGGCCCTCTTGCGGCTCGACGAAACCGACAAGCCATGACGCGTAGCGCCCGTCCGGGGGAGAATTCGAGTGGCCGAATACCGGGGCAGTTCCTGTTTTCGCGTAAATGGAATTCCGCAGTTCGACCGGGATCTTTGCAAAGGCACTGCGCGAGGTGCCGCCCTGTTTTCTCACGACCGCGGCCATGCCCTGACGAATTTCACGCATGAAACCGTCGACCAACGCCTGCTTTTCCGGCGGAGCGACCAGAAGCGGTTCACCTTCCACGGGATCATCCGACGGGCCGCGCTCTGCCCGCGGCACAAGATGCGGCCGGACGATCTTGCCCGTCGCAACGGACGCTGCGACCGACGCCATGGAAAGCGGGCTGGCACTGACGCTGAGGCCGATGCCAACGCGCGCAAGTCTCAACCGTCGCGGCTCTCCCGGCGGCACCGGCAACCCGGCCTCAACGATCATCGGACTGGCGCGGCCTCGTCCGGTTGCGGGATAATTCACATCGAGAATGTCGAGGGCGCTCTTGCGTGCGATCGCCTCGGAACTGCGGGCAGCCGGGAAAAACCTCTCGGCTTCCCTGGCCAGCAAGAGATCGGGAACAAGATTAGTGTGTTCGAAACCGGTCTCCGGATCAACAAGCTTGTCCGCATCCAGATACATCGCAATTCCGGCGAAATACAGGTTCGAAGACCGCTTGAGCGCTTCACACATGCCCGACCTGGGCTCAGCGCTGTCACCGCAGCCTGACTCAATGCCGGTCTCAAGAATATGGCTGATGCCGCTGCGCACGCCGGCGGAAGAGGCCGAGTTGCCCATGCAGAAGACAATCCCGCCCCTTGCTCCCGGGATTGGCAGAGCATTGCGCTTCTTGGGGTCGTGTTCCTCATAGTCCGGTTTGCAACGCCCGTTGAAGGAGGGGCGGGTGGCGGCGATGCCGAACAGATCGGCGATTTGCGTCGGACTTGCCTTGCCGAGCAGCACGTCCTCAAGCGCCTTGTCACCGCTGTCGATGACATACTGGCTCGCCGCCAGCGCTGTTATCAGTTTGAAGGATGAGCCAGGAGTGCCGCGAAGATCATAGTTGCGCCAGGCATAGGCAGCCAGCGGGCTCTTGGATGATGCCGTCAGCTCAAGTGTTTCAATGTCCCACGAGGACATGCCTGTGCGTGGCTGCGGCAGGCTGGCAACGGCAAGCACATTGCCGGCATCCTCACCATCGGCATCAAGAATGACGAGATCGGCGCGCCTGTCGCACCGTTCCTCGCCTTTCGGGCAGGTGTAATTTTGAGCGAGCGCTGCAAGTGCCTTTTCCTGGTAATCGGGGATAAGGGTCAGCGACGGATTTTCGCCCTCATCAGTCTGGGTCAGGGCAGCGGCCACCGATCCGGAATCGCCGGTGCCCAGCCCCAGAAGCGCGCCAAGACCCATCTCAAAGGCTTTTTGCGTGAGCGCCCCTTGAGAATCGAGAACCGAAAGATCGCGCAACGCCAGGCCGGTCAAAGGCTCGGACTGCCGCTCAACCCTCTGGTTGCCGGGAACATTCCAGTCCATGTCACACCCTGTCTCGGTGCGGCCTTTCGCGGACTGGCCGACTTCGAAACCCGAGAGGTTGCAAGCGACCCGGATACGCCCGAAACCAAGTGAGATCTTCTGGTCAGCGACCTCGGCGGCCTCCTTGTCGCGATTGGCAAGATAGCGCCTTAGCCCGCGATCAATCCTGATCGATGGTTCGATGACCAATTCCAGATCAACCACCTTCCCCTTTGGCTCGGAGAGAAGGATCACCGACCCCGTCGGCCGGCCGCGCGGATTTTCTCCCTCGCAACGCACCCTATGACCGGTTCCCCGGGAATCATCGGCGCAGTAGATTGCCACCGACGCAAGCTGCTTCTGTCCGCCAATCCGGCGCACGTCTTCCGGTCCGATAGCGGGGTCTATTTTCAGGGGCGACCCATTGACCCAAATGGAGCGCACAGCTCCGATGGTGCGAATGCTCACCGGCATGTCGCCGAAGGCCATCGTGGTTCTGAACTTGTATTGGCCCGATTCACCGGTCTGTGTATCGATGACCGGCGTGATGACTTTCCAGTCGCCAAAGAAGCTGTCGGTTTCGCTGGCGAGGAAGGCATAGTCGAACTGTGAAATCGTTGCAGTCGTGATCGACTGGATCGCCCTTCCATCGGCGGCGATGGTCGCGTCCCATTTGTTGGGCAGGCAGCGCGCCGGCACAAACAGCTTGGCCGTGCTCACGCCATCGGCACAGGCCACACCCTCGTCAGATTTTATCGCGCTGTCGGCTTCGCGGTTATCCGAGACCGAGACGATCCTGTAACTCTGGTTGAAATTGGCGACTTCCTGGCGAATGCGTTCGCCTTGCGCCGATTCACAGAGTTCGCGGACATATTTGCGGCCCGCTTCGCCCGCAGCACCTGAGACAAGGGTCACGGTTTCGGGCGAGCGCATCGCCAGTGTGTTGCAGGCAGCGTGCCCGAGAGCGACGGAAACCCCGTCGCGGACAGGCCAGATAGCACCACCGTCCACCAGAAAATCAAACGTGGTTTCATCGAACGCCAGGGCGCTTGGGATCTCGACGCGGTCCATCCAGACACGGTTGATCCTGAAGGTATCGACGAAGAAGTGAGCGCCCAGATAGAGAATGCCAGCCAGCAGGGACAGCACTACAATCTGAAAGTGGCGCGCGCTGAAAATTCTGGCTTTCATGGCCCTTAGCCTCCCTCGTAGGGGGTCAGCACCAGGGGACCGACGACTTTTCGCGTTTCCCCGGGTTCAAACCGCGAGATTGGCATGCCCGAGCCTTTTTCAGCATAGGCCTCGCCCAGTGACAGCACTGTGTCACCGAAGGAGATGCGGCCGCATTGATCAAGCCAGTCGAGGTGGTAACCGCTGAAAGACTGGAATGTATCGGAAAAGATCACTTTCTCCGGCGTATCCGGCAGCTCCAGATAGCCAAATGGCTCGCCATCGGCGCGTCCAACCTCGATGATGTTGTTCTCGATGGTCCGGCATTTCAGGCCGACGCTTCCCGGCGTCTTGAACGGCGCACCGGTCTGGCCCCATTCGTAGACATATTGCTCTTCGTTCTCGCAATCCCAGACAAGAGAGACCCGCGCGACCTGAAGTGCATAGGCCGTCAGGATGTTGTCGCGATCAAGATCAATCCAGACCCGATCGACGCCACGATGGGAAAAATCCCTCAGGTCGAACATCAGCGAGCTGATGGCGGCATTGCAGCCATTTGTCGGTTTCCAGTGCAGCCGCGACTTTCGCGAATCCACACAGATCTCCATTCGTCCCGGAATCTGGGCTGTTCCCACGAAATCGATCTTCCAGGCGATATCACATTGGTCTTCGATGCAAGGCACCCGCGTCGGAACCGGTTCATTGCCATGACCGCGACAGAAGGAAAGCCGCGCATCGACACCGCGCGCCCGGGGCTCTTCATTGACCGGCGCAAGGACCGCGTCCTTGTTGATGAACATGAACGGCGATTGCACTTCCTCGTCGGACCCCAGGTCGATTTCTGCATGAAGAAGACCTTCGCCGATCCCGATCACAAGACCGCCCTGCCCCTTGTAGAGGCCGGCCGGGCGGCCATCGAGCAGGACAGGTTCATTGTAGACATCGCGCCTGGAAGGGTCGGGGTAATAGCGGATAAAGCCGATCGGCCTTTCGCCGCGCCGGGGCACGAAGATACCCTGGCCGAGATACATGTTGAGCTGATTGGCCGGCAGCGACGGATTGACCATGCAGTCGACCCTGACGCCGATCGTCGGGTCGAAATAGCCCTTCAGGGTGGAGCTCAGGCTTTCCGATATCCGCTCCTCAAGACCTCTCTCGGACGCCGTGTCACAGACCCCGCCCGGACCTGAAACGAAGGTAAGATGCTGAAAGGCGACCTCGACCACCTCACTGCCATTGGCCGTTCCAATGATCAGCTCGTCGGTAATGTTGTAGAGGACCTCATCGACGGAGCCGCGCGAGACCTGAAACAGACCTGCTCGCTTGCCGGGATCCGGATTTCCGCCAACGACCCACGGGAAATCCCGTGCACCCTTGCGGCGGCTCTTGAAGAGCCACCCCATCAGACCCGTCTTCGGAATAGCAAAGACATTGCGGCGCCAGAACGCCTGATTGTCACGCAAATCCAGCTTGACCGGGATCATGATGACCGGACGGTCGGATTCGTCGCTGAACCTGACTGGATTACCGAGTGTCATGAGTCCGCCCGCGCCTTACCATGATCGATCGAGGATCAGTATTCGAGGGCTCTTTCGGCCGTTCGGACCACTCCATCCAGGACGTTCACAATCAATCACCAGCTCCTCCCCAGCCTGCGGATTGGTAAAGCGGGAGCTTGCCGCGAATGCCGCAGTGCGGATGCGCGGGACGTCCCTGAGTTTTTCGGCGTCATCAGTGGTGAAAACGCAATTCTTGACACTTTCGATCGAAAGCGGCCGAGGCGCCAAAATCTGGACATTTCTGCGTTTCAACAGATCAAGAACGGCATAGGCGGCCAGCCCATAGGCATCGGTTTCGCTGCGGTCGGGGAAATAGGCCTCAAGGCGGCGCCACGAACACAACAGCTTGTCCATGTCCCCGTTGGCGAGCGCTGGCACCGGATCAATGCGTTCTGCCGCCAGGCCCTCGATCAGGTCAATGATCCGCTTATGGGAACGGCTGACTTCTTCGGCACTTTCGTTGGAGGCAAAAAGCGGCGGATCCACGGAAACCATGGCGTGATGCGCAGCCATCAGAGCCGGTTCGCGCGGCGCCTCGGCTCCAGTGAGCTGCGTTGCGCCAGCAACAACGGTCTTGTCACTCCGCAACTTCTCCTGCCAGTCATCGGGAAGGCGACCATTGGTGGTCCAACCGGTAATGTTGGCGATTTCGTTGCGCAGCTTCCCGTTTTCCCGCCTGATGGAAGCCAGCTGCGCTTCACTCTGGCGGAGCCGTCGGAACAACACGATCCCTGCCACAACCACGCCGACGAGCAGCAGGATGAAGAGCACTTGCGCAAATCCGGATGTGAACTCAATACCAATCACCGCCATCTTGCGTCCTCTAGGTTCCCGCCAACCGACTTCGTGGCTGGCGAACGATGATATCGCCGACCGTGAACTCGACATCCGAGTTCCTGCGCTTCCAGGAGATCTCGACGTGCTGGTCCTGGCCGCCGGCGAGCCCGCCCGGCTTTACCTGCGACTGATCCACAACCACCTTCTGGCCGAAAATACCGAACAGGCGGACGATCTCGTCGCGGGTGATGTCATTGTCGCTGCCGACGTCATCAAGACCGGGCAAGACACGGCTGAGCCAGCGATTGGGCAGGAAGCGCACGCTCTTGTTGCCTTCAGAGCGTGATTGCGTATCGAGATACTCGATTTCCGAGACAACACCACGTCCGTCGTCATGCAGAACCAGAGCATAGGAATGATCGGCGCCGTCGGTGATTTCCAGACCCGACGTTGCAAGACGCGCCGCGCCATAGACCGTGGCATTCTTCATGTCATCGGGGCTGAACGGCCTCTGCGGTGCGGCATCGCGCGCCTGACCAAGCAATTGCGTGGTTCGCCCGATGCCTGAGAATATTGAAGGCCAGAGGCTGGCACGACCGGTAACGGCCCACTGCGGATCACGCAGACCCAGCCGCCGCGCTTCCCTGATCAGCATGGCCGGCACTGCATATCCAAGCGTCCGTGCGACCGTTTGCGGATTGCTGCGTGACGGGCTGGCAATTGGCGCGTTGGCATCCAGCAGATCCGGCGAAATCTCGATCCAGATTGACTGTCCGCCCGTCGACATGGTCCGGACGCACAGATGGACCTTATCATTTGAATCGGGAATGGCGGTGTCGCGCTCGCTCAATGGCTGCCCGGGCGATGCACTGCGCAGAATATCGTTCAATTCGACCGTGAAAGCGCTGCCATCACCCTCATCAGCCCAGCGATACTGGCCATCGGCGCCGGCATTGCGCATCAGCGTTTCCGAAAGCGCCCGCTTGGCCTCCTGAATACGCGGCAGCAAAACCGTCTTCAGGGCGTCGTCGCGCAGGAAGCGGTGGTCGAGTTCGAGATCTTCGAAAACCGGTTCGGTCGAGGAGAAAAGCTCCCGCAGGTTCTGGATCAGAATTGCCAGAAGCGCTTCATCCAGATTGGCTCCGCCGATCGTTGCACCGAAATGGGCAAAGACCTTCCAGCTTTCGATACTGTCGTGCCGCATCTTCACTTCGATCAAGCTGGCGTCGACTGTGCTGGCGCCAATGTCGATGCAGGCGAAAACCTCTGTTTCCTCGCGCCGTCCCTGCGACCGGGAAATCCCAAAGTAGGCGGCGGCAAGCGCTTCCGGAATGAGCTTTGGTTCCCGCGCAGCGCGGGTGTCTTTGGTTCCGGTCAGACCCTGCGCAAATGACCTGGCTGCATTCTTGTACAATTCGCGCTTGTGATGGGCGATGCCGCTTGGGTGGGTGACGACAACCTGGACATCGCTGTCGGCACACTCAAGCCATTGATCAAAGCGTTCGTCACCCACTTCGCTGACGATGGGGCCGTCGAGCTGGTCATGGGCATAAAACAACGAGTTGGGGATCATGTAAGACCCGAGTTCGTGAAACGCATCTCTGGTCAAGGCTGCGAGATTGATCTCGCGGGTCGCCTGCAGTCCGTTTGCTGTTCGCTCGATGACAGATTGCTTGATGCGGTATTTGAACCCTGGCTCCGAGTTCATCAGCATCCGCTTGAGATCCGGGATAACCAGCGTTTGAAGCTCGAGATAGGCAGAGCTTTCGCCGTCTGTGACAAAGTCACGGTCAACCGGGATCGAAATGTCGTAGGTCCGGCCAAACAATGTCATTCTCTTTTCGGCCGCCTGCAATTTGGTGCCGACATAGGAGAGATTGCCATAGGACAGCGGCGCCTTGCGCGAGCGCACATGCTTGGCCGGGTTCAACCCTATGGTGGATGGAATGAGAACATTCTGCCACCGCTTCTTGTTGGGATCATATTCCGAATGGGCGCCGGCAAGGCTGTAGGCATACGAGCCGAGCGGGATCAGCTGCCGGGCGAGATTTCTTTCAACCCGTCCGAACCATGCGGCAATCGCGGAAGCACCGTAGTCGAGGCAGATCAGATATTTCGGGTCGCGCTGGCGCAGCACGATGTCGACCGCCACCATGCCGTACTTGTGCTCGAACAGGTCATCTTCGGCAACCAGCGACATGCCAGCCCTGATTTTCAGCCGTCGGGCTTCAAACCGGATAAACAGCTGATAGCGGTCGGTGTCACCGCTGTCGTCCAGGGTGGTGTTGTGAAACGGGATCTGGATCTTGCCGCCATTGTTCTGGTCGACCGCAATATCCTGCATTAGCTTGAAGTCGTCGCGGCTGGTGAGCAGCATCTTCTCGCCTTCCGGCAAGATGTGCGCATGGGCCACAACATCCCAGCTGTCGTCGAGACAGACCACATCGAACTCGATGGTGTCGCCGAGTTCAAATTGAACCCCGCCACCGGAGATCGGCACCGAAAACTCAAGCGGAAACCGCTCCGCAAAGGGTGCATCGCCGCGTGTCATGTTGGGAACCGCCGACGCGTCGCGGTATTTGAGCGCCAGGATTTCTCCCTGCCTCAACTGCAGGTCAAAATCATAGGTCCCGGAAAGAGGCGCCTGGGTTTCGTCACTAAAGACGCAGCTCCAATCGAACTGCATCAGCAAACTGTCCGCACCTTCGGCCGCTTCGAAAATCTCGTTGATCGAGACGATGCAGGGTATTGAAACCTCATCACCTGCACGAAGCTCACAGGCGATGCCCACAGTGGATCTCGCGCTGGCTTGCTCCAGAGTGAAGTTCGCCGAAACATCCTTGATCTCGCCTTCGACCTGACAACTCAGGCGACCCGACACCAGCGCGCCGGTGGGCGCGCCACCATATTCCAGACGGGTGACCGGCTGCTTCACATGAATGGTGAAGAGATCGACATCGTGATTTTCTTGTCTTTCGACCCGGCTGAGCTCGGGAATCGACACCTGCCGCGTCTGCACCAAAGGCGGCTGCCATTTCAGCGTCTGCAAGCGCAAGCTGGCAAGCTCGACCTTGAGGTTTTGTGACTGACCATCGGCGCGTTTGGTTTGCAGCGTGATCGAGAGCGTAAACTGGTCACGGGACGCCTCAGCGATCTCTTCCTCTGAGGGCTCGCGCGCACATTCAAGGACCAGATCGATATTCCTTGATTTTCCCAATTCGAATTGAAGTATCGCTTCTCCACTCTCCGCATCACGCAGTGATGCATTGAGCCACGGAGCCTCTTCAATGTATCCAGCAACGGAAACCTTGATTGTTTCGTCAGTATTCAGAGAGGAATGGGAAATCGTAACTACGCGAGAGAACTTCCCAAGATCACAGATCACGGAACAATTCTCTAAACGCATCTGCGTTTTCTTTGGGTTACTTAGATCCCAATTCAACATTAAAGACCCAACGCTAGTACTTCCCCGATACGAGCTTGAACGATATAGTTTATAAATCCTTAGCGCAACAGCTAGCGCTCCGTTGAATTGCACTAAAGTAAATGATTAAAATGCAACATAATTAATTGAAATTATTATGAAAGCCACTTCAATGGGATGGGCTCGCTGCCGATCCTGCGGTCAAGGCTGTCTGACGCTCCGGAAGTATGCTTAACGCCGGTTTCCGGTGAGTGATTTTCTTCACTGTTGCTGATTGCAATTCTAAGCGCATGGAGGTCCGGGGCTTCAATCGCACTGCCGCGATGCCCTGGGAAATAGCTCACTGCACCTGGGGTCAATTGAGGATCGAGACCCAGATTCAGGACAAACTGATCGGTGTCGCCGTGGCGAAGGGGAAATTTTCGAGGCAACGATGAAATCACATCAAGATCCGCAGCAATCAGAGATGCCGGCCTTTGCTTCTCCTCTTCCGCGACCATCTTTGATACCGTCCAGCCAACCCTTCTGGTGATAGCCTGGAATGCGGAACCCAGCTGGATCTGGCGGCGCTGGCTCAAATTGTCGAACCAGTTTACGTCCCGCGCCTGAAAAGCCGGCAGCTCCAATAACCGCGCCGCCGGAGAGCCGGGCTGGTCGAAAACGAACGGCTGCGCAACCAGTGCCTGCTCACACCACGAAAACAAGCCGGGCGGGATCTCATGCCAATAATGGATATCCGGCAACAGCAGCGTGCGGGACAGAAGAAACTGCCGCCCGCCCTCGCCCTCACCGGCTTCGGCGCGGTAGCGCATCCGCATGATCGCCAACCCGTCATCGACCGCCTTTACAACCAGGGTGCCGCGCCCCGCAAACTGGGGATCGATCATGCTCGATGTGAGGCTTGCATTGCCGAGAAAATTGGCCGGAATATAGCGCAGCGGGTTGTCGACACCCGGCGTCACGGAGGTTACGCCATACAAGGCGCTTTCGTGCAGAGGGCCGCCCAAGGTGCGCACCGGTTTGCCGTAACACACCTCCTCAAACCTCAACGCTCTTGCTTCCCCAGATATAGTTTCCACAAGATTCTCCTTTCGCAGATCTTCACCATGAACAAACTACGAATTCACAAACCTGGCTTTGCAGAAATACTGTATCGACATGCATACGGAAATCAACGGTTCCCCCGAAACACCACTCCAGCATTGGGCCAAACGAAGTCTTGACCTATCGAGGCCCGGAAGCCAGAGCATCGAATGCGCAGCAATCCGGGTGCAACACTGAAAAGACGAGTTCGATTGCTGCCAGCGCTGACCGGTCAATGCCTCCTGACAAGATGAAATGCGGCGAAACCCCAAAGCGGCAATCTACCTGGTTCAATCAAAATCTTGACCTCGGGAAACCGCCAATCCATACATCAAACTGGTTTCACGGCGCTCGGCAACTTGGGAACAGCTGTCTATATCAAACATCTCCTGGGATGAGAGATGTATCGGCGCGCAGTTCCAAACCGGCCTATTGGTACCAACAGAAGTCCTTCAAATCGGTCTTTATTCAGGAAACATCGGAATGCGGCTCCCTTTATCACCCAAGTTCACGTCGAAAAGGATTTTTCTCTTTCGGCGCAAGCTGGATGGAGTGATTTTCGGCCTGGGTGCGTTCATGTTTTTGCTGCCGACTGAGGCCAGCGCAATCATATTCGGTATTTTCGTGGTTATGGGCATTTACCTTCTGGTGTTCAGACCGAAGAAGTCGTTGCGCCATCTGGACAAGGAATACCTGCTCGCCACGTTGTTTTTCTCGACTGCGTGCTTTGCTACAAACCTCGCCAACGGCAGCCTCCCGGAAGATATGCGGTGGTCGTCCTACCCGCTTTACTATCTGCTGGTTATTCCACTTGCTGTCGGCGTGGTGCTGGTTCGTGATCCATTGCGCCAATTTGTACTGGGCACGCGCGCCGGGCTGGCAGCGCTGGCACTTTGGGGCCTGGCAGAGATGGTGATTGAAGGGGGGCGTTTCGGTTTTGGCTCAAATGCCGCAAATGCTGCCTTTGCTATTACCTTTCTCGCTGTTGTCTCCCGATTGCAGGTGGAATCCGCACCGCGGTTGCTGGCGAGCCGACGGTTGTTTTTCTACTTTGGTTTGATCTGCGTGCTCATTTCAGCAACCAGGGCCGTCTTGCCGGTGTTCATGGTTGGTCTGGCATGGGATCTGTTCAGTTTGATCAGGGCCAACCTTTCCGGTCGGAGGCTTTCTGGTCGCAAGAGCGCTCTCGCTTTGGTCACGACGCTGATGCTCGGAGCAGTGATTGTCTGGCAGGTCTCTCCCATTATGCTGATACGCATTCAGACGACCGCCAAAGAAATCTCAATCGCGCTAGACCAATCAGAATCGACCGGGACCTCAGGCATCTCGACCCGACTGGTCCAATGGCAGGCCGCCGTTCAATTGATCCGGGAGAACCCTCTCCTGGGTCGCGGCGGACATGGTATATCGTCCGAAATCGCCAAATACAGCCCCGGAAACAACAAGGAGGACCTGAGCCAATATACGTTTGTTCACAACTTCATTCTCGATGAAACCATACAACGTGGCCTGGTCGGGCTGACGCTTACTTTCGGTTTCTTCGGATTTTGCTTTTTCCGGATCTACACTCTCGGTGACGCCAGCATGAAGGAGAACGTCTTTCTCTTGCTGACGCTGACGTTTTCGTTCGGGCTGTTGCACTACCTTCTGGTGATAGATCGCCATGTGGCTCTTTATGCGCTGTATTTTCTGTTGCTGACCACGGCAAACCATGGCTGGCGAGCGCCCTATCGCCAAAGTACCTCGACATCCTGACTGATGGGGCGGTGAAAATCCCTTTCGGGACTTAAACCTGGTAGTTCAGCCTCGAGATGCTGCGCAGTTCATCCGATGTGGCTGCGGGAAAGCCGAAGAATTCCAGATATGCAGGGATCTGCTCAAACAGCATGTCGGCACCGATCTGGGTCATGCAGCCGCGCTGGCGGGCTGCAGCCAGAAATGGGGTTTCGGCCTGCTTCATCACGACCTCGCCAACAAACGCGGCCGAATCGATGCGGTCCACGTCGACCGGCATGGGATCTCCGGCGTTCATACCCAACGGGGTGGCGTTGACGACCACATCCCATCCGGCAGGATCGTTGGAGCCCGTCTGAATGTCGATTTCCGGGCAATGACGCCGCAATCTGTCGGCAAGCCCATCGACAGCGGGCGTGTTGGTGTCAAAAAGTCCGATCGCCGCAACACCGGCCTTGGCAAGCGAGGCGGCGATGCCCGATCCGACACCACCCGATCCGACAACAAGCGCTCGGCTGCCAGTCACGCTGCGCCCCTTGCGCAGCATCCCACGGACAAAGCCTTCACCATCGAACATGTCGCCGACAAGCCGGCCATCGGCATCACGCTTGACCGCATTGCAGGAGCCAGAGATCAAAACCGCCGAATTTGCCACATCGAGCAGAGCCACGGTCGCAACCTTGTGCGGCATCGTCACCAGAGCACCGCGGATATTGCGGAGCCTGAAGAGAAGCGGCAAAAAGGCTGGATAGTCCTCGATCTCACAGCCCATCGGAACAACCCGGGCATCAATGCCCTTGGATTTGAACCAGGGATTGTAGATGAGCGGGGCACGGAACGATTCCGTGGGAACACCCAGATGCGCGATCAGCTCGGTTGTACCTGATATCATTATGGTCTCATCTGCCAAGCTGCCGCTCCATGCATTGCGCTTCACCCTGTTCCGGTTTCACGGCAACGTCACCGTTTGTCCGGACATCGCCGACCGCTGGACGGCGTCGATGACCTGAAGCGTTTTCAAGCCTTCGCGCGCCGACACAAGAGGCGGCTCCTCGCCGCGGATGACACGCGCGAACTGTGTAATCTGCCGCATCAGCGGATCTTCGTGGCTGACCGGGTAGCGGGTGGCTGCAATCGGCTCCCACCAGCTTCTTGTTGCCGGGTTGGTCCATACCTTGGAGTTGGGCAATTCCATCGAGCCATGCGTACCGCCAATGAAATAGCAGGATTGGCCGGTGGGCGGATAAGCGGGGTTCTCAGATGCGGTAAGTTCCCAGCTCCAGGGGGATACGATCGTGTCAGAAAGGCTGAACGTGCCGAGCACGCCGTTATCAAAACGAATGACAAGCGCTGCGGTTTCCTCGACAGCATGGCCACGCACCGCATTCGATGTCAGCGCCTGCACCGACACAATCTCGCCGATCAGGTGACGCAGCAGGTCGATGTCGTGAATGAGGTTGAGAAAGACCGGCCCGCCGCCCGGCTGGCGCCGCCAGTCAGTCTCGAAATAGTCATCCGGCTTCATCAGCCAGAACATGCCGTGCACGGCAACAAGTGATCCCAGAAGGCCATCCACAATCTGCTTTTTGGCAGCCGCAATCAATGGATTGTGGCGGCGATGGTGCCCCACCAGCAGAGCTACACCGGCCTGCTCTCCCGCGACGACCAGATCATGCCCAGCCTGCAGATCGGTCGCCAGCGGTTTTTCGATCAATGCGGGGACACGGGCTGCGACACATTGAAGACCGTTTTCAACGTGGAGCTGATTTGGCGTGGCGAGAATGACCCCGTCCGGCTTGTCCGTTTCAAAGCATTCGTTGAGAGACGCATGCCATCTGGCGCCGATCAGATCCGCATGGCTGCGGCCAGCCTCCGAAGGGTCGATCAGCGAATGAAGCTCCACACCGGGCGTTGCAGCAATTGCCTCGGCGTGGCGTTTGCCGATCAAACCGGCACCGGCGATAGCGATCCTGACCGGCGCGGTCATCGCGAGGCTCCACGTTCAAAAGTCGCCGCGCGGCCTGTCGCACGGCGCGCCGGCGGCACGGCAAGACCGGCCTGTCTCTCTACGCTGACGCGATGAACCACTGTCACTTTTCCCGTTGCAGAGCGGAATGGTTGAATTCCAATCAGGTTTTGATTGCCTCTGATTGTGAATTGCCTATATTATTCCTTATGTCCTACATTATCTCTTGCAGTCAAGATGAACACCCGGAGGTGACAGCGTGATTGAAGCGGCAGATCACGACACGATAGGCGACAGCGCCTACCGCAACATCAGGGACGACATCATTTTCGGCCAGCTGCGACCGAGCGAGAAACTGCGGCTTGAACCCTTGCGCAAGCGCTACAATGTCAGCGTGACCACGCTTCGGGAAATCCTGAACCGCCTGACATCCGACGGCCTGGTTGTTGCAGAGGGACAAAAGGGCTTTGAAGTTGCCAGCGTATCCGATGCCAATCTCTGGGAGGTGGCAGAACTGCGACTGCTCGTCGAAGGTCATGCCATCGCCAGATCCTTTGACGGCGGCGACCTCGAATGGGAGTCGCAGGTGGTTGCTGCGCACCACAAGCTGCACCGCCTTGAAGACCGGATGATCTCCGGCGACATGTCAGCACGGGACGGCTGGAAGCGGGCTGACTGGGGATTTCACCGGGCCCTGATCACCGGATGCGGCTCCAAGACGCTGATGGATCTGCATGGACAGCTGTTCGACAAGTATCTTCGCTATCAGATACTTACTCTTGCCTTTCGGGGGCAGCCTGGCGCCGATGAACATGCAGAACTGCTGGAAGCGGCGTTCAAGCGTGATGTGAAACGCGCCAAGGAAATCCTGAGCAAGCACATTCTGGGCGGCGTTGAATTCATCATCAACGCGAGAAAGGAGGCGTGATCAGCGTGATGAAGCGCCTGAAAAACTAAAATATCCTACAAAACACAATATGTATGTTGAAATCGCCTGTTGTTTATGACAGGTTTTCGTCAAATCCGCCACGGTCAGGAGCCCGCGGATCATCATTGGGAGGAGAAAACCATGAATACCATTACCCGCCGCGTGCTGCTCGCATGCGCAGTTTCAGTTGGCGTTGCAGGATTTGCTTCGGCAGGCTTCGCTGAAGACAAGATCACGCTGCGGATGTCCACGCCCGCATCTGATTCCGATCAGCGTTCCGTGGCGCTTGCCACTGTTTTCGCACCGGAAGTGGCCGAATTCGCCACCTATGAGCCCCACTACAACGGCTCCCTGATCGCACAGGGCAGCGAGCTCGAAGCCATTGCCTCGGGCGATCTGGAAATGTCGATCGCTTCAGCGCAGGAGCTGGCAACATTTTTCCCGGAGTTCTCGATCTTTGCGACCGGCTATGTTCACCAGAACGCTGCCCACCAGGTTGCAGTTTTCAATGATCCGCTGATGGATCCGTTCAAGAAGAAGGTTGAAGACGAACTCGGCGTGAAGTTGCTTTCGGTCATGTATCTCGGCCGCCGCAACGTCAATCTGCGCCAGAGCAAGGCAGAGCTGACCGTGATGAAGCCGGAAGATCTGGCAGGCGTCAATCTGCGCATGCCAGGTTCCGATGCGTGGCAGTTCCTCGGCAAGGCGCTGGGCGCAAACCCGACGCCGATGTCGTTCACCGAGATTTACACCGCACTTTCGACCGGTTCGGTTGATGGCCAAGACAATCCACTGCCGACGATCGTTGACGCGAAGTTCTACGAAGTCACAAAGCAGGTCGTGCTGACGTCGCACCTTGTCGACCTGAACTACATCGCCTTCTCAAAGGCGGTCTGGGACAAGATGAGCCCAGAGCAGCAGGCTGCTACGCAGAAGGCGGCGGACGATGCAGCCGAGAGCGGTCGTCAGGCTCAGCTCAAGAAAGAGGAAGACTTGGTCTCGTTCCTTCGTGAAAAGGGCATGGACATCTATGAGCCAGACCTGAACGCTTTCCGCACCCACGTTCAGGCGCAGTATGTTGGCTCCGAGTTCGCTGCCAGCTGGCCAGAAGGTGTCCTCGACAAGATCAACGCGCTGGGCAACTGATCGTCCAACTCTCTCCTGACGCCGTGAGGACCTGACATGAAGACAATCGTCAAATGGTTCCTGCGTGGCGCGGAATTCGTGGCGGCCATGATGATGGCCGCCATGTTCTTGACATTCATATTGCAGATCGCGGTTCGGTATTCGGCAAAACTGAGCTGGCTTGCCAAGACCTTTCCGCTGCTGGAGCCGAGCCGCTTCGGCTGGACCCTGGAATTTTGCCTGGCGCTGTGGGTCTGGATCGTGTTCTGGGGAGCCGCCTTCGTGGTGCGCGAACGTGATCACGTGACCTTCGACCTCATATACGGCCAAGTGAGCCCGAAAACCCGGCGCTGGTTTGCCATTATCGGCGGCACTGTGGTCTGCGCCGGGCTGTTGTGGTCGCTGGAGCCGACCTGGTCAAAATTCTACATCCTGCGACTGAAGACGACCGCGACGCTGAGCAATCTGCTCGGCGACTGGGTCAGGATGCGCGATATTTATTCGGTCTACATTCTGTTTCTGGTGGTTGTCGGCGCGCGCTACGGCTGGCGGGCAATCAGCGCGTTCCGCCATGGCGCCGATATCGACCAACCCGGACATGACGGAGTGGCGGAGAAATGACACTCGAATTCGCTCTTTGCCTGCTGACGCTGTTCCTTCTGGCTGGCATTGGTCTGCCGGTCGCCTATTCGATCCTGATTTCAGCCTTTGTCTATCTGGGCGTCAACGGCCAGGGTGTCGGCATTGCCGGCAAGGTGCTGATGGACGGGCTTTACCAGAGCTTCATCCTGCTTGCCGTGCCGCTGTTCATCGTCGCCGCCAACATCATGAATGCCGGCACGATTTCCGAGCGGCTGCTACAGTTCTGCGTGGCGGCGGTGGGTCGCTTCCGTGGCGGCCTCGGCCATGTCAACATCGTTGCTTCCCTGATATTTTCCGGCATGTCCGGCTCTGCCGTCGCTGACGCAGCCGGCATCGGCAAGATCATCATCGGCATGATGACCAAGAGCGGGCATTACACGCGCGGCTATGCAGCCGCAATTACGGCCGCATCAGCGACCATCGGTCCGATCATCCCGCCATCGATCCCGATGGTGCTCTACGCGCTTGTGTCAAACACATCGATCGGATTCCTGTTTCTGGGTGGTATCGTCCCGGGGCTGTTCATGGGCGCGGTGTTGATGGTGATGAACACCATCATCTCGACGCGCAGGAACTTCACCGTCGAGGAGCCGGTTCCGCTCAGGGACCTGCCAAAGCATACCGCCAACGCCTTTCCCGCGCTCTTGATGCCGGCCATCCTGCTCTACGGAATCTACGGCGGCGTCACCACACCGACAGAGGCTGCCGCTGTGGCCGCCGCCTATGCGCTGCTGCTGGCTGGCCTGTTTTATCGGGCGCTGTCGCTGCGCGCGCTCTATGGCATCCTTGTAGAGAGCGCACGGTCCTCGGCTGCGGTCGGTCTTGTGATCGGTGGCGCACTGATCCTGAATTATGTGGTTGCGTCCGAGAACATACCCAACATCGTGGCGCAGTCCCTTGTCGGGCTTGATATATCTCCGCTCGCCTTCCTGATCGGCGTCAATATCCTGTTCCTGCTTCTGGGCTGCGTGCTCGACGCGACGACGATCATTCTGGTGATCATTCCGCTGTTCCTGCCAACCTGCAACGAACTGGGGATCGATCTCGTCCATTTTGGCGTTGTCGCTGTGGTCAACTGCATGATCGGCCTGATCACGCCGCCCTATGGCATCCTGCTGTTTGTCATCAACGCGGTGACACAGATCCCGCTGCGCGAGATCATCGGCGAGATCTGGGCGTTTCTTGGCGTTCTGGTGCTGGCCCTGGCGTGCCTGATCCTGTTCCCGGGGATTGTCCTTTGGCTGCCGCGCATGTTCGGCTACCCGGGCTGAAGCCTGAAAGCAGCAGCCGCACGTCGCGCGCATCGAAGCGGCTGATGCTATGTGTGTGTGAACTGCCGGACCCGTTCCCGGGTGCGCTCAACCACCGAAAGCGCCTCACCTTCACTCGCGGCCTCGCTGTAGATCCGCATCTCCGGCGCGTTGCCTGAGGGACGCAGGTGGATAACCTCCCCCGTTTCAAATGTCACGCGAAGACCATCGGTCAGGTCGAACGCAGGAGCGTGACCAAATGGCTCGAAGAAGCGGTCACGTGTGGCCTTGTCCGCTGACAGATCGGCGATCAGCGCCCTGCTGGTCTCTGTCGGAAAATTCTCGATCCGGTCACTGGCTGCGACCGGCAGGCCGAGGCTGGCAACATACACCGACAGCGATTGTCCGGCAGCGCGCGCAGCAGCAAATGCGCACAGGATCGGCAGGACGCTGTCACGTGTCGGCAAGGGGGCGAGATCCGCGGTTCCCACGGTTATTGCATTGCCGGTGAGTACGCCGCCATTGGCTTCAAACCCGATCACGCATTGCCGCCCACTCGCCAGAGCTTCAGCCATGCCGGCAATCACAAAGGGGGAGCCGACCCTGGTGCGGCTTACTTCGGCACGGCATTGTCTCTCGATGCCGGAGTTTGAGGTCACCGGCGTGACGACGGCGTCCGCACCGAGATAGCGCGCGACAATCAGGCCAAGCGCATCGCCCCTGAGCACCTGGCCGGTCTCATCGACCACCAGCGGACGGTCGCCATCGCCGTCGGCCGACACCAGCCCATCCAGCGCTTCGGAGCGAACCCAGCCAGCCGCCAGCGTCCTTGTTTCCTCTGATACAGCCTCGGTATCCACCGGGATGAAGACCCGGGATTTCCCGAGCCGGACGATTTCAACGCCAGCATCCTTCAAGATGACAGCCAGATCGTCGCTCGCCGCCGAACTGTGCTCATAGAGCCCAATGCGAAGGCCACGCAGGAGACCGTCCGGGGCAAAGCCGCGATAGCGCTCGATAAAGCCCGCATTTGCTTGCAATGACCGGTCACGCATGAGTTGCGGCTTTGGTACGGCAGACGTCCTGCAGCCCGGTGCGAGGGTTGAAATGACCGCCTCGTCATTCTTGTCGATCTCGCCATCGGGGCGGTAGAACTTGACGCCGTTGCGATCATCGGGGATGTGCGAGCCGGTGATCATAAGGGCTGCCCCACGCTCACCCATGGCATGGAGCGCCAGCGCCGGGGTTGGAAGCACGCCGCAGTCCACCGGCTCCAGGCCTTCATCAAACAGTGCGGCGGCGCACTGGGCAGCGATCTCGGGGCTTGAGGCGCGCATGTCGCGACCGATGAAGACCGGCGCGCCGCTGGCTGCCATTCCGCTCTGCCTGAGGTGGCGGGCAAAGGCGCGGGCGTGAGCGGCAGCCGTCCCGTCGGTCAGGTCGCCAACAAGGCCGCGAAGCCCGCTCGTGCCGAATTTCGCCGCCATGTCCGCTTTCTCCCTTTCCTGCCCAAGTCCCGGTCCACACCCTGCGGTGTCGACACACAATCCCGTCTGAAGCTGCGATCTTAACCGGACAGGGGCAGCATTTCCTCGTGCCTGAGATACTCCACCAGCGCGCAAAACACATGGTAGAAGGTGCTGGTTGGCATATCCTTCGAGATAACACGCCCGTTGGGGTCGATCTGATCGTACCAGCCGCCCGGTGCCGGTGTCGTCAGATAGCGATTGAAGATGACATCGAGCATGCGGATGAACAGGGTTTCGTCGCCCGGCAATCCCTCTGCGCGCGCCAGCAGGCCGGCCTTCAGCGCCTCGGTCTGGCACCAGAGCCGAGCCGTGCGCAGCATATCCGATCCGTCCGGCGCCATCGAATCGCACACCGCATCTGTACCGCGGGCATGACCGAAGGCATGGCTGGTGGCATAGAGCTTACGGCAATATTCCTTGAGCTCGGGCTGATCGGCAAACCGCGCCTGACGCAACAGAAGCCAGACCCACTCATAGTGATGACCGGGCTCGACACGGGCCGGTTTGTCCTGTCGCACCGACCAGTCGCGCTCGAAATGCTCGGTCACGCTCCAGCTTTCCCGATCAAAGAACACCGAGGTGAACAGGTCCACCGCCGTCTGGGCTCGGTCGAGAAACGCACGCTCGCCGGTCACTTCGTACCAGGCCTGCATCGCCTCGAGATAATGCATGTGCGGATTTGCGCGGCGGTAATCGAGCCGCAGGCTTGATTCGTAAAACCCGCCATTGGCGCGATCAACCAGATGATCGTCCATATAGGCGATGGTTCGCTCGGCCCAGACCCGCGCCTCGGGCCATTTCGTCGCCTTCCAGAGCCAGGCCAGCGCCAACAAAACAAAACACTGATCATAGGTGTCGCGCTGGGGGTCTTTTACAGTTCCATCGTCATTCCAGAGATGAATCCAGCCGCCATCGGGATGCCAGCCGGTGGTGGTAAGGGTATTGAAGCAATGGCTGAGCACCTCGCGCGCATCGCCCTCCCATCCGAGCAATTCGGCGTTGGCAAAGCAATAGATCTGGCGCGCCAGAACCCGGAGCCGCTTGTAGCCGAGATCGGCCGGGCTGCCGTCATGATTGAGCGCTTCGTGGACGCCGCCATGCACCCGGTCGACGCCGACGCCCGCCCAAAGCGGCAGCGCAGTATCGAACAGCCACTTGCGGATCACGCGTGGCGAGGGCACTGGCCGGCCGGAATGGGCCACGGCCAGCGGTGGCCACTCTGCGGTCATCTTGACCTGGCCTGCGATGTCCTTGACCAGATGCGACTTGTCGCGATGAACGATCAGAAGCGCGTCGGGCTGGGACACCACGATGATGTTGTCGAGACCGGCAACGGCCAGAAGCCGGTCCTCGGAACGCAGATAGCTGTTGTTGACGTCGATGGTCAGCACATCGCCAAAGCGTGCGTTGCCGCTTTCATCAAGCGGCGACCCGTCATGCAGCTGATTCCAGGAACCCAGATCGTTCCAGTCGAAGCTTGCAGCGACCACACCGATGCTCGGCGCGTTTTCCATCACGGCATAATCAATCGATATCTTGGGGCTTGCAGCAAAAGCCTCCGGATCGAGGCGATAGCATTTGCCTTCGACATCAGCGCGCTCGACCGCGAGCTTGGCCTGCGCCCAGACTTCAGGCTGCTGGCGCGCGAGCTCCGCGCCCATCTCGCCGGCGCGGAACATGAAGATGCCGGCATTCCAGAAAAAACGGCCGGAGCTGAGAAATGTCTGAGCCGTTTCGAGATCGGGCTTTTCGCGAAACCGCGACACATCATAGACCGGGCCGTCGCCCTCTCCACGTTCGATATAGCCGTATTGAGTTTCGGGTCGCGTGGGCGCGATGCCGATGGTCATGATGCCGCCGCGTTCCGCAAGCGCCTCAGCCCCGGTCCGGATCACGTCAAAGAAGGCTGCCACATCGGAGATCTGGTGGTCAGACGGCAGCACCAGCACCATCCGGTCGGGATCACTCTCGGCCAGATCGACAATCGAGGCCGCAATCGCCGCGGCGGTATCGCGGATCAGCGGCTCAAGCACATAGCGCTCGACCTCGACGCTGCCGGTTTCCCCCTGCTCGGTCAGCAGGGCTTCGAATGCGATGCCGCCGACAATCCGGGTCGGCAGATAGCGCAGGCCCTCGCCCTTGTGGTCGACCCGCTCAAGCGTGTTGGTCAGCAAAGTCTTGTCATTGACCAGGCGATGGAACTGTTTCGGCTTTGAATCGCGCGACATCGGCCAAAGCCGGGATCCTGCGCCGCCGCACAGGATAACAGGCGTAATGGTATGGCTTGAGACCATGAAAAGCTCCGATTCGCGCGACCGTCTGGCAGTGTAGCTCGGCCGTTATACTGAACTGGGTGATTAGAGCGGGAAAAAATGAAAATTCCGCTCATGCGATTGTTTGCATATGCCCTTTTGAAAAGTGTACGAGCGGCGCCGGATCCGATGTCACTCCTCGAGTTCAGGGCTTTCCGCCTTGATCGGGCGCGACATCAGCGCAGTGCGGGCCTCGTCCGCCGACATCTCTCCGGACAGAACCAGCCCGGCGGTGTGCATGACGGGGCAGGAAATGCTGTGTCTGGCTGCAAGGTCATTGGCAATCGAGACCGTGTAGACCCCTTCGGCCAGTTTGAGGCCGGTCACATCACGACCGCTGCCAACGGCGATGCCATAGGAAAAATTGCGCGACAATTCGGATGAGCAGGTCAGGACGAGATCGCCGAGACCCGACAGTCCCATCAATGTCTCGGCACGGGCGCCCATCGCCACACCCAGCCGAACCAGCTCGGCATAGCCTCTGGTGATCAGGGCCGATTCCGCACTTGCGCCCATTCCACCGCCACGGCAGATCCCGACCGCGATCGCCATGACATTCTTGAGCGAGCCGCCAATCTGCACGCCAATCGGGTCGTCTGACGCATAGAGCCGGATGGCATCACCGGACAGGGCTTCGGCCAGGGTCTGCGCCATGTCCTGTTCAGGCATCGCGAGTGTCAGTGCTGTTGGCAGGCCGCGAACAACGTCGGCGGCAAAACTGGGCCCAGAAAGCACCCCCACGACATGATCCGGCAGCTCCCCGGCGATCACCTCGCTCTGGGTTTGGCCGGTGCGGTTGTTGATGCCCTTGGCACAGGCAATCAGAAGCCCCGCTGCCGGCAGATGGGCCGCAGCTTGACTGGCGACTTCGCCCGTCGACTGGGCCGGGGCCACGAACAGGACAATCTCCGCATTTTCCAACGCCTCGGCCATATCAGGCGTCGCGCGGAGCTGGGCGGGCAGTCGGGCATCGCCCAGATAGGACCGATTGGTGTGTGCCCGCGAAATCTCGTCACAGGTTGCGGAATTGCGGCCCCACATGCGCACATCGTGGCCCTGCTTCACGAAAGCTGACGCCAGCGCTGTTCCCCAGGCGCCTGTGCCTAGAATGGAGATGCGGGACATGGTTTGCGATCCTTCGCGGTTGGAGGCGGGCGAGCTCTTGCGCCGGTCTCGTCAAGCAATTCAATTGCTCAAGAGCCTATACAGGGGCAAACGGAATGCTGCCAGTCAACCGCTGGCGGATTGTTTGCCCGGTTGCTGCGCAGCGTCCAGCATCATGGCGGTGCGGCGCCAGAAATCGGACATGACGGCAGGATCACGCATGGCTTCCATGTCGCGCCATTGCGGGAATGAGGCTTCGAACATCCGTGGCGACATGCGCTGATCCTTGTAGGGATTGAGCGCGCCGCCGGCGTTCATGACAATTTCATCCAGCGCGTTGAGCATCCGGAGCGTGCGATCTCCGGAATTGGCGAAATCGAGCGTCAGGGTGAAGCCAGGACGCGGAAACGACATCAAGCCCGGAGAGGGGACGTCGCCGAAGCGTTTCAGCACGGTCAGAAACGATGCCGCACCGTGTTTCTGGGCGCATTCAATCAAGGCGATGGTTGTCTCGCGCGCATTCTGTGTCGGATAGACACTTTGATGCTGAAACAGCCCACGCGGGCCATAAAGCCGGTTCCAGCCGGTGATCGCATCGAGAGGATGAAAATAGGATGCCCAGGCAACGATGCCGGTCTGCGGCTGTTTCGGGGCGCGGCCATAATACAGTTCATTGAACGCCTTGAGCGTCAGGCGGTTGAGCAGGTTTACCGGTGGCGAAAACGGAACCGCCAGTCTTGGCGCTGATGGCGGCTTTGCCGGCCCGCCGTCTTGCGCATGGTCGCCCGCCATCAGCACCCCGCGCCCAAGATTGGCACCATGGGCAAGCTGATCAATCCAGGCGACCGAGTATTCATGGGCCGCATCGATATCGTCAATCGCGTCGAAGTATTCATCAATCGAGGAAAACCGGAATGCGGTCTGACGCACATTGGCCGACGGAACCCGCATCAGCCGGATGGTTGCCGCTTCGATGATACCGGTCAGCCCCATGCCGCCAATGGTGGCATTGAACAGATGCTTGTTGTCGCTGGGCGAACAGACTGTCTCGACACCATCGCTGCCAAGCAGGGTGAACCTGACGACGGACCGACCAAAGGTGCCGCGGCGATGGTGGTTCTTGCCGTGAACATCGTTGGCAATGGCGCCGCCGAGTGTCACCTGCGCCGTGCCCGGGGTGACCTCGAGAAAGAAACCGTGCGGCATCACTGCCGCGAGAATTTCAGATAACAGCACACCTGAGTCGGCCGTCAGGATGCCTGTTTCGGGATCGAACGCGCTGATCGCGGCTCCTGGCCGCATGGGAAGCAGATGGCCCTGGTCATTGTGACAGCTGTCGCCATAGGAGCGGCCATTTCCATAGGGAAGGAAGCCGCCTGGGGCATTGCGTCCGAATTCCGCAGGCTGCGCCGTCGCGCGCGAACGGCGCAGAACCCTGCCCCAGCTGTTATGATTGGTGCCCATAATTGTCAAAACTGAAGCGACGCAAGCATCACCAGACCGGCGCCAGCGAAAGTGGTCACCTGGCTGCGCCAGTCACGCATGATGAACACCACCGGATCTTCGTGCATCTGGGAGCGGCGGGCAAGAATCCAGATCCTGAGCAGCAGGTAGAGAATCAACGGACACAGCGGCCACAGAAGCGCCGGCTGCGAATACATCGAAGCAACTTCCTTGCTGTCGACATAGAGCGCCAGAACCATCGCTGCCGAGAACGCCGAAGCAATTCCGGCCTGACCGATCATGTCCTTGTCACTGCCGACATAACTGCGGCCCTTGAGGCGCGTGTCTGAATCCTCGGCGAGCTCGTCAAGTTCGACATAACGCTTGACCAGGGCCAGGCTGAGAAAGAAGAAAATCGAGAATGCGAGCAGCCAGAAAGAGAGATCAACCCCGGTCGCAGCGGCACCAGCGATAATGCGAACCGTATAGAGGCCAGCCAGGGTGAACACATCGACCAGAAGCTTGCGTTTGAGCACGAAGGTATAGACCGTGGTGATCACCGAATAGAGCGCGAGAACTGCCCAGAACATCGGCGGCAGCAGGCTCGCGAGACCGATCGAGGCCAAGAGCAGAGCGGCCGCAGTGACGCTGATCACCGGGATCGATACGGCTCCGCTGGCCAATGGCCGCAAGCGTTTGCGCGGATGCTGGCGGTCGTTGGCCAGATCGGAAATGTCATTGATGATGTAGACAGCAGACGCCAGAAAACTGAAGGAGAAAAATGCCGCCATTGCTGCGACGACAAGGTTTAAATTGGCGTATTCGTGATTGAGAACCAGCGGAACCGCGATCAGGATGTTCTTGAGCCACTGGTGCACACGAATGGACTTGAGGATCGCCAGGGGCGAGATCCTGGCCAGCGGAAGCACTTCGGCACCATGGCGCGCACCCCAGCGGGTGGCTGCCCGGTCAGGCGCAACGATGATGGCGCGCCGCGCAGCATCAAACACGGCCACATCGTCGTGACTGTTCCCCGCATAATCAAAGCCGCCATCGCCGCACAGCGAAATCAGGCGCTCGCGCTTGCAGCGCGACGTGAGGTTCTCGGTATCGGAGGAATGCAGGACGCGATCAAACAGGCCAAGATGGTCGGCAATGGCTTTGGCGGTCGACTCGGCAGCACCGGTGACAAGCCAGACAGGCTGTCCCGCTTCACGAGCCAGCTTGATCCGGTCGATCACCTCGGCACGATAGGGCCAGTCCCCGCCCTTGCTTTGGTAGCGGGCGGCGACCTCACGCTTGAGAACCGCCTTGCCTGCGAGGATCCATGAAACGACCGCAAAAATCAGCCAGGGCCTGCGGATCAACACCGAGACCAGCCCTTCCCAAAGCGTGTCGGTGGCGATCAGCGTGCCATCGAGATCAATGCAAAGTGGCACATTCCGGTTGTCACTCACTGCATCCATGTCTGTTTCCCCACTTCTGTCCAAGCAGACCTTTGAGGGAAAACACTTCACTTCCGGTAAAAGATGCCCGTTTTCGGGGATTTATGCCGTCCAGACGCGTGGTTTTGCACGGCGTGGTTATCAAACCCTTGCCCGGGACACTTCAGGCTATGGTTGTGATATCTGGCAATGATGGCGCAACACCAGCGGTGCAGCGCATTGTGACTACCGTTATGGAAAGCTGAAGAAATGGTGGAGCCAAGCGGGATCGAACCGCTGACCTCCTGCATGCCATGCAGGCGCTCTCCCAGCTGAGCTATGGCCCCGGGACGCAAGGAATTGATGTCTTGGTCAATTCCCGCGAGGTGCCAACCACTCGAAAGTGGCGGGCAGGTGCGGCTTCATACTTCTGCAGCCGCACAAGATCAAGATGAAAATTCAATCCTTTTCGCTGTTTTGAAAACCATGCGGCTTTCAGCAAAAGGACAAATTTGCCGTCTCAGTCGTCGTCGTCGTCATTGACCCCGATGATGTCGCTGACATCGTCATCATCATCATCGTCGTCATCTGCGAGGAAGGTATCATCATCATCGTCGTCGTCGATTTCAACGTCGTCGTCGATATCGGGCAGATCGTCTGACTTGCCCTTAGCCTTGCCTTCGTCGTCCGCCTCTTCAAGCGACACGATTTCCACGTCAGCCGATTCGTCCTCGACTTCCGCGACTTCTTCTTCTTCTTCTTCCTTCTCGACCACGACTATCTTGGCCGTCTCTTCGAAGAATGAGATCGGATACGTCTTTCCCGTATAGGGGGAGACGATCGGATCTTTGTTCAGATCATAGAATTTGCGCCCGGTTTCGGGGCAAACGCGTTTTGTTCCAAGTTCCGGTTTTGCCACTGTCGAAGCCTCTTGAACTGGCAGGAGGGCGAAGGTGAATTACCTGCCTTCCCGTTTCGGCGGTCCGGTCCCCATAATGATGTTGAACGCGGCTGTCAAAGCCATTCTCATCAAAAAATGAACCAAGTCGGATGACGCCTCCACTGAGGCTGTGATAGTGACCGCTGCACAACAGCCACAAGGCTGGCTTCACGCGACCAAATCAGCCGGAAAGCACGCAATGGGCCCTTCAGCACCTCTTCGCCCCGCCAAAGCTTCGAAGAGTCCCGCCCTTAAGGGTGATATCCGGATTCCGGGCGACAAATCGATTTCCCACAGGTCATTCATGTTTGGCGGACTTGCCGCAGGCGAAACCCGGATCACGGGTCTGCTTGAGGGCGAGGACGTGATCAACACCGGCAAGGCGATGCAGGCCATGGGCGCGGCCATCCGCAAGGAGGGCCAAGTCTGGATCATCAACGGCGTCGGCAATGGCTGCCTGCTGGCGCCCGTTGCCGAGCTCGATTTCGGCAATGCCGGCACCGGCTGCCGCCTGACCATGGGGCTGGTGGGTCCTTATGATTTCGAAACCACATTCACCGGCGACGCCTCCCTGTCGCGCCGGCCGATGGCGCGGGTGCTTGATCCGTTGCGGCTGATGGGCGTTCAGGTCAAGGCGGAGGACGGTAACCGACTGCCGGTGACTTTGCGTGGGCCAAGGGCCCCTGCCCCGATCAGCTACCTTGTGCCGATGGCGTCGGCGCAGGTCAAATCAGCCGTGCTGCTGGCCGGTCTCAACATTCCAGGCATCACCACCGTGATCGAGCCGGTGATGACCCGCGACCATACGGAGAAAATGCTCAAAGGGTTTGGAGCCGCGCTCGATGTGGAAACTGATGCAGATGGCGTGCGGACCATCCGGCTTGAAGGGCGCGGCCAGCTCGTTGGACAGACCATAGATGTTCCGGGCGATCCGTCCTCGACAGCGTTTCCGCTTGTTGCCGCATTGATCGTGCCGGGATCGGACGTGCTCATTCGCAATGTGCTGATGAACCCGACCCGCACCGGCCTTATCCTGACGCTTCAGGAGATGGGGGCTGATATCGAGATCCTCGATCCTCGGCAGGCAGGCGGCGAAGATGTGGCCGATTTGCGGGTCCGGGCCTCCGAACTCACAGGCGTGACCGTTCCTGCTGAACGCGCGCCTTCGATGATCGATGAATATCCCGTGCTCTCCATCGCCGCGAGTTTCGCCAAGGGCGAGACCGTGATGCTTGGACTTGAAGAATTGCGGGTCAAGGAAAGCGACCGGCTGGCAGCCGTGGCGCGCGGGCTCGAAATCAACGGTGTCGATTGCACCGAAGGTGAGGACTGGCTCTCGGTTCGCGGCAGACCGGATGGAAAGGGGCTCGGCGCACTCTCAAAGGACGCCGTGGTCGCCACCTGCCTTGACCACCGCATCGCCATGAGCTTCCTTGTCATGGGGCTTGCCAGCGAAAATCCGGTGCATGTCGATGACTGCTCGATCATCGCCACCAGCTTTCCGGAATTTATGACTATTATGAGCGGCATGGGTGGGGAGATCACTGTATCATGACACTTCGGACAATCGAGTTTCACTACGATCTCATCTCGCCCTTCGCTCATGTGGCGCTTGCGCGGCTCGGTGAGTTGCCTGCGGACATATCGGTCCGGCCGGTTCCTGTTCTGCTCGGCGCCGTTCTCAGGCATTGGGGCCAGCTGGGTCCGGCGGAGATTTCTGCCAAACGGCTCCACACCTATCGCCAGTCGGTGTTTGCCGGAAAGCAGTACGGCGTTGATGTGCGGTTTCCGCCGCGCCATCCGTTCAATTCACTCAAAGCAATGCGGCTGATGGCCGGAGCCGAGCCGGATCTGGCCACGGTACAACGGGCGTTTGATTTTGTTTTCCGCGATGGTCGCGCGCCGGATACGGACGAGGAGCTTGCAGCCTTTGCCGAAGCCGTAGGGATCCCGGTGGATCTCGCCAGCGACGACAGCGCGAAGGCGACGCTGCGCACCAACACCGAGCAGGCAATCGCGCGCGGCGTCTTCGGGGTGCCGAGCTTTGTCTGCACTTCCGGTTCAGGCCATGAAGTGTTCTGGGGCGTCGACTCCCTGGACATGATGCTGGCCTGGCTTGGTGATGAAACCCTTTTCGACAACGATCCCTATCGGCACCTCGATGACGTCAGCATCGGAATTGAGCGCAAATGAGCCGCTTAAGAGCCGTTACCGGTTCATTCGGGCAAGCCTTGCATGGTGTTGTCCAGGCCATGATTGCGCAGGAGTAGACCTCGTGTATCTGCCGCCGCAGTTTGAAGAAAAAGACGAGACCGTGTTGCGGGCGCTGATTGAAGCGCATCCGCTGGGGCTGTTGATCTCCGCATCGGGCAGCGATGTGCTGGCCAACCCGGTTCCCTTCCTTGTCTCGGTCAAGGATGGCGTCACCAAGCTTCGCGCCCATGTGTCGAAAGCCAACCCGCAATGGCGCCATATCCAGGACGGCGCCAGCGTTCTGGTGGTTTTTCAGGGGACTGACAGCTATGTCACGCCCTCCTGGTATGCCTCCAAGACCGAGCACGGCAAGGTCGTGCCGACCTGGAATTACGCCATGGTCCAGGCGCGAGGGACAGCCACCGTTCATGACGGATCCGAATGGCTGAGGCCGCAGGTGAATGAGCTGACCGACCGGCACGAAGCTGATCGCCCCGCGCCGTGGAAAGTCGATGACGCACCGGAGGCGTTTGTTGCGGCGCAACTGCGCGGGATTGTCGGCATCGAAATCAGCGTCACCCAGCTGACAGGCAAATGGAAAGTCAGCCAGAACCGGCCCGAAGCGGACCGGCGCGGGGTTCATGAAGGCCTCACCCGCCAGGATGATGGCGACATGGCCGATCTGGTCGCGCACTATGGCGGGCTGAAGGAAACATAAGGTCCGGATATGACACCAGAAAAACCCCACATCGTGATTGCCGTGGATGGCCCGGCGGCTGCCGGAAAAGGCACCCTGTCGCGCCGGCTCGCCGAACATTATGGCCTGAGCCATCTCGACACCGGCCTGACCTATCGCGCCACGGCCAAGGCGCTGATCGATCGCGGCCTGCCGCTCGATGACGAGGACGTGGCAGCAAAGACCGCGCACGCGCTGGATCTTTCGGGCCTCGACCGCTCGGTTCTGTCCGCTCACGAGATCGGCGAAGCGGCCTCGAAGGTCGCGGTGATGCCGAAGGTGCGGCGGGCGCTGGTCGAGGCGCAACGCGCCTTCGCCCGGACCATGCCCGGCGCGGTGCTTGACGGTCGCGACATCGGCACCGTTGTCTGCCCGGACGCGCTGATCAAGTTCTACGTGACGGCAAGCCCGGCGGTGCGCGCCAGGCGGCGTCATGACGAGATCATCGGCAATGGCGGAGAGGCTGATCTCGCGTCCATTCTCGCTGACATTGAAAAGCGCGACGCACGCGATACCGACCGCGCCGACTCGCCGCTCAGACCGGCCGCCGATGCGCACTTGCTAGATACAACCGAAATGGGTATAGAAACCGCGTTCGAAGCCGCTCGTCTTCTTGTGGATACTGCGCTCGAACGCTGAACTGACACCAGCGAGCCTGTCCCGCGCCGTACTTGTCCTGCCTCCGAGAGGTTCAGGACAGACAGGCATCGCCGGTCCGACCAACACCAACCAGGCGCATTCGACCGCACCATGATTACGCGGTCGCCAGGAGAATTCATGCCTAACACTGAATCCATGACAGAGGAATTCGCTTCCCTGTTTGCCGAATCCCTTGCCACGCAGGACCTTGCTGAAGGTTATGTCGCAAAGGGCATCGTGATCGCCATCGAGAAGGACGTCGCCATCATCGACGTCGGTCTCAAGGTTGAAGGCCGCGTGCCGCTGAAGGAATTCGGCGCCAAGTCCAAGGACGGCGGACTGAAGGTCGGCGACGAAGTCGAAGTCTATGTCGAGCGTATCGAAAACGCGCTGGGCGAAGCCATGCTGTCGCGCGAGAAGGCTCGCCGCGAGGAAAGCTGGGTTCGTCTGGAAGAGAAGTTCAACGCGCAGGAGCGCGTCGAAGGTGTCATCTTCAACCAGGTCAAGGGCGGCTTCACCGTCGATCTGGATGGCGCCGTGGCCTTCCTGCCGCGCAGCCAGGTGGACATCCGTCCGATCCGCGACGTTTCCCCGCTGATGCACATCCCGCAGCCGTTTGAAATCCTGAAAATGGACAAGCGTCGCGGCAACATCGTGGTTTCGCGCCGTACCGTTCTCGAAGAGAGCCGCGCCGAACAGCGTTCGGAAATCGTGCAGAACCTCGAAGAAGGCCAGACCGTTGAAGGCATGGTCAAGAACATCACCGATTACGGTGCGTTCGTTGATCTTGGCGGCATCGATGGCCTGCTGCACGTGACCGACATGGCATGGCGCCGCGTCAACCACCCGTCGGAAATCCTGTCGATCGGCCAGACCGTCAAGGTCCAGATCATCCGCATCAACCAGGACACACACCGCATCTCGCTTGGCATGAAGCAGCTGGAAAGCGATCCGTGGGATGGCATCGGCGTCAAGTACCCTGCCGGCAAGCGCATCACCGGTACCGTGACCAACATCACAGACTACGGCGCATTCGTCGAGCTGGAGCCGGGCATCGAAGGCCTGATCCACGTGTCGGAAATGTCCTGGACCAAGAAGAACGTGCACCCCGGCAAGATCCTGTCGACAACACAGGAAGTTGACGTCGTCGTTCTGGAAGTCGACCCGAACAAGCGCCGCATTTCGCTCGGCCTCAAGCAGACGCTCGAGAATCCTTGGGAAGTGTTCGCACAGAGCCACCCTGCCGGCACCGAAGTCGAAGGCGAAGTCAAGAACAAGACCGAGTTCGGCCTGTTCATCGGCCTCGAAGGCGATGTCGACGGCATGGTTCACCTCTCCGACCTCGACTGGAACCGTCCAGGCGAACAGGTCATCGAGGAGTTCAACAAGGGCGACATGGTCAAGGCCGTTGTGCTCGACGTTGATGTCGACAAGGAACGCATCTCGCTGGGCATCAAGCAGCTTGGCAAGGATTCCATCGGCGATGCAGCCGCCTCCGGCGAACTGCGCAAGAACGCTGTTGTTTCGGCCAAGGTGACTGCAATCACCGACGGTGGTCTCGAAGTGGTCCTGGTTGATCACGAAGACCTGTCTTCGTTCATCCGCCGTTCGGACCTGTCGCGTGACCGTGACGAGCAGCGCCCCGAGCGTTTCTCGGTCGGCCAGACGGTCGATGCCCGCGTCACCAGCTTCTCCAAGAAGGACCGCAAGGTCGGTCTGTCGATCAAGGCGCTGGAAATCGCCGAAGAGAAGCAGGCAGTTGCACAGTTCGGTTCGTCCGACTCGGGCGCATCGCTCGGCGACATTCTGGGCGCAGCCCTGAAGAAGCAGAACAGCGACGACTGATCCTTCTCGGATCTGACGTCTGAAAATACGAAACCCGCCGGAGCGATCCGGCGGGTTTTTTGATGGCTTGAGACTTGCGGCTCCCCATTGAGGGGAGGTCGGAGAGGTGTCCAAGCCGGATAGGGTTTTACAATTTCGAGATTGGCAGGCGAAGCGCAAAGATCAAGTCGACTCTCACAGAGTTTCGCGGTCCGGTGCCTGGTCGCCGTGATTGACAAGGCCTATTGTACGTGATACGTATCACGTATGATTGTGTCATTTGCCAATGCAGAAACAGAGGCTGTATTCAATGGCAATCCTGTCAAAGGCTTGCAGCCCGGTATCTGTAGAACAGCGAGGCGCAAACTCGATCAGATTAACAGCGTTGTTCGGTGGAACAGCTTAGAAGCCCGCCCGGCAATAAGCTGCACCCGCTGACAAAAGACCGCTTAGGCCAATGGGCCATATGGATAAATGATCAGTACAGGATATGTTTTCGATTTGAAAACGGATTGGCCTCGCTGGTCGAGATAGTAGACTACCACTAGGAGGTTATGGCAATGCGCTTACCTGCAAACCGGCTGCCGACACATCCCGGCGAAATGCTCCTTGAAGAGTTTATGAAGCCATATGGTCTGTCTGCTCGTAAAGTCGCGACCATGATTGGTGTGCCCGCCAATCGGATATCTGAAATAGTGGCTGGAAACCGCTCTGTGACAGCCGATACGGCACATCGCCTCGATAGGCTTTTCGGGATGGGGGTCGATACGTGGCTTAGCCTGCAGGCGCATTATGACGCGGCGCTTGCTCTCCAGCAGCACGACTATTCCGAAATAAAGCTATACGCCTAGCGCCAAGGCTAGATGAGGGGGACGTTTCCCACGCTTAAACCTACCCCCTCTCTTGCAAAATCTAACGTTTGGCCTGCGGCCAAGCCGTTGATTTTGCTTCTCTCCCCCACCAAGAGGGAGAGGGTGCACGCCGCACCATCTTGGTAAAAGGACTGGCGATTTCATCCACACAATACCGCCCCCTGCCATCATGTCTGCACTCCTGCTGCCGGATGGGCCCGCGAACGTGTCGGTCCACGCGGGAGGAAGGCCTTTCGGGATCTGTCGTAACGTGCGGCAGGTCGCGGAAGGAGGCGGAGGCCATCGGGGTTCCGCTGGCGGGCGGTCCTTTGTCGAGGATCGTGCAAAGCCAGCCACCGGGCCGGGTTTTCGTTTCATGCCAGCCGCAAGGCGGGCAAGAAGCGCCGACACCGGTCCGGGTCTGTGGCGGACATGACAGGTCCACTGCGACCGGTCAGGGTCCGTGCCGGAACCTCGAAACCCACTCCAGCGGCCGGTCCAGGCTGCTGCCGGAGCAATCCGGGCGGGGATAGACTCCCGCGGGTGCAAGGCGCCGCCTGTCGGATGCGGACATCATCCGGCGACACTCGGGCCGTGCGCGTGCTGCGCCACCCAACTACTACCAAAACTCCAGAGGCAAAGCCTGCGTGCGGCCCTCCGGAATGCCAGTCTCGGTTCACACCCCGGCGGTCGCCCGCGCGGGAGCGTGTTCGCTTGGCGAAAACGGATATTTTAGCCGCCGGCAGGACGCAGCATGGCCTGCAACGCCAGAACGCTTGACCAGTTCCGCGCTGTCATCGGCACCTTGAGAATGCGCTCGACAGACCCGGCGAGCTTTGAACGTCCTGTCCCATTCGGCGTGCGCAGATAGAGCCCGTGCAGGCCCAGATGCCAGCGATCGTCGCCGAACTCGCGCGATGCCAGATCGGCGAGAGCATCCGGCGACGGCTCTGCTGTAAGAACGAAGACATGAACATGCTTTGGGTCCGCAGTGGCTTCCGTGACAAAGGGACAGTCGCCAACAATGGCATCCCACTCGGCGGCGGAGCGAACCAGAACCGCGCATTTGAAACCGCAGTCCGCTTCTATTTCGGCTTCCAGCCGCCGCTCCAGTCCGTCGCGCTGTTCAAGCCCTGCCCTGAAGACGAGATTGCCGGACTGAACATAGGTCTGGCAATCCTCAAGCCCCAGGCGCTGTTCTGCAATATCAAGCAGTTGCTTCATCGGCAGCCTGTTCTTGCCGCCGACATTGATGCCCCGCAAGAGCGCAACACAGGAGTCCGGCATGCCGATCCACTCCCCTAGCTATGGGCAAAGATATCGGTTTCCTGCCAGCCCAGGAGATCAAGCTTGGCCCGTGTCGGCAGGAATTCGAAACAGGCCTTGGCATGGTCCTCGCGCCCCTCGCGCACAAGCCGTGCGGTCAGTTTCTCGGTCAGCGCATGCAGATGCAGCACATCCGACGCTGCATAGTCGAGCTGGGCTTGCGTCAGCGTGTCAGCGGCCCAATCGGAGGATTGCTGCTGCTTGGACAGATCGATCTCGAGAAGCTCCTTGGTCACGTCCTTCAGACCGTGCCTGTCCGTGTAAGTCCGGGTCAGTCGCGAGGCTATCTTGGTGCAGAATACCGGCGTGGCGGTCACGCCAAAGGTATTGTAGAGCACGGCAATGTCGAAGCGGCCGTAATGGAACAGCTTGCGCTTGGTTTTGTCCTCAAGCAGGGCAACCAGATTGGGCGCGCTGTTCTGTCCTGCCGCGATCTGGATCACATCGGCGGAGCCATCCCCCGGGGACAGCTGCACCACACACAGCCGGTCGCGGCGCGGCACCAGACCCAGGGTCTCCGTATCAATGGCGATGTCGCCCGTGTAACGCGCCATTGCCTTTTCTGAAAGGTCGCCCTTGTGGGTACGGATTTCGGCCATGGTTGATTGATCCCTGTTTGATCTTGCGCAGCCTATAGCCCGGGGGCGGGCAAGCGCGCAACAAAACGGCCGGGCAAAAGCCCGGCCGAATAGGTTCTCACGTCAGCGAAAACGCCGGATGCTTGCCTCAGTAAGGGCAGGCATTGTCCGACATGTAGTCGTGAACGGTGATCTTGCCTGCAATGATGTCGGCCTTGGCAGCTTCCACTGCAGCCTTCATCTCATCAGTGACCAATGGCGCATTGTTGTCGTCCATGGCGTAGTCAACACCGCCTTCTGCGAGACCAAGCACGTTGAAGCCGTAGCTGAACTGATCGTTCTTGGCGTCCATGAATGCGTTGTAAACGGCCACATCGACGCGCTTCATCATCGAGGTGAGAACATGGCCTGGCTGCAGGCCGTTCTGGTTCGAATCGACGCCGATGCCGAGCTTGCCGGCGTCAGCAGCGGTCTGAAGTACACCGATGCCGGTTCCGCCAGCAGCCGCATAGATCACGTCAGAGCCCTGATCGATCTGCGACTTGGTGATTTCACCGCCCTTGACCGGATCGTTCCAGGCGTCCGGCGTGGTGCCGGTCATGGCTTCAAGAACCTTGGCGTCAGCATTGGTGGCGATAACGCCGCCCTTGTAGCCGCAGGCAAACTTGCGGATCAGCGGGATGTCCATGCCGCCGACAAAGCTGACGGTGCCGGTCTCAGACGCCTTGGCAGCCATCACGCCAACCAGGAACGAGCCTTCCTGTTCCTTGTAGACAACCGAACGGACGTTGGGCTTGTCGACAACCATGTCGATGATGGCGAAATTGGTATCCGGGTATTCGTCGGCAACCTTTTCAAGCGCAGAACCCCAGGAGAATCCGGCCATGACGATCGGGTTATTGCCATCCTTGGCGAAGCGGCGAAGCGCCTGCTCGCGCTGGGCATCATTGGCAATTTCGAAATCGCGGTAGTCAATACCGGTTTCGGTCTTGAACTTTTCGGCGCCACCATAGGCAGCCTCATTGAAGGATTTGTCGAACTTGCCGCCAAGGTCATAGATGATTGCCGGCTTGATGTCGGCGGCCATGGCGGTCGCAGACATTGCGGCCATGGCGAGGAAGCTCAAAAGCGTGCGTTTCATGATGTGCAGCCCTGTAGGTTATTTGTTGATCTTTATTGTTCCTCCCGCATGCCCGATTGGGCAGACCTGCGGAATTTGCCGACCGTGGGAGGCCGGAAGGCCACATCCTTGCATGGCTTTTGAGAAAAATCCAACGCCGATTTGCGTCACTTGCAGATAACCCAGACTGTCCTTGCGTCAGCTTCGCAGTCCAAACTGCCGATGAGCTTCAGCCTGTTGCGGGGAACCGCACGCCGGTGCCCTTCAAGCCTGACCGGGCCCCGGGATTTCGAGCCGCATGTTGCTGGTGGCTGGCTTCTGCATAGTAGAACGCCTTCATCGGCGCGATCGCGGTCACAATCTTGCCGGTATGACCGGCCTGCTTGAGGGCGGCCTGATAGGCGTCCTTGGCCTGCTCTGCCTGCGAGGTCTGAACATCGCTCGTCGTGAAGATCGCGGACCGGAAGAAAGTGCCTATGTCATTGCCCTGACGCATGGACTGGGTCGGATCATGACTTTCAAAAAACACTTTCAACAGCGCATCATAGCTGATCTTAAGCGGATCAAACACCACCATGACCGTCTCGGCATGGCCGGTCAGGCTGGACAGGACTTCCTGATAGGTGGGGTTGGGGGTCAGCCCGCCCGCGTAACCCACGGCGGTCACGTGCACGCCGGACAATCCCCAGAACAGCACCTCGGCACTGGCAAACCGCCCCATGGCGAAATAGGCAATCTCCAGCCCCTCGGCAAATGGCGGCTTCAACGGTCGGCCATTGACGACATGGTCCACAGCGGTCTCGATTGGCTCGTTGCGTCCGGCCAGCGCTTCCGCAGCGGTTGGCATCGTGGTCTTGCGCTGAAACATCTCGACCAGAAACATCGCTCTTCCTCCTGCAACCCACGCTTTTCTAACGGATCCACCTCACTGCGATACAATGGCAAGGCTCATTCCCACCGAGCAGGAGTATGCACCGCCAGCGCGTGAGGCAGCAACTGTCCTGCGCCTGGCATCAGCAATCAGGCTTTCACCCCGCAGTCAGACCGCAAAGCGACCGGCGGGTTTTGCGCGACGATAGCCTGCAAGATAGAACAGCAGCGAAAACGCCAGAAACACGGCGCAGGATGGCTGCGCGAGAACCCAGCTTACACCGGTATCCCAGACCACGGCCGGCAGATACTGATTGGACAGGTCCTGCAGGAACGCCAGCGTATCGGGACTGTTCTCGGTCCATGTTTCAATCAGAGGCAACAGCACCAGGTGACCAGCGGCGACGGACTGAATGGCATCCACAAGTCCGGTCAGCACCGCAAACACCAGAAAAATCAAGCTCAGCACGCGCGCGACAAATCGCATCTAGTCCTCCGGTCAGACACCTTGGCCGGCATGGTATCACACGCCGGCATCACAGCCCCAACCTGTGACATAGAGGCCCCAAAACCATCATGCAATGACAAGTTGGCGGCGACGGCTGCGCCTCAAAGGAATAATGTCGGCACAAGCCCCAAATAGCGGTTGCCAAGCAAGGCGTCTTGGCTATAGTGCCGCCCGATCCGGACCGGGGATTTTTGGTGCTTCGTCACCAATGTTTTCGGCAGGGCGACCGCCTTGACAGCGGCCGGCATGTCCGGGTACTTGCCCGTCAGACGGATATGCGGAGAGGTGGCCGAGTGGTCGAAGGCGCACGCCTGGAAAGTGTGTAGGCGGGGAACCGTCTCGAGGGTTCGAATCCCTCTCTCTCCGCCATCGTCACGTTCTATCTTTATTGGTATTTATACGACTATTCTTTTTAACTATTTTGCGTCCCTAACCTCATCCCTAACTAGTTCATTTGATGGCGAGCGAATCCTGCTTATTGAAGCGAATTTATTAACGCCTGACCGCACGCCAAAAACTCTTCCTTTGCCTTGTTGGAACGGATGCGGCTTCCGTCGTCTTTGAAATCCACTACATCTAACTCGATGGGAAGACGGATATCCGTTGAGCCGCCCAAGCTGTTCGACCAGAACCGTATGGTCTCGTCGCTGACGTCGATGCCGCTCTGATGCAGTAGGCCCCCGACATTGTGGAGACACAGAGGGAGCCGCTTATGCATCATCACCCCCAGGCGAATGATCTCTGGCGAGGTTTTGAAGTATCGGGATGGGGATAGCTGGATCATCCCGTCTCGTTAAGCGACAGCCTTTCTCCGCTCCGGAACTTTGTCCCGGCGGTGCAACAAACTTTGATCGGCCTCACCATTTTGAAACGAATGCTTGCCTGTTGACGCCCGAAATCTGTTCGTTGCCCAGCCTCGACGGGAGCAATCAAATAAGCAGGCCCATCAAAGACCATATGCAGCACATTTGCTGACCCACGCACCGACACCATTGTGACAATGTGTGCATCATTGCAAAGCCTTCTTTACAGCATCCTGTGGCCAATCCATCCGTCCCCCCTCCGAAGCGTGGAACGTATGGTCTGCTGCCGCGTTTATGTGCATCGCCATAATCGAAATGGATTTCATGACCCTACTCTCCCGCTTGAGACTTGGAAGCACTCCCAGTGACGTCAACAAGTTTGATCCAAAAGGAGCGGACGGTGGACTTATTCAAGCAATAAGAGCGGACTTTCTGGCGGCTGAAGAATTGGAGGTTCTTGGAGAGAGACTTGGTCACGAGTCACGCTGGGAGCTGCCAGAGTGGGATGGGTTCGCCTTCCCTGCCCGCATCAAGGACAATGCATCCTCGCTGCTGGCCAATTACAGCTCGATTGCGAAAGCCGCCGAAGAGCGCTTGCTGATCACTCCCGCGGCCGAATGGCTGCTCGACAATCACCATCTTGTTGACGAGAACGCCCGGCAGGTTGCCCGCGATTTGCCGCGAAAGTTTTATGGCAAATTGCCGACGCTTCGGGTCACGGCCGGCGACGAAATTCCCCGTACATTGGCCATCTCCTGGCTCTATGTCGCGCACACCAATTCCAGCTTTGATCCTCAAGGGTTGTCCAGCCTGATCGCTGGTTTTCAGAAGCATCAGGTTTTGACCATCGGCGAGATATGGTCGATACCAGCCATCTTGCGGATGGTCCTCCTGGAAAACCTGAGACGAATCTCCGACAGGGTGGAGATGGCGCGTGAAATGCGCGCCCGGGCCAACCGTTTCGCCGACCAGGTTGCCTTGGCAAGCAGCGACACGATCGATGCCAGACTCATGGCTTCGGGCGTCGATGCCACGAACGATGACACATACGCAGCACAATTGCTCTATCGACTTCGCGATGGCTCCCTGGGTTCGTCCGACGCCCTTTCCTGGCTCGAGACCCTGCTGGAACAAAGAGAAACGCATGCGGAGGAAGTGATCATTTCCGAGCATGCCCGGCTCTCGATGGGCAATCTCACGGCTGGGAACATCATTCGCAGTCTCAGGCGAATTGATGAAACGGATTGGACCAAATGGTTCGAATCCGCCTCCCGCGTCGATTGCGTGCTGCGCGCCGGAAGCAACTTCGCGCTCGTCGACGCACGCACCAGAAACAGCTATCGCGATGTGATCGAACGCGTCGCAAGGCGGTCGAACGGCAGCGAGCAGGAAGTTGCGCTCGCTGCCCTGGCTTTGGCGAAAAAAACACGAGAGAGTTCGGCACCTTACGATTCGCGCGACAGGGATATCGGGTACTATTTTCTGGCCGAGGGCGTGCTTGAGCTGCAGCAGCAGATGGGCTATCGCCCTGCATTTGCGGAAAAAATCGGCCGTTTCTATCGCAGGCTTGGTGTAGCAGGCATCGCCACTCCGATCGCTCTGTTGACACTCCTGTTTGTATTGCTTGCCTCAAATATGCTGGCTGCGAAAGGCGTTAGCCTGACCGTGCTGACGACGCTTGCCGTGTTCTTCGTACTGCCGGCATGGGATGCTGCTTCCGGATTGTTCCAGTATCTTGCCGCCGCGTTTTTCCGGCCGGCGCATCTTCCGGGATATGCGTTCGAAGCCGGAGTACCGACCGATGCACGCACGCTGGTGGTCATTCCATGCCTGATCAATGACCTTGATAGCGTCGACGAACTGCTGCGCAATTTGGAAGTGCATTACCTGGCCAATACAGACAAGGAACTGTTTTTTGCTCTGGCCTCCGATTGGACTGACAGCGAACGAGAGCGGTCCGACCGCGACGACGAGATCCTGGCCTATGCCGAGCAACAGACGGATCTGCTGTCCGAGAAATATATCGGCACCGGAAGCCGCCGCTTTTTCCTGTTTCACCGCAGTCGTCTCTGGAACGAAGCTGAAGGCAGGTGGATGGGGTGGGAGCGCAAGCGTGGAAAGCTGCACGAACTGAACCTGTTGCTGCGCGGCGACAAGGACACAACGTTCCTTAAACCCGGCCACGGTGTGCCGCAAGGTGTGAAATATATCCTGACGCTGGACTCCGACACTCGCCTGCCCCGCGATCGGGTCCGGGCATTGGTCGGAAAACTCGCTCATCCCCTCAATGCGCCAAGGTGGGATGCGGAAAAGGGAAAGGTCACCGCTGGATATTCAATCCTGCAGCCACGGGTGACGGCCTCGCTGACCACAGGCTCTGAAGCGTCCGCGTTCCAGCGAACTTTCTCGGTCAACCGTGGACTTGACCCTTATGTGTTCTCTGTCTCGGACATGTATCAGGATATGTGCGGTGAAGGCACTTTCACAGGAAAAGGCCTCTACGACATAGATGCGTTTGAAGCGAGCATGAACGGCAAGGTGCCGGAAAACTCGGTTCTGAGCCATGATCTGCTCGAAGGGGCCATTTCGCGCGCAGCGCTTGCGACCGACATAGAATTCATCGAGGATTTTCCGGTCCGCTATGATGTCGACGCGTCTCGTCAACACAGATGGGTGCGTGGCGACTGGCAGCTCTTGCCTATGATTTTTTCACGTACGAGCGGCCTGAATGGCCTCGGACGGTACAGGATGCTCGACAACTTGCGGCGGTCATTGACGCCTATTGCCTGGATAACCGGTGGCATCCTGTCCTGGTCGGTGCTTTCACTGGAAACTGCGGTGATGTGGCAGATAATCCTTATTATCAGCCTGTTTATTGCACCAACATTGTCTCTGTTTGCCGCCCTCTTTCCCAACGGTGAAAAGGTCTCAATTGGCGGCCATTTCCGAATATTGATGTCCGAAATTGTCAACGCGACGGCGCAGAGCGCGCTGCGTATTGTTTTCATCGCTCATACGGCGTGGATTATGGGCGATGCCATCGTCCGGTCATTATACCGGGTTTTTGTCAGCCGCCGGCATCTGCTCGAATGGAGGACAGCCGAGCAGGTTGATGCGACAGCGCGCAAGAGTGCGGTTTCCTATTATGCCTATATGTGGCCATCTCCGGTCATCGGACTCTCGGGCCTGGTTCTGGCTCTGACATTCGAGCCGCAGACGGCGGTTATAGCCGCTGGTTTCTGTGCCCTGTGGATAGCCGCTCCGGCGATAGCCTGGTTTGTCAGCAAGCCAGCGCTGACCGAGGATTCGCTCCATATCGACATCAAGGTCGAAGTACAGCTGCGTCTTATTGCTCGACGCACATGGCGGTATTTCGAGCGTTTTGTGACGGAAGACAGCCATTATCTGCCGCCCGACAATTTCCAGGAAGATCCGGAACCGGTGGTGGCTGAGCGTACGTCGCCAACAAATATCGGCATGTACCTCCTGTCGACCGTGGCAGCGAGAGATTTTGGCTGGATCACCCTGTCCGAAACAATTGGCCGCATCGACAAGACGCTCGACACAATTGAAAAACTTCCCCGGCACCGCGGCCATCTGTTCAACTGGTACAACACGCGCACTCTGGAGGTACTGCCCCCCAGCTATGTCTCGAGTGTGGACAGCGGCAACCTGGCGGGACATTTGATCGCCGTCAGTTCGGCTCTGAGATCCTGGTCGGAAGCGCCAGCAGTGCATCTGCTTGGCGACATAAGGGGTATAGGCGACGCCGCCTACATCCTTGAGCAAGCGTTGGGCGAAGTCGCCGATGACCGGCGAACGACAAGGCCCTTGCGACGCAGGCTCGAGGAACGCCTGTCGGGATTCTTGCAGACCTTTGAGCGGCACATGCAGGAACCGGCGATCGCTCCGGTCCGAGCCATTAACCTGTCGCTTATCGCGACTGAGCTGACGGCCTTGGCAGTCGATCTGGACAGTGAGGTCAAGTCCGTTGAAAGCGCCAATGTCATCGCATGGGCGCGCAGCCTGCATGATGCTTGCGAGGCTCACTTTGCCGATGCGACTTTCGATCGCAGCCAGCTTAAGCCGCTGCAACGGCATTTGCAGGTCACGTCGGAAAGGGCCCGGAAAATAGCCTTCGACATGGACTTCTCTTTCCTTCTTGACGAGATGCGGGGCTTCCTGTCGATCGGCTTTAGGCCCGAGGACGGCGAACTCGATTCCTCCTGTTACGACCTTCTCGCGTCCGAAGCTCGCTTGACCAGTCTGTTCGCAATCGCCAAGGGCGATCTTCCGAGTACCCACTGGTTTCGTCTCGGCCGCCCCATCGTAGATGTGAACTGGCAGGGCGCACTGGCCTCGTGGTCAGGCTCGATGTTCGAGTATCTGATGCCACCACTGGTCATGCATGAGCGACGCGGCGGGCTTTTGAGCCAGACCAATCGCCTGGCGATTGCGCGTCACGTGAGCTACGGTCAGGCGCATGATGTTCCGTGGGGAATTTCAGAATCCGCATTCAATGCGCGTGATCTGGAACTGAATTACCAGTATCGAAATTTCGGCGTCCCCTCGCTCGGCCTCAAGCGCAATCTGGTCAACGATCTCGTCATCGCTCCGTACGCAACGGCATTGGCAAGCCAGTATGTGCCCGCGCAGGCATTGGCGAATTTTGACCATTTGAAGAAATATGACGCACTTGGTTCGTATGGCTTTTACGATGCGATCGATTTTACGCCATCGCGTCTGCCAGAAGGCAAAAGTTGCGCCGTCGTCCGCAACTATATGGCTCACCATCAAGGCATGAGCATCGTGGCGATTGCCAACGCTGTTCATGATGGACGCATGCGGGATCGTTTTCACGCCGATCCTGTGATCGAAGCTGCTGAATTGCTGCTGCAGGAGAAGCCGCCGCGTGAACTTGTGCCGCTGCGGCGTGCGGAACCATCCACGGAAACGACCGACGGGCTGTCGCAATTGCAGAACCGCGAATTCCGCGAAATCAACGACCCTGAACGCAACCGTCGCGAAATTCTTCTTCTTTCCAACGGCCACTATTCCGTCATGCTGACGGCCAGCGGCTCGGGATATGCGCGTTGGAACGGTCTCTCTGTCACCCGATGGCGCCCTGACCCGACTTTCGATGACTGGGGTAACTTCATCTTCTTGCGCGATCTTGATGATGGTGATTGGTGGTCGGCTACACCAGGGCCGATTTCCTCGCCGGAGGATACTGCGAGAACAATTTTCTCGGACGAAAAGGCAGAATTCTTCAAGACCCGTGGAACGCTAAGCTCTCGACTTGAGTGCCTTGTAGCATCGAATTTTGATGCGGAGGGCCGTCGGGTTGTCCTCACCAACAAGGGGGAGCGTGAACGCACCATCGAACTGACGTCCTATTGCGAACCTGTGTTGGCTGCGGATGCCTCCGACACAGCACATCCCGCGTTTTCCAAAATGTTTGTCCGGACCCATATCGGCCCGAATGGCGATGTCATTTACGCCGAGCGGAACAGGCGCTCGCCAACCGACCCGGACATGTGCGTTGCGCATCTCGTTTCTGACGTAAAAGGTGGCCGCGCCACGCAGGCGGAAACGGATCGCAGACGGTTTATCGGGCGTGGGCACAGCCTGGCTGACGCCGCGGCCTTCGAACCGGGCAGCAAGCTGAGCGGAAGCGATGGCTACACCCTGGATCCCTGCATGGCACTGCGTCGCGTCGTACGCATTCCCCCGGGCAAGGAAGTGGAGGTGATATTCTGGACGATCGCGGCACCGCGCCGCCAGGACATTGAAGCAGCGGTTACCCATTTCCATCATGCCGAAAGCTTTTCCCAGGAGCTTCATCTCGCCTGGACACGGTCCCAGGTGCAGATGCGCCACACAGATATCACGCCACAAGAGGCGGCTCTGTTCCAGAAATTTGCCGGTTATCTGGTGTATCCAGATCTGTCGCTGGCATCGGAAGGCATCGCGGCAGCCGATGGTGAGCATCAGCAATCCGCCTTGTGGCCCATGGGCATCTCCGGGGATTTTCCCATCTTTTTGTTGCGGCTCGACAATGAGGCTGACTTGCCGATTGTGCGCAAAGCCTTCCGCATGCAGGAGTATTTTCGGTCTCGCGGCCTGATTTCCGATCTGGTGATCGTTAACGAACGCGCATCCTCCTACGCACAGGACGTGCAGCATGCCATTGACGCCTATTGCGTGAACGCCGCCAGGCGCGGACTTGCATCTGGACCGGGCCAGCATATTTTCTCGGTCCGCCAGGACCTGGTGACACCAAAATTATACTCGGCGCTTCTCTCCACAGCCCGCGTGGTATTGCACACCCGAAACGGCAAACTGTCGGAACAGCTGGAACGCATCGAAAAAGTGATTGCGGAGGCTGCTGATACGGAAGAGGAGCCGCTTCGCGGCAAATCCCAGATGGTGCAGCTTCCCGGAAAAGTGTCACGCAGTCCCGATCAAGGCGAAGATGTCACCGGCGATGATCTGCTGTTCTGGAATGGTTATGGCGGTTTCGATTCTGCCAGCAATGATTATGTGATCCGTCTCGCTGCGGGGCGTTCAACGCCGCAACCGTGGATCAACGTGATCTCCAACGAAAAATTCGGTTTCCACGTTTCGGCGGAAGGAGCCGCCTTCTCCTGGAGCCGCAACTCCCGTGACTATCAACTCACGCCGTGGACCAACGATCCGGTCACCAACCGTCCAGGCGAGGCCTTCTATATTCGCGACGTGGACAATGGAAGGCTGTATGCGCCGCTTGCGGCTTTGGCCGTGGACGCGGCCGCCCGATATGAAACCCGCTTTGGCCCTGGCCGCACTGCGATGTCGATGACATGTGACGGGCTGACGTCAAAACTCACGACGATCATCGCGGGCGAAGAGCCGGCAAAGCTATCCCGTATTGAAATTTCCAATTTCGGGAAAACCTCCCGCCGCCTTCGGGTTTATGCCTATGTCGAATTGGTGCTGGGCAATGATCGCTCCAAGACAGTCCCCTTTGTCAAATGCAGCTTCGATCCTGTCAGCCAGGCGATGACAGCGACCAACCCGTACTCATTGGCGTTCCCAGAACGCACTGCGTTCCTTGCCGCCGACACGTCGGTTGTCGCCTTCACAGCGTCGCGCGGGGATTTCTTTGGAATTGGCGGGACGATAAAGCGTCCGGGCATCGTGATGAGCGGGGCTGCCCCGGCCAATGGCACCGAAACCCGTGGCGACCCTTGCGGTGTGATTGCTTGCGAGATCGAGATACCGCCGGGTGAAACACGCAGTGTCGTCTTCATGTTGGGTGATGCAGATAAATCCAGCGATGTGGCGCCAATACTGAAACGATTGCGTGATCGCGGGTTCCATTATTTTCAACAGCAAACGGCAGCCGAATGGGGGCAATTTCTCGGAACCCTTCAGGTCGAAACTCCGGATGATGCGTTCAACAAAATGGTCAACACCTGGCTTCCATACCAAAATCTTGCCTGTCGCATTAACGCCCGCAGCGCATTCTACCAGGCGTCAGGAGCTTTTGGCTTCCGTGACCAGTTGCAAGACACGCTGGCACTTTTGCTACACGATTCCGGACTTGCGCGCCGTCAAATCCTCAAGGCTGCATCACGGCAGTTCAAGGAAGGCGATGTCCAGCATTGGTGGCTTCCAGATACGGGGGCCGGGGTACGCACCATGATTTCAGATGATGTTGTATGGCTGGCCTATGCTGTTACGCAGTATGTGACAGTTACCGGTGACATAACAATTCTCGAAGAGAAAGTGGCCTTCCTCAAGGGGAAAACCCTTGCCGAAGACGAGCATGATGCGTTTTTCCAGCCCTCGCATTCCCGTGAAAAGGTCAGTGTTTACGACCATTGTGCCAGAGCCCTGATGCTGGCCATTGACCGTACCGGTTCGCACGGGTTGCCTCTTATCCTTGGCGGTGACTGGAACGACGGCATGAACCGTGTCGGGGAGGAAGGCCGTGGCGAAAGCGTATGGCTCGCCTGGTTCCTGCTGCATGCACTGGATCAGTTCATCCCGATCGCCGAGAGACGGAACGAAGCGGCTCACGCAGCGAAATGGCGTGATCACGCGGAGAAACTGAAGGCGGCTCTGGAAGGGGCCGGCTGGGATGGCCAATGGTATCGCCGCGGCTATTACGATGACGGCTCACCGCTCGGGTCGTCCCAATCAGAAGAATGTCGGATCGATTCGATTGCGCAATCTTGGAGTGTACTGTCCGGGAATGGTGACGCGGCGCGTTCGGCCTTGGCGATGGACAGTGTTACCGACAATCTGATGGACGATGATGACGGGCTCATCCGCTTGTTTACCCCGCCGTTCGAAAACACGCCGAAGGATCCCGGATACATCAAGGGCTATCCGCCCGGCGTTCGTGAAAACGGCGGACAGTACACACATGCGGCGACCTGGGTTGCCTATGCATTGGCGAAAATGGGCCGAAACGACGACGCTTGGCGCGCATTCTCGATGCTCAATCCAGTCAATCATGCGCTCACCGAGACCGCCGCTGACAGGTATCGTGTTGAGCCCTACGTTGTTGCCGCGGATGTCTATGGCGAAGGCGACAAGACCGGGCGCGGCGGGTGGACCTGGTATACCGGTTCCGCTGGCTGGCTTTACCGCACGGCGGTGGAGGCAATATTGGGGATTGAAGTGCGCAGCGGAGAACTCTTGGTCCGACCGGCTATTCCCGCCCACTGGAACGGTTTCACCGCGCATATTGAAGTTGAAGGAAGGCGCCGGGATATTCGCGTAGATCGTTCCGCGAATGGTGAGCTGAATGTTCGCATTGATGGCGAGCTAACATCTCAAACGGCCGTATCGGAGCAAAACTCTTGAGAGTGGCACAGCGGTCGTTAGTTTGATTTCGCGCAAGGTATGGTCCAACGTCGAAGATTTGAGACATTTTGGGCCTTGGAAGAATGCAATCTCCGGCTCAATCTACGTGAATTAGTCCCAATGTGATCTGAAACCGTCCTCATTCCAGCGGGCTGGAATGAGGACGGCGCACCTTTTGCAAGAGATGATGGTTGTCCGTTCTGATGGTGGTGCTCACCAACCATCAGAACGGAGACACCAGAATGTTGAATACTACCGACAAGATTATCAAACACAAACTGGATTGCTGAACCTGGCCGAGGAACCGGGCAACGTTTAGGCCATTGAAGGATTCAACGAACCCGTTTTGCATCGGCTTGCCTGGCGCGAGGTAGTGCCACTCGACTTTGCTGTCCTCCTGCCATTTCAGGATCGCGTTCCACCTCAGCTCGGTGCCGTAGTCGCTAACCACCATGCAGGGATAGCCCCGTATCCCAGAGATTTGGTCCAGTTCGCGTGCGACAGGGATGTATCGACAACAGCTTCCAGGCATTCCCGATTGAAGTCCTCAATCACGCTCAGGATACGGATCCAACGACCACACGACAGGCTGTCTGATGCGAAGTCCAGACTCCAACACTGATTTGGCCTTTGTGGGATTCCCATCGGCGCTTTGGTTCCAATGGCACGCTTCCTGCCACCACGTTTGCGCACGGTGAGCCGTTCCTCATTGTAGAGGCGATAACCGCAATTTCATTCCACGTACCGGCAGGAATTCGTAACTAAACTCGCCAGCAGTATCACGCAGTGCGTGCCTTGTTTTCACTTCATCTGGCCACAAGGATCGCTTAGCGTCTTCCAATCGCTCTCGGCGCCGCGGCGAGTTCAACTGCTTCACTTGCCGAACCCTATGTGCGGCCTGACCCTGAAACAATGTTGTCGCAGAGAGTTTTTCAACCTCGTCACGCGAGAACGGATAAGACGCAGTACCTATCTATAGGACAGGCAAAGAAGCCAGGAGGGGCGCGTGCCAATAAATCGAGGTGTTCAACAATCCGACGCGTAAGCATGTTGGAAACGGCGTGCTGTGAGGATAACGGCAAAGGGCTGCCCCCCTTTCCAGCGCTTGGGAGCGCAACGAAATGCAGCTTGTGCGCCTCAGCGAAATGCCGCAAACGTCCGGTTTAGGGAAGCCTATCTGGACACATGAACGGCCGGATTGGGGGCGCATGCCTGGCCGGCTCGTTTGGGGACGGTAGTCTGTCAGGCAGCTTGCGGAAATGAAGCGGGCTAGGCAGACGTTCGGCTTTAGCAGGCGCGCCGCCTCCGCTTACGCTAAGAACCGGGCAGATCCTGTGGATACCAAATAGGCCATCCTGAGGGTGGTCTTATTCAGATGAGCTCGACACTGTCGATCGGCTCGCCGCCTCTTGCCGGAATGCTAGTGGCGCAAGGCCTGTCCACCTGCGAAAGCTTCGCGAAAAGCTGTTGGCATCGCGGTAAGCCAAGACATTCGCGATCCCTTCGGCGCGCAGGGTGGTCTTGGTAAGATATCGGATCGCCATGTCCCGCCGGGTCCCATCCAGTACCGCTTGATAACTTGTTTCTTCATCGCGCAATCGTCGCTGCAGCGTGCTGCGGCTAAGCCCAAGGGCGGCGGCCACGTCTTCTGCGCCTGTGCGCCCCGCTGGCATCAGATCGACCAACGCGCCTCGAACCCGAGCGGCTATTGGCAGGCGATCATTCTGGGCTGCCAGTTGAAGCTTCAGGTCCGCCTCGATATCAGCCCAAAGGGTTGGATTTTCGGAAATGAACCTGCGTTTCGCATCCTCTGGCGAAAAGGCGACGAAGGCGACATCTGAATGTTCGGGCATGATCCCCAGATGCCCGGCAATCTGCCGCCTGTCTGCCTCTGAGCCATCAAATCCTGCCGAAACCGGGCAGACGAGATGTACGGCGGCTCCGCGTATGTTCTCTACCATGCAGATGAGCTGCAGTGCGCCAAGGCTTGGTGGCATGGGACACCGATTGTCGACACTGTCATACTCCACGCGCAGGAGCGGGCCATCCCTGAAAACGCGCATCCGGGCCGGACCCAGCAACGACTTGAACTGCGCCAGACGCATCAGCCCGGTTTCCAGATCAGGCGCACACGACAGTGTGAAAAAGACCGGGATCACTGGTCCGCGGGAAATCGCGACCCCGAGGTAAGGCACGTAATCGGCGCGCGGCGAGAGCACTCCCATTGTATTCCAGGCATCGAAATACTGATCCGCAGTCACCCGCAATTCGGTCCGACCGCGCGCGAGCTCGGCAAGACCTGCCGTCTCGAGCATCACCTGCGGATCGATACCGAGGATCCGGCAAGCCACGTCGGTCGCCATGAACAGGGAATAGGTTTCGGAACTTTCCATATGCGGGGTCCTTCAAGCTCTGTCCCTGAATGCCATGGGGTTGCGACCAAGACCAGATCGAGAAGCGCGCCTGACCGGCCAACGCATCAGAACGCTGCCGCTCAACGACAGCATCGCTTTCGCATGAAGAGCAAGCATCCTGCCCCTGGCCGGCTATCTCTGCGAGTTGACCAGAGGGGATGAAGCCATGAACAACCTTGCCTATCTTGCGATCCAGTTCACCACGGCAATCGCCCTCTATCTTGTGATCTTCCGGATCTATCTGCAGCCGTGGTTCCGGGCGCAGACCTTTGAGGCGGCAACGCTGCCGCTGCTCGTGCTGCATGCCTTCCGTTATCTTGGGCTGTCTCTGGTAGTGAACGGACAGGTCGATGCAACGGTTTCCCGAGACGCGCTGGCAATCATGGCCTGGGGCGATTACGCCTCCGGTATCTGCGCCCTGATCGCGGTCATTGCCATTTCCCTGGGTTCCAGGCTTGCGGTGCCGCTGGTGATCCTGTTCTCAGTCGCAGGAATCGGGGACCTGCTTACCGTTGGGCCGACCGCCTCTAATGCCGGTGTGTTTGAGGCCGATATCGGCGCGATGTGGTTCCTCCTGGTCATCTACGCGCCCATCCTGCTGCTCACTCATATCTACATTGTTGTCAGGCTGGTGGCGCATTTAAGCCCCTCTAGGCGTGCATCGACATCCTGACGGAGTCTGGATGCCGACGCCCGCCCGCAGGCAAAGCGGCTATCATGTTGCGAGTGTGGGACTCCGATCGTCGGCGGGACAATTATCCAGTTCAGTCGCGAACTGTCCGCTTCAAAAAGCTGCGCGCACTCTTTCGCATCCACCAAAAGCGCCAGCTTTCCTGCCCCTGTTTGAGGAAAAGGCAATTCGGGCCTGAATATCCATAAAGGGCACGCATAGCGGCTATTAAGGGCGGCTCTCCCTTTTCCGAAAGCTGAGACTGCCAACAATGGTACCAGGGTCAAATGTTTCAGGAGTTGGAACCATTCGTCTTGTGGATCAATCCAAGTCAGACAGGACGGCGGGCTGACATTGGCTGCAGATTTCAACAGCGACATTTATGAAACCGATTGCTCTTAAGGCCCGCGGTCAACGCGCTAGCTCTGAAGCCATTGAGACAGTTCGCAGTCAAATCGCGCAGGAAACCGGGGATGCTCACATGTGCCTTCTGTTAGTTCTATTGCATATTTTTTGCGCATTATAGCTCTATATTGTATACAAAACGGGTTTGGATTTTTGATATCATCAATATTTTTCAATGGCTTGTGATTTTGGCACAGTGATTGCTTAGCTCATTTCGGCAGCGCACAAATTGCCCGCCAAATCGCAGAATTTTTCGGGAGACATTGGTCCTCGACACAAACCATGGAGACAGCTCGTGAAACGTCGCAATTTTCTCACGGTAGCCGCAGCCGCCGTATCCGCCCCCCTGGCAGCGCCGTCCATAGCCAAGGCTCAGACCACCTTCAATTGGAAGATGACCAATGCCTATGGCCCGGGGTCGCCGTTCTATGTTGAAGGTCCAGGCAGCCCCACAGACTTCTGCAAGAAAGTCGAGGCCATGAGCGACGGCCGCCTCAAGATCCAGCATTTTGCTGCTGGCGAATTGATCCCTGCGCTTGAAGGCTTTGATGCCGTGCGCAACGGAACGGTGGAGATGAACTCGGCCAACTCCTATTTCTGGGCAGGCCGCCTGCCTGCCGCACAATATTTCACCACCGTTCCCTTTGGCATGAACTTTCAGGGACAGAACGCGTGGCTTTACCATGGCGGTGGCATGGAGCTCTGGGACGAGCTTTATCAGCCGCTCGGCCTCAAGGCGCTGCCGCTTGGCAACACCGGTGTGCAGATGACCGGCTGGTTCCGCAAGCCGATCGAAAGCGTTGAAGACTTCAATGGCCTGAAGATGCGAATTCCAGGTCTCGCCGGCAAGGTCTATGCGTCGCTTGGCGTAGACGTGAAGCTGTTGCCGGGTGGCGAAATCTTCCCCGCACTGGAGCGTGGCGTGATCGATGCCGCCGAGTTTGTCGGCCCCTACCAGGATCGTCGCCTTGGCCTGCAGAATGCAGCCAAGTACTACTACACCACTGGCTGGCACGAGCCGTGCAACGTCACCGAACTGCTGATGAACCAGACAGCCTGGGATTCGCTGCCCGCAGACCTCAAGGCCATCGTCCAGACAGCGGCCATGGCCTGCAACCTGGAAAGCCACACATGGTGCGAAGCCAACAATGCTGCGGCGCTGAAGGATCTGGTTGAAAATTTCGGCGTCCAAGCAAATGTGCTGCCCGAGAGCGTTGTCGAAGCGCTTCGTACGGCTACAGCCGCGACGCTTGAAGAAATCGCCAATGCCGATCCTGCTACCAAGAAGGTCCATGACGCCTTCATGGCATTCAAGGCGGAGCATGACAGCTGGGCAGCCGTCTCGGAGCGTCCCTTTGCGAACCTGAAGGCCTGACATCCACATGGCTCACAGGCTTGAAATGATTGCGGACGGCGCTGCAAGCGTCGTCCGCACGGTGGGCCAGGTGACCGCCTGGCTCGGACTTGCCTTGGTCTTGGTGGTGGCTGGAAATGTGCTTGGTCGCTACCTTTTCGGACTGGGCAGCGTGGCCATGCAGGAGGCGGAATGGCACCTCATGGCGCTGGGCGCATTGTTCGGCATGTCCTACGGGTTGAATGCCGGCGGTGAAGTGAGGGTCGATGTGTTTTACGACCGGTTCTCCGTGAAGACGAAAAGGATTGTAGATACAATCTCATCAGCCCTGCTGATGCTGTGCGCACTAGCCCTTGCATGGCTGTCCATCGGATATCTGGAACAGAGCTACTCGATCAACGAAGGCTCACCCGATCCCGGTGGTCTGGCCTATCGCTATCTCCTCAAATCGGCCCTGCCGATTGCATTTTTCCTGCTCGCTCTCCAGGCGCTGTCGATGCTTTGTGCCCACCTGGTACATCTTGTTGGCAAGCCCGAAGCAGCCGGATCGGATTGATCCAATGCCCTATACGGAAATTTTATCGCTTTGCATGATCGGCGCATTCTTTCTCATGCTGCTGGGAGGGATTCCGGTGGCTATATGCCTTGGCGTCACCGGATTCTTTTTTGGCTATCTCGGCTTTGGCACCTCGCTGTTTGCACTGCTGCCCGCGCGCGTGTTCGGGGTGGTGACCAATTACACGCTGCTGGCTTTGCCGCTGTTCATCTTCATGGGCATCATGCTCGAAAAATCAAAAATTGCCGAAGACCTGCTTGAGGTCATTGGACTTGCCATGGGCGGCCTGCGGGGCGGCATGGCGCTGGCGATCATCCTTGTCGGGGTGTTGATGGGGGCGGCCTCCGGCGTGGTTGGCGCAACGGTGGTGACGCTTGGCCTGATCGCGCTCGGCCCGATCGTCAACCGCGGCTATGACAAGGGTGTGGCAAGCGGCGTTATCTGCGCTTCGGGAACGCTGGGCCAGATCATTCCACCCAGCCTGGTGCTCATCCTGCTGGCTGATATCATGGGTGAATCGGTGGGCACCCTGTTTGCCGCAGCCCTCATTCCCGGCCTCATCCTGTCCCTGCTGTTTGTGGGCTATGTTCTTCTGCTCGGCATCCTCTATCCGGCCAGTGTTCCCGCCATTCCGCAGGCCGAACGGGATCTCACCTCCCGCAGGGAACTGGCAGGCAAGCTGCTGCGTGTGGTTCTGCCGCCGATTGCCCTGATCTTCCTCGTTCTGGGATCAATTATTGGCGGTGTGGCAGCCCCGACGGAGGCTGCTTCGATGGGTGCATTCGGGGCCATCCTGCTTGCGCTGTTTTCCGGCCGGCTGAATTTTTCCATGATGCGCGAGGTGGTGCGGTCCAGCTTTGTCACCAGCGCGATGGTGTTCTTGATCCTGATCTTCTCCCAGCCCTTCGGTTTGGCGTTCCGAGGACTTGGCGGCGAACGGCTTGTGCAGGACGCCTTTTCGATGGTTCCCGGCGGGCTTGACGGACAGATCCTGTTCCTGATGCTGTTGATTTTCGTCCTGGGCTTTTTCCTCGAATGGATCGAGATCTCCTACATCGCGCTGCCGCTCTTCCTGCCGATCTTCATGCAGGCTGGCGCGGACATGGCGTGGATTGCCATCCTGGTGGCCGTCAATCTCCAGACCTCGTTTCTGACCCCGCCTTTCGGCTGGGCACTGTTCTTCCTCAAGGGGGTAGCGCCACCAGAAGTGAGAACAATTGACATCTATCGCGGGGTCATTCCCTTTATCGGCCTTCAGCTGATCGGGTTGGGTCTGGTCTACACTTTTCCGCAGCTCGCTCTCTGGCTGCCTGAAACAATAGGTTGGTGATGCTTTACAGTGCATTGGGTTACAAAGGCGCCTTCACAGCGCCGCATCGGGTGGCAGCGCTGGCGGGCCGCGACGTCCTTGAAGCAGGCGGAACCGCAATCGAGGCAATGGTTGCGGCAGCCGCGACCATTGCCGTGGTCTATCCGCATATGAACGGCATCGGCGGTGACGGTTTCTGGTTGATCAAGAAGAAGGGCCAGGCCCCGATCGGTATATCAGCCTGCGGACGCGCGGCGCGACTGGCCACCCCGGAATGGTACCGGGAAAGAGGTCACGCCGACACCATCCCCGCCCGGGGCGGACTTGCCGCGCTCACAGTACCAGGCACGTTGCGAGGCTGGGAAATGGCGCTGGACCAGGTCGATCAGGCGCGCCGCATGCCGCTGTCGAAACTGGTGTCACCGGCGTTCAACTATGCGAGGGACGGGATAGCGGTCACCGGCAACCAGGCTGCCTGCACGCGTGACAAGCTCTCGACACTCAGTGGCGTTCCGGGTTTTGAAGAGACGTTTCTTGTTGACGGAAGACCTCCGGAACAGGGGCACCGGATGCGTCAGCTTGCCTTGGGTGAGACGCTGGAAACCATCGGCCGCGATGGAATCGATAGCTTCTACACCGGTGACATCGCGAAAACACATGCAGCCTTTCTGGAAGCACAAGGAAGCCCGCTGCGGTTCGAGGATTTTCAGGACTTCAAGGCAGACCGGGTTGAGCCGCTTGCTGTTTCCGTCTCCGATGGCGAGCTCTATAACATGACACCGCCCACGCAAGGCTTGTCATCTCTGATGATACTTGCGCTGTTCGACCGGCTGGGAGTGAGCCAGGCAGAAGGTTTTGAGCATATCCACGGGCTGATTGAAGCGACCAAGCAGGCCTTCATCATCCGCAATGCGGAACTTGGTGATCCCGATACCATGCGCAAGCCCGCGAGTGACTGGCTGCAGCCGGAAGTGCTCGATCAGCTGGCAAGCAGGATCGACAGGAAGACCGCCCTCTTCTGGCCCCATGAGTCCAAGGAGGGCGACACTATCTGGATGGGCGCCATCGACAGCGAAGGCACCGTCGTAAGCTTTATCCAGAGCGTTTTCTGGGAATTCGGTTCGGGGCTGACCTGTCTGGACACAGGTGTTTTTTTCCAGAACCGCGGCGCGGGATTCAGTCTTGGCGAAGGCCCCAACCAGCTTGCTCCGGGCAAGCGTCCATTTCACACCTTGAACCCGGCGCTGGCGGAACTCACCGACGGTCGCGTGTTTGCCTACGGCACCATGGGCGGCGAAGGCCAACCTCAGACACAGGCGGCTGTTTTCACGCGCTATGCAAGCTTCGGCGGCGATCTGCAGCAGGCGATTACCCTGCCGCGCTGGCTTCTGGGGAAGACCTGGGGGGACGCGACCACATCTCTCAAGCTTGAAGCCCGCTTTGACCCAAGGCTTGTTGAAGCGCTCAAGGCGGCAGGTCACGAGGTCGAAATGATCCCGGAGTTCTCCGATCTTGCTGGCCATGCGGGCGCTGTCGTTCTTCATACCTCAGGTCTTATGGAAGCGGCGAGTGATCCGCGATCTGATGGCGCAGCACTTTCCTACTGACGCAGAATAGCGAAGGGACACATATCTTGGACACTGCACTCTCGACTTCCGAGATGATCGGCCTTGCGGTCAGTCTCGGTCTGGCCTCGATTTTCGCCGGATTGATTGCCGGGCTGCTTGGTGTGGGCGGTGGAATCGTCATCGTGCCGATCCTGTTCTGGCTGTTCACGCTGATCGAATTTCAGCCGGAGCTGTCAATGCACATGGCGGTCGCCACATCACTGGCAACGATCATTGCCACCTCCATGTCCTCGGTGCGTGCGCACCACAAGCGCGGCGCGGTGGATGTGGCCCTTCTCAAGCGCTGGTCGCCTGCCATCGCTCTGGGAGCACTGTCTGGCGGCCTGCTTGCCAAATACATTGATCCGGCAGGACTAAAAGCCATTTTCGGGTTCGTCGCGCTGGCGGTCGCACTGAATATGGCGATCCCGAAGACGCTTGTGGTCGCATCAGAGCTACCCGAGAGCAATGCAGTCCAGTCCGCGATTGCCTATGTGATAGGCCTGTTATCGTCACTTATGGGGATTGGCGGCGGGACATTGTCGGTTCCCACACTTTCTGCGTTTTCCTATCCGATCCATCGTGCGGTGGGAACGGCAGCGGCCTTCGGTTTCATGATCGCGATACCTGCTGTCATCGGATTCATTTTTTCAGGATGGAGTGTGCCGGATCGTCCACCCTTGTCGTTGGGCTACGTCAATCTTATCGCGGTGGCGATCATCTTTCCCTTCACCACCTTCTTCGCACCCGTCGGTGCGAAACTCGCCCACAGTCTCGATCCAAAATGGGTGAAAAGGGCTTTCGCCGTATTCCTGGGTATCACCGCATTGCGAATGCTCTACTCAACGTTTGGCTGAACGAGCCTGCAGCACGGCCTTGGCGGCGCTTTGCAGGTGGCGCCGAAGGGCCCTTTCCGCATCCTTGCTGTTGCGGTCCAGGATGGCCATGACAATCTGGGTATGTTCCTCATTGGACTTTGCTACCCGCTCGGCCTGTTGAAGCTGTGAGCTGCGAAATGGCGCGAGCTTGAGACGCATGGCATTGGCTGTTTCCACCAGGTCTTCATTGTGGGTACCGGCGAAGATGAGCGAATGGAATTCGGTGTTGATCCGGTCGTAGCTGGGAAAATCGCGCTGCTGCGCCACGTTCTGCATTCTGTTGTGGACGGCCTCAAGCTCGGTTCGCTCGGTCATGGTCATGCGGGCTGCGGCAAACCGGCCGCATATTGCCTCGATCTCGCTCATCGCCTCGAACATCTGGTCAATGCGGTCTCGGCTGACATCGGCAACCACCACACCGCGATAGGGCTCGCGCTTGGCAAGAGACCGGGAAACCACCACATGCAGGGCTTCGCGGACGGGGGTTCGCGAGACGCCGAACCTCTGGGCCAGCGCATTCTCATCCAGCTTTGAGCCTGCCGGCCACATGTGGGCAATTATCTCACGCTCCAACTCGGAGGCAATAAAATCGCTATGGAGTGTTTTGGTCTGATCGGTCATTTTCCACACACGGCCCCTCACAGGCCATGATACGACAACCTGCATGTTCAGTCTAATTGCAGCATGATCCAAAGCAACAATTGCTTTGTTTTGTCTTCAGATTTCTGGCGGCGGCGGAAGGCAGCGGCCTGAAGTTCCAACCCCGGGCACTTGGCTAAGCTTGAGATTGCAATGATCGAGCTCGCTTTTGGACAGTCTAATGCTCGTCGGACATTTTCCTTAATCCTCTCACGAGAATGAACCTGGCTGCTCCGCGCCCTCAAATCGGTCATTGAGGACAGCTTTACATTTCCCGGAAACCAGACACCGCCGCCCCGCAGCAGCAAGGGTTGAGGTTTTGAAAGTTTGAGATGTCTGTCTTGCGGGCCGGGCTTGTGGATATGGGCAAAAAGCCGACTTTTGCTGTCAGTGTGACGCGATTTTTCGAGGGGCCAAACAGGGCATCAAGAGTGCGCGCGGACACGAACCTGCAGAACAGGTTTGACTGTCAGGCAACAGAGCATCATTTTCACTGCGCGGTTTCGTTGACTTGGAGATCGTCTCGCCGGATCCTGAAACAGGAATATGACGTACCGAATTGAGGTGGATAATGATGCAGGCCGACGATGTCAGACGGTTTTTGGAAGGGCAAAAGATTTTCGTGTTTGAGCCGGAGACGCGCAGCCTTGTCGCGGTCGTCGACTACGAGCCGGGTGGCCGCTGTGCTTTCCAGTTTTCAGCTGGCGATGCTGACGTCGGCGTTTACGGATTTGAGGGAGATGCTTATTGGACGCGCTACGAGAAGTTCAGGAACGGCGAGCGCCATTTCTTCCACCTCGAGAGCCTCGGGCCAGGCATCGCGCAGGCCTATTTCGCTGATGGAACGAAGGCTTTTCTTCAGGCTCAAACTGCTGATCTTGCCGGAATTGTCGAAGTTTAGCGCGTTTTAGACCAAGGCCCGCCCGGGTGCGCTTGCGAGGAGGCTTGCGAAACTTGGAGTGGGGCGGCAAGAAGATCCGCCGCCCCAGATATCTTACTGGATGGCAATGCCCAGCTTTTCGCCGATGGTTGCATTCCATGCAGAGACACATTCGGCGCCACAGCGTTCGGCAAATGCGGGCAGGATTGCAGCCGTCACAGCCTCGGCGCGCAGGGCATCGTCGGCTTCGGTGAACGGAACCAGGGTCATTCCGCCCGGCTCGCCCTGATCGCAGGGACCGGTTGTGTTACAGGCGAGACCTGTTTCGGTTTCCGTTGCCGCCAGCTCAAAAATCGAGGTTTCAAGCCCGCGAAGTCCCGATGTCAGATAGGTCTGCACCGAAGCATCAAGACCATTCCACCAGTCGAGATTGGCAAGCTGCGCCGCAAGGCCAAAGTTGACGGGCATCGGAGAAATGAACTTGGCGCTTTCATACCATTTGGCCTTGTAGCCTGACAGAGCGCCGGTGATGGCGCAATCGACCACGCCGCTGGCCAGCGAAGGCTGCACTTCGGCAAATGCGATGGACAGGGGCGAGCCGCCCAGATGGCTGACAAACGCCTGCTGCGAAGCCCCGGATGCGCGCACCTTTCGGCCTGCCAGATCGGCGAGCGATTTGAACTCATCGCGGCAATAGATCACCTGAGCCTGATAGGTACCAAAGCCAAGAAGCTTGATGTTGTGTTCTTTCTCCAGGAATTCGGCATAGGACGGCCGCCAGGCATCGGCCACTTCGGCCAGCTGCTCGACGCTTGAAAGCACGCCGACCAGGTCTGTCGCCTCGTTTCGCGGCACTTCGCCGGAGTTGTAGGCCAGAACTGTGGTTGCGATCTGCAAGGTGCCGTTGCTGACCAGCCGGAAAATTTCGCCACCCTTGAAGCCAAGTTCGGTGAAGGGTTTCACATTCGCGGTGATCTTGCCGCCGGTTTCGGCAGGTACTGTTTCAGACCAGAATGGCAGTTCCTTGTCGGTGTACATCGACAGGCTGCCGATGGATCCAACCACGTTGAACTCTGTTGCAGGCATGTCCTGAGCTATCGCTGGCAGGGCCAGAAGTGTCGCGAGCGTTGTTGTTACAAGAAGTTTCATCGTAGTCTCCTTCGGGTTGAAACGGTTTTATCCGCCGGTTTTCGGATTGACGATTGTGGGCAGCCAGAGGGCCAGCTGCGGGAAGGCAATCAACAGGCTGATCATGATCAGCATGGCGACGAGGAAAGGTGCTGCACCCTTGAAGAGGTCGGTAAACGCGCCGCCGCCCTTGCGCACGGCCTGCACGACATAGAGGTTCATGCCGACCGGCGGGGTAATCAGCGCGGCTTCGATCAGGATCACGAAAACAACCCCCCACCAGACCGGCGAGTAACCCAAGCCAACAACTACGGGCACGATGATCGGGGTGGTGGCGATCATCATCGAAAGCGTTTCCATGAAGCAGCCGAGCAATAGGTAGAAAACGACAATCGCCAGCAACATGCCCAAGGGCGGCCAGCCCAGTGACAACACCGCGTCGGTGATCGCGCCGACCAGGCCAATGGAGACCATGACAAAGTTCAGGAAAAATGCCGCGATCACAATCAGCATGATCATGCATGTGGTTCTGACCGTACCTTCAAAGGCGGTGAGCAACACCGGAAGCGTAAGCTTGCCGTTCAGCGCTACGAGGATCACCGTGGCGATCAGGCCCAGAGCCGCAGCTTCCGTCGGGGTGGCGAGGCCGGCATAGATGCTGCCCACGACGATAGTGAACAGGCCCAAAGGCGGCAGAAGGTGCGGCAGGCCCCTGATCCGCTGAGGCCACAGCGATCCTTCAACCACCTTGGGCCCACCCCAATGTGGCCGCCACAGCACCAGCGCCAGAACAATGCCGGAAAACAGCGTGGCCAGCAGGAACCCGGGGATAAATCCGGCAGCGTACAGATCGGCGACCGAAGTGTCGGTCAGTACTGCGTAGATGATCATGTTGATCGACGGCGGAATGAGAATGCCCAGCGTGCCGCCGGCGGCGATGGAGCCCAGAAACAGCGGACGATTGTAGCCGCCCTTGTCCATGTTCGGGATCGCCACGGTGCCGATCGTTGCGGCAGTGGCGATCGACGATCCTGAAGTGGCCGCAAAGACTGCACTTGCAGCTATGTTGGTGTGCATGAGCCGGCCGGGAAGCCTAGCAAACCATGGGGTCAGCGCGTTGAACAAGCGCCCCGATACGCCAGAGCGGTGCATCAATTCACCCATCATGATGAACATCGGGGCTGCGATCAGGATGAAATCCTCGGACGAATTCCAGGCCAGTTCGCCGGCCGCTCCTGTCATGGGAAAAAACGCGTAGTTTTCAGACAAAATATAGCCAGTAAGCGCCAGAACTGCCGCTACGGGCAGGCTGAGCACCAGCATGACCAGCAGTAAGAGAAACGCAGCGAGGATCATGGCCGGTCCCCCGCGGCATGCACCGCTTCGTCAATCTCAGCATTCAGATCAGCCGACCCGATCGCCGCTTCGAAACCGGCGCGATCGCCCTTGATCAACCGCAGCACGGCTTGAACGGGGGCAAGCACAGCCATGCAGGCAAACCAGAACAGCCCGATCCACCAAAGCCCCTGAGGGATCACAACTGGAATTTGCAGCAGAGACATCGACCGCGCGCCCATTGCCCAGGACTGAGAAACCGTACCCCACGCAAACCAGGCCAGCGCCATCGCCACAACGGCCAGTGCGCCTGCGGCCAGCAAATCGCAGGCGGCGCGCACCGGAAACGGCAGCTTGGCCACCACGAAGTCCACCCGGATATGCGCCTTGGTGGTGACAGTATAGGCGAGGCCGAGCCCTATGCAGGCGGCGAGCCCATATCCCGAAATCTCGAAGCTTTCGACCAGGCCGCGGTTGAGGAAATATCGCGCAAGCACATCAATGGTGATCGGCACCGCACAGCCAAACAAGATCACAGCTCCCGCCACCCATGCCAGCCATCGCGAAACACGTTGTGGCAGCGGTTCGATCATTTTCCGTCCCCAAAGATACAAAGCCGGTCACCCCGGAGCTCACCTTTCGAGACCTTCGCAGATGTTGCACCGGATTTACAATGCCGGCGATGGCTCTTCTCATTCGGCCCGGATGTTTCGGTGAGGCAAAAGGGTGCTGCGCTGCAGCTCGAGGCGTCGTTTCCAAGTCTGACATTCCGGTCGCCAGAGTTAGACATAGCCGTCTGCCTTGTCCTCGGCGACCGCCGCTGCATCCCTGAGCCCCGGGTCGCCATGCCCGCCGCCGCCCGGAGTTTCCATTCGGACGATATCACCCGGGCGCAGGGCATGACCAATGGTCTTGGCAGCCAAAGCGGTGGTCACGCCATCGCGCACGACGCTCAGGGTGCCGCCGCGTCCGGGCTGGCCGCCGTCGAGCCCGTAAGGCAGGGAGTCAAAGGCATCGAAGGCCGAGTTCAACAACCCGCTCTCGGCCAGAAATTCCCATTCACGGACGATGCCGAGACCGCCGCGCATGCGGCCTGCCCCACCCGAACCCGGTACAAGGCCGTAGCTGGTGAAACGAAGTGGAAACAGCGCCTCGATCATTTCGATCGGCGTGTTCTGACCGTTGTGAAAGCCGGCTGCCAAACCATTTGGCCCGTCGCGTTCAGGATGCGCTCCCCAGCCGCCAAGTTCAGAGTCAAAATAGACCTGACGACGGCCGTCGGCGCGGCGAATGTTGACCGCATGGTTGAATGTGGTGCCGTAATAGCTTGCCGGAATCCGGTCCGGAAGCACTTGGGCAAAGGCGCGCAGCACGGCGGTGGCAATCTTGTGCCCCGGCAACATCCGCATCGAAACGGGTGCCGGGAAATTGGCGTTGACCAGCGAGCCCTCGGGCGCCGTCACCGTGATCGGGCGGTAGCAACCGGCGTTGACCGTTGCCGTTACACCGCAGGCCGCGATCACGGCGTAATAGACCGCCGAAGTGGTCGTTGCCATGGTCGCGTTGATCGGGCCCTTGGCCTGCGCCGCAGTTCCAGTGAAATCGAGCGCGATGTCGCTGCCCTTGATCGTCAGAGCAACTGAAATCCGCTTGGCGCCCTCTTCGATCCCATCGCCATCGACGAAATCCTCGGCGATGTAAGTGCCATCTGGCAAGGCTTCGAGCGCGTTGCGCATCTCATGCTCGGCGTGGTCAAGAAGGGCTGCACCAATCTCGTCCAAAGCGTCGACACCATAGCGGTCTGCCAGCCGGAGCATGGCCCGCGCACCCACGTCGAGTGCAGCGATCTGGCTCAGAAAATCGCCTCGGAATGTTTCCGGTTCGCGGACGTTTTGCAGGATGGTGGCGAACAGGTCCTCCTGCATCTTGCCATCGCGCACGATCCGCACCGGTGGCAGGCGCAAGCCTTCCTGAAACACCTCGACCGCCTTGGCGTTGTAGCCGCCGGCGGCACCGCCTCCGACATCGACATGGTGGATCAGCACGCAGGTGATGGCGATGCGCTGACCGTCCTTGAACACCGGCTTGAAGGCGATGAAATCGGGCAGGTGCTGGCCGCCGCAATAGGGATCGTTGGTCACGATCACTTCGCCGTCGCGCCATTCGTCCAGCGGAATATGGTGGGCAGCGATGTGGTGAAGGCAGAGCTCCATAGAGTTCAGGTGCACGGGCATGCGCGCCGCCTGAGCCACATTGCGCCCTTTGGCATCGAAGACGGCAGTCGAGTAATCGAGCAACTCGCGCACGGTGGTCGAGCGAGAGGTGCGCCAGACCGTCACCGACATCTCCTCGGCCACCGACACGAGAGCCGCAGACACGATTTCGAGAAGAACGGGATCAGGACGCATCATGGCTGTTTCCTTGCGGTCATGTCGCCGGTCGCAGTCATGGTCAGCAACCAACGGCCGGGGATCAGCAAAGTGGTGTATTCCTGCTCAATGATTGCGGGGCCGGTCACGATGCTGCCTGCTGCAAGCGAAAGCTGACGGTGCACCGGTGTGTCAAACCAGGCGCCATCAACATGGACCGGGCGGTGCGTGACACTTGCGGATTCACTGGGCACGTAGGGGACGGGGGGCAGATCCGCTTCGCCCAGCACGCCGATCGCGGTCAGTCGCAGGGTGACAAGTTCGACCGCTTCCTTGGGGTCATCGAAGGAGAAACGCTGCCGATGCTGCTCCTCGAAACGGGTCCGCAAGACGGCGAGGGTTTCCGCCGTCAAAGCGCCATCAGGCACGGCGGTCATCAACTCGAAGGCCTGTCCGCGATAACGCAGATCGGCGGTAAGGGTGAGGATACGCTTGTCTTCAGGCATCTTGTCCTGATCAAGCAACGCGCTGCCGCGGGTGCGCAGATCGTCAGCCATTGCGTTCAATGCGGGCAGGCTTTCAGCCGCCAACGGCAGAATCTCGGTGCGTGAAAGGTCATGCTGGATGTCGGAAAACAGGATGCCGTGGGCGGAAAAGGTCGAAGGATCGCGGGGAAAGATCACCTGGGTCATGCCGAGCTCTTCAGCCACTTCTATGGCGTGCAGGCCGCCCGCCCCGCCAAAGCTCATCAGCGCGAAATCCCTCGGATCAAGTCCCTTGGCAAAAAGCGAGAACTTGATCGAGGCGGCAAGCTTCGCGTTAACCACGGCAAGAATACCCGATGCTGCATGATCAGGCGTGAGCGAAAGCGGCTCCTCGATCCTGTCGCGCAACGCGGCCCGCGCGCCATCGAGATCAAGGGCAAAGCGCCCACCCAGGAATGTGGCCGGATCAAGCCGCCCCAGGATCAGGTTCACATCTGTCACGGTTGGTTCTGTGCCGCCGCGGTTGTAGCACACCGGTCCCGGCACAGCGCCGGCGCTGCGCGGACCCACCTGAAGCCGCCCCGAGGGGTCGACAAAGGCTATGGAGCCGCCACCCGCCCCGATGGTGTTCATTTCCACCATCGGCACGCGGACCGGCAGGCCGTCGATCTCGCCTTGCGTGACAACCGTGCGTTCGCCGCCGGCCACAACCGCGACGTCATAGCTGGTTCCGCCCATGTCGACGCCGACGACGTCCAATGTATCGAGCGCATTGGCCAGCTTCTGTGCTGCCAGAACGCCGCCCGAAGGACCCGAGAGCAGCAGCTTGACGGGGGCTTGCACAGCCGCATCAAGGCTGATTGCACCGCCATTGGATTGGATAAGATAGACCGGAGCCGTAATCTGCGCATCCATCAACCGCGTCCGCAAGGCACTCACGTAGCGGGCGATGACGGGAACAAGCAGGGCGTTGAGAACAGTGGTTGCCGTGCGCTCGAACTCGCGAATTTCGGGAGAGACTTCGTGGCTGCATGACACGGCCATCTCGGGACAGCGGGCCAGCAAGCGGTCGCGGATTGCGATTTCCTGGGTCGGGTTGGCGTAGGCATTGAGCAAACAGATGGCAGTGGCCTTGGCGCCCGAGGCCACGACACGCTCGATCATCGCATCCAGCGCCGAGACGTCGATCTCGCGCACAACCTCCCCTGATGCGCCAATGCGACCGGGGGCGCCGAAGCGGTGACGGCGAGGCACCAGAATGCTTCGGTCGGGTCCGCGCAGGGCATAGATATCGGATCGTGCATGACGCCCGATTTCAAGCACATCCTCGAAGCCTTCGGTCGTGATCAGGGCGCCAGCGGGCAGATCGCGGGTCAGAACGGCGTTGGTGGCAATCGTGGTGCCATGCAGGATCAGCGCGATATCGGCGGTGGTGAAACCAAACCGCTCGCCTGCCAAGGCGATGGCATCGGTCAGTCCGCGCGCGGGATTGTCCGGGGTCGTCGGTGATTTGAGGCTGTGCGCCGCACCTGTGTCGGTATCCCGGAACTCAAGATCGGTGAAGGTACCACCGATATCGACAGCAATGGTAATGCGCGGTTTTGACATCAGGATCTGCATCTTCCGACAAGGGCGTTATCGGGAAAACGTCGCAGGCAAAGGCAATCAAATCAAATCGAAAATTCTTGGCTTGAGTGATCAGATATTTTTATCGCTCTGCTCGCGTGCAGTGGCCAATGCCAGCTGTCCGGCAATTTCCACGACATGGCTTTTCGGATCGCCAAGGTAGGAGGCGGTGAACTGCAGCGGCGCAGGCAACCAGCCGGGATCAAAGGTGCGAATTACGCCCCGCTCTACCAGGTGATGACCAAGAACTTCGGGCAGTGCTGCAACCCCCAGTCCGGCCTCAACCAGCCTGAAACAGGCGAGCAGAGACGAAGAGGAAAAAATCTGCGCCCGCGGCCCCACCCTTTCGAACAGGGCGCGCTTGAGCTCTCGGTGAGGACGGGTGTTGCGGGCGAATGTGATGACCGGGCGGGTGGCGATCAGGGTGCTGTCATCGCCGTCCGTGCTGATGGCGTCTGCTGCCACATACCAGGCGAGATCAAACACCGGCAGCATGATGTTGGTAATTGTCGCCTCGGACACCGGGCCCATGAGGATGGCAAGGTCGATCTCACGATCAAGCAGCCGTTCGCGCAGATTGGTCGAGATATCAACATCAATCTCGATCTCGACCTTGGGAAACCGGCGGTGCAGCGCAGAGACAAAATCAGGCAACCAGGATTGAGCCACGGTTTCGGCCACACCAAGTCGCAATTGCTGCTCGATCGCATCGGGGGCAATGATATTGGCTGTCACCTGTTCGGACAGGTGTTCGAACTGTTCGGCATAGCGGATCAGCATTTCTCCCCGTTTGGTCAGGGTCAGGCCGCCTCCGTTACGGTAAAACAGCTCTACCGACAGCGAGTCCTCCAGCGCCTTGATCCTGGCACTCACGGCGGGTTGGGTGATACTCAGGCTTTGTGCAGCCCTGCGCACCCCGCCCAGGCGAACAACCTCGAGAAACGTGCGCAGCTGTTCGATATTGAGACGGGACATGGAAATCAGCCTGGATCACAAACGCGCATGACTTTGCCAGTAGCTGGGCCAGCGGTTGGGAAAGACGGTAGCCGCAAGCGACCTGATATCAAAGCGGAAGATCGCATGAAAGTCGGGATTGACGATCCTCACCGCAGCGTAACATCGGTTAAGCCAATTTCCGCAGATAGCCATGAACGCTCGCTCCAAAAGCCTGCAGAGTGCCTTGCCGCAGCGCATTGGGGTATCGGCGCGATCACGTCCAATGTCCGCTATCAATATTCTGAACGCCGGAAGCCGACCGACTGCAAGCGACCCAATTTCAGTCGTCCGTTCCCAACGAAACGAAAGCCCCCATCCCGCCCGAACTTGCCAATTTCGATATACCCTCTTTAGTGATGTCATGGCCTAAGGCCATCGATCACCAAGGAAGATTGAGCCTTGGTCAATCGTTGTCGTCAGCGCCCTCACTGACCGGATTGCGGGCGAGAAAAATCCGCTCGAAAACGAAAACCAATGTCATGCCGATCAAGCCTACAACGACGATTGACGGGTCGGACTGCCACTTGATCGTGGCGAAGGTGGCGAGCACCACGCTGTCGAGCACGATTGCCGTCAAGAGCACCCAGCCCCGGGCGCCGATTTCATCGCGGAGGTTTCTAAAGACGCCCCAGTGAATGATGATGTCCATCACAAGATAGAAGAAAGCACCAAGTGAGGCGATGCGACTGAGGTCAAAGAAGACAGTCAGGATACCGGCGATCACGACGGTGTAGACCAGCGTGTGGTCCTTGATCGTGCCTGGCATGCCGAAATGGCTGTGCGGGATCATCTTCATCCTGGTCAGCATTGCCAGCATCCGCGACACCGCGAAAACGCTCGCAATCAGCCCTGACGCTGTGGCCACAAGCGCCAGCGCGACCGTCAGATAAAACCCGATTGGCCCAAGCGCAGGCTTTGCAGCCTCAGCAAGGGCATAGTCCTTCGCTGCCACAATGCGTTCCAGCGACAGACTTGAGCCTACAGCGAATGCGACGAGCAGGTAGACAGCCACGCATATTGCAATGGACAAGACAATGGCACGGCCCACATTGTGATGAGGGTCGGTGATCTCCGCACCGCTGTTGGTAATTGTCGTGAAGCCCTTGAAGGCAAGGATCGACAAGGCGACGGAGGCCACGAAACCTCCCGCGCCAGCTTCTCCGCCCGTAGCCTCAAACGTAATGCCACTGGCCCACAGGCCCGCCGCGCCGAACAGGGCGATGCCGCCAACCTTGAGGACCGCCATGACGATGGACAGAAGTCCAATCGAACGATTTCCGGACACGTTGACGAGATAGGCAAAGATGATCAGTCCGACGCCGATAACCGGAACGAGAATACTGTTGGGATCGCCGCCGAAAGCCTGCAGCGTATAGGTTCCGAAGGTGCGCGCGACCAGGCTTTCGTTGATGACCATCGACAGCGCCATCAGCAGAGCAGCACCTGATGCGACCGTTGTCGGCCCGTAGGCTTTCTTCAGGATCATTGCTATGCCGCCGGCGGACGGAAAGGCGTTCGACATCTTGATGTAGGTGTAGGCGCTGAATGCAGTCACAATCGCGCCCACGACGAACGAGAGCGGAAACAGAGGGCCTGCAAGCTCAGCAATCTGTCCGGTCAGGGCGAAGATGCCAGCGCCAATCATCACCCCGGTGCCCATCGCGACTGCGCTTGGCAGGGTGATGCTGTTTTTCTTGTAGTCTTCCGCCATCATGGTTCCTTTCCATTTGTCGCCGACTTGCGATTCACATCGGTGACAACGCTTCGATCAATTCTGCCGATGCCTAATGCCCGTTGCATTCAATTGGACGCACGGCGCTCTCGTCTGCAAACGGCCTTCCAGCGCAGGAGGGTTCCACTGAACGTGGAGAAAATTGTCCGAACTATCCGTGGAGTTTGAGCGCCCAACTGTTCCCGGTAGCCGAGGCACAAAACAAGTTGTTGGTATCGAACAATTCAGAAAACAGGCTGTCGAATACGTCCAGAAAGGAATTGCACTCCGTGCGCAGCTTCTGCGGATACGAGGCAAACTCGTTACGAACCTAGCAGCGTAGGTTACCATCCGATAGGCCGTACTGAACTATCTGCTCGATGACCGATGCACGGTCAGCGGCGTTCTCCACCGAGCCATCACCAACAATAGGCTATCGCTGCCAGCCTTCATCTATATGGCCCAGAAGCACGTCCATCCGCTTTTTTGATGCCTGAATAATGGCAGGCTCCAACTTCTGGGCTGCGCCTGCGCCGGTGGTTCCATGTTGCCACATCAGGAGTTCACCGCGCCGAGGCGCTGTGTTTCCATGTTTCTCGACGGCAGCGGTATAAGAAACACTCGCATTCATCCGAATATCTATACCGAGTGGATTTGGATCAGTGGCGCGCACGTGGATCGTCAGATTGAGCGGGTTGGCGAGCAGGCTGGTGGGTTCCGGCGCTGGGTCGCGACTGTAATAAGAGCCTGCGACAACGTGTGGGATGCCCGATTTTTTGAGCGCCGAAGCCGCATGATCCATCAATTGCTGGCACGCTCTTTCAGCATAGTTGCGCTCGATGGTTCGGATGCACGTGATCGCAACTCCATCCAGGCCCGCGAATTGGGCACTCCAATCAACCGGTTCAGCGATGATAGTGCTCTGTGCTTGCGCACTCTGTCCGGTTGCGGCGATCATAGACGCCAAGAGTATTGCTTTCGCAAAAATTCGCATTTGCTGGCTCCCTGACGAAACTGTGCCAATGAAATCTTGTAAGTACAAGGGGCAGCGTTCGCCGATGTGTAACCTCTACGATATCACCGCAGGCCGGCAGGCGATCATCGAGTTCACCAGAGCATTGGTGAACCAGGCAGGCAGGTGCACGCCAGACGAGCTGGATTGCGACGATCAGGTCCCAACTGTCAGTATGAACACGGGTAGCGCGCGTAAGCTTGCAATGGCCTGCTCGGGCATGGCCAATCGCTTGAGTTTCTGGCCCCCACCTTTCTGGCCCCTAGGTTCCTAGGAGACACGAAAATCGACAAAGGCGTCACCAATGTTCGCAATGCGCCACCTCAGCATTGGCGGCGCTCGCTCGGGGGCGGAGCCCGATGTATCGTTCTGGAAAACGCTTCTGTCGACCAGACCCTGCGGGCAAACATCAGGGTCGCTCAAGCCAAACTGATTGGCAGGGTTGAGTTCAACTGGTTTGAAACGCATGCAGAAGCAGCGCAATCGCTCCGTGTGGCTTGAGCAATTCAGCGTCCGCCACGCGCTGTGGCGTGTAGTGGCCTGCCACGTCCAGGCAATTCAATGTCCCGATCACGTTGCCACCGATAACGACGGGAATGTTGACGCAGCTCTCATATCCCAGTGACAGGATCAATTCATGATCCGGGAACACTTCAGCAATCTCTTCAATCGAGTTGGCCACGAATATTTCGTGACGATCCAGAACCTTCGCGGTCCAAGTGTTGGGGACCATCGGCTTCTCGCCATACACCGGATAGGCATCAGGCATGTTTGTGTAGATGCGGCTGGCCGACCCGTCTGACGGGTTGAACACCGACATGGTGAACAATTTGGCGCCTATGGTCTCCTGCACGTGCCTTTCGACCGCTTTGAACGTCGCGAGCGGCTGATCCTTGTCGGCAAATGCTTTAGCGATATTGCTCATGACCGGGTTCCTTTCAGTACTGTCAATTCACGGGGAAAATCGGTCAAGGACGTATTCCCTGCTGCGGTGATCAAGACATCGTCTTCGATGCGTACGCCAATGTCTCCGGGGCCATACAGGCCGGGTTCGATCGTGAGGACAATTCCCTCGACCAGCGGCTCCGGGTTTCCGATCATCACTTGCGGTGCTTCGTGGACCAGCAATCCAAGTCCGTGACCGGTCTTGTGGACGATGAGGCGGGCATGCGCAGACGCCTTCAGAACGCCGGTGACCTCTGTGTCGAGATCATGTGCTGTCAGGCTGGGGCCGGCGACAGACCGACCGCGGGTGTTGGCATCAAGCACCGTGTTGTAGATATCTGCGTGGTGATCGCTCACATGCTCGAAAAAGAAGGTCCGGGTAATATCGGCGTTGAGCCCGCCCCACATGGCACCAAAGTCGATCAGCAGCGGTGCACCGGCATAAAGGGCCCGATCACCCGGCTCGCCATGCGGGTTGGCAGCATTTTCCCCGATCAATACGACAGGCTCGAAGGCGAAACCGGCAGCGCCATTGGCAAGCATTCTGCTCTTGAGCAGCGCCACGATCTGCCTTTCGGTCATTCCGGATTTGAGCTGATCCAGAGTTTCGTGCAGGGCGATCTGCGAAATTGCCACGGCCTTGCGCAAAGCGGCGATTTCCATCTCGGATTTGACCAGCCTCAGGCTGCGCAGCTCCTTCTCTGCGTCTGCAATCCGGTCGGCTCCGAACGCCGCTTCGAGCGCCCGAAGCTCGAAGGCGCGCATCAGCATGCCCTCGACGCCGATCCTGCCGTCCGGCATTGCACGCGAGGCGGCTGCGAATGCGCCGGCATAGCCTTCATGATCCAACCAGTAGAATGTTTCCGCGGTTGGAAAGGTCTCGGTCCATTTCTGGCGCTCAAGCTCTGGCATGACGCCGACCACCCGGTTGTCGGATGTCACGAACAGGAGCGTGGGGCGCTCCATCAAATGAAATGACAGCCCGGAGACGTAGCGGAAATTTGGACCAGGCACGAAAGCGATGGCTGCCAGAGCGTTTTCCCTGGCAATGTTTGCCAAACGCTGTCGTGCGGTTTCGTAATTATCAGACATCATACGGCCTCTGCGAGTGGCGGCGTAATGGGCATGGAATATCCTTCCTTGGCTATGAAAATTCTCTCGATGACCTGTGCTTCGAACTGGATCTGGGCTGTGACTGCATGGTCAGAGGCCTCGACATCCCCGGCGCAGATGGCCTCAACCAGCACCTGCCAGTTGCGGGCCAGAATGTCTCGGTCGGCCTGTGCGCAATTTGGGAAGAGATAGAGATATTTCGTGCGGATCCCTGCATCCAGGATGACGCGATAGGCGTTGTCGCGGAAAAAATTGTCCGAGATGGTCGATATCTTCTGGCGCAAGGCCAGTTCCATCTTCTGCGAAGGCTCGTCGGCACTGACCCGCAAGGCCTTCATCAACTCGGCTGTCTCGCCCTTCAGCTCAGATGCCGGCTGTTCGGATATTTTCGCTGCCGCCTCCCGGACCACAGCCCGCGACAGCAAATAGTACATATCGAAAAGGGCCTTGAGTTTCCGCATGACAAGCGGAGCCACAATGGATGTGCGGTTTGGCAGATGGTGCACGAGCCCTTCTGACGCCAGCCTCGCGACCGCCTCGCGCACCGGTGTCCGAGAGACGCCGTATTGCGCAGCCAATGACACTTCATCAATTGCAGAGTTTGGCTCGATACGCAGCCACAAGATGTCATCGCGCATGCGTTCGTGGATCGCCAGACCGCCCCGCTGCATTTTCCGGTTGGTGCCAGAGCCAGCTTTTTTCATCGATTATGCTCTCCCCCGAATTGACATGCGTTCTGTATTAAGTTTGTATTATGCTGACAGAGTTGTCCAATAAAAATATGGGTTCGATCGAACAAGATTCACAAACAGGAGAACTGAAATGGCGAAAATGCTCAAAACACTTGCCGCAGCCACCGTGGCGACTGTCGTTCTGACCGTGTCGGCAAGCGCCGGAGGAAAAATTGCATATTTTGCGGCGGCCTCGCAAAATGGCTTCAACCAGGCGACTTATGAAGGCGTCCAGGAAATGGCCGCCAAAAGAGGTTATGAAACAGAGGTTTTTGACGGCAAGTTTGATGCAGCCGTCCAGTTCTCCCAGGTCGAGGATGTGCTGGCGAGCGGCAATTTCGATGGCTTCATCATCGCGCCAAACGACAATGTAGGCATTGCCGGCGCTGTGGAACAGGTCATTGCGGCTGGCAAGCCGATTGCAACCGTTCTCTTTCCGGTCGGGCCCGAAATGAACACGCTTGAGCCGCAGATCGAGGGACTGACAGCCACCGTTGCCTCCCCCCCGGTGCCGGGTGCGACGCTGCAAGCCCAGGCTGTTGTGGACTTCTGCGCGGACAAGGATCCCTGCAATGTGGTCATCCTGATTGGCGCGAAAATATTCCCCTTCGACAACCTGCGTCTCGAGACCTATCAGAAGGTCCTGGCAGAGCACGCCAACATCAAGGTCGTCTCTGTCGGTGAAGGCTTCTACTCGCCCGAGACAGGTTTGAACGTGATGACGGACATCCTTCAGGCCAATTCCGGCGTGCACGCGGTTCTCTCCAATGCTGACCAGCAGATGGCGGGCGCCGAGATCGCTCTGGATGCTGCAGGATACAATGTGCCTGAGATGTACATCATGGGCGGCGGCGCTGCAGACGTTGCGATCGATGCCATTCGCAAAGGCCGCTGGGACGCGACGCTGGCTTACTTCCCCAAGACAATGGGTGCGCTGGCAATGGAGCAGATCGCAAACGCGATTGAAGGCAAGCCGGTCACAAACGCCATCAACATGGATGAGGCAGGCCCGGTTCAGGCGCTGATCGACAAATCGGTTCTGGATGCAAATCCCGACTTCGTCGCCGAGTGGCAGCAGTAACACCAAAAAGGGGTCGGGGTGCGATTGGCACCCCGACAATCATTTAACAGGAGATGTCGTTATGGCAGGGAATTATCGTGTCTCGGCAGATATCGGGGGAACATTCACCGATATCGTGTTTCAGGACAGCGCAACCGGGGCCTGTGGAGCCACAAAAGTCTTGTCCACGCCAGAAAACCCCGCATTGGCTGTGCTTGAAGGCATCAACACAGCCATTCCGGCAGATGCCGAGATCGACTTTTTCGTGCATGGCACGACAGTTGGCCTGAATGCACTTCTGACCCGCCGCGGCGCGAAAGTGGCGTTGCTCACGACACGGAACTTCCGCGACATCTACACGATACAGGGCAATGATCGGGGCGAGATTTTCTCGATCCGCTGGAACAAGCCCGAACCGCTTGCGACGCTCGAACACACCTATGTTGCCACCGGGCGTCTCGCCGCTGACGGGTCCGAAGTCGATGCGCTCTCGACGGATGATCTCGATGCGTTCGTTGAGGCAGCCAAGGCAGAGGCCTATGAGGCCGTCGCCGTCTGCTTCCTGTTCTCCTATGTCAATCCGGCGCACGAACTGGCGGCAAAGGCCTATCTCGAAGAGCGGCTGCCGGGAATGGCGATTGCCTTGTCGCATCAGGTGTCGCCTGAATGGCGCGAGTTCGACAGGACCTCGACCACAGTCATGGACAGCTATCTGGCGCCGGTCGTGCGCAAGTATCTGGCGACCCTGGTCGGCGATCTCAAGACCCGGCTGCCTGACGGTCACGGGCTGCATGTGATGGAGTCCAACGGTGGCGTGATGAGTGCGACCACGGCCAGCAACAATGCCTTGCAGACCCTGCTTTCGGGGCCCGTCGGCGGAGCCATTGGCGGCAAGGCGCTGGCGCAGGTCACCGGTCGGCAGAACCTGATCTGTGTCGATATGGGGGGCACGTCTTTCGACGCCAGCCTGATCATTGACGGCCTGCCGTCGACTTCCAATGAAACCATGCTCGAAGGCTTGCCGGTGCAGATGTCGGTGGTTGATATCCACGTCATCGGTGCAGGTGGCGGCTCGCTGGCCTGGGAAGAGGCAGGTGCCGTGCGTGTGGGTCCACAATCTGCAGGGTCTACGCCGGGGCCGGTGTGCTACGGGCGAGGCGGCACGCAGCCAACGGTTTCTGACGCGAACCTTGTTCTTGGCCGGTTGGACAGTGCGAATTTCGGCGGCGGCGACATGGTGCTCGACCGCGACGCAGCGACTGCTGCGCTGGCAAAAATGGGCGCAAAATTCGACATGAGCGCCGAGGCAATGGCACAGGGGATTGTGGACATCGTCAATGCGAAAATGGCCGATGCCATTCGCACGATCACCATTCAGCGCGGGATCGATCCGCGCGACTTCACGCTTGTGGCCTTTGGCGGAGCTGGACCTGCTCAGGCGGCGGCTATGGCCGAAGAACTTCAGATTCGCGAAGTCATCATCCCGGTCCACCCCGGGGCGTTTTCAGCCTGGGGCATGCTGCAGACCGATATGCGCCATGATTTCAAGGAGACCATGTATGGATTCTGGGACCTGATCGACCAGTCAAACCTTGAAAGCGCCTTTGAGAACCTTGCCGCGAAGGGCAAGGATTACATGCTCGGCGAGAATGTTGCCGCAGCCAATATCAGCTTCGAACGCGGCGTCGATTTCCGCTATCACGGCCAGGAATATGTGCTGACGATCCCGATACCGGATGGTCCAATTGACATGGCAGCGGTCCGCAACAGTTTCGACGCCGCATACGAGCGTCAATACGGCCATTGCAGCCCTGAAGGCCGGGTGGAGATGGCAAATATCCGCCTCGCAGCGGTAGGACATATCCCGCGCCCTGAAAATGCGCCGCCATTGCCGATGGCAGCCAAACCCGAGCGCACCCGCGACGTCTATTTCAGCGGCACGGCGCAGCCCACGCGGATCGTCGACCGGAATGCACTGGCGGATGGTCAGGCCGTGTCCGGCCCTGCCATCATCGAAGAGGGCACCACCACGACCCTCCTGCCCCCCGGTTGGCAGGCAGTGGTCATCCAAGGCGGCCATATGGCATTGAGCAAATCTGATACGGGCAAAGGAGCGGTCGCATGAGCAAGGCAGACCCGATTACCACTGAAGTCGTCAGAAACTTTGTGATTTCCTGCGCACAGGACATGAACGCCTCGCTTTGGCGGTCTGCCCATTCCTCCGTCATTTACGAAGGCAAGGACAGCGCTGTGGCGTTGATGGACGAGCATGGCAACATGCTGGGTCAGTCGACAGGCGTTCCGCTGTTCATCGGTGCGATTGATGTCTGCGTCCAGTACGTCAAGGACTACTATGGCGACGATATCCATGAAGGTGACGTCTTCATCATGAATGACAGCTACATGCAGGGCACACACCTGCATGACGTGACCGCCATTGGCCCGATCTTCCACAAGGGAGAACTGGTGGGCTTTGGCGCATCGCGCGCCCATTGGGGCGATATCGGCGCGATGGATCCAGGCTCCGTGATGGGCTCTACCAACATCTATCAGGAAGGTTTGCGACTGGGGCCGACACGTGTCATCAGCCGCGGCAAGCAGCAGCGCGAATGGTATGATCATCTGCGGCTGAACACCCGGTTGGAAGACGCGACCATCGGCGATCTCGGGGCGCAGGTCGCCGCCATTCGCACCGGTGAGCGACGTCTGGGCCAGTTGCTCGACCGCATCGGCGTGGAGGTCTATCGCGACGCCTGCCAGAACATCTTTGAACAATCCCGCCGCATGGATCGCGAGGCGATTGCCGCGATCCCGGATGGAACATGGTCGCGCAGCGGCTATCTCGACGATGACGGCGTCGGCACTGATCCGGTCAAGGTGGTTCTGACGCTGACGATTGAAGGCGATGCGCTGATCGTGGATCTGACCGGTTCGTCCGGTCCGGTGCCTGGATCGATCAATTGCGGCGCAAAGCAGACGGAATCGCTCCTGCGGCTTGCCTACAAGACGATGATCAACCCGGCTCGGGCCATCACCGGTGGATCGTTCGAGACGATGACGGTCAAGATCCCGGACCTGTGCATGTACAATGCCTCCGAACCCGCGGCTTGCGAGTGGTATTTCACCGGACTTGGTCTTCTTGCCGATCTGTTCATCTCGTGCATGTCGGAAGCCCTGCCTGAACGGTCGACGGCGGCCCACTACGGCGACAGCATGGTTGCCGGCTTCTTCTCGGTTGATCAGAAGCGCGGTCAGTGGATTGCACTTGAGCCCACAGCGGGTGGCTGGGGCGGCCGGATCGACAGCGACGGTGAAAGCGCCCTGATCAATCTTGTGAACGGTGGCTTTCGCAACATCCCTGCCGAGGTTTATGAAACCAAGTTCCCGGTCCGTCTGGAAGAATTTTCCATCCGCCCGGACAGCGGCGGCGCAGGCAAATACCGCGGCGGCTGCGGTGTCATTCGTCGCTACAAGGCGCTTGAGGACTGCTACAGCGCCTTGTGGTTTGAACGTTCCAAGACCCCTGCCTGGGGCCTCAATGGCGGGCTCGACGGCGCTGGCCCGTGGATCGAGATTACCCTCCCCGATGGATCGACCGAGCAACGACTGAAGATGCGCGCGCGTGAGGTGAAGGCCGGAACTGTCATTGAAACAATGACAGGTGGCGGTGGCGGCAATGGCGACCCCAAGGCACGCAGCTTTGAAGATGTGCGCCGTGACGTCACGCGAGGCCTTGTCAGCCGCAAGGCTGCACAGGATGTCTATGGCGTCGTCTTGACGGACGCCCTGGAGGTCGATGAAGCCGCCTCGCAGGCCCGTGCGTGACATGACAGCAGAGGTTGCGATTTCTGCACGCGGGATCGGGGTTTCGTTTTCCGGAACCTCGGTCCTGCGCGACATTGATCTCGACATTCACTGCGGCGAAATTCATGGCCTTGTCGGTGAAAACGGGGCCGGAAAATCCACGCTTGGCAAGGTGTTGGGCGGCTATTACAGCGCAAGCGCCGGTCAGCTGACGGTTTTTGGCAAGCCGGTGCAACGGTGGGGGCCGCCGGAGGCTCTGGCCCAGGGCATCGCCATCATGCATCAGGAATTGCAGCTGGTGCCCGCGCTGACTGTGGCAAAAAACGTCTTTCTCGGACTTGAAGAGAAACGCTTCGGCATTCTGCGCAATACGGAAGCCAAGCGACTGCAGGTTCTGATGAAATCCACCGGGTTTCGTCTCAGGCCCGACGACACGGCGGGTGAACTGTCAATTGCCGACAGGCAGAAGATCGAGATCCTGCGTGCGCTGGCGCGTGACGCAAGGGTCATCGTCATGGACGAGCCAACCTCGTCGCTTGCCAAGGACCAGATCACGCAGTTGCACAACACGATGCGGGCGCTGCGAGATGCAGGCCGCACGGTGATCTATGTCTCGCATTTCCTCGATGACATTCTCGATGTTGCTGACCGCATCACAGTTTTGCGAGACGGCAATCTGGTTCAGACGGTCGATGCCGGCGAGCAAACCAAGTCGACGCTCGTATCGGCTATGCTCGGGGGTGAAAAGACAGAGACGCCTTTTCCGCCAAAGCAGCTTTCGCCAAACCCCTTGCCTCTGCTCGAGGTTCGCGGCTTGCGCACCAGCACAGGCGTCAATGGCGTTGATCTGACCATCGGTGCTGGCGAAATTGTCGGCCTGACAGGACTGGTCGGGTCCGGGCGCACCGAAATCGCGCGCGCCATAGTTGGCGCAGATGCCTCGACGGGAACGATCACACTGGATGGCGAGGCATATACCGACCGGTCTCCCGCAGCATCGACCCGAAAGGGCATCGTTCTCGTTCCTGAAGACCGCCGCAAGCAAGGCCTGGTGATGACACTGCCGGTCAGTGCGAACACGACCTTGCCTCACTTGCGGCGCTTCGCTTCGCTCGGCGTGCTGAACGCCAGCTCAGAACGCAGCAAGACCCGACAGCTGATTGAGGACTTCCAGGTCCGTCCGGCATTGGTTGGCGGAGACATTTCCTCATTTTCCGGCGGCAACCAGCAAAAGGTACTGATCGGAAAATGGCTGCTGGACAACCCCAAGGTCGTGCTTCTCGATGAACCCAGCCGAGGGGTGGATGTCGGCGCGCGTCAGCTGATCCATGAGGCCATTGCGGCACTCGCGGCACGCGGTGTCGGCGTGCTCGTCATCTCGAGCGAAATCGATGAAGTGCTTGGCCTTGCGCACCGTACCTATCTGGTTGATCGCGGCCGCATCATGACATCGATCGACACGAGCTCCACCACCGAAGCGGATGTGTTGAGCCTGCTTTTCCAATACCAATCCGACGCTAACGAGGACGCACTGGTATGACACCGATCCATATTCTCAGATTTTGTCAGAGCTATGCGGTGCTCATCCTGATAGCCGTGCTGATGGCAACCATGACCCTGCTGTCGGACAGTTTTCTGACCGGTGCGAACCTGTTGAACATCCTCAATCAGAACGCGCCGCTGGCGATCATGGCCTCAGCCATGACCCTGGTGATCATTGCGGGCGGATTTGACCTGTCGGTCGGCTCGACCTTCGCAGTTGGTGCCGTGTGTTCGGCGTGGGTCGCCTTGAACGTTGATCCCTATCTTGGCTTGCTGCTTGCACCGGTTGTCGGATTGACCCTTGGCCTCATGAACGGGGTCGTGATCACCGCGCTCAATGTCCATTCGTTCCTTGCCACGATCGCCACGAGCCTGATTTTCAAGGGTATTGCGGTTGTTATCTCGGACGGTCGATTGATTCCGGTGCGCATGGACGAATTCACATGGCTGGGCCGCGGCAAGGTCGGAGGCGTGTTCCTGTCGGTCTGGGTCATGATAGCCTTCGCGCTCATCTTGAGTTTTGTGCTGACGCGCACGAGTTTTGGCCGCAAGGTGCTGGCAGTTGGCGGCAATCAGGATGCCGCGATCCTGTCGGGTATCCGCGCCGACAGGATCAAGATCATGACATTCGCCCTGGCGGGCATGGCGGCGGGGCTGGCCTCGGCCCTTGCCACATCCCGCATATCTATGGGCCAGGCCTCTGCCGGCAGCGGCTTTGAACTGCAGGCGATCGCGGCTGTTATCCTCGGCGGGACAAGCATCTATGGCGGTGTGGGGGCAGTGTGGCGCAGCGTGGCGGGCGTGATGCTGCTGGCCTTGATCAACAACGGCTTCAACATCCTGAATGCGGATCCTTTCTATCGCGACCTGACAACGGGCCTGATCATCCTGGCAGCCATCGGTATCAGTTCGGTCGGCAAGAAGGCGCATTGATCCCGCAAGACATATGAGTACGGCGGTTGGCACCATATTGCCTTCAAATGGGCTGATCTCCTTCGACTTATTTGCTGGCGCTGCCTGCAGGAATGGTAATTTGAACACGAAGACCACCGGACGCCTTGTTCTGAGCGGTCGCCCCACCACCATGCCATTCAGCCGCCCGCCGCGTAATGGCAAGGCCCAGACCGAACCCTGTGCGGCCATTGCCAGTCGAACTTTGGGAGAAGGGCTGGAAAATGCCTTCCAGTTCAGCTTCCGGTACCCCATGGCCCTCGTCCTCTATAGCCAGCACGAGTTGCTTGTTCTTGACCTCTGATGTCACCAATACAGATGTACCAGTTTTCGTATGCGTGATCGCGTTGCGTATGACGTTTTCGAGCGCCCGGTAAATCAGCTCTCCATTGACCGAAGCCACAAATGAATCCACGCCCTTATAGCGAACCTCAATGCCGCGAGCCTGCCCTTCGAAGCCCGCGTCCTCAATGATTTCGCGGATCAGATCGACCACATCCAGCGTCTGCAGGTCGAAGCCTGGATTGTCCCGCTCCGAGAGCCTTGCAAGCGTCAGGATTTCCCCAACCAGTTCGTCAAGACGCGCAACCTCTCGTCCCATGCGCTCAATCATCGCCGACAGGCGCATTGGGTTTTGCTGCAAGACGCCAATGGCTGCCTGAAGCCTCGACAGTGGAGACCGTAGCTCGTGGGAGACATCGTGAAACAACTGTTGCTGTGCGACCCGAAAGTCTTCGAGTCGCGCGGCAGTGATATCCAGATCGTGGGCCAGCGACGTAATCTCGTCTCGCTTGCTGCCGATTGTATGGGCTATCCGGACATTGAGCTGGCCCTTGGCGAGCGATCTCAATCCGAAGCGGAGCTGCTCGACGGGAGTGATGAAATAGCGGGCCAGCCAGTAAGCGGCGGCGGCGGCGGCGAGAAGGGCTGCGAGCCATGGCACCATTCTCGGCCAGGTCTTGGAAGCCACGCTCTGTGCCGACCCGGCAATCATCAGCTGATAGCAAGTGCCATCTCTGACGGCTGTTCTGACGAGGTCATTCTCGTTTGTGTTTGAACAATCAATAGCCGGCCCGATTGCGGTTATGCTGATCGGAATGGCTCGTCCGGTTCGTTCCATGGCCGCAAGCAGATTTGTCGCTGCTTCAAGACCATCTGTCTGAACGACCTGCGCCGAAGTCTCCAGCGCAAAGCGATACTCCCGATTGAGAACCTCCTCATCGAAAGGCGATCCGAACAGCGCGCTGAGCGCAAAGAGAAGTGCTATGGAACCGGTCATGGCCAACCAAACGACCACGAAGAACTTTCTGAACAACCGATTCATTGCTAACCTTCCAGAAGCTGGTAACCCCGCCCCCGCACAGCCTGGATCCAGGGTTTTCCGTCGCCTCGCGCTCCAATCTTCTGGCGAATACTGCTGATATGCACATCTATCCGCCGGTCAAATGCAGTGAGCGCCCGGCCAAAAGCGCGCAGCGAGATCTCTTCCTTGGAGACCAGTTGACCGGCTGACTGGACGAGCACCTCGAGAAGGCTGAACTCGGTACCGGTCAGCTCCAGTTGCGCACCGCGCCACTCGGCTCGCCGGCTGGACGGATGGAGAATCAGCTCGCCGCTCCTCAATTCTTCCGGCGGACCATCCCTCCCGGCTCTACCAGAACGGCGAAGAATGGCACGGATGCGGGCCGTCAACTCACCGGGCGAACAGGGCTTGGAAACATAATCATCAGCCCCAAGGTTAAGCCCTGCAATGCGGTCGATGTCGTCCCCATAGGCTGTCAGCATCAGCACGGGCACTTCGCTGACCTCGCGGATCTTCTGCAACACCTCAATGCCATTCATCCGTGGCATCATGATATCAAGCACAATGAGATCGGTTGAGGCGGACATGGCTTCGGCAACGCCGATCCTGCCATCCGCGGTCACCTCTACGGAAAACCCTTCCTTGCTCAAATATTCACTGAGCAAACTCGTGAGTTCGATGTCGTCATCGATCAAAAGCACATTGGTCATTTTATGCATCCATAGGGGTCGATGCGCGCACCGTAGGGCTTGCCGGAGCTACTGAAAGCACTTTTACATTTCCGGCAAATTTCTTCCCTCAATTTCAATGGTCTTTCTTGCAGTCGGCCTCGGCGGCTGCATGAGCCTGGGCGAACTCAAGACCTCGACGCCTGTTGTTGCGGCCTGTTGGCACGCTACATTGCCGCATGGCGGTCGCTCATCGGAACTCTTGTCATGGTGGGCCAGCTTCAAGGATCCATCGCTTGATGAACTGATCCAATTGGCGGAAACCGAAAACGCCCAAATCCAGAAGGCAGTCGCAAATATAGACAAGGCCCGAGCTACGCTTGATTCGTCGAGGGCCGGCCTGTCTCCATCACTAGATGGTTCAGCGTCAGTCACGCGCTCGGGCACCATGGGAGGCTCGGCCAACGAAGTCGCGGCCCTGACGTCGCGAAGTGGCGGGCTGGATTCCAGATGGGAGATCGACTTGTTCGGCAAGAACAAGAGACAGGCAGAAGCCGCGGCATCGCGTGCGCAGGGGCAGGTCTGGTCGTGGCATGAGGCAAGAATTTCAGTCGCCGCCGAAGTCGGTGACTATGACGTCCAGTATCGCGCTTGCCGTCAGCTCGAGCGGCTTTACCGTGACGAGCTCGCGTCGCAGCGGGAGACAATCAATGTCACCGAAAAATCGGCCCAGTCCGGATTGATTTCAACATCTGATCTGGCGCTGGCCCGAGCAAGTGCGGCAACATCCTCGTCCAACCTCACCGCTCAGCGCGCGAATTGCGAGATCATCATCAAATCGCTGGTGCAATTGACCGGCGGCGATGAGCCTGTTGTCAGATCGCTTCTCAAGCAGGGAAAAGGCCGCATTCCGCAACCGTCCGCACTGCGCATTGCGTCAGTGCCCGCTGAAGTCTTGAGGCAGAGACCTGATATCAATGCCCTGGAAGCCGAAGTCGCCGCGAGCATCGCAGATGTTGGTGCAGCAAAAGCGGATCTGTACCCCAGTCTCAGCCTGAGCGGATCGATTTCGATCAGCGCCTCTTCCGTCTCCGGCACATCAGCCCCCTGGTCGTTCGGGCCCGCACTCTCGATACCGGTCCTGGATGGCGGATCACGAAGAGCGGCAGTCAGAAGCGCCGTCGCCGATTATGATCTCGCTGTGGCCGGTTACAAATCCGGCGTTTTGAATGCTGTCGGCGAAGTCGAGACCGCGCTCATCCGCGTCAACACCGCGCTACGGCGGATCACCGACGCCAAGACCGCGGCCGACAATTATCAAAGCTATTTCAACTCGGTCGATGAAAACTGGAAATCCGGCGGGGTCAGCATCCTTGACCGCGAAGAGGCCCGTCGGTCAGCGCAATCTGCTGCCATCACGCTCATAGAAATCAGACGCGACGCCGTCCAGTACTGGATCGCGCTCTACAAGTCACTGGGTGGCGGGTGGTCGGTGACAAACCCGTCCGTTGTGGCCTCAATCAACGGAAAGGACTGATGCGCACACTTGCTTTCATGCCACTTGCGGCGACGCTTGCCGTGGGATCGCTTATTCTTGCCCCTGCTGCCTTCAGCCAGGAGAGCGCAGAGAGCGTTTCCCCCGCAGCCTCCCTCACCGTCAGTGTTGCCAAACCGGAAACAGTGATGTGGCCGGTTACCATTCCGACCAGCGGCCGGCTCGCCGCGTGGCATGAGGCGGTCATCGCGGCGGCAGCCGGCGGCATGAGAATCATAGACGTCACAGCGGATGTCGGCGCGACCGTGAAGAAAGGGGATCTGCTTGTTCAATTCTCCCCGGAGACCGCGAATGCGACGCTTCAGCAGCAGCAAGCTGCAGTCGAGGCGGCAGAAGCGACGCTCGAACAGGCAACCGCCAATGCCGATCGCGCCCGAGGCTTGACCGGATCGGGAGCGTTGTCACAGCAACAGACGACGGAATATCTGATTACCGAACGCAAGGCGAAAGCCGACCTTTCCTCGGCCCAGGCGGCATTGGCATCTGCGCAACTCACTTTGGACAGGACCAAGATCTACGCAGTTGATGACGGAGTTATTTCCGAGCGCATGGCTTCGCTTGGAGACGTCGTGACTGCCGGCGAGGAATTGTTCAAGCTCATCCGTCAGAACCGGATCGAATGGCAGGCCGAGTTGCCGGTCAAGCGGCTCGCCGATGTCCGAACCGGTACAATCGCAGTTATCCCCACGCCATTCGGGGATGTTCGCGGCGAAGTCCGGCTGATTTCGCCGACGACGTCCACCGACAATGGTCGTGTGAAGGTTTACGTGGCCCTGCATCCTGATGAAGACGTTCCGCAACCGAAGGTCGGCATCCTGGTGAGCGGATATTTCGAATTCGATCAAACCGAAGCGCTTGCGGTGGCCTCGACAGCGGTCGTTCTCAGAGATGGTTTTTCCTATGTATTCACCGTCAACCAGGGGGATACGCCAACAGTCACCCGGAAACGGGTCGAAACCGGCAGGCGGCAGGACGACCGCGTCGAAATTCTCTCCGGTATCGAGAAGAGTGACGATGTGGTCATCTCGGGCGGCACATTCCTCGCGGACGGCTCCGTCGTGCGTGTTGCCGCAACCATCGACGCCGCGGTGACGGAGCAGGTAAAGTGAATATCTCGTCCTGGTCGATCCGCAATCCCGTTCCCCCGATCCTGCTGTTCTTCATGCTGACGGCCAGCGGAATCTGGGCGTTCAACCGCCTGGATGTTCAGAATTTTCCCGACATGGACCTGCCAACGATCACGATCTCGGCCTCGCTCGAGGGTGCAGCAGCATCGCAGCTCGAAACCGAAGTCGCTCGCAAGATCGAAGATGAACTCACCGGTCTGACCAAGCTCGATTCCGTGGTCACCACGATCACCGACGGATCCGTGAGCATCTCTGTGTCTTTCGATGTATCCAAGGACAGCCAGGTTGCGCTCGACGAGGTCAAGAGCGCCGTCGACACGGCAAAAGGCGACCTGCCGCAGGAAATGAATACCCCGACAGTCTCCAAGCAATCATTGAACGGTTCGCCGCTGGTCACCTACGTCGTCAGTTCGGACACAATGGACGATGCGGAGCTGTCCTGGTTTATCGACAACGATATGTCGAGAGCCTTGATGTCGGTCACCGGTGTCGGCGAAGTCGGCCGGCTCGGCGGCGTCGGCAGGGAAATCCGGGTTGAGCTCAATGCGAATGTGCTTGATGGGCTTGGTCTCTCGGCGACTGACGTCAACAACCAGCTGGAAGCAGTGCAGTCCGATCTGTCCGGCGGCAAGGGACGTATCGGTGGAGACAGTCAGTCCATTCGTACCCTGGCTGCGGTCAAGAACGTCGACGAACTTCGCGGCACGCCTATTCCCTTGCCGAAGGGGAGCTGGGTCCGGCTCGACGAAATCGCGACCATCACAGATACCCACAGTGACTTCTCCTCGCTGGCCTATCTCAACGGCAAGCCGGTGATTGCGGCGCAGATCAAACGCAACAAGGGTTTCTCCGACATTGCCGTAACCGAGAGCGTCCGTGAGGAGATGAAGGCTTTTGCTGCTGCAAACCCCCGCGTCAATATCGAGGAAGGCTACAACACAATCGTTCCGACGGAGCTCAATTATGAAGCTTCGATGGACATGGTCTACGAGGGCGCCCTGATTGCGATTGTGGTCGTCTGGCTGTTTCTGCGCGACTGGCGGGCCACTCTTCTGGCTGGCATCGCCTTGCCACTGTCAATTGCGCCCACTTGTCTTGCGATGTATTTCCTCGGCTACACGCTGAATACGATCACGCTTCTGGCGCTGTCCCTGGTCGTCGGGATTCTGGTCGACGATGCCATTGTCGAGATCGAGAATATCGAACGACACCTCAAAATGGGCAAAAGCCCGTACGAGGCCGCAATGGAAGCGGCAGATGAAATTGGACTGGCAGTGGTGGCAACAACCTTTACGCTTGTTGCCGTGTTCCTGCCCACCGCCTTCATGGGCGGAATTCCAGGGATCATCTTCAAACAATTTGGCGTCACGGCCTCTGTTGCCGTCGTTGCCTCACTGCTCGTTGCCCGTCTGGTGACGCCGATGATGGCGGCCTACATCCTCAAGCCAAACGACAGGAAGCACATCGAGGATGGCCGCGTGATGCGAACCTATCTCTGGCTTGTCAAAGGCGCGCTCAGGCATAGATGGATACCCGTGCTCGGGACCGCCGCATTTCTGGTCTTCTCAGTTCTGCTGTTGAGCAACCTTTCGACCGGATTCTTCCCGGCGTCCGACAACAGCCAGACCCAGGTTTCCATCACGACGCCCCCAGGCTCGACGATCGAGCTGACCGACGATGCCGCGCGTCAGGCCTCCAGCCTCATTGCCGGCGTTGATCATGTCACCTCGGTGTTTCAGGCGACCGGTTCAGCGTCCACCGGCGGCGCAGGCGGCGGCTCGGCGACCGAAAGCGTCACTTCCGCCACGATCGTGGTCAATCTCACACCGATTGACGATCGTGACATCAAGCAGGCACAAATTGAATCCGATCTGCGCTCGAAATTGCAACAGCTTCCCGGCGTTCGCGTGGAGGTTGGCTCTGGCGGCAATGGCACACAGCTCCAGCTGACGCTGGCAGGTGACGACTCCGATGTGCTTGAGCAGGCTGCGGCAAGCCTGGAGGCGGATCTGCGCACCCTGTCGGGCATCGGAAACGTGACGTCGTCCGCTTCGATGCAGTCGCCCGAAATCATTGTAAAGCCGGATCTGGCTTTGGCAGCTTCGCTCGGAGTGACCTCCCAGGCTATCGCTGACAGCATACGAGTGGCGACGGCGGGCGCCTATGACGCTGCATTGTCTCAACTCAATCTGCCCGAGCGCCAGGTCCCTATCCGGGTGATGCTCGATACGAGCAGCCGCCAGTCGCTGGATGCGATTTCCCTGATCCCGGTCCAGGGCACGGACGGCAATGTGTCGCTCGGCGCCATCGCCGACATCGCGCTCGGCTCCAGTCCCAGCGAAATCGACCGGCTGGATCGGTCGCGCAATGTCTCACTGACGATCGAACTCAATGGCAGATCGCTCTCCGACGTCAACCAGGAGGCTTCGCAACTCGCCGCCTACCAGAACCTGCCGCAAGGTGTGAAATTTGTCGAACAGGGTGAAATCAAGCGACAGAGTGAGCTGTTCGGCAGCTTTGTCCTGGCCATGGTGATCGGCGTGTTCTGCATCTATGCTGTGCTGGTTCTGCTGTTCCACGAATTCCTGCAGCCGGTCACCATCCTGATGGCCCTGCCCCTGGCCCTTGGCGGTGCTTTGTTGCCACTGGTCGTGAGCGGCACAAGCCTTTCGATGCCAGCGGTCATTGGCTTGCTACTGTTGATGGGGATTGTGTCAAAGAACTCGATCCTTCTTGTCGAGTACGCGATTGAAGCGCGCAGGAATGGCATGGAGCGCTTCGAGGCTCTTGTCGACGCATGTCACAAACGTGCCCGACCTATCATCATGACGACGGTTGCCATGATTGGCGGCATGACGCCGGCAGCGTTCAGCCTTGTCGCTGGCGACCCAAGCTTTCGCCAGCCGATGGGGATCGTGGTGATCGGCGGCCTCATCACCTCCACTTTCCTCAGCCTGCTCGTTATTCCTGTGGTGTTCACGCTGATTGATGACGTGGTCGTGCTGCTCAAAGGACTGTTTTCGAGGGCCAAGCACGCCTGATCGACTAGACCCGGGATGCAAGCAGTGTTTCCCGGGTTTGCCGGCACGATCATGAACGAGCCCATGACCTTCTGCCGATGACCCTTGGCAGCGCCATCAGCATCGACCCGGAACCCCGCAAGATCGGCCCGCGCTCGGTCAGCTATCTCATAACCGAAATGGCGGTCGTCTTCGGCGGAGATACGCTGGTGACGACAGACGTGTCCCTCCCTGCGGGCCTGGTGGAGACCGGTGATCACGACCGTCAGGGTTGGGCGCTATATCAGCCAAGTCACGCATTAAGGCGCTGTTAACCATACGGGCGCACTATTTACCCGGAACAGACGAAGCAGACCACGTGGCTACTCGCCGATCATCGATCGGCAGATGCGCCGGGATTGAGCTTAGGAGCACTGGCTGATGACTTTCTTGTTTATGATGTTGGGCATATTCGTCAGCATTGCTGCCTGGCCCACTCGATCACCTGTTGGCAAACCGAGCCAGTATGACTGGGACCGGGCCATTTAATTTCTCATTGTAGCAATGACGCAGTTACCCTCGCACCGGGATGGACTGCGGCGCCGCTCCCCGACCACCGGATGGTCGGGTAAGGTCCGACTGGACATCAGCGCCTAAATCTCAATCCATAGGCAGCGCGTACGAGACCTTGGCTGCGCCCGCGGACCCGGGCTCGAACAGTGCTCCGATGGTGGTTTGGCGCAGACCGTCAGCATCGCGCTCGACAAACAGGGCGTTCAAGCCCGTCTGGCGGGCCAATTTTGCGCCTTCCGAACTGCCTTTCACCATCAGTGCCGTTGCCCAGGCATCGGCTGCCATGCAGGTCTCAGCAATGACAGTGACTGAAGCGGGCGATTGCGCCAGCGGCCCGCCTCGTCCCGGGTCCATGGTGTGCGACAACCGTTTTGGACCGACGTCGATCCAGTGCCGGTAGTCGCCCGAGGTGGCGACAGCGGCATCGTGCAAGGTCAGAATGGTCAATGGTTTGCGCGCCGCGTAATCCGGGTCCTCGATCGCAACTGCCCAAGGCGAGCCATCGGGCTGCAGGCCGATCCCGCGCAACTCACCATCGATCGAGAGCAGTGCGTCGGAAATGTGAAAGCGCCGTGCGACATCGGTCAGGCGGTCCACGCCGTAACCCTTTGCAATGGCTGACAGGTCCAGCGACACCGGCGCGCTTTTGCGCACACGCCGTCCGGACATGTCGAGTTCGAGCACATCATGCGTCCGGCGTCTGGACTGAGACAGCGCGGACTGAATACGAGCCGGATCCACAGTGGCTGCGCCAAAACCCCAGGCCGAGACCGCGTCACCCACGCCAATATCAAAGGCGCCGCCAGATGCCCGGCCGATCGACACCGCCATCTCCAGCACAATCATCAGATGTTCGGGACAATGGACCCAGACACAAGGCGGCGCGGCGTTCAACCGCATCAGGTCGCTGTCGGGCTTCCATGTCGACATCTGCTGATCCACCTCGGTGACTGCCGCCGCCATGGCGGCCGCAACCGGGGCCACGTCGAATTCGGCTGGCTTGTGAAACAGCGCCGACCAGCGTGTGCCCATGGTCTCGCCATTGAGCGCGTGGCGCTTGAGATCAGTAAACGTCTTCGGCATATCGTCCCTCCGATTTCAGCATTGCAGGGGTAAGGCCCTGTGAAGCCAGAATGTCCGTCATTGCTTCGGCAACGCCCGCTGCCATCTCGCGGCCGCCGCACACCAGAACCTTTGCGCCATTGGCGATCAACCGGGCAATCCGGGCCCTGTCTCGGCGCAGAATGTCCTGCACATAGGTGCGGGTTTCTGTTCGGGAAAAGGCTGCCGCGACCGAGGTCAGCTTTCCTTGTTCGTGCCATTCGGTCAGCTCGGGCCGGTAAAGAAGATCACTGTCGGGATGGCGGGCGCCAAACCACAGATGCATCGGCTGATGCCTTGTGTTGGCGCGCGCGAAGCCGGCCAGCGGACCGATGCCGGTACCCGCGCCGATCAGGATCACAGGCTTTTTGCCACGCGCTGGCCTGAAGCCAGGATTGGGGCGGATGAAGCCCTGAATGGCCTCTCCCGGTTCGAGCGAGAGAAGTTGGCCCGAACACAGGCCGCCGGGATGCTTGCGGACGCAGATTTCCACGAAGCCGTCCTTGTCGCCCGAAGCGAGCGAATAGAAGCGCGGCGATGGCGATCCCTCAGGCACGATTCCGATCAGATCTCCTGCCGCGAAACGGGAAACGCCAAGCCCGGTTATCCGACGCCAGACGGGGATATGCGGCAGGGCGAAGCGCAGGATTGCCGTCGGGGCCTGTACCTCGGCGCCGTAGTCGCGACGCGACATCAGCGTGAGGGCTTTTGTCCTCGGCGCCACAGGCTGATGATCGAGTTCGAGTGGCAGGTTCAGTGCTGCACCGAGCAAATGACCCCAGCGGGCGAAATCCTGCGGCGACTGGCGGTTGACGGTGTCCATGGGCAGCAGCGTGCTCCAGCCCTTTGCTTCGGCGGCGCGGGCCACCTGCTTTGCGAAACCGCAAAAGTCAGGAAAGCTGCGGTCGCCAAAGCCCAGGATCGCGAGCGGCATGGAAGGAGGCGCGGGTAAGGCGGCAAGACGATCGAGAAACCCCTTCGCCGAGGCCGGCGCGACGCCATCGCCATAGGTCGAGGCGAGAACGATAATACGGGCAGCATTTGTATAACGATCGGGAGCGAATGCAGACATCGGCGCTGCGTGGACCTTCTGGCCCGCGGCGGTCAGAGCCGCTTGCAGGGTTGCCGCAAAGCCCCAGACATTGCCGCCTTCGCTGCCCACGAGCAGGACAGTATCAGCATGACCAGCTGCCACGTTGCCCCGCAGCTTAGGCCGGGCGCGCCGTCCTGCCGCCCAGACGATGATGCCGGTCACCGCCATCAGCGGAACGCCAAGCGCCATAAGCCCAAGCAGAAGGCCCAGCGTCGCGGCACCTTGGCCGGTGTGCAGCATGTAGATGGTTTCAGATATCCGGTCCCAGGCGCCTGGTTCGACCCAGGCCAGGAGCGCACCGGTTCCCTGATCGATATAGCCCTGCCCGGCATCGGTTTTCAGCGTGAAGACGTCGGTTGGATCATCAGGATAGGGAAAGGTGAGCTCCCGCAAGGATGACAGCGGCGCGGTGCGCAGTGCCTGAATATCCGTCACCGAGAACCCAATCTCACCGCTGACGGTGTTGGGGATCGCTGGCGTCACGTTGTTTTCCGGCAGATAGCCGAATGTCGAGGCGGTCATCCACAATGCGGTCACGGACGACAACAGCAGGCCGACGATGGAAAGGCGTGCGATCTCGACGTGTAACCGGCATGGCAGCGGTCCCTTCAGGGACGTGAACACACGACGCCAGCCGCCGGTGCGGCGAACAACCAGTGCAATGCCGGACATCGAAAGAATGAGCATGGCTGCAGCGCCAATGGCGGCCACGATTCGCCCTGAATCATCGAGAAACAGCGAGCGGTGCAGCGTTTTCACCCAACGCTCGACAGGTGATGCGTCGGCGGAGCCGGCATCGAGACCGGTCGCCGGATCGACAACGGCAGCACCCGGCGTGCCGTTGTCAAACCAGTAGGCAGTGATCCGCCCCGAGGGTGCGCGCTTGATCTGCTCGACACCCGGATGGGTGACGAGAACCCGTGCTGTCAGGTCAGCGATACTGAGCCCGGCCTCCGTCTGCGCAGGCGCCGTCACGGTCTCGAGCGCCGGAAAAACCGACAGCCCGGCGCCGGAAAGGCTGAGGACAAGAAGAAGGGCGGCGGCGATGAGGCCGGGCCATCTGTGCAGGGAGCGGATCATGCTGGTTGCTCTCACATGTTGTAAGTGAATGACTCGATATAGCGACGGCCGGGTGTTGCCTTGCCAGCGCCAGCGGTTGTGAGCGGGACGACCACTTCGGAGGGGCTATCGCGCATGTCTTCCACGGCGGCATCGACATGCAGCTGGTAGCCGGCATCAAACAGCGCGTCCGCGAGGTTGAGCGTGATCGAGAGTTTGCGGCCCGAACCGACACTTGCACCGGTGATTCCGTTGATCTCCGACAGGCTTCCGCCGGTGGCGCGCTGCCAGTCGCTCAGATGCTGATAATATTTCGACTTGCCGCCAGCCATCCAGAGGCTGCCTTTGTAAACGCCGTTGGCGTCGGTCACATAGATCGCCAGATAGGCGCCATTGCCACTGTAGTTCTTCAGTGTTGTGTCGAGGGTGACAGGTCGCGCCCAGGCGGTGGCGGGAAGTGTCAGCGCGGTGGTGATGGCAAGTGCTGCCAGGATCGATTTCATCATTTTTCTCCACGGGTTGATCTGATGGTGCTTCAATGGGCTCCGCGCCTGATGCCTTCCTTAACAACCGCAACAATTTGCTTCAGCTTGCCGTCAGCTTTCCGGAAACGGCTGACGGAAGGCAGAATGAAACAAGCCCCGCCATCGATGAACGATGACGGGGCTGAAAGGCAGGCAGCACAGGATTTGGGTCAGTTCACCTGAACTTTTGATCCTGAGCCGGTATCAAACAGGCCATTGGCAGGGGGCGCTACTGAACCGGCAGGGGCAGGACTTGCACTTGCCTGGCCGCCATCATCATCGTCATCTTCGCCATCGTCATCGTCATCCGAGCGGTAACCGGCTTTGGACCGGTAATCATCGTCGTCATTGCTGGCGAGCAGATAGCTCGCGCCCTTCGATGACGCGTCGTGCATACCGGCGAACTGACCGGAATCGCCCGTCCAAACGGAATGGACTGCGCCGACCGCAGGCATCGCGAGGAAAGCGGCGAGCGCCGTGGTTGCAGTCAGGATAGCAAGTGTGGTCTTCATGGGTGTCTCCTTTGATTTGATCGACACCCGGAACCTCGTCCCTCAGCCTTATCGTTTACTGACGTCCCAGACCCATTTGCTTCAGCTTGGCGTCAGGAACAAGACCGAGGAGCAATGGGTGCGGCGCACCGGCGCCGGCGCTCCTCGAAGCCTCAATCGTCATATTCGATATCAATGACTTCCAATGTCTGCGGATTGACCTTGATCTCGACTTTCCGACCCGACGCGTCGCGACCATTGATCTGGTAGCAACCGTCATCAATCTTGATCCTGCGAACGGTAACGCCCTGCTCTGCGGCTATGCGCTGAACCGCTTCGCGCGGCTGCCATTGCGCCATCGGCACTGTGCAATCATCCTCGTCGGCGCGGGCCAGGCCCGTGGCGCCGAGAGATGCGAAAAGAAACAGAATGGCCAGTGACCTTCTCATACCCCATACTCCCTGTAATGGCTTCTTGAGGGATCATCTGCGCCCCGAAGCTGACGGCGGGCTGAACATGGCCAGCAGCGCGCTTCAGTTTGCCGTCAGTTGGCAATGCGAGAAAGTGCACGAACAACACGGGCGACCAGCAATGCGGATACTCCTGATTGAAGATGACACGGTTCTGGGCTCGGCCGTCCATGACCAGATCGCTGCCGACGGTCATTCGCTCGATTGGGTCAAACGGCTTGATGAGGCGAGCGATGCCGTGGCGGTGGCAGCCTACGATCTGGTGCTGCTCGACCTGATGCTTCCCGACGGGCGCGGCATTCCGTTTCTCAGGGCCTTTCGCGCCAAGGGTGACGTCACCCCGGTTATCATTCTGACGGCGCTTGACCAGGTGTCGGACCGGATCGAGGGATTGAATGCAGGAGCGGATGACTATCTGGTCAAGCCGTTTGACCTCGCCGAACTGTCCGCCCGCATCGGATCGGTCGCGCGGCGATACTCAGGCAATCCGAATCCGATCATCAAGCTTGGCGACCTCGAGATTGATCTCGCTGCCCGGTCCTTGCGCAAGGAGGGCCGTATGGTGCCGCTGACCGCGCGCGAATGGGTGCTTTTCGAGGCCTTCGTGCAGCGTCCGGGGCAGCTTCTGTCCAAGGCGCAGCTTGAGGAGCGGCTCTATTCCTTTGACACCGAGATCGACAGCAATGCGATCGAGGTGCATGTGAGCCGCTTGCGCAAGAAACTCGGCGCCAAGGTGATCGAGACGGAGCGTGGCCTCGGCTACCGGCTGGGCACCGCATGAGGGCTCCGCGTTCACTTCAGGCAAGGCTTGCTATCCTCATCGGGCTCGGCGTGACCGTTCTCTGGATCATCGCAGCCACCGTAACGGCGACACTGCTGCGCCAGCAAATGGACGAGGTGTTTGATTCCGCTTTGCAGGAGACCGCGCAAAGGCTGCTTCCGCTTGCTGTTGTCGACATCATCGACCGCGAGGAAGAAGGTGTCTCGCAGAAGATCACCAAGCTCAGGGAACATGACGAGTTTCTGACCTACATCGTGCGCGATGCTGAGGGGCGCGTGCTGATTTCGTCTCATGCCGCAGACCCATCGGTGTTTCCGCCCTTTGACGGTGTCGGATTCCGCCAGTCGGCCACCCACCGCCTCTACTATGATTCTGCGCTGCAGGATTCCATCACCATTGCCGTGGCCGAGCCGCTCGAACACCGCGCCTTGATGGCGCGCGAGATGCAGCTTGGCCTTGGACTGCCGCTGCTGGTGGTCATACCGCTCTGTCTGGCGGCAATATTCGGGGCCGTGGGCTTCAGTTTCCGGCCGGTCAGGCAGTTCCGCAACGCGCTGGCCAGCCGCGGCGCGCATGATCTCTCGCCGACCTCCAATCTTGATCTGCCGAGCGAGCTTGCACCCATCGCCGTGGCCACGAACGAGCTTCTGGCGCGGTTGAACGCGGCCTTCGAGGCTGAGCGCAGCTTCGCCGCCAATGCCGCCCATGAGTTGCGCACCCCGGTTGCGGGCGCCATTGCCCAGGCGCAGCGATTGCAAAGCGAGACCTCCGACCCTGTCGCTGCAAACCGTGCAGCAGACATCGAGACAACCCTCAAACGGCTCACGCGGCTGTCGGAAAAACTGATCCAGCTTGCCCGCGCGGAAGGGGGGCGGCTACGAACGGGCAAGCCTGCGGATTTGCGCATGGTTCTGCGCCTGATTGTTTCGGATTTCGAACGAACCTCCTGGGCCAGCCAGATAGACTTCATCCCGCCGGACGATCCGGTGATGTCTGACATCGATCCCGATGCCTTCGGCATAGTGTGTCGCAACCTGATTGAAAACGCGCTCAAGCACGGGTCGCCGGGCTCGCCGGTCAAGATCAGGCTTTCAGCGTCAGGAAGGCTGTCGGTGGAAAATGAGGGCCCGGTGATCGCTCCCGAAACACTCGCCCGCCTGGCCCGCCGCTTTGAAAGCGGATCGGGATCCGGCAAGGGAAGCGGTTTGGGGTTGGCGATTGTTCACACCATTGCAGATCGTGCGGATTGCACGTTTACCCTGACCTCTCCGGTTGCCGGGCAGACAGGCGGTATCGAGGCGGCCGTTGTTCTCCCGACAACAGCGTCTTCGCGATAGCTGCATATCGAATAGTGGATCTTGTGGATGCAATCCGTTCCGGTGATTCAGGCTTCGCGTACCTTCAAGATGTGATCGCAAGCCCAACATCTATTGATCGTATATATTACACGTCACTAAATGATGTGAGCCGGTATGAAGAACCAACGGATATTCGAGAAATCCGGCGTATTCTTCAGGTTTGCTAAAATGCTAAATCTATCCAAGTTTCAAGGTCTTTTCATTAATCCCATCCTTGTATCAAGGCCTAAGAGAGGCCGCCTTTTCCGTTGGGGTTGAATGAAGTTGCTAAGATGATCTTGACCGAGTCCACGCCTGACACATCACTGCCGGCCAATACAAAGAAGCAGTCGCAGCGATTGATCTTTGCTTATGAGGCCGCTTGCCTGATTATCCTCTGTGCGGGCCTGTGCTGGTTCTGCTTTTTCGGCTGGCAGCAAAACTGGCCCCTTGCTTTTGCCGACCTGTTGCTCGCCGCAATCGGGGGCACGGGCTGGCTGATGATCAGAACCGGCAGGATCAATGCCGCGTTGATTGGGTCCGAGATCGCCTTTCTGGTGTTTGCAATCAGTTTCTGTCTGGTCTTTGATGCGCCGAGCGACAAAATGCCGAGGATCTCGCATCTTTATCTGCCGGTTATCGCCCTTGTCGCCTACTTCAACTACCTGAGGCAAAAATCGACATTCCAGATTGTCGTTATTGCGACGTCCCTTTTGGCCTTCATCTTCTTCTCCAGCACCAAATTCGCGCTTCCCTCAGCGTTCATTATTCCAGACGACATGCGGTACTACGCGATCTGGTTCAATTCCATCCTGGCAACAGCGATGTTATGCGGCGGCGTTTATGCGATCCATCGCGAATCCACCGGGCACAACGAAATCTCCAGAGCATTGCGCACAGCGGTGCGGCACGACCAGTTGGAATTGTACTTCCAGCCACAGGTGGACAATGCGGGCAAAATCATCGGCGCCGAGGCACTGTTGCGCTGGAAACATCCGCAAAAAGGCTACATTCCGCCGATCGACTTCATTCCAGTCGCTGAAGAAAGCGGGCTTATGCCGCTGATCGGCGGCTGGGTGCTGAAGGAAGCCTGCCAGACCCTGGCGGTCTGGAGCGAAGATTCTGTGCTCAGCCAGTTGAGACTTGCGGTCAATGTGAGCGCGCGTCAGTTCAATGTCGATGGTTTCGAACAATCTGTGCTGGAAACGGTCGAGTTGTTCCGTATCGACCCGACAAAGCTGAAACTTGAGCTGACGGAAAGCGTCATCATTTCGGGCGTGGACCCGGTGATCGCCAAAATGAACATCTTGCGCGCTGCAGGCATCGAGTTCGCGCTCGATGATTTCGGCACCGGCTATTCCTCGCTCAATTACCTGCGCAGGCTGCCGGTCAGCCAGCTGAAGATCGATCGCAGCTTTGTCCAGGCATCGCTTGAAAGCCCGAGCGGCGCATCACTTGTCAAAAGCATCGTGAGAATGGGCCTCGATCTGGACCTGGTCGTTCTCGCGGAAGGGATCGAGACGGCGCCTCAGCACCGGTTCCTGCTCGATTGCGGCTGCGAAGAATTCCAAGGCTACTATTTCGGCCGGCCCGTGCCGGATGAGGACTTCAAAGCCCTTGTTGCGCAGAAGGCAGCAGAGTCGTTGGCACGGCCAACAAGGCTGAAAGCCGTGGTTCGGTCGTAACAGGATTTTTCTGACTGTTCGCAGTAGTCAGGTGCTGCGCGGGACACTGGTTCGTGAAGGTCCATGGCCGGGCGGCGCTTTTGTCTCAGACCAGTTTATCGGTAATCTTTAGAAGACGGCCTGCCGGGATTGAGCCGGCGGAGGGCTTTCGCGCCCCGCCGGTCCAAGGTTGTCATCAAGTCAATCCGCGGAAGGCACCGTTCCAGTAGATCATTGCCCCCTGTCCGGAGCGTATACGGATGTCCTGAACCCGGCCGATGATGATCGAATGGGTGGCGCGATCGATCATCTCCTCGACCGTGCAATCGATACCGACGGCTGCGTCTTCCAGCAGCGGAGCACCGGTCTTTGCGGTGACCCAGGACGCCCCGGCATACCGGTCTGCGCCCTTGGCTCCGCCGAAACCCGTGAACCGCTCCGCGATCGCCTGATGTCCTGCACCGAGCGCCGACCAGCCAAAGCAGCCATAACGCTTGATCAGCGGCCAGGTTGACGATGCCCGATTGACGCAAGCAAGCAGCAACGGCGGATCGGCCGACAGCGAGATGGCGGATGTCACCACCAGCCCTGACCGGTCGTCGTCCTTGCCGGCGGTCAAGACGCTGACATTGCCAACGAAATTCCGCATGGCATCGCGGAATTCAGCGGCGGAGGGCAGACGCTCGATTACGGCGTCCGCGCCTCCTTCGCGCTCAGCGGATGCCTGCGGCATCGAGCTTGGGCAAGACATTGTCGCGGAAATAGGGGAATTCCTTCACATAATCGACAAAAGACAGCGTGGTACCTGCGAACCCGGCGCGATGCAGCGACAGAATGCCTTCGGCCACCTGATCAGGCGTGCCAATCAGCGGGAAGCCGCCATGACCCATGGCGAAGCGGTCGCGGATCAGCGCCAGCAGATCGTGCGGGAAGCTTTGCGCGTGCGCGAATTGCAGACGCACGAGATTGTCGACAGCTTCCCAGTCGGCATTGGTCTTGGCGGTGTGCTCGAGATAGTTGAGCGCCTCTTCCTCGGTCGGACGGCAGATGACATGGGAGAATGTCAGCACATCGACCTTGCGGTTCTTGGCCTTTGCCTGGGCCTTGAGTTCCTTGATCTCATCAATCGAACGCGCCAGATCAATCGCCGGGGTGAACAGGAAGTTGGCGTTGTCAGTGGCAAACTCGCGGCCTTGCGGCGAACCGGCAGCATTGATGATCGGCACATCGCCACGGACTGGAAGCGGGTCTCCGTGCACGCCCTTGAGCTTGAAATAGGCTCCATCCCAGTCGAAATAGTCTTTCGACGCCCAAAGCTTGCGAACAACATCAAACCATTCCTGCGCATAGCCGTAACGGGTTTCATGGTCATCAGGCAGGGTCAGGCCAAGCGCCTCGTATTCGGGCTTGTTCCAGCCGGCGACGATGTTCAGTCCGGCGCGGCCATTGCTGATATGGTCAATGGTGGCAATCTGCTTGGCCACCACCACGGGGTGATTGGCGGCTGTGTGGATGGTGGCAAAGACCGAGATGTTCTTCGTCGAGGCCAGCAATCCGGCGGCCCAGGTGACTGTTTCCAGCACGCCGCCATGAAAATCGGTTTCGCCGCCATAGCCAATCCAGCGCGCGATCGGCAGCATGAAATCAATGCCTGCATCATCGAGCAGGTGGCCAAGTTTGAGGTTGTTTTCCCAGGAATTGTCCCAACGTTCCTCGACCTTGGTGACGCTCATTCCCGATGAGCAATTTGACGAGAATGTCCCGAGCAAAAACCGGTCATCCGCCAGCATCATGTTCCTTGTCATAGTGGCCGTTCCTTTATTTGTTATAATTTATGATAGAAAATCTATCTTAAAATGCGATTGCGTCAATATGTTTTAGGAGTAAAATTTAACGGAAATTCAGGAGTACTCTATGAAGAACGGCCCGACGCCGCCCGAAGACAAACCCGCACATTACGAACTCGACTATCGCTGGCATCTGGCCAGGAGCGATGTCGAAGTCAGCACGACCGAACTGGAGTTTGCGCTGATGCGCACGTTTGAGGGCTTCGGGCGCTGGCAGTCGGAGTGTCTGGCGGGCGTGGTCGATCTGGCGGCCTCAGGCCCCGAGAACGCACTTCTGCACATCATACGGATGAACGAGCGCCCAAAAACCATCAAGGATCTGGCGCGGCTGACCAACCGGGATGATGTGCCAAATATCCAGTACAGCCTGCGCAAGCTGATTGGTGCTGAGCTCGTTCTGCGCAAAGGAGCAGGCCGGTCAGGCGTGACCTATCAGGTCACGGAAAAGGGCCGCACCGTGACAGAGGCTTATGGAGATTTGCGCCGACGCCTGCTGATTGCCGCAGTCGCGGATGTTCCCGATCTGGCAGAGCGGCTTCGATCGGCCACGCAGACAATCAATCTTCTGTCCGGCATCTATGAGGAAATATCCCGCGTGGCAGCGACCCATCGCCGCCGCTGAGGCACGCGCAGACAGTAGCCGCGCAAGATACTGCCAACGAGAATGAGAAACGGCCCGCCCCGTTAAGCGGCGAGCCGTTGAAAGAACGCTGGTTCAAAGCCTGGGATCAGGCGACGTCGCTGTCCCAGCCGGAGATGGCCTTGGCCTCGAGGAACTCCTCGATGCCCCAGACGCCACCTTCACGGGCCCGGCCGGAAGCCTTGACGCCACCGAAGGGTGCGCCTGCGCCGCGTGACTTGCCATTCATCTCGACCATGCCCGAGCGCAGACGACGGGCCATGCGGTTGCGCTTGGCACCGTCTTGGCTCTGCACATAGTTGGTCAGGCCGTAGATGGTGTCGTTGGCGATCTCGACCGCATGTTCTTCATTGTCGAACGGAATGATCGACAGAACCGGTCCGAAGATTTCCTCACGCGCAATGGTCATGTCGTTGGAGACATCGGCGAAGATTGTCGGGCGAACGAAATAGCCGCGATTGAAGCCTTCCGGGCGACCGGTGCCGCCGGCAACCAGCCGCGCGCCTTCATCGATGCCCTTCTGGATCAGGCCCTGAATCTTGTCGAACTGCGCTGCGGAGACAACTGGACCGACGTGGTTGCCGTCCTCATGCGACGAGCCAACCTTGACGGTGGCAGCAACCTCAATGGCCTTCTCGACCGCCTGATCATAGACCGGGCGTTCGACCAGCATGCGGGTCGGCGCGTTGCAGCTCTGGCCGGTGTTGTTGAAGCAATGGCGAACGCCACGCTCGACAGCCTTGGCATCGGCGTCAGCGAAGATGACATTGGCGCCCTTGCCACCGAGCTCCAGGCACACCCGCTTGAAGGTATCGGCTGCAGCTTTGGAGATGGCAGCGCCGGCGCGTGCGGAACCGGTGAAGCTGATCATGTCGACATCACGGTGGGTCGACAGGTCGGTGCCAACACCCACGCCATCGCCATTGACCATGTTGAAGACACCGGCAGGCAAGCCCGCGGCATGAACAATCTCGGCGAACACGATCGATGAGAGCGGAGCCACTTCCGACGGCTTGAACACTATGGTGCAGCCAGCCAGCAGCGCCGGGATCACCTTCAGGGTTACCTGGTTCATCGGCCAGTTCCACGGCGTGATCAGGCCAACGACACCAATCGGCTCCATGGCGATGCGGTCATTGGGGGCGTGGGAGCCGAGCGGCCGGATGAATTCAACTTCCTTGAAAGCTGTGATGAAATTGTCGATGTGCCATGTGCCGGACGTGACCTGACTGGCGCGGGACATCGCAATCGGCGCGCCCATTTCCAGGCTGATCGCCTGAGCCATGTCCTCGGCGCGCTCGGCATAGATTTCACGGATTTTCTTGACATAGCCGAGGCGAACTTCGGGATCGGTCCGCGACCAGCTGTCAAAAGCCGCCTTGGCAGCCGAAACCGCCTTGTCCGTATCCTCGGTCGAACCGAGCGAGATGACCGCGCAGGCTTCTTCCGTTGACGGATCAATGACCTCGCAGTCCTGCGCCTTTGCAGGCGAAACCCACGCACCATTGATGTAGAACTCGCGCTTCTCGATCATATCATTCTCCAAACTTGTTTCCACGGCACAGATAGGCACCGTATCGTCTCAACTCAATCCTCTAGGGGCTCAAGGCCGCGGAATGCAACCTTGATTTCACCCGACAGCTTCAATGTTATTGATGCCTGGATGAATTGTGCTTCTACCAGCCCTTTTTCGACAGAAGACGGCTACCGGATGGTCCCGAGAAGGGCCGGCGTTGGGAAACATGTGGGCTTCTGACCATTTCGAGCCTGCCACTCACCGATGGACCGGCGTGACTTGTAGCCCGGCAAGCCATCCGCCCCGCCGACATCATAGCCCTGCGTTTCCAGCGAAGACTGCAGTCGTGCGATGTCGGATCGCAGCATGGATCCGCTGTTTTGCCAGGGCGTGACGAAAGCGCCGCCACCATGGGCCATGCGGTCGGCCAGATTGCCGATGAACAGGGCGTAGAGATCGGAGTTGTTGTATTCCTTGATCACGTAGAAATTCGGGGTGACGACGAATTCCGGACCGTAGATCCCTGCAGGCACCAGCACCATTCCGGGCGCCCGGCGCTCGTGATCGGGAAACGGCCTGCCGGAGATGCGAATGATGCCCATATCGGTCAGGGCGCTGATCGGCTTGGCCCGGTCAGGCCCTTCCAGCGCACAGGTGACGCCTTCGGGGATGACGGCCTCAAATCCCCAGTCGCGGCCGCGCACCCAGCCCGACTGGGCCAGATAATTGGCGATAGACGCGAGCGAATCGGCGCTCGAATTCCAGATATCCCGCTTGCCGTCACCGTCAAAATCAACCGCGTGGTCGAGATAGCTCGACGGCAGGAATTGCGGTTGGCCCATGGCGCCCGCCCAAGACCCCTTCATCGCGGAAGTGCCAATGTCGCCGCGCTGCAGGATCTGGAGCGCGGAAAGTATTTCTTTGCGAAACAGGTCGGGCCGCGTTGACATGAACGCCTTGGTGGCGATCACCCTTACTGCAGAATGAGGAATCTTGGCGCGGCCGAAGCCTGATTCACGTCCCCAGATGGCGACAATGATGGAAGCCGGAACGCCATAGCGGTCCTCGATCTTTCGCAAGAGGCCCGCGTGCTGCTTCATCAGTGAACGGCCAGAGGCAGCGAGGCCCTGAAGCCGCTTTTCACTGAAATAGGCGCCAGGGCTTCTGAATTCAGCCTGGCTCTGGGCGCGGGCTTTGGGCTTGGGAAATCCGGGCGGCGCCAGATCCGGCAGGTCCCAGTCAAGATTGACGCCGGAGAAAGCGCTGTCGAAGACCGCTTTGGAGACCCCGGCCCGTTTGGCTTCCGGCCAAAGATCAGTTTCGAGCCACTGGCGGAATTGCGCTTCCACCCCGGCCTTGGTCGCCGCATGGGACGATGAAACCGCAGAAACGGTCACTGTGAAGGCAAGGATGAGGGTCAGAAGCAGGGTGCGAATCATGGAACCAGCCTAACCCGAGCGGCGTGTCGGGAAAATGGCACAACAAGAACCAGTCGCTCAATGCTCTGAGAACGCCTCGATCTCGATTTCCGTCAACAGATCAGGATGGGCGAGGCCCGCGACGATAACATAGGTCGAGGCAGGCGCGTGGCCCTCAAGGAACTGATCCCGGAGCTCGCGGTAGGCGCCGACATCACCCGGGGCCACATCGTAGACCCTGATCGCCACGATATCAGTGATCTGCATGTTGCAGGCCGCAAGGCCCGCAATGGCGTTGCGCCAGGCCTGTTCGGCCTGAGCGCGGTAGCCGGCAAGCATCTTGCCATCCGGCGTGACGCCGATCTGCCCCGAGATGATCAGGCGGCGGCCCGGCGAAACCATCTCGACGACCTGAACATAATTGGAAGCCGGCTTCGGCATCGTGTCGGGGTTGAAGAACCTGGGCATACTTTACTCCCCTAGAACGCGGTGCGGGCGCGAATGGCTGCCGCCAGCGTACCCTCATCGAGGTAATCAAGTTCGCCGCCAACCGGCACGCCATGCGCCAGTCGAGTGACCTTGATGTCGAAGCCGGTCAATTGTTCGGTGATGTAATGCGCCGTTGTCTGGCCTTCGACGGTGGCGTTGACCGCGATAAGAATTTCGCGAACACCGCCAGCCGCCACGCGGTCAACCAGCCGGGCAATCGACAGATCATCGGGGCCTACGCCATCAAGCGGCGACAGGGTCCCGCCGAGAACATGATAGCCGGCATTCATTGCAGCCGCACGTTCGAGCGCCCAGAGATCGGCAACATCCTCGACGACGATGATGACGCTCTGGTCGCGTGTCGGGTCAGTACACACGGTGCAGGGATCGGATGTGTCGGCATTGCCGCAGGTCGAGCAGATGCGGACCTTGTCAAAGGCCTCGTTCATCGCCAGCGCCAGCGGGCCCATCAGCTGATCCTTCTTCTTGATCAAGTGAAGTGCAGCGCGCCGCGCAGAGCGCGGCCCGAGCCCGGGGACGCGGGCGAGCAGCTGGATCAGGCGCTCGATCTCCGGCCCCGTTACACGCTTCTGCATCTCATTCTCCAGTTATAGACAACTGACACTCCCGGGTGACACTCGCGGGCAAAAGCCTAGAACGGCAGTTTCATGCCGGGAGGAATCGGCAGCCCGGCGGTCAGTTCCTTGGTCCGCTCGGCCATCATGGCTTCGACCTTGGCCTTGGCATCATTGTGAGCGGCGACAATCAGGTCCTCGAGGATCTCGACATCGTCTTCCTTGAACATTGATGGGTCAATCGAGAGGCCTTTCATCAGGCCCTTGCCCGAGAGGCGCACGGTGACCATTCCACCACCGGCCACGCCTTCGCATTCGAGCTCGGCGAGCTCTTCCTGCATGCGCTCCATCTTGGCCTGCATGTCCTTGATCTTGCCCATCATTCCCATGATGTCTTTCATCTAGGTCTCCTTTTCGAGTTTAGTTTGCCGGCTTCGCTCCGGTCGAATGGACCGATACGCGCCTGTCAGTCCGAGCTGTCGTCGGGTTCGGTTTCGTCTGGCAGAATGTCCCCGTCTTCGGATGGCGACAATGCATCCCCAGCAATGCTCTCCTCGGTTACCTGGATGCGCACATCGGTGACGCGAGAGCCGGGAAAGCGGGCCAAAATGGCTGCGACATCGGGATCCTGGCGGGCGTCGCTGACCAGCGCCTCCCGCTTGGCGGTCTCGCTCTCGGAAATCGTCGGCGCGCCCTCTTCGCGGCTGAGTGCCACGGACCATTTGGCACCGGTCCAGTCACTTAGCTTCTTGATCAACTCGCCGGGCAGGCTTGAGCTTGCATCAGGAGCGAGATTGATCTCCAGACGGCCAGGCTCGATCCTGACAAGCCGCACACCGGTGCGGATCTGGACCTTCATGGCGATATCGCGATGCTTTTCGGCAAGCGCCACCATATCTTCAAGCGAGCCTATGACAACTTCCTGAACTGGCTCGGCAACAGCCGGCGCGGCAACCGTAGGCTCGGCGGAGTGGGCGAGACGCATAGAGGGTTGCCCTCCACCACCGCCCTGCGGCATCCGGCGTTCACCGACGGCTCGGGCCGTTGCCCCACCGCCGCCCGACGGGCCGCTTCCGGACGACTGCCCACCGGCATCAGCTGATCCACCGCCAGAGTTCTGGAAAGCCTTCAAGGCATCCTCGGGCGACGGCAGGCTTGCCGCATGGGCGATGCGAATCAAGGCCATCTCGGCTGCAGCAGCAGGCCGGCTCGAGGTATCGGTTTCAGAAATGCCCTTGAGCAACATCTGCCAGACGCGCGAGAGAATGACGGTCGACAGCTTCACCGCATAATCCGCGCCGCTCTCGCGTTCGGTCTGGGTCAGCGACGGATCCTCGCCGGCTTCCGGCACGAATTTGAGCCGGGTCACCAGATGGGTGAAATCCGCCAGATCGGTGAGGATCACCGACGGGCCTGCGCCCGAATCATACTGATCGCGGAAGCTTTCCAGCGCTCCGGCCACATCGCCCGCCATCAGCGAACCAAACAGGCCGACAATGCGGGACCGGTCAGCGAGACCGAGCATGGAGCGCACCGCCTCGGCGTCGACAGCGCCGCCACCATGGGCGATCGCCTGATCGAGCAGGGAGAGGCCATCACGCACAGAGCCTTCGGCGGCGCGTGCGATCATGGCCAGCGATTCGTCATCGATCGCGATGCCTTCCTGACCGGCAACATTCTTGAAATGGGCAACCAGAAGACCCGAATCGATACGGCGCAGGTCAAAGCGCTGACAGCGTGACAGCACGGTGATCGGGACCTTGCGAATTTCGGTGGTGGCGAAGATGAACTTCACATGGGCCGGCGGCTCTTCCAGCGTCTTGAGCAAGCCGTTGAAGGCCTGCGTGGAGAGCATGTGCACTTCGTCGATAATGTAGACCTTGTAGCGCGCCGACACCGGCCGGTAGCGCACCTGCTCGATGATCTCGCGAATATCATCGATACCGGTGTGCGAGGCCGCATCCATCTCGATCACATCGACGTGGCGGCCTTCCATGATGGCCTGGCAATGCTCGCCCGGAACCGTCAGATCGATGGTCGGCTTGTCAATTTCGGCGGTCTGGTAATTCAGCGCCCGCGCCAGAATGCGGGCGGTGGTGGTCTTGCCGACACCGCGGACGCCGGTCAGCATCCAGGCCTGGGCAATCCTGCCTGAGGAAAAGGCATTGGTCAGGGTGCGGACCATCGGCTCCTGGCCGATCAGGTCGGTAAAATCCTTGGGACGGTACTTTCGCGCCAGAACCCGGTACGCCGCCTGGCTCTCGGAGTTTGCCCCCGCCGAAACTATGGTCGTGCCGGTTGTTTCGTCCATGATCCTCGTGCCGCCCTCGCGCTGGCCCGATGGCCATTCAATTGGAATGTTTGCACCCCGGTCGAGTCCCGTCAATCACGGGAGCTGCTGCTTACCGCAAAAGACTTGCAGTGACTGCTGCGTGCTCGCTCAAGCGGACACCGCAGCAAGGCGCGGGCGAAAGGGTGGGAGGCTGGCACGGTGACCCGTGCCGAGCTCGTTAGGGCTGCTTCCTTCCGGACCTGACCCGGTTGGCGAGTGGCTCGTCCACCACCAACCTCCCGAGGCCACATATCGTCAATCAGACAGGCAAAAGCAAGCCAGAGCCGAAAAAAACTGCTAGAGTTGTTCTCCAACCCTGTCCGGCGGTAGTCCCCATGTCTGATTTTGTTCTCGATCCACGTCTCGAACGGGACACCACCTTGCTGATGAAGCTGGGATTGTGCCAACTCAGGCTGATGGAGGATTCGCGCTGGCCGTGGGTGCTTCTGATCCCGCAGCGCAACGGTATTACCGAGATATTCGACATGACTCCGCTCGATCAGACGATGCTGACCTTCGAGACGGCAATTGCCGCCAAGGCGCTCAAGGAAGCGTCCGAATGCCTCAAGGTCAATATCGGCGCCCTTGGCAATCAGGTTCGCCAGTTCCATCTTCACATCATTGCCCGCAACGAGGGCGATCCGGCCTGGCCCGGACCGGTCTGGGGTCATGGCCAAGCCACGCCCTGGGACGCAAACGCCCGCTCCGCATTTATCGAAAGACTTCTCGAGGCCCTCTGATTCATGACATTTTCCCTCTTTGACCATGATGCACCGCATGGCGAAGCCAGCCGTCTGGTGGCTTTTGCCGGCAACCAGCTTGACCGGCGTTCCGAACACCGCAGCGAGACGGAACTGGGCGAAGCACTCAACAATCCGGCAACGCGTTATTTCGCCATCACCAAAGGCCGGCTGGCAATGCGGGTCGATGGTGACGGGCCGGACGGTTTGCTTACGGCCGCCGATCTGGCCGTGATGCAGCCAAAGAACGCCGACGCAGTGCTGATCGGCTGGGATGCGGCCAATGCGGCGCGCATAGCAATGCCGGTGGGGATTGAGCCCGACGACCTGCCAGAACCTTTCAAGGCCATTGATACAAGGTCTGTCTACCGGCAAGCGTTAATGGATGAGGAAACGCTTGGCGCCTATGCACAAGGCACCAGCCTGGTTTCGTGGGCGCTGGCCAACCGGCATTGTGGCGTCTGCGGCGGCCTGATGACCCCGGAGGCGGGCGGCTATCGGCGGAAATGCAGGGCCTGCGAGCACACGGTGTTTCCGCGCACTGATCCCGTTGCCATCATGCTGACCGTCGACGAAGCCCGCGACCGCTGCCTGCTGGGGCGCAGTCCGCATTTCCCACCGGGGATGTATTCCTGTCTGGCCGGCTTCATCGAGCCCGGTGAAACCATGGAAGACGCCGTCCGGCGCGAGACGATGGAAGAATCCGGCATCAAGGTTGGACGGGTCCGCTATCACGCGAGCCAGCCGTGGCCGATGCCGCACACTCTGATGATCGGCGTCTTCGCCGAAGCCGAGAGCCTGGAAATTACCCGCGATACCAATGAGCTGGAAGATTGCCGCTGGTTTGATCGTACCGAGACAGAGGCGATGCTGGCATCGACGCTGGGTGAGGCGGATGCCTCTGCGCCGCCACCGGGCGCGATCGCGCACCGGCTGATGCGCGACTGGCTAGACTGGGGCCGATAACGGCCTTCTTCAGCCCTCCGCCTCTTCCGCATGTGATCCGTTCTGCGCGAGGCGGAACGGGTGGGCCGGATAAACGCCCAGGACCCTCAACTCCTTCGAGAAGAAGCCGAGTTCCTCCATGGCGCGCGCCACAGGCGCTTCATCCGGATGTCCCTGAATATCGGCGTAGAATTGGGTAGCGAAGAACTTGCCGCCGATCTGGTAGCTTTCAAGCTTGGTCATGTTGACGCCATTGGTGGCAAAGCCGCCCATCGCCTTGTAAAGGGCTGCGGGAATGTTGCGCACCTTGAAGACAAATGTGGTGACAACCACCTCACCGGCCACAGGGCGCGGCGGGGTCCTGGTCTCACGCGACAGCACGACGAAGCGGGTGACGTTGGTTTCGGTGTCCTCGACGTTTTCCTGCAGAATATTCAGGCCGTAGAGGTCTGCGGCAAGGCGCGGAGCAAGGGCTGCCATGGTCCGGTCGTTGCTCTCGGACACCAGCCGCGCGGCGCCGGCAGTGTCACCGGCAACAACGGCTTTCCAGCCATTGGCACGGACGATCTTGCGGCACTGTCCGACGGCATGAACATGGCTGTGCACGGTGCGGATCTCCGAGAGATCGACGCCGGGCAGCGCCATCAGCTGGAAATGGATCGGCATGAAATACTCGCCGACAATATGCAGTTGCGATTCCGGCAACAGGTAATGGATGTCGGCAACACGACCGGCGATGGTATTCTCGATCGGAATCATTGCCAGATCCGCATCACCCTGGGTCAGCGCGTTGAACGCGTCTTCGAACGTGGCGCAAGGCAAGGGATCCATGTCGGGAAACATGTCGCGGCACGCCATATCAGAATTTGCGCCAAACTCGCCCTGAAAGGCGATGCGGTTGGTGGAAGCGGTCATCGGGTCTGTCCGTTTTGAGAAATATGCGCTTATTTGGGTGCCAGGATTTGGCGGGCGCGGGCAAGATCGGCCGGAGTATCGACACCCAGAGGCACCGAGTCAACGATCGCCACATCAATGCGCATGCCGTCTTCAAGCGCCCGCAACTGCTCGAGCGATTCGCGTTTCTCAAGCGTTGAAGGCTTGAGTGATACAAATCGCTGCAATGCCGAACGGCGCCAGGCATAAAGTCCTATGTGGTGGTAGAGCGGGCCGTCGCCATAGGGCGCCGTTGCACGTGTGAAATAGAGTGCGCGCAGAAGCCCCTCGCCAATCGGCGTGCCGATAACCTTGACGATGCTCGGATTGGTCTTCTCCGCCTCATCAGCAATGACCACAGCGAGCGTGGCAAGGTCGGCAGGCGAACCGGCAAGCGGCAAGGCAGACAGGCGTATGGTTTCCGGCTCGATGGCTGGAATGTCACCCTGAACATTGAGAATGATCTGAGCCTTCGCATCCGGATCCATGATGGTAGCAGCTTCGAACACCCGATCCGAGCCGGACTGGTGATCAGCGCTGGTCATGACCGCTTCAAAACCCGCAGCCTCGACCGCATCGGCAATTTCGCGCGAATCAGTTGCGACAGCCACGCGGCCAACATCGGCGAGTGCGGCCTGACGCGCCACACGGACCACCATTGGCTCGCCACCGATGTCCGCAAGCGGCTTGTTGGGCAACCGGGCCGACGCCATTCGGGCCGGAATAATAACGAGCGTATGCTCCGAACCTGCTGCCATGGCGCATCTCTTCCCCTGTTTGCGGCACAAGTGTCAAAAAGTCTCACCGCCGCTGTTACAAACGGTGTTGCAACGAACTTGCAAAAGACATAGGTTCCGCGCGATTTCAAGACTGGTTCGGTTATTGCAGGAAACTGGGCGGGACGCCGAACCAAAATGGAGCTACGGAACATGAACTCCTCATATTTCAACTCGGCGGCGGGCGCTTTTCTCGGTATCCTGTTTGTTGTGATGACACTTTCGATCGTTTCGGAAGGTATCTATGAAGCACCGGAACCGGAAACCGAAGGCTTTGCCATCGAAGTGGCAGAAGGCAGCAGCGACACCGCGGCCCCGGCTGAAGAAGCTGCGCCTGAAATGATTGTGCCGCTTCTCGCCAGCGCAGACCCCGCCAAGGGCGAATCAGTGTTCAAGAAATGTGCCGCCTGCCACAGCAATGATGCAGCAAGCGCCAACAAGGTCGGACCTGGCCTGTGGAACATCGTCAATCGGCCGGTCGCCTCCCATGCGGACTTCAACTACTCCTCCGCCATGACAGAATTCTCGCAGGGCGGTTCCGTCGAATGGGATTACCAGCACCTCAGCGAATTCCTGGCTGCGCCGAAAAAGTACATCCCGGGCACGGCGATGGGCTTTGCCGGTGTGAAGAAAGTTGAAGAGCGGGCAGACCTGATCGCCTATCTTCGTACGCTTGGCGACACTCCGGCACCGTTGCCTTCCGAGTAAGCAAGACATTCGAGAGTTTGAAAGCCGGGCCATGTGCCCGGCTTTTTTGTTATGTTCCCGGCCTCTTTGTGATGCTGTGTCCATCCCGGTTGAAAAGATGGAATTCATGCAAATGGCACAGGGTTCGTTCATGCGACGTGCTACCATGGGGAAACCCGAACAGATGGTTGGTTGCGATGAGCAGACTGCATTCCGAAAATCATAGTGTCCACAAGATCGGCTGGCTCCGGGCGGCGGTCATGGGGGCCAATGACGGCATCGTCTCCATCGCCAGCCTGGTGCTCGGGGTCGCCACTGCCTCCGCTGCCACCGGTGAAGTTCTCACGGCAGGCATTGCGGGCCTTGTGGCCGGTTCGATGTCGATGGCCGCAGGGGAATATGTATCCGTCAGTTCTCAGGCAGATACAGAGAATGCAGATCTGGCGAGAGAACGGCGGGAACTGGTCGAGCAACCGGACCTGGAGCTTCAGGAGCTCGCGGAGTCGTTCATTGCCCGTGGTGTAGCGCCAGACACCGCCCTGAGCGTTGCCAGGCAACTGACTGCGAAGGACGCTCTGGGAGCGCATGCGAAGGAAGAACTTGGCATATCAGACCTTACGTCCGCACAACCGCTGCAGGCCGCGATCGTTTCGGCGTTCACTTTTGCAATTGGCGCGGCACCTCCGATCATAGCCGTTCTGGTGTCACCCCCTGAAATGTTGATGTGGTCCGTGGTGATTTCCACCGTGGTCGTGCTCGCGGTTCTTGGCGGCCTTGGGGCGAAAGCCGGCGGTGCGAGTGTGCCAAAGGGGATCGCGCGCGTGACTTTCTGGGGCATCGTTGCCATGGCCATCACATCCGGCGTTGGGTATGTCTTTGGTGCCGTGGTTTGACGCTCGCTTGTTTCTGCCCTCAGAGACTGCTGTAAAAATCACAATTTCGGACTGTTTTCGGGTTAACCCCTGTAACCGAGGCAGAAGTTGCCTATTCTCTTTTGCATTGTAAAGATTACGGGAGGCCCCGCCAAAATGACCATCCGCATTGCTCCTCTCATGCTGGCGTTGGCCGGCCTGTTCGTGTCAGCTATTCCTTCAAGAGCCGAAGAACCTGCATGGCGCCATGCCACGGCGACGATCGGAGAGCCGAAATACGCCGACGGCTTCGCCCATTTCGACTATGTGAATCCGGAGGCTCCAAAGGGAGGCACATTGAAATTGTCCGAGGAAGGCACCTTCGACAGTTTCAATCCGATTTTGGCCAAGGGCGAACTGGCAGTGGGACTGGGTCTGGTCTTCGACACGCTGATGAAATCTTCGGAAGACGAGGTCTCATCGTCTTACGGTCTGCTGGCCGAGAGCATTGCCTTTCCCGACGATATTTCGAAAGTCACGTTCCGGCTGAACGCAGAAGCCAGATGGGCCGATGGCGAGCCCGTGACCCCGGATGATGTGGTTTTCAGTTTCGACAAGGCCAAGGAACTCAATCCGCTTCAGGCCAATTACTATTCCCACGTTGTCTCCGCCGAGAAGACGGGCGAGCGGGAGGTGACCTTCCTGTTTGACGAGAACAACAACAAGGAATTGCCGCAGATCCTTGGCCAGATCCTTGTCCTTCCCAAACATTGGTGGGAGGGCACCGACAAGGACGGCAACGTGCGCGACATCAGCCGCACGACGCTTGAACCAGTGATGGGATCGGGCCCCTACCGGATCGCATCCTTCAATGCCGGATCGACAATCCGCTACGAGCTGCGCGACGACTATTGGGCCAAGGATCTCAACTCCAATGTCGGGCAGCACAATTTTGGCGGTATCGAGTATGTCTATTTTTCCGATTCAAATGTTGAATTCGAAGCCTTCCGCGCCGGCACGGTCGATTACCGGCAGGAAAATTCAGCCAGCAAATGGGCAACTGCCTATGATTTCCCGGACGTTAACAACGGTGACATCAAGCGCGAGGAAATCGAGAACCCGCTCCGCGCTGTCGGCATCATGCAGGCGATGGTGCCCAACATGCGTCGGGACAAGTTCAAGGACGTAAGGGTTCGCGAAGCGCTCAATTTTGCCTTTGATTTCGAGGACCTGAACCACAATCTGGCCTTTGATGCGCTGGCCCGGGTCGATAGTTACTTCTGGGGCACCGAGCTTGCCTCCTCCGGCCTGCCGGAGGGCCGCGAGAAGGAAATCCTCGAAGGGTTGAAGGACCAGGTGCCACCAGAGGTCTTCACCACACCCTACACCAATCCGGTTGGGGGCGACCCACAGAAGACCCGTGGAAATCTGCGCCAGGCGCTGACACTGTTCAAGGAGGCCGGGTATGAGCTGAAGGACGGTCGGCTTGTCGACGCGAAGACCGGCGAGCACTTCGGGATCGAAATCCTGCTTTCGAGCCCTTCGCTTGAAAGATCGGTGCTGCCCTATGTTGCCAGTCTGAAAAAACTTGGCATCGATGCCCGGATCCGCACCGTTGACGCCTCGCAATACACCAATCGGGTGAGAAGCTTCGACTACGACATGATCTGGAATGTCTGGGGGCAAACGCTCAATCCGGGCAACGAGCAGTCCGGCTACTGGGGCTCGGCTTCGGTGGATCGCGAAGGATCGAGGAATTATGCGGGCATCTCCGATCCTGCGGTGGACCAATTGATCCGGATGGTGATTTTCGCACAAACCCGCGAGGAAAAGACCGCTGCCGTTCGAGCACTCGACCGTGTGCTTCTGGCACATCACTACGTGGTGCCGCTGTTTTACAGCAAAGCAGCAAAGGTGGCCTACCGCAAGAAACTCATGCACCCCGAGGAACTTCCCTATTATGGGCTAGGGTTTCCGGAAGTCTGGTGGTCGGCTGAGGCGAACTGACGCGCATTCGGCCTTGCACCCTATCCGACATTCGATTCTGTATGAGAGCGAGACGAATCAGCCGCAGGATGTAACTGAGGCTGGAAGGAAGCAGGGTTGACCGGGACACGAATTGACATGTGCGATGCAATCGCTGCGACAAAGGGGAACGGAGCCTGATGGGCGCCTATATTCTGCGGCGTCTGCTGTTGATGATCCCGACCATTGTCGGGATCATGGCCATCTCTTTTGCGGTGATCCAGTTCGCACCCGGCGGTCCGGTCGAGCAGGTGATTGCCCAGCTGACCGGCCAGGGCGATTCGGCAACTGATCGGATTTCCGGCGGCGGCGGCGATACTCCTGGCCTGCAAAGCCAGGATTTCGGGGATCCGGCGAGCTCGCAATATCGCGGCGCGCAGGGGCTCGATCCGGAATTCATCGCCAAGCTGGAAGCGCAGTTCGGCTTCGACAAGCCACCGCTCGAGCGCTTCGGACTGATGATGTGGAACTACATCCGCTTCGATTTCGGCGAGAGCTATTTCCGCAGCATTGATGTGATCGACCTGATCCTCGAGAAAATGCCGGTTTCCATCTCGCTCGGCATCTGGATCCTGCTTCTGTCCTACATCATCTCGATCCCGCTGGGGATCAAGAAGGCGGTCTCGGACGGCTCCCGTTTCGATGTCTGGACATCCGGCCTCATCATCATCGCCTATGCGGTGCCCGGTTTCCTTTTCGGCATCCTCCTGATCGTGCTGTTTGCCGGCGGATCATTCTTCGACTGGTTCCCGTTGCGGGGCCTGACGTCGGACAATTTTGACCAGTTGAGTTTGTTCGGGAAGGTCGTTGACTATTTCTGGCATCTGACGCTGCCCCTGATCGCGCTGTCGCTGGCAGCTTTCGCCACCACGACGCTGCTGACCAAGAACTCGTTCATTGATGAAATCCGCAAGCAATATGTCACCACCGCGCGGGCCAAGGGCCTGAGCGAAAGCCAGGTGCTCTACCGGCATGTGTTTCGCAATGCGATGCTGATCGTCATCGCCGGTTTTCCCGGTGCCTTTATCACCGCCTTCTTCTCGGGATCGCTGCTGATCGAGACGATCTTCTCGCTCGACGGGCTTGGACGGCTCGGCTTTGAATCCATCATCAAGCGCGATTACCCGGTGGTGTTTGCAACGCTGTTCATCTTTTCGCTGATGGGCCTGGTGGTCGGGCTGATTTCCGATCTTGTCTACACCTGGGTCGATCCACGCATCGATTTTGAAAAGAGAGATGTCGGATGAGCGCGCCGGCTTCCACCAATCCCCAGGCATTTGACGCCGAAGGTCGGCCGAAGGGCTGGCTGTCGCCGACCAATAAGCGACGCTGGGCCAACTTCAAGGCCAACCGGCGTGGCTACTGGTCGCTTTGGCTGTTCCTGTTCCTGTTCATAGCCAGCCTGCTGGCCGAGTTCATTGCCAATGACCGGCCTATCCTGGCATCCTACAAGGGCGAGATCCTCTATCCGGTGCTGATTGATTATCCCGAGGAGAAATTCGGCGGTTTTCTGGCGCGTACCGATTACCGTGATCCGTTCATCCAGGATGAGATCAAGGCCAATGGCTGGCTGATCTGGCCGCCGATCCGTTACTCCTACACCACTGCCAATTCCTATGTCCCGCACTCGGCGCCGACCGCACCCTTCTGGATGCTGGACAAGGAGACCCGCTGTTCCGCCTATCCGTTGAAGGATGAGGATCCGGGCTGCACGCTTGGCAACATGAACTGGCTGGGGACCGACGACCAGGCCCGCGATGTCACGGCAAGAATGATCTACGGCTTCCGGATATCGGTTCTTTTTGGGCTGATCCTGACCATTTTTTCTGCGGTGATCGGTATCGCCGCCGGTGCGGTTCAGGGCTATTTCGGCGGCTGGACTGACCTTCTGATGCAGCGTTTCATCGAGATCTGGTCATCGATGCCGGTGCTCTACATCCTGCTGATCATCGCCGCGGTGTTGCCGCCGGGTTTCTGGATCCTGCTCGGGATCATGCTGTTGTTCTCGTGGGTGTCGTTTGTCGGCATCGTGCGGGCAGAGTTCCTGCGGGCCCGGAATTTCGAGTATGTCAACGCGGCCCGGGCGCTTGGTGTCGGCAACGGCACCATCATGTTCCGGCATCTTCTGCCCAATGCCATGGTGGCAACGCTGACATTCCTGCCTTTCATCCTGTCGGGCTCGATCACCACACTGACCTCGCTCGACTTCCTCGGTTTCGGCCTGCCGCCGGGATCGGCGTCGCTGGGCGAGCTGATTGCGCAAGGCAAGCGCAACCTGACAGCGCCTTGGCTGGGCCTGACCGCGTTTTTCACGATTTCGATCATGCTTTCGCTGCTGATCTTCATCGGTGAAGCCACCCGGGATGCCTTTGATCCGCGAAAGACATTTCGATGAGTGGCGCAGTGAATGATCCGCTCTTGTCGGTGCAGGACCTTTCGGTGGAATTCCATCAGGCGGGTGACAGCCAGATTGCCGTCGATCATATCTCGTTTGATATCAGGCGCGGGGAGACGGTAGCGCTGGTGGGCGAATCCGGTTCCGGCAAATCGGTTTCGGCACTTTCAGTGCTGCGACTGCTGCCCTACCCGGCGGCGAGCCATCCCTCCGGCAAGATCCTGTTCAAGGGTGAGGATCTGCTGTCGGCGCCGGAGCCGCAGATCCGGGATGTACGCGGCAACGACATCACGATGATCTTCCAGGAACCGATGACCTCGCTCAATCCGCTGCAATCGGTGGAAAAGCAGATCTCGGAGATCTTGCATCTGCACCAACAAATCCGGCCGGAAGAAGCGCGCAGGCAGGTGCTGGAACTTCTGCACCAGGTCGGCATCCGGGATCCTGAAAAGCGGCTTGCGTCCTATCCACACCAGTTGTCAGGCGGGCAGCGGCAGCGGGTGATGATCGCCATGGCGCTGGCCAACCGTCCGGAATTGCTGATTGCCGACGAGCCGACCACAGCGCTCGACGTCACAGTACAGGCGCAGATCCTCGAATTGCTGCGTGACCTGAAGAACGAGCACGGCATGGCGATGCTGTTCATCACCCATGATCTCGGCATCGTGCGCAAATTCGCCGACCGGGTCTGCGTGATGACAGATGGCAAGATCGTCGAAACTGGCCCAACCGCCGAGATATTCGCCAACCCGCAGCATGCCTACACAAAGCACCTGCTTGCCGCAGAACCCAAGGGTCGACCACCCACGCGCAAAGAAGACGCTCCTGAAGTGATGCGCGCAAGTGACATCAAGGTCTGGTTTCCGGTCAAACAGGGCTTTCTCAGGCGCACTGTGGATTACGTCAAGGCGGTGGACGGGCTGTCGCTTGAGCTCAAAGCCGGCCAGACACTCGGTGTTGTGGGTGAATCGGGCTCGGGGAAGACAACGCTCGGGCTTGCTTTGATGCGGCTCATTCGCAGCGAAGGCGAGATTTACTTCAACAAGCTGCCGCTGCATGAGCGGACCTTCAAGCAGATGCGGCCGCTCAGAAGTTCCATGCAGGTGGTGTTTCAGGACCCGTTCGGGTCGCTGAGCCCGCGCATGTCGATCGCTGACATCATCGGTGAAGGGCTGGCCATCCATGCCAGCGATCTCTCGGCGCGTGACCGTGACCGACGCGTGGCCGAAGCGCTCGAGGAAGTGGGCCTCGACGCCTCCACCCGCTGGCGGTATCCGCACGAGTTTTCAGGCGGCCAGCGGCAGCGGATTGCAATCGCGCGGGCAATGGTGCTCAAGCCACGGTTTGTCATGCTGGATGAACCGACATCAGCGCTCGACATGAGCGTGCAGGCCCAGGTGGTGGACCTGCTGCGCGATCTGCAGAAGCGGCATGATCTGGCCTATCTGTTCATCAGCCATGACCTGAAGGTCGTGCGGGCACTGGCCAATGACGTGATCGTCATGCGGTCAGGCAAGGTGGTCGAACAGGGCACGGCTGACCAGATCTTCGACCAACCTCAAACAGACTACACCAAGGCGCTGATGGCGGCGGCCTTCAATCTTGAGGCCGTAACCAGCGGCGTTGTTAGCGAATAGGCGTATATTTATGACGAATGGCATTGAAAGCGGGCGTATCCTGCTCGCGCTCACCGGCATGGCGCCGGAGTTCTGGATCGACGAGTTGCACAAGGCAGCACCCGGCCGGCCCGTTACGCTTGCACCCGATGGCGAAGTCGATCCCAGCATCCATTATGCGATTGTCTGGAAGCAGACTCCCGGCCTGCTGGCGAGACTGCCAAACCTGAAGGTGATATTTTCGCTCGGGGCAGGTGTCGATCATGTCTTTGGTGATCCGGACCTGCCGGATGTGCCGATCGTTCGTGTCGTCTCCGAGAACCTGACCAGGCGGATGAGCGAATATGTTGTCTGGCAGGTGCTCGATCACCACAGGCTTGGGCCGCGCTACCGGGCGCAGCAGGCAGACCGGGTCTGGCATGAGGATCGCGACCAGAAAGCTGCCGCCGACATCACCGTGGGCATCATGGGTCTGGGTGAACTGGGCCGCGATGCCGCCGCAAAGCTTCGCGTCATGGGCTTTAACGTTACAGGATGGTCGCGGACGCAGAAGCAGGTCGAAGGTGTTACCTGCCATGCAGGCGATGACGGGCTCGGACCGTTCCTGGCATCGGCCGATATCTTCGTGGTGCTGCTTCCGCTCACGCCGGACACGCACGAGATCCTCAACCGCGATCTGTTCCAGAAGATGAGCAAACGCGGGGCTTTGGGCGCACCTGTGCTGATCAATGCCGGGCGTGGCGGATTGCAAAATGAGGCGGATATCCTCGCGGCGCTGGATGAGGGGCTGCTTTCGGCTGTGTCCCTTGATGTGTTCCAGCAGGAACCGCTCGATCCCGCGAGCCCGTTCTGGTCCCATCCCAAGGTCACACTCACGCCGCATGCCGCGGCAGCATCGAACCCATCCTCTCTTATTGCACCGATGGTGCGCCAGATGGATGCCCATGAACGGGGTGAGGCCCTGATCAATCTTGTTGATCGCAATGCAGGGTACTGAGCCGGCTTACGGCCTCCGGTAGAGCGTGGGTAAGCCGTAGAGTTTTGCGATCCGGTCGATGGCCGCCTGAAGCGGCTCACGTGTGACATACATGGTCCCGCCAGAGGCGTGGAGGAGTGTCTCATCGTCTTCGATGAACCCGACATGGCCTTTCCAGAACACAAGATCGCCTCTCTGCAGGCCATCCTGTTCGGGATCGATGACAGTACCCAGATTTGCCGCCTGCTGGTCGGAATCGCGCGGTGAGGCTTTGCCGGTCATGGCCAGCGCCATCTGGACCAGGCCCGAGCAATCAATGCCAAGACCGGATCGTCCTCCCCAAAGATAGGGCGTGTGCAGAAACCGTGCCGCTACAGCAACTGCGTCCGCATCCAAGGGCTCGCCGACCGGCTGCAAATGTGCGGCGATGATGGCCGACCCATCCTCGAGAAGCGCATAGGGCGTGGCCCGCGTTTCCGCAGCCCCTGTAATCCTGACCCGGCTTCCCATCGACAGGGTCATGAGATGCGGAAAGCGCAGGTCAGGTCCGGGATAGACGAAACTGCGCGGAACCGAAACGATGTGTGTAGCCTGGCTATGGCCCTGCCCGATGGCCTCTTCACGTACATAGCCGACATAGCCATCCGCGGCCAGCTGGACCCAGGCCCAGCCGCCAGCGATGTCGAACACGGTCAAGGCTTCGCCAAACAGTCCCTGGGTATCGATGCCGCAGTCGGGGTCGGGCCTTGGGCGAAGATCCGCAACAGGAGCAATCACCTCGGCTGGTGTGCCCTCCGTGTAGCGTTCGGCCTCGACCTGGCCTTTCAGACGACTGTCGGCCAGATCCGCCCGGTAGGCGTATGACCGTTGGTCCAGTTTATCACTCATGTGCCAGACCTTTCGGCCAGGGACAATTTGCGGCCTTCGGCGATGATGATGTCGCCCAGTCTTTCGACAAACAGCGCGCCGTCCACCGTTCGCTTGATGATGACATTGCGTCGGTCGCGCTCATCACGCACCCGGCGGACCAGCCCCATGTGGCCCATGGTGTCGAGCGCGCGAGTGATGACCGGCTTGGTTACGCCAAGCATCGCGGCAAGCCCCCGCACCGTGTGAGGCGGAGGCGCCATGTAGATGTGCAGCAAAATCGCCAGTTGCCTGATGGTCAGGTCCGGCCCGATGACGCGAACATGTTCGAGGGTGGCGGCGTGCCACAACCCAAGTGCATCTGACGGCCGGAGATCGAGTTGCATCGCGACGTGCCTGTATCGTTTCGGTACCGAACAACACTGACCGAAACAATGAGAACGCGCAAGCCAACCGCCGACCGTAGACCATCAGCCAGGAAGGCGCTTGCTGATCACATCAAACAAGGCCCGGATGCCTTGCGCTTCGCCACCCATTGGCGCATGCGGCTTGTCTTTTGGCGACCAGGCGAAGATATCGAAATGCGCCCATCTCGTCTCGGGCGCGACAAAGCGTTTGAGAAACAGTGCTGCCGTGATCGATCCGGCAAAGCCGCCCGCTGGCGCATTGGTGAGGTCGGCAATCCTGGCTTTGACGTCGGCTTCATAGGGTTTGTAGAGCGGCATCCGCCAGAGCGGATCGACGACATCCGCCGATGCGATAGCGATATCGCCAGCCAGAGTCTCGTCATCGGTGTAGAACGGTGGCAGATCCGGGCCGAGCGCCACCCGCGCTGCACCGGTGAGCGTCGCCATGTCGATCAGCAGATCCGGGTTTTCCTCGCAGGCATAGGTCAGAGCGTCGGCCAGAACCAGACGACCCTCGGCGTCGGTGTTGTCGATCTGGACCGTCAGCCCTTTTCGGCTCTTGAGCACATCGCCGGGCCGGAAGGCCGAGGCCGAAATCGAATTCTCGACCGCGGGCACCAGCACCCGCAAATCAACCGGAAGTCCCGCGTCCATGATCATCATCGCCAGCGCCATCACGTTGGCGGCGCCGCCCATATCCTTTTTCATGTTCAGCATCGACGAAGGCGGCTTGATGTCGAGACCGCCGGTGTCGAAACAGACGCCCTTGCCCACCAGCGTCAGCTTCATCGCGCCGGGCTTGCCCCATCGCATCTCCAGAAGGCGCGGTGCCTGATCGGCTGCGCGGCCAACCGCGTGGATCATCGGGAAGCCCTTGGAGATAAGGTCATCGCCGGAAGCGACGCTGACTTCGACCTTGTAATGACCGGCAAGGCCGCGGAAGGCGGCTTCCAATGCGTCAGGTCCCATATCATTTGCCGGCGTGTTGACCAGATCGCGCGCCAGGCCGACGGCCGCCACAGTTCGGCTGATAGCATCGGCATCCGCATCGGCCGGAATAACCAGCCTTGGGCTATCGACTACGGGTTTCTTGTAGGCCTCGAAACGATAGGCACCCATGCCAAACGCCAGCGCCATCACCGCGCCCGGGATGGATGATGTCTCTATGTGCCAGTCACCCTTTGGCAGGGCACGCGCCAGCTTGCCGCCAATGAAAGGATGGCATTGGCCCTCCTCTCCCAGGCCAAACAGGGCGCCGGCAAGCTTGCCGTGGCGGTTTGGCGCAAGAAGCACCGCCCCTTCAGCAGCCTGGAAACCAGCGGTTTTCGCCCAGGCCAACGCTGTCTTGTCAAAATGGCCGCGCTCGATATCAGCGCGCGAGACCGCCCAGACCGGCAATGTCTCTCCGGACATCGGTGCGAACGGGGATGGCCGATCAATGTGACTGTAGGGCGACATGGTTTCTCCTCTCGTTCTCCACTTCTGGCGGGCGGAGAATCACTCGTTAACTCTTGATTAGGGTTAACAGATTATTGCTGGTGAGAAGACTGTGGCGCCGACGTTTGAGGGCACCACGACGAATCAATTTCCGGGATCAGACCAATGTCAGCGACCCATACACCCTCCATCCTCCCACGCCGGCTGCTCAGCGCCGTCTGTATTGCGGCGCTCGCCGTCTCGCTTGCGGGATGCGCGTCCAAGGGACAACTGACCACCGGCTCGATTCCGTCGATGAACAAACCGTTGGAGAACATGAATGCGAACGAGCTGCATTCAGCGGCCGAAAGCATCGGCAGGGTCTATGATAAAAACCCCAAGGATCCGGCAGTGGGCATGAAGTACGCTTCCGTGCTCACCATGGGTGGGCGCTCGGAGCAGGCACTTGCAGTCATGCAGCAGGTCGCCATTCACAATCCGACTGACCGCAATGTTCTGGCTGCCTATGGCAAGGCACTTGCCGGCGCAGGCCAGTTTGACAAGGCGCTGGATGCCATTCAGCGCGCCCAGACTCCTGACCGACCGGATTGGCAATTGCTGTCGGCGGAAGGCGCTATTCACGATCAGATGGGCGATCCCGCGACCGCACGGCAACGTTATCGCAAAGCGCTGGATATCCAGCCAAACGAACCTTCTATCCTATCGAACCTGGGCATGTCCTACGTCCTGCAGGGCGATCTGAAAACGGCAGAGAGCTATCTTTCCTCCGCCGTCCAGCAGCCGGGCGCGGACAGCCGGGTTCGACAAAACCTTGCACTGGTGGTTGGTCTTCAGGGCCGTTTCCAGGAAGCCGAGAGAATCGCCGGTTCCGAGCTCTCCGCCGAACAGGCGAGCGCGAACGTGACTTACCTGCGCGCCATGCTGTCGCAGCAGAACGCCTGGAACAAGCTCAAGGATTCGGACAAAAAGAAGTCCAACTGACCGGGACTGTCCGATCTTCCCCCATCGCAATTTGCCGTCAGATCGCGCAATTGCATTATCACCCTGAATGCGCCCACCTGAGTGCCGCAAGCATTGCGTCTTCGGGCCCGGTCGTTGTGATGCAAACTGTCGATGGCTGCGCCCTGCCTGATGTCAGGTTGAACCTACCCAACCTGAGCCTCATCTCTCACGCCTCCCAGTCTCCTAGAGACGATTATCCACACGCTTGCGCGTTAACTTCGGCCAGGGCTTGGGTCAGCTTCAATTTATCCGCATCCGCCTGGCGGGAGGAAATCCTTCGCTCACCAATGAGCTGCAGTCAGGAATGCATCTGAGAAAGGTGGTTGCTCTTGACCATCGTCGAGACATCAACGAAGCGAACGTTCACGCGGCAATTCAGGCGCTGGCACCTTGATTGGAACGCGAGAGCCCTGAAAACAAGGCTGCCGTTGGCCTTTATCCGCCGTTGAAGTTGTCCATGACCTGGATCGCAGCCGGTCCGAGAATCACGCCGATAAGCACCGGCAGAAAGAACAGGATCATTGGAACCGTGAGCTTTGGCGGCAAGGCGGCGGCCTTTTTCTCGGCCTCTGTCATGCGTTGGTCACGGCTTTCCTGGGCGAGTACGCGCAGGGCCTGGGCGATGGGTGTGCCGTAGCGCTCGGACTGGATCAAAGCCTGGGTGACGGATTTGACCGCGTCCAGCCCGGTGCGGCTGCCCAGGTTTTCAAACGCCATCCGCCGATCCTGAAGATAGGACAATTCAGCCGTTGTCAGCACGAACTCCTCGGCCAGAGCGGTTGACTGGACTGCGATTTCCTCGGCCACGCGTTTCATTGCAGCTTCAATGGAAACACCCGATTCCACGCAGATCAGCATCAGGTCAAGCGCATCAGGCCAAGCGAGCTTGATCGACGCCTGACGTTTGCTGGCCTGATTGGAGACAAACATGTTCGGGGTGTAAAAGCCTATGTAGGCGCCGACGATGCAGGCCAGAATCCGGACTGTCAGTGGCTTGTCGACCAGATTGTCGAGCACGAAAACATAAACGATAGAGACGACAAGAAAAATGAACGGCAGCACAAAGCGCGCCAGCAGAAACATGTTCAGCGCATTCTGAGTGCGGTAACCGGCCGCGCGCAGCTTGGCCAGAGTGGCGGCATCTGCAAGCGCGTCCTTCAAGTTGAGCTGCTCGACGATGCCGCGCACGGAAGCATTGTCGCGCGAGCGAAGACCAGCACTCTTCGATCCGGCTTTGGACTGCTCGGCGTTGAGGCGAGCCCGTTCCCTGGCCCGGATTTCATCGCGCTCCAGAGCCGCGGATTTCATCCGGGAATCGAGATCTCCACGTTCAAAATACGGCGCAAGAACGGTGTAGAGCGTGGCAAAGACCGCAATCGAAATCAGGATCGGAACCAGATAGGCTGGGTCGGTAAGGGACGACGCGAGATCGGATATCATTTGTTTCGGTCCCTAAATGTCAAAATTGATCATGTTGCGCATCACCAGAATACCAATCGACATCCAGACGGCAGAAGCACCAAGGATCAAATGGCCACGACTGTCGGTGAAGAGAATCATGATGTATTCGGGCGAGGTGAGGTAAACCAGTGATGCCACGATGAACGGCAAGGCACCGATGATGGCGGCCGAGGCCTTTGCCTCCATCGACATCGCATTGATCTTGCCCTTCATTTTCTTGCGCTCGCGCAACACCTTGGACAGGTTGCTCAACGCCTCTGACAAGTTGCCGCCCGCCTGGGCTTGAATGGCGATCACAATTGCGAAGAAGTTGGCTTCCGACAGCGGGATACGGGCATAGAGGCGGGAGCAAGCCTCGGGAATGTTCATCCCCATCTGCTGGGCTTCGACAATACGCTTGAACTCGGTGCGGACAGGCTCCTGACCTTCGGCTGAAATCATGCGGATAGCATCATTGAGAGGCAGGCCCGATTTGATTGACCGCACCATGATGTCGAGCGCGTTGGGAAACTCGGCAAGAAACGCCTTCATCCGCCGGTTGCGCAGAAAGCCGATGATCCAGCGTGGCAGGCCCGCACCGAAGATAATCAGCACACCCATGGCCACCATGAGGTTTCCCTGAAAAATGAATGCCAGAAAGCCGGCTGCAAACCCGAGTATCATCGATAAGACATAGAATTTCTGGACCGAGATCGTCAGGCCAGACTGAGCGATCCGGTCTTTCAATGCCGGCGATTTGCGCCGGTCATTTTCCTTGTTTTTCTCTTCAAGCGTCTTGAGCGAATCCTGAACGGATTTACGTCTCTTGTTGGCCTCGTTGAGCCTGTCGCGGGCAGCGGTTGCTTTGGAGCGATCGGTTTCAGCCGACTTGACCCGCTTGACCCGGCTCTCTGCCTTGCGTTCCCCCTCGATACGAGAATAGAGCACGCCATAACCCAGCGCCCCCGCCGAAAGCGCGGCCAGGCCGATGATGGCGACTACCACTGTATCCAGACCAAACACGCGATCGTCTCCTTAAGAGGTCATTTTTTCCATGGAATCAAGCGAAGCGGCAAGGCGCTTGTCCTCGCCATAATAACGGGCACGATCCCAGAAATTCGGGCGGCCGATGCCGGTGGAACGATGCTGACCAATAATCTTGCCGTTGGCATCTTCGCCCAGCATCTCGTATTTCATCAGATCCTGGGTGATGATCACGTCGCCTTCCATCCCGATCACCTCGGTGATGTGGGTAATACGGCGGGATCCATCGCGCAGACGGGTGGCCTGGATAACCACGTCGACCGATCCGGCGATGATTTCGCGCACCGTTTTTGCCGGAAGGGTGAAACCACCCATCGCTATCATCGATTCCATACGGCTCAGACATTCACGCGGGCTGTTGGCGTGGATGGTTCCCATCGAACCATCGTGGCCGGTGTTCATGGCCTGCAGGAGGTCGAACACCTCAGGGCCACGCACTTCGCCGACGATGATGCGTTCGGGGCGCATACGCAGGCAGTTCTTGACCAGATCGCGCATGGTGATCTCGCCCTCACCCTCGATGTTTGGCGGACGCGTTTCCAGCCGCACCACATGCGGCTGCTGGAGCTGAAGTTCGGCCGAATCTTCGCAGGTGATAATCCGCTCGTCGGCATCGATATAGGCCGTGAGGCAGTTGAGAAGGGTGGTCTTACCGGAACCGGTACCGCCTGAAATCACCACATTGCAGCGCACCCGGCCGATAATCTGCAGGACTGCGGCACCTTCGGGCGTGATGGCTCCGAACTTGACGAGTTGATCAAGGGTCAGCTTGTCCTTCTTGAACTTACGAATGGTGAGCGCGGTGCCGTCAATCGCCAGAGGCGGCGCGATCACATTGACACGAGAGCCGTCGGGTAGGCGCGCGTCGCAGATCGGGCTCGATTCATCGACACGACGCCCAACCTGGCTGACGATGCGCTGGCAGATTGAAAGCAATTGGCTGTTGTCACGGAAGCGGACATCGGTTTCCAGAACCTTGCCTGCGACTTCGATGTAGGTGATGCCGGCGCCATTGACCATGATATCGGCGATGTCGTCACGGGCCAGAAGCGGTTCAAGCGGCCCATACCCCAGGACGTCGTTGCAGATGTCATCAAGCAACTCTTCCTGCTCGGCGATGGACAAGGCGAAATTCTTGATCGTGATGATATCATTGACGATATCGCGAATTTCCTCGCGCGCGCTTTCGGCATCGAGCTTTGCCAGCTGCGACAGGTCAATTGTGTCGATGAGAGCCGAGAATACCTGGCTCTTTGTATCGTAATAGGCTTCGTTGCGCGCAGACTTGCGCTTGGCCGGTGGCTCTTCGCGGCGCGGTGCGGCCTGGGGCGCAGGTTGAGGCGCAGGCGCCTGTGTCGGTGCCGCAGGAGCCTGCATCACTTTCGGCTGTGCCGGGACCGATGTTTCAGGCGCGGGCGTTGCCGGAGCTTCGGCATGGATTACCGGCTTGGGCGCCGGAGCTTGCGGCAGCTTACCCGATCCATCATTGCTGCGTTTGCCGAACATGTTGCGTTCCACTCCAGACTTACAATTTACTTACGGCCCAAAAGGCCCATCAAGGACGACAAACCCGCCTTTTTACGCTTTTTCACTTCCGCTCTGCCGGTAACGACATGGGCGATCTGTGAAAGCGATTCTGCGATTGGCGATTTGGCCGAGGATTCAGCGATCATCAAACCGGAATTGGCCGCTTCGCCGAAGAGCGGGGCGTCGAAGGGAATGATCGCCAAGGGATCGATTTCCAACGGATCACAAAACGCTTCGGGCGCGATTTCCGGACGCTTGGCCATGCCCACCTGATTGAGCACCAGCAGCGGCGGATGATCATTGGGACGGAGTTTGCGCAGGGTGTCGAAAAGGTTCTTGGTGTTGCGAAGATTGGCCAGATCGGGCGTTGCGGTGATGACGATTTCATCGGCGGCGCAGAGCACCTTTCGTGTCCAGTCGTTCCAGACATGAGGAACATCGAGTACCGAAACAGGCGCATTGCGCTGAATGATGTCGAGGATCGGCAGAAAGGCGTCACCCGAAAAATCGTAGGTCCGGTCCAGCATAGATGGCGCGGCAAGCATGGAAAGGTGCTCGGAACACTTCGCCAGCAAACGGTCCAGAAACACCTCATCAAGACGGTCGGGCGAGTACACCGCTTCGGCGATTCCCTGCGTCGGATCGGTATCAAAATTGAGGTTTGCGGTTCCAAAAGCCAGGTCAAGGTCAGCCAGAATGACTTCGCTGGAAAACAGGTTAGAAATGCTCCAGGCACAATTGTGCGCAAGTGTGGACGATCCGACGCCACCCTTGGCGCCGACAAAGGCGATGGAACGGCCCAGAGGAGCGGCATCCGGATCGACGAAAATCGTCGAGATGACGCCGATGACATCGGCCATTGATACCGGAGCAACAATGTATTCGGAGACGCCGTTGCGTACCAGTTCGCGGTACAAGGACACGTCATTGACATGACCAACAACAACCACGCGGGTGTCCGGGTCGCAAACCGAGGCCAGCTCACCGAGATCTTCCAGCAACGCCTGACCGTCGGCACGCGTTTCCAGAATCAGAAGGTTGGGCGTCGGCGAGCCCGCAAACATGTTGGCCGCAGCCGAGACGCCTCCTGAATTGATGCGGAGATTGACCTTGGCCATGCGACGGTCCTGTGAGCACCGTTCCATGGTCTTGGCCAGACCTTCGGTTTCAACGAAAGCATGCACCGAAATTCGCGGCAGCGGGCGTACCCGCTCGAAATCAGCACGGGCCGGGGCAGTGTCGCCCTCGTCCGACTGGGTTTTCTGCTGGAGCTCATAGTCAAGATTGGTCATGAACATTGTCCTGCTTCAAAGAGCACGTTTCGGTTTTGCCTACACATCAATTGCCCGCTACCGCGCCGTTTGTTCTATAGGCCTCAATCACGGTCGACCGCCGCTCTGCATCAATTGCGGTCATGCCGCGCGGAGCGATGAGATCCCCGGGATTGGCGATCTGGGCGGCCAGATTGTTCTGGGTGGCGCAACCAAAGTTGGCGTAATGCTTGTTGTCTGTCGTGTCGGCGAGCAGATCTTCAGGCCAACGTCCACATTCTCCAGTGGAAGCGGTGATTGCCATGTAGGCGATGCGGATCGGCGCCGCATCCTGAGGTGAGGACACCTGATAGGGCGATGAGAGAATGCGGTCTCCCGGAACGCCTTCCTTCCGCAGGGCATCGGCGACCTGGGTCGACAGCACCGAGGCCGCTCCCGCATTGGCAGAACCGACCGGAACCATGATACGGACAGCGCCAGAAGCACTTGACCGATAGTTCTGGGCAGCACCACGAACGATTTCCCGCATGGATGTCGTCAGTTTGCGGTCACCGGAAGCGACCGGAATATCTACGGTACGCTCTCTCTCAGCAACAATAATAGGGTGATTGGTGCGGTAATCATCTGGGACTGCGCCCACGGTTACGCTGTGACCAGGCCAGCCGGCACAGCCTGAAAGCAGCGAGACAGCGACCAGCAATGGTGCCGCCGCGACCCTCAACAGACGCAGATCAGGATTGGCGGGAACAGAGATCTTGCTCGACATGATGAGGTTCCTGATCATTTGTAAATGAAGCCGACAACGCCATGGTAGCGACCCGGCGGTAGTTTGGTTTCCATCCGGCCGTAGACCCGATTGACACGGCCGAGAAAGAATCCGGCACCATCGCTGGCTGGATTGAAGTTGTCATCGGGACGCGCGAGTTCGTTGCGCGCGACCGGCTTGACGATATAGGGGGTGGCAATGATGACCAGCTCGGTCTCGTTGCGGACGAAGTCCCGACTGCGGAAGAGCGTGCCGAAGATTGGAACCTTGGACAACCCGGGATAACCAGACATTGCCTGACGAATGTTGTCCTTGACCAGGCCGGCCAACACGATTGAACCACCGGAAGGAAGTTCAACTGCAGTCTCCGCTTCGCGTCGCTTGATCGAGAGTCTGGACATTCCGGGATTGCCGGCAGCACCCTGTATCGATGTGGACCCCTCGAATGTCGGCTCAGACACTTCGGTCTGCACTTTCAGCGAGATACGGCCCGGCGACAGGACAACCGGCGTGAAATTAAGCCGGATTCCGTATTCGACCTCGCGGTCCGTATAGGTGGCCTTGCCGGCGTCGTCGTAACTGACTTCGTCGCGAAGCTGGAACTCGCCGCCGACGTAGAATTTGGCACTCTCGCCTGAAATAGCTGTCAGGCTGGGCTCGGCGAGCGTCCGCATGACACCAGCCTGCTCCATGGCATTGACATAACTTGATATGCTGCGACCATTCAGAGCGCCGCTGGCAATCTGCGCAAAATTCAGGCCGGTCGACAATGATCCCAGATTCGACGGATTGGAATTGACGAAGGTTCCCGAGTCGCCTGTGATCGAAGAATTGAACCCAAGCTGCTTGAGCACCTGGCGGCTGACTTCGGCGATGGTGACCTTCAGAGTTACCTGGTCCTCGCCATCGATCTTGAGCAGATTGACGATCTTGGATTTCTGACGGGCTTCCGCGTTGATCGCTGCGCTGCCACCGTCAGCGGCTCCGGTTGCCGTTGTCACACGGGTCGTGGCTTCACCACCGGTCAGGAAAATCTCTGCCAGCCTTGCTGCCTGCGACGCATCTTGCGGCGTTCGCACTGAACCGGTGAGGACGATGTTGTCGGAGATGATTTCAACATTGATGTCCGAATCTGGAATGAAGCGGGAAAGGTGAGCCTGCAGACCCGTCACATCGCGTTCAATTTCCAGTTCGATGGCGACAATTTCCTCGCCGTTCGGTCCGAAGATGAAAATATTGGTTTGACCGACAGTCTTGCCGAACAGGTAAAGCCTGCGAGAGGTTCGTGTCACTGCATCTGCCAGGCTGGGATCGGCCACCAGAATGTCATGGGCATCAGTCGGCAGATCGATCACAAGCGCCTTGTTCAAGCCCAGCTTGACCCGTTTGCTGACACCAGGTCCGGTGCGTTTGATCTTGATGACGCTTTGAGCAGCCTGCGCTGCGGACAGAAATCGGCCGCTGGAAGGATCGATACTCATCCCGGCAAACATAGTCGTGCTCACCAGCGCAATGCTGGTAATGGATGACAGGAGCGATTTTGCAATATGACGCACGTTCATTCTCCGCTTCAGTTGGTGGCGCCAACTTTGGTTATGGTGCCAGAGCGGATCAGCTGGATGGCTGCGCTGCCGTCTTCGCCGCTCAGTAGATATTTCGCGCCGTCGCTGTCGGGTTCCTGAACATCGGCAACACTGCGCAATGCGAGGGTCAACCGGTCAGCCATCTGCTGCGCGACTGTGATGATTTTGGTTTGCTCCGGAGTCAGCTCGAGAGTGGCCGTTGTGCCAACCGCGGTCCGACTTCCGTCCGCATTCTCTTCAATGCGCTGATCGATGGCGAGGATCCGGATGTTGGACAGAATGACTTCGGTCAGAAATCCCTCTTCCGCAGCTTTGCGGCGCACCATGATCACGTCCACACGGTCGTTGGGCAGGATGAACCCGCCGGCGCTGGTTGCCACAGAAATCTCAGTCGCTATGGCGCGTTTACCGGCCGGAAGCAGCGATGACATGATGCGAGAGGACGAATCGACGATTTTTTCGTTGCGCAACGGCTCACCGGCGAACAACGGTAGACGAACAACCACGCCGGTAAGCTCGGTTATGGCTTCGGGACGGTTGTCGCGGCGGATCAACCCTTCGATGACGCCATCTTCCGGCCAGCCTTTCCATTCCAGGGAATCTTCTCCCAGACGTGCGCCAACCGGCAAATTGGCGGTTGTCACAAGCACGTCAATGGTCGGCATTTTCTGGATGACAGGTTCTGAGGAGACCTCGGTTACCTGAACTGTTGGTGAAGTCAGGTTCACGGCCAGATACCCGGCCATTGCTGCGGCCAGTCCAGCCACTGACATGATGACGACGCGGGCGGTTTTCATACTGTTTCCTCAAACGGATATTGGGTACTCTCGCCGGAGAATGCATTCGCAATCGTGTAATTATGGTTAATGACCCGATAGCAAACACGGTTAACGTAAAATTGCCGACGTGATGGCGTGCCGCGTGTTGCGATGTGGCGGGATGGTTGGCGTGCTTTTGCCGAACCAGAAATCAGACAACTCAAAACGCCGCGTGCTCATGTGAACCCGCGGTGTTTTGTTGCCTCAGATGTCAGGTTGTCAGCTTGTCGGCGACCTGGCTCAATGGCCATGCAGATGGCAACAGCCGCAATCCAAGACTTCAGCTTAGTTCAGACGGTCGAGCGCCTGAACAAAGATCTGAGAATCAGGAAAGGTCATGAAAGCCGCAGCGCCGATGGCCGCGCCGTAAGGAATTCCGGCGCGGTCCTTGAAGAAATGCATCGGAATCGGAATTGGAGCGACAAGCAGAAAATTCTGATTGGCGCGAATTGTGAGCACAAGCACCGCAAGCGCGCCGCCCAAGAGGCCGGTGAGCGCGAGTAACGAGACGAGATCCGATGAATATCCGTACCAAAGCGTGGCCGCGGTGAGGATTTTGGCATCGCCTCCGCCCATCACATTGACAGCGAACAACGCAAAACAGGCGGCAAAGACCGCAAGAGCTGCAACCACAGACCACCCGAAAGTAACAAGGTCCATGCCGCTGAATGGGGCAATCACAAAGAACGACGACGCCAGGATGACCGAAATACGGTTGGGGATTTTCATCGTCAGGATATCGGAGAATGCCGCCATGGCGAGGCAAAGCGGAAGAATGACAAATATTGCGGCCTCTACCATCGATGTTCTCCTGCGCTTTGTGTCAGCCTAGCGACGAGTCCTTAAGAAACCGCTTCCAGTGCCAATGGAAAAGGCCGCCCCACGGGGCGGCCTTTCAATCAAATGATATCGACCAACAGAATGTCTTACTGCGAGTCGTTCATCTTGTTCGACAAGAACTGGAACTGGTTGTTCAGTGTGTTGCCGAGCGTGGTTGCGCCTGTGATCAGAGCAACGGAAATGAGAGCCGCGATCAAGCCGTATTCGATTGCGGTCGCGCCAGATTCGTCTTTGACAAAACGGTTCAAAAGATTCTTCATGGGTTTGTTCCTTCATCCACTAGTGTTTTCAGCACTCCGCCAGCTGCTTTGGTTGGTCGGATGTCACGATCATAGGAGAGGGGGTTTTCAAACCACTTAATGAACAAGGTTAGCAAATTCTTTCACGGCCAAAGCACATCGCATGGTAAACAATGCACTAAATTTTGGCTCACTAATCTACCCCCCAAACAATCATACTCCTGCTATGGCAAACGCACCCGCCAGGAGACCTGCCCGAGATCCTGTTGGCCTGCGTTATTATAAAGTGTGCCTTCATCACCCGGGCTCGCTCTGTGAGGCTCAGCCGAAGTCACAGATGGGTCCTGGATAAAGAATTCGCTCCTATCGGCAGACCTTAAGCCTTCATTCACCAATCCCGGCGATTTTAGGGAGGATATCCGAAGTTCCGAGGAAACGGCATGACCCAAACCATCTCTGTGCATCGTCGGCTTGCCACCATGGCATGCGGCCTGACCTTGGCCGCGATGCTTTCGCTTCCGGCTCAGGCTGCCGAGGATGTCATCCGCGTATTCATGGATCATGCCCGGATTCTCAAACTTGACCGTCCCGTGAGCAAAGTCATCATCGGAAATGCCAATGTTGCGGATGTGACGGTTTCCGATCCGCAGACCATTGTGCTAACCGGCAAATCCTATGGCACCACAAATCTGGTGATTCTTGATCAGGCGGGCGATGCGATCGTTGATGAACGCATTCTTGTGTCGGTGGATGAAGCAAACACGCTTCGCGTTTTCAAACAGACATCAAGGTCGGTCTTCTCTTGTTCGCCAGCATGTGAAGAACATGTGACAACGGCAACACCAAACCCCTGATCCAGTATTTTTATTCCTGGGTAAGCGAAAGTGCCGTTTAGGTATTTGTTTACCACTCGAGCAGCTTCCAAAGCTGCGTTACCAATATTCAACCTGTTTATCCTAGCGTCGTCCCCAGGAAACGAATCTCCGGGAGTCCGACGATGAGTGTCGACGATCAAATCAACACAATGCGAAGGCCGCCGCGGCTGATGCTGGCGCGTTTCCGGAAGTCACGCGACGGAACTGCGGCAATCGAATTTGCATTGCTCGCGTTTCCCTTTTTTCTGCTGATCTTTGCAACGATCGAAGCCTTCATCGCATTTGCCGGCGAGCAACTGCTTGAAAACGCCGTGGATACGATGGCGCGGCAGGTTCGCACCGGCCAGATCAAGAATCTGGACGAAGCTGCTTTCCGCACCAAGTTCTGCGCCGAAATTAGCCTGATGATCAAGTGCGCAGCCAAAGAAGATCCAAACGACCAGAAGCTCTATCTCGATGTTCGGGAGTTTGCGACTTTTGCAGACATTCCCAATAACATTCCAAAGGTCAGCAACGACCAGTTTTCGGACCTGGATTCGAGCGATTTCGCTTATAGCCCGGGGGGACCAAAGAGCATCAATATTGTCCGGGCCTATTATCGCTGGGAGGTGATGACCGATCTGGTCAGGCCTTTCATCACCAACATCCGCAAGGACGGTGAGATGCCGCGAGACTACCTCATGGTGGCAACGGCTGCTTTTCGCAACGAGAACTACCCGTGAGTGAAATCATGAAAATCTCGACAGGCGAAAACCACAAGGAAACACGGCCATGAATGGCATCCTGGTAAAGTTGAACCGAGCAGTTACGAGGCTTCGTGGCGACAAATCCGGCGTGGGCGCTGTTGAATTTGCGTTGATCGCGCCGGTTCTGATCGTACTCTACATGGGATCTTTGGAGATATCCGTAGCCATGTCGGTCAGCAAGAAGCTGGCCCGCGCGTCAAGCACCGTTGCTGATCTCGTGACCCAGGGCGAAACTGTCGACAAGGCCTTTCTCAAGTCCATGGTCAACGTGGCGCAAAGTGTAATGATGCCGTTTCGCACGGACGGCATGAAGGTGAAAATCACGGGAATTAACATTGATGGCAGCGGCGTTGGCAAAGCCACATGGTCTTGGCAGCAAGACAATACGCAGCCCTATGCCAAAGATTCCACACAAACGCTTCCCAAGGATCTTGCAATCCCGAACACGTTTCTGGTTCGCACCGAAATAGAGTTTGATCACAAACTTCTGCTGATCATGCCGGGGCTTTCAGACGTCGATATCCGTACACTCAACATGAAGAAGACCTACCATCTTCGCCAGCGCATTGGCGATAGCGTGACCTGCTCCAACTGTTAGGAGCATCAAACGGCATCACTCCCCAATATATGATCTGCACCAATGCGTGTCTGATCGGTCAGGGTATCCTTGACGCAGATTGCCGATCGGACAGTGCTTCGACCAGTCCCCTGATGTTGCGATAATCTTCCGGATCCGGGATGACGTAGCCGCCGCCGTAAGCCGGCTCGAAAATATCGAGCAAACCCGGGGCTTTTAACGCCATCTCATCAAGAAAGACGCCCAGTGCATCAACCAGATCTTCGGGCATAGACCGGTGCACAGCGTGCGGGCCGTAGGGAATACGTTGCGAAGACCAGATAATCCGCAGCGGATCGGCGGCCGAAATCACTGGCTGATTCCAGCCGCCAAACAGGTGTTTCAGGTCCGATCCTGCGTCTCCGGGAACATCCGGCAACCATGCAAAAAAACCATCTATCTTGCCGGACTGGTACAGATCAATGACGGCCGAAACGCCTCCACCACGAACCAGGTTTGGTTGCTCTAGGCTGCCAGCACTCATTGCCTGATTGGGAATTTGCCACCCTGAAACCGATGCTTCGTTGGAATAGCCAACCTTCAGTTCGGCAACAGGTTTGTTCACGCTGTCGCGCGCAACAAGCACTGACCGGAAACCTGTGGAGCCGTCGGCGGCAACAGGGCTGCGAAAAGCCCGAACACAACCGCAGGCAGCTTCGGTGGCTGCAAATGACCTTGCGGAATGGATTGCATAGCCCACGCGGCCGCTCGCATGCGCGTCAATCAGGGCGGCATAACTGCCCAGTTTGATAATCTCGACAGGTATTCCCAAGGTGTTGGCGAAAGCGAGCCGGATCGCTTCAAGCTTGATAGGGTCGGCTGCCGCCACATGCGTTTCGACAAGGCCTATCCGCAGTGCAGAAACCGAATCACGATAATCAGCCCGTGCCGCGCCGGCCCAGACCATCACAAGCAGCATTGTCGCGCAGCCGAGTGCGCGAAAACATCCTGCAAATCTGACTATGCGCTTGATCACAACCATGGCCGGTCTATACCACGACCGCGGTGAAATGCACGGTTATGGTGAAAACAAGGTTACCAGGCGAGGGCAATCTCAAGCCTTCCGGTTGCGCTTGAAACCGGCTAAATTGCCAATCACTGGGAGACAATTTTCATGGCGCGTGCATTTCTGTTTGTTCTCGATTCCTTTGGGATCGGTGGAGGTCCCGATGCGGACTCCTACGGTGATCTGGGTTCCAACACGCTCGGGCACATCGCTGAGCAATGCGCGGCAGGCCTCGCCGATCGTCCGGGGTTGCGCAAGGGGCCATTGTCATTGCCGCACATGCAATCGCTCGGGCTGGCTGAAGCGGCGGTGAATGCAACGGGCGATTTGCCCGCAGGCTGGGCGCTCGCGTCCCGGCCACGCGGGATCCACGGTGCCGCCAGCGAAGTCTCTCACGGCAAGGACACGCCTTCAGGACACTGGGAAATTGCCGGCCAGCCGGTCATGTTCGACTGGGGTTACTTCCCCGATGACGGACCTGCGTTCAGCGAGGAGCTGGTTGCGGCCATAGTCTCGGAAGCGGGATTGCCTGGCATATTGGGCAACTGCCATGCTTCCGGAACAGATATCATTGCCCGGCTGGGCGTGGAGCATCTGAAAACCGGCAAGCCTATCTGTTACACGTCATCGGACTCTGTGTTCCAGATTGCCGCTCATGAAGAAAGCTTCGGGCTCGAGAGGTTGATCGATCTGTGCCAGATCGTGCGCAAGCTTATCGATCCGCTCAATATCGGCCGGGTTATTGCGCGGCCTTTCGTGGGCTCTGCCAAGACCGGGTTTGACCGCACCGGAAACCGGCGTGACTTTTCAGTGCCGCCGCCAGGGCCGACATTGCTGGACCAGGTCAGCGACAGCGGCCACCGGGTTTTTGCGGTCGGCAAGATCAGTGACATCTTTGCCCATCAGGGAGTGACCGATGTGCGCAAGGCCAGCGGCAACCCCGCACTTTTCGAGGCCACGCTGAAGGCGACAGAGGACGCCAAGGATGGTGATCTGGTGTTCACCAATTTCGTGGATTTCGACATGCTGTACGGGCATCGCCGGGATGTGGCGGGTTACGCCGCGGCGTTGGAACAGCTCGATGCGATGCTGCCACGTTTTGCCAAGCTCCTAAAGCGCGGCGATCTGGTGATCATGACTGCGGATCACGGCTGTGATCCAACCTGGCGCGGCACTGACCACACCCGCGAGCGTGTTCCGGTTCTGGGGTTTGGCCCCGGGATTGCGGCACGCGACATCGGAGTTCGCACAAGCTACGCCGATATCGGCGCCACGCTGGCCCAGCATCTGGGCCTGCCGGCAACCGGCAATGGAAGGAGCTTCCTGTGACGGCAAAGATCAAGAAGGTAGAGCTGCACTGCCATATCGAAGGCGCCGCATCTCCTTCACTGGTGAAGACGCAGGCCCGGAAATACAATGCCGATGTGTCTGGCTTCATCTCCGGCGATAAATATGTCTGGTCGGATTTCACAGAATTTCTTGTTGCCTATGACGGCGCCGCATCGCTGTTTCGCAGCGAGGAAGATTACGCTTTGCTGGCGCGGACCTATCTTGAAGGTATTGCCGCGGAGAACGCGATTTATGCGGAAATCTTCGTTTCGCCCGATCATGCGGTGGCTGCGGGACTGTCACCATCAGCCTATTTTGACGGACTGGCCGATGGCATCGCTGCGGCGAAGGCCTCGACGGGGATCGAGTGCCGCATGATCATTGTCGGCATAAGGCATCTGGGGGCGGAAAAGGTGGAAGCGGCGGCACGGGTCGCAAGCAGCAGACCACACCCGTTGATTACCGGATTTGGCATGGCCGGAGAGGAACGGTTCGGCAAAGTCGCCGATTTTGCCCGCGCCTTTGACATCGCGCGCGACGCCGGTCTTGGCATCACCATTCATGCCGGAGAGCTCGCGGGACCGGACAGCGTCCGCGATGCGCTCGATCATGTCCGCCCGTCGCGGATCGGCCATGGCGTGCGCGCTTCTGAAGATAGCGCCCTTGTGCAGCGGATCGCTGATGCCGGCGTGGTTCTGGAAGTCTGCCCCGGATCCAACCTGGCGCTGAATGTGTATCCTGACATTTCAAGCCATCCGTTTGACCGGCTTCGGCGGGCCAGAGTGAAAGTCACACTGAGTTCTGATGACCCACCCCATTTCGGATCTTCCGTAGGCCGGGAATATCAGATGGCTGCGGACGCATGGGGCTATGATGCGGCGGAACTGACTGCGATCAGCCGCACATCTATCGAGGCTGCGTTCATAGACGAGCCAACAAGGACATTTCTCTTGGGACAGCTTGACTGAAAGCCTACCCAGTGGTTGCCCGGACCCGGTAATCTGTGTCTAAATCAAAACAGGTCAGCACCGTGCATCCGAGCGTCTTAGACGCTTGTGCCGGTGAAGTGTTTCACGAGACCGGGCAGTTTCCGCGCATGGATTTTTCACGATCAACGTGACGCCCGATCATAGCTTCAAGGCAGAACGACATGGACGGTGTAACGGTCATCGATCATCCTCTGGTGCAGCACAAGCTCACCATCATGCGCAAGAAGGAAACCTCGACGGCGGGGTTCAGGCGGCTGCTGAGGGAGATTTCGACACTGTTGTGCTACGAGGTCACCAGGGATCTGGAATTGACCATGGAGACGATCGAGACACCTCTGGTGGAGATCGAAGCGCCCGTTCTTGAAGGCAAGAAGCTGGTATTTGCCTCGATCCTGCGTGCCGGCAACGGTTTGCTGGAAGGCATGCTGGACCTGGTTCCCTCCGCCCGCGTCGCCCATATCGGTGTCTACCGCGATCACGAAACGCTGGAAGCCATCGAATATTACTTCAAGGCGCCTGAAGACGTCAGCAATCGGTTGATCATTGTTGTCGACCCGATGCTGGCCACGGGAAACTCATCCATCGCCTCGATCGAAAAGCTCAAGGAGCGCGGCGCACGCAATATCCGGTTTCTTTGCCTGCTCGCGGCACCCGAGGGCATCCGCAATTTCCAGGCCGCCCACCCGGATGTGCCGATTTACACAGCATCGATCGACAGCCACCTCAATGAGAAGGGATACATTGTTCCCGGCCTCGGCGATGCTGGCGACCGCATGTACGGCACAAAATAGGATCTTGCAGGCCGTTTTCGGAAGCTCTTAACCAAACTGGCGGAATTTGCAGGCAAAGGCCCGCCTGTTCATCGACCATTAGCGCAGAGCCTGTTCAATAGTCCGGTATTATATGGAGTACCGGCGTGATCAAAAATCTGTTTTTCGTTTTCTGCGCGGTGCTGGTCGTTTCGGGCCTGCCCTACTATGCGCAGGACATATCAGCTCTCACGGATGCAAACACCGGATCGGAAGGTGCCCGTCATGAGTCCGCTGCCGTCCCGGCAAAGAAGACCGCTGCCAAGCCGGTGGCTCATTACACAACGGGTGTTCGAGCTGCGCTGGTGCCGATAAACCGTGATGGTCATTTCACTGGGGACTTCCGCATCAACGGGCGCAATGTCCGGGGACTGATCGACACCGGGGCGACCTATGTTGCGATCAACACCTCGACCGCGCGCACTCTTGGACTGGGATTGGCCTCTTCGGATTTCAAGCACCAGGTGCGTACCGCCAACGGAACCACGACCGCAGCGCTGGTTACCCTCAACCGGATGGAGATCGGATCTATTTCGGTCGACAATGTCGAAGCCTTTGTGCTTGATGACAAAGCGCTTTCGTCAACGCTGATCGGCATGAGTTTCATGAACAAGCTCCACTCCTATCGCGTCACGAACAACAAACTGGAGCTGGTCAACTAGCCGATCATCTTTGGATGGAGCCGTCTGAAGGCCAAGGGCCCTGCATCATCCGTGCCGGCCGATCACAACCGGCACATCGGCGATAGCGGCATCGCCGAAATGGATCGCCTTGCGCAGCGCCTGCTCGGCACCGGCCAACTGGTCGGCGTTGCGTGCGTGGACAAGAGCGATCGGCGTGTCTTTCTCGACACGGGTGCCTACTGGCAGCAATCCGGTCAGACCCACGGCATGATCCACCGGGTCGCCCGGACGGGTCCGCCCACCGCCGAGCGCCACGACGCTCAATCCGACAGCGCGCGTATCATAGCCGGTTACATATCCGTCCCGTCCTGCAAGACAGGCAGAGACAAGCGGGGCCTTTTCCAGATGACTGTCCGGATCGCCAAGAAAATCCAGCGGCCCGCCGAGTTCAGCCACCATCCGGTTGAACCGTTCGGCGGCACTTCCATCGTCCAACACCGCAAGCGCGCGCGTTGTCGCCTCTTCCACATCTGCAGCCAGACCACCTGACACCAGCATTTCGGCGGCAAGGGCCAGAGTGACTTGCAGCAGCCGGCCGTCGCGGGCTTTTCCGGTCAGAAAATCGGCTGCGTTCCTGACTTCCACCGCATTGCCGGCGGCACTAGCCAGTGGCTGGTTCATATCGGTGACGAGCGCGGTGGTCGGCATCCCCGCGCCAACGGCCACTTCAACCAGGGAGCGCGCCAGCTCGTTGGCCCGGTCCGGACTGTCCATGAATGCGCCGTTGCCGCATTTGACATCGAGCACCAGGGCGCCAAGCCCGGCGGCAAGCTTTTTCGACAGGATCGAAGCTGTGATCAGGGGAACGGATTCGACCGTGGCGGTCACATCCCTCACTCCGTAAAATCGCTTGTCGGCTGGCGCGAGATTGCCGGTCTGGCCGATGATGGCGCAGCCAGACGAGCCGACAACCTTGCGAAACAGGACACTGTCCGGCATCGCCGTGTAACCGGGGATCGATTCCATCTTGTCGAGCGTTCCGCCGGTGTGACCCAATCCCCGGCCGGAAATCATCGGAACCGCCAGTCCGCAGGCTGCAGCGATCGGGGCCAGCATCAGGGAGACGTTGTCGCCGACGCCGCCCGTTGAGTGCTTGTCGACCACCGGTCGGTCGAGTTCCGGCCAGGACAGAACTTCGCCGGAATCGCGCATGGAGACGGTCAACGCCACCGCTTCACTGCGGCTCATATCCTGAAAGAACACCGCCATGGCGAACGCGGCGACCTGACCCTCACTTACACTTCCATCGGTGAGGCCGCGGATGAAAACAGCGATGTCGGCGGGATCAAGCTCACCACCATCGCGCTTGGTGCGGATGATCTCCTGCGGAAGGAAACTCAATAGGCCTCTCCCTGACCGGCGAGTTTGGAGCGATCTTCAAGCGTGGCGATGATGTCTCCCAGCAGCCCGGAGGCGCCGAAACGAAAATTCGCCGGCGCAACCCAGCCCGGGCCGAGGATTTCGTCGCACAGGGCGAAATAGGCGCGTGCATCCTCAACCGTGCGAATGCCGCCGGCGGGCTTGAAGCCTGCCTTGCGGTCTGACCGCCTGATCGCCTCGAGCATGATCCGGGCCGATTCCAGGGTGGCGTTGACTGCCACCTTGCCGGTAGAGGTCTTGATGAAGTCAGCCTGCTCTTCCAGGGCAATATCGGACGCGCGCGCAATCAGCGCCGGGTCCTTGATTTCTCCGGTCTCAAGGATGGTCTTGAGCGTGACCGGTGCCGGGGCTGCAGCACGGACTGCGCGGATCATCTCGCGCACTGCCTTCTCGTCGCCTGCGACAAATGCCTTCCACGGAATGACCAGATCGATCTCGTCTGCTCCGTCAGCCACGGCGCCCGCGGTCTCCGCGACGACTTTATCGACCGGCAAATCGCCAGAGGGGAAATTGACCACGGTGGCGATGCGAACCGGTGAATTTTCGCCCAGCTTTTTGCGTGCGGCTGCAACGAAACGCGGCCAGATGCAGACGGCCGCCGCTGATCCATGATCGTTGATTGCCCTTTCCACCAGCGAGAGCGTTGCTTCCTCGGTGGCGGAATCGCCAAGTTCGGTCAGATCGAGGCAGGCAAATGCTGCGGCGGCAACGGCCTTGAGGGACGAGAGATCGATCGGGTCAGCCATGGGATTGGTCCGTGTTTTCAAACATTGCGGTCAGGATCGTGGACAGGCGCTTGCCGCCTATGGGCGCCATGTCCTTGGTTTCCTGGTGGCTGAGTTCGCCGCCGGTCATGCCTGCCCCGTAATTGGTGATCACCGATGCGGCAATCACGTTGATTCCCAGAAACCGGGCGAGGATGACTTCGGGGACAGTGGACATGCCCACCGCATCAGCGCCAAAGGTTCGCGCCATGCGGATTTCAGCCGGGGTTTCGAAACTCGGGCCGGAAAACCACATGTAGACACCTTCATGCAGTTCGGTTTCGGTATTTCGGGCGGCCGTCTTCATGCGGTCACCAAGCTCGACATCATAGGCATTTGTCATGCCGACAAAACGGCGATCGCTCGGTTCGCCAAACAACGGGTTGGTGCCGGAAAAATTGATGTGGTCGGAGATCCGCATGACGGATCCGGGCGGCATGTCCTGACGCAGCGATCCGGCCGAATTGGTCAAGATCAGATCGGTCACGCCAATCCCCTTGAGAGCTTCCAGCGGCACCCGCATGGCATCAGCTTTACCATGCTCATAATAGTGCACGCGGCCCGACAGGATGACCACCGGCGTCTTGCCAATCAGCCCGGCGACAACCTCGCCGGCATGACCGGAAACGCCACTTTCGGGAAATCCCGGCAAATCGGCATAGGGAATGCGGATCGGATCCGTCACCGTTTCGACCAGTGACCCCAGTCCGGACCCGAGCACGAGCGCATGACGCGGCATAAGCCCATGCAGACGGTCGATAAGGACGTCGATCGCCGAACTCATCCAATCACCTCAGTCTTGAAGGCATAGGGAAGCAGTTCGTCCATTCGCAGCGTTTGCTTGACGCCTTCCGCATCACACAGATGGATCAGCGTGTCGGCATCGGCAAATTCGGCCAGCCGCTGCCGGCAGCCGCCGCAGGGCGGGCACAGCTCGAGCTTTTCGGCAATCACCGCGACTTCGCGGATACGTGTGCCGCCGGCCATGACCATGTGGCTGATCGCGGTTGTTTCCGCACACCAGCCCTCGGGGAAGGAAAGGACCTCGATATTGGCGCCTGCGTGGATCTTGCCGTCATCGGCGCGAATGGCCGCGCCGACCGGGAACTTCGAGTAGGGCGCATGGCATTTGGCCATGGCGTCGCGGGCAGCTTCAAACAGATCATGAGCCATCTTATCGTTCCTTCACATAGGGCACACCGCCAGCGCGCGGCGGGATGGCCTTGCCGATGAAGCCTGCGAGCAGGATCACGGTCAGCAGATAGGGCAAGGCCTGCATGAACTGCACCGGCACCACGCCGATGATTGGCAGCTCGTTGCCCTGCATGCGGATCGACATTGCGTCGAGGAAACCGAACAGCAGGCAGGCAAACATCACGTTAACCGGCTTCCACTTGGCGAAGATCAGCGCTGCGAGTGCGATGAAGCCCTTGCCGGCGGTCATTCCCTTGACGAAACCAGCGGTCATGGCCATCGACAGATAGGCTCCGGCGATGCCGCAGAGGATGCCGCAGCAGATCACCGCACGATAGCGCATCCAGGTGACCGAAATCCCGGCGGTATCAACCGCGCCCGGGTTTTCCCCGACCGCGCGCAGCCGCAGCCCGAAGCGGGTCCGGTAGAGCACCCACCAGGTGAACGGAACCAGGGCGAAAGCCAGATAGGTGAGCAGGAAATGGCCCGACAGCAGGTTCGAATAGATCGAGCCAATGACCGGAATGTCGGCAATCTCGGCGGCAAAAGGAAGTTCGACAGTGGTGAAGCGGGCATCACCGCTCAATTGCGGTGTCCTGCCGCCCTGCCGGAACCAGGCCTGGCCCAGAATGACCGTGGCGCCGAGCGCGATGAAATTGATTGCCACACCGGAGACAATCTGGTTGCCGCGCTGGGTGATGGAGGCAAAGCCATGCACCAGCGCCAGACAGACCGAGACGAAGATGGCGGCACAGAGCCCGATGAAAGCCGAACCGGTCACAGAAGCCGCGGCGCCTCCGGCAAAGGCTGCGGCAAGCATCTTGCCTTCCAGCCCGATGTCAAAAATGCCGGCGCGCTCGGAGTAGAGACCCGCGAGTGCTGCCAGGATCAACGGCACCGACACACGGACGGTGGACTGCAGAATGACGATGAGGGTGTCGAAATATTCCATGGTCTTACTCCGCCGCTGGCAGGGGTTTGTCGGAGCGGGCTCCACCAAGCGTCGCGAAAAACGCGGTGATGGCCGGACGGAACATGTTCTCGAGAGCTCCGGCAAACAGGATCACCAGGCCCTGGATGATGGTGATCATGTCACGCGAGATCTGCGGCATCTCGAACGAGATTTCAGCGCCGCCCTGATAGAGCACGCCGAAGAGAATAGCCGCCGGAACAATACCGACCGGATGCGAACGGCCCATCAGGGCCACCGCGATGCCGACAAAGCCGGCGCCGCCGACAAAATCGAGCTGCATGCGGTGCTGGTCGCCCATGATCGGGTTCAGCGCCATCATGCCGGCCAGCGCACCGGACATCATCATGGTGATGATGATGATGCGACTCTGGCGGATGCCTGCATAACTTGCCGCCGAAGGACTGTGCCCCATGGTGCGGATCTCATAGCCAAGCTTCGTGCGCCAGACGACCACCCAGACCACAAAGGCAGCGACCAATGCCAGCAGGAAAGACAGGTTGAACGGCGCGCCACCGATATCGAGCCCGAAGGATGCCAGCAGCCAGTCGAGCCGCGGCAACTGTCCGCTTTCGGCGAATGTGCGAGTTTGCGGTGCCATAGAGCCCGCAGGCTTGAGCACATCAACCAGCACATAGACCATCAGGCTCGAGGCGATGAAATTGAACATGATGGTCGTGATCACCACGTGGCTACCGCGCTTGGCCTGCAGCCATCCAGGGATCATCGCCCAGAAGCCGCCAACCAGCGCGGAACCGAGAATGGCGACCGGGAAGATGACATACCAGGGTGCAAACTGGTCAAGCCACAGACAGGGCAGCGCCACGCCGAGGCCGGCGACATAGGCCTGGCCTTCGCCGCCGATGTTGAACAGCCCGCAATGGAAGGCGATGGCGACGGCCAGGCCGGTGAAAATGAAGTTGGTGGCATAATAGAGCGTAAAGCCGATGCCTTCGCCGTAGCCGAATGCGCCCTCGATCAGCAGGCTTGCGGCGCGCAGCGGGCTTTCACCAACGGCCAGCACCACCAGGCCAGCAACAAGAAAGGCGACGGCCAGGTTGATCAGCGGGATCAGTCCGTAATCCACCCAGGCGGGCAGCTTTGCATAGGGCACACTCATTGTGCTGCCTCCTTGGTATCTTCCACGCCGGCCATCAGCAGGCCAAGCTCGCCTTCGCTGGCATCCGGCGCGCGCTCGCCGACAACGCGGCCGTCAAACATCACCAGTACCCGGTCCGACAAAGACCGGATTTCGTCGAGTTCGACCGAGACCAGCAGGACAGCTTTGCCAGCATCGCGCATTTCGATGATGCGCTTGTGAATGAATTCGATGGCGCCGACATCAACGCCGCGGGTCGGCTGGCCAATGATGAGAACTGCCGGATCGCGCTCCATTTCGCGCGCCAGCACGATCTTCTGCTGGTTACCGCCTGAAAAATTCGCGGTTTTCAGCCGCGGATTGGGCGGCCGGATGTCATATCTCTCGATTTTCTCGGCGGCATCCTTACGGATTGCATCGATGTTGAGAAACATGCCGCTGAGATATTTCGGGTCGTCGTGATAGCCGAGTATCGAATTCTCGCTCTCGTCGAATTTCAGCACCAGCCCCATATGCTGCCGATCCTCGGGCACATGGGCCAGGCCGCGGTGACGCAGCTCTGAAGGATCAACCTTGCCGGTGACATGGATGGGCTCGCCCTGCAGCAGCACCTTTCCCGTCACCGCCCGGCGAATGCCGGAAACGGCCTGCAGCAATTCGGACTGACCATTGCCGGCAACGCCGGCGATGCCGACGATCTCGCCTGCCCGGACATTGAACGAGACATTCTTGACCATGTCGACGCCGCGGCTGTCGCGCACTGTCAGATTCTCGACGGACAGCAGAACCTCGCCCGGGGATGCAGGACCCTTTTCCACATGCAACAGCACGTGGCGGCCAACCATCAATTCGGCAAGCTCCTCCACGGAGGTTTCCGACGTTGTCCGGGTTGCGACCATTTCTCCACGTCGCATCACCGATACTTCGTCGGTAACCGCCATGATCTCCCGCAGTTTGTGGGTGATCAGCAGGATGGTCTTGCCCTGGGATTTGAGCTGCTCGAGAATGCGAAACAGGTGATCAGCCTCGGCCGGGGTCAGCACGCCGGTGGGCTCGTCAAGAATAAGGATCTCGGCGCCGCGATAGAGCGCCTTGAGGATTTCCACACGCTGCTGAATGCCGACCGGCAGCTCCTCGATGATCGCATCTGGATCAACCTCGAGCTCATACTCTTTTTCCAGCCGCTTGAGTTCCTGACGGGCCTTGGTGATGCCTGCATTGAGGACCTGGCTTTCCTCCGCACCCAACATGATGTTTTCGAGCACGCTGAAATTCTCCACCAGCATGAAATGCTGATGAACCATGCCGATACCCGCGGAGATGGCGGCATTCGGGTCCTTGATGACGGTCTTCTTGCCATCAACGAAAATGTGGCCATTGTCGGCCTGGTAGAAGCCGTACAGGATCGACATCAGTGTCGACTTGCCAGCACCGTTCTCGCCGATGATGCCGTGAATCGTGCCCTTGCGAACACGCATGTTGATGTTCTTGTTGGCGTGAACGAGGCCGAACTTCTTGTCGATCCCCTTCAGCTCAATGGCAATATCGTTCATGTCGCCTCGTCATTTTCATGTTCGCCATCACAATCCGCTCATGGGCGCGTCCTTCGGTCCAGAGCATCACATCGCAAATCCGAAACTCGAACACCGCTTGTCCCGCTGACCGGACGTGTGGGGCTGACCGAAATTCTTTCCGAAATTTCGGGCTGATCCTTTAGTCTCGACAGTTCTGAAAGCAAAGTCCAGAATCATTTGGGGGTGCGCTTTTATGGCCGGTTGTTTTCAACACGTCCCGAAAGCGATGCTCTGGCAAACCAGCACTCTTGTGCACACACGCATGACATGGTGAAAGCAGACTCATGACACGCACGCCCCCACCCCTTCTCACCGACTTCAAAGTCTTCCGCAGCCTGCAGACCCGCTGGGCCGATAATGATGTCTATGGCCATATGAACAATGTGGTGCACTATCAGCTGTTTGATACAGCCATCAATCACTGGCTGATTGAAGCGGGACTGCTCGATCCACTCGGCGGCGCCATTGTTGGTCTGGTTGTCGAAACCGGCTGCCGTTATCATGCGGAGGCAATGTTTCCTGACCGGATCACCGCCGGTATCCGTGTCGAACGGCTCGGTGGATCATCGGTAACCTACGCCATCGGGCTGTTTCGCAACGATGACGAAACGGCTTTTGCCGATGGCAGGTTCGTTCATGTATATGTTGACCGCGTCACACGGCGGCCGGAGCAACTGCCCGAGCCATGGCGCGCCAAACTGGGGGAGATCGCTCAATGACAGGGAACCATGACGCGGATTTCGAACCCCGAATCGTCCGGCTTGAAGAACTGGTGGCACACCAGCAGGCTGCGATCGAGGATCTGTCTCGCCAACTGACCGAAGGCTGGAAAGAAAACGAGAAGCTGCGACGCGAGCTCGCACGGCTCAGTGACCGGTTTCAGGACATCGAAGACCAGACCGGCGGACCAGCCGCCAATCAGCCGCCGCCGCACTGGTAGACTATCCGATCTCAGAACTGGTGTTCGCCTGGCGCGCTCTCAGACGCTGATCGGGATATAGGCAAACCGGTCAAAATCCGCGGCAATCGCGCTGCCGGAGGTGTCGAAGGCTGCCATTCCGGTAAAGGCGCCGGTGAAGGAGGCGTGTTCACCACGCCCGCCTTCATCCGAGATCACGCTGGCGTCAAGCACGGGGCCGACGGCTTGCCAGTCCTCACCGGACAGCCGGTAGAAGAACTGCAATTCCGCGCCATCAACGCTCATAGCCAGCTCAACCGGGCCATCTTTCGGCAGGGCAACCGGTCTTGCGAGCGGAAACTGCAGCTTTCCGTCAGGCCAGTCGCCGGGACAACTCAGGATCATCAGCGCCCGACCCAGCTCTTCATGCCAGGTGACGGCCAGATAATGGAACTTGTAGCGGTTGTAATAGTGCACCAGCCCGGCGGTCTGCTGGATATTGCGCGGCGCGAATGAAACCATGGTTTCCGCACGGAAGCCGAGATGCTCCTGGCGTCTCGCCACCAGCGACTGTTCGAACCAGCTGCCGATCGATTCACGCGCGTGAAGCCTCAGCGCCGATCCGGTCATGGAGAATATGCGCTCGGGATAGGGTGTCCGCAGCCACTGGAACTCTTGAGGCAGCGTATCGCCGGTGAATTCCCGGTTGACCGGCTCCGCTGGCGATTTGCGGCTACCCGGGTCCGGCGCATCGACTTCCAAAGCCGGCACAAGACCGCCGTGGGACAGACGCAGCCAGCCATCATCGCCCCAGACGCATTTCTGAATTGCCGTCTCGCGACCGAGCGGAGACCGACGAATTCCCGGCAATGGCCGCGAGCACAGATGGGTGTGGTAGACCTGACCGTCAGGCGTCTCGACCATCTGACCATGACCGGCACGCTGCAAGGGTGCTTCGGGCGCATCCTTGGATGTCATCAGGAATGTGTCGGGATGCAGTTCATAAGGTCCGGTCAAACTCCGCGACCGCGCCATGGTAACCGCATGATCATAGCCGGTGCCGCCTTCGGCCACGGTGATGTAGTACCAGCCATCGCGCCTGAAGATATGCGACCCCTCGACCAGACCGTGCGAGCTGCCGGCAAAGATATTGACCGGCTCACCGATCAGCTTGCCAGCCTTGGCATCATATTCCTGCGCCAGAATGCCTGCGAATGCCGGGTGCTTCGGGCTTCCGCCAATCGAATCGGTGCGATGATTCCAGACCATGTTGAGGAACCATTTGCGCCCGTCATCATCATGAAACAGCGAGGGATCGAAGCCGGAGGAATTGATGTAGACCGGATCGGACCATGGTCCGGCGATATCTGACGCGGTGACGATGTAGTTGTGAGCATCCTTGAAATTGCCATCGAGCCGTTTGACGTCGGTATAGACCAGCCAGAACAGACCATCGGCATAGGACAGGCACGGCGCCCAGATGCCGCAGGAATCCGGATTTCCACGCATGTCGAGTTGGCTGGCGCGGTTGAGTGGACGCCCCACCAGCCGCCAGTTGACCAGATCCGTCGAGTGATGGATCTGGACGCCGGGGTACCACTCGAATGTCGAGGTGGCGATGTAATAGTCCGGTCCTGCCCGGCAGATCGATGGGTCCGGATTGAAGCCGGGCAGAATCGGATTGATGATCATTTTCTTTTCGGTCCCTCACGCTCGGCGGACGCCGCCCACAGGTTGATGTCGGCATCACGGGCATAGGTATCGATTTCAGCGAGCTCGGCTTCGGTGAAATCCTGATTGTCGAGCGCGCCGACGCAATCGATGATCTGCTGCGGTTTGCTGGCGCCAATCAGGGCCGTGGTGACGCGTCCGCCGCGAAGCACCCAGGCAAGCGCCATCTGCGCCAGCGTCTGGCCACGGCGCTTGGCGATTTCGTTGAGCGCGCGGATGTTGCCGAGATTGCGCTCGTTGAGGAAGCCTGCATTGAGCGACTTGTCCTGTGCGGCGCGGCTGTCATCGGGGATGCCACCCAGATATTTGCCGGTCAGCATGCCCTGGGCCAGCGGCGAGAAAACGATCGAACCGATGCCCTCTTCATCAAGCGTATCGAGCAGGCCATCATCCTCGACCCAGCGGTTGATCATCGAGTAACTCGGCTGATGAATGAGGCAAGGCGTTCCGAGCTGCTTGAGAATCGCGGCGGCTTCCTTTGTCCGCTTCGAGTTGTAGCTCGAGATGCCGGCATAGAGCGCCCGGCCAGACCGGACGATGTGATCCAGCGCCATCATGGTTTCTTCAAGTGGTGTATCCGGGTCAAAGCGATGCGAATAGAAGATGTCGACATAGTCGAGACCCATGCGCTTGAGGCTCTGGTCGCAGCTCGAGACGAGATATTTGCGGCTGCCCCACTCGCCGTAAGGTCCGGGCCACATGCCATATCCGGCCTTTGAAGAGATGACCATTTCATCACGCAGGCCATGGAAATCGGTCTTCAGGATCTCGCCGAAAGCCGTTTCGGCCGAGCCTGGAGGCGGGCCGTAATTGTTGGCGAGATCAAAATGGGTGATGCCGAGATCAAACGCGGTGCGGCAGAGATCGCGCTTGAGTTCATGCGGCGTATCCCCGCCGAAATTGTGCCACAGGCCGAGAGAGATCGCTGGCAGTTTGAGGCCGGATCGACCGGTCCGCCGATAGCTCATGGAGTCGTAGCGGCCGGGTGCTGGTTTCCACATGGTCAGGTGTCTTTCTGGTTGAGGAGCGCGGCCGCCTCCTCGATGCCAAGCGGGGCCGGTTGCTCACAGCTGGTGGTTGGACGAATGAATTCGCCGGTTTCCCCAGAGCGGAGGATCGCCGTCATAACGTCTACCACGTGAAGTGCAAACTCCAGCGAGCAGCGATGCGGTCGATTTTCCAGGATGGCCATTGCCATGTCGGCTAGGCCCGCAGTGCGGTAATTGGCCATCATGCCCTGATTATGCTTCTGATTGGGCACACCTAGGGCATGATCCCATTCAGGCAAGGCCAAGGCTTCGCCACCCTGGCCGAGCATCTCGACCTTGCCACCGAAGAAATTCGGATCGGGAACGACGAGGCTTGCTTCGGTACCGTAGAGTTCCATCGGCCGATGGCCATGGGTCTTGACGTCCCAGCTCGCGCCCAGCGTGACGACCGCACCATTGGCAAATTCGAGTACCGCATGAATCGTGGTCGGGGTTTCGACCGTGATCATCTCGCCATGGCGCGGCTGAGACGTGATCTTGCGCTCCGGGCTCGGGATCGAGGACATGGCGGTGACGCGGACGACCGGGCCGATCAGTTGCACCAGATTGGAAATGTAGTAGGGACCGAGATCGAGGATCGGACCGCCGCCGGGCTTGAAGAAGAAATCGGGGTTGGGGTGCCAGTGCTCCATGCCGGGGCTCAAGACGTGGCATGTGCCTCCAGTGATGCGGCCGGCAGCGCCGGTTTCAACCAGATGACGCGCCAACTGATGCGCGCCGCCGAGGAAGGTGTCAGGCGCAGAGCCGACCCTAAGCCCCTTCTTTTCCGCTCGTTTTGCGAGATCCCGGCCCTCTTCGACCGAGAGCACGAAGGGTTTTTCCGAATAGACATGCTTGCCTGCATCGAGCACCTGGGCCGACACCGCATAGTGGACCGCGGGCACTGTCAGGTTGACGATCATGTCGATGTCGTCGGCCGCCAGAAGATCCTCGACAGTTTCGGCGCGGATGCCATATTCGGCCGCGCGTGCCTTTGCCGCCTCCGGATTGATATCGGCGCAAGCGCGCACCTCAATGCCCTTGAACAGGGGAGCCAAGCCCAGATAGGCCGCCGAGATATTGCCGCAGCCGATGATGCCTACACCAAGAACTCTTGTCATTTGCCTTACTCCGCAGCGCCACGGCACCAGTCGAGGGATCGCGATGCGAACCGGCCGGCGTCAGAAGGATTGTCATGCTCCATGATGAAGAGCTTTGCCGGCGTTTGGGCCTTGAGCTGCTTGAACAGTCCGGTCCAGTCGACCGTGCCGTGACCGGCATCGGCCCAGCCGTCTTCGTCCGTGGCTTCTCCTGCGGCTGCGATGTCCTTGACATGCACGGCGGTGATCCTGTCGCCATGACGGGCAATCCAGTCCGGCGCATCCGCGCCACCGCGGATTATCCATGCAATGTCGGCCTCCCAATCGAGCTCAGGCGCGGTATCCAGCAGGATCTGCATCGGCACTGAACCATCAGCGAGCGCCGCGAACTCAAAATCATGATTGTGCCAGCCAAAACCGTAACCCGCAGCCCGGACCTTCTCACCAACCGCGCTCAGCCGCGCGGCGAAGGCCTGCCAGCCAGCCTTATCGGTCGGGCGTTTATCAGCAACAATATGCGGGCAGTAGATCCGCTTGATCCCAAGGGTGGATGCGGTTGCGAACACCGTCTCCAGGTCGCCTTCCAGCGCATCGATCGAAAAATGTCCCGACGGCATGGCCAGTCCATTCTGATACATGAGCTTGCGAAACGCCGCTGGGTCCTCGTAGACGCCGCCGAATCCCTCGACATTCTTGTATCCGGCGGCGGCGAGCATCGCCAGGACGTCGGACCAGGGCTGGAAATTGCGGACACTGTAAAGTTGAAGCGAGAAGTTCATCGGTTTGGACTTTCCTGATTATGCCTTGTCTATGTCTTGTTCGATTCTTCAGTTTTCATCACCGGACCGGCGTGAACTATTGCGAATTGGAAGCGCTCAATCGCATTCGACCGGGCGCTACTTTTCGTCAGAGCCGCAGTTCGGTGGCCGCATCGAAGATGGAGGCCTTGGCCGGATCGAACCCGATCCTGATCATTTGTCCGGGGTGCAGCTGGCTTTGCCCGTCGACCCGGAAACGGAATTCCTTGCCGTCCAGCACAGACCAAACGAGGGTGTCGGCTCCCATCGGCTCGACAACCTCGATTTCAACATCGACAATGAAAGGTTCATCGGCTGCCGCCGTTCCGCAGGTGACGTGTTCCGGTCTGATCCCGAAGATCACTTTTTTCGGCGGATCTTCCTGAACAAAGGGATAGCGCGCCAGCGGGATCTGCGTGGAGGCAAAACTGAAGATGGAATCACCCGCTCCGGAGATCTCGCCTTCGATGAAATTCATGCCCGGCGAGCCCATGAAGCCCGCAACATAGAGATTGACCGGACGGTTGTAGATTTCATTTGGTGTGTCGAGTTGCTGGATAATGCCGCTGCGCATGATAGCGATCCGGTCGGCCAGTGTCAGCGCCTCGATCTGATCGTGGGTCACGTAGATCATGGTGTTCTTGAGCCGATGATGCAGCCGCTTTATTTCGACCCTGAGTTCGGCGCGCAGCTTGGCATCCAGATTGGACAGGGGCTCATCGAAGAGGAACACATCGACATCGCGCACCAAAGCCCTTCCGATGGCGACACGCTGACGCTGGCCGCCGGACAGCTGCGCAGGCTTGCGCTGCAACAGCGGTTCGATCTGCAGAACTTCGGCCGCGCGCGCAATCCGCTTGGCAATTTCGTCCTTCGGCATGCGGGCATTCTTCAGGCCAAAGGCCAGATTTCCTTCAACCGACATCTGCGGATAGAGCGCGTAGGACTGAAACACCATGCCGATGCCACGCTCGCTCGGTTCGGACCAGGTGACATTCTTTCCGCCGATGAAGATCTGGCCATCGGAGATATCGAGCAGGCCGGCGATGCAGTTGAGCAGCGTTGACTTGCCGCAGCCCGATGGTCCGAGAAGAACCAGGAACTCACCTTCATCAATATCGATGTTGAGCGATTTGAGGACTTCAAGAGATCCGAATTTCAATGTCAGATCACGGATCGATACACTGGTCACTATACTTACCCTTTCACCGCGCCGGCGGCGATGCCGCGCACGAAAAGTTTCCCGGAAATGAAATAGATGAACAGGGGAACGAGCCCGGTGATGATGGTCGCTGCCATATTCACATTGTACTCCTTCACGCCCTGGACCGAATTGACGATGTTGTTGAGCTGGACCGTCATCGGATAGACGTCAGGTTTTGTGTAGACCACGCCGAAGAGGAAATCGTTCCAGATGCCGGTGATCTGGATGATCATGGCAACGACGAAGATCGGCAGGCTCATCGGCAGCATGATCTTGAAATAGATGCCCCAGAAGCCCGCGCCATCGACGCGCGCCGCCTTGAACAACTCTTCGGGCACGGTGGTGAAATAGTTGCGGAACAGCAGGGTGAGGATTGGCATGCCAAAGATGGTGTGAACCAGGATCAAGCCCCACAAGGTGCCGTAGATCCCCAGTTCGCGCAGCAGAATGACGATCGGGTAGAGCATCACCTGGTAGGGGATGAAGGCTCCGAAGATCAGGATGGTGAAGAAGACATCCGCACCCTTGAAGCGCCAGTTGGCCAGCGCATAGCCGTTCACCGAAGCAATTGCGATCGACAGGATGACGGATGGTATGGTGATACGTACCGAATTCCAGAAACCGCGCGAGAGGCCATCACAATTCAGGCCCGTGCAGGCGGTTGCCCAGGCCTTCACCCAGGGCTCGAAGGTGATTTCCACCGGCGGCGCGAAGATATTTCCGAGCCTGATCTCCGGCATGCCCTTCAGCGAAGTCACGATCATTACGTAGAGCGGCAGCAGATAGTAGATCGAGACCAGAAGCAGCGTTCCGTAGATGAAGATATTGCGCGGAGAGATGGCGCGCTTGGGCTTGGCGCCCTGCGGGCCCTCCAGGAGGCGCGTTCTGTTCAGGGGCGCAGCCCCTGCGGTGTCGTGAGAAATCACATCAGCCACGCTGGCGTCCTCCAAATTCCATGTAAGCCCAGGGGATGAGGACGATCAAAACCGCAAGCAGCATCATCGTGGAGCCGGCAAAGCCCTGACCGAGGTTCTGCGACAGGAACATGGCATCGTAGACGTATTTCGCCGGGACTTCGGACGCGATGCCGGGTCCGCCGGAGGTCTGGGCGATGACGAGGTCGTAGAGTTTGACGATACCCGAGGCGATGATGACCAGCGTGGTGACGAACACCGGACGCATCATCGGAATGACGATGAACAGATAGGTCTTCCAGGCGGGAATGCCGTCCACACGCGCCGCCTTCCAGATATCCTCGTCAATGCCGCGCAGGCCAGCGAGCATCAGGCACATGATCAGGCCCGTGCCCTGCCAGAGGCCGGCGATGAGAATGCCATAGATGACGATGTTCTGGTTGTTGAGCGGATCGAAGGAAAAGCTCTCCCATCCGGTTGCACGAACCACTTTCTGGATGCCGAAATCAGGGTTCAGGATCCACTGCCACACGAGACCAGTGACAATGAAGGAAAGGGCGAAGGGATAGAGCAGGATTGTCCGGAAGGTGTTCTCGAAGCGGATCTTCTGATCAAGAAGGGCGGCAAGAACAAAGCCGATAATGAGCGAGAAGACCACCGAACACACCCCGTAGATGAACAGGTTCTCGATCGCGATCATCCATTTGGAGCTCGACCAAAGACGTTCGTACTGGTCAAGGCCGATGAAATTCGCCTTGGGCAGCAGTCTGGACTTGGTGAACGAGTAGACGATCGTCCAGATCGTTCCCCCCATGAAAACCACCAACGCAGTCAGGATCATGGGAATGGCAGCAATCTTGGCCGCCTTGTTGCGAAATAGACGTGAGGGACGCTGCGTAGACGCAGGCGCGCTTGTGGTGGTCATCGCCGGTCTCCAGGTGCTGATGACCGCCGATCCGCTTCAACGGACCGGCGGCGCGATCAAGGACTTGATCAGTCAGCGGATTCCACGATAGCTGCGTATCGCTTCTGAGCATCTTCAGGTGTGATGCTCTTGTCGTTCATGAACTCAACCATGAGATCGTTGAACTGGGTCTGGGTGTCGGCCGAGAACACCTGGTCGCCAGAAGGCAGCAGGTTGCCGGTCGCAAGAATTTCCAGACCCTTCTTCATGCAGTCATTGGCTGCGGAGAGGTCGATATCGCCGCGGATCGGAAGCGAGCCCTTTTTCAGGTTGAAGGCAACCTGGGCTTCCTTCGAGATCATCATCGAGGCCAGCTCAAGCTGTGCTGCTGCCTTCTCCGGATCCTTCAGTTTCGGGAAATAGAAGGCGTCGCCGCCGGTTGAGAGATACTCATTTACACCAAGGCCCGGAAGGCAGGTGTAGTCCTTGCCGGCAACCTGATTGGCAACCTGGAATTCACCCTGCGCCCAGTCGCCCATGATCTGGCCGCCTGCGGTTCCTGTAATCACCATGTTGGTGGCCTGGTTCCAGTCCTGAACGTTGGAGCCGTCCGCCATTTCGCGGGCATCACCCATGGCCTGAAAGACCTTGGCCATTTCCGGACCGCTGGCTGCAGCCACATCCTTGTTCAGATTGATCTGCTTCCAGAGGTCGATACCGCCTACACCAATCTGGACGGCCCCGAACAGAAGGTTTGACTGCCAGGGCTGCTGACCAACAGCAAGCGGCAGGATGCCGGCATCGCGCAACTTCGGTGCGGCGGCAACATATTCTTCCCAGTTCGTGGGAACAGCAACCCCGGCCTTTTCAAAGGCGGCATGGGACAGCCAAAGCCACTGTGGCGAGTGAATGTTGACCGGAACGCAGTAGATACGACCATCGAGCGTGCAGCTGTCGAGCAGGCTTGGCGGATTGACGATATCCTTCCAGCCTTCCTTTTCTGCCAGTTCGGTAAGGTCCAGCATCAAACCGGCTTCGATCAGCTCTTCGGCCTGACGGCCGTGGTTGAACTGGGTGGCTGCCATCGGATCACCGCCGGTGATGCGGGAAATCATGACCGGGCGGGCAGTGCCGCCGCCGCCGGCGATCGCGCCGTCAATCCACTTGTTGCCAGTTGCGTCAAACATCCTGGCAAATTCGGCAACAGCCGCGGCTTCGCCGCCGGATGTCCACCAATGGGTTACTTCCAGGTCTGTCGCGTTGACGGACGTCGAGAGTGCGAGCGCGGATGCACCAGCAAGAAATAGCTTCAATGTATTCATCGAGTTCCCTCCCAGGAATGTTCCTCCCCGGCCTCGTTGCTCTCCCGCAGCGGTCCGGGCCCACCGGTGTCCTCACACCGTTTTCAATCGATTACATCGGCGATGAAAATGCTGCACTGCAATCGATTACATAAAGCTTGACCGCGATGCGATTTGGAGTCAAGTGATATTTGCGTTACGTGCCTCAAGCCCGTCTCGCAGAAGCGGGAATGCAGCTCACCATGGAATCGAAAGCGCCGAAAATCACAGACGTCGCACGGCTTGCAGGCGTTTCGACAGCGACCGTAAGCCGGGCGCTGAGCAAGCCGGAAACTGTAGCAGAATCAACACGTAACACCGTTCTTGCAGCCGCGGAAAAGACCGGTTACAGGGTCAATCTATCGGCGCGGAATCTCAGGCGCCAGCGGACCGGCGCGATCGTGGTGCTGGTCCCCAATATCGGTAATCCGTTTTTCTCCGAGATCCTTGCGGGGATCGAAACAGCGCTGTCGGAAGCCGATATCAACATGCTTGTCGTGGACACAAGACAGGCCCACATGAAGCCGCAGCTGGTTCTGGAGTATCTGCACGCGACGCGCGCTGACGGAATAATTGCACTCGATGGCTCGCTGCCCGACGCGATTCTTTCGGTCGCCAGTTCCGGCTCCGGCGCCCCGCCGATCATCTTCGCCTGCGAGTGGACGCCGAAGGGCGAGTTCTCATCCGTGCGCGCCAACAACACCCGCGGCGGCGCATTGGCGATCTCGCATCTCGCCGGGCTTGGGCACCGCACGATCGGGATGATCACCGGACCGGACGACAACGTACTCACCCACGACCGAAGCAGGGGCGCGCTGAAGGCGCTCGCAGCGGAAAGTCTGGTGTTCAACCCGCTGCATCGGTTTTCAGGTGATTTCAGCCTTGATGCCGGCGCACGCGCTGCACAGGCTTGGCTGCAGCTCGATCAGCGCCCCAGCGCCGTGTTCTGCCAATCCGACCAGATGGCGTTTGGCTTTATTTCCGAGCTGGCGCTGAACGACGTCTCGGTTCCCGATGATGTCTCAGTGGTCGGGTTTGATGACATTGCAATTGCCAAGCGTTTCATTCCCGCACTGACCACGCTACGCCAACCACGCAAGAAAATTGGCATGTCCGCAGCCAGAATGCTGATCAACCATATTCAGACCAACACCTCTCCTGCCGTTGAGACGACAATTCTCGAAGTGGAACTGATCGTGAGAGGCAGTACCAAGGCGTTTGCCGGTTGAAACCTCAATGGCAAATACTTATATAAGCGGTCATTAATGTTTATTGGATCGGAATCCGGAGATGCTTGAAGCACAAGACATGGCCGAAATGGAGCCGCGCATGGGCGAGGCGGCGAAGTTGATGGAAATGCTGTCACAGCCGGTGCGTCTGCGGATCCTGTGCATTCTGCTCGATGGCGAGCAAAGTGTCCTGAAACTGGCAGATATGGCGGGGCTGTCACAGCCGGCCATGTCACACCATCTGCGCAAGTTGCGCGATGCAGACCTGGTCCACACCAGACGCGATGCCCAGACCATCTATTATTCCCTTAAGGGCAAGGAAGTCGCAGCCGTGCTTGAAGTGTTGCACGGTCTGTATTGCAGCCCGCCCGGCGAAGCCATTTGCTGATGCACGCCATCCCCTACACCGCCGGGCCCCTCTTATCTGGACTTAGAAATAGTCAATCTGGCTTTACCAGCCACACTTGACATTTGCCCGGCTGCGCGGTCCGCTTGCCCAACGGTCGCGGAGGCGGACGCAGTGGATTTGCCGAAAAAGGCGGACACTAGAACGTGGTGCAACCGAAACATCGGGCGGCGCGTCTTGGGGAGAGTGAATGAACCAGACCAGCAGGGCTTCAGGCGCGGCTGACGGCAAGACCGAGATTCGCAAAACAACCTGTTACATGTGTGCCTGCCGCTGCGGCATCAATGTCCATATGGCCGAAGGCAAGGTCCGGTATATCGAGGGAAACCGCGACCATCCGATCAACAAGGGCGTTCTGTGCGCCAAGGGATCAGCCGGGATCATGCAACACTATTCCCCAGCACGGCTGAAGAAGCCGCTGCTGAGGACCGGCGAACGCGGCTCCGGCGAATTCAAGGAGATCGAATGGGACGAGGCGCTGGCGCTGGCAACTGACTGGCTCGGCGAGGTTCGTCGCACCGATCCGCGCAAACTCGCCTTTTTCACCGGCCGCGACCAGAGCCAGTCGATGACCGGCTGGTGGGCGCAGCAATACGGCACCCCCAACTATGCCGCCCATGGCGGATTCTGCTCCGTCAACATGGCGGCCGCCGGCATCTACACGATGGGTGGCGCATTCTGGGAGTTTGGCGCACCCGACTGGGACCACACTGAACTGTTCATGATTTTCGGCGTTGCCGAGGATCACGATTCCAACCCGATCAAGATGGGCCTCGGCAAGCTGAAGGAGCGCGGCGTCAAGGTGATTGGGGTCAACCCGGTGCGCACCGGCTACAACGCCATCGCCGACGAATGGCTGGGCATCACGCCGGGCACTGACGGTTTGCTGATCCTGGCGCTGGTGCACGAACTGATGCGCAACGGCAAGATCGATGTCGACTACCTGATCCGCTACACCAATGCGCCCTGGCTGGTGATCGACGATCCCGAGGGTTCAAGTCACGGCCTGTTCGCGCGCGACGAAGACGGCACGCCGCTGGTGGCCGACAGGAAGAGCGGCAAGGCCACCTCCTCCGCGACCCCGGGAATCAAGCCGGCGCTAAAAGGCCGTTTCGAGTTGCCCGACGGACGTCACGCCATTCCGGTGTTCGAACTGCTGGCGCAAAAATATCTGGATCCGCAATATGCACCCTCCGCCGTGGCCGGGCGAACCGGGATTGATGCCGAAACCATCATACGGATCGCCGGAGAGATCGCCGAGGCCGCTTTCGAGCGCGAAGTAATCATCGAGCAACCCTGGACCGACATGAAGGGCGAACGGCACGAGCGGATGATCGGGCGACCGGTGGCGTTTCATGCCATGCGCGGCATCTCGGCGCATTCCAACGGGTTCCAGACTTGCCGCGCGCTGCATTTGCTGCAGATCCTCGTCGGATCGATCGATAGCCCCGGCGGCTTCCGCTTCAAGCCGCCCTATCCGCGGCCGGTCGCTGGCCAGCCGCGGCCGCATGGCGGCGCCTGCGCCGATACCGCGCTTGCGGGGCCGCACCTGGGTTACCCGCGTGGACCGGAAGATCTGCTGCTGGAAGCAGACGGCGAGACCGCGCAGCGCATCGACAAGGCATTTTCCTGGGATGCGCCGCTGTCGGCACATGGCATGATGCACATGGTCATTTCCAATGCGCATGCGCGCGATCCCTACGGCATCGATGTCCTGTTCATGTACATGGCCAACATGGCGTGGAACTCGTCGATGAACAGCTCATCAGTGATGAAGATGCTGACCGACAAGGACGAGAATGGCGAGTATGTGATCCCGAAGATCATCTATTCGGACGCCTATTCCTCCGAAATGGTGGCGTTTTCCGATCTGATCCTGCCCGACACCACCTATCTCGAACGGCATGACTGTATTTCGCTTTTGGACAGGCCGATCAGCGAACCCGAGGCGCTGTGCGATTCAATCCGCTGGCCGGTGGTTGAACCGGACCGGGATGTGCGCGGCTTCCAGAGCGTGCTGCTGGATCTTGGAGCACGCTTGAAACTTCCGGGCATGGTCGATGAGGACGGCGCAGCTATTTACAAGGATTATGCCGACTACATCGTCAAACACCAGCGCAAGCCGGGGATCGGCCCGCTTTCAGGCTGGCGCGGCGAGAGAGGCGACAAGACCGGGCGGGGGAAACCCAATCCGGACCAGCTCAAACGCTATATCGAGAATGGTGGATTCTCGCAGGTGCACGTGCCTGCGGAGGCGCACTACTTCAAACACGCCAACCGGGCCTGGAGCGACTGGGCGATCGAGCACGGGCTGCAGGACGGGCCGGTGGAGAACATCTTCCAGCTCTATCTCGAACCTTTGCGCAAATTCCAGCTTGCCGCCGAAGGCAAGATCAAGCCAATGCCGCCGGAACATCACCGCGAGCGGATCAGGACCTGTTTCGATCCGCTGCCTGTCTGGTACCCGCCCTTCATGGAAGATGGTCTGGATGGCGACGCCTATCCGCTTCACGCCATCACCCAACGGCCAGCTGCGATGTACCATTCCTGGGGGTCGCAGAATGCCTGGCTGCGGCAGATCCACGGCGAGAACGCGCTTTATGTGCCGGGCGACGTTTGCGACAGCCAGGGATTGGAGACTGGCGACTGGGCACTGGTGTCCTCGCAATCAGGTGAAATCCGGGTCAGGATTGCTCGCATGGATGCGGTCAACGGCTCGACGCTTTGGACATGGAATGCGATTGGCAAGCGAGCTGGCGCATGGGCACTCGACAAGGACGCACCGGAGGCGACGCGCGGTTTCCTGCTCAACCACCTGATTGACGAATTGCTGCCACCAAAAGGCGATGGCCGCCGCTGGGCAAATTCCGACCCGATCACCGGCCAGGCCGCCTGGTTCGACCTGCGCGTGGCAATCCGCAAGGATACTGATCAAAGCAGCGGGCAAAGCCTGCCCCAGGCCGGCGCGCAGACAAGCCCGGTCGGTTCCGCGCCTACAAATGTGGTGTTCGGACGGGAGAAAGCCCGATGACCAGTCTTCCCACATCGACCGAAAAGCGGCTCGGCCTCGTCATCGATCTCGACACTTGTGTCGGCTGTCATGCCTGCGCGGTCAACTGCAAGGAATGGAACACCAGCGCCGGAGCCTCGCCACTCGCCGATACTGACGCCTATGGCGCCGATGTGTCCGGCGCTTGGCTGAACCGGATCCACACGTTCGAGGTGACGCCCGAGAATGCGCCGGCGCAGATCGTGCATTTCCCCAAATCCTGCCTGCATTGCGATGATGCGCCGTGCGTGACCGTTTGCCCGACCGGCGCCAGCTACAAGCGCTCCGAGGACGGGATCGTGCTGGTCGATGAGGACCTGTGCATCGGCTGCGGGTTGTGCGCATGGGCATGCCCCTATGGCGCGCGCGAGATGGACCCGGTCGAAAACGTGATGAAGAAATGCACGCTGTGCGTTGACCGGATCTACAGCGACACCCTGGCTGAAGAAGACCGGATCCCGGCCTGTGTGCGCACCTGCCCCTCAAGCGCGCGGCACTTTGGTGATTTCAACGATCCAGGCTCAGACGTGTCACGGCTGGTCGCAGAACGTGGCGGGATCGACCTGATGCCGGAGATGGAAACACGCCCGGTCAACAAGTATCTGCCGCCCCGTCCGAAGACCTCGCAACGATCGGCTCAAACGGCAGCACCCGCCAAGATCGACACACCGAAAGCCGACGGGTTCTTGGGCTGGCTCGACGCGGCGCTCGACAAACTCGGATAACAGATCATGCATCCTGCCGTTTCCGTCATCTTTTTCACGGTCGCCTCGGGCGCCGGCTTTGGCATGATCTTCCTCATCGGGCTGGGATTTCCCGTTGGTGGTGGCGCGGGACGTGCATTCCTGGTCTCGCTCCTCGGTGGCGGGCTTGCCGTGGCCGGGCTTCTGGCCTCGACATTTCATCTGGGGCACCCGGAACGTGCCTGGCGGGCGCTCAGCCAGTGGCGCTCGAGCTGGCTGTCGCGAGAAGGCATCGCGGCAATTGTCACGCTGGTTCTGTTCGGGATCTATGCGCTTGTCTGGATGCTGACGGGCAACAGATCGCAGCTTCTGGGTCTGCTGATCGCCCTCGGCGCGGCGACAACGGTGTTCACCACCTCGATGATCTACGCCCAGCTTAAGACCGTGCCGCAATGGAAGAGCCCGCTCACGCCGGTTGTCTATCTGAGTTTCGCGCTCGGCTCCGGCTGGCTGCTGGCATCGGCCTTCGGCGATTATCAATCACCGGAACTCTGGGGCATCCTGCTGGTTGCTCTTGCCTGGGCAGCCAAGTGGATATGGTGGGCGCATGCTGGCCGGGCTCGGCTGTCCGACGTCGGCTCAACGCCGGAAACCGCAACCGGGCTCGGCTTTATCGGCAAGGTGCGGCTGCTTGAACGCCCGCATACCGGCGAGAACTATCTCACCCGCGAGATGGTGCATCGGATCGGCCGCAAGCACGCCCGCAAATTGCGGCTGCTGGCACTCGTACTTGGCGGCGTGCTGCCGATCGTGATCCTGGCGCTGATTGCCCTTACCGGAGCGCCGGCGCCGCTCATTCTGGTGGCGGCGCTGTCCATGATCATCGGGCTGCTGGCTGAACGCTGGTTGTTCTTCGCCGAAGCCGAACATGCGGTTTCGCTCTATTACGGACATCGCTGAACGCCGGGCGAAGGCGCCTTACCTGATCATGCCAGCTTCACGGTAAAATCTCTCGGCGCCGGGATGCAGCGGGATTCCTATTCCATCAAGTGCGGTTTGGCGGGTCACCGATGCGCCCTTGACATGTCCGACATCAAGCAGCTTCCGCGTGGTCGGATTCCAGAGCGCCTTGGTGATCTGGTAGATCAATTCCTCATCCTGCTCCAGACCGGTGAGCCATTGCGCCCCTACCGCAACTGTCGGGACGCCATCCACATTCTGGTAGACCCCGTCCGGTATCGCGTCATTGGCAAAAAACGAATGCTCCAAAAGCATCCCGTCCACTTCCGGGCCAGAGATGGGAACGAGTACCACCTCAGCATTGCCAGCAAGCTCGGCAAGCGCGCGGGCCGGATAGCCGCCGACAAAGAAGAGTGCATCAAGCCGGCCATCGCGCAGCGCATCCGAGGCATCCTCGGGCTTGAGGTGCTCGACGGTGATGTCTGCTTCCGAGAGACCGAAAGCTTCAAGGATCAGAACAGCGTCGGGATAGGTGCCGGAGTCGGTCTTGTCGAGAGAAACCCGCTTGCCCTTCAGGTCCGTGACAGAAGCGATGCCGGAAGTCCTGGAAGCGATCAGGTGAACATGCTCGGGATAGAGCGCCGCAATGACGCGCAGATCGCGCATCGGCTCCTGGCCCTCGAAAGTGCCGGTGCCCGAATAGGCCCAGTAGGCAACATCTGACTGGGAGAACCCTGAATTAAGGCCGCCCGAGACGATTGCGCTGACATTTGCGACCGATCCATGTGAGGATTGCGCCACCGCCACTAGGCCCGGGACACCGCAGGACCCGCCTTCATCGCATTCGCGCGAGCCGGGCGGATTTGAAATCGAATTGGCAATCGTCCCGGCGAGCGGAAAATAGGTTCCACCGACCCCGGCGGTGCCGATTGTGAAATAGGTCATATCCTCGGCATGTGCTGCCGCCCCACCCAACGTCACGAGGGCCGCAACTGACAAGATTTGTGCCGCGTGCAGCAACGCAGATACCCGAAGTCCCATTTGTTGTCCCCTTCGTCCGATACCGGTCCCGCATAGCACACCATGCCATCGTCACGAAAACCAATCTGAGAACCGAGGAGATCTTCGCTCAAGTGGAATGGTCGCTGCGGCGTAAGGGTGAGCCCAAGAGGTCAACGTGACGATGGCCGCAGCAGTCACACTAGCCGCGAACACGAACACTTTCCATCGGCTGTGCGCTTCCAAGCTTGCCAATCCATTTCACGACAGTATGAAAAAGACCTTCCGAACCAGCGTCAGGTTTTCCCAGGTTCCGCGAAAACCGGCAGCAACGACAAAGCTGTCGCCGGGACCAAAGGTTCGTGATCTGCCATCGGCGTCAGTCAGGCGCACCTCGCCTTCGAGGATGTGGCACATTTCATCGTAGTCACAGGCGCAGCGTTCGAGATGCGGTCCAGCCTCCCAGATCCCCGCGATCGCGCCCTTTTCGGGCGATTGAAAACAGCGCCAGCTGCGGCTTTCATACGCAGTGTCAACGACTGCCGGGTCATCGGTAACAGTCACCTTGGGCACGGTATCGCTTGTGTCAAAGCCAATCACATGGGCGGGTTGGTCAGACATTATTGTCTCCAAAAATCACTGAGAGGTCAGGATGCGAAGCCGATGCCCAGGCGATCCAGGGTTCTCAGCATGAGGGACCGTTTGCCGGTGATGTCTTCACGGGCGAGATCGCGCTGTGCCCATTGCACGGCCAGATAGCGCAGAGGCTCTGGCGGAAACGGCACCGGCCAACTGCGCGACATGGCGAGCGATGTGCGCTCGGTCTCGACCCCGTCGAGCAGATCCAGCATTGTCAGCGCACCAAAGCGACTGGCGGAAACGCCCTGCCCGGTAAATCCAAGCGCATAGGCCAGACGTCCGCCAAAGGCTTTGCCAGCAAAAAATGTCGTCCGCGCCGAGGTGTCGATGATACCGCCCCAGATGTGGCTGAACCTGACATTTGCGAGAGCCGGGAAGACGCGGTCGAAGTTTTGCACCAGCCGCTCGAAACTCTCGGCGCGTTGCAGCCGTGCATCAGACCTGTCACTGCCAAACTCGTAGATCGCATCGAAACCCGCCCAAAGAATACGGTTGTCGGCGGTCTTGCGGGAATAGTGGAACTGGTTGCCGCTGTCGGCGATCCCGTATCGCCCGACCCAGCCAATGGCCTCAAGCTGCTCATCGCTGAGCGGCTCGGTGACCAGGGAATAATCATAGATCGGAATGATCGCCATCCGCAGCCGCTTGAGCAGAGGAACAGCAGCATTGGTTGCCATGGCCACCCGGGCGGCTCGTAATTGAGCTTGCGGTGTTTTCAGCTCAATACAATCTCTCGTGTTTTTAAGATTTTCGACAGGCGTGTCTTCGTAAATCTCGATGCCGCGCTCAAGGCAGGCGCGACGCAGGCCGGTGACCAGTTTGCCCGGATTGACCAGAGCATAATTCGGATCCCAAAGGCCTGATTGATAGGCCGGCGTCTTGAACCGGGTGTCCAGCGCCTCGTTTTGCAGCAAATCGGTTTTGAAACCGAACTTGCCGAGGCTCGACTGCATGGATTTCAAACCATCGGCCTGCCACGGTGTTGCTGCTACATTCAGTTTGCCGCTTCGCTCGAATTCGGCATCAATGCCATAGGCACCCAGATCCTGCTCGAGCTGATTGAGGTTCTCGTTGCCTAACCTGACAAGCGTTTCCGCCTCACGCGGCCAGCGCTCCATCGCATTGGAGACGCCGTGGGAAATGCTCGGCGCGCAAAACCCGCCGTTGCGCCCACTGGCAGCCCCGCCGCAGCGCTTTGCTTCCAACACCACAATCCGAGCCTCGGGATAACGCGCGCGCGCTTTAAGCGCACACCACAACCCGGTAAACCCGCCGCCGATGATGGCAAGATCACAGGTGCCATCCTGGGCAAGCGGCGGCAAGGCCGCGGATTGCGGCAGCGTGCTCCACCAGACCGGGTCGGTTGAAGCTCCGGCAAGGCGCTGTTTGATATCCATAAGCGTAGGTCTCACTTTTCCTCATCAAGGATTGCCTCAGCGGCAATCCTGAGTGATCAAACGTGCTTGCGTCCGCCAGCTTCCAGAAACCAGTCGTCGGGATAGGGATACCACCAGTCATGACGGACGGGCTTGTGATCCATGATCACCATCTTGGACCTACGAAATGCATCAAGACCCTGTCGACCCAGTTCACGCCCCATGCCTGACGCTTTCCAGCCACCGAAGGGCAGAGCGTCATTGTCGATCATCGGATTGTTGACCCAGACCATCCCCGCCTCAAGCCGTTCGGCTGCCTCGTGGGCTTCTTCGAGGTCGGTGGTGAAGATCGATGCGCCAAGACCGAACGGGCTGTCATTGGCCATGGCAATCGCGGTATCGAAATCCGGAACGCGCACGATGGAGGCGACCGGGCCAAAGACTTCCGATTTCATGATCTCCATGTGCGGCGTGCAGCCTGTCAGAATGGTGGGCTCAAAAAACCAGCCCGTATCGAGCCCTTGCGGCTTGCCCCCGCCACATTCAACCTTTGCTCCCTTGGCAACAGCATCGGCCACAAGCCGCTTGACCTTTTCAAGCGCTGCTTCACTCACCAGCGGGCCGATTTCAGATTTGTCGAGGCCATTGCCGATGCGCAACTGGCTGGTTTCCTCCACGAAGGCTTTGACGAATTCATCGTGAATGCTGTCGACCACATAGAGCCGTTCAGTTGATGTGCAGACCTGACCGGACATGTGAAATGCACCAGTTACGGCGCCGGCTGCAGCAATGGCAATCGGCGCGTGCTTGGTGATGATCATCGGGTCGGAGCCGCCAGCCTCAATGACCGCCGGCTTCATCTTCCGCGCTGCGGCTGCTGCCACCGCCTGACCAGCACCGACAGAGCCGGTGAAGGCGATCGCATGGGTCTTGTCGCTTTCAACCAAGGCGGACCCGACAGCGGCACCGCCCGGCAAGCAGGCAACGAGATCCGCGGGCAGAACATCAAACACTTTCATGAATTCCAGTGTCGAGAGCGTCGTGGCTTCGGCCGGCTTGATCACACAGCCATTGCCAGCTGCGAGCGAAGCAGCAACCGTCCAGCACATCAACAGAATGGGAAAGTTGAAGGGCATGATATGGGCCGAGACGCCATAGGGCTCATAGCGCGCATATTGCAGCGATCCGGCCTGTGTCGTGCCTGCAACCTTGCCCGCTTCGTCGCGCGCCATTTCCGCATAATAGCGGAAGATCGAGGCGCAATTGGCGACTTCGCCGATGGCTTCCGGATAGGGCTTGCCCATTTCCCGCGACATCAGAATGGCGCAGTCGGTCATGTCGTTGGCTTCGATCCGGTTTGCCAGGCGATGCAGGATCTGCGCACGCGATTTGGCGTCGATCTTTTTCCAGCTGGCTTGCGCCGCGTTGACCCGAACAAGAACGCTTTCAACTTCCTCAGCCGTCACGTCAGAGCGTTTGCCGACCTCTTCTAACGTAGCGGGGTCAATCACCGCATGCTGAGGCCCCTGGCTCACGTGAAACTCCGGCGTCAGGAAATAACGCGGCTTGGCCGTATCAGACATGGATCATTCCTTTGTTTTCATCTGCCTTCTGCCCAAGCGCCGTGCCGTGAGCTGCCCAACCGGGGAGCTCGGCTGTCAGAAAGGTCTTGATTTCGACGAGGCCCGCGTCGGTGAGCGCGGTATCGAGTTGCCGCAGCACGCGGGGCAAGAAGGCGAGATAGTTTGCCTTGCCGTCGCGCTGCGACAGCCGCAGGAACACGCCGGCTATGCGAGCATGACGCTGGGCGCCGAGGAGAAAATAGCGCTGACGGATGGCGGATTCTCCACCCAGCCGCGCCGGCGCTCTGGCGATGTACCGATCGAGCAGAGCCTGCTCGAGGCCGGGAGCGAGGTCCCGGCGCGCATCCTGCAGCAGCGAGACGAGATCATATTCGCATGGCCCGAGAATGCCGTCCTGGAAATCAAGCAATCCGCAGCGCGCCAAACCTTTTCGCTCAGGCAGATACATCAGATTGTCGACATGAAAATCGCGGAGCACCAGGGTTTCGGTCGCATCCTTCAGAGGCGCCAGGGCATCGGCCCAGAGCCCACGGAATGTCTCCGAGAACCGGGGCCGGTCGACAGACGGATTTACCGCCGGCGCGAACCATTGCGAAAACATGTCGAGTTCTGCGAGATAGGTCGCCATGTCAAACTCAGGGCACGCGACCTGCGCGCCACGGACATCATGATGCAGATGCAGCAGCGCATCGACCGCAAGCTCATAAAGGTCGGCCTCGCTTGCGCCGTCAAAGAGGCACTTCGAATAGGTGTCGGCGCCAAAATCCTCGACCAGCCCAAGACCGGTTGACGGGTCGGCGCCATGAACGCGCGGAGCCGACAGGCCGAGGCTCAGAAGATGGCGCGAGAGCCGCACATAGGCTGCAAAACCCACCAGATCCTCGCGATCTTCCATCAGCAAAAGCCCCTTGTCCGGCAAGCGGAAATACCGCCGCGCCGACGCATCGCCAGCCAGAGGCTCAAGGCGAGCATTTGCCAGCCCATGCCGCGCCAGAAAGGCGGCAATGGGTGGTGCCAGGGTCACTGCGCTTGGTGCTGCAGATGTCATCGGATCATGTAGACCTTCTTCACGGTCTCGTGGACGGTGCAGATGCCCTTCCAGTCCTGCGGAAAGAACGCCGCCGTATCGGGCGTGATTTCGATCACCTCGCCGCTTTCATGCACATAGGTGCAGCGGCCTTCGAGAAAGTGGCAGAACTCATCCTTGGTGACGTGGCATTCCCATTTGCCGGGTGTGCAGATCCAAAGGCCGCATTCCGATTGTCCCTCAGGCCCCTTGTAAAGAACCTTGCCGGAGGTGTGGCTTTCGCCCTCAACCATCGTCGGAATGATCCCCCAGTCGACCGTATCGGTCACATCGAGCGGCTTGTGCATGACAGGTGTGGTGGTCATTGAGAATTCCAGTTCAACTCAGAATGTAAATGTTGCGGATGGTCTCGGAGATATTGGCTTCGCCTTCCCATCCGGCAGGAAACAGCACGCAGGTGCCGGGCGTCACTTCAATCACCTCGTCGGTCCCGTCGCGGCGGTAGGTGGCGCGGCCGGAGACGAAATGACAAAATTCATCGCGTGGAACCGAAAGGCGCCAGCGCCCGGGTGTGCAGACCCAGATCCCCGTTTCGGGAGAGTTGTTGGGTCGCTTGAAAAGCAGCCGGCCGGTGGAATGGGATTGACCTTCGATCATGCCCGGCTGCGGGCCCCAATCCACCAGGTCGTCATAGGTGCAGGCGTCGTGGATGTGGGGGGCAGAGGAGGACAGGTTGGTCATTCCCCATTCTCCGTCAAAGCGACGAGCAGCTTGGCCGCTTTTTCCTGACCATTTTGCGATTGCATATGAGCTGAGGTCGCCTTCAGACGTGCGGCCATGCCCTCATCGGTGAGGCAGGCCTCGATCTTTTCGATCAGGTCCTCGTCGGTCCATTCATAGCGATCGGAGCGGAAGCCATGACCGGTTTCCTGCACGCGCATGGCATTGTCATGACCATCCCAGACATAGGACATGATGATCGCAGGCTTGCCGAAATAGAGGCATTCGGTGAAGGAGTTGTTGCCGCCATGATGGATCACGGCATCGACCTGCGGGATCACCGACGGCTGCGGATACCAGCCTTCAATGATCACATTGTCCGGTATGTCGCTGTACTCGCTCTTGTAGTCACCGACATTGACCAGCGCGCGGTAGCGGGTCTTACCAATCAGCGTGATCAGGCGTTTCAAGAGATCGGTGTCGCCTGCGCCCAGAGATCCGAACGACACATAAAGAAGCGGGCCGTCATTGTTCTTCTTGAAGGTCGGCACTTCGTATGGCTTGTCCTGACGCACGCAGCCTTCGAGATACTGGAACCGAGCCGGATCGAGCGGCTTGGCGCGCTTGTAGGTGACTGGCTCAGGATAAAGCAGCAGATTGAGGAAAGGTGAGGCTTCGAAGAACTCGCCCAGAGGATAAGGCGCCTCGCCTGCCGACTTCAGGAATTCATTGTAATCATCGTGGATCGGCTTGATCACTTCATGAAATTTGGCGCGGAAGGCTGCATGACCTTCGGTATCATTTACCGACATGCCAGACAGATGCGGAGGAATGGCATCGTCCTCGATCTCGTTCTCGGAGCAGGAAATGATCCGCACCCAGGGTGCACCATTCTGCTTGATTGCCGGGAAAAGGATCACATTGTCGACTGAAATCACGTCGGGCTTTATCTCGGCAAGAATGCCGGGAAGATCTTTCTCTGCCCATTTCGCACTGTCGACGATCGCCTCCCAGCATTCCTTGACGTAATTGTCGAGCTGATCGATCGGCGCCTTGCGAAAATTGGGAATATGGCCGTTGATGAAGTCTTCCCAGAATTTGGCCATCTGTTCGGGCGGCATCGGGGCCGACAGGTTCACGGGATGGGCTTCAAAGCCATAGCCCTTGTAAACATCGACAAACCCGGGATCTGACAGGAAAACGGCCTTGTGGCCCATGCGTTCAACGGCTTGCGCGATACCGACGGAATTCAAGGCCGGGCCATAGGCCGCTTCCGGGAAAAAAGCGAAAATCTTCTGTGTCATCTTCCATCCTCTTTGCGTTTCGTTCGGTGTTTCATGTCGTGGTCTTGAGGCCAGGTTTCAGGCGGCAAAGACCCGCGTGTCGCGGGCAGACCAGCCCGCGGTAATCGAATCGCCGACGGAGAGCGCGTGCCCTTCGGCCGCATCGGCCGTCAGGCGCAACATCACCGGCTGGGGAGAGAGCGGTGTGTCGAGATGCACCTGGAGATCAAGCCCGTGATAGGCCATCGCCCTTACTGTGCCGGTAAGGCTGTTTTCCTTTTCGCCGGCGCCAAGATGCAGACGCTCGGGCCGAACCGCAGCCATGACGTCGTCTCCAGCACTGATCGTGTCGGGAATTTCCGCCCTGAAGCTGGTACCGTCGGCCGACTTCAGGGTGCCACCATGGACTGTCGCCGGAAAGAAATTCATCACTCCGATGAAATCCGCCGCAAAGCGCGTCTGCGGATATTCGTAGATTTCGAGCGGCGTGCCGTGCTGCAAGAGCTTGCCATCCTTGAGGATGGCAATGCGGTCGGCCATCACCAGGGCTTCTTCCTGGTCATGAGTGACGACAATAAAGGTAATGCCGAACTGATCCTGAATCCGTTTCAGCTCAAGCTGCATCTCGCCACGGAGCTTCTTGTCGAGCGCGCCCAAAGGTTCATCAAGCAGCAACAGACGAGGGCGCTTTACCAGAGAGCGCGCGAGGGCAACCCGCTGGCGCTGGCCGCCTGAAAGCTGCTCCGGTTTGCGGCCCGCCAGGTGTGGCAGTTGAACCATCTCCATCATTTCATTGACGCGGGATTTTATTTCTGCCTTGGGCAGCTTTTCCATTTCCAGCCCATAGGCGATGTTCTGCGCCACCGTCATATGTGGAAACAGGGCGTAAGACTGGAACATCAGATTGATCGGGCGATGGTTTGGAGGAATGCGGGATATATCCTCTCCATCAAGCAGGATGCTGCCGACTGTGGGGGTTTCAAACCCCGCCAACATGCGCAGCAACGTGGTCTTGCCGCTGCCCGAGGGGCCAAGCAGCGCAAAGAACTCATTCTCCTTAATATCAAGCGAGATGCCGTCCACTGCATGATATTTGTTGAAGTGCTTTTCGACATTGCGAATGGTGAGAAGAGCGCTGGTCATTGGCCTGGAAGCCCTCCGCGATTAAGGCGCTGCGAAACAGCAAGGATGACAACCGAGACCGTCATCACGATGGCTGAAAGCGCATTGATTTCAGGGGTGACGCCAAAGCGGATCATCGAGAAGATCTGCATTGGCAACGTGATCGATGCACGTCCTGCGCCTGCGGTGAAGAAGGCGATGATGAATTCGTCAACCGACAGTGTGAAGGCCAGAAGCGAACCCGCGACAACGGCGGGCATCAGCACCGGAACCACAATGCGCCGCAAGGTGACCAGAATCGGCGCGCCGAGATCTGTCGATGCTTCGACAATCGACCAGTCAAAGCCTTTCAGCCTGGCGCGGACCACCGAGCAGACGAAGGCCAGGTTGAAGACCACGTGGCTCACGATAATGGTGTGAAGCCCCATGGTGACGTCGAGCAGCGAGAAGAAGCTGAGCAGCGCGATGGCGAGCACAATGTCGGGAATGATCATCGGCGCGAAGATCATGGTCTCGAGAAAGCGGCCCTTGCGGCGGCGGATTTCGACGCCAATCGCCAGAAGCGTGCCCAATATGGCAGCGAGAATGGTGGAAATCACCGCCACAATCAGCGTGTTGAGTGCTGCATGGATGATGTCCTTGTCCTGAAACAGCGAATAGTACCATTTCACCGAAAATCCCGACCAGGCCGTCGGCATGCCGCCCTCGTTGAACGACAGGGCGAACAGGACCGAAATCGGCAGATAGAGAAAGGCGAAAACGGCCGCCAGAATGGCAAGCATGAACGGAAGCGGCGCACGATTACCCATGAGCGTCGCCCTCGGCACGTCCACCAGAGGCGCGTTCAGTCGCAAAGGTCTGGAGCGTGAGCAGTCCCATCATCACCGCAATCAACGCCATCGAAAGGGCTGCCCCGAATGGCCAGTCATTGGCCGTGAGAAACTGGGCGTAGACCAAGTTGCCGATCATCTGGAACTGACCGCCGCCCAGAAGCGCGGGCGTGACGAAATTGCCGATGGAGAGAACGAAGACGAAGACAAATCCGGTGGCGATGCCCGGCACAGTCATCGGCAGGGTGATACGGCGAAACGTTGTCCAGCCGCCGGCCCCCAGATCGCGCGACGCCTCAGTGATCTCCGTGTTGAGCCGCGCGAGCGGGGCATAGCAGGCGAGAATGACGAAGGGAAGATAGTTGTAGACGAGCCCTACAATGACGGCGCCTTCGGTGTAGAGCAGGCTCGGCAGTTCCTGATCATACCCAAGCGCCCGCGCCACGGCCACGACCAGACCCTCGCGGTTTAGCAGCACTATCCAGGCATAGGTGCGCACCAGATAATTTGACCAGAACGGAAGAATGGCAAGAAACAGCAGCAGCGGCTGGCGCTTTTTCGGCATGGCGGCAATCGCGTAGGCGGCTGCGTAACCAACTACCGAGGCGATCAAGGCGGATTGGCCGGCAATGATCGCTGATTGGATGAAGATCCCGACATAGAGCGGATCAAAAACCAGGGCTATGTTTTCCAGCGTGAAATCATATTCAATGCCGCCGTAAATCCCGCGGCGGAAAAACGCCAGCGCCAAGATCAGCAGGCAGGGAATGACCATGAAGCCGGTCAACCACAGCAAGGCTGGCGTCATCAAATAGATCGGCTTGCGGTCTGCCATGGGCTAACTCGGGGATCCTTCACGCCATCAAGGCGCGGTGCATGATTTCCATTGAAGAAAATGCCCCGGCGCAGATCGCGCCGGGGCTATCAACGGCCTACCGTCAGTTGGCAGCCTTGATTTCTGACACGATACGGGAGTAGGCGCGCTGTGCCTCGCCCAGATCGCGCAGCTGCTCATGAGCCAGCAGCTCATCGGGCGTCATGCCAAGGTTCGGGTAGGTCTCGACAAGCGAGGGGTCAAGTCCGTCCATGGCTGCCTTGTTGGGCACCTTGTAGAGAATGTTCTCGGCGGCCCAACGGTGGTTTGCCGCATCAAGAATGTAGTTCACGAATGCGTAGGCAGCATCCTTGTGCTCGGAGTTCTTGAGGATCACCATGGTATCAACCCAAAGGTCGGAGCCTTCCTTCGGGACGATGTATTTGATGTCAGCATTCTCGCCGATGCCGTAGTTGCACCAGCCGTCCCAGGCCTGCACCAGTTCCGCTTCGCCGGTCACAAGTTTGGAATAGAATGTGGTGTCATCGTAGGCCAGAAGTGTCTTCTTGGCCTTGATCAGAAGATCGCGAACTTCTTCGAGCTTGGCCTGATCTGTTTCATTGACCGAGTAGCCAAGCGCCAATTCACCGGCAGCCATCATCCAGCGGTCGGTGGCGAGCATCGTGGTCTTTCCAGTGAGCGCTTCTGACGGCTCGAGAAGGTCCATCCAGCTGTCAGGGGTTTTGCCGACCAGATCGCTGCGATAGCAAAGACCCGTCGTACCCCAGGCGTATGGCAGCGAGAATGCGTTGCCCGGGTCGTGCTTGAGTACGGTCGCGTCCTCGTAGAGATTGGCGATATTCGGGATTTTGGCATGATCGAGCGTTTCGGCCAGGCCAAGATTGTTGAGAATTTCAGCGAAGGGCGAGGAGACGAAAACAACATCGTAGCCCTTGCCCTTGGAGGCAATCAGCTTGCCCATGATTTCTTCGTTGGTGGCATGCAGCACGAGTTCTGCCGAGTTTCCGGTCGCGGAATTGAACTTCTCAATCGCGTCCGGCGCCATATAGCCGTCCCAGTTGGAAACGACGAGATCTTCCGCCTGTGCGGCGACAGCGAAAGCTGCAAGACCGGCGCCCAGCGTGACTCCGATTAAGTTCGTCAGTCGGGTCATGGTGATCCTCCATTTGATCCCTTGGATAGCCGTCGCCTGTTTCGGCGTTGGCGGAATTTTGTGAGACAGCTCTTGTTGGCTGATGCACCGCATAGTACGAATAGCCGTAAAAATACGTCAAATATGTATTTGATGTATTTTCAACAGATCCTGACCGGGAGCGTCATCGAAAGCCCCCTTCAACACCCGGGATTCCCATGGCCGACACAAGACGAAACGCACGCCAGAACCACCTTGCGCTTGCCCAGCAGATTATCAATATCGCGCTGGAACGCGCCATGAAGGCGGGTGATCATTTGCCTGAAAAACTGTTCTCGGATGACTGTGGCGTATCAAGAACGCCCATTCGTTCAGCATTTCGGCTTCTTGAAGAGAACAATATCCTCTATCGCCGCGAAGAAGAGGGCTATTTTCTGGCGATTTCGGAATCGGATGAATTGCTGCAAGCAGCCCAGGCTCTGGAAGGGATGGAGCAAACGCTCGCCGACCGGATCCTGTCGGATCGCGCCGAGCGCCGGATTGGTGACGTGCAATCGGTCAGCGCGCTCGCAAGAAAGTATAATGCGTCGCGGCATTCGGTACTTTTTGCACTAAAAATACTATCTCAGGATGGCGTCGCCACCCAATTGCCGGGTCGCTCCTGGGCATTTCAACCCATGCTGGATTCTCCAAAGGCCATGGATGAAAGCCTTGCCTTCCGCCTGATCCTGGAACCACAAGCCATTCTGGCTCCCGGTTTTGCAGTCGACAGCAAGAAGGCCGGCATTCTCAGAGGCCGGATGGAGGACTTCCTCACCATACGTGAGGGTCGCATCACGACCGCGGGTTTCATGCGGATCGATACGGAGTTCCATTGCTTCATAGCCGAATGTTCGGCCAACCGCTTCGCCCGCGGTACTCTTCTGGCACACCACAGATTGCGCCGTGCGACCCAAAAAGATACGTCCGTGCCTGACTTTCGGCTCCGCCAATCGCTTGAAGAGCATCTTGGCATTCTCGACAGTCTTGAACAGAACCAGTTTGACATCGCGGCAGACCAGATGGTGTTGCATCTGCGCCGCTCACGAACCCGAAGACCCGAGGCCGCAAACCGTGGCATTCCTCCACTGATCAGAAGGCCTCGTGCATGAGCGTTTCTCCCATCATCGCCCTGTTCCCCGAGGCGAGCTTCGGCGCCGCACTCAACTGTGTGGGCATAGCTCAGGAACTTCAGCGGCTGGGCGCAACCCCAGTTTTCATATGCCACCCGGGCTTCACTGGTGTTTTTGCCGAATACGGGTTCAAGGAGTACCATCTCTACGAAGCCACGCCGAGCAGCGCGCATGAAGCCGAAGATTACTGGCAGAGCTTTATCAGCAACCAGCTTGCACATTTCGATCTGGATCCTGAGGCGCAACTGCCGACTTATGTCGGCCCGACATGGGAGGCTATTGTCGACACCGTCGAAGCCGCCGAAGAGGGGCTGGAAGCGCTTCTGACCCGGATCAAGCCGGATGCCATCCTTCTCGACAACGTCATCATGTTTCCCGCCATCATAAGGGCCGGTTGCCCGTGGGTGCGCGTTGTCTCTTGCGCAGAGACCGAGTTGCCAGACGCAAATGTGCCACCTTATCTCTCCGGCCTGGACCCAAAGGACAGATTGGCCTGCAAACGATTTGAAAAATCCTATCTGAAGGCCACGGACTCAGCGCACCGCCGCTACAACACTTTTCGCAAGGCGCGTGGACTTGCCCCCCTGCCAGCGGGCAACTTTCTGGAAACGTCGGAGCACCTCAACCTCATCCTCGCACCGACAGCGGTGCGCTATGATCGCCACATCCCGCTTGCCGAACCGGAATTTGTTTTCCTGGAAGGCTGCGTGCGCAGCGAGACACGGTTTGATTCACCGCACTTTCCGGTCGAGGATGGCCCGCTCATCTATATGAGCTTCGGCAGTCTTGGCGCCATCGATACGCAACTGATCGAGCGGATGATCGATGTCTTCGCCAAACTCCCCGCAAGATTCCTGATCAATGTCGGCGGGTTCCTGGAAGCCTATCAACGGGTGCCCGACAATGTTTTCCTGGGAAGCTGGTTTCCCCAGCCCTCCGTTGTGGCGCAATCAGCGCTGTTCATCCATCATGGCGGCAACAACAGCTATTGCGAAGCGCTCTATCACGGCGTGCCATCGCTGATCATGCCCTACTGCTGGGATGGACATGACAACGCACAGCGCGCGCAAGCCACCGGGACGGGCCTGAACATGCATCGCTCAAACTGGACCGACGGTGAGCTGGAATCAGCAGTCTTGTCCCTGCTGCATGATGTCGAGATGCAAAGGCGCCTCAAGGGCATTTCGGAGGCCATGAAAGCGGTTCCCGGCACCAGCCGCGCCGCAATGGCGGTTCTGGATTGCATCGAATCAAACATGGTAGCCGACTGACTGGGCGCGGCTGCGCGTTCAGGGAGCTGCATAGGGCTGAAGATCGGCTTTAGGGTGAGCTTCCGGCACTTTGATCACATCAGTGAGGACTGTTGCCCCACACGACGGCATCCTCGTGGCGCTTGATAAGCTGACGCAAATCATCGAAGCGTGTCGAGATATGGCGCGCCAGTTTTTCCGCAGCAGGTATTCTCGGGCGTCCCTCGAGGCGCAATATCCCAAGCGTTCGGGTCGGTTGCGGGATTTCGACAGGCAGCACGGTCACTTTCCGGTCCTTGCGGTGGGCAAAGACCACCGAATGGGGAAGCACGGTGAGCGCATCGGTCTCTTCGAGGTAATTGTACACCGAAAGCAGCGAGCCGCCGGAATAGCGGATGTTGATCTCCGTCATCCCGATCGACAGCAGGATGGCATGCAGGTCGGCAAGCAGCGGAGAGCCGGGAAGCGGCGCAATCCACGGGAATTCGATCAGGTCACTGGTGCTCAGGCGGCGCCTGCTTAACAGCGGGTGAGTGACGCGACACGCAACTATGTTTCGGCCGGGCAGGATCGGGGTGAAGGTCAGGCCCTTCGCCGCCTCCACCAGTCCGAGCGGACAGATGGCCAGGTCAAGCTGGTTCGCCACGAGGCCACTACCCAGTTCCGGCATGTTGCCATAGGACTGATCGACACGGATGTTGGCCTCGCGTTCCTGGAACTCGCCGATCATGCGGCTGATGAAGGCATCCATGAAGAAGGGCACGCCGGCGATGCGGACGGTTCCGACAGACCCTGCCCGGAAACCGCGGATTGTCTCCGATGCGCGGCGGGACGCTTCTAGGATCACGCGGCCGTGTTCGGCAAGCTGGTGACCGATGATTGTCGGCTCAAGCGGCCGTTTTCCCGGTTTGAAGATCGGTTCACCGAGCCGTTTTTCCAGCGTTGAAAGGGTGCGTGAAACTGCCGGCTGAGAAAGACCCAGCAGCAGGGCAGCCTCCGTCACGCTGCCGGTTTCCACGACAGCTGCCAATTGCGCGAGGTGCTTCTCATCAAACTTCATACCAAAATGTTATATTAATGCTGAGAAAAACAATAGTTGTGTTGATCCATCGGCCTATACTTTTTCGCGGAGGAGGAGTTTTGCGATGGACGTCCGGTCTACTGACAAGGCTATGAAAAGTGCGGCTGACGCCTTTTCCGCACGCCTGCATGATGCACCTGACATGCGTCTCGCCCGCTTCATGAGCGAGTTGATCGGCGATCTTGCCAACCTCGCAGACCGCATGGATATGAGTCGCAAGGAAATGCAGGCAGTCATCGGTTTCCTGACAGAAGTCGGCGAAACTTGCTCCGAACGTCGTCAGGAATGGGTCCTGCTCGCCGATGTTCTCGGGCTGAGCAGTGCGTTCGAGACGCGCCATTCGCGCCTTCCCGCCAATGCGACCCCGAACACGCTCGCCGGTCCGTTCTACCGACCCGGGGCACCGCGGCGGGGCGACAATGAAAGCATCTGCCTGGACGGCATGGGCACACCTCTTGTGTTTACCGCACGGGTTTCCAACAGCGATGGTGAGCCCCTGGTCAGTGCCCGGATTGAGGTCTGGCACGCCAATGGCGAGGGCGTGTACGAGAATCAGGCCCCGGACATGCAGCCTGAGTTCAATCTGCGCGGGACCTACACCACGGGGCCGGACGGAGCCGTTCGTATCCGGACTGTCCGCCCCCAAGGCTACCGCATCCCTGACGATGGGCCTGTCGGAAAACTCCTTCGCAAACTTGGACTTCCAACGACACGTCCGGCCCATCTCCAATTCAGAATTGCGGCCTCCGGCTACCAGACACTCATCACCCATGTCTTTGACAGGAGTGACCCTGCAATAGGCGTGGACCCGCTTTTTGCCGTCCAACCGGCACTGCTCGCCGATTTTACACAGTCGCGTGGCGGCGAGTGCGAGTGCGCCTTCACTTTCATCCTCGCAGGGGATGAAGATTTTCAGAAACCGACATGAATATTTTGGGAGAGAGACAATGTCGCCAATCAGCGGATATCATCACCTGACCATGAGCACCGACGGTGCTCAGGAAGACTTCGATTTTTTCACCAAGGACCTGGGCCTCTATTCGGTCAAGAGGACGGTGCTCTTTGATGGCAACATCCCGGTCTACCACCTCTATTATGGGGCCAGGAACGGCGATGAATCGACGATCATCACCACCTTCCCGTTTCGCAAGCCCGGCGTTTATGGCCGCCGCGGCACCAACCAGTCGAAAGTCGTGCAGCAGTCAATTCCGGTCGGGGCATCTGATTTCTGGATAAACCGTCTGGGAGAGCGCGGCATCGAAGCGCGCAAGACAAGCCGGTTCGGTATAGATCGCGTCGAATTCAAGCATCCCTGCGGCATTGAATTGCAGCTGGTGGAAAATCCGGCAGACAACCGTATCCCGATCGTCAACGAGGCGCAGGGCGTTTCCGCTGAGCATGCCATCAAGGGCATTTATGGCGGCGTCATAGCGGTCACTGATCGCAACGCCATGGATGATTTTCTGACCATTGCCCTGCCGCTCAAGAAAATGGCCGATGATGCCGACGGCATGGCCTACGAAGTGCCAAATCCAAACGGCCCCACCAGCGTGGTGGAAGTCACCGAAATCCGGGACCAGCCGCAGGGAACCTGGACACTGTCCGGCGGCACTATCCACCATTTCGCGCTCAACACCGGCAACGAGGAAAACCAGCTCAAACTGCGGGCGCATATCGAAGGTATGGGCTTCACTGACATATCGGAACAGAAGGATCGCAACTACTTCAAGTCCTGCTACGTGCGCTCGCCCGGCGGTGCCTTGTTCGAGCTTGCCTGGACCGTGCCCGAAGGCTGGGCCAAGGACGAACCCGCCGACGCGATCGGCTCGACGCTGGTCTTCCCGCCCTGGTTTGAAGACCGGCGCGAAGAACTCATGGCCGGTCTTGAGCCCGCCAGCTTCCAGAACGCCTGAGGCAGCATGATGGGGCAAATCCTGACAACAGGAACTCCGGCTCAGACCGCCCGTGCGGTCTGCGTCTTCCTGCACGGGCGTGGCCAGACCGCCTCACAAATGGTGGATGAGGTTATTGCGTCGGTGAATGCGCCGGGGGTGCATTTTGTTTTGCCGCAGTCGCCGCAGCCAGCCTGGTATGATGCCAAGGCAGTGGACGAGATGACCGAGGCCACCGCCGCCCAGCTTGAGAATGCCCTGTCGCTTGTCCGGGATGCGATCGACGCCGCGCATCAGGCCGTGCCTTCCGGGCCATTCATCATTGCGGGCTTTTCGCAAGGTGCATGCCTGGCCACGGAGTATCTGCTGCGCGGCGGAAAGGCCGACGCAGCTGCCTTGTTCACCGGATGCAGGGTTGGCGCATCTGGCGACGCGTTGCCGGAGAAACTTGCGGATGCGATCCCCGTTTATATCTCCAATGGCGACGATGATCCGTGGATTCCGCTGTGGGCATGGCAAGGCGCCAAAGACGCCTTGATCCGGCAGGGGGCGCGCGTTCGCTCTGACGTTTTCGCCGGGCGGGAACATCTTGTGTCGGATGACGAAATTGCAGCCTTTTCGATATTGCTCGGTGCGGTGGTCGAAGGCCAGGAACTTGCGGAGTACCAGACATGAAGTTGCCTGCAGACGGCTTCACCTTCCCCGGCATTGGCACCCGCGTTGTGTTCGGATCGCAGACACTCGCCCGTGTCGGCGAGGAAGTTGAGCGTCTCGGTAACAAGCAAGCCTTTGTGCTCTCAACGCCACACCAGACCGAGCAGGCCCAATCGCTTGCGACACAACTCGGCGCCCTGTCCGCAGGAAGCTTCAGCGAAGCTGCGATGCACACGCCGGTCGAGGTCACTGAACGAGCGATCGAGTCATTCAGACGGAGTGGCGCCGATTGCGTGGTGTCGATTGGCGGCGGCTCCACGATCGGTCTCGGCAAGGGAATTGCAACACGCACAGGCGCCAACCAGATCGCCATTCCGACCAGCTATGCCGGTTCGGAAATGACGGACATCCTTGGCGAAACAAAAGATGGACTGAAGACAACCCGACGCGACGCTTCGATCAGACCGGAAACCGTCATCTATGATGTGGACCTGACGCTGACGCTGCCTGCGGAGATGACGGTGACCTCGTCACTGAATGCCATCGCTCATGGCGTAGAAGCACTTTATGCACCGGACGCCAATCCGGTAATCAGCCTGATGTCGGTGGAAGCCATGAAGGCGTTCAAGGCCGGGCTGCCGGTGCTGCGCGAAGCGCCGCAGGATCGCGAGGCGCGCAGTCTGGTGCTCTATGGCGCCTGGCTTTGCTCGACGGCGCTGGGCGCTGTCACCATGTCGCTCCATCACAAGCTCGCCCACACCCTCGGCGGCAGCTTCAACACACCCCACGCAGAGACCCACGCTATCCTTTTGCCGCACACCGCAAGCTTCAATGCTGTTGCGACTGATGCGCTCGCGCCACTGCACGACATCTTCGGAGCCACACCCGGTGCGGGACTGTGGGATTTTGCAAGGGAGGCCGGTGCCCCCTTGGCGCTTTCGGATCTCGGACTGAGCGAAGCCGATCTCGATCGGGCGTCGGAAATTGCAGTGAAGAACAAATATTCAAATCCAAGGCCATTTTCGCAGGACGATATTCGCGCCCTGCTGCAGGCCGCTTGGGAAGGGCGCAGGCCCGAACACTGAAGCAATCGTTCATGGGAGGAAAACCGGATGATTTCACGCAGACGCATTATCAAGACTGCCGCCGCCGGCGGCCTCATCATCGCTGCTGGCGGGCTGTCGATGCCCGCCATCGCACAAGGCAAGAAAATCCGCATTGGCTACGTCAGCCCGCAGACAGGTCCGCTGGCTGGGTTCGCCGAAGCCGATGCCTTCACCATTGCGATGTTCAATAAATACATTGCCGAACAGGGGATGGACGTCGAAGTCATCGTCAAGGACAGCCAGTCCAACCCCAACCGAGCCGCCGATGTGGCGCAGGAACTGATCATCGATGACGGCATCAACCTGATGCTGGTCGCCTCGACGCCGGAAACAACCAACCCGGTTTCGACCGTCTGCGAAAGCGAAGGCGTGCCGACGATATCGACCGCAGCGCCCTGGCAGCCATGGTTCATCGGGCAGCAGGGCAACCCGGGCGATCCGGGTAGCTGGAAGCCGTTCGATTTCACCTACCATTATTTCTGGGGGCTCGAAGACGTCATCGCCGTGTTCACCAACATGTGGAACCAGCTCGACACCAACAAGAAGGTCGGAGGACTGTTCCCCAACGATGCCGACGGCAATGCCTGGGGTGACCCCAATGTCGGCGTGGCGCCGGGCTTTGCTGCTGCCGGCTACGAAACCATCGATCCGGGCCGTTTCCAGAACCTGACAGATGACTTCACGGCGCAAATCAACGCCTTCAAGCAGGCCAACGCGGAAATCGTCACCGGCGTCGTGATACCGCCGGACTTCACCACCTTCCGCAATCAGGCAACCCAGCAGGGCTTCACGCCCAAGGCGATGACGGTCGCAAAGGCGATCCTGTTCCCGCAGTCGGTGGAGACGCTGGGCGAATCCGGTCACAATCTGTCATCGGAAGTCTGGTGGTCAGCCAGCCATCCGTTCAAGTCATCGCTGACAGGCGAAAGCTGCGCAGAGCTCGCGGCGGGCTTCACCGAAGCAACCGGGCGTCCATGGACACAGCCGATCGGTTTCGTCCATTCCCTGTTCGAAATGGCAGCCGATGTCATCAAGCGGTCGGATGACCCGACCAATGCCGAAGCCGTAGCCGAGGCAATCGCCACGAGTGATCTCAACACCATTGTCGGTCGTGTTGCCTGGAATGGTGAGGGCGTTCCACCGTTCGCTGCCAAGAACGTCTGCAAGACGCCGCTGGTTGGCGGACAGTGGCGCCGCAAGGATGACGGCACGTTCGAGCTCGTGGTCGTGGACAACAAGACCGCGCCGAGCATTCCGACGGGTGGCGAAATGGAAGCGCTTTCCTGAACCATAAACAGTGCCGCCCCGCGATGTGGGGCGGCACATTCTGCCAAAGCTAAACCTTGTCCGAAGGCTTGCGAATGAACAACCCGGTACAACCAATCCTGAAACTGCAGGGTGTGTCGAAAAGTTTCGGCGCGCTCAAGGTCACGGACGATGTGACATTCGAGGTGTCGCATGGTGAGGCGCTCGGGATTATCGGCCCGAACGGGGCCGGTAAGTCGACACTGTTCAATCTGATTACCGGCAACCTCTATCCCGACGCCGGTTCGATTGCCTTCATGGGCGAAGATGTCACGCGCGTCCCGCCGATGCAGCGCTGCATATCCGGCGTAGGACGTTCGTTTCAGATCCCGCAACCCTTTGACAAGCTGACGGTGTTCGAGAACCTGCTGGTGGCGGCAACCCACGGCCAGACCTGCAGCGAACGCGAGGCACAGCAGCAGTGCGGCGAAATTCTCGAGCGCACCGAGCTGATCGGCTCGGCGAATGTGCTCGCAGGCAGCCTGTCGCTGCTGCAGCGCAAGCGCCTGGAACTGGCGCGAGCCATGGCCACAGGCCCAAAGCTGCTGCTGCTTGATGAGATCGCCGGAGGACTGACGGAAGGCGAGTGCATCGCACTGGTGGAAACCATCCGCTCGATCCACCGAGAGGGTGTCACGATCATCTGGATAGAGCACGTGCTGCACGCGCTCAACCGGGTGGTCGAGCGGTTGCTGGTGCTCGATTTCGGCAAGATGATCGGCCTTGGAGACCCCGAAACCATCATGGCGTCCAAGGACGTCAAGGAAATCTACCTGGGGATCGAAGTCTGATGGCGTTGCTTGAAACACGCGGCCTGACTGCTCATTACGGAGATTTCCAGGCCCTCTTCGGTGTCGACATGACCCTGGCTAAGGGCGAATGCGTAGCCATCATCGGCGCCAATGGCGCTGGCAAAACCTCGCTTCTGCGCTCGCTCTCGGGCGTGCTGCAGCAGCAGCCGGGAATGGTTGTCCTTGATGATCATCCGATTGGCGCACTTGCGGCCGATGACATCGTGGCGCTCGGCATCTCGATGGTGCCTGAAGGCCGCCGTCTGTTTCCCTCGTTGAGCGTTGAGGAAAACTTGCTGATCGGCGCGTATCGCAGCCGCGGCAACGGCACGTGGGACCTTGATGCGGTTTACGGGCTGTTTCCAATTCTTAAAGAACGGCGCAACAGTCCAGGAAACGCTCTTTCCGGTGGCCAACAGCAGATGGTCGCAATCGGCCGCGCCCTGATGAGCAATCCGCGCGTGCTATTGTGTGACGAACTTTCACTGGGCCTCGCGCCGGTTATCATCCGCGACATCTACAAGGCCCTGCCCGAAATTCGCAAAGGCGGAGCCTCCGTCATTCTCGTCGAGCAGGACATCGGCCAGGCCCTGAAGGTCGCTGACAGGGTCTACTGCATGATGGAGGGCAAGGTGACACTTGAGGGGACGCCGGCCGATTTGAGCCGCGACGCGATCCACAAGGCCTATTTTGGAGTTGCTGCATGATTTGGGTCGATACGATCGTGCAGGGTATCCTGCTGGGCAGCCTCTACGCCCTATTTGCCGCAGGCCTTTCACTTATGTTTGGCATTATGCGGCTGGTTAATCTCGCCCATGGCGACCTGATCGTGCTGGCCGCCTATCTGCTCTTGGTCATTGTCTCGATGCTGGGGCTCAATCCGTTCCTTGCCGCACTGGTCGCGATGCCGATCATGTTCCTGGTCGGCTACGGCCTGCAGCGCTATGTGCTCAACCGTGTGCTTGGAACCGATATCCTGCCGCCACTGCTTGTCACCTTCGGGCTTTCCGTGGTCATCCAGAACGTCTTGCAGGAAGGCTTCTCGGCCGATAGTCGCCGCATCCCAGCCGGCGCTCTGGAAACCGCATCGCTTCCGCTTGGCCCAATCACAGTCGGGGTCATGCCGCTGCTGACCTTGTTTTCGGCAATCGGCGTGATCCTTGCCCTGCAATGGCTATTCTACCGCACCTCGCTGGGCCGCGCCTTCCGCGCCACATCAGATGATCCGGTGACGGCAAGCCTGATGGGGATCAAGCCGCAACTCGTCTTCGCTCAGGCCACCGGCATCGCCATGGTGGTTGTCACCATTGCGGCGCTGTATCTGGGCACGCGCGCAAATTTCGATCCGACTGTTGGCCCGGCACGGCTGATCTACGCGTTCGAAGCCGTCATCATCGGCGGACTTGGTTCACTCTGGGGGACGCTGGCCGGTGGTATCATCATCGGCGTTGCCCAGACGCTGGGCGCCGCAATCAGTCCTGAATGGCAGATTCTGGGGGGGCATCTGGCCTTTCTGATCGTGCTTCTTGTGCGACCGCGCGGGCTGTTTCCGAGGGCCACAGACTGATGCGCACACATTCCTACACCGTCACCACCCGTACCCGAACCTCAACTTTCGCTTCCATCGCTGCTGCGTGTCTGGTGATCGTTGCAATCGTGCTTCCGGTCTTCGCGGATCGCGGCCTTATCCAGGATCTGTTTTTCATCTTCACCATGCTGGTTCTGGCGCAATTCTGGAACCTGCTTGCCGGCTATGGAGGATTGGTGAGCGTTGGGCAGCAGGCCTTCGTAGGCTTCGGCGCATATATGGTTTTTGGCGCTGCAATCCTGTGGGGCTGGAACCCGATTGCGGCACTGCTGCTGTCCGGCGTCGGCTCATTGCTGATTGCCATACCAACAGCCTTTTTCGCATTCCGCCTCCAAGGCGCCTATTTCGCCATCGGCACCTGGGTCGTCGCCGAAGTTGTTCGGCTTCTGGTGGCACAATGGCAGGCCGTCGGCGGCGGGACAGGCACATCGCTGCCGCGCGACGCACGCGCTGCGATGTGGGGCGTGGACTGGGTCCAGTCGACCTTTGATGTGCGCGCGTCGGCGGCCCTCGACATTCTGGCCTATTGGTTGGCGCTTGCGCTGGTCGTGGCGACAATTGGCGGCATTTACTGGTTGCTCCGCACCAAGAGGGGCCTGGCGCTGGCCGCCGTGCGCGACAACATGGAGGCGGCGAAGTCGGTCGGTGTCGATGCGGCGCGGATGAAGTGGGCGGTCTTTCTGATTGCGGCGTTTGGAACCGGAATCGCCGGCGGCCTGATCTTCCTGCAGAACGGTCGCATCAGCCCGGACAGTGCTTTCTCTGTGATCGACTGGACAGCCTTCGTGATTTTCATCGTGGTGATCGGCGGGATCGGCACGATAGAAGGCCCGATCATCGGGGTCCTGGTCTTCTTTGCCCTCCAGACTCTGTTTGCCGACTACGGGTCCTGGTATCTGATCGCGCTCGGCCTGCTCGGCATCATCATCATGCTGTTTGCGCCGCGAGGGCTATGGGGCCTGATCAGCGATAAAAGCGGCATTCAATTGTTTCCAATCCGGCGCCGCCTATCGGGCGGAAAAATTGCCGGTCAGAACGACACATCCAGGGAGGAATAATGATGGCGGATATCACGACGGACGTATTGATCATCGGAACCGGTCCTGCGGGCTCGGCCACCGCGGCCCTGCTGTCTACCTATGGCGTCGAGAACATGGTGATCAACCGCTACCGCTGGCTCGCGAACACGCCGCGGGCGCACATCACCAACCAGCGCACAATGGAAGTGCTGCGTGACCTCGGGACTGACGTAGAGGCGGAAGCCTATATGCACTGCTCGGAACAGGATTTGATGGGCGAAAATGTCTTCTGCGAGAGCCTGGCGGGCGAGGAAATCGGCCGCATGAAAAGCTGGGGCAATCATCCGGAATCAAAGGCGGAGCATCGTCTGTCGTCGCCGACGATGATGAATGACCTGCCGCAGACCATGATGGAGCCGCTTCTCTTCAAGACCGCCTGTTCCCGCGGTACGCAGGCGCGGATGTCGACGGAGTACAAGTCACATGTCCAGGACGCTGAAGGCGTGACGACAACCTGTCTCGACCGCTTGACGGGCCAGGAAATCACCATTCGCTCGAAGTATCTGGTCGGTGCAGACGGCGGCAATTCGAAGGTTGCCGAAGATCTGGGCCTGCCGTTCGAGGGACAGATGGGGGTCGGCGGCTCGATGAACATCCTGTTCCGCGCCGACCTGTCCAAATATGTGGCCCACCGTCCCTCCGTTCTCTATTGGGTCATGCAGCCCGGCGCGGATGTAGGCGGTATCGGCATGGGTCTGGTTCGCATGGTGCGACCTTGGAACGAATGGCTGATTGTCTGGGGCTACGATATCAACCAGCCGGCGCCGGAAGTCACGCCTGAGGTCGCCACCGAAGTGGCGCGGCAGTTGGTGGGCGACCCGGAGCTGGAAATCGAGCTGCTGTCGGCCAACACCTGGACCGTGAACAACATGTTTGCGACCCACATGCAGAAGGGCCGCGCCTTCATCATGGGCGACGCAGCGCACCGGCATCCACCGTCAAACGGGCTCGGCTCCAACACTTCGATCCAGGACGGGTTCAATCTGGCCTGGAAGCTCGCCGCCGTCATCAAGGGCGAGGCTGGCCCCGCCCTGCTCGACACCTATTCAAAGGAGCGCGCTCCGATTGCACGGCAGATCGTGACGCGGGCCAACCAGTCAATTGGCGAATTCGGCCCGATCTTCGAAGCGCTCGGCATGGATGGCGGCACCGATGTCGAAAAGATCAAGGCATCCATGGACGCCCGCTGTGATGCAACAGAAGCTGCAGAAAAACAGCGCGAGGCCCTGCGCAAGGCGTTCGAGTTCAAGAAGTATGAATTTGATGCGCACGGCGTGGAAATGAACCAGCGCTACACATCGGCGGCTGCAGTTACGGATGGTCAGTCGGAGCCGGATTTCGCCAAGGACAAGGAACTGCACTACCAGCCGACCACATGGCCGGGCGCGCGGCTGCCGCATGCCTGGATCTATGATCAGGACGGCAAGCAGCATTCCACGCTTGATATCACCGGCAAGGGCCGCTTCACCATTCTGACAGGGATTTCCGGTGAGCGGTGGACCGAGGCCGCGGCACAAGCAAGCAAGGCGCTTGGCGTTGATATTGCGGTGCATGTGATCGGTCCGCGCCGGGCATTGGTCGATCATCATGGCGATTGGGCCAGGTCACGTGAAACCGAAGAAGGCGGCTGTGTTCTGGTCCGTCCGGACCACCATGTCGCCTGGCGCGCCATGACACTGCCGGATGATCCGGCAGGCGAGTTGATGCGGGCGCTGAGCTCGATCCTCGACCGGACTTCAAAAAGTGCTGTTCAGGCTGCGGAGTGACCCAAATGACCGATGCATCAAATATCAACTATTTCACCGAAGCCGGCTCAGTCGAGGCCGTCAACGCCCGCGTTGGCGACGAAACCAATCCCCGTCTTCGCGAGGTGATGGAATCGCTTGTCCGGCATCTGCACGCTTTTGCCAAGGACGTGCACCTGACACAGGAAGAATGGGGCGTGGCGATCGACTTCCTGACCCGGACCGGAAAGATGTGCGATGGTAACCGCCAGGAATTCATCCTGTTGTCCGACGTTCTCGGGCTCTCAATGCTGGTTGACGCGATCAACAACCGCAGGCCGTCGGGGGCGACCGAAAACACCGTGCTTGGCCCGTTCCATGTGGAAGGAGCCCCGGTTCGCGCCATGGGAGATGAGATCTCGCTCGACGGCAAGGGCGAAAGCTGTCTGTTTGAGGGCCGCGTTCTGGCTCTCGACGGTAAGCCGGTGGCAGGCGCGAAACTCGATGTCTGGTGCGACAATGCCGAAGGCTACTACGATGTCCAGCAGCCGGATATCCAGCCGAAATGGAACAATCGAGGTGTGTTTGTGACCGGCGCAGACGGCACTTATGCGTTTCGCGGCATTCGTCCGGTCTCCTATCCGATCCCGGACGACGGGCCTGTCGGGCAAATGCTGGGAGCGCTTGGCCGACATCCAAACCGGCCGGCGCATATGCATTTCATCGTGTCCGCCGATGGCTATGAGACGGTCATCACCCACACATTCGTCGCCGATGACAAATGGCTGACATCGGATGCGGTGTTTGGCGTCAAATCATCCTTGCTCACAAAAATGGAGCCAGGCGAAAGTGGCGACACGATCTGGAAATCGAACTTCGATTTTGTCTTGAACGCGGTTCGCAAGGACTAAAAGCCGGCCCGGCCGGGCCTGGCGATTGGCACTGGCTTTCAACCGGCGCGCTCAATCTTCCAGTGTGCCGTCGTGGGCGGATGGCGACGGGCTGTCGCCAACCAGCTTCAGCAGATCATCGCCCATGCGAATGAACCGGCGCATGCGGCGGGTCAGCACAAACGCCGACTGCGGGGCATGAACACCAACCGTACCACCGGCCTCGCCCGGCCGGGAGACAATCTCGGCCAGCAGCTGACCCGCTTCGACCCGCTCACCGGTGCGGACATGGAACAGGATGGTGCCGCCAACCGGCGCCCGGACCATCTCCACGTTGCGGATTTGCTTGGCGACAAAATCTGCACGAAGTTGCGCCGGCTGTGCGGTCTCATCCGCAATGACGCCACGCATCTTGAGGAAGCGGTACAATCCTTTCGCATCCTTCCTCGCAAGGGCGGGGTCGACATCGAGTTGACCGCGAAGTTCGACAGTCGTGGCACACAGACCACTGAGATTGCCGTTGACGGCTTTGGCACTCATCTGGGCAAAGGCAGCTTCCTCGAAGGCACAGTCGGAACCAGCACTCCACAAAACCGCAGCCTCGGCGTCGAGGCATGCTGCAAGATCGGACATTTCCGGCCATAGCTGTTCGGGAATATAGAGATACTGCACACCTTCATCATCACAATGCAGGTCCAGGACGATCGGATGATTGTCGGCGAGCTCCAGCAATCTGCTCTTGAGCCTGAGTTCGGCAAAGACCGGGGATGACGCCGCGTGAAGCGTGCGCACACCGCGTTCATCGGGGATCGGGAAATCCCGATTGAAATTGATCCGGGTTCCCGAGGAAAAACGCCCCATATGCTGGCTGAAAAGATGCTGGGCCGCAGCAATCGGATTGGCATGCGGCACCAGGGTCAGCGACCCGAGCAAGCGGCCTTCGGCTTCGGCTTTTTCAAGCATCGGTATCAGGTAGTGCAATGCTGCAACGCCAGGGCGTTCATCGGCATGAAGCGCCGCCTGAATGTAAACGCGGGGCGCGGATGGGTCCGAACCGGTCAGCCGATGGACAATCAGCTCATAGGCAATGCCCGGGGTTTCACCTGGTATGGATTCGATTTCGGTCTTCATCTTGTCTCACCCTGAACATGAAAGCTGTGTGCGCAGACGCCTACACCCGGCGCGCGCGGATGTCGCTGAGAATTTCGCGTGCCGCATTGTGTCCCGGGACCCCGGTAACGCCGCCACCGGGATGGGTGGACGAGCCACACATGTAAAGGCCCTTCAGCGGTGCGCGGTAGGCGCCGTAACCCAGCACCGGGCGTGCCGAGAACAGCTGGTTGAGGCTCAACTTGCCATGGAAGATATCGCCGCCCACCAGCGACAGCTTGCGCTCAAGATCGAGCGGCGAGAGCACCTGACGACCGATCACGCTCCTGGCGAAGCCGGGGGCATGGCGGTCCACCGTTCCGATCATCAGATCAGCGACCGCCTCCTTGTGATGGTCCCAGGACGCACCGCCGGGAAAGTCATCCGGCAATTGAGGCGCGACGTGCTGGCAGAACAGGCTCGCGACATGCTTGCCTTCAGGCGCAAGGGTTGGATCAAGCGTCGAAGGGATCAGCATCTCGACAATCGGCTGGCGCGACCAGCCATGGGCGCGGGAATCGAGATAGGCGCGGTCCATATAATCGAGCGAGGGTGCAATGATGATGCCGGCGCTCAGATGGTCGCCGGGTTCGGGGCGCGCGGTGAAAGTGGGCAACGCATCGAGCGCCACGTTCATCCGGAACGTGCCCGAGCCGCTTTGCCAATACCCGATGCGCCGACGGAAATCCTCTGGCAGCGGGGCATCCTCAAGCAAATTCGAGACCAGCAGTTTCGGGTGAATATTGGAAACTACGAGATCGGCTTCGATGCGCGCGTCATCTTCGGCAATAACAGCGGTGACACTGGTCTTTCCGGCTTCGATACGGGCGACCGGGGTGCCGGTTTTCACAACCACGCCCTTTTCCTCGCAGGCCTTGCGCATGGCATCGGTAATTGCGCCCATGCCGCCGATGGCGTGGCCCCAGACGCCCTGCTTGCCGTTCACTTCACCAAAATAGTGATGCAGCAGAACATAGCCGGTGCCCGGCGCCATCGGGCTGTTCCAGTTTCCGACGATGCCGTCGAAGCCGAACAGGGCCTTGACCGGATCACTTTCGAACCAGCGATCGAGGATTTCGGCGGCGGAACAGGTGAAGAGATCGAGCACGTCACGCCGCGCATCAAGGGACAATTCGGCAAACTGACGCCCCAATGACGCTGCCTTGAGGAGTTCCGGAACGGCGGCGAGCCAATTGCCCTCGGTGACATTGGGCGGGGTGCGCAGCAACAGATCGCGCAGAACGTTGGCGGCATTCTCGAGCATCCGGTCGAAACCGTCGAGCGCCTCGGCGTCACGGGTCGAGAACTGTGCCACTGATGCCTTGGTCCGGCCGGGGCCTGCCTCGAGCGCACGCCCATCCGGCAGGGGCAGAAAATTGCCCATGCGGCGCTCGACAATGTTGAGGCCATGCCGGTGCAATTCGAGATCGGTGATGACTTTCGGATTGAGCAGCGACACCGTGTAGGAGGCCACGGAATTGCGAAATCCGGGATGAAACTCCTCGGTGATCGCGGCGCCACCCACTGTGTCATTCTTTTCAAGAACCGTGACCTTGTGCCCGGCTGCCGCCAGATACCAGGCGCAAACCAGTCCGTTGTGGCCGCCGCCGATGATTACCGCATGCTTCATGTGACATTGTCCTGCTTCGTACGGGAAGCATCCTGCAACGAGAGCAAAGGCCTGCGCAATGGACCGCGCTGTCTTGCGCGAGGAACACTTTGCTGTTTCGGCGCTACTTCGCGGGTCCGCCTTTTTGGGTGATCCTGTCAACCAGTTCGGTGGGCAAGACAGTCATGAATTTCAAATGCAGGCCTTCTTCCTCGCGATCAATCACGGCACAGGGAAACTTGGCGGCCAGGCCCTTGAGCACGAAATAGAGAAAATCGGGCACCGATTCCGGGAGAATGCGACTGACTTCACAGCCACTTTCAGAGATGTTGATCATCCGGCAGGTTTGCGACGAATACCCGCGAACCCCGTGAAGCATGTAGTGGATGGTACCCACCAAATTTGTTTGCCGGCGCTCATATTCGCGCCGATCCTCATCCGGGAGACGCGACAGATAGTTTTTTGTTCCAGTCAAAACTCTGCCTCCCCTACCTCTCGTCACCTGTTTTTACAGTGCATGGGTTAAATTCAGGTGTAATTTTTCGAATCCATTTGCGGCAAGGCAATGATTTTAAACAGTATTGCCAAACGGGCTTAAATCACGGCCGACACCGGGTCTTATGATCTCAGGTTCCACGGCTGGCTCGGCACAACGCGACGCTTGACGCAGGCCCCATCATAGTGCGCATTCGGGCATGCCTTCGCTTCTTGATGATTCGCCCACCAACGCCGCCGAATTCACAGTCAGTGAATTGTCCGGCTCCATCCGACGCACTGTCGAAGATGCTTTCGGAAATGTACGCGTGCGTGGCGAAATTTCCGGCTACCGGGGTCCGCATTCCTCCGGGCACGCCTATTTTTCGCTCAAGGATGACAAGGCCCGCATCGAGGCCGTGATCTGGAAGGGCGCGTTCTCGAAGCTGAAATATCGTCCCGAAGAGGGGATGGAGGTGATCGCCACCGGCAAGATCACCACCTATGCCGGGTCTTCAAAATACCAGATCGTCATCGAAGCACTCGAGCCGGCAGGCGCCGGTGCGCTGATGGCGCTGATCGAGGAACGGCGGCGCAAGCTTGCCGCCGAAGGCCTGTTTGACGAAGCGCGCAAGCAATTGCTGCCCTACATGCCGATGGTGATCGGCGTGGTGACATCACCCACAGGCGCCGTGATCCGCGATATCCTGCACAGGATCGAGGACCGGTTTCCCGTCCATGTGATCGTGTGGCCAGTCCGGGTTCAGGGCGACACGTCAGGCGAGGAGGTGTCGCGCGCCATCAACGGCTTTAACGCGCTTGGCGCGAACAGTCTGATCAAGCGGCCGGATCTGATCATCGTGGCGCGTGGCGGTGGCAGCCTGGAAGATCTCTGGGGCTTCAATGACGAAGCGGTTGTGCGGGCTGCGGCAGAGTCAGACATCCCGCTGATCTCGGCAGTCGGCCACGAGACCGACTGGACGCTGATCGATCACGCCAGCGACCGGCGTGCGCCAACGCCAACCGGTGCTGCCGAAATGGCGGTGCCGGTGAAAGCGGATCTGGAAGCGCATCTGGCAACGCTGGCAGCACGGCTCAAATCGGCCCAGTCACGCACGCTCGACCGCCGCCGCGATGCGCTCCGTGCTCTGGCGCGGGCCCTGCCAACGCTTGACAGCGTGCTGGCGCTGCCGCGGCAACGCCTAGACCGTTCGGGCCAGTCGCTGGGCCGGGCGCTGGAACTCAACACCGCCAACCGCCGACGCCGGTTCGAACAGCAGGCGGCCCGGGTAACCCCGATCGCGCTGGTCTCTGCGATCCGGGAGAAACACCAGGTGGTGCGCGACAAGATCGCACGAATGGACCGAGTGCAGGAACGCAGAATCGATGCGCTGAGATCACGCCTGGAGCGGCATGCGCAGGTTCTTGCCGCGGTTCCACGCCGGATCACCGACATGCATGCGCGCGGCAGGGATCGGCTCACGGATATGGCCCGGAGAAGCGACAGCGCGCTGAGCCTTATGCTCGACCAGCGCAAACGCGGGCTCGGCGCACAGGCCCGCATGCTGCAGTCATTATCCTATCAGAGTGTATTGGGTCGCGGCTTCGCGGTGATCCGCGACCAGGACCGGGCTGTACTTTCGCGTGCTGAACAGGTCGAGGCCGGAACCATGCTGGCAATCGAGTTTGCCGACGGTGAGGTTGCCGCGCTTGCCAGCAGTTCGGATCAACCCATCTCCAGGCCCAAGAAACCAGCACGCACCAAGGCAGACAAACCCGGGGAACCGGGCCAAGGCAGCCTGTTCTAGGCCTTCTGCGGCATTAATCACCAGCCATTATTTCCAGAACAGGCTCAACCTGAGCTGTTGCCGTGACACGGAACGGAACATATAAGGAACAAATGACTGGAAAAACACTCGAATCCAAACTCGCCATTCTCAGCGATGCAGCCAAATACGACGCTTCGTGTGCCTCGTCGGGGTCAACACGGCGTGACAGCCGAGACGGCAAGGGGCTTGGGTCGAACCAGGGCGCGGGGATCTGCCATGCCTATGCGCCCGACGGGCGCTGCATCAGTCTGCTGAAGATTCTGATGACCAATTTCTGCATCTATGACTGCGCCTACTGCATCAATCGGGTATCGTCGAATGTGCCCCGCGCCCGTTTCTCGGTCGACGAGGTTGTCCGTCTGACAATCGATTTCTACAGGCGGAACTATATCGAAGGCTTGTTCCTGTCTTCAGGCGTCATTCGCTCGCCAGACGCGACCATGGCGGACATGGTGCAAATCGTCCGCAAGCTGCGGGAAGAAGAGAACTTTCGCGGCTACATCCACCTCAAGACCATTCCGGACGCGGCCCCTGAACTGATCGAGGAAGCCGGAAGGCTGGCAGACCGGTTGTCAATCAATGTCGAGTTGCCGACCGATGCCAGCATGGAGACCTTCGCGTCTGAAAAGAACCCGGCGCAGATTCGCCGTGCAATGGCGGATGTGCGTTTGCGCAAGGAGGCCTCCAATGACACCACCCACACCGGTCGCAAAGCTCCGCGATTTGCGCCCGCGGGGCAGTCGACACAGATGATTGTCGGCGCGGACGGCTCAAATGACGCAGCCATACTGGGTGAATCGACACGGCTCTATTCGAGCTATCAACTCAAACGGGTCTATTACTCGGCGTTTTCGCCCATCCCCGACAGCTCGTCGCGGCTGCCCCTGATTTCGCCGCCACTTGTACGCGAACATCGCCTCTATCAGGCGGATTGGCTGCTGCGGTTCTACGGATTCGATCTTCAGGAGATCATCGGCGTTGCGCATGACGGCAATCTCGACCTGGAGCTTGATCCGAAACTCGCCTGGGCGCTCGCGCACCGGGAAGTCTTTCCGGTCGACATAAACCGCGCCGACCGCGAATTGCTGCTTCGCGTGCCCGGCTTTGGCGTCAAAACGGTGAACCGGATCCTGAGTACGCGTCGTTACCGCACAATCCGCTACGAAGACGTGGTGCGGATGGGCGGAATGATGAAAAAAGCCAAGGCCTTCATCACCGCCTTGGGCTGGTCGCCGGGAGGCTTGATCGATACAGCGCAGCTCAGGAGCCAGTTCCTGCCCCCGCCTACGCAATTGACGCTGTTCTGATGCGCCACATTACTCTTCCCGAAACCGGCACTGCCATTGCGTGGCGCAAGGCTGCCCGTTCCTGCCTGGCAGAAGGCCTGATGCCGGCAGATGTCTCGTGGGGAAGCGAGCAGACAGAGCGGGGGTTGTTTGATGATCAGCCGGTATCCGGCGCCACCACGCCGCTGAAGATGACGGCGCCGCGCAGTTTCGTCGCGCTTGCCGAAACCGTCTGCTGGCACCGGGATGAAGATCGATTTGCACGTCTTTATCAATTTCTCTGGCGGCTCAAGGACACGCCTCATCTGGTTGCCGACCGCGGCGACCGGGAGCTGGCACATTTGCGGGCGATGGAAAAATCGGTCCATCGGTGCCAACACAAGATGAAAGCCTTTGTGCGCTTCAGGGAGATTGGCGATCGCGATGACGCCCGGCGCAGCTTCGCGGCCTGGTTTGAGCCAACCCATCATACGGTGGAACCGACGGCCCTATTCTTCGCCCGGCGGTTTGGCGACATGGACTGGCGCATTGTCACGCCGGAAAAGACGGCGACTTTCCAGAGTGGCGAGTTGCGCTTCTTGCCGGGTCAGCCCAAGCCCGACTTCCCGGAGGACGCGAGCGAGGCGCTCTGGCTTACCTATTTCCGCAGCATCTTCAATCCGGCGCGGCTGAAAGTTCAGGCCATGACCTCGGAGATGCCAAGAAAATACTGGAAGAACCTGCCGGAAGCGGCAACAATCCCGGACCTCATTGCTAATGCTCCTGCCCGGGCGCGCGCCATGGCCGAAGCTGCGCCGACCCTTCCGCCAGTGCGCGCGAGGAAAGCGCGTCAGCAGCTCGCCGGGCTCGAATCTGCCTGGAGCGGCCCGATGGAAACCCTTCCCGCTGCCATCCATGATTGCCGGCGCTGCCCGTTGCACAAGACTGCAACCCAGGCTGTGCCGGGCACCGGACCGCTCGATGCACCGCTGATGATCGTCGGTGAGCAACCAGGCGATCAGGAAGACCTCACCGGCAAGCCTTTCGTTGGCCCGGCCGGACAGCTGTTCGACAAGGTAGCCCAGTCCGCCGGGCTGATCCGGAAAGAGGCGTTTGTCACCAATGCGGTGAAGCATTTCAAATTCATTCCGCGCGGCAAGCGGCGGCTTCACCAGCGGCCCAACTCCGGCGAGATCGAGCATTGCCGCTGGTGGCTGGACGCCGAGCTGGCCATGGTGCGGCCAAAGCTCATTCTGGCTCTTGGCGCGACGGCCGCAGAGGCATTGACCGGATCCGGGGCCAATATTCTACAGCGACGCGGGACGGTGGAACAGCTTGCCGACGGAACACCCATCCTGCTTTCGGTGCATCCGTCGTATCTGTTGCGGCTGCCGGACCCGGCTGAACGGGAAAAACAAATGGCGGCGTTCGAGGATGATCTTCGGCTCGCAGCGGAAATGATTGCCACACTGACGGCCAGGTCGGCTGAGGAAGCAACCCCGATTGCCGGGACACACGGCCGGTTGTGAGCAGTCAGGCGATGACAGATGCTGCAACGGCGTTGAGCGCGCGGCAGGCATCTTTGGGATCAAGACGCAGCTGCAGCCCGCGCTGACCGGCATTGATGAAAACATGAGGTTCTGACAAAGCCGTCTGTTCGATCGCGGTCGGCACCTGCTTTTTCTGGCCGAAAGGACTGATGCCGCCGACATGGTAGCCGGTGAGGCGTTCGGCGTCTGTGGGCTTCATCATTGTTGCCGACTTGCCGCCCAGGGCCGCCGCCAGCTTTTTCATGCTGACCTCATGGTCGGATGGAAGCACGACGCAAACCGGCTTTCCATCAAGTTCCGCCATCAAAGTTTTCAGCACCCGTGACGGTGATTCCTGAAGCGCTTCAGCCGCCTGCATGCCAATGCTTTCCGCATCGGGATTGTAATCATAGCTGTGAACACTGAACACGATGCCGAGCTTGCTCAGTGTTTGTGTGGCGCGGGTGGTCTTCGCCATCTCAATCCCTCAGGCGAAGAACTGCTCGTAAAGCTCAGGCTTGAAACCGATGATGATCCGGTCATCCGCTTCCAACACCGGACGCTTGATCATCGAAGGCTGGGCCAGCATCAGGGCAATGGCCTTGTCTGTGTCGAGATCCTGCTTTTGATCGTCAGGCAGTTTGCGGAAGGTGGTTCCGGCACGGTTGAGAACTGTCTTCCAGCCTGCTTCATCACACCAGCGCTCAAGATGCTCCCGGTCGATGCCTGACGCCTTGTAGTCGTGAAAGGTCGTCTCGACCTGATGATCCGCCAACCATGTCCGCGCCTTCTTCATCGTGTCGCAGTTCTTGATGCCATAAATCGTGGCGGTCATATCGGGCCTTTCCGTCTGCCTGGGCGCGCGGCGCCCCTATTCCCACTCGATGGTGCCAGGGGGCTTGGAGGTGACGTCGTAGACGACGCGGTTGATGCCCTTGACCTCGTTGATGATACGGGTCGCGGTCTTGCCGAGGAAATCCATATCGTAGGGATAGAAATCCGCGGTCATGCCGTCGACCGAGGTGACGGCGCGTAACGCGCAGACAAACTCATAGGTGCGGCCATCGCCCATGACGCCGACAGTCTGGACCGGCAGCAGCACGGCAAAGGCCTGCCAGATCGTGTCGTAGAGACCGGCCTTGCGGATCTCGTCGAGATAGATGGCGTCGGCCTGGCGCAGGATATCGAGCTTTTCGCGGGTGATGCCGCCGGGGCAGCGGATCGCCAGACCCGGGCCGGGGAACGGATGGCGACCGATGAAGCTGTCGGGCAGGCCGAGCTCTTTGCCCAATACGCGGACTTCGTCCTTGAACAGTTCGCGCAGGGGCTCGACCAGCTGCATGTTCATGCGCTCGGGAAGACCGCCGACATTGTGGTGCGACTTGATCGTCACCGATGGGCCACCGGAGAACGAGACGCTTTCGATGACGTCGGGGTAGAGCGTGCCCTGAGCGAGGAAATCGGCGCCGCCGATCTTCTTGGCCTCTTCCTCGAAGACCTCGATGAACAGGCGACCAATGGTCTTGCGCTTGGTTTCCGGGTCAGCCTCGCCTTCCAGCTGCGAGATAAAGCGGTCGGACGCATCAATCATTTTCAGATTGAGATTGTAGTGCTCGGTGAACATCGCCACCACATCGGCGGCCTCGTTCATGCGCATCAGGCCGTGGTCGACGAGAATACAGGTGAGCTGGTCACCGATTGCTTCGTGAATGAGGAGCGCTGCCACAGAGGAATCAACACCGCCGGAGAGCGCGCAGATGACTTTTCCCGAGCCCACCTGATCGCGGATCTTCTGCACCATTTCCGCCCGATAGGCGGCCATCGACCAATCGGCCTTGAGACCGACGATCTTGTGCACGAAATTGGACAGGAGTTTCGCACCATCGGGCGTGTGCACCACTTCCGGATGGAACATGGTGGTGTAGTAACGCCGCTTCTCATCAACCGATATGGCGAAAGGCGCGTTGGGCGATGTGCCGATGACCTCGAAGCCTTCCGGCAACTTGGTGACACGATCGCCATGGCTCATCCAGACCGGGTATTTTTTTCCGACTTCCCAAAAACCTTCGAACAGCGGCGAGGGCTTGAGGATTTCGACATCAGCACGGCCGAATTCGCGGTGATGGCCGCCTTCGACATTGCCGCCGATCTGCATGCACATGGTTTGCTGGCCGTAGCAGATCGCCAGAATCGGCACGCCGGACTCAAACACGGCCTGCGGTGCGCGCGGCGAGCCTTCACGGGTGACCGAATCCGGTCCACCGGAAAAGATCACGCCTTTCGGCTGCATCCGGTCAAAGCCTTCATCGGCCAGCTGGAACGGGACGATCTCGCAATACACGCCGGCTTCGCGAACCCGGCGGGCAATGAGCTGCGTAACCTGACTACCAAAATCGATAATCAGGATGGAGTCTGGATGAGTGGTGTGGAGGATATCGTTCATGGCGAGCGATTAAGCCAAAGCTGCGCCGGATGCAATCGCCGCTTCGACGAGATCCACCGCCTGAGCCAGTTTTTCGTCAATCACGTGCAGATATTCGGTCCAGTCGTCGATGTGGTTGAGCTCGGCCTTGCCATCGGAGATGCCACGCAGGCCGATGACCGGTACGCCAAACAGGCTGGCGGCTCGCAGAACCGCAAAGGTTTCCATGTCGACCATGTCGGCGTCGATCAGATCATAGGCCGCGCCCGAGACGATATTGGCGCCAGTGGAAAGCCTTGCCGAGGGAACGCCATCGGCAATAACCGGCAGCGGCAAGACGGCTGGCAGATCGAGAAACGGGGTGCGGCCCTTCTCGAAGCCAAGCGGGCTCGCGTCCATGTCGCGGTAGCTGACCGAGGAAACCTGATAGACCCCGGTCTGTTCCAGCATCCTCGATCCGGCGGAACCGAGACAGACAATGCAATCGGGCCTCTCAGGGCCGTGAGCTGAAAGGCTAGCGGCCACTGCAACAGCGGCCTCGACCGGGCCAACGCCGGTGATCAGAGGCTCGAAACGGGCCTTGAGATGCGGACCGTATTCCGGCTCTGCCGCCATCACATAAAGCACCCGGCGATTGCCGACCTGTTTGACGGCGCCGCTCACCCGGCGATCCCCTCGCGCCCGCGCACCACCATCATAGTGCCGGTCATGGATGCAATCAGCTTGGCCGGGCCATCGGAAATCGCATAACCGCGCCCATCGCTGACGATGATGGTGCTGCCCGGCTTGGTGACCTCACCCCGAAACAGGAACCGATCGCCACGACCCGGCGACAAGAGATTGATCTTGAACTCGATGGTCAGCACCGCGGCATCTTCAGGCATCACCGAAAGTGCTGCGTAACCGCAGGCCGAATCGAGTGCGGTCGACAAAATTCCAGCATGGAGAAAACCGTGCTGCTGGGTGAGATCGGCGCGAAACGGCATTTCGATCTCGACAACCCCGTATTCGACCTTGGTCAACTCGGCACCGATCGTGCGCATCACGCTCTGACGCGCAAAGCTGTCTGTTACACGTCCACGGAAATTTTCGTCCGGCTTCTCATTCATGCGGTACTTCCTTTTCGCAACTGCGAAGGTGCCAAGCAGCCGGGCAAACAGCAAGTCATTTCTGGCGTCTGACGTTCAGGTCCGGTTGAGCCACCAGATCGCCGCATTGAGCAGGCCTGCAAAAGAGACCCACATGGCATAGGGAATGAACATCAGCGCGGAGGGGCGATCGCGACCCCAAGCCATAAAAATGAAGGCCAGGATAGAGGCGAGCATTGCAATGAGCACCGGGAGCGACAGGTCCGGGCGCTGCATGGTGAAAAACACCAGCGGCCACATGAAATTGAAGACAATCTGGGCAAACCACAGCTTGGGCAAAACGCCGCCGCGCTCACGAATCCAGACGCGAGCACCGGCGATGCCTATCAGCACATAAAGCACAGTCCAGACCGGGCCAAACACCCAGTTGGGCGGATTGAATGACGGCTTTTCAAGCGCCTGGTACCACGGGCCAGGAATGGAGAAGAAGCCGATCAGGCTACCGCCAGCCACAGTGAGCACGATGAACAGGATCAGTGTCACGGCGTTTGATTTGCTCATGCGGCTCCTCGCATATTTCTAGATCTCCACCGCCTACCGGATGGATGACTGCTGCATGCATTACATCTTGCGACGGAAACCGGCAAAATAGAACCCGTCAGTACCAGTACGCCGTGGCGACAGCACCAAGCCCAGGTTCTGATCCGCATAAGGAACAGGCGCATCCTGATCAGCTACCACAGAGCGCCAACGCTGCTTGAGGCCAATGGTTTCAAATTCCGGATGACGCTGCAGAAACGCCTTCACACGGTCGGTGTTTTCTTCCGGCAGCAGCGAACAGGTGACATAGGCGAGTTCACCACCGGGGCGGACATAATTGACCGCATCATCGAGCACCTTGTCCTGATCTGCCATTCGGTCGGCGATGTTCTTCTCCGAGATGCGCCATTTGGCATCCGGGCGGCGGCGCCAGGTGCCGGTGCCGGTACAGGGCGCATCGATCAGTACCCGGTCCATGCGGGCTTCGAGCCCAGCCAGGTTGGCTGCGCGTTCCTTGATATAGATGATCTCGGCGCCCGCACGGCGCATGCGCTCGACCATCGGCGCGAGCCTGCGCCGGTCAGCATCATAGGCATTGATGCTTCCGTCATTCTCCATCATCGCGGCAAAGGCGAGCGACTTGCCACCGCCGCCGGCGCAATAGTCGAGCACGCTCTCGCCGGGGGCGGCACCTGCAAGGCTAGCGGCCAGTTGCGAGCCCTCATCCTGGATTTCAAACCAGCCCCTAGCGAAACTGACTTCGCTGGTGGCGGCGATCTGCCGCTGCGGCCCTTCGCCGGCTTCAATCCGGATTCCGTTGGGCGCGAGCCGCGTCGGACGGGCGCCATGCTCGGCAAAGGCTTCCAGAACCGGTTCGCGCTCGGTTGCAAGCGTGTTGACCCTCAGATCAAGCGGCGGGCGGGCCGTCATCGCCTGTGCTTCGGCTTCCCAATCGGCACCAAAGGCGCGCTCGAAAGATCCGACCAGCCATTCCGGGATATCGGCGCGGACGTGGGGTGCGGCCTCAGACAGGTCACGCCCGAGATGCTCGATCATTTTCTCGGTCGAGGGGATTTCGGGAGCGAATTTGTCCCCATCCAGCGAGGCCGTCAGCTCTTCGGGGCTGATCCGCCATTGGCGCATCAAGGTGGCAACGGCAAGATTGGCAGGCGTATCGCCATCCATAATGAAGCCATGCGACAGCTTCATTCTGAGCGCATCATGCACCAGGTTGGAAATTGCCGCGCGGTCGCCTGACCCGGCAAAGCGGTGCGACAGGCCCCAATCCTTGAGCGCATCGGGAACCGGGCGGTGCCGTGCGTCGATTTCTGTCAGGACTTCAATGGCTGCTTGCAGGCGTCCGCCGAGGCGCATGATCTGATCTCCCAATGCATGGCGGGTCCAGATGGATCCATTTGAACGCCAGCGCACATGCATGATTGCAAAGGTCCACAGCGGTGCTTCACGCGGTCCCGTCGGGCGCGCGGCGCTGTAAGTTGATCCTCTGCTAGCGGGTCAAATCACGCATAGCAAGCGATTCACCCGATTGTGCGCCTAGATGCAGCGGCCGCCGTCGACTTCCATGGCGACGCCGGTGATCATCGCGGCCTCGTCAGAGCAGAGGAAACAGGCAGCATTGCCCATGTCTTCCGGAGTGGAAAACCGCCCGAGCGGAATGCTGGCGAGGAACTTGGCGCGGATTTCCGGCGTGTCTTCACCCATGAAGGATTTGAGCAAGGGCGTCTCGCCCGCCACCGGGTTGATGGCATTGACGCGCACGCCGCTTGGCGCAAGTTCGACAGCCATCGATTTGGTGGCCGTGATCATCCAGCCTTTGGACGCATTGTACCAGCTCAGGCGCGGTCGGGGGCTGACACCTGCAGTGGAGGCAACATTGAGAATGGCGCCCGCACGTTTTTGTTTCATGGCCGGAACGAAGTGACGCGCGGTGAGGAATACCGACTTGGTGTTGACGGCGAGGACACGGTCGAAATCGTCTTCGCTGATATCTTCCATCGCCGCAGGCAGATGGGTGATGCCGGCATTGTTGACGAGAATGTCGATGCCACCAAAGCGCTCAAGCACGGTTTTCGCCATCGCCGCCACGCTGTCATTCTTTGAAACATCGACGGCCACGGCAAAGGCCTGATCCCCAAAGCTTGAGGCGAACTCGCTGGCTGCATTGGCATTGATGTCGGCGATGGCGACACGCGCGCCTTCAGCCAGAAACTTGCGGACGATGCCCGCTCCAAATCCTGATGCGCCACCGGTTACCAGGGCAGTCTTGCCTTCAAGTCTCATCACGTGCTCCTCACTCAAATTTTCAACGGCCGTGCCAGACAGCGACGGTTTTCAGGGCCGAGAAGCCGTAAAGCGCCTCAAAGCCCTTTTCGCGGCCATGGCCGGATTTGCCGACGCCACCGAAAGGCAGTTCGACCCCACCGCCGGCGCCGTAATTGTTGACAAAGACCTGACCGGAGCGGATCGCCCGCGCCATCCGCATCTGCCGTCCGCCGTCACTGGTCCAGACCCCGGCGACAAGCCCGTAATCGGTCCCATTTGCGATCGCGATGGCTTCCTCCTCGTCGCGGAACGGAATGATCACCTGCACCGGGCCAAAGATCTCGTCGCGGGCCAGCGCATGGCCGGGGTCAACGTCGCCATAGAGCGTCGGGCGAACATAGTGGCCACCCATCGGCGCCGATTTGGGCATCTGGCCTTCGGCAACCGGGGCAAGCCCGTCCTCGTCCGCCTCGGCCAGAAAACCCTGAACGATGTTCTTCTGCCGGGCGGAAATCAGCGGACCGACCGACTGATCCTCAATCGCAGCACCGACGGTCAGCGCCTTGTAGCGCTCGCTCATCAGCCGGACGACATCCTTGTGCAGCGAGGCCTCGACCAGAATGCGCGATGATGCCGAGCAGGTCTGACCGGCATTCTGAATGCCGGCATTGACCAGAAATGGCAGCGCCCGTTCCAGATCGGCATCGGCAAAAACGATCTGCGGTGATTTTCCGCCAAGTTCCAGCGTCACCGGCACCACGTTCTGTGCAGCCGCCTGCTGCACCTTGCGGCCGGTTTCGAGCGAACCGGTGAAGGAGAGATGATTGACGCCCGGATGCTCGCAAAGCGCGGCGCCCGCTTCCTCGCCAAGACCCGGCACCACATTGAGCGCGCCGGCAGGCAGACCGCAATCGGTAGCGATCCGCGCAAACGCCAGAGCCGTGAGCGATGCTTCCTCAGCCGGCTTCAGAACCGCCGCATTGCCCATGGTCAGTGCAGCACCAACCGAACGGCCGAGGATCTGCATCGGGTAGTTCCACGGGATGATGTGCCCGGTCACGCCATGCGGCTCGCGCAGGGTGAACACCGTGTAGTCATTGAGGTAGGGAATGGTCTCGCCATGGATCTTGTCGGCGGCGCCGCCATAGAACTCCAGATAGCGCGCCAGGGCACGGGCATCGGCGCGGGCCTGGCTTAGCGGCTTTCCGACATCATGAGCTTCGAGATTGGCTAGCCACTCGACGTGATCTTCCACAGCACGGCCAATCTTGGCGAGCAGACGACCGCGTTCGGCTGCAGGCATCTGGCCCCATTCGCCCGACAGCGCGTTTTGAGCCGCATCGACCGCAGCCTCGATCTCGGTTTTGCCGCCGCGGGCAATGCGGCCGATTTCCAGACCGGTCGAGGGATCTTCGACCGGCAAAGTCTTGCCACCACTGGCGCCAATCCATCGGCCGCCAATCAGGCACTGACTGGTATCGAATCCGGCGTCCAGGGTCTTGGTCACGGGTGGTCCTTCCTTCATGCTGAGCTGGCTGGCGCAGCAAGGGCTGCTTCCAGCGATGGCGTCGCCGCCACCAGCTCTCTCGTATAGGGATGCTGCGGATTGCGAAACACGCTTTCTGTCTCGCCGTGCTCGACGATCTTGCCGTCCTTCATCACCAGCACCCGGTCGGTGATGGCACGAACAACAGAAAGATCATGCGAGATGAACAGATAGGACAGGTCCAGCCGGTCCGACAAGCCCGCCAGCAGATCAAGTATCTGGGCGCGGATGGACACATCGAGCGCCGAAACCGCTTCATCGAGCACAATCAGCGCCGGCTCAATGATCAATGCCCGGGCAATGGCGATGCGCTGGCGCTGGCCGCCGGAAAACTCATGGATGTATTTGTCGGCGTCACTGGATGTGAGGCCGACTTCGGTCAGAGCACGGTCGATCCGCCGCTCGAGCTCGGCGCCGCGCGGCGGGTCCTTGACGAGATGGAACGGTTCCGTAACGAGCCTTCGCACCCGGTGGCGCGGGTTGAATGATCCATAGGGATCCTGAAACACCACCTGCATCCCGGCCCTGAGTTCGGGATGAGGACCATCACCGGCACTGGAAAAGAGATGACCGTTGAGTCGGATATCTCCGCCTTGCAAGCCGTCGAGCGCCAGAATCGAGCGGGCCAGGGTCGACTTTCCACAGCCGGATTCACCGACCAGGCCCACATTCTCGCCCTGGGATATCTCGAAGCTGACGTGGTCAACGGCTCGGAACGCGGGCGGCTTGACGAAGATGTTGCGGCGGGGTTGCTGATAGTCGCGGACGACCTTCTCGACGGCCAGAACCGGCGTTGCGCCTGGTTGAGGCTTCCGGTTTCGTTCCGGCACATGGGCGGAGGCAGAGAACAGTGCCCGCGTGTAGGGATGGCGCATGGCATGAAAGATCTCGCGGGTCGGACCCGCCTCGACGACCAAGCCATCCTTCATGATGGCAATCGAATCAGCGAGCCCCGCCACCACGGCAAGATCATGGGTGATCAGCATCAACCCCATGTTCTCTTCCCGCACCAGCTGCTTGAGCAGATCGAGGATCTGGGCCTGGGTCGTTACATCCAGCGCCGTGGTCGGTTCATCGGCGATCAGCAGTTTGGGCCGGAGCGCAATGGCTTGGGCGATGACAACGCGTTGACGCTGTCCGCCGGAGAGATCATGCGGAAAGCGATCGAGCGGGAACCGGTCTTCGGAAAGGCCGACCCGGTTGAGCATCTCGCGGGCGATCGAAAACGCCTCCCGGCGGCTGGCGCCGGTGTGGATGCGCACCGTTTCGGCGACCTGATCGCCAATCGTGCGCACCGGATTGAGAGCCGTCATCGGCTCCTGGAAGATCATGCCGACATCGCGGCCGCGCATCTTGCAAAGCGCCAGTTCATCCATGGTGGAGAGATCGGCGCCGGCAACTTTAATTGACCCGCTCCATTGGCTGCCATGCGGCAGCAATTGCATCACCGACAGCGCCGTCATCGATTTGCCGGATCCGGATTCGCCGACAATGCCAAGGATACGGCCGGGCTCCAGGGTCAGGTCGATATCGTGCAACACGGTCTTGCCGTGAATGTCGACCTTCAGATCGGAGATGGAGAGCACCGACATCAGCGCCCCCGTCTCAGTTTGGGGTCGAACAGATCGCGCAGGCCGTCACCCATCAGATTGAGGCCGAGCACCGTGGTGATAATTGCAAAGCCGGGAAACAAGGCCATGTGCGGCGCAAGCGAGATCAGCGTCTGCGCATCGGCCAGCATCCGGCCCCAACTGGGCAATGGCGGCTGCGCCCCGAGCCCGACATAGGCAAGGGCTGCTTCGGCGAGGATCGCGAGAGAGAATTGTATGGTGCCCTGAACGATCAGCAGATTGGTGATGTTGGGCAGGATGTGTTCGGCCGAGATACGGCTCTGGCTCTTGCCTGCCACTCGTGCGGCGAGCACGAAATCGCGGGTCCAGAGCGACAGCGCGGCTCCGCGCGCCAGCCGGGCAAACACCGGCACATTGAAAATGCCGATGGCGATGATCGCATTGACGGCGCCGGGACCAAAGACGGCGGTGATCATGATGGCGAGCAACAGCGACGGAAAGGCAAACACCAAATCATTGCCACGCATGATAATCTCGTCGATGAGGCTTCCCCTGCGCGCGGCGGCATAGAGACCCAGCGGCACGCCGAGAATCATGCCGATGCCGACCGCGACAAAGGCCACGGCAATCGAAACCCGGGCGCCGACCATGATCATCGAAAATATGTCGCGTCCGAAATGATCCGTGCCGAACCAATGCGCGAGCGACGGTCCCTTGAGCTTTCCAGCGATATCGAGCTTGGTCGGATCGAACGGCGTCCAGATAAACGAGACAAGCGCCAGCATGACAAACAAGGCCGAAAGAAGCGTGCCGATGACGAAGGCCGGATGGCCGAATGCAGCGCGCAGCAGGGAACGGTTAGCCGGATTCGCACTCATGTCAGTACTCATGTCCGGCGCCTGCGCAATCGCGGATCCGCCGCCGCATAGGCGAGATCAACCAGGAAGGTGACGACGATGACGGCGAAGACCAGCAGGATGACGACCGAGCGGACGACAATCAGATCACGCTGGGTGATTGCCTGAAATGCCAGACGGCCAAGGCCAGGCAGATAGAAGACGTTTTCAATGATGATGCCACCGGCCAGCAGGAAGGAAAACTGCAGGCCGATGATGGTCAGCACCGGTATCAGCGCATTGCGCAGCGCATGGCGCCACAGAGCCTGACCGCGGCTCAGCCCCTTGGCGCGAGCGGTGCGCATGAAATCCTCATCGAGCGTGTCGATCAGCGAGGATCGCATCACGCGAGCCAGGATAGATGCCTGCGGAAGCGCCAGGGCGATCGCCGGCAGTGTCAGCGCCTTCATCGCGGGCCAGAAGCCGGCATCCCATCCCGGAAACCCGCCGGCCGAGAACCAGCGCAGATTGACCGCAAAGACCAGCACCAGGATCATCGCAAACCAGAAATTGGGGATGGCCACGCCGAGCTGGGTTGCGCCCATGACGGAAAGATCGGCTGCCGAGTTGCGGCGGGCAGCGGCGAGAATACCGGCCGGAAAGGCAATCAGGGTCGAAAGCGCCAGCGCATAGAGTGTCAGCGGCAGCGATATCACCACCCGCTCGGCAATCAGTTCGGAGACAGGAACCCGGTAGGTATAGGAAATCCCAAAATCACCCTGCAGCAATCCTGCGACCCAGCCAATGTAGCGCAATGCCAAGGGCTCATCGAGGCCGAGCTGGCTGCGCAAGGCAGCCACTGCCTGGGGATCGGCGTTTATCCCCATCATGAACGATGCCGGATCGCCGGGCACCACTTCCATCACCAGGAAGATGACGAGACTTGCGGCAACAAGGCTGAGCGACAGGGAGAGGAGGCGCCGCAGAAGGTAGGCGGTCATTGGGCACGATCCAGGGGGGCATGATCCAGGGGCATGGTAAAGTTATGGCCGGGCGCAAACCCGGCCATCATTGGCGTCTCAGGTCTCAACCTTCCCAGTAGACACCGGTCATGTCGTTGGCCTGGGTCGGCGAGTTCGGCCAGATGCCCTTGAGCTTGGCACTGGTAACGCCGGTGCGGGCCAGCTGGAACAGATAGGCGTTGACGTAGTCGTCGGCGATCTTCTTCTGGGCCGCCTGCATCAGCTCGGTGCGCTTGGCTGGGTCGGTGGCCTTATCCAGGTCAGCCATGATCGCCTTGAAAGCGGGATCACCGTACTGGAAGTAGTAATCGTCGCGAGCGTAAATGCCGATGTCCATCGGTTCGGTGTGCGAAACGATGGTCAGGTCGAAATTCTTCGCCTTGAACACATCATCCAGCCACTGCGCCCATTCGACATTGGTGATGTCGACATTGATGCCGACTTCGCGCAGCTCGGCCGCAATGATTTCGCCGCCGCGGCGGGCATAGCTTGGCGGGGGCAGCTTCAATGACAGGGTCAGATCGCTGACACCGGCTTCCGCCAGCAGAGCCTTGGACTGCTCGGGATCATAGGCCGACTGGGCGGTCAGATCGACATAGGCCGGGTTGTGCGGCGCAAAGTGCGTGCCGATCGGGGTTCCGTAGCCGAACATGGCGCCATCGATGATTGCCTGACGATCAATCGCATGGGCGATCGCCTGACGAACCTTGATGTTGTCGAGAGGCGGTTTCTTGTTGTTCATGCCGAGAATGGTTTCGCCCTCGGACGAACCGATGATCACCGAGAAGCGCGGATCACTCTCGAACTGAACCAGGTTCTCAGGCGCGGGGAAGGTCGGATAGGCATCGATATCACCGGCCATCATGGCGGCAAAGGCCGCGGTCGGATCGGAAATGAACTTGAAGGTCACCTTGTCGAGCTTGACCGGTGTGCCCCAGTAGCCGGCAAAACGACCCAGTTCGACGCGGTCGCCCTTGACCCATTCGGTGAAGCTGAACGGACCTGTGCCGACCGGCTTGGCGGCGTTGTCGGCCGCGGTCTCAGGCGCAACGATAACCGCATCGCCCCAGGCCATGTTGAACAGGAACGAACCGTTCGGCTTGGAAAGCGTCACCTTGACGGTGGCCGGATCGACCACGTCAACCGAAGCGATGTCGGCAAACAGCGCCTTTTGGGCATTGGTGGAATCGGCGCCACGGGCGCGATCAAGCGAGAACTTGACGTCGTCAGCGTTGAAGTCCGAACCGTCATGGAACTTCACGCCTTCCTGAAGCTTGAAAGTGTAGGTCAGGCCGTCCTCGGAAATCTCCCAGCTTGAAGCCAGCGCCGGCAGGATGGCGCCGTCGGAGCCAAAGCGGGTGAGACCCTCAAACACGTTGGCGTAGACCACTTCATCGATCGCAGCAGCTGCGCCGCCGGTCGGATCAAGGTTCGGTGGCTCGAGCTGCATGCCGATGCTGGCATCCATCTTGGCGGCCATGGCCGGGTTGACGCCGAGAGCCAGTCCCAGCGCCAGCAACGAAACGGCAGCAGCCGTGATCGAATTTTTTGTCATGTCAGCTTCCTTTGTTCCCGTTAATCCGGATGCGTCTTACGCGCGTCCGTGCAGAAGATCGTCCAATGCAAAGGCCATGACCTTTGCCGAGTCCACCATGTCGTCGATCCCGACATATTCGTCCGGCTGATGCGCCAGATCGAGGATGCCGGGGCCATAGGCGATACAGTCTTTCAAGCGACCAATGCGGTCAATATGTTTCTGATCGTAGGTGCCGGGCGAGACGACATGGACCGGCTCGCATGACAGGGCAGAGCGGATACCGCGCTCAACTGCCTTGACGACCTGGGAATCAACCGATGTCATGGTTGGGCTCACCTGCCAGAGTTCCTCAAAATCATAACGGAACCCTGTCCGCTCAGCCTTGACCCGTTCCAGCAGCGAGACAATCTCTTCGCGCACCTCTTCGGCCTTTTCCTCGATCAGGTAACGCCGGTCGATGACCATACGTGCTTCGTCAGGCACGCAGGCCGACGGGAAACCGGTGAAATCGGGATCTGGCTCGGCCTGGCCACCATGAAGCGAGTTGATGTTCATGGTGGATTGCCGGGCACCGTCGGGAACCACGGGCATGGCAGTGTGTTTTTTTGCCAGAGCCGGAAACAGGTTTTTTTCCATCTCGGTGATGACGGCGCCCATGTGACGGACTGCGCAATCGCCCAGAAACGGCATCGAACCGTGGGCAATGCGGCCGTGGGTACGGATCTGGGCCCACATGACGCCGCGATGGCCAAGGCAGATCCGGTCCTTGTTGAGCGGTTCGGGAATGATCACGTGCTGGACGCGTTCGGGCGAGAAATAGCCCTGTTCGGCGAGCCAGGCGACGCCGCCATAGCCGCCGGTTTCCTCGTCAGCCGTTCCGGAAATCTCGATGGCGCCGGGATATTCTGGCCACAGCGCAACAAAGGCTTCCGCAGCGACGATCGAGGCCGCGAGCCCGCCCTTCATGTCACAGGCGCCACGACCATAGACCTTGCCGTCGGATACCGTTCCAGCGAAGGGGTCGAAGGTCCAGCCTGCACCGGTCGAGACCACGTCGATATGGGAATTGAAATGCACGCAGGGTCCGGAGCGGCCGCCTTCGCGACGACAGATCACATTCCAGCGTGGATGCCGCTCGCTGTCACCGGGCGTGCCTTCGGCGCGCAGCAGCTTGACGTCGAAGCCTGATTTTTCGAGACGACGGGCGAGATATTCGCAGATGTCGCGATAGAAATCGCCAGGCGGGTTGAGTGTCGGGAAGCGAATCAGATCCTGGGTCAGCGCCACCAGATCATCCCGCCTGGAGGCTATTTCCCTGGTCAGGGCTTCCTGCCGCCCCAGAGTTTCCACGCTGTCCGTCATTCACCGCCCCCAAAAGCGCCGCGCGTTCACGTGAACGCGCAACAGCGCTGTAACCCCTTGAAACAATACACGTCACGCCACAATAGCGAGACAATCGGGGCTGGCAAGACGGTTGACTCAGGAAACCACGTGATAGCAAACTTTTGCGACGCCAGACTTGATCATGCCCAAATGGCTGGCGGCTGCCTTGGACACGTCGATGATGCGGCCCTTGACGAAGGGACCCCGGTCATTGATGCGCACCACGACGCTCTTGCCATTGCGTGGATTGACCACCTCGACCTTGGTGCCGAAGCGCAGACGCGGGTGGGCAGCAGTGAGCTTGGAAGGGTCCATGCGCTCGCCCGACGCGGTGCGCGACGTCAGTGCATACCATGACGCGCGCCCACAGGACGGCTCGGCAGCAGATGCGGGCACGACAGGCGTAAGGGTGGCTGCAGCGGTCATAAGACCTGCAAGGAACAATCCGGCGACACGTGCGTTGATGCTAGTTGAAGTCAATCTCAAATCCCTCGTTGTGATGCCGTGGGTATTGAGCATTCAATCAGGCTAAAAAAAGATCGCCAAAATCACTTGTTGTTGCGCTTTGTTGCAGGGCAGCATCTCTACTGCTGCCACGACCCGTCGACATACAATCCATTCAGTCCCGAAGAATAATCGGGATAGAGAAATGTGTAGCCACTTGCCTTGATCCTGGCATTGGAAACCCGCTTGTTTTCACCGTAGAAAGACCGCGCCATCGGCGACAGATCGGCGGTTTCGAAATCGATTTCCGGCGGCAACTTCGCCCCCATCAGTTCCACAGCCAGGCTGACGACATCCTGCGGCGGAGCCGGCAGATCATCGGTGACATTGTAGATCCCGCCAAGCCGTTCCCTGGCGAGCAGCGCAGTGGCGCCGCCAATGTCGGCAACGTGGATGCGGTTGAACACCTGCCCGGGCTTGATCAACCGCCGCGCCTTGCCTTCATGAACTGTCTTGAGCGCATTGCGTCCGGGACCATAGATACCCGATAGCCTGATGATGGCGAGTGGCACACCAGCTTCCGCAGCCAGCCTTGTCCAGCCGTCCTCGGCTGCCAGACGGGCCACCGACCGTTTGGAGACGGGCCGGCACTGGGTTTCTTCATCAACCCATTCACCGTCATGGTCGCCATAGACGCCGACAGTGGAGAGATAGCCGATCCACTCGAGTTTGGGCATCGATGGGCGCAGTCCGCCGGAAAATGCCTCCAGAAGCGGATCGCCGTCTGTATCCGGCGCAATCGACATGACCAGATGGGTAACCTCGCTCAGGGCGGCGCTCAGATCTTCTCCTGGGACGTCTCCCTGATAGATGAAAGGGGTCAGTCCAGCACCTTGCAGCGCCGGAAACCTCTCCGGGCTGCGGGTGGTGCCACCGGCAAAATCGCAGTCGCCAGAAAGCGCCCGGCCAATCGCAAGGCCGGAAAACCCGGCGCCGAAGATCATCATTCTCATAAGCTCAACCTCATTCCACGTCTTTCCCGGCGCCGAGCGCCAGTTGCCACTCTTGCCGAACCTCAGGGTCAGGCTCTTCACCGGCTTCAGCCGCCAATTGATGCATGTGGTCCGGCGCCGTCAACTGTGACACTGCCCAGATTGCAGCGCCACGCACCAGCGGCGAAGCATCGGTCAGAAGCGCTTCGCAGGCCGGGACCAGGCCGGGTTCGCTGCTGTTTCCCGCCGCAACCAGCACATTGCGCATAAACCGGTCCCGGCCGATGCGCTTGACCGGAGAGCCAGAGAAAAAGGCCCTAAACGCGGCATCGTCCATGGTCAGAAACCCTGACAGGGACGGCGAGCGCAGATCATCGCGGGCGATCAGTTTCGCCTCATTTGCGACTTGCGCGTATTTGTTCCACGGGCAGGCTGCCAGGCAATCGTCACAGCCATAGACACGGTTGCCCATCGCCGCGCGGAACTCGTGCGGGATCGGGCCCTTGTTCTCGATGGTGAGGTAGGAAATGCAACGCCGCGCATCGAGCTGGTAGGGCGCAGGGAAGGCATTGGTCGGACAGGCATCGAGACAGGCGCGGCAGGAGCCGCAATGATCGATTTCGGGCGCATCGGCCATCAGGTCGACCGTGGTGAAGATCGAGCTCAGGAAGATCCAGGAGCCATGGCTGCGACTGACCAGATTGGTGTGCTTTCCAATCCAGCCGAGCCCGGCGGACTGGGCCAGCGGCTTTTCCATAACCGGCGCGGTATCGACGAAAACCTTGACGTCGCCACCGGCGCGGGAGGCAAATTTGCCCGCCAGTTCCTTCAGCTTGCCCTTGATGACGTCGTGATAGTCGCGGTTGCGGGCATAGACCGAAACCGTGGCATTCTGGGTTTGGTCAAGGTTTTCGAGCGGATCACAATCCGGCCCGTAATTCATCGCCAGCACGATGACCGATCGCGCCTCAGGCCACAGCACCTGCGGATCGGCGCGACGGTCCAGCGTTTCTTCGAGCCATTGCATCGAGCCGTGACGACCGAGTGCCACGAACTCGGTCAAGCGATCATGCAAGGCGGGTTCTGAAGCCGCAGAGGTCACGGCAAATGCGCAAAAGCCCAGTCGCTCAGCTTCTACCTTCACAAAGGCCTTGAGGCGTTCCGCTTGGTGTCTGGCCTTGGATAGATCCACATCGTCAGGCGGATGGGGCCCGGTATGGCTTGCGCCCGCCATCAGCCTAGAAATCAAGATCTGCGTAATGGGCGACGGGCGGCAGGTTGCGGATCCGGTCGGCGAGCAAGGGCCGGAACGACGGACGGGACTTGACGCGCTGGTACCATTCCTTGGCCTGCGGATACTCGTTCCACTCTATCTCGCCGAGATAGTCCATCACCGACAAAGCGGCGGCGGCGGCGAGATCGGCATAACTCAGCCGGTCGCCAGCCAGCCATGCGCGCGATCCGGCGAGCCAGGACAGGTATTTCATATGCTGGCGGATATTGGCGCGGCCAGTACGGAGCATCTTGGGATCCGGCGCACCGCCGCCCTTGCTCGTCGGCAGCTGCAATTTGATGATCCTCTCGCGCACCAGCGGACGCACCACATCCTGCTCAAACTTGATCAGAAACCATTCTATCAAGCGCCGGATTTCAGCGCGACGGAACGGATCTTCGGCGAGAAGGCGGCGATCGCGCTTGAACACACCGAACGACTCATCAATCCACTCGGCAATGATATGCGGTCCGCAAAGGGCATGGCCATTGTCGGTGACACAGACAGGCAGGGTTCCAGCCGGATTGATTTTCAAAAAATCAGGACGCTTCTCCCAAGGCAATTCCTCCACCAGCTCCGCGGCAAAATCGACCTCGTTGAAACAGACCCGAACAAATCGGGACGCTGCGGATATGGTGTGATGATAAAGAACTGGCATCGTGAAGCTGAGCATGTTTGCGTTGGCGCCGGTGCGCGGGACTGGTCAGTTTCCGGAAAATAGAGCTATAGGGACTGGCCCACCGCAAGACAAGCGAATCACTGATCAGGTGTCAGTGATTCCTCGCCACCAAAATGGGCGAACCAATGGCCCAATGACGATAATCGTGCAAATCAGGGACGCTGCAGCATGAATGATACGACAATTGTGGGGGCCTTCCTCGGCCTCATAGAAGGCCTCACCGAATTTGTTCCGGTGTCCTCGACCGCGCATCTGCTACTTGCAGGGCATTTCCTGGGCTTCAAGTCACCTGGCAACACTTTCGAGGTGCTGGTGCAGCTCGGCGCCATTCTGGCGATCCTGTCCGTCTATTTTGCCCGGCTTTGGGCGCTCGCCATCGCACTTCCTTCCAGCCCCAAGGCCCGGCATTTTGTCGGCGCCATCCTGCTGGCTTTCCTGCCTGCAGCGGTGATCGGCGCGCTGGCACATGACTTCATAAAGTCGGTTCTGTTTGAATCGACAGCGCTCATCTGTTGGGTGCTAATTGGCGGCGGCATTATTCTGCTGGTTATTGACCGGATGAAACTCACGCCGAAATACACCGATGTGATGGATTATCCGCTGTCTCTGGCCTTCAAGATCGGGCTTTGCCAATGCCTGGCCATGATCCCGGGCACGTCGCGGTCGGGCGCCACCATCGTCGGCGCCCTTCTGATGGGGGCAGACAAGCGCTCGGCAGCGGAGTTTTCATTCTTCCTGGCCATGCCGACAATGGCCGGCGCCTTCGCGCTCGATCTCTACAAGAATTACGGCCAACTCGCCCATGATGACATCGTCACCATCGCGGTCGGCTTTGTCATGGCCTTTATAGCTGGTGTGATCGTCGTGCGCGGACTGCTGGATTTCGTCTCACAGCACGGCTTCGCCTTGTTTGCCTGGTGGCGCATACTGGTCGGCGGGCTGGGGCTTGTCGGCTTGTGGCTGCTTGGCTGAGTGAACCGCTTTTACTCAGCGATTGCCTGAACCGCACAGGGATCAACGCCATAGGCTGGCGAGCAGCCTTTGGACGAATGGGCGACGCTGCGCGGCGCAAAGGCGGATGCGGACAAGATCACCACAATTGCGAATGCGAACGCGGATACGACTGTTTTGCCCATGAACTCATGTCCTGATCTTGACTGATACTGATTGCTGCATTCGGCCAATTGGCAAAACGCGTTGTGCACACCTGAACTCTTACGGCAACCCATCCAATGCGCAGGATGGGCGTTTTCGCAAAACTCGGCCCTGACGATTTGAAGGCCGAGTATAGCTACCCCCGGAGAAGCTGGGGCGATTTACGCGGCTCCGCAAATTGATTCAAGTCTGATTCACATAACGCTGCCAATAAAGCCGACGGTTTCTTAAATCATTGCTAACCATGCGCCATTCAGGCAACACTGCGCCGGATCAAATCGAGCGCAAGCACGGTCAGACATATCTTGAAAATCAGTTGAAAGCGGTTTTCCGGGGTTTTGCGCAGGATGTGGGTTCCCACCCATGTTCCCGCGAGCCCGGTGAGAATCATCGCAGCAATCAGCGGCAGCCACGGCCCGAATGCAAAGCCGGCGAGGGCAAATGCAATGGTCTTGACCAGATGCTGCAGGCTCATCACCGCGGCAGTGGTCGCCTGAAACTGCAAGCGTTCAGGAAAGGTCTTGGACAGGACCACGGCGTTGAACGGACCGGTGGCTCCAAAGATCATTGTCAGGAAAGTGGTGATTGCGCCGGTCAGGGCGAAGCCGGGAAGCCTGATCGCGGCAAGGCGCGGAAGCCGCATCCAGGTGATCAGCAGGATGAAGCCGCCAAGGGCCGCCTTGAGCAAAGGCTCTGCCAAGGCCCCTACTGCGGCGCTGCCTGCCCAAGCTCCGGGAATTGCGCCGATAAGAAAGGCGGCAAGACAAGTCCAGGCGACATGATTGCGCAAAATCGCTGCCCGACCGACATTGGAGCCCAATTGCACTATTCCGTGCACCGGTATGATGGCTGCAACAGGAACAAGATATCCCATCAGCGCAAGCATGGCGACGCCGCCGCCGATGCCCGCGGCAACGGTCAAGGCTGACGTGAAAAAGCTCGCCGCAATCAAGATCGCGGCGGCCCATATTTCCAATCCGGAAGGCAGCAGGACTGACGTCAGGGACGCGAAGTCAGCGCTCAGGCTTCGCTACCGGTGCCGCTGTACTGGCCGTGTGGCCGGTAACGGGTGAGATAGCTTGGCAGAATGGCTTCCACAGTGGTCGGAGCGATATCCATGCCAGCAAGGGTGCGGCTCTGACTGGTAGCGTCTGCTGAAACAACATTGTCGGTCTTGAGCAAAGTGACCTGATCGTCTGTCAACGGCGGGTCGATGAACGGGATGAGGGTGGCAACCTTGCCTATCAGAGAGGCGAGGCCCCACGGCAGCGGAAGCAAGGCGCGCTTGCGGTGGGTGATCTCGAGGATCTCTTCGAGAACGTTCTTGAAGGTCATAACCCGCGGCCCGCCGAGCTCATAAATGGTCCCGCCGGTCAGGTTTCCGTCGACGCTGCGGGCGACTGCTTCAGCGACATCACCGACATAGACCGGCTGGAACCTGGTTTCACCGCCGCCGATGAGCGGCAAGGCCGGCGCGAAGCGGGCCATTTCGGCGAATTTGTTGAAGAAACTATCTTCCGGTCCAAACACGATCGACGGACGCAGGATCACTGCGTCGGGCAAGACCTTGAGGACCGAGGCTTCGGCCAGGCCCTTGGATCGGGCGTAATCCGACTCGGAGTCGAGATTGGCCCCTATGGCCGAAATATGGGTGAGGCCGGCACCGGCAGCACGGGCAGCTTCAGCAACAGCACGGGCGCCGAAATCCTGAACCGAACCAAACGTATTGCGCCCGGATTCAAAGAGAATGCCGACGCAGTTGACGACGTAGTCAGCGCCCTTGACGGCTCTGTCGACAGAATCCCGGTTCCGCAGGTTGGCCTGAACCGCCATAATCTGGCCCACACCGCCCAGAGGCTGCAGATGACCAGCAAGGTCGGGCCGGCGCACGGCCACGCGAATGCGGTATCCGCGCCGGGCGAGCGCCCGCACAACATGGCGGCCAACAAAGCCGGACCCGCCAAAGACCGTGACGAGCTTGGGTTGATTCAGCGATGTCATCTGTGCACTCCCTGACAGGATCTCTAAGGCCGGTAGTATTCGCATCTGCAACCGGAATCAGCCACAGTCCACCAAAGCTCATAGTCAATAACCGGCGCAAGGTGAAGGGCTGGTCCGCGATGCGCGGGCATTTATCGCAGCTTCGTTGGTTTCAGGCGTCGTGGCCCTTGATGACTACCAGCTCGCCATCGGAGAATTTCTGACGGATCGCGCGCGCTTTCTGATAGGTTTCGGAGTTGTAGCAGGCAAGCGCAGCCTCATAACTTGGAAACTCGATCACGACATTGCGTGACCGGGCCTGGCCTTCGACCGGATCGAACTCGCCGCCGCGGACCAGAAAATTCGCCCCGAATTCCCTGTAAGCCGGCGTCGCAGTCTCTACATAAGCCTTGTAAGCTTCGGGATCATGCACATCGATGCGCCCAATCCAGTATCCCTTTACCATTATCCGGTCCTTTCGCGTTTCAGCTCTTGTTCATTTCAGCGCTGATCGCGCGGGCTGCCGCCGCCGGATCGGATGCTGCGGAAATTGGGCGCCCGACCACAAGATGTGTTGCGCCGGCTTCGAGCGCATCGGCAGGTGACATCACCCTTTTCTGATCGCCGAGATCCGCTCCCGAGGGGCGAATGCCCGGTGTCACGATCGCCATGTCGGGCCCGACAATCTCGCGGACCGCACGGGCTTCGGCTGCCGAGCAGACGATGCCGCCCATACCCGCGTCAAGCGCTTGGTGTGCACGGCGCAGAACCAGATCTTCAGGAGACAAGGCATAGCCGGCTTCAGCAACATCGTCGGCATCCATCGAGGTCAGCACCGTCACACCGAGCAGGCAGAGGTCGCTGCCCCTGGCAGCCTGAACCGCAGCGCGCATCGCTTTTGGATAGGCATGGATGGTCAACATGTCGACGCCCATTCGAACAACATTCTCGACGCCTTTGGCGATGGTGTTGTCAATGTCGAGCAGCTTCATGTCGAGGAAGACCTTGCGGCCCGATGCCTTGAGGTCGCGGGCAAGCGTGAAGCCGCCAGCAAAGGCAAGCTGGTAGCCGATTTTGTAGAACATTGCGTTGTCACCGATCCGTTCCACCAGGGCCTCGGCCTCGGCAACGGTCGGCACATCAAGCGCGACTATCAGGCGCGGATCAACATTTTCAGGGGCTCGTGCACCCAGATCATGCGCTGCATGTGGCATTTCGCGTTCCCTCTGTCTCAGCCGGTCCTCGCATGAAGACACCGTAATCGCAAGACCACGCCAAACGGCAAGGACCAAAAAACAGCCGCGCCTAGCCGGATGTCATCATCACGCAATGCCTGATCAGGGACTTGCAGGTGTTGACCAGCATCGCGTTGGTCCGCTCGTCCTTGAGCCGTCCGTCTGCCTCGAAGGCATCCGCAGCACCACTGACCGCGCACTGCTCGCTGATGACCTGTGTTCCTACGTTCACCATCACCGAGCGGACATGATAGAGGCCGCGTATACCACCCAGCTTTCCATTCGAGGCCGATCCGAGCGCAACATAGCGCCCTGACCATGGCTTGAGGGGCTGATCGCCGTCCTTCGAGATGAGGCTGAGCCAGTCAATCATGTTCTTGAGCAGAGGCGGGATCGATGAATTGTATTCCGGGCAACACAGGAAAACCCCCTGATGGGCGGCGATCAGGCGACCCAGTTTCATGGCATTGTCCGGAATGCCGCTCTCATTTTTCAAGTTCTCGTCAACAATCGGCAGCGGATAATCTACCAACGAGATACGGGTGACATCAGCTCCCTGGTTGGCCAACTCGAGCGAAGCGACGGCAGCCAGCGAGGCATTGAACGAACCGTTGCGGTTTGAGCCGGGAAGAACGAGTATTCTGGGGGTCATGGTTTGCTCCGCTGCGTGACAATCCCTCCACGGGATGCTGATTCCTGATCAACAATATATGGCAGCGAAAAATCGAGGGAAGCACTGGGGCGCCCATTATTGGAAATTGTAAGCCCGTCAGCGCCATTTGGCTGATGATCTCGCTTAGCGCTGCTCAATCACATCACTTCGATTGCTCGCCTTACGGCGTTCCTTCAGACAACCGAGACGCCGCGGCGATAAATCCACAGCCGCGCAGGCGGCACATTGCGCAACACGAAATCATGGTGGAGGACCTGGAAACTCGTCCCGCGGGACACGACGGGGGATGCAGGACCGTAGGAGAACTGGACCACAGGCCTTCCCAGCGGCACGCGGTCGAGCAGATCCTCAATCAGCGCAACCCGGCTGGCCATGGGAAAATTGAGCAGCGGTATACCAGATATCACGCTGTCGAACTGGCTGGCGTTCATTTCCCCAAGCGTTTCATCAAGATCAAAGGCATCGCCGCGAATGAACCGCACACCTGGAAAATCGAGCTGCAGACGGGTGTGGAAATCAACAGAATATTCTACCGACACCAGATTTTCAGGGGCTATGCCACGCGCCAGAATGGCCCGCGTAATGACACCGGTTCCTGGGCCGAGTTCAAGGACAGGCAATCCGGATACAGGATTGATCACCGACGCCATGGAGCGGGCGGTCACGGATGAGGTGGGCATGATGGCGCCAACGGCTTTCGGGCCGTCCATCCACCCTTTGAAAAAGCGGATTTCGTCGTCAAATCGCCTGGCGATGCGTCCAGGAACACTCATGATCACGGTCTGCACCCTCCAGCAGCGGCACCCTGTCCAGCAGACAGCTTACTTACACAGCACCAGCTGGACACAAAACATGGTTTCTCTTGGGCGACGCCTGCTTGCCCGAGGGATTAATCCGACATGGTGTCGAAAAAGCCCTTCATCTTCGAAAAGAAGCCGGTTGATTCGGGGCTTGTCTCCTTGGAAGACAGCTCCTGAAATTCCATCAACAATTCACGCTGCCGCTTGGACAGCTTCTGGGGTGTCTCAATGGTGATGCGGACATAGAGATCGCCAAACTGCGCCGAGCGCAGCACGGGCATGCCCTTGCCGCGAAGTCGCAGTTCCTTGCCGGGCTGAGTGCCTTCGGGCACAGTCACCCGCGAGCGGGCTCCATCCATCGTGGTGATATCAAACTTGCCACCCAGCGCTGCCGAGGTCATGGAAATCGGCACGGAGCAGTAAAGATCGGCGCCTTCGCGCTGGAAAACGGTATGCGGGCGGACCGAGAGGAAGATATAGAGGTCGCCCGAGGGGCCGCCGCGCATACCGGCTTCGCCTTCGCCCGACAATCTGATCCGGGTGCCATCCTCGATGCCTGAGGGAATGTTGACAGACAGCGACCGCTCTTCGGTAACACGGCCCTGACCCGCACATTTGGTGCAGGGGTCGGTGATGGTCTGGCCACGCCCGTGGCACGTCGGGCAGGTGCGCTCAACCGAGAAAAAGCCCTGTGCCGCACGAACACGGCCTGCGCCGCCGCACGTGGCACACGTGCTTGGCTGTGTGCCGGGCTTTGCGCCCGAGCCGGAGCAGACGTCACAGGTGATCGAGGTGGGAACGCGGATCTGCGCGGTCTTGCCGGTGTAGGCTTCCTCGAGCGTGATTTCCATGTTGTAGCGAAGATCGGCACCGCGCTCGCGACCGCCGGATGAACGTCGACCACCGCGACCACCCATCATTTCGCCGAAGATATCCTCGAAGATGTCGGAGAAGCCGCCACCGCCGCCGCCACCAAAGCCGCCGCCCATTCCGCCAGGGCCACCCTGTTCAAAGGCAGCGTGACCGAACCGGTCGTAGGCCGCGCGCTTGTTCGGATCCTTCAAGGTCTCGTAGGCCTCGTTGATTTCCTTGAACTTGTGCTCGGCGTCGGAACTGTCAGGGTTTTTGTCCGGGTGGTATTTCATGGCAAGCTTGCGGAAAGCGCTTTTCAGCTCTTTCTCATCCGCACCACGCGCCACACCAAGCGTTTCGTAATAGTCTGGCTTGGCCATAGTATCCGTCAATCTCTCTTCCGGGAGCGTCCGCTACGATGCCGCAGCTAGATGGACGCACAAGATCTCACACATGGTCCACCTAAAAATGCGTAAGCGGGACCCGCGCCTGAACGCGCTCTTTCGTCATGTAGTCACTCATCGAGAAAAATTCTAGCCCCCAATGAACCGGATAGTCTGCAGCCAATCCGGTTCAGGCCTGTTGGCGGGACAATATGCGACGTCTGGCAAGCCTGGTAAGCGTTGTTTCAATCCACTTTCCCACTGGCCGCTCGAACCGGCGCGCCGATGCCACAGCCACACAAACGGTAAGCATCACTGGAAGCGGCATGTAGATCCAGAACAACACGGGATCATCAACGCCGACTATGCGTTTCCAGAACAGCGAGTAGGCGAAAAGCTCGATCACAGGATGCCAGAGGTAGACTCCAAACGAGACCGCAGCCACGGGCATGATCGGCTCAAGCCACGCCGTTTCATCCTTTTCGGTCCGGTCAGCCAGCGCAGCCAGAACAATGGCTACGCCGAACATGGCGAGCGTGAGATAGATATTCGCGTTGGAAAACATGGCGGCAAACACGCCGCCGAGCATGCTCCACGCGAGCCATTGGCAGCGCGGTGGAACCTTCAATTGCCGCGTGACCTCACAAAGAAATGCTCCAAAGCTGAAATCTGCAGCCACGCGATAGGCCGCCCACAATTTCGTATCGAACCAGAAATCATATTGTTCGGTTGCGCCATTGTCCGCGATTTCCAGCGCCACGATAATAACTGCCACCAACAGCGCCAACCCCATGGCCCGGCCCCGGGCAGAGGCAAAAAGCACGATCGGAAAGATCAGGTAGGCAAACCATTCCCCCGATAGCGACCATGACACGTAATTGAAGGTCAATTCGGAATCGACGCCCCAAGCCTGGATCAGCAACAGATTGGCAGGCAAGGCCGAAAAGTCATAGCGCGTGTCAGCACCCTGGGAATGCAGCAGTCCGAGATGCACAAGCACACCGAACGCGACGAAAAACATGAGCGTGATCAGGTGAAGCGGATAGAGCCGCGAGAGCCGCTTGATCAGGAACAAGACGTAGTTTTCGCTTGTATTTTCCATCCTGCCATAGTGCTCGAAGATGAGAAAACCGGACATTATGAAAAACATGTCAAGCAGGGGCAGCATGTGCTCGAACCATTCGACAATGGGCTCCGGGTTCGGCGCATAATGTGAGAAGTGGTAGGCCATCACCAGCATCGCGGCCAGGAGTCTCCAAACTCCGAACAACCTGTAGTTCTGCCGCACCAAGCTCTCCAATCATCCACACGAGCCTGCTCCGTGTATCGGAACAACCCTCCGCCCCTGTATCCGTTGTCCGGTTCTCTTAACAGAACACCGCTTCAAAATTGGTGAAAGGCACAATCTGGTTCTATAAATTAGGGCTTTCTACCATTGCGCACAACCGTAAGTTCAGATCATCGTAAACGCGAAAAGGGCCCCGCTAGGGGCCCTCCGTCATTCTCGCGTGATGTCAGATCGACTATCAGGCTGACTTTTTCTCATCGTCGTCGTCGTTGACTTCCTCGAAGTCCGCATCAACGATCTTTTCTTCGCCGTCGTTTCCGCCAGCATCCTCGTCAGCCTGGGTCTGTTCATACATGGCCTGACCAAGCTTCATGGAAACTTCCATGAGGGTCTGGCTCTTGGCCTGGATGTCCTCGGCGTCAGGCTCTTCAGCTTCAACAGCGGTCTTGAGGGCCGCGATCGCATCGGCGATGGCGGTGCGGTCCTCTTCGTTGACCTTGTCGCCGTAGTCCTTGAGCGACTGCTCCGAGGAGTGGATCAGGCTTTCGCCCTGGTTCTTGGCCTCGACGACGGCACGACGCTTCTTGTCGCCCTCGGCGTTGGATTCGGCTTCCTTGATCATCGCGTCGATGTCGGCGTCGGAGAGACCACCGGATGCCTGGATGCGGATCTGGTGCTCCTTGCCGGTGCCCTTGTCCTTGGCCGAGACGTTGACGATGCCGTTGGCGTCGATATCGAAGGTCACTTCAATCTGCGGCACGCCGCGCGGTGCCGGCGGAATTCCAACGAGATCGAACTGGCCGAGGATCTTGTTGTCGGCAGCCATTTCGCGCTCGCCCTGGAATACCCGGATCGTCACCGCGTTCTGATTGTCTTCAGCGGTGGAGAAAACCTGGCTCTTCTTGGTCGGGATCGTGGTGTTGCGATCGATCAGACGGGTGAACACACCACCAAGGGTTTCGATGCCGAGAGACAGGGGTGTCACGTCGAGCAGCAGAACATCCTTGACGTCGCCCTGCAGAACGCCAGCCTGAATGGCTGCGCCCATGGCAACAACTTCGTCCGGGTTGACGCCCTTGTGAGGCTCCTTACCGAAGAACTTCTTCACAACTTCCTGGATCTTGGGCATGCGGGTCATGCCGCCGACCAGAACCACTTCGTCGATTTCGGCCGACTGGAGGCCAGCATCCTTGAGAGCTGCCTTGCACGGCGCAATGGTGCGCTGGACAAAGTCATCGACCAGGCTTTCGAACTTGGAGCGGCTCAGCTTCATGGTCAGGTGCTTGGGACCCGACGCATCGGCGGTAATGAACGGCAGGTTGATTTCGGTCTGCGAAGCGGATGACAGCTCGATCTTGGCCTTTTCGGCAGCTTCCTTGAGACGCTGCAGCGCGAGCTTGTCCTTCTTCAGGTCAATCCCCTGCTCATTCTTGAACTCGTCGGCAAGATAGCCGACCAGACGCATGTCGAAGTCTTCACCGCCCAAGAAGGTGTCGCCATTGGTCGACTTCACTTCGAAGACGCCGTCGCCGATCTCGAGGATCGAGACGTCGAAGGTGCCGCCGCCAAGGTCGTAAACCGCGATGGTCTTGCCTTCGGTCTTGTCCAGACCATAGGCCAGCGCCGCTGCTGTCGGCTCGTTGATGATGCGCAGAACTTCAAGACCGGCGATCTTGCCGGCGTCCTTGGTGGCCTGACGCTGGGCGTCGTTGAAGTAGGCCGGGACAGTGATGACGGCCTTCTCGACCTTTTCGCCAAGATAGGATTCAGCGGTTTCCTTCATCTTCTGAAGGATCATTGCCGAGATCTGGGCCGGCGAATATTTGTCGCCATTGGCTTCAACCCATGCATCGCCATTGTCGCCACGGACGATTTTGAAAGGAACAAGTTCCTGGTCCTTGCCGACAGCCTTGTCTTCAAAACGGCGGCCAATCAGACGCTTGACCGCAAAAAGAGTATTTTCAGGGTTGGTGACCGCCTGCCGCTTGGCCGGCTGGCCAACCAGACGTTCACCGTCGTCACTGAAGGCGACCATGGACGGGGTGGTGCGGGCACCTTCCGCGTTTTCGATCACCCGGGCGTCTTTGCCATCCATCACTGCGACGCAGGAGTTGGTGGTTCCGAGGTCGATACCGATAACTTTAGCCATATTCAATTCTCCTTGAAGCGAGCTGCCGGGACCCGGTCAGGCGTTCCATACGACAGCCCCTAACGGGACACTACTGAAAACAGGATGACCGGGGTCACCCGTTTCCGCCGCCATAGCCCAGACCTCACTTGCGCGAGACTCGCCGGAAGCGTTGAGCCGTATATAAGAATGTCATTTCCAGACTGCAAGCGTCATGGGAAATGCAGGTCGCAAGATGTTGTCTGTTTTTGCGGGTTTAATGCCCCGATTGGATATCAATTACCCATCAGGATGTCGAGAAGGGTGGTTCGCTTGTTTCCGTCCGGCTGTGCAGGCGCAGAGCCTATGTCAGCCGGCGGCGTCAGGAAATTGTTATCTGTAGCACCGGTCGCGTCACGCGAAACAGGAACCGGCGCCAAATCACGGACCAGACCGGCCACGGCGTCACCGTCCGCCCCGCTCGGGCCATCAATCGCGACGGGCGGCATCGGGCCTCCCATCGGCAATCTCGCAGGAGGCAGACCTTCGTGGGCGGCCTGCATGAACTGCTTCCAAGTCTCGGCGGGAAGGCCGCCGCCGGTGACGTTCTTCATCGGCTTGCCATTGTCATTGCCGAACCAGACCCCGGTTGCGAGATTGGCGGTGTAACCGACGAACAGCGCATCGCGGTAGGACTGGGTTGTTCCGGTCTTGCCAGCCGCAGGCCAACCGTCAAGGCGCGCCTTGCGACCGGTTCCTTCCTCGACCACGCGTACCAGCATCTGATTCATCATCGCAGCAACGGCTGGATCAATCACGCGGGGCGGATTGTCATAGGTGTTCTCGTAAAGCACCTTGCCATCATGGGTCGAGACCCGACGGATGACATGCGGCGTGGCTTTGTAGCCGCCGTTCATGAAGGGCGCATAGGCTCCAGTCAGCTCCAGAAGCGTGACTTCGGACGTTCCCAGCGCAATAGAGGCATTGGCCTTCATCGGCGCTTCGATGCCGAGGCGCCGGGCAGTCTGCACCACCGTCTTCGGGCCAACTTCCATGACAAGCTGGGCTGCGACCGTGTTGAGCGAGTGGGTCAAGGCATCTGACAAAGTGACCTTGCCGCGATATTTTCCATCATAATTCTCAGGCGTCCATTTGCCGATTTTCACCGGCGCATCATTGCGCACCGACAGGGGCGTGCGTCCCTGCTCCAAGGCTGCCGCATAGACAAATGGCTTGAAGGCAGATCCAGGCTGGCGCAACGCGTCGGTGGCCCGGTCAAACTGGCTGGTGGCGTATTCACGTCCGCCGATCAGCGCCCTGACAGCGCCGGTTCCATCGATGGAGACAAGCGCGCCCTGGCTGACGTTGAGCTTGGCGCCATTGTTCTCGAGCGTTGCCCGCAACGCCTTTTCGGCCTCGTGCTGCAGCTGAAAATCGATAGTCGTGTCGACCACAAGATCCTCCGTGATCTTGCCGACAAGATCAGGCAGTCGCTGCATCACCAGATCGGCGACATAGTTTTCCGAGCCGGTCCAGTAACTCTTGGCGCGGACCTGCGGGCTGGTCAGCGCGGTGGCAATTTCGGTGTCTGATACGACCCCCTGCTCGCGCATCGCGGCCAAGACCACCTGGCTGCGGGCTTCGGCAGCCTTCGGATCGCGCGCGGGCGACAGCCGCGACGGTGCCTTGAGCAGACCTGCCAGAAGGGCGGCCTCGGCAAGCGACACATCGCGAGCGGGCTTGCGGAAATAACGCCGCGATGCAGCCTCGACGCCATAGGCACCGGAGCCGAAATACACGCGGTTGAGATACATCTCCAGAATCTGGTCCTTGGTGAAGCGGTGCTCGAGCCAGAATGCCAGCAACACTTCCTGAACCTTGCGCTCCACCGTACGTTCCGGGGAAAGAAACAGGTTCTTGGCCAATTGCTGGGTCAGGGTTGACCCGCCCTGAACCATACCGCCGGCTGTCAGGTTTGAGACCATCGCCCGGGCCAGCCCGATCGGGTCAACGCCGAAATGCGAATAGAACCTGCGGTCCTCAATGGCGATGACGGCTTCTGGAATGTAAGGCGACATATCACCCAGCAGCAGGGCTTCTCCGCCTGTCGCGCCGCGATTGGCCATGGTCTCCCCCTTGACCGAGACAATCTTGACATTCGGCGGTCGGTCGGGGATCGACCATGTCGCAGCGCTCGGCATGCGCGCGCCGTAGAAAATAACCACACCTGCAATGGCGATACCACCCCATATGCCCAGCACACAGCACCAGTAGACCATTGAACGCAAGGCACCGGTGATCCGGCCGCGCGACGTCCGGCCCCGGGGCTTGCGGGCTTTAGACTGGGGCTTTTTCCGGCGCTTGGCAGTTGTGGATTTGGGCGTGGTTTTGCCGGCGACGCGATCATCGGCAATGGTTCGCGAACTTCCCTGTGATCGCGAGCCTTCAAAAGAAGGCTCGATTCGGCTTCGGGTTGTTTTCTTTCGCGCCATCAAGGATCCGGATGCTGTTGTGTCCCGGCAGGCCGCGCAAACGATTGGGTTGCGAGAACGATCCAGGGTTTGGTTTCACAGCAATTCCGTTACGGAAACAGTCAATGTCCCATTCCGAAACTGCCCGGCGATCTGAAAACACCCTAAATGCGACGATTTAAGGGGTGGTTAAGGAAACCACCCCTTTCACAGTCTCAGCAACCAGCAAGCGGTCGTCGACTCCCAGTCTCACCGCACCGACAAGGCACCCAGAATGCGGACCCAGGACCGGATTCCCTTGGCGAAGGATGTCAGGTCGTATTTCTCATTGGGCGAATGAATCCGGTCATCAGTGAGGCCAAAACCGCACAGAACCGATTGCAGGCCAAGAATGTTCTGGAAGTCGCCGACGATCGGGATGGAGCCGCCCATGCCGATCATCACTGCAGGCTTTGGCCACTCATCGGTGAGCGCGGTACGCGTCTTGGTGACCACGGGCGAATCAAATGGCAGCTGAATTGCAGGTGAGCCGCCATGCGGTGCAAAGCTGGCTGTGCAATCGGCCGGCAGGCGGGCTTCAACATGGGCGCGGAAGGCCTTGCTGACCTGTTCGGGATCCTGCTTTCCGACAAGCCGGAAGGACACCTTGGCCGAGGCTTGCGCCGCTATCACGGTCTTGAAGCCTTCGCCGGTGTAGCCGCCCCACATGCCGTTGACTTCCGCCGTGGGCCGCGCCCAGGTGAGCTCCAGCACGGAGCGGCCCTGTTCACCTGAGGGAACCGAAAGGCCGATTTCACCCAGAAACGCTTCAGACGTCCGGCCAAGGCTTTCCCAGCTGGCAAGCACCTGTGCCGGAGTTTCCTCGACGCCGTCATAAAACCCTTCAAGCGTCACTCGGCCGGTCTCATCATGCAGATCAGCAAGGATCTTTGACAGGATATGCAGCGGGTTGGCGGCAGCACCACCGAACAGGCCGGAATGCAGATCACGGTCGGCTGCGTGGATCGTCACTTCTTCGCCGACCAGACCGCGGAGTGCGACGGCGATTGCCGGTGTCTCGGTGTCCCACATGCCGGTGTCGCAAACCAGGGCGCACTCGGCCTTGAGTTCATCGGCATTGGCCTCGAGAAATGGCTTGAGCGATGGCGAGCCGGATTCCTCCTCGCCTTCAAACAGGATGGTGATGCGGCAAGGCATTGAACCGGATGCCGCCTTCCAGGCCCGGCAGGCCTCGACGAAGGTCATCAGCTGTCCCTTGTCATCAGACGATCCGCGGCCGGTGATGGCCTTGCGGCCCGGTGCAATCTCCTTGATCGCAGGCTCGAACGGCGGATCGACCCAGAGATTGAGCGGATCAACCGGCTGAACGTCGTAATGACCGTAAAAGAGATAATGTGGCGCATCCGGCGTGGCACCATCATGGTGGGCGACGACCATGGGATGACCGGTGGTGTCGCGCAGACTGGCTTCAAAGCCAAGTGAGGTCAGCTCATCGACCAGCCATTGACCAGCGCGGCGGCACTCGGGCGCGTAAGCGGGATCGGTCGAGATCGACTGGATGCGCAGAAGCCCGAACAGACGCTCTAGGCTGTCATCAAAACTGGCGTCTGCAGCGGAAAGGGCGGCGGTCAGGTCTGTCATGGGATACTCCGGAGGGAATCAGAAGCAGGCAGAGTAGCGCCGGGAAAGGGCAAAAGAAAAGCCGCCATGGCCGGAGGGGAGGGCCATGGCGGCGTATTGTCAGGACAAGGGCCTATAAGGGGGGCGGGGCGGCCCTTGTCCATGGTCTGGAGGCGGCGGGGGACGAGCCGGAATTCCAGACATCGGCTTTATTCGTTCGCCGGTAATTGTTATTTGGCCCCCGGAATGTGGCTTTTCAAGGACACGAACATTACGGTTTTGTAACGTATCCGTGATGTCCCTTAGCCGGCCATATGGGCAACATTGACGCCCAGATCATAGACCAGCTGGCCGCCAAAATAAGCGGTCGCGATGACCAGACCTGCGCCGGCTATCTCGATGACCGGCACTACCAGAACCATCGGGCTCGATAACCGAATATCACGGAACCAGAGGAATATGCGTATGGCGGCCCAGATTGCAAATGCCATCGCCGCGAATTCGCCAAGGCCTTCATGCATTTCGGCAATGTCACTGTGAAACCCGCCAGCCTCAGCGATATCGAGCGCAATGCCTCCGAAATAGAAGGTCACAATCGCTGAAAGACCGGCAAGCAGCGCCAGGCCGGCGGAGGCATTTCCCGACGCGGTCCTGCCCGTGATCTCCGCACCCCTCAATCCGGCGATCAGATCAAAGACCGCGAGCGTGATCATGAAGACGATGGGAAAGTGAACGAGAACCGGGTGAATGTGCTGAGCAGCAAGCATGGGAGGAAATCCTTTTGGAAGTGACCAGAGGGTCCGGCCATTGCTCCATCCGCCTAGACCATTGCAGATGACAAATCGCTGACAGCGCGATCTTTCAGACGGAAAGCAGGTCAGGACAAACACAGGCAATCACATTTTCACTGCATATCCGGCGTGTACCGCATGGACCTGAGCCCGACCGCGCGCTAATCCTTGCTCCATGAAAAAAGGTGATCATCTCTTCCTCGTCGACGGCTCCGGCTATATTTTCCGGGCCTATCACGCGCTGCCGCCACTGACCCGCAAATCCGACGGCTTGCCCGTCGGGGCGGTTTCGGGTTTCTGCAACATGCTGTGGAAGCTGGTTTCGGAGGCGCGCGACACCTCCGTTGGTGTCACACCGACTCATTTCGCGGTGATTTTCGACTATTCCTCGAAAACCTTCCGCAATGAGATGTACCCCGAATACAAGGCCAACCGTTCGGCGCCGCCGGAAGATCTGGTGCCACAATTCGCCGTTATCCGCGAAGCGACGCGCGCCTTTGATCTGCCCTGCATCGAGATGGAAGGGTTTGAGGCCGACGATCTGATCGCCACCTATGCGCGGCTGGCGCGTGAAGCCGGAGCTGACGTCACGGTGATCTCGTCCGACAAGGACCTGATGCAGCTGGTCGGACCGCAGGTGTCGATGTACGACAGCATGAAAGACAAGCAGATCGGGGTGGCCGAAGTTATCGAGAAATGGGGCGTTCCGCCCGAGAAGATGATCGACCTGCAGGCGCTGACCGGTGATTCGGTCGACAATGTGCCGGGCATCCCAGGCATCGGGCCCAAGACCGCGGCACAGCTGATCGAGGAATTCGGTGATCTGGATACACTGCTGGAGCGCGCCGGCGAGATCAAGCAGAACAAGCGCCGCGAGAACATCATCGAATTTGCCGACAAGGCCCGGATCTCGCGAGAGCTGGTGCGATTGAGGGACGATGTCGAGGTTGCAGAAAAGCTTGAAGAGCTGGTGCTCAACCCGCTCGACGGGCCGAAGCTGGTGGCGTTCCTCAAGGGCATGGAATTCACCTCGCTGACACGGCGGGTGGCAGATGCCACAGATACCGACGCCAGTGCGGTCGATGCGGCGGAAGTGGCCGTTGATGCGGCCGCCGAGATGCGCGGACCGGATCTCAATCCGGGCGATGCGGCAAAGACCGGGACCTCAGCTAATGGCGCCAAGGGCGATGACACGCCGCAGGGTCTCGCCAAGCGGCGCGCTGAAGCTGCAGCTTCAGCCAAGATCGACACCACGGCCTACGAGACACTGCGCGAGATCGATCAACTCAAGGCCTGGTGCGCGATGGCCCGCGAACGCGGCCTTGTCGCCTTCGACACCGAAACAACTTCGCTTGATGCGATGCAGGCCGAACTGGTCGGTTTTTCGCTGGCAATCCCGGAAACCGCGCCCGACACCGGCGATCTGAAAGTCAGGGCCTGTTACGCACCGCTGGCCCATTCCAATGGCGCCGGCGATCTGCTTGGCGGCGGTGGCAATCAACCCGGACAGATGCCGATTCGGGAAGCGCTGGACGAACTCAAGGCGCTGCTTGAGGACCCGGCGGTTCTCAAGATCGGGCAAAACCTGAAATACGACATGCTGGTGATGGCGCAGCACAATATCTCCATCGAGAGTTTCGACGACACCATGCTGTTGTCCTATGTGCTTGAAGCCGGCGGCGGCGGACACGGGATGGATTCACTTTCCGAGCGCTGGCTTGGCCACACAACCATCAGCTACAAGAATGTCACCGGCACCGGCAAGAACGCGATCCCGTTTGCCGAAGTGGCGATCGACAAGGCCACGGCCTATGCGGCAGAAGACGCGGAGGTCACTTTGAGGCTGTGGCATGTGCTGAAACCACGGCTCGTGGCCGACGGACTGGCGTCCGTCTACGAGCGGCTCGAAAGGCCGTTGGCGCCGGTGCTGATGCGGATGGAAAAGCACGGAATCCGTATCGACCGGCAGATCCTGTCGCGGCTGTCGGGCGAACTGGCCCAGGGTGCGGCGGCGCTGGAAGCGGAAATCCAGGAGCTGGCGGGCGAAAACTTCAATGTCGGCTCGCCCAAGCAGTTGGGCGAGATCCTGTTTGACAAGATGAGCCTGCCGGGCGGAACCAAGACAAAGACCGGGCAATGGTCGACCACGGCCCAGGCGCTTGAGGATCTGGCCGCCGCCGGGCACGAATTGCCCCGCAAGATCGTCGACTGGCGGCAGCTGACGAAGCTCAAATCCACCTATACCGATGCGCTGCCCGGTTTTATCAATCCGGAGACCAAGCGGGTGCATACGTCGTTTGCGATGGCGGCGACCACAACCGGCCGTCTTTCCTCGTCCGATCCGAACATCCAGAACATTCCGGTGCGCACAGCCGAAGGCCGCAAGATCCGCACCGCCTTCATAGCGGAACCGGGCAATGTGCTGATCTCGGCCGATTACAGCCAGATCGAGCTCCGGGTGCTGGCTCATGTGGCCAACATTCCGCAGCTGACACAGGCTTTCGCCGACGGCGTCGACATTCACGCCATGACGGCGTCGGAGATGTTCGGCGTACCGGTTGAGGGCATGCCATCGGAAGTGCGCCGCCGGGCCAAGGCGATCAATTTCGGCATCATCTACGGCATTTCGGCCTTTGGTCTCGCCAATCAGCTCAGCATCGAACGATCCGAAGCCGGTGAATACATCCGCAAATATTTCGAGCGGTTTCCCGGCATCAAGGACTACATGGAGGCGACCAAGGCTGAGGCCAAGGAGTACGGCTATGTAAAGACCATCTTCGGCCGCCGCGCGCACTATCCGGAGATCAAGTCGTCCAACCCCCAGGTCCGAGCCTTCAACGAACGCGCCGCCATCAATGCGCCGATTCAGGGATCCGCTGCCGATGTCATCCGCCGCGCCATGGTGCGCATGGAGCCGGCGCTCGAACAGACAGGCCTGAAAGCGCGGATGCTGTTGCAGGTGCATGACGAACTGATCTTTGAAGCCACTGAGAGCGACACCGAGAAGATCATTCCGGTTATCGTCGATGTGATGGAAAATGCCGCCATGCCAGCCGTCAACATGTCGGTACCGCTCAAGGTCGACGCCCGCGCAGCCCTTAACTGGGACGAGGCGCACTAGCTTCACGCGTACCCTGACGTGTTTTGAGCCCTGCCTGTAAACATGCGGGTCACCAAATTGTGACGGTCCGGCACATAGCGTTTGTTGACGCCATCATGGCCCTGTGGTGTGTGGACTGAACAATGCCGCCCGAGGAGGAATGCCATGTTGAAATCCCTGACCGTGTTTGCCAGCGCGCTGACCGCAGCGCTTGCCCTGTCGCAAACGGCCCAGGCCGCCGACCCCAATCCGCGTGACTGGGACGCCGTGCTTAGCGAAGCCAAGGGGCAGACGGTGTATTTCAACGCCTGGGGCGGATCTGAAAACATCAACAGCTATATCGACTGGGCCGGCGAGATGCTGAAAGAGCGCTTCGGGGTCGAAGTGGTTCACGTGAAACTTGATGACACCGCCAACGCCGTGGCCAAGGTTCTGGCCGAGAAAGCCGCCGGCAAGAACGAGGGCGGCTCGGTCGATCTCATCTGGATCAATGGCGAGAACTTCGCCTCGATGAAGCGTCAGCAATTGCTGATGTCGCCAGACTGGACCACGGGCCTGCCCAACTGGGCCTATGTCGACCACGAGAACAAGCCGACGATCCTGACCGACTTTACCATCCCCACCGACGGGCTCGAAAGCCCCTGGGGCGGTGCCAAGATGGTGTTTTTCCATGATAGCGCCCGCACACCGGCCAATAGCGTGCCGCATTCTTCGGCGGAACTGCTGGAATGGACGCAGCGAAATCCGGGACGGTTCTCCTACCCGCAGCCGCCGGATTTCATCGGCTCGTCGTTTCTCAAGCAGGTCCTGATAGAAACCATCGCCGACAAATCCAAACTGGGCCAGCCGGTGGTTGACGCGACTTTCAACGACGATGTGGCGCCGCTGTTTGCCTATCTCGACAAGCTGCATCCGAAACTGTGGCGCAGCGGCAAGGCCTATCCGCAGAACTATCCGGATATGAAGCAGAAACTTGCCGACGGTGAACTCGACATCATTTTCGCCTTCAATCCGTCGGAAGCCTCCGCAGGCATCGCGGCTGGCGAATTGCCCGACACCGTGCGTTCCTTCACCTACACAGAAGGCACGCTGGGAAATACCCATTTCGTCGCGATCCCCTACAACGCCGCAGCCAAGGCCGGAGCATTGGTGCTGGCAAATTTCCTGATCTCGCCGGAAGCCCAGGCGCGCAAGCAGGATCCCTCAATCTGGGGCGATCCGACAGTGCTGTCGATGGAGAAGATTTCGGCTGACGACCGCGCCGCGTTCGATGCGCTGGATCTCGGCGTTGCCACGCTGAAACCTGATGAACTCGGCCCCGCGCTGGATGAACCGCATCCGGACTGGATGGAGCGGATCGAGGGCGAATGGCTCAAGCGCTATGGTGCTGCCAACTGACCGGTGTGACGGCACCCGGCAGGACCCGGTAAGATGACGGGCGGCGTGCGCCTGGCGCGGCTGGCGCCGCCCCTGACACTTGCGATCCTGCTCGGCCCATTGGCTTTCGGACTGGCCGGAACCATGCTTCCGGCCTTGGGTTATCTGCCGGAGCTGGGTGGCGAGACTTTCACCACCGCGCATTTCTCGGCGCTTGCCTCAGTTCCCGGAATTTTTCGCTCTTCCGTGCTGTCGATCCTGATCGGACTGGTGACCACGCTTGTTGCGCTTGGCGCGGTGGCGGCGTTTGTCGCCAGCGATCTCGGCACCTCAGGCTTTGCCAGGATGCGGCGGATGATATCGCCGCTTCTGTCTGTGCCGCATGCGGCGGCAGCTTTCGGGCTCGCCTTCCTGATTGCCCCATCAGGTATGCTGATGCGGCTGGTCTCGCCCTGGCTGACCGGTCTCGACCAGCCACCAGACCTGCTGATCCTCAATGATCCTATGGCCCTGTCAATGATTGCCGGGCTGATCGTCAAGGAAATCCCGTTTCTGTTTCTGGTGACGCTGGCCGCACTGCCGCAGACCCGTCATGTCGAGACCATGAGGCTCGGACGTTCCCTCGGCTATGGTCGTATCGCCAGCTTCACCTTCCTGTTGTGGCCACCGCTTTACCGGCAGGTTCGCCTAGCGGTGTTTGCCGTGGTCGCCTATGCCAGTTCGGTGGTCGATGTGGCGCTGATCCTCGGGCCGCATCTTCCGCCAACGCTCCCTGTGCGCCTGATCGACTGGATGAATGATCCTGATCTTGAAACCAGGTTCCTGGCCTCAGCCGGTGCTGTTTTGCAGCTCGGCGTGACCTTGACCGCGCTGATTGCCTGGGTGGGGATTGAGCGTCTTGGCGCACTGCTGATCTGCAGCAGCCGTCAACGGGGCCATCGCTGGCAGCGCGACATGGCGCTGCGCGCCGCGGCACGGACGGTGATGATTGCCTCGGCAGGCATCGTTTTCGGCGGGATTGCGGTGCTGGCTCTGTGGTCGGTTTCAGGCCTCTGGCAGTTCCCCGATGCGCTGCCAGCCAATTTCAGCCTGAGAAGCTGGATGCAGGCGCTGCCGCGGATGAGTGGGCCGCTGGCGACCACCCTTTCTGTCGCCGGACTGTCGACGCTGATCGCGCTGGTGCTGACCATCCTGTGCCTCGAACGCGAATACGAGACCGGAAGAGGCCGTGGTGGCGGGGCGTTGCTGCTGATCTACCTGCCGCTGATCGTGCCGCAGATCTCCTTCATGTTCGGGCTGCAGGTTCTGTCGATTTGGCTCGGGGTCGACGCCAGCTTTTCGGCACTGGTTCTGGCGCATCTGGTGTTCGTGTTGCCCTATGTCTTTCTGTCGCTGAGCGATCCTTGGCGCGCGCACGACCGACGCCACGACCTGATTGCCGCAGGCCTCGGCATGAGCCGGACCCGCACACTTGTCAGGATCCGGTTGCCGATGCTGACCCGCGCCATCCTGACGGCTGCGGCTGTCGGATTTTCCGTCTCTGTCGGGCAGTATCTGCCGACGGTGCTGATCGGCGCAGGGCGGCTCACCACGGTGACCACGGAAGCCGTAGCGCTGGCTGCGGGCGGCAATCGCCGCGTCATCGGTGTCTACGCCTTCATGCAGACGGTTTTGCCGTTTCTGGCTTTCAGCATTGCAACGGGTTTGCCCGGCCTGCTATTCCGCAATCGGCGAGGCTTGCGGGTGTGACAGTGGACAGCGTGACCGACAATCAGGGACTGACCCTCAACGGCGTGCGCATCTGCCTCGGCGAGCGCATGCTGGTGGCGCTCGATGCCCGCGTCAAACGGGGTGAGACACTGACCGTCATGGGTCCGTCAGGCTCCGGAAAATCCACGTTACTGGCCTATCTCGGCGGATTTCTAGATCCGGTCTTCAGCGCCAACGGACAGGTGTCCGTGGCCGGTGTCGAGCTGACTGCGCTCGCGGCGGAAAAACGCCGTGCCGGAATCCTGTTTCAGGATCCGCTATTGTTTCCCCATCTCAGTGTCGCCGACAACATCGCCATTGCCATTCCCGAAGACGTCAAGGGGCGCAAACAGCGCAGAATGATGGCCGAAGCTGCACTTGAAGATGCAGGACTGGCGGAATTCGGCGACCGGGATCCCGATACGCTGTCCGGCGGGCAAAAGGCCCGCGTCGCGTTGCAACGGGTGCTGATGTCGCGCCCGCGATTGCTGCTGCTTGACGAGCCTTTTTCCAAGCTAGATGCCAATTTGCGCGACCAGACACGGCAATTGGTGTTTGACCTCGCGCGTCGAGCCGGTTTGCCGGTGGTGCTGGTGACCCATGACGAGGATGATGCCCGCGCCGCAGCTGGCCAAGTCCACAAGGTCGACCTGGCGTGAGCGACATAGCCGCCCGATATGCCGATCTGCCGGTTTCCGATGCATTGGCTCCCTTGCGCGCAGCCCTTGCCGACGGCCCCAATGCCGTTCTCGCAGCCCCACCGGGTGCGGGCAAGACAACGCTGGTTCCGCTGGTGCTGGTGGACGAGCCCTGGCTCTCGGGCAAGATCATCCTGATTGAGCCACGCCGGCTGGCGGCGCGCGCCGCGGCGCGGCGGATGGCATCAATGCTCGGCGAAGAGGTTGGCGCGACCGTCGGCTATCGCATGCGGCTCGACACCAAGGTTTCGGCCAAGACCCGCATCGAGGTGGTGACCGAAGGCGTTTTCACCCGCATGGCACTGTCATCGCCCGATCTCGAGGGCATTGATTGCGTCATCTTCGACGAGTTTCACGAACGTGCGCTGGAGGCTGATTTCGGTCTGGCGCTGGCGGTCGATATCCAGACAGGCCTGCGCGAGGATCTACGCATTCTGGTGATGTCGGCGACGCTTGATACGTCGCGTGTGGCGGCGCTGATGGATGATTGTCCGGTGATCGAGAGCCTTGGCCGCAGCCATCCCGTCGACATAAGGCACATTGACAGATCGCCGGGCGAGCGGATCGAAGCATCGGTGACCAGCGCCATCGAGATGCTTCATCGCACCGAGACGGGTTCCATCCTGGCGTTCCTGCCGGGTCAGGGCGAGATCAGGCAGATCGCATCCAGACTTGAGGGCCGTCTGGGCCCGATGACCGACATTCAACCGCTATTTGGCGGTCTCAGTTCGCAGGAGCAGGATGCGGCGATCAAGCCGACCCCTGAAGGCAGGCGCAAGGTGGTGCTCGCCACCCCGGTGGCCGAAAGCTCGATTACCATCGACGGTGTCCGCATCGTCATCGACAGCGGACTTGTGCGGCAGCCGGTCTATGAACCATCGACCGGCATCACCCGGCTCGAAACCATCCGCGCCTCGCAGGCTTCTGCAGACCAGCGCGCCGGGCGTGCGGGACGAACAGCGCCGGGCATTGCCGTCCGGCTCTGGCGCGCCGAGCAGACCAAGGCACTGCCCGCCTTTTCCACCCCGCAAGTGCTGGCGAGTGATCTCTCTGCGATGGTGCTCGATTGTCTGGCCTGGGGCGTCAACGATCCGAGGGACTTGCGCTTCATCGATGCGCCGCCAGATGCCGCAATCACTGAAGCGCGCGTCTTGCTTCAAGGTCTTGGCGCAATCGACGCCGATGGCGGATTGACCGGCCGGGGCAAACGCATGCGCGACATGGCGCTGCCGCCACGGCTGGCCTCGATGGTGGTTTCTGGGCAGGAAGACGGGCACGGTCTTGCCGCCGCCGAACTGGCTGTCTTGCTCACCGAGCAAGGGCTCGGTGGACAGGATGCGGATCTCGAAACCCGATTGTCGCGCTTTCGCTCCGATCGCACACCCCGAGGCACGGCATCCCGCGCCCTTGCAGCAAGACTGGCCGGAGGAAAGACATCCCCGGCTTCTGCGGGTGCAATCCCGGCAGCGGCGCTGCTGGTGCATGCCTTTCCGGACCGGATCGCCCGCCAACGAGGCGCGAGGGGGAAATTCGTTCTGGCCAATGGCCGCGGCGCGATGATTGACGAGACGGACCGGTTGGCCGGATCGGACTTCCTGGTGATCGCCGATATGAGCGGCAAGGCACAGGCGGCGCGGATCCTCGCTGCTGCAGAGTTGTCCGGAGAAGCACTGGAAGAGGTGCTGGAAAGCCGGACGGTTCAAAGCGAGGAATGCGTCTTCGACCCGCAATCGGGCGCTGTCAGGGCCAGACGCATCAGCCGCCTTGGCGCCATCACGCTTGCCGAAACGCCGCTGCCCAAACCCGATGATGCGGCTGCGATGGCCGTGTTGTGCGCGGCGATCCGCAAGATCGGCTTCAAGGCGCTGCCGTTTTCTGCTGCCGGGCAGCAATTGCGCGACCGGATCGGTTTCCTCAACACAACTCTCGGCGCGCCGTGGCCGGATGTATCCGATCAGGCATTGCTCAATGAGCTCGAGATCTGGTTCGCGCCCTATCAGCCAGGCGTCATATCACTCAAGGCAATCGACCGGGACGGCCTGAACGAGGGCCTGCTGTCTTTGTGCGGTCCCGGCGCCAGAAGTGACATTGGACGGCTGGCGCCCACCCATTACGAAGCGCCGACCGGATCGCGATTGCCGATTCGCTACGAGGAAGGCAACCCGATCGTTGCGGTCCGGGTCCAGGAGCTGTTTGGCGAAGCCCGCCATCCGTCGATTGCCGGCGGGCGGTTGCCGCTGACTTTGGAGCTTTTGTCGCCGGCGCATCGGCCGATCCAGACAACGCGGGACCTGCCGGGGTTCTGGCATGGCTCATGGGCCGATGTGCGGGCCGACATGCGCGGACGCTATCCGCGCCATCCGTGGCCTGAAAACCCGGCAGAGGCTGCTCCCACGCATCGCGCCAAGCCGCGCGGGACTTGATATGCGACGGCAAAACGCAGTGTGAATCCCCGGTGCGATAGGCTAGATCAGGTCACATGAACGTTTTTTTTCCGCCCTTCATTGATGACCACTCGATCAGGCACCGGTTGCGGCTGCAGACACTGACGCGGCTCAGGTGGCTGGCAGTGGTCGGTCAAAGCGTTACGGTTCTGATCATTGCCCATGGCTATGAATTTGCGATGCCGGAGCTTTTCTGTTTCGCGTTGATTGCCTGTTCGGCCTGGCTGAACGTGTTTCTATCGGTTCGCTTCCCCGCCGCCCATCGGCTGCCACCACTGGGCGCGACCGGTGTCCTCTCGTTTGATGTCTTGCAGCTTTCGGGTTTGCTGTTCATGACCGGCGGGCTGGCCAATCCGTTTTCAGTCCTTTTGTGCGTTCCGGTGATCATTTCATCCACCTCCCAGCCGGTGCGGCACACGTTGAGCCTTGGTGCCCTGTCGGTGGCATCGGTCACGGTTCTGGCGTTTTATTCGCTGCCGCTTCCCTGGTATCCCGGCAACGATTTCGAGGTGCCGTTCCTGTTCATCCTGGGCGCATGGATTGCGATCGTATCGACAACAGCTTTTGCCGCGTTCTACTCCTTTCAGGTGTCTGCGGAGGCCAATCTGCTGGCCGATGCGCTGGCTGCAACCGAGCTTGTGCTGCAGCGCGAGCACCATATTTCCGCACTCGACGGTCTGGCGGCAGCGGCTGCGCATGAACTCGGCACACCGCTCGCGACCATTCAGGTGGTGGCGCGGGAAATGGAAAAAATGCTGGTCGACGATCCCCGGTTTACCGATGATCTGATGTTGCTGCGCAGCCAGACCGAGCGGTGCCGCGATATCCTGAGGCGCTTGACCACGCTTTCTGCGGAAGACGAAGCCCACATGCTGCGGCTGCCGCTGGGGTCGCTGATCGAGGAGGTCATCGCGCCGCACCGGGAGTTCGGCATCGCTATCGACGTGATCCATAGCCAATACGAGATGCGGGAAGCGATCGGGCGGCGCAATCCAGCCATTCTCTTCGGGCTTGGCAACCTGATCGAAAATGCGGTCGATTTTGCAAATAGCCAGGTCACGGTAACCGTCACCAACGACCGGAACCGGGTGGAAATCAGCATCATTGATGATGGTCCCGGATTTGCCCCCGATGTGCTGACCCAGATCGGGGTACCGTTCCTGAACCGGCGCAACCGGCTCGACCGGGACAAGGGCGGCGGTCTGGGACTGGGGCTGTTTATCGCCAAAACCTTGCTCGAGCGGTCTGGCGCATCGCTGACTTTCTCCAACAGGTTGCTGCCGGCGACCGGTGCTCAGGTAAAAGTGAGCTGGCCCAGGGACAAAATGGACCTTTTTGGCACTGATAAGTTACTTTGAGTCAGCGCCGGAGCTGGATAAATTGCAAAAACGTATTAGATCCGTTCTATGAACCCGCATTGCAAGCACCGGTGAGGTGAACCATGACCGCCGAAATCGCAGAACCCATTGAAGCCGAGTCCATCGGACCTGACGCATCGCTTCTGCTTGTCGACGATGACGGCCCCTTTCTGCGCAGGCTCGCCCGCGCCATGGAGACGCGTGGCTTTGAGGTGGAGATCGCCGAAAGCGTGGCTGAAGGCCTCGCAAAGGCGCGCGCCAAGACACCAAAATATGCCGTGGTGGATATGCGGCTTCAGGACGGCAACGGACTGGACGTCATCGAGGCCATCCGCGCGCGTCGCGACGATACGCGTATCATCGTGCTGACCGGCTATGGCAACATCGCCACAGCGGTGACGGCCGTGAAACTTGGCGCGATTGATTATCTGGCCAAACCGGCCGACGCCGATGAGGTATTTGCCGCGCTTACCCGCAAGCCGGGTGAGCGGGCCGAGGTTCCCGAAAACCCGATGTCAGCTGACCGGGTGCGCTGGGAACACATTCAGCGGGTCTATGAGATGTGCGAACGCAATGTCTCGGAGACCGCGCGACGACTCAACATGCACAGGCGGACCCTGCAGCGGATTCTTGCCAAACGCGCGCCGCGCTGATCCTTGGTGTTGTCAGGTTAAAACGGCTTAGGCTCAGCCTGCTGCCAGTTCCGCAAGCAGGAGACGATCCGCAGCGGCCCGGGCAAACCGCAGCAACATCGCCTTGCGCGTAGCCGCCGAGAGGCGATGCTCAGGTGCTTCGCGCAAAAAATGCCCTGACCATTCATCGGCGATGATCAGGCCGCATTCGTGAGGGAAAATCTCCGCCGGCACGCCAGTATGGGTGGCGAAGAAGAGCCGATCGCAGTGCTGGCGATAATCAGGCCATTTGTTGTCCACTCGGAAATCCTCAATCGAGGACTTGATCTCGACGATCCAGATTTCGCCGGTCCCATTCAACGCCACCAGATCTGCACGACGGCCGGAAGCAAGCGACAATTCAGGCACCATCGACAGGCGCAGGTCCGAGAAAAGCCGTTGCACGCCGCGGCGTACAATCAGTGCACGATCAGACTGACGGCCATCGACAAGCGGATTGTCTGAATGTATGGAGATGATCGGCATGAACTATATCTGCCACGGCTTTTGGTCTGTCGCAACGTCAGGTGGCGCTGATGTTGCAGAAAAACAATGAGACCTAACAAAGCGTGAAACATGCATCGATTTTTCATCCAAAGCGGTTGCATAGTTAAGTCTTTATTAAAATAAACAGCATCACGTTGACCGCGGTTCATCACCGACGTTCACGCCCTGCTTTCGGAAGTTTTCAAAATGTCCCTTCGTTCTTCGCTTACCATCGCCGGACTCGCTGCGGCGCTTGCGCTCGCCGGTTGCTCCTCGAGCACCGAGGGCGGTGTATCCGGCGCCACCTCGCAGATCTTCACCTCGGAATATGGCTCGGTCACCGATTCCGGCTATGCGATTCCTGCGGTTCCGATCAGCAAGATCGACAAGAAGTTCCATCGCCAGATCGTTTCCTACAGCACCCGGGAAAAGGCTGGAACGATTATCGTCGATACACCCAATCGCTATCTCTATCTGGTGCTGCCCGGCAAGAAAGCTGTCCGCTACGGCATCGGCGTCGGCAAGGCCGGATTTGCCTGGGAAGGCGAGGCCTATATCGCCTGGAAGCAGGAATGGCCGACATGGACTCCTCCCCGCGAAATGATCGACCGCAAGCCAGAGCTCGCAAAGTACGGCGACGACGGCATGAAGCCTGGTCTTAAGAACCCGCTCGGCGCCCGCGCGCTTTACCTCTTCAATGAAAAGGGTGAAGACACCCTGTTCCGTCTGCATGGCACGCCGGAATGGAAGTCGATCGGCACTGCCGCTTCCTCGGGCTGCATCCGCCTGATGAACCAGGACATCATTGATCTCTACAGCCGGGTCCGCCCGGGCAAGAGCGCTCGCGTCATCGTCAAGCAGTAGATCTTGCGCCACCCCTAAATTGAAAGGCCCGCCCGGTTATCCCGAGCGGGCTTTTTTAATGCGTAGCAGCTGCTTGCCAGTTGAATGCCTCAGGCAGCGGCGGCCTTGAGTTCGAGACGGCGGCGATGCAACACCGGCTCGGTGTAGCCGTTGGGCTGGGATCGGCCTTCAAGCACCAACTCGACTGCCGCCTGAAACGCCACCGACGTGTCATAACCGGGCGCCATCGGCTGGTAGGCGGAATCACCGGCGTTCTGGCCATCAACAACGACTGCCATACGCTTCATGGTCTCGATGACCTGATCGCGGGTGATGACACCGTGGTGCAGCCAGTTGGCCATGTGCTGGGCAGAAATCCTGAGTGTTGCGCGGTCTTCCATCAGGCCGACATCATTGATGTCGGGAACCTTGGAACAACCAACGCCCTGATCAACCCAACGGACCACATAGCCAAGGATACCTTGCGCGTTGTTGTCGATTTCGCGCTGGATTTCCTCGGGCGTCCAGTTGGGGTTCTTCGCCACCGGAATGGACAGGATATCGTCCAGCTTGGCGCGGGTGCGCGAGCGCAGGCCGGCCTGAACATCAGCGACATTGACCTTGTGGTAATGGGTGGCGTGCAGGGTCGCAGCGGTTGGTGATGGCACCCAGGCGCAATTGGCCCCAGCCTTCGGGTGACCGATCTTCTGCTCCAGCATCGCCGCCATAAGATCCGGCATGGCCCACATGCCCTTGCCGATCTGAGCGTGACCGGCAAGACCGCATTCAAGCCCGATGTCGACATTCCAGTTCTCATAGGCTGCAATCCAGGCGGCCTGCTTCATGTCGCCCTTGCGGATCATCGGTCCGGCTTCCATCGAAGTGTGGATCTCGTCGCCGGTGCGATCGAGGAAGCCGGTGTTGATGAACACCACACGCTGGCTGGCAGCGCGGATGCATTCCTTGAGGTTGATCGTGGTCCGACGCTCCTCGTCCATGATGCCCATCTTGATGGTGTTGGGTGCCATGCCGAGGGCGGCTTCGACGCGGCCGAAGATCTCGACGGCGAAGGCCACTTCTTCCGGGCCGTGCATCTTTGGCTTGACCACATACATGGAGCCAGCGGCCGAGTTGGCGCGGCGGCCCTTCGGGCCGATGTCGTGCAGGGCGATGAGACCGGTCAGGAACGCATCCATGATGCCTTCGGGGATCTCGTTGCCATCATGGTCAAGGATGGCCGGATTGGTCATCAGGTGGCCGACATTGCGGATCAGCATCAGCGAGCGACCCTTGAGCGTTGCACCCTCGCCGCCCGGCGTAGTGAACTCGATGTCGCCGCTGAGCTTGCGGATGAAGCTCTTGCCGCCCTTGAACACTTTCTCGGTCAGATCGCCGCGCATCAGGCCAAGCCAGTTGCGGTAGACCAGGGTCTTGTCTTCGGCGTCGACGGCAGCGATGGAATCTTCGCAGTCCATGATGGCGGTGACTGCAGATTCGAGTGCTACATCGGCGATGCTGGCCTTGTCGGTCTTGCCAATGACGCTGTCCGGATCGACGGAAACCACAGCATGCAGGCCGTTCTTCTGGAAGTAGAGCCTGTAGGCGTGATCGCTATCGCGCTTGAAACCAGTGTACTGCCCCTCGTCAGCGAGTGTCGTCTCGCCATTGCTGGTTTCGATCTTCAACTCGCCGTTTTCGAAATCGAACCCGGTGACATCGGCCCATTTGGCGCTCGTCAAAGGCACGCTGTCGTCAAGGAACGACTTGGCCCAGGCGATTACGCGCGCGCCGCGTTCAGCGTCATAGCCACCGGCTTCCGGCAGATCACCGAGCGCGTCTGTGCCGTAGAGGGCGTCATAGAGCGAACCCCAGCGTGCGTTGGCGGCATTGAGCGCGAAGCGCGCGTTCATCACCGGAACGACGAGCTGCGGGCCTGCGATCAGGGCGATTTCGGGGTCGACATTTTCTGTCGAGACCTGCACCGGGCCACCTTCAGGCAGCAGATAACCGATTGAGGTCAGGAAATCCTTGTAGACGTCCATATCGACCGGCGCGCCGTTTTCGCGGTACCAGGCGTCGATTTTCTCCTGCAATGCATCGCGCTTGGCGAGCATCGCGCGGTTCTTCGGCGCAAGATCGGAAACGGCCTCGCCAAACGCCTCAAAAAACCCGTCTGCCTCTACACCGGTGCCCGGCATTGCTTCATTGATGATGAAATCGTGCAGGTCGGCGCTGATTTTCAGGCCATTCTTTTCGATTCTTGTCACTTTGACTCTCCGTTTTGCGGACGCAATCCCACGCATCCTGACTCTGGACCGACCCTGCAGGGCGGCGCATTGCCTGTCAATTCATCGAAGGTGCAAATGATTTATTCCAAATTGGAACAAATCATTTGGCAGCGATGCGCGGTCGACCGGAGGCTATGGCAACGAAGCGGGCTTCAACGAGCTTTTCGAGACCTTCGATCAGCGGCATGTCGATGTGTTCACTGTGCTCAACCACGGGGTGATCCGCGCCGCTGCGGATTGACGCCAGGCGCGCTTCGGTGCCAGCCAGTTCCCGCGCCCGGCCGAAGGCATCTGCGCGATCCTTGAAGATCTGGTGCACGCCCGCGCCATTGACCGCGTAACGCCCCTCGTCGGGCTCGGTGACAAACACTGTCACAGTTTCGCGCACCTGGCCTACCACCGCACCCACTGCATTGGCGACGCCGGCATGAACCGGCACGAAACATTCACTATCGAGCATCTGAGCAATCGCAGGATAATGCACCGGTGCCGAGGCCCCAAGTGCGACCAGCGGCCGGTCGGGCTTTATGCTGAAGCGGACCAGACCAGGCGTGCGACTGAGCGCGCGATCAATGAGGGCCGATTTTGCAACGTCAATTCCGGTGGTTCCGTCATCGGCCATGAGCGCGGTCAACACGGCTTCCGCACTCTGACGGGTGAGACGCGCGGACACCATCTCGGAGAGCTCGGTCGGCGATTGCGCCACCGCGCGGCCTGAACCGGCCTTGCGGCGGGCAAAGACCTCGGCGCCGAGGCGGGCGGCTTCGGCGTTCCACTGGTCTTGCCGACCCAGGACATGCATCGCGTCCGACGGGGTGAAGCCCGCGATCAGCACCAGGCCACGCGCCACCAGCCGATCGAGCGTGGCACGCTGTGAGGTTCCCGCGAGCACGGCGTCAAGCGACTGCGGCTCGAGCGTAATCTTGGCATACAGCGCCGCTTCCTGTGCGGTGAGCCCGGCAGCCAGAGCATCGGGAAGTCCGGTGCGCAACGCAAAACGCCCATCATAGCGGCCGGGGAAGGCTGCCTGCATCTGCCGTTCGAGACTGGTGAGAACCGGTTTCGGCCAGAGATGGGCGGCGAGGCTCAACGGCATCAGGCGGCGCGGGCCAAGGGTAAGGCCCGCTTCAAAGCCGCCCTCCTCAAGCCGCAGCTCGGAATCCCCGCCAAGTCCGAACGTGTGCATGGCCACGGCTTCGACCATGGTCCGGTATCGGCCAACCGTGGCGCCCTCGGTGTCAATGCGCGGCATGCCGCCATCAAGCACTGCTACGTCGGTGGTGGTACCGCCAATGTCGGAGACGACGGCATTGTCGAGTCCGGTCAGATGCCGGGCTCCGACGAGACTTGCCGCCGGGCCGGACAGGATGGTCTCGATCGGACGCATCAGCGCTTCGGCGGCTGAAATCAGCGCTCCGTCGCCACGCACCACCATCAGCGGAGCTTCGATGCCGCGGCTTGTGAGATAGCCGCTGGTCGCATCAATCAGCCGCGCCACCATCGAGATCAGCCGCGCATTCAGCAGTGTCGTCAACGCGCGCCGCGGTCCGCCAAGACGAGATGACAGGTCATGGCTGCAGGTCACCGGCAAAGAAGTTCGACTTCTAACCAGATCGCGCACTGCGATTTCATGGGCAGGATTGCGGACTGCGAAATAGCCGGCAATCGCCACCGCAGAGACCTGCCCGCTCAAACCGTCAAGCTGCTCCTCAAGCGGAGCAAGATCGAGCGGCGTTTCATTGCCATGCACATTGTGTCCACCGGAAAGATAGATAACCGGATCGCTGCCCAAGGCTTCCGCCAGCCCGTCGCGCGCAAGATCCTGCGGACCGAAGCCAATCATCACCAGACCGGCTCGACCGCCCTGGCCTTCAACGAGAGCGTTGGTGGCAAGTGTGGTCGAGAGTGACACCAGCCGGATCCGAGAAACGGCGCCGCCGATTTCCGACAACACAGTCTCGACGGCACCGGAAACGCCTATGGCGAGATCATGACGGGTGGTCAGCGACTTGGCGGAGGCCAGCACGCCCTCTGTCTCGCTGTAGAGAACGGCGTCGGTGTAAGTGCCACCTGTGTCGATGCCAAGAAAGAGAGGAGTTGTCATAACTTGAAGTCCATTCAAACGCTCCATTCACGCATCCCGGGTCTGGCGGGAGCTGGCAATCCACATAAGACGGTTTTGATACCGACGCCACCACTTCCCACGCCAACACAGGTCGCGAACTGTCGTGTCGGGCGCGCGCTGAACGCTGCTAACGCAGGCTGACCCGCATCGGCAGCCCGCCCTCCGGCTGCGTGGTCAGTTTCTGCATCGGCCATGGCTTGGTCTCGCTGGTGCAGTCAAAGCGGTAGCGCGACAACAAGACCCCAAGTGCGATCACCGCCTCCTGCAACGCGAAGGTCGCACCGATACAGATGCGCGGGCCAACGCCAAATGGCAGATACTGGTAGCGATCAATCTTGCCACGGTTCTCGGGGAGAAAACGCGATGGAATGTAGGCTCCGGGCTGATCCCACAGCTTGGTGTGGCGGTGCAGAGTCCAGGGCATGACGAGAATCGTGGTGCCGGCCTCTATCGTGACGGTCTCTCCCTTGCCATTGTCCCATGTGTCATCGGCAATCGCGGCGCGGTTGATCGAGGGTGCAGGCGGATAAAGCCGCATCGCCTCCTCGAATGCGGCGCGAGTCCACGGCATCGCATCCAGCCATTTGACCGGATCAGGCTCCCGCGCCAGCACTTCGTCGATCTCTGCTTCCACCTTCTCGCGGTCCGATGGCGAGTTCGCGAGGCAATAGAGAGTCCAGCCAAGCGCCCGCGCCGTGGTTTCATGACCGGCGCCAATGAAGGTGATGATGTTGTCTTCGATCTCGTCGATGGACAGACCTTCGGGACCATTCAGCCTGATCAACAACGTCAGAAAATCCTCCGGCACCGAATCCGGGTCCGAGCGCATCAATTGCTGCCGTCTGGACATGGTTTCTTCGACAATGCCGCGGAACTTGGCGAGGACACGTCGACCAAACATGCGACGGACCCGCGGCACCCAGGACGGCGCCTTCAGCAGGTCCATCGGATCGACCCGGCCCATGGTCGACAGAAGCCGGTCAATGTCACCGGCAAACTCGGCTTCAGTTCCGGCCACCTTGCCCGAAAACAGCGTGGCCGAGAGGATATCAAAGGTCATCTCGGTCATGTCGACAGCGATATCGCGCACTTCGCCATTGGCCGCTGCTCCGGTGTAGCGTTCGGCAAAGGCTCGGGATTGTTCAAGCATCTGTTCGGCAAATCCGCGGGCGTGGCGCGGCGTGAATACCGGTGCCATCGCCTTGCGTGACCGCTTCCAGGTTTCGCCTTCAGCAGTCAGCAATCCATCGCGCAGGATCGGACGCAACACCAACTGACGAATGGCTGCCATCCGGTAGTTCTGCACATTGTCGACCAGCACATGACGCACCAGACCCGGATGGTTGACTATCAGCGTCCGCTCATTGAAGAACTTGGTCTTGATCCACTCCAGTCGGAAGGACGGCTCGCCCCACAGTTCAAGCGGGTTGCGCATGACTGTTCGAATGATCTCGAAGCGTGAGGGGGGTGTTGTCCTTGGAACCGGCGCGGGCGGCACAAACGGGGCATAAAGGTCTGTCATTCTGCTTCCTTTGAAGTCCGGGACCGGCGACAAATGCCAGTCACAAGCTACCGGGCCTTGGCTGCGCGCTTGGGGTTCTTGGGGTCAGGCACGATCATCCCCATATATGCATTCCGAAACCCACAATTCCATGGCATCTCAGATTTGGTTTTCAACAGCCGCCCGCCTATACTGAAAGTTCGTATACGCGGTGATTCGTTGCCGCTTTCACCACTTTTTCCGCCCGGCATCGCCGCTCTGGACTGAAAGACCTGCATAATGAACGATACGCCTGAGACAAACCCGACCGTGGAGGCCGAGTACGGCGCCGAATCGATCAAGGTTCTCAAGGGCCTGGACGCCGTCCGCAAACGGCCAGGCATGTATATCGGCGACACCGATGACGGCTCCGGCCTGCATCACATGGTCTACGAAGTTGTCGACAACGCCATTGACGAAGCGCTTGCCGGTCATGCCGACCGGGTCACCGTGTCGCTCAATCCTGACGGATCGGTGACCGTGACAGACAACGGCCGCGGTATTCCAACTGATATTCACAGCGGCGAAGGCATCTCGGCGGCTGAAGTGATCATGACGCAGCTGCATGCCGGCGGCAAATTCGACCAGAACTCCTACAAGGTGTCCGGCGGTCTGCACGGCGTGGGTGTGTCTGTGGTCAACGCGCTTTCGGTCTGGCTGAAACTGGTTGTCCGGCGCAAGGGCAAGATCCACGAGATCCGGTTCACGCACGGCGTCGCCGATGCGCCGCTCAAGGTTCTTGGCGATTGCGGCGACGAGACCGGCACCGAAGTGACCTTCATGCCGAGCACCGAAACCTTCACGATGATCGATTTCGACTTCGGAACGCTCGAGCATCGCCTGCGCGAACTGGCGTTTCTGAACTCCGGCGTCCGCATCCTGCTGGCCGACCGGCGCCATTCCGACGTCAAAGAGCTGGAATTGTATTATGATGGCGGGCTGGAAGCGTTTGTGCGCTACCTCGACCGCTCCAAGAAGCCCCTCGTGGTCGATCCGGTGACACTGCTGGGCGAAAAGGACGGAATCACCGTCGAACTCGCCATGTGGTGGAACGACAGCTACCACGAGAATGTGCTGTGCTTCACCAACAACATTCCGCAGCGCGACGGCGGCACCCATATGGCCGGCTTCCGCGCCGCGCTGACACGGCAGATGGTGTCCTATGCGGACACCTCGGGCATGACAAAGAAGGAAAAGGTGACGCTCACCGGCGATGACTGCCGCGAAGGCCTGACTGCGGTCCTGTCGGTGAAAGTGCCTGACCCGAAGTTCTCGTCGCAGACCAAGGACAAACTGGTGTCCTCGGAAGTTCGCCCGGTGGTCGAAAACCTGGTCAACTCCACGCTCAGCGCCTGGCTTGAAGAACACCCCGCTGAATCCAAGGTTCTGGTGGGCAAGGTTATCGAAGCCGCAGCAGCCCGCGAAGCCGCCCGTAAGGCGCGCGAACTGACCCGGCGCAAGGGCGCTCTTGATATCTCCTCGCTGCCCGGCAAGCTCGCCGATTGCTCGGAAAAAGACCCGGCCAAGTCAGAACTGTTCCTGGTGGAGGGTGATTCCGCTGGCGGATCGGCGAAACAGGGCCGTTCGCGTGAAAACCAGGCGATCCTGCCGCTTCGAGGCAAGATCCTCAATGTCGAGCGGGCACGGTTTGACAAGATGCTTTCGAGCCAAGAAATCGGCACGCTGATCACAGCGCTCGGAACCGGCATCGGCAAGGACGAGTTCAACGCCGACAAGCTGCGCTATCACAAGATCATCATCATGACGGATGCTGATGTCGACGGTGCCCACATTCGTACCCTGCTCTTGACCTTCTTCTTCCGGCAGATGCCGGAACTGATCGAGCGCGGGCATCTCTATATTGCCCAGCCGCCGCTCTACAAGGTGTCGCGCGGCAAGTCCGGCCAGTACCTCAAGGACGAGAAGGCCATGGAGGACTATCTTGTGGCGAGCGGGCTTGATGAAGCAGCCCTGGAGCTCTCAACTGGTGAAGTCCGCATCGGCGCCGATCTCAGAGACACCATTACCGATGCACTGAGAATGCGTGCACTGCTGGAAGGTCTGCATTCGCGCTATGACCACTCGGTCATCGAGCAGGCGGCTATTGCCGGTGCGCTTGATCCCGAGCGCATCAATGATGACGCCACCTCGGAAGCCATGGCTGCGGAAGTGGCGCGCAGGCTCGACATGATTTCTGAGGAATCCGAGCGCGGATGGACCGGTGCCATCACCGAGAACGGCGGATTGCGGTTTGAACGCGTCGTGCGCGGTGTGAAGGAATCGGTGCATATCGATGCCGGTCTGATCGGCAGCCAGGATGCGCGGATGATCGACCAGATGAACGCCAAGCTGCGTGATGTCTACACGGAACCGCCGATCTTGCGGCGCAAGGAAGGCGGAACACAGATCTCAGGTCCCCGTGCTCTGCTTCAGGCAGTTTTCGCGGTTGGCCGCAAGGGTCTGACGCTGCAGCGCTACAAAGGTCTGGGCGAAATGAACGCCGAGCAATTGTGGGAAACAACGCTTGATCCGCATGCCCGCTCGCTGCTGCAGGTCAGGGTCAATGATGCGGTCGACGCCGACAGCCTGTTCTCGCGCCTGATGGGCGACGAGGTGGAGCCACGGCGCGAATTCATCCAGGAAAATGCGCTTTCGGTCGCCAACCTCGACGCCTGACCGGACATCTTCTCAAAGATAGAAAACGCCGCCGCTCCGATCTGGAGCGGCGGCGTTTCTGTTTTGAACCATCAGTTTCAGATCAGCCGCGTCCCTTCCAGGGAACCAGCCATTTCTCGGCCATGCGCATCAGGATATCGATGCCGTAGCCGATGATGCCGATCAGAATGATGCCCAGAATCACGATATCGGTCAGCTGGAACTTGGATGCGTTGACGATCATCATGCCGGCGCCGCGATCGGCGGCAACAAGTTCGGCTGCAACCACCGTGCCCCAGCAGACTCCCATGGCGACGCGCGCGCCGGTGAAGATCTCCGGCAGGGAGTTGGGCACTATCACGTGCCTGAGGATCTGCCATTTGGAGGCGCCGAGCGAATAGGCCGCATGCACCTTGGAGATGCGGACGCCGGAGACCCCGGCGCGGGCCGCGATGGTCATGATCCACAAGGCCGCCAGGAACAGCAAGATGACCTTGCCCTCCTCGCCGATGCCGAACCAGATGATGATCAGCGGGATCAGCGCCAGAGGTGGTACCGGACGCATGAACTCGACAATCGGATCAAACCAGCCGCGGAACCAGTTGGACAGGCCCATCGCGTAGCCCAGCGGAATGCCGATGATGCTGCCGAGCACGAAGCCTGCGATCACGCGACCGAGCGAAGAGCCCAGATGTCCCCAAAGCGAGACATTCTTGTAGCCTTCGCTGGCGATTTCACCCAGGCGGCTGAGAACGGCTTCCGGCGCAGGCAGCCAGATCGGCTCCATCTGCCAGCCCTTGTCAGGCTTGATCGAAAGGCTGCCCTTTGACGTCATGGTGATTTCGCCATCAGAAAAACGCAGTGTCTCACCAGGCGCAATCGGCTGGCCGTCAATGGCGATCAGGCTATAAGCCGGATCGTTTCCGCCAATATCATTCTCGTTAAGCCGGCTGAGAGCGGATCTCCATGCACCGATCTTGACTGCATCATCAACCGCGAATTTGTGCGGCTTTTCTGATGTTTCGGGGAGCGGCACCTCTTCGCCCAGACGGTACACCCGCAAATGCGCCACCGCCTCATCGGTTTCACCGGCGGCGTTGCGGGCGGTGTAAGTAAAGCTGGTGTCACCTACGAAGGGACCCGGCACATGCAGCGGCGTGATCACCGAGCCGGTGAAAGCACCCCAGATCGCGAACAGGGCGACGATGGAGATGACGGAAGCAAACCGGTTTGGTGACACGGCGCTTTCGTCGCCGAATGTGACAGTCTTCAGACTGGCGAAGTCGTGGACATGGTGGCGCGAGCGCTCCCAGAACCGGTAGGCAAAATAGGCGAGCGCGAAAATGACCAGGTAAAGAAGAAAGACAATCATGCCGTTTCCTCCTGTCGGCCCATGATCTCTTCTTCCATGTCCCAGATCATGCTGAGGATCTCTTCCCGGCGCTGTGCGAACTCAGGCTCCTTCTTGACCAGACGGAGATCGCGGCCGACGCCCATTTCGGCAAACGGCAGACGGTACTCCTTGTGGATCCGGCCGGGTCGCGGCGCCATTACCAGCAGCCGCTCGCCAAGGAGCAGGGCTTCCTCAACCGAGTGGGTGATGAGGATGATGGTCTTGCCGGTTTCCTTCCAGAGCTTGAGCACCAGCCCCTGCATCTTCTCGCGTGTCAGCGCGTCAAGCGCACCGAGCGGCTCATCCATCAGGATGACATCGGGATCATTTGCCAGGCAGCGGGCAAGCGCCACCCGCTGCTGCATGCCGCCGGACAGTTCGTAAATCATTTTCTCGCCGAAATCCTGCAGGCCCACGGTCCTGAGCAGATTGTCGACGATCGGTTTGGTTTGTGATGCCGGTTTGCCGGCCATATCCGGTCCGAAGGAAATATTGCGGCGCACGTCCATCCATTCAAACAGCGCGCCTTGCTGAAACACCATGCCGCGCTCGGGACCGGGGCCGGTGACTGTCTTGTCATTAAGCGTGACCTTGCCGTCGGTGGGCGCGAGAAAGCCGGCAACGATATTGAGAAGGGTGGTCTTGCCGCAGCCCGATGGGCCCAGAACCGCCAGAAGCTCGCCCTTTGCCAGTTCCAGCGACACGTTCTTGAGCGCCTGCACCGACCCCCCATTTGGCAGATCAAACCGCATGGAGAGGTTGTCAATAACCAGGTTACCCATGGTTACTCCAATCATAGAGAACAGTTGTGCCGGGAGCGAACGGCCGGGCGGGTTTTCATCCGGCCGTTCGCTGAGCCAATCTGGATTACATCTTGGCCGCAGCTGCGAGCGGGCCGGTGTTAACGGCGCCGTCATAGGTCTCGCGTGAGGCCGGGATGTTGCCCTGCGCCTTGAAGAAGTCACCCACACCCTTGAGGAACTCAGGCGTGGCCTTGCCGAGCCACTTGTCCGAAAGCTGTGCCTCGACTGTAGGGAACTGGAAGCCCTTGAGAGTATCGGCAGCATCGGCTTCGCTCATGCCGGCATCCTTGGCAATAACCGGAAGCATTTCCGCGGAATCGGTCAGCCATTTGGCGTTCATGTCGGCGGTCACCTTGAGGAACTTGGCGAGAACATCAGCATGCTCGGCTGCAAAGGAGGCCGAAACCGATGTGACGTCATAGACCGAAATGCCGATTTCATCCTTTTCCGCGCCGGTCAGCAACACGTTGCCGTGCTCCTTCATGCGACGGAGTGAACCGCCCCAACCGCAGACCATGTCGAGGCTGCCCTGGGCAAATGCTGCAGCACCGTCCGGCGGAGCCATGTCGACCACTTCCATGGTCGAGACGTCGACGCCGAAATGTTCCATCTGCTTGAGAAAGCCATAATGGGCGGCGGTGCCGATCGGCACGCCGACCTTCTTGCCTTCAAGTTCCTTGGCGCTGTCCTTGGTGATTTCCAGCTCGGTTTTGACCACGCAGTTGTCGTTGTCGTTGTAGACCACTGCGATGTCGGCTACCTGCAGGTCCTGTCCGGCAGATGTGGCGACGACGAAAGGCGGAACGCCTTGGCTTACCGAAATCTGGATATCGCCGGATGCCATTGCCGCCGACATGGCGGTGCCGGCATCGAATGATTTCCAATTGACCTTCATGCCCAAGGCTTCGTCGTAGAGGCCTTTGACTTTGGCGAACTCGAATGGCATCGGCCATTCAAGGAAGTAGGCAACCGTGATTTCTTCGGCCTCGGCGACCGATGCGGTGGCAACCATGGCGACGCCAGCCAGCAATGCGGAAATTCTTGTTACAGTTTTCATATGATGCTCCCTGTCCGGGCCAGCGCAATGCCAGCCGTTCGATTGCAATTCGTCGCCGGAATTTCCTGGATCGACGCTACTGTTCCCGTGTTTTGGCGTTCTTTTTGAGTGTATCTTGCGCCAAGAAACGCAAGTCGATCAAGTCGACAGTCAAACCCATAGCGCCAATTTGTGCGACGACATTGTACCAGTTTGTATTGTTCGTCGTAATTCATTGGTTTTCTTGAGTTTTTTCTGGCCATATGGCTGGAGGGCCTCTGGCCCTATTCTCTGGCCAAGGACTTCGGCGATGGTTTTAATGCCGAAGGACCGGCCATCACCAAATTCCCGGGAGGGACCGCTCATGAACCTGCCCATTCAGACCAACGATATCCAGGCGGTTATCGAGGCCGATCGCGCTCACGTCTGGCATCACCTGATCCAGCACAAACCGTTTGAAACCATCGATCCGCGGATCATGGTTGAAGGGCGCGGCATGCGGGTTTGGGACGCGACCGGCAAAGAGCATCTCGACGGGGTTTCAGGCGGCGTCTGGACGGTCAATGTCGGCTATGGCCGCGAGAGCATTGCCAATGCGGTCCGCGACCAGCTGGTCAAGATGAACTATTTTGCCAACAGCGCAGGCTCGATCCCGGGCGCGCTGTTTGCCAAGCGGCTGATCGAGAAGATGCCCGGCATGAGCCGGGTCTACTATTCGAACTCCGGATCTGAAGCCAATGAGAAGGCGTTCAAGATGATCCGGCAGATTTCGCACCGGCATCATGGCGGCAGGAAGTACAAGATCCTGTACCGGGACCGAGACTACCACGGCACGACGCTGGCCACGCTGTCTGCCGGCGGACAGCCGCAACGGGCTGAGCAATATGGTCCGATGGCTCCAGGCTTCGTGATAGTTCCGCACTGCCTCGAATACCGCAGCCAGTATCCGGATGCCGAAAGCTACGGGATCGCTGCGGCGAATGCGATCGAGGAGGTGATCCTGCGCGAGGGTCCCGATACAGTCGGCGGGCTTTGCCTTGAGCCGATCACCGCAGGCGGCGGCGTGATTACTCCGCCGGCAGGTTATTGGGAGCGGGTTCAGGAAATCTGCGCCAAATACAACATTCTGCTGCATATCGACGAAGTGGTCTGCGGCGTTGGCCGGACAGGGGCCTGGTTCGGCTATCAGCATTATGGCGTCAAGCCTGACTTCGTGACCATGGCCAAGGGCGTTGCCTCAGGCTACGCGGCGATTTCCTGCACGGTGACGACGGAAGCCGTGTTCGAGCAGTTCAAGGACGATGCTTCCGATCCGATGTCCTATTTCCGCGACATCTCGACCTTCGGTGGCTGTGCGGCAGGTCCTGCGGCAGCGCTTGAGAACATGCGGATCGTTGAGGATGAAAACCTCATCGAGAACACGCAAGTGATGGGTGAGCGGATGACGAACAACCTTCTGGCGCTGCAGGAAAAACATGCCGTGATCGGCGATGTGCGCGGCAAGGGGCTTTTCCTCGGCGCAGAACTGGTCAGCGACCGGACCTCACGCGAGCCGATGGATGAAAAACGGGTCCAGGCGGTGGTGGCCGATTGCATGGCGCAAGGCGTGATCATCGGCGCAACCAATCGTTCGCTGCCGGGGTTCAACAATACGCTTTGTTTCAGCCCGGCATTGATCGCAACAGCCGATGATATTGACCACATCACCGACAGCGTCGATCAGGCGCTGACGCGGGTGTTCGCATAGCGCGGTCAACCGGGCAAACCGGTCATACATATGAAGGGGCGGTACAAACACTCTCCCGCCCCTTCCGCTAGGCTAAGTCTGTCGATATGCTGGCAAAAACCGGCTGGGCGATCGTATGTCGATTCCGATAGACACGTTTTTTCTCGATCCGAAATTCGAGGGAACTCTGCAACAAAAGATCCAGAGGATGATCAGCGAGGGCGTGTTGTCCGGACGCTTCATCCCGGGCGCAAAACTTCCCTCCAGTCGCAAACTGGCGACCCATCTCGGGATCAGCCGGATCACCGTGACACTTGCCTACAGCGAACTGGTGTCAGACGACTATCTCATCGCCAAGGGGCGCTCCGGCTACTACGTCTCGCCGACTGCGCCACAGCGTACGCGGTTCGACGCGCCGCGCGGCGTTGTTACCGATTCGGTCGACTGGAACAGGGCCATCGGGCAACGCTTTTCCGGTCAGGTGATGCCGGAGAAGCCTGTCGACTGGAGAAGCTATCCCTATCCGTTCATTTACGGGCAGGCTGACGACAAGATCTTCGATCACAGCAACTGGCGCCAATGCGCGCTGCAGGCGCTGGGCAAGCGGGAATTCTCGACCGTCACCGCCGACAGCTATGAGCGCGATGACCCGGAACTGGTCAAGTACATCGCGCTCAACACGTTGCCGCGGCGGGGCATCCACGCCAAGCCAGAGCAGATCCTGATCACCATGGGCGCCCAGAACGCGCTGTGGCTCTGCGCCCAGGTGCTGCTCAACCAGCGCCGAACTGCCGCGATGGAAAACCCCGGTTATCCGGGCCTTCGCGTGGCGCTCAATCTGGCGCGCTGCACCGTGGCCTCTATCCCGGTGGATGACAACGGCATGCAGCTTGATGCATTGCCAACTGATACCGACGTGGTGTTCACCACCCCCAGCCATCATTGCCCGACCAATGTGACGATGCCGCTCGAGAGACGACACAAGCTGCTGGAGATGGCTTCGAAACATGATTTTCTGATTGTCGAAGACGATTACGAGTTCGAGATCTCGTTTCACAACCCGCCTGAACCAGCGCTCAAGTCGCTGGATGAGGAAGGCCGCGTGATTTATATCGGCTCGTTCTCCAAATCCCTGTTCCCGGGCCTGCGGCTTGGCTATGTCGTCGGCTCCGAAGTCTTCATCCGGGAAGCAAGAGCGCTGCGCGCGGCAATCCTGCGCCATCCGCCCGGGCATCTGCAGCGAACAGCGGCGAACTTTCTCTCGCTTGGGCATTATGATGCGCTGGTGGGCCGCATGGGGCAGGTCTTCCGCAAGCGGCGCGATATCATGCAGGAAGCCATAGCACGGTGCGGCCTGCATTCCGTAGGGCTGAATGTCTCGGGCGGATCGAGCTTCTGGATGATGACCCCCGAAGGCATCGATGCGCGCGACCTTGCCCGGGAACTCAAAGGGCGCGGGGTTCTCATCGAGCCAGGCCATGTGTTTTTCGAAAGGCCGGAGGATGGCCTTCGGAATTACCGGATCGCCTATTCATCGATCGAAAGCGCCAAGATTTCAGCCGGAATCGACATCATTGCCGAAACGCTGCGGAACTACGGCTAAGCGCTAGCGCGGGTCTTGGTATCTGCGGTCTATCCCGACATACAGACAGACATGAAAAAGCCCCGCAAAATGCGAGGCTTCGTTTTCAATCTGTTCAGGTAAGTTCGGTCAGGCAGCGCCCTGCTGCGGGCGCATGTCTTCGCGGCTGATCCCGGCAACAACAACGGGCTTTTTCATCGCATCGCGACGGAATGGCTCGCCCAGTTCCTGGTTGAGCAGCACCTCGATGAAGGTGGTCTCGCCGTTCTTCATCTGCCGCTCGACGGCATCGGCAAGAGCTTCGGTGAGACCCTGCTGGTCCTTGACCACCACACCCCTTGCGCCACAGGCTTCTGCGATCTTGGCATAGGAGGTATCGCGGTCGAGCTCGGTGCCGACGAAGTTGTCGTCGTACCAGAGCGTTGTGTTGCGCTTTTCAGCACCCCACTGGTAGTTGCGGAAGATCACCATGGTGATCGCCGGCCAGTGCTCACGGCCGCAGGCGGTCATTTCGTTCATCGAAATACCGAAGGCGCCATCACCGGCAAAACCAACCACCGGAACGTCCGGCTGGCCGATTTTGGCGCCAAGAATCGACGGGAACCCGTATCCGCAGGGGCCAAACAGGCCGGGTGCGAGATATTTGCGGCCCTGCTCGAACGTCGGGTAGGCGTTGCCGATGGCGCAGTTGTTGCCGATGTCGGACGAGATAATCGCATCCTTGGGCAGGGCTGACTGGATGGCGCGCCAAGCCTGGCGCGGCGACATCAGATCGGCATCGCGCTTGCGCGATTCCTCGTTCCAGACCGTGCCCGGATCGTCGTCTTCATGATCAAGCGAGGAGAGTTCCTGCGCCCAGCGGGATTTGGTCAGCGAGACCAGATTGCGGCGGTCCTCGCGGCCAGCGTCGCCGGCGGTGTCTGCGAGCTGCGCCAGGATGGCGCGGGCCACCTTGGTTGCGTCACCCTCGATGCCGACCGTGACCTTCTTGGTCAGGCCGATGCGGTCTGCGTTGATGTCGACCTGAATGACATCGGCGTCCTTCGGCCAGTAATCGATGCCGTAGCCGGGCAGAGTCGAGAACGGGTTGAGGCGGGTGCCGAGAGCCAACACGACGTCGGCCTTGGCAATCAGTTCCATCGCCGCCTTTGAGCCGTTGTAACCGAGCGGGCCAACGGCCAGGGGATGCGATCCGGGGAAGCTGTCATTGTGCTGGTAATTGGAGCAGACCGGCGCATCGAGGCGCTCGGCAAGCTTGGCCAGGTCCGGAATGGCGCCGGACAGGACCACGCCTGCACCCGACAGAATGACGGGGAAGCTAGCCTTCGAGAGCAGGTCGGCAGCCTTGGCGATGGCTTCCTCGCCGCCGGTTGGGCGCTCAAAGCGAACCATTTGTGGCAGTTCGACGTCGATAACCTGGGTCCACATGTCGCGCGGAATGTTCATCTGCGCCGGGGCCGAGCCGCGCCAGGCCTTCATGATCACGCGATTGAGCACTTCGGGAATGCGTGACGCGTCACGCACTTCCTCCTGGTAGCAGACGCAATCAGCGAAAAGCCGCATCTGCTCCATTTCCTGAAAACCACCCTGACCGATGGTTTTGTTGGCCGCCTGCGGCGTGATCAGCAGCATCGGAGTGTGGTTCCAGTAGGCTGTCTTGACCGGCGTGACGAAGCCGGTGACGCCAGGTCCGTTCTGAGCGATGGCCATCGCCATCTTGCCGGTTGTGCGGATATAGCCGTCGCACATCAGGCCGGCGTTGGTTTCATGGGCGCAGTCCCAGAAGGTGATCCCGGCTTTCGGAAAAAGATCCGACACCGGCATCATGGCCGAACCGATGATGCCGAAAGCATGCTCGATTCCATGCATCTGAAGCACTTTGACGAAGGCTTCTTCGGTGGTCATTTTAGGCATGGCAAAATTCTCCTTGTTAAGGGTTAGAAACCACAACTGGCCCGAACGGCTCTAGTGCCAGTTTGACGGCTTCACAACGCCAGATCAGTTTGGTCGCATCTGTCCGGTGGCGGCAGGTCAATTGCCATAAAGATAGACCGGCAACCACAGAGCCAACCAGGGGAAGAGGAACACCAGAGCAAGACCGAATATCTGCACGGTCATGAACTGCATCATCCCGTAATAGATGTCTTTGAGATCCCAGTCCGGAGCCACTCCCTTGAGGAAGTAGGCCGACAACGCCACCGGCGGACTGAGCCAGGCCGTTTGCAGACAGACTGCGACAAGAATGGCGAACCAGGTCATGTTGACGTTCATTTCGACCAGAACCGGCTGCATGATCGGCAGGATGATCAGAACGATCGGCACCCATTCGAGAGGCCACCCCAGAACAAACACCATCGCCAGGATCATCAGGATAATCAGGTTTGGCGACAGGTCGAGCGCCAGCAGCCAGTCGGTGATCAGTGCCGGCGTTCCAAGCCTGGAGAAGACAGCGCCGAAGAAGTTCGAGGCGGCCACCAGGAACAGGATCAGAACCGAGATCTCGAGTGTCTTGAGCAGCGCGTCGTAGGTGCGCTTCCAGGTGAACTTGCGATATCCGATGGTCAGCAACACCGAGCCGAGCGCGCCCATGCCAGCTCCCTCCGTGGGTGTGGCCCATCCAAACAGGATGGAGCCCATGGCAAAGGCAATCAGAATGGTCGGCGGAACCAGCCCGAGAATGAACTCGCGCCAGACGTCGCTGCGGTCTGCGGGAATCTGATCCTCGCGCAACCGGGGCCCGAGATTGGGATTGAGCCAGCAGCGGCCCAACGCATAGACCAGATACAGAACCGCCATCATCACGCCGGGCAGGATCGCAGCGGCAAAGAGATCGGTGACCGGAACTTCGAGCACCGGACCCATGACCACAAGCATGATCGACGGGGGAATGAGAATGCCGAGCGTCCCGCCGGCAGTGATGGTTCCGGCGGCCAGCCGCACGTCATAGCCGGATTCGCTCATGGTCTTGGCTGCCATGATGCCGAGGATCGTCACCGATGCCCCGACAATACCAGTGGCAGCACCGAAAATGACCGAGACAAACAACACCGCGACAAACAGCGAGCCGGTCATCCGGGCAAGCATCAATTGCACCGCCTTGAACAAACGCTCCATCAGGCCTGCCTGCTCCATCATGAAGCCCATGAAGACAAACAGCGGCACGGCAGCCAGCGTCTGCTCCATCATCGAGCCATAGAATTGCAGGGTCATGAGGAAAATTGTGAGCTTCAGGCCAAACCCCCAGGCACCAAAGACGATGCCCAGAAAGATCAGCGTGAAGGAAATTGGAAACCCGATGAAAATGGCGAACAGCATCGCCCCGATCATGAAGAACCCGATAATCTCGGGCGCAATCTCGAAAAAGCTCATGACGGCCACCTTCCACGGGTCGCCGCGTACCAGGATTTGAGGATTTCGGAGATACCCTGGATCAGAAGCAGCGCCACGCCGACCGCAAGCGAGACCTTGACCGGCCAGACCACCGGCGCCCAGGTGCTGTCACCGGCGCGTTCCCCCTGAATGACCGATTTCAGGGCGAAATCGTAGCCTGCCTTGAGCAGGAAGATCATCGCCGGCATGAACAGGACAATATAGAGAATGAGGTCAATACGGCCCTGGGTTTTGACCGCGAAATTCCGATAGAGAAAATCAGCCCGGATATGCAGGCCGTGCATCAGTGCATAGGCCGCGCCGAGCATGAACGAGATGCCGTAGAGCATGCGTGAGATATCGAAGGCCCATAGCGTTGGCGCGACGAAGAATTTTCGCGCGATCACCTCATAAACCATGGCGAATATGATCGGCACCACCAGAAGCGCCACAGTACGCCCGACCCACTCGGACATCGTGTCGATGCCGTGGATGAGGCTGCGCGCCGCCAGGTGCATGTCATCGGGCATCCGCGTGCCCGGCCCGCCACGGCGTTCGGCGAGAAGCTCATCGCCGATCGGAATCATATCGTCTTTTTCAGTCCCGGCCATGACGCCCTCCTCGCGAAATTTCCGTCCCCCCCGAAGGGATCCATTGATCCGCCCCGTGTAAAACGGGACGGATCGTCAGCTCCTGATGGTTATTGTTTTTTGAGGGTCTCGGCGTAGGCCTCGCCGAGATTGGCGTTGGTGCGCTGGGCCTGAGCCCAATAGGGAACCGCGGTCTTGGCAAAGGCCTTCTGGCTGTCCCAGACTTTCTTGAAGAAGGCATTTTCAGACGCATTCTTCTCTAGCGCAGCGTTGGCGGCGGCCATGTATTCGGTGAAATACTCGGCAGGCGTATCATGCAGGATGACGCCATCCTCGTTGATCAGCTTGTCGAGCGCCTTGCCGTTTTCATTGATGCGGTAGGCCATGGCCTTCATCAGAGAGGCATTGGCGGCCACTTCGATGGCCTTCTGCTGCAGCGGGGTCAGCGACTTGTAGACATCGCCATTGATATAGAGGTCGGCGTTGACGACCACCTGGTGCAGGCCCTGCAGATAGTAGTGCTTGAGCACCTTCTGGAAGCCGAACACAGAGTCAGGCTTTGGACAGCACCATTCGGCCGCGTCGATGGTGCCCTTTTCCAGCGCCGGCAGGATGTCGCCGCCACCCATGGCAACCGAGGCCACGCCGATGTCCTTGTAGGTCTGGCCCGGAATGCCCGGAGGCGTGCGGAAGCGGTACTTCCGGAAGTCGGCCATGGTCTCGATCGGCTCCTTGAACCAGCCGAGTGCTTCCGGACCGACCGGCTGCAGCATGAAGCCCTTCACATTGACGCCCATCTCGACCCAGAGCTCGTCATAGAGTTCCTTGCCGCCGGCATTGAGGTACCAGGACATGAAGGCGATGTTGTCGATGCCGATACCGGCGCCGGCAACGGGCGATCCGAACAGCATCGCGGCGGGGTGCTTGCCCGACCAGTAGTGGGTCCAGGCGAAGCCGCCATCAATCAGGCCGGCATCGACCGCATCGAGAATTTCCTGAACGCCGACAACTGCGCCGGCAGGCAGGATTTCGAACTCGACCTGGCCATCGGTCAGCGCTTTAACGTCCTCGGCGAAATCCTGAAGCATGACCACTTCGTCAGCCGTATTGGGGATGACCGACTGGACACGGATTTTCGTCGCTGCATCGGCTGACACGCCGAACACCGACGTTGCCGCCAACAGTGCGACAGCTGCAACTCCCTTGGTAAGCTTGGTTAGTCTCGACATGGGGTTCTCCTCCCGTTTCATGTCTTGCCTTCCGTTAAACGCCAGACGGACGTGTTCGGCGAAGGCTTCCCGAACAGCATGTGAAAATGCGTGAGCGGATGAGCCCGCTCGTCAGAAACTACTCCCGATAATGGCCATGAGCCCGGTCTCGGGATCTACAATTCCCCGATAGAACATGTCGCCTGCGACATAGATCAGCACCGCGAGCCCGAGCCAGGAAATGGCGGGGACCCGGGTCAGCAGTTTCATGATCAGCGTTGCCGCGAAGGCCATCAGCAGGATGGCAAGACCCAGACCGAACACCAGCATCTCGGTGTTGCCATCGGCGATTGCGGCAACGGCCAGCACATTGTCGATCGACATCGACAGATCGGCGACCGTGATCGATATCAAGGCCTGGAAGAGTGTCTTCCGGGGTGGTCCGGTGTAGCCTTCGTTGCCATGATCGGCTGTATCAAGCGCGCTGGCCGCTTCTCGGTCGATATTGTCGCGGATTTCGCCGTACAGGCGCCAGCAGACCCAAAACAGCAGCAGCGCCCCAAGAAAGAGCAGCCCCGGCACGCCGAGCATCTTGGTGGCGACCAGCGCGAAAAGGATGCGAAGCACGGCAGCCACGATGATGCCGAACAGAATGGCGCGCTTGCGCTGTTCTGGCGACAAGGAGGCCGCCGCCATGCCGATGATCAGCGCGTTGTCGCCAGACAGGACCAGATCGGCCAGGACAATTGCGCCGAAATCGAAGAGGTGCTGCAGCATCAGCGCGCTTCCTTCGGGCTTGATCGGACAATCGTGCTCATGGGCGCATGTCCTCCCGGATCATGTCCGAGGCCTTTTCGCCGATCATGATCGCCGGGGCGTTGGTGTTGCCCGAGACAATGACCGGCATAATCGAGGCGTCTGCGACCCTGAGGCCGTCGATGCCGCGCACGCGCAACCGTTCATCAACGACTGCCATCGGATCGGAGCCCATCTTGCAGGTTCCGGTCGGGTGGTAGATCGTGGTCGCGGTGTTTCGGGCCCAGTTGAGCAAACCATCAAAATCCTCGTCGGGAACCGATCTCCCCGGTGCATGCTCTTCGGTGATCAGGTCAGCCAACGGCTTATGCCGGCAGATGCGGCGCGCCATGCGGATGCCCTCAACAATGGTTTGCTGGTCCAGTGGCGTTGCGAGGTAATTGGGATGGATCAGCGGATGATCCTCGGGGCGGGCCGAGCGCAACCTGATTTGGCCGGTGCTTTCGGGCCTGAGCTGCAGCACAGACGCGGTGAACGCATCAAAATCATCGGTATCGGTGGTCGGATTGTTGGCGCTGAATGGCTGGATATGAAACTGGATGTCGGGCGTATCGAGATCCGGCCGGGTTTTCAGAAAACCGGCTCCGAGGCTGGCTGCCAGCGTCAACGGTCCGGATCTGCTGACCATGTATTCGAGCCCGATCCTGGCCTGGTTGAAGAGACCGCGGGTGCGGGTGTTGATGGTGGGCGCATTGCAGCGAAAGACGGGGCGCGCCTGAAGATGGTCCTGCAGGTTCTGGCCAACGCCCGGAAGCGCATGTCTCAGCGAAATGCCATGATCGGCCAGATGACAAGGTTCGCCGATGCCTGACAGCAGCAGGATCTGCGGCGAACCGATTGCCCCGGCGGAGAGAATGACTTCGGACCGTGCGGCAATCCGCAGTGATGATCCGAGGCGGGTGCCGCGGACGGCAACCGCCCTGTTGCCATCAAGTTCGATCGTCTCGACCAGAACATGGGTGAAAACCTTGAGGTTCGGCCTGGACCGGGCGGGCTTGAGGAAGGCTTTGGCCGAACTGCAGCGCAAACCGTTGCGGGCCGTCAGCTGGAAATAGCCGACGCCTTCCTGGCTCTCGCCATTGTAATCGGGGTTGAAGGCAAACCCGGCCGATTGAGCTGCTTTGACCCAGGCATCGACAACCTGCCAGGATTGCCGCGACCGCGAGACCGACAATTCGCCCTTGCCTCCCCTCAGGTCGTCAGAATCGCCTTCCCAGGTTTCGCTGCGCCTGAACAGGGGCAGCAGGTCATCCCAACCCCAGCCCACATTGCCCATCTGCCGCCAGCGATCATAATCCTGCGGCTGGCCACGGACATAAAGCAGGCCGTTGATCGAGCTTGAACCGCCAAGTGTCTTGCCGCGCGGCCAGTTGAGCTGCCTTCCGTTGAGGCCCTTGTCGGCCTCGGTCCGGTACATCCAGTTGAGCGACGGGTCCTTGATGGTCTTGAAGTAACCGACCGGCACATGAATCCATGGCGACGCATCGCGTCCGCCGGCCTCGATCAATGCCACCGAGACCGATGGATCAGCCGAAAGCCGGTTGGCCAATACGCAACCTGCTGATCCTGCCCCGACGATGACAAAGTCAAATTCCAACTAAAAATACCTCAATATACAAAAAATGAGACTTTACTTCTCGTTATTCATCGTATTCACTTCTCGGGCTTGGGTGCAAGAGTGGGCACAACTGGCATTACTGATTATTCAAAACTGGTTTGAGCATGCCAAATTCGGAAGACCGCATCGCCACAAATTTGCGTACCTTGCTGATCCTTGAGGTCATCGGCACGGCTGACCAACCGATGACGCCGACCGAGATCAATCAGTCCATCGGGCTTCCCAAGCAGACCATCCACCGGCTCTGCGCGACATTGGTAGAAGAGGGGTTTCTGGTTTACGAGCCGAACGGCAAACGGCTGCGCGCAGCGCGGCGGGCACGGGTCCTTGGTGCAGGACTGCTGCATTCGTCCCGCGATCATATCCTGCGCCGGCAGATACTGGTCGACCTCGCGCTCAAGACTGGCGAAACGATCAACTACGTGGTTCCCGAGGACAGCGGCATGAGCTACCTCGACCGGGTTGAAACCGGTTGGGCGTTCCGGGTGCAGCTGCCGATCGGTTCCAACGTGCCGTTCCATTGCACAGCCAGCGGCAAGACATTCCTTGCCAGTCTCGACACACGAAAGCGCAGGACCTTTACACATGGTCTGGCACTTGAGCGGAAAACACCCAGAACAATCACCGATCCGGACGCCCTGCTGAAGGAACTTGCGGGCGTTTCCAGAGACGGTTTTGCCATCGATAACGAGGAATTCATGGAGGGTATGGTGGCGATAGCCGTCCCGGTCATGGACGAGGCCGGACGGTTTCTCGCAGCCATTGCATGTCATGGGCCGAATGTGCGGCTGTCACTCGACACACTTCGCGGTTTCCTGACCGAATTCAACGTCGCCGTCGAGAAAATGCGCAGCGTTCTGACTTAAATACTCTGACCGCCTCAGGCTTCGCCGCGAGCGTCGGCAGCCAGATCCGCGGCACAATGGGCGATGATCAAACCGATGTGGCGGCAGTCCTCGACGGAAAATGTCAGTGGCAAGCGCATGTCGAACAGGCCTGAGAGAATGCTGTCTGTCTCGACTAGGGGCTGCGGGTCGACATAGTGCCAGCTGTGATGGTTGGAGGTGAATGCAACCGGATCCGCAGCGCCGAACCATTTGAGCTCAACGCCCATAGCCTTGTTGGCCGCCACGAAGGCTTCTGCTTTCTCCGGTGAAATTCCCGGCAGACGGAACTGGATGGAGCTGCCGACATAGCGCTCTTCATCGGGACGCTGCGGCAGCACGACACCAACTACACCGCCAAGCGCCTCCTCGACGGCCCGATAGCGCTCATTCCAGCGTTCGATGCTGTCTTCGAGCCGCGCAAGCTGCGGCAGCAGGATTGACGCGCGGAGATTATCCATGCGGCCCGACATGTTGGGCGTTTCAAGCCGGATCCGTTCGAAAACATCCGCCGATGGGGCAGCTCCATGCCGCTCATAAAGCATGTAGGAGCCTGAAAGAATGATGGCACGGGCCATGAATTCCGGATCGTTCGAGGTCAGCAAACCGCCTTCACCGGAATTGAGATGCTTGTAGGTCTGGGTTGAAAAACATCCTGCCAAGCCGAAGTTGCCGCTTTTCACACCGTTCCAGGCCGCGCCCATCGTGTGCGCACAGTCCTCTATCAGGATGAGGTTGTGATGCCGGACGATATCAACAAGGCTCTCCATGTCAGCCAGATGACCGCGCATATTGGACAACAGCAGGAAACGGGCGCCCGATGTCTTCGCCTTGCGCTCGAGGTCGTCGAGATCGATCACCAGGTTGTCGGTGATTTCCACGAGCACCGGTTTTCCGCCCGCTGCAGCAACCGCGCCAGGAACCGGGGCAAGCGTGAAGCCATTGGTGAGAACCGGTTCTCCCTGGCTGAGGCCTGCCGCGCGCAGGGCTATCGCCATGGCATATCCACCAGAGGCACAGGCCAGACAAAATCGCGCGCCCTGATAGGCGGCATAGGCCTGTTCCAGCTCGGAGGCTTTGGAGAGTTCGCCCGGCCCGCTGTTGTAGCGATGCAGGCGGCCTGACCTCAGGATCTCCGTGGCAGCTGCAATCACCGTGTCATCCAGCGCTTCCTGCTGGGTGAAATTGCCCGTGAAAGGTTTCAAAGACCTACCTCCTCAGCCGGTTGCATGGCATCCCGGTCGTAAAACGGATCATCGCCGGACTCTACGACCACTTTTCCAACATGCATATGGACAAGCTTGCCGTTTACCGCAGCTCCCTGCCTAAACCACGGGCAGAAATGCCAAATCCCGGGATTGATCAAGCATCACTGGCGATCTGGCAGCCCCTGAATCGGTGCTCGACCTTGCCCGAAAGCCGATGAAACCCCTGTAATCCGGGGGCTGTTGTTGCAATGCAACAGAACCGTGATAATCTCGGGTGCTGTTTGCGCACTGCAAAATAAGTCAGGGTCCGTAAAGGAATGACATGCATTATGGCGGAAACAGGGCAGGGTGACTGCCGCAACAAGAGGCAATTGATCAATGTTCTACCAGATGTATGAACTTAACCACGCTGCCATGGCACCAATGCGCGCCTATGCGGATGCAATGCGTCTTTCCTTCCGGAACCCCGTTAATCCACTTTCTCACACACAGCTTGGCCGCTCGGTCGCAGCCGGCTTTGAGCTGTTCGAGCGCACCACGCGCCGCTACGGAAAGCCGGCCTTCGGTCTTGCCGAGACATCCCTGAACACTGGACGGGTGTCCGTGCATGAGAAGATTGTCTGGTCGCGACCCTTCTGTGATCTGATCCATTTCGAGCGTACCCTTCCGGCCAATCATCGTCCGGACCCGAAAATCCTGATTGTTGCGCCGATGTCCGGGCACTACGCGACCTTGCTGCGCGGCACCGTCGAGACGCTGCTGCCCAAGGCCGAGGTCTACATCACAGACTGGACCGATGCGCGCATGGTGCCGGTCAGCGAGGGTCGTTTCGACCTTGATGATTATATCGACTACGTCATTTCGATGCTGCACGCGCTTGGCCCCGACACGCATGTACTCGCCGTTTGTCAGCCGTCGGTGCCGGTCCTCGCTGCCGTCGCGGTGATGGAAGAGAATGGTGACACATTAGCGCCGTCCTCGATGACGCTGATGGGCGGTCCGATCGACACCCGCATCAATCCGACCGCGGTCAACGAACTGGCGCAGAACAAGCCGATCGAATGGTTCGAAGACAACGTCATCATGCAGGTGCCGTTTCCGCTGCCGGGCTTCACCCGCTCTGTGTATCCGGGATTTCTGCAATTGTCCGGTTTCATGACCATGAACCTTGACCGTCACATGATCGCGCAGAAGGATTTCTTCGTAAACCTGGTCAAGGATGACGGTGATTCGGCCGAGCGCCACCGCGAGTTCTATGATGAATATCTCGCCGTCATGGACATGACCTCCGAGTTCTATCTGCAGACAGTTGAAACCGGGTTCATCAAGCATTCGCTGCCGAAGGGCGAAATGATGCATCGCGATCGCAAGGTCAACACCAAGGCCATCCGCAATGTCGCCCTGCTGACGGTTGAAGGCGAGAATGACGATATCTCGGGTCTCGGCCAGACCGAAGCGGCGCAAACCATCTGCCCCAACATTCCCGATGACATGCGACATCATTACGTGCAGCCGAAAGTCGGCCATTACGGGGTCTTCAACGGGTCACGTTTCCGCGCGGAGATCGCACCGCGGATTCTGGATTTCATGCGCACCCATGCTCGTGGCAACACCGCCAAGAAGGTCCAGCCAAAGGTCATCAAGGGCGGCCGGAGCGACTGAGCGCGCTTTCAATCGCTTTTTAGGCATTCGAAATTTCTCTTTTAAAACAGGGAAATATCGGATTCCTACGACCATTTTCTTGAATAGGGTCGCGGTCCATACCACATCAAATTCACAAGGGAACGATCCCCGCTTCCCTTCACCAGATGAGGTTTTGACCTATGACACAGACCGCATTGATCCGTCCCGCTTGGACGCCTGCAACCATCGCCCTGATGGTCCTTGGCTTCATGGTATTCTGGCCTCTGGGCCTTGCCATGCTTGCCTACATTATCTGGGGCGAGCGGCTCGACGGCTTCAAGGCTGACGTCAACCGCGCCACCGACAACTTCGCAGGCTCGTTCCGCAAGAACCGTAACTCGATGCGCAGCAACCACAGCAGCGGCAATGCTGCTTTTGACGACTGGCGCGACACCGAGCTCTCGCGGCTCGATGAAGAACGCAAGAAGCTTGACGAGATGCGCCGCGAATTCGACCAGCATATGCGCGATCTGCGCATGGCACGCGACCGCGAAGAGTTCGACCGTTTCATGGCCGCACGTCAGGCGAGCCAGAACAAGGCCCGGCCATCCGGCTCGGTACCTGAAATCGACGGCTAACCGAACCATAAGTGATCTCCCGGAAGGGCGGCGTTTTCAGCGCCGCCCTTTTTGTTGCCCTGTCTGATCGCCGGCTTCGTTTGGAGACATTTTTGAATACTTGTGTGACCGCCGAATCGGATAAATGATCAACATGTTTGGAATCGGCCGTCCTTCCCGCAGAAAAAGCGTACCGCGACCCAGCGCGGTCACGGTCAATGGCCGCGAGCTGCCGCTGGCGATCCGCGAAAACGCACGGGCAACCCGGATGACGCTGCGTATCGAACCAGGCGGCCAGGCGCTGAAGCTGACCATCCCCAGGGGACTGCCTGAACACGAGATCGATGAATTTCTCACCCGGCACCATGGCTGGCTGATGACCCGGCTGGCGCGGGTGGAAGACGCCGGACCGCTATCCGATCAGGGCAAGATCACCATTCGCGGCGTCGACCACCGGATCGCGATGACCGGCAAGCTTCGTGGCATTGCCGAGGAGACGGAAATTGGCGGCGTGCGCACCTTGCTGGTTTCGGGACTGCCCGAACATGTCGGCCGTCGCGTTTCCGACCATCTCAAGCGGGTGGCCAAGAGCCAGCTTGAGCAGCTGGTGCGCACGCACGCGGCAACTCTGGGCAAGCCGGTGCGAGCGATCGCCTACAAGGACACGAAAAGCCGCTGGGGCTCATGCACATCAGACGGAAACCTGTCATTCTCCTGGCGGATAGCCATGGCGCCCGATTTCGTGATCGACTACCTCGCTGCCCACGAAGTGGCGCATCTGAAGGAAATGAACCACGGGCCCAACTTCTGGGCCACCTGCAAGGCGCTATGTCCACGCACCACTGAAGCCAAGCGTTGGCTCAAGCAGAACGGGTCACGATTGTTCGCAGTGAAGTTCTAGAACTTCCCATCCGAGCCGATCTGCCGTGATTGTCGAAGCATCCATATCTCGACTCTTCAGCGGATTTGTGCGACTTCAGCCGCCATGACGACACAGATCAAGATATGCGGCCTGAGCACACCTGAAGCGGTGGATCGCGCGGCCGATCTCAACGCCGATATGGCTGGGTTCATCTTTTTTCCAAAGAGCCCCCGCCACGTCGCAATCGAGACCGCTGCCACTCTGGCCGAGCGGGCACGGACGCGTGGACTTGTGACCGTCGCAGTCACCGTTGACATGGATGATGCAGGTCTCGAAGACATTGTCGCCAGGGTCAAACCTGATTGGCTGCAATTGCACGGCGGCGAAAGCCCGGGGCGCGCCGCGGACCTCAAGGCGCGGTTCGGACTGCCAGTCATGAAGGCCTTTGCCATTCGCGAGGCCTCTGATCTTGAGCGGATTGGTCCCTACAATGGCATTGCCGACCGGTTCCTGTTTGACGCCAAGCCACCGAAGGGCTCAGATCTGCCAGGCGGCAACGGCGTCAGTTTTGACTGGCGGTACCTTGCCGTGCTTGACGGGGCTCCCAATTACATGCTTTCCGGTGGGTTGACGAAAGACAATATCGGCGAGGCGCTTGATATCAGCCGGGCGCCCGGCGTCGATGTGTCATCCGGCGTTGAAAGCGCGCCCGGTATCAAGCACCTCGGCATGATGAATGACTTTGTCCAGGCGGTACACGATGCGGACAACGCCAGAACGGACAAGGGACGGTCCCAGGAGTAGATGATTTGAACCAGACAAGTACCCCAAATTCATTCCGTACCGGCCCTGACGAGCAGGGCATGTTCGGTATTTTCGGCGGTCGATTTGTTGCCGAAACGCTGATGCCGCTCATCCTGGAGCTGGAAGAAGAATGGACAAGGGCCAAGAAAGACCCTGCCTTCCAGGCCGAGCTTGAGCATCTCAACAAGCACTATACCGGACGGCCATCGCCGATGTACTTCGCCGAGCGGCTGACCGAGCACCTGGGCGGCGCGAAGATCTACTTCAAGCGTGACGAGCTCAACCACACCGGATCGCACAAGATCAACAATTGCGTCGGCCAGATCCTGCTCGCCAAGCGCATGGGCAAGACCCGGATCATCGCCGAAACCGGCGCGGGACAACATGGCGTGGCGTCAGCAACCGTAGCTGCCCGGTTCGGCTATCCCTGCGAAGTCTACATGGGCGCCACCGACGTTCAGCGCCAAGCGCCGAATGTGTTCCGGATGAAGCTCCTGGGCGCCGAGGTGCACCCGGTCACATCCGGCCACGGAACGCTGAAAGACGCGATGAACGAGGCGCTGCGCGACTGGGTGACCAATGTCGACGACACCTATTACCTGATCGGCACCGCTGCGGGCCCGCATCCTTATCCGGAAATGGTCCGCACCTTCCAGTCGGTGATCGGACAGGAATCGCGCGAGCAGATCATGGCCATGGAAGGCCGTTTGCCGGACATGCTGATTGCAGCTGTCGGCGGCGGCTCCAACGCAATCGGCCTTTTCCATCCCTTCCTGGACGACAAGGATGTGCAGATTGTCGGCGTTGAAGCCGGCGGCAAGGGTCTGGAAGGCGAAGAGCATTGCGCCTCGCTGACTGCCGGTTCACCAGGCGTTCTGCACGGCAACCGCACCTACCTGCTGCAGGATAGCGACGGCCAGATCAAGGAAGGCCATTCGATCTCGGCGGGCCTCGATTACCCCGGCATCGGGCCTGAGCATTCCTGGCTCAAGGAATCCAACCGGGTCGAATATGTGCCGATCATGGATACTGAAGCACTGGAAGCCTTCCAGCTGCTGACACGTCTCGAAGGCATCATCCCGGCGCTGGAACCCAGCCATGCGCTGGCCGAAGTGATCAAGCGGGCGCCGAAAATGGGCAAGGACCAGATCATCGTGATGAACCTGTGCGGCCGCGGCGACAAGGACATCTTCACTGTCGGCAAGATACTCGGCGTGGAGCTCTGATCATGACCACTCGCATCGACACGCGTTTTGAAAAACTCAAAGCCGAGGGCCGGCCAGCGCTGGTGACCTATTTCATGGGCGGCGACCCTGATTACGACACTTCGCTGAAAATCATGCAGGCGCTGCCGGGCGCAGGCTCCGACGTGATCGAACTCGGCATGCCGTTTTCCGATCCGATGGCAGACGGTCCGGCAATCCAGATGGCCGGGCAGCGGGCGCTGAAAGGCGGCCAGACGCTGGTCAGGACACTCGATCTGGCGCGCGATTTCCGCAAGACCGACAACGAGACGCCGATCGTGCTTATGGGCTATTACAATCCGATCTATATCTATGGGGTCGACCGTTTCCTGGTGGATGCCATCGAAGCCGGGATCGACGGGCTGATCGTCGTCGATCTGCCGCCTGAAATGGACGAGGAATTGTGCCTTCCGGCCTTGAAAGCCGGCATCAACTTCATCCGGCTGGCAACGCCGACCACGGATGACAAGCGGCTGCCGCGGGTTCTGAGCAACACATCCGGCTTTGTCTATTATGTGTCGATGAACGGCATCACCGGCTCCGCCATTGCCGACACATCAAAGGTCAATGAGGCTGTCGACCGGATCAAGAGCCATACCAACCTGCCGGTCTGCGTCGGCTTCGGGGTGAAAACCGCCGAACAGGCACGCGCCATCGGCCAGTCGGCGGATGGTGTCGTGGTTGGTACCGCGATCGTCAACCAGATCGCAAACACGCTTGATGCCAAGGGTGCGGCAACATCGGACACCGTCGAGAGCGTTGCCACCATGGTACGTGGTCTTGCCACCGGCGTTCGCGCCGCACGCCTTGCACCGACGCAATAGCACCCCCACATTGGGTGACGAACCGGAGATAACGCGTTGAACTGGATTACCAACTACGTCAGGCCAAAGATCAATTCGATGCTCGGCCGCCGCGAGGTGCCGGAGAATCTATGGATCAAATGCCCGGAAACCGGGGAAATGGTGTTCCACAACGATCTGGAAGAAAACCATTTCGTGATTCCGGCTTCGGGCTACCACATGAAGATGACGGCCGAAGCCCGGCTCAAGCACATGTTTGATGAGGGCAAGTACGAGCTGCTGCCATCACCAAAAGTGCCCCATGATCCGCTCAAATTCCGCGATTCCAAGAAGTATAGCGACCGGCTTCGCGACAGCCGGACCAAGACCGGCCTCGAAGACTCCATCGTCGCCGCGCACGGTGCTGTCCAGGGCGTCAATATTGTCGCTTGCGTGCATGATTTTTCCTTCATGGGCGGATCGCTCGGCATCGCCGCAGGCGAAGCCATCATCCAGGCTTTTGAAGCGGCCATTGAGCGCAATTGTCCGCTGGTCATGTTTCCGGCTTCCGGTGGAGCACGCATGCAGGAAGGCATCCTTTCTCTGATGCAATTGCCGCGCACCACCGTCGCAGTCGAAATGCTCAAGGAAGCCGGCCTGCCTTATATCGTTGTGCTGACAAACCCCACCACCGGTGGCGTCTCGGCATCCTATGCGATGCTTGGCGACGTGCATCTTGCCGAACCGGGCGCGGAAATCTGCTTTGCCGGCAAACGGGTGATCGAACAGACGATCCGTGAAAAGCTTCCGGAAGGGTTCCAGACGTCGGAATACCTGCTCGACCACGGCATGATCGACATGGTGGTACATCGCCATGAAATTCCTGCGACCGTCGCCCGGTTGCTGAGGATCTTTCTCAAGATGGATGCCCCGGCACCAGTGGCGCTTCCCGCGCCGGCTGTTGAGCCGGTACCTGCCGAAGCCGCCGAGTAAGCTTCCAGCAAGAAGCCGGAAACGGCGAGAGGAGCGGTCGTGTCGGCTGCTGAACGAGAAATCAACGCGCTTCTGGCGCTGCATCCGAAGGGTTTCGACCTGTCGCTCGCACGGATCACCCGGCTGCTCGAGCGGCTGGGAAATCCGCATGATAAGCTGCCGCCGGTGATCCATATCGCCGGGACAAACGGCAAGGGCTCAACAAGCGCATTCTGCCGGGCGATTCTGGAAGCGCAGGGCCTTAAGGTGCACGTCCACACTTCGCCACATCTGGTCAACTGGCATGAGCGTTTTCGCCTTGGAGCGGATGGCGGCGGACAGCTTGTCGCTGACGAAGTGCTCGCCGATGCGGTGCGGCGGGTGGCAGATGCCAACCAGGGTGAGATGATCACCGTCTTTGAAATCCTGACCGCAGTGATGTTTTTGCTGTTTTCCGAACATCCTGCCGACGCAGCGCTGATCGAAGTGGGGCTCGGCGGGCGGTTTGACGCGACCAATGTGATCGCCCACCCGGCCGTTGCGGTGATCATGTCGATCTCGCTTGATCACCAGGCCTATCTCGGCGATCGCGTGGAACTGATCGCGGCCGAGAAGGCGGGCATCATCAAATCTGGTTCGCCTGTCGTCATTGGCGCCCAGACCGAAAATGCGGCCCGCGATGTGCTGACAGATATCGCTGAACGGCTGAAATGTCCGCTCAGCGTCTACGGCCAGGATTTTTTTGCCGTTCAGGAGAACGGGCGGCTGGCTTACCAGGACGAAGACGAACTGATCGACCTGCCGTTGCCTAAACTCGCGGGGCGGCACCAGCAGGCAAATGCTGCGGCCGCCATCAGGGCGCTGAAGGCGGCGGGCTTCAAGCTCAGCGAGGCGGCGATTTCAGAAGGTCTGCTCAATGTTTACTGGCCGGGCCGGCTCGAAAGGCTGCTGCATGGCCGCCTCGTCGACAACGCCATGGACGGTGTCGAATTGTGGATTGATGGCGGGCATAATCCCGGCGCGGGCCAGGTTATCGCCGAGGCGATGGCAAATCTCAACGACCGCCAATCACGGCCGTTGTTTCTGATCACAGGCATGATCAATACCAAGGATCCCGTGGGCTATTTCGAAGCCTTTGAGGGCATGGCCCGGCATGTGTTCACCGTTCCGGTGCCCGATTCCGATGCCGGTCTGGATCCCGAATATCTTGCAGACGTTGCCGACGAAGCCGGATTGAGCGCTGAATCGGCCGAAGATGTCGAGACAGCGATCGCTGCCATCTGCAAGAACTGGAAGGGGCTCGAGCGGCCTCCGCGAATTCTGATCGGCGGGTCGCTCTATCTCCTCGGGACCGTGCTGAAAACCAACGGCACGCCGCCAGTCTGATCCGCGTCGGGTTCCATTCTGCTTGACCAACGAAAAAACCCGCCCGGTTTCCCGGACGGGTTTTTCATTGGTCTCAAGCACTAAATTCAGGCGATGGCGCCCGAAATCCAGCTTGAAAGCGCTGTTTTGGGCGAAGCGCCAACCTTGATGTCGGCCACTGCACCGCCCTTGAACATGGCCAGGGTCGGGATCGAGCGAACGCCGAACTGCGAAGCAAGTTCCGGGTTCTCATCGATGTTGAGCTTGACGACCTTGACGCTGCCTTCCATCTCGTTGGAAATTTCCTCGAGGCTCGGAGCGATCATCTTGCATGGTCCGCACCATTCGGCCCAGAAATCAACGACAACCGGTACGGTGGAGTCGAGCACTTCGCTCTGAAAATTGGCGCTGTCTACTTTTACGGTTGCCATGATGTGGCACTCCTTTGGTGAATCACTCAGATGAGACCAATGTGATGATTCGCCCGTGAGTATTCAAGGTATTTCGATCAGCTTCACCCAGCCGTGATGGCTTTCGGGGGATTATCGCTCAAGGCGGGCCATGGCCTGATCAAGCACCGGACCCGGTATTTCAATGAGAAAAGGCCCCGAAACATAGACAAGCGCAGCGTCAATCCGTCGACCCGGATACAGCGGGGCCAACAGGGCACGATAGATGGCAAGCTGGGAAACATGGCCTGCGGGTGCCTCTTCTTCGGGACCGGGGGCAAGTCCTGTCTTGTAGTCAACGATCAGCACACGGTCACCGTCCAGAGCTATGCGGTCGATACGGCCGGAGACGGCGCGCGGCTCTCCCTTGATCTGCAATGTGCCCATCACCGAGACCTCCGCCTCGCCGGGTGCATCAAAAATCGGCGCGAAGCGCGGGTCCTGCAAAACCGAGAGCACCTGGGTCTCGATTGTATTGGCTGTGGCAGCCTGCTCTTGCGGCAGAGCGCGCGCCAGATAGCGGGCGAGCACGATCTGACGCTCTGCCGGAGGAATAGCCGGCAGCACCTGAAGCAGGCGGTGAATCATGCTTCCGCGCTCGAGTGCAGCCGCGGAGCCGGTCTGGCTCTCTGCGAAGGGCGAGCGCGAGGCGAGATCTGCGCTGTCCTCCAGCACGGCGCTCACGCCCGATGGTGTCAAGGGCCGGGGCAGACGCTGAGGCGCCGGCAAGGGGTCAGTGGGGATGGCGATGCCACTGCCAGCCACCGATGGCGCGGCTTTCGCCACTCCCTGACCGGGCTCCGTGACCCCGGAACGATCCGTGCGGATGCGACAGAACCGCCGCACCTCGAAAGGCGCCGCAGCGGCCTCATGAACGGCATCCGATACGACATAGCCGCTTTCAGCGGCAGCGCGTTCAATTCCGACCGAAGCCAAGGAATGCCAGGTCGGGGTTTTGACTTCCCTCACGCCACGATAGCCGCAGACCACCAGCCGGTCGGCCGCACGCGTCAGGCCAACATAGAGCAGCCGTCGATACTCTTCCTCGGCCTGCTCGCGCATCTTCTCGCGGACCGGCATGATCGCATCGTTTTCATGGGTCTTGTCCGGCAACCAGACCGGGATGGACGGCGCATCGGCGGCCTCAGGCACTGAAGGGAGCAGCAGGAGCCTTGGCTGATGGCTATGCTGGAAGGCCTCACCGCCCGAATCCACCAGAAAAACGATCGGCGCTTCCAGTCCCTTGGCCGCGTGCACGGTCATGATCCGCACCGCACCGGACTGGCCTTCCATCTCACGCTTGATCTCCGGCGTATCCGTTTCAAGCATGGCGAGAAATGACTGCAGGCCAGGCAGGCCCGCCTGTTCGTGATCGAGCGTCAGCCCCAGAAATTCGTCAAGGACATCGCCAACCTCATGACCGAGACGCGCGAGATAGGCCCGGCGGCCACCGTCCGGCCCAAGCAGAGCTGCATAGAAATCATGGGGCTGCTGATGAGCGGCGCGCGCGATCCAGCGCTTGAGCCTGGCCACCGTGAGCTCGAAGCGCTGATCGGTTTGAGCCAGTTCAAGCAAATGCTGCCAGACCGACATGCCCTCCGGCCTTGAAGCGGTCAGGCGGAACAAGTCCTCCTCGCTCAGATCCAATAATGGGCTCTTGAACAAGGAGGCGAGCGAGAGATCGTCATCGCCTAGCAGCACAAAGCGGCCAAGCGCCATCAGGTCCTGAACCGCAATATGGTCGGTCAGGCGCAGCCGGTCGGCGCCTGCGACCGGAATATCCGTCGTTGCCTTGAGCGTACGCAGAAGCGTCGGCACAAAACCATCACGCTTGCGCACCAGAACCAGAATGTCACCGGGCGCGACGGGCCGCATCTTTCTCGACTTCTGGTCCTCGATCACTTCGTGGCCAACCCACTTGCCAAGCACATCGGCGATGCGGCGCGCCAGTTGGGCGGACGGCGCTGTTTCTGGTACCTCGTCGAAGGCGGCAGTCCAGTCGTCCTCGTCGTCGGTCGCTTCCTTGGCGATCATCGGCCATAATTCAACCAGGCCCGGCGCTTGCAATCGGGCTGTTTCATGAATGACCGGCTCATCTGCCGAGCCCATCCCGCGCAGGGCATCCGGATCGGCAAACACATGATCTACGAATTTGAGCACCTCGGTGGAAGACCTGAAGGACACCCGCAACGAGACCTGCTCGAAGTCTGCATCCGCAGCGCCCGCAAGCCTGGCAATCCTGCTGCGCTCCTCGGCGAAACGCTCGGGCCGGGCGCCCTGGAACGAGTAGATCGACTGTTTTTCGTCGCCAACAGCAAAAAGTGTCCTGGTGGCAGGCCGGGCTCCTTCGCCGGCAAAGAACTCGTCGGACAGAGCCCCTATGACATTCCACTGCAAAGGTGCGGTGTCCTGCGCCTCATCGACGAGCACATGATCGATGCCCTGATCGAGCTTGTAGTGGACCCAGGCGCTGGCGCCACTCTTTGACAACAAGGCCTCGGTCGCGCCGATCAGGTCGTCATAATCGAGCAGAGCCTGGCGGGATTTCAGTCTCTCGAACTCGCCGAGATAGCGGCGAGCCAGGCGGAAGGCCGTCAACGAGGCCGACAGCATCTTGAGCCGCGCCAGCCTGTCGAAGATTGCAACGATTTGCGCCTGCGCCTCGGCCACGCGTTCAGCGAGATCGGGAAATCTCTCCTGGACCGTTTTTGAGGCCACACTGCCGAGTTTGGCCGGCGAACCGGATTTGGTGAAGAACACCTCCCTGAGCAGATCGAGACGTTCAGCAGGTCCGGGCTGAGATCCGACAGCGAGCAATCCATAGGCGAGATTGTAGGCTTTCGTTGCCGATTTGGCTGATTCGGAAAATTCGAAGACAGCCCGGACATAATCGACCGGCAACGCATCTAGCGGCCAGACATTCTCGACAATGGATGCCGCGTTTTCCTCCTGCGATAATCCCAGAGCCTTCCTGATCAGTGCCTCGGCGCCACCCGATGTCCGGGCTCGTTCATCAAAGGCAAGATATTCGCGGCGGCGCGTGTAGAGACCCGAGAGCAATTTGTCGAAACCGGCCTCGCCACCAATATCGAGTGCCCCGACAACGGCGGCTGCCAGATCCGGGTCATTTTCGAAGGACTGGGCCGACATCAGATGCCGGCGCGCCTCGGCCAGCAGTTCGGCCGCCTTCTGGTCATCGAGAACGTTGAAATGGCCGGGGATATTGGCTTCGAGCGGAAACCGGTGCAACACCGCTTCGCAGAAGGCGTGAATGGTCTGGATCTTGAGGCCGCCGGGCGTTTCCAGCGCTGTGGCGAACAGTCTTCGCGCCCGCACCAGCTGATGTGGTTCAGCTTTCCGGCCTTCAAGTTCCGTAATCCTTTCGGCAAGCGTCGCATCATCGAGCCGCACCCACTCACCAAGCGTCTTGAAAATGCGGTTGGACATCTCCGCCGAGGCGGCCTTGGTGTAGGTCAGGCAGAGAATGGCCGATGGACGCGCACCGCGAAGCAGCAGTCGGATCACCCGGCGGGCCAGAACGTGGGTCTTGCCTGAGCCGGCATTGGCCGAGACCCAGGCTGACAGGGTCGGCGTTGCCGCCTTGTTCTGGCGCATCGTGGTGTCGGATATGACGCTCATTCCGCTATCGTCACTCATCGCCATCGCCTCCATCGGCATCAACGGCGGTCTGCCATTCAGCGACCCTTGCCAAGTGATCATATTCGCCGCCGAAATCCCGTGCGCTTCTTGGGATGGCACGCGAAAGATACCCGCGCTTGCCGGATCTGAGCAGGCTGACCAATCGGACGAATTCATCCACCGCCCTGCTGGCAAGATCCTGCGGGCTCACAAACTCGTCCCGGCCCGGCCTGTCCGGATCGGTGTCAATGCGTTCGGCAAAGGGGTCCCTTCCTGTCAGGCGAAGATAGAGAAGGCCGGACACGGGCATTTTGCCAACATCCGCAAAGCCGCCATTGATCAGCGCATAGGCTTCGAGCGCCAACTGCGGGTCGAGCAGGATCCGGGCTTCCTTGCGCGATGGCGTGCCACCGGTCTTGTAGTCGATGATCCAGACGGTTCCGTTCTTGCGCAGGTCGAGCCTGTCGGCCATGCCGGTGAGTTTCAGCCCTGCAAGCGGCAATTCCAGGCTGGCCCGGGTCTCGACCAGCGAACGCACCAATCCGGCAGCGTTCTCGCCTTCCCAATCGACAATGGCATTGGCTGCCTTGTCAAAGCGCATGCGCCAGACCAAAGCGGTGGCGTCAGGCAAGCCGGCTTTGGAAAAATGCTCGGACGCTATGCGCCGCAGCGTTTCGAGCGACCGGGGGTTCGGGCCGTCACCTGAAATGAACGCCTCAAGGATCTCATGGTAGAGTGTACCACGCTCGCGCGGTCCGGGATCGGTGAGAAAATCCTCCAGCGGATCGAGACCCAGGATGCGCCGCGCATAAATCGCGTAAGGGTCACGCCGCAGCTTTCCGACTTCCGAAAAGGAGTAGGATTTAGGTTGCAGGTCTTCAGGCGGCCGCGGCTCCGGACGGGGAGAGGCAGCGGTGGAAGGACCCTGATCAAGGGTTCGGGCATGGGCAAGCAAGGCTTCGCCACGGGAGCGAAGCAGGGCGGCCGGTTCCAGGCCGATGACTGCCAGAAGCCGCTGAAGCCACCGAGAGGCGACTGTCGGTGCCTTACCGGAGCGGAATGAGCGGGACAGCACGACTTCGGGCGCACCCATGGCCATCTGAAAATCGTGGGCGGCTTGGCCGATGCGACGCTCCGGCGGCTCGAGACCGATTGCGGCCTTCATTGACCGGGACAGGAACGGGTCTTCCTGACCGTCCTGCGGCCAGACGCCCTCGTTGAGGCCTGCCATCAGCAGGGTGTCGACATGCTGCAACCGGGCCTCAAGCGCACCCCAGATGAAGGCTCTGGGATGACCACCAGCCCGGGGCTTTACCATTCTGCCCGAGATCAGCGCATCCAGCGAGCCCAACCATTCATGCCCGGTCATGGTCAGCAACGAGCCGCTGTCGCGGGTTTCAAGCAAAACAGTGGCGAGATCGGCTCCTGCCTCGTCACCCCACAGGCTATCTAGCGCGCCGCTTTCGTCGACGCAGATCCGCTCCAGAACGTCGGCGGTCAAGGCGGCCAGCCTGCCGATCGGGATCTCGTTGGTCACGCCCGGCCCGGAGCGCTCGACCAGAACAGATGTCAGAGGCTTGAGCGCATTGGCAGCACGGGCGGCGAAATCGCGCGCCTGTTCTGCCTCCTCGTCGCTGATCCGCTTGAGCCATTTTGGCGCATGGCGTTCATCCCGCCCGGGCTCGCGCTCGCGGACCAGTGTTTCGAGCTCATCAATATCGGCAGCGCCGCTGCCGCCGCGCAAGGCTATCCGTTCGACAAAACCGGCACGCTCACTTGCTTCGCTCTTTGTAAGACCGAAACGGGCCAACGGATGCTTGATCAATGCGGCAATCGCCACCGGATCGCCCGGCGCGAAGGCAACATGCACAGCCAGCCGCGCCAGGCCGCCTTGAGGGCTCGATGTCAACGGCGAACCGCCCGAATCATTGGCTTCGATGCCATAGCGGGCAAGCTCGGTAACGACCCGGCGCGCGAGATTGCGGTCGGGGGTGATAAGGGCCGCGGTTGGTTCCGGGATGCCCGGGCGTGGTTCCAGAGCGCGGCGCATGGCGGCAGCCAGAGCCGATGCTTCCTCGCGCTCGTTTGCGGCCTCGATAAGGCTGACATGCTCAAATCCCGGCGTGATCGTCGCTGGTTCAGGCAGGAAGTCGGGCTCTCCCCAGGCTTCGGTGGCAATCGCGGGCAGCAAAGCGTGTGACACAAGCGTCCTGCGTACCGCGAGCTCCGGCGCAAGCCGGCCGATTTCGGGGATGTCGTCAATGCGGTCAGTATCAACTCCGCAGCTTTGAAGCAGGGTCAGAAGGCCATATTGCGGGTGGCTGCGGATAGCGACGTCAACCAGAATGCGGCCATCAGGCGATTGTCTGTTGAGTGCGGCTTCCGTCAATGCCTGCCAATGCGCGGGCCGCATGGCGTGATCGAGTCCTGGCAGCACCACCGCGCCTTGGGGCAGTTGCGCGACGGTAGCAATCAGCCGGGCGGTCGATGGCCTTGTGCCGGTCGATCCGGCTACGATGACCGGTCGATCTGCCGGGGATGCCGCAAGGCCGCGGGTGAACACGTCGAGCATCGCATTGTGGTGTTTGGCGGGGCTGGAGCGGTGGATTTCACTCAAGAGCGCCGGCCAGAACTCGCGCGCGATCTTGAGAAACTCGGATGTCAGCTGCCACCATTGCTGCAGATCAGCGGAGGCGACACTTTCAAGGCCGGCAAAATCACCTTCTTCGGTTTCAACTGCCTGGATCAGGTCGGACAGGGCGCGGCCAAGCCAGATTGCATCGGCCGGGTTGGCCGGCGCCACCAGCGGCACGCCGCCAAGGTGATCCTTGACCGTCTGTGGCAAGGCCTGTTTCCAGGCTAGAACCAGATCGGCGAGCCGCAAGGTGGAGGCTATCTGCGGGATTGGCGGATCAAGGGCGAGCGTTTCCGGATCGGCGGAATCGAAGAACCCGGCATCGTCATCGGTTTCCCCCAAGGGGCGGATGACCGGCAGGATAGCAGATCCCTTGCCGATGAGATCTGTGAGTTCGGATCGCAGGACGCGGGCGGCGCGGCGCGTGGGCACGAACACCGTGGCACCTACCAGAGACAAAGGGTTGTCAGCGCTGTAGGCGAGGCCCGGAACCAGGCCGCCTTCGATAATCTGCCCGGCAAGCGTGGCGAGGAAATCCACGCCTGGCGGGATCGTGACTATTCTGGGTGATGATCGCGTCACTGGGCCGGTTCGCCGAGATAGGCGGAACGGGCGGCTTCAGCCTCGCCGATTGCTTCGGGCGTGCCAACCGTGAGCCAATGACCCTGCATGGCCATACCAAACAGACTGCCCTGGCTTGCGGCCGCATCGAAACAGCGATTGAGAGAGAAACGTTTCTCGGTGATGCCGTCAAAAATGCGAGGATGCAGAATGATTGCGCCGGCATAGATGACCGGATCGCCGGTGCCCTTGTAGCGCTCCAATCGGCCATCATCACCCATGACGAAATCACCGGCGCCGGTGTGGCCTGTTGCCTGATCAAGGCGGGCGGTCATCAGCAGGATATCCATCGATTCGGGGTCGAAACAATCTGCCATTTTTGTGAGATTGTCCGTCGCGCTGCCCGGTTGCTCCAGCCAGAACGTATCGGCGTTGAGAACCAGAAACGGCTCATTTCCGAGCATCGGCAGGGCCTTGACGATACCGCCGCCCGAATCGAGGAGTTCTGCGGTTTCATCCGATATCTGGATATCCGCGCCAGACCATGTCGAGAGCCAGTCGACCAGGAGCGGCGCGAGGTAATGCACGTTGACCACCATATGGCTGACGCCCGCCCGGACGAGGGCTTCCAGCCCATAGGCGATCAACGGCTTTCCTGCCACTTCGACCAGGGGCTTCGGCAGCGTTTCGGTGATAGGACGCATACGGGTGCCAAGCCCTGCGGCCAGAATCATGGCGGATTTGATTGTCATCGGTTCGGCAGTTCCGGTTTATGATTCGGTTTCGCCGATACCAGCCTTTGCGAACCAGATACGCAAGGGTTGCAGGGCCGGATGAGCAAGAGAAGCCGCAATATAGGCCTCCATCCGCGGCAAATGCCGCAAATATCCGGATTTTCCATCGCGCTGCTTGAGACGAACGAAGATGCCGAGGATTTTCGCGGCGCGCTGGGCGGCCATGATCCCGTAGGCTTCGCGGAAGCCGGCCTCATCAAAATCCAGATCCACGGCGCGGCGGGCCCGGACGTAACGGTCCAGAAGCTGATCAGCAAGATCCTGATCGACGGTCACCCGCGCGTCCTGACACAAGGATGCAACGTCATAGGCCGACGGGCCGATCATCGCGTCCTGAAAATCGATGATACCAAGCCGGTCAATCCCGACCCTTTCATCGCGCCAGATAAGATTGGGCGAGTGATAGTCACGCAAGACCAGTGACTGTTCAGCGCTTTCCAGTCGCTGAAACAGCGCCCGCCACAGATCAAGATACTCTTGGCGCTCTTCATCCGGCACTGCGGCACTGCGACGCCAAGGCAGGTACCAATCGGTCAGAAGTTCCACTTCGATCTGCATTGCGCGGGCATCGTAAGCCGGCACATGATGCACCCGGTCGCCGACTGAGATTGGGCCAGGAAGATCCTTCCCGTGCAGCAAGGCAAGACAATCGATTGCCACTCCATAGCGTTCCGGATCAGGTTTGCCGTCCTGGTCCAGGATGCCTTCGGTGCCGAGATTCTCGACCAGCAGGAACCCCTGATCGAGATCCTCACTGATAATCTCGGGGGCTGAGAAGCCCTGCGTCCGAAGCCAGCGGGCGATCGCAACGAACGGAACCACATCTTCGGCCAGATGAGCGATCTGGGAATAAGGCAAGCCATCACGCACCGGCGGGCCATCCGGTCGCCGTGGTGCGTTCATCAAAATGTCTGGCTCGCGGTCTTGAGACCGAATTGTCTCGTAGGTGCGGGAGGAGGCGTCACCTTGCAGATGCCGCCGAGCGACAGGGCCGGAATACTGCTTCTCAAGAAATGCGCGGGCGGCGAAAGACCGTTCAAGCCTTTCGAGGAACGGTTCCGGCGCCGAAATCGTCACCGTGCGGCTGTCCCCGATGCCGTCAAACCGCATCATGATCCTGCCATCAGGCAGCAGTTCGAGCGCTTTTTCCGGCCATTCGATCAGGGCGGCGCCTTCGGCAAGAGCGTCATCGAGACCCAATTCATCGAGCTCTTCAGGCGATCCGATGCGATAGAGATCGATGTGGGCGATGGCGAGCCGAAGCTGGTAACTCTGCACCAGCGTGAAGGTCGGGCTTGGGGCCTCGAGGTCCGGATCGTCGGCAATCGCGCGGATCAACGCCCGGGCAAAGGTGGATTTTCCAGCGCCAAGATCCCCCGACAGGCACAGGCAGTCACCCTGTTTGAGAGCCAGCGAAACATCTTCAGCAAAGAGAGCTGTTGCTTCCGGGTTCGCCAGTTCCACGCGGAGGGGCGCAGTTGCCATCAAGGCTCACTCGGCCGCATCGCGGGCAAGCGGGCGGGTGGTCGGAAACCGGCAAACAATCGTTGCTCCGCCTTCTTCACCGCTTTCAATGGAGACGGTTCCATTGTGCAGGCCGACAAAGCTCTGGACGATGGACAGTCCCAATCCGGCACCTCGACGCCGGCCTGATTGCCCGTTGGTTTCAAAACGGGCAAAGACATCCTTGCGCACGTCCTCAGGAATTCCAGGGCCCGAATCGGTAACCGAGAAGCAGATCGCACCATCGTCCTGGCGGCAGCTCAGGCGCACCACCGATCCGACCGGGGCAAAGTTCGCAGCATTCATCAGAAGCTTGAAAAGGATCTGCTTGAGCCGCTGGTGATCGCCGATCATCTCTGGCGGTGCTGAGGCAGTGTCGATTTCAAGCGCCAGATCGTTTTCCTTCAGACGATCTGCAATCTGCTCGCCGGCCTCGGCAAAGAGAGCCGGGATGCTGACCACACCGGCGTCGAGCCGCATGATGCCGGCATCGACGGTGGCGAGATCCAGAATGTCGTTGACGATGGTCAGCAGCACCGAAGACGAGGTCGAGATGTGGTCGAGATATTCGGATTGCCGCTCGTTGAGGTCGCCAATGCCAGGGGTCTGGAGCAGTTCGGTAAAGCCGATGATGTTGGTCAGGGGTGAGCGCAACTCATAGGAAACATGCTGCACGAAATCGTTCTTCAGGGCATCGGCCTTGCGCAATGCCTCGTTTTTCTCGGTCAGCATGCGTTCGGCGCCGACACTGTCGGTAACATTGACGAAAGCAATCATGGTCTGGCCGTTGGGCAGCGGCACGATGGCATAGTCAAGAATAAGGCCGGTGATCAGCTCGATGCGGCCTTCACGGGTGCGGCGCTCGTCTTCAAAGCCGGTTATTGCGCCGGCAAACAGCTTCCAGCCATCGGCCTCGCGGTATGACGGCTCGCAGGCTTCGGCGATGTGGCGGATATGGGTGCCGGGCTTGACCTGCTGCTCGGTCAGGCCCCAGAGCGCGCGAAACGACGGATTGGACAGACGGATCTTGCCATCCGGTCCGAAAACACCAACGCCCTCGGCCAGGTGATCGATGGTTTCGCCCTGGGCCTGGAGAAGCGTGTTGTAGCGGGTTTCAAGATCGACCTTCTCGGTCAGGTTCTCGAACACCCAGGTGACGCCACCCTGCGGATGGGCGTTGGCGAAGACATTGAGGGTCTGGCCATCGGGAAGATGCCAGAGATGTGGCGTCGTCTCGACCGAACGGTAGACCGACAGCATCTGTTCCTTCCAGTCGCGCCAGGCATGCGGTTCAGGCAGTTTGCCGTCGGCACGGAGCCGCTCGAGAAACTCGCCATTGTCAGGCCGGCGGGACAGAAATGGCGTATCGAGCTCCCAAAGACGCTGAAACGCCTGATTGTGAAACTGCAGCCGCTGGTCGCGGTCAAAAATTGCCACCGGAGTGGCGAGATGATCAAGCGTCTCGGCATGGCTCTGGATCGTACGCTTGAGTTCCTGGCGCAGGTCCTCCTCGATCGACACATCCAGTGCAAGGCCTGCACTTCCGGCAGGTGTCTTGGCGTCTGCGACTTCCAGAAAGCGGCGATGGCCCTGAATAACTGTCGAAACCTTGTCCAGAAACGGCCGCTCGGGCGTTGCCGTCGCGCGGACCCGTTCACGCGCAGCGGTTCCGAGCAGTTCCAGCCCACGCTGCAAAGCATCCTGCCGGTCAGCGCCTTCAACAGCCTGCACATAGGCATCGTTGACCCAGACAAGTTTCGAGTCCGGTCCGCGCAGCCACACAGGCATATCGATAACATCCAGCAACGCCTGAAACGTATCCAGAGAGGTGAGCAGGCGATCGCGTTCGGTCTTGAGTTCGGCGAGTTCGGCGCGAACATTCGACAGGGTGACAAAACGGACAAAGGCGCGACCACCGGAAACCCTGCCCTGGGCTTCGATGACATGGCCCCGGACCGTCTCAATGATCATGTCAAAACGCTCCGCATGAGCGCGAAGCCTGTCAATCGATTCGTCGAGAGCGCCGGCCGACCTTGGTTCTAGCCAGCGGCCAAAGGCCAGGAAATCGCCCGGCTTCTGGGGCGCACCCGTCTCTGCGGACAGCTGTCCAAGCACTTCGGCGGGAAGTCCCACGCCGTCCCAGACAACGATCTGGCGGTCACGATCGACGATAAGAGCCTCGTGGCGCGAAATTTTGGCATTCGCGTCTGCAAGGGACGCGCGCAAACCGACATTCTCGAGGTCGATCTTGCCGCGCTCGCGGATAAGCCAGATAGCCGAGATCATGGCCGCCGAGATGGCGCCGATGACCATGGCAAAATTGACCACTTCCAATGAGGATACCGAGGCGTTGCCAGCGGCATGATCACCCGATGCCTGGGCCAGAACCGGAAGTGCGGATGCCAGGAAGCCGCCACTCAGCAGCGCCGTTCCTGTCAGCACCTTGAGCCTGAACCGGCCAAGGTCGCTGATCACCGTTTGCCTGAGTCCAAGAAGCCCCTTGCGCCCACGTGAATCCGTCTTCACCGGCATGTCTCCGTCCCCTCGTCGTCTGTCTGACAAGACATCGCCAATCGATTGGCCAATTCGTTTATCGCGCCGCCACAACGCAAAACGAATCATTGGCCAAAAACATAGCTGGTTCGCGAATCACGGTGAAGGGGAAACGGCGCAAAAAGAAATCGCGCCCTTGTTGTCAAGGACGCGATTTCAATATGTTGTGGGTATCGCTTAGAAAATTAGTACCGGTAGTGTTCCGGCTTGAACGGGCCTTCAACTGTCACGCCGATGTAATCAGCCTGTTCGGTCTTGAGCTCGGTCAGTTTGGCGCCGATCTTGTCCAAATGCAGGCGCGCGACCTTTTCGTCGAGGTGTTTGGGCAGGACATAGACTTCATTCTGGTACTTGTCGCCCTTGGTCCAAAGCTCCATCTGCGCCAGCACCTGGTTGGTGAAGGAGGCCGACATAACGAAGCTCGGGTGACCTGTGGCGTTGCCGAGGTTGAGCAAGCGGCCCTGGCTCAGAAGGATCATGCGGCTGCCCGAGGGCATTTCGATCATGTCCACCTGGTCCTTGATGTTGGTCCACTTGTGGTTTTTCAGCGCTGCGACCTGAATTTCATTGTCGAAATGGCCGATGTTGCCAACGATGGCCATGTCCTTCATCTCGCGCATATGCTCGAGACGGATCACGTCCTTGTTGCCGGTGGTGGTGACGAAGATGTCAGCGGTCTTGACCACATCTTCGAGCAGGACTACTTCGAAACCGTCCATTGCGGCCTGCAGCGCGCAGATCGGATCGATTTCAGTCACTTTCACGCGAGCGCCAGCGCCGCGCAGCGATGCTGCCGAGCCCTTGCCCACATCGCCGTAACCGCAGACGACTGCGACCTTGCCGGCCATCATGGTATCGGTGGCACGGCGAATGCCGTCAACAAGGCTTTCCTTGCAGCCGTACTTGTTGTCGAACTTCGACTTGGTGACGGAATCGTTGACGTTGATTGCCGGGAAGGGAAGCAGGCCCTTCTTCTGCAGTTCATAAAGACGGTGAACGCCGGTCGTGGTTTCTTCCGATACGCCGACAATCTGATCGCGCACCTTGGTGAACCAACCGGGCGACGCTTCCAGGCGCTTCTTGATCTGCACCTTGATCACGGCTTCCTCATCTGAAGCGGGAACCGGAATGATGTCTTCACCGGCTTCGGCGCGGGCGCCAAGCAAGACGTAAAGGGTGGCATCGCCACCATCGTCGAGGATCAGGTTCGGGCCGTCAGCAAACTGGAACGATTTGTCGAGATAGTCCCAGTGCTCTTCCAGGCTCTGGCCCTTGACTGCGAACACGGGAACGCCGCTCTTGGCGATCGCTGCAGCGGCATGGTCCTGGGTCGAGTAGATGTTGCACGACGCCCAGCGCACGTCGGCGCCCAATGCGGTCAGAGTTTCGATCAACACCGCCGTCTGGATGGTCATGTGCAGCGAACCGACAATGCGGGCGCCCTTCAGCGGCTTCTCTGATCCATACTCTTCGCGGAGCGACATCAGGCCTGGCATTTCGGTTTCGGCAATATCAAGTTCCTTGCGGCCGAAATCAGCCAACTCGATGTTGGCGACGACATAATCCTGGTTAGCGGTCATATGATTTTCCAAAAGTTCGTGATCCAGCCGGGACAGGCTGAATTGCATGCGCGGTGCCATAGCAGGAAACACGCTAGCTGGCAATACGATATAAAGATGTCTTTATGTGCGAAAGATCAGGCTTCTTCGCCGAACCGAGCGGCAATCAGCGCTTCAAGCGCGTCCAGCACTTCAACCGCCTGAGCGCCTTCCGCTTCCACTTCGATGGAGCATCCGGTACTTGCCGCCAGCATCATCAGTCCCATAATCGACGTACCGCCGACCGTTGAGCCTTCGCGCGTTACCCGCACGACAGCATCAAAACCCTCAACGGTCTGAACAAACCGGGCCGACGCGCGGGCATGCAGACCGCGCTTGTTGACGATCTTCAATGATCTTGATGGAACAGGGGAGGCAGACGTCATTTCCCGGTCAGCAGGCGGCTTGCAACATTGATGTATTTGCGTCCGGCGTCCTGTGCGTCAGCAAGAGCTTTCTGCATGTCATTGGAACCGCGGACGCCGGCCAACTTGATCAGCATCGGCAGATTGACGCCGGCAATGACCTCAATGCGCCCAGAATCCATAACCGAGATCGAAAGATTTGAGGGGGTTCCGCCAAACATGTCGGTCAGAATGATGACGCCATTCCCGTTTTCAACACGCGAAACCGCACCGACAATATCCATCCGCCGCTGGTCCATATCGTCTTCCGGCCCGATGCTGACGGTTTCAAGAGCGGTTTGCGGTCCGACAACATGCTCCAGCGCATGCCTGAACTCTTCCGCGAGCTTGCCATGGGTGACAAGCACCAATCCGATCATTTTGCCTCCAGCAGCATGCGGCCAGCGCTATTTTTCACCAAGCCATGCCAATTGCTTCGCAGCCGCGAACAGTATGAATTTTCATCTTGGACAGAAGCAGGCGAAGTTCAAGCCAAAAAACGTCACGAAAGAGGCAATTTGCCCAGACGATGCGCTCAAGAGCCTAAAAACAGCTCTGGTCGTGCGGCGCGGAGGCGTGACAGCGGTCGCGCTGCGCCATCGTGCCACAGACGCATAAGGGGTAGTGATGCGCCACCACACGAAAAGGTTTCGGTTTCGGCAGGATACCGGGTTGCTGCCGATGGCTCAGTGAGAGCCACCGCGCAGTGCATCACCGCCCGGTCAAGCTGTCGGAACGGGATGATACCGGTGCCGCGCAGTTCCAGAAGGCCCCGGATCGGGTCCGGACAGGAGGCGATGCAGCGGTCCGCATGAACCGTCAGGATTGTCCGGTCATCGGCGATCAGGGCCGCGTTCCAGCCGAGCGCCGCCGCCTCCGAAAGGCAGGCAAAGGCCGTACTGCTTTTTCCCGAGCCTGAAAGACCCAGAAACAACATCCCGGTCTGGCCAACGACTATTGCCGTTGCATGCACCGGTTCGCCGGCCGCCACAGAAAAGCCGGTCATCTGGTTTCGGCAGGCAGTTCAATGATGAACCGCGCCCCACGCCACTTGTCGGGCTCGTCACCCGGAATGTTCTCTGCCGTGAGGTTGCCGCCATGTGCTTCAATGATCTGACGGCTGATCGACAGGCCAAGGCCAGAATTCTGGCCGAAATCCTCGCCGTCAGGCCGATCCGTATAAAACCGCTCGAACACCCGCTCGATGACTTCGGCGCGGATGCCCGGACCATTGTCCTCGATAAGGACCTGAACCATGCCGCGGCGGCGGCCAAGATGAATGGTGATACGGCCACCGGTTTCGGGCACGAACGAACGGGCATTTTCGATCAGATTGGTAACAACCTGACCCAGCCTGAGATCATGGCCAAGCACTTTGAACGCAGACTTGCCGGCGCTGCGCTTGTCGATCTTCAACTCGATTGCAACTTCCTTGCCTCCGGCGCGGGTTTGCCGTGCAATATCGACGAGGTCGGTCAACAGCTGTTGCATGTCAACCGTAACCCCGTCCTGGCGCGCAAGTTCGGCATCCAGCCGCGATGCGTCGGAAATATCGCTGATCAGGCGGTCCATACGACGGACATCGTGCTGGATGACATCCATCAGCCGCTTGCGGGAATGCTCGTTGCGCGCAAGCGGCAAGGTCTCGACCGCGCTGCGCAGCGAGGTTAGCGGGTTCTTGAGCTCGTGGCTGACATCGGCAGCGAAACTTTCGATGGCGGCAATCCGGTCGTAGAGCGCGTTGGTCATGCCACGCAGCGCCACCGAGAGGTTACCGATCTCGTCCTGACGGTCGGAGAAATCCGGAATTTCCTCGCGCACCCTGGCGCCGCGGCGGACGCGGACCGCAGCAGCCGACAACCGTCTGAGCGGCGTGGCGATGGTGCTTGCGAGCAGCAGTGACAGAACGATGTTGACCATGGCGGCGACGCCGAACACCCTGAAGATGGCCATCCGCTCGGCATGGACGATCTTGTCGATGTCGCCGGCCTGCGTCGAGAGCAGCAAAACCCCGAGAACCGCGCGGAAACGCTGAACCGGCACGGCAACCGAGACGATCAGTTCGCCTTTCTCGGTCACTCGCACCACGGCGCCGCGCCCGCCAGTGAGCGCATTCATGACTTCGGGGTAGATCGACCCGTCTGCGCCGGGCGGTTCGCGGTAGAGCGGCAGATCACGGCGCTGAAAGAAGCGATTGAACCAGGTCGTCACAATTTCGGTCAAACCCGGAGACCCGGTTTCAGCCGGCGGCAAATCATAGCGAAGGACCTGGCCGCTTGTGTAAAGATAGCGAGAATCGAGAATCAGGCTTGCATCACCATCATAGATGCGGGCGCGGGTCCGGGTTGGCGAGATCAACCGGCGCAGCACCGGCGCGACACGTTCCGGATTGATCGGAAAATCCAGATTCTCGTTGGAATTCGTAGGCGATATGCTCTGTCCGGCCTGCAATTCAAGAAGCTTCTCCGGATCAATGGTGATCGAGTTGGTGTCCACCGATGCTGACGCGGCGACAGCGCCGGCAATGATCTCGCCCTGGGTAAGCAGGCTTTCGACCCGGGCATCAATCAGGCCTTCGCGGAACTGGTTGAGATAGAGGATCCCCGACACCAGAACGACCAGCGCTGCCAGATTGAGAAACAGTATGCGGCGCGTCAGGCTCGAAAAAATCAGATTTCCGAACATGCGGCGGACCAGCTTGACCGGATGAGCCCAGCTTGTCAGCGACCGGACATCGGAAGGACCCGTGGCCTTTCCGTCCGCATTGTCCTCGGTTTCAATTGCCATTTGCGCTTTATGCTACATCCCGCAGCTCGTGAAGGAACAGGTGGTCGTCATGCCGCTTCCCTGAAGCGGTAGCCAACCCCATAAAGGGTTTCGATCATGTCGAAGTCATCATCGACCATTTTGAACTTCTTGCGCAGACGTTTGATGTGGCTGTCAATGGTGCGGTCATCAACATAGACCTGTTCGTCATAGGCTGCATCCATCAGGGCATCGCGGCTCTTTACCACGCCCGGACGCTGAGCCAGCGATTGCAGGATCAGAAATTCGGTGACCGTCAGGGTCACGGGTTCATTTTTCCAGGTGCAGGTGTGCCGCTCCTGATCCATGATCAAGTTGCCACGCTCCAGGGATTTGGTCGGCGCAGCATCAGCACGCCCAGGAGTTGCCGCAGCAGCTGCCTCGCGGTTGGCGGCACGACGAAGCACGGCCTTGACCCGCTCGACCAGCAGTCGCTGGGAAAACGGCTTTGTGATGAAATCGTCGGCGCCCATCTTGAGACCGAACAACTCATCGATCTCCTCATCCTTGGAAGTGAGAAAGATGACCGGAGTATCCGACTTCTGACGCAACCTGCGCAAAAGCTCCATGCCGTCCATACGCGGCATCTTGATATCGAAAATAGCAAGCTGCGGAGGGCGGGCAATCAAACCATCCAGTGCGGAGGCGCCATCGGTGTAGGTTTCAACACGATACCCTTCAGTTTCGAGTGCTATCGAAACAGAGGTAAGGATGTTGCGGTCGTCGTCGACGAGCGCGATTGTCTGCATGTCTGTCGTCTCCATCATGGTCTTGCACACCTCCGGGAAGTGCCCCCGCTTTCCGGATCAGCCGCATTTATGCGTCAATTCCAGATCCCGCCGTCACGTCCATGAGGATAAAGTGAGAACAAAATGTGGCACAGTTCCAAACTGGTGTCATTCCCTCATTGCGCACGTCGCAAGCCAGCATGGATCAATTGAACCGATTTAAATAAGTTCCACTTTTTTTAAATCGATTAATACTCTGATTTCATTAATTAATCTTAGAATCACTTGTTGTTTTTTAAAATTCCTCTCCCTATGGTCCCGGCAAAGTTGAACCTGTCCTGCGCCAGAACGAAAAGGAATCCGAAATGAATAAGGATTTGGGAGTGCGTAATCCGTCTGCCGGAATCGACCTTTGCGGTCTGACCACATCTGGTGTGGTGCGATACAACACGAGAGAAGCCGAACTGGTTGAACTCGCGGTGGCACGGGACGAAGCCAAGCTGACTGCGCACGGCGCGCTTCGGGCACTGACCGGCCAGCACACAGGCCGGTCGGCCAAAGACAAGTTCGTGGTCCGCGATGCGACGACCGACAGCCAGATCTGGTGGGACAACAACAAGCCCATGACGCCGGAGGCTTTCGACATTCTCCATGCCGATATGGTTGCTCACGCCAAGGACAGGGATCTTTTCGTTCAGGATCTTGTCGGTGGTGCAGACGAGGACAACGCGCTCAACTCCCGTGTCGTTACCGAATATGCCTGGCACGCGCTGTTCATCCGCAATCTGCTGATCCGTCCTGACCGCGCGGATCTCGCAGATTTCGTGCCTAAGCTGACCATCATCAATCTTCCATCCTTCCGGGCCGATCCGGAGCGTCACGGCTGCCGCTCGGAGACCGTCATCGCGGTTGACCTGATGCGCGGGCTGGTTCTGATCGGCGGCACGTCCTATGCCGGCGAAATGAAGAAGTCGGTCTTCACGGCGCTCAACTATCTGCTGCCCGCCAAGGGCGTGATGCCAATGCATTGCTCGGCCAATGTCGGCCCCGACGGTGACACGGCAGTGTTCTTCGGTCTTTCGGGAACGGGCAAGACCACTCTTTCCGCCGATCCGAAACGCACACTTATCGGCGATGATGAGCATGGCTGGGGCGAGCACGGCGTGTTCAATTTCGAGGGCGGCTGCTACGCCAAGACCATCCGCCTATCGCGCGAAGCAGAGCCGGAAATCTTTGGCACCACCGAACGTTTCGGCACGGTTCTGGAAAATGTGGTGCTCAACGAAGACCGCATTCCCGATTTCGATGATGGTTCGCTGACTGAGAATACCCGTTGCGCCTATCCGCTGCACTTCATCCCGAATGCCAGCGACACCGGACGATCAGGTCACCCGCAGAACATCATCATGCTGACGGCCGACGCCTTTGGCGTGATGCCTCCGATTGCCAAACTCACGCCGGAACAGGCGATGTACCACTTCCTGTCGGGCTACACCGCAAAGGTGGCAGGCACCGAAAAGGGCGTTACCGAGCCGGAAGCAACGTTTTCGACCTGCTTTGGCGCACCGTTCATGCCGCGTCATCCGTCTGAATATGGCGACCTGCTGCGCCAGCTGATTAATGACCACAAGGTCAATTGCTGGCTGGTCAACACCGGCTGGACCGGCGGCGCTTATGGCGAAGGCCAGCGTATGCCGATCAAGGCGACCCGTGCACTGCTGACAGCTGCGCTGGACGGCTCGCTCGACACTGCCGAGTTCCGTACCGACAGCAATTTCGGCTTTACTGTGCCTGTTGCTGTTGAAGGCGTGGATGGTTCAATCCTTGATCCGCGCTCGACCTGGGCCGATCAGGCGGCTTATGACGCCGCAGCCAACCGCCTGGTAAGCATGTTCATCGAAAACTTCGCCAAGTTCGAAGCGCATGTCGATGGATCGGTTCTTGATGCAGCACCTGGTTTCAAGGCCGCCGCAGAATAAACATCACTGCCTTCCAGACGATCTTTGACAGGCCCCGTTGACCCAACGGGGCCTGTCGCGCATTTTCCGATGGTCCAATTCCGGAACAGGAGCGCCCCATCATGGCCAAAGCCGTCGAAACCGTTGCGCATTCGATTGCCCGGAAGACGGATGCCCAGATGATGGCGGAGGCTGAACAGTTCTATGAACTGATGCAGTCGCGCCGGACGGTTCGGGATTTTTCAGCCGATCCGGTCGATCCGGAGATCATTCGGCTTGCGGTTCGGGCTGCAGCGACGGCACCCTCGGGCGCCAACCAGCAACCCTGGGCCTTCGTCGCGATTGGAGACCCGGAGACCAAACGCGCAATCAGATTGGCTGCGGAGGAAGAAGAGCGGGGCTTTTACAAAGGTCGTGCGGGCGAGGAATGGCTCGGCGCACTGGCGCATCTGGGTACGGATTCGGACAAACCGTTTCTGGAAACAGCACCCTGGCTGATTGCGATCTTCGCACAGCGCTGGGGCACGGATAGTGAAGGTCGCAAGATCAAGCACTATTATGTGCCCGAATCCGTCTCCATCGCCATCGGTTTGCTGATTGCCAGCCTGCATTCGGCGGGATTGGCAACGCTGACCCATACGCCGTCGCCGATGGGCTTTCTCAATCAGATCTGCGGTCGGCCCGACAATGAGAAGCCGCTGGTGCTGCTGGTTGTCGGCCACCCTGCCGAAAACACTCGGGTCCCTGCCATCAGCCGCAAGGATGAAGCTGAAGTGCTTTTCTGGAAAACCGCGCCATGAGTGCAGATCCCCTTCATGCAGCACGCGGAATCGTCATCGCCGGCTGGGAGATGAGCGAAAGTTTCATTCGCGCCTCAGGGCCGGGCGGTCAGAATGTCAACAAGGTGGCGACTGCTGTCCAACTCAGGTTCGATATCCGCAACTCACCGTCGCTTCCCGAACGGGTCAAGAAGAACGCCCTGAAACTCGGTGGCAGCCGGGTTTCCAAGGACGGTGTGATCATTATCGAGGCCAACCGGTTCCGGACCCAGGAGCGCAATCGTGCCGATGCACGCGCACGCTTGCTTGAATTGATTGACGAGGCCTCCGAGCCACCACCGCCGCCACGGCGCAAAACGAGGCCCACAAGAGGATCGGTAGAACGCCGCCTGGCAGCCAAGACAGGACTGGGCGTGATCAAGAAGGCGCGTGGCAAAGTCTCAGAGGATTAGATTAGCAGAAGCTTTTTGTTGGCAGACCCAGGGTTGGCATGCTTATGATGAGCAACAGACACTCAGGGAGACGATGACTTATGGGCATTTTTGATTTTATCAAATCGGCTGGCAAGAAATTGGGCATTGGCGGCGATGATGATGCGCCGGAGGCTGATGCCGTCAAGAAGGAACTCGATTCCTACAAACTCGGCACCGACAAGGTCGACGTCAAGGTCGACGGTGACAAGATCGTGCTGTCAGGCGTGGTCGAAGACCAGTCAATCTTCGAGAAGGCCATCATCGCCGTGGGCAATACGCTCGGCATTTCCAAGGTCGAGGCGTCGGAGCTCAAGGTGGTGGTACCGGATTCCGGTCTGTCGCTCGGCACAGCCGACATGACCGAGCTGGTCAAGGCGTCTACATCTGCGAAGGATCCGAAGTTCCACACGGTGAAGAAGGGTGACAACCTCTGGAAAGTCGCCGAGGCAGCCTATGGCAAAGGCAAGGGTGCCAAGTACACGGTGATCTTCGAGGCAAACAAGCCGATGCTGTCGGACCCCGACAAGATCTATCCAGGTCAGGTCTTGCGTATCCCAGATATCGAAACCGCCTGAGACGGCAAAGGTACCAAGAAAGCCGGTGATGCTCGTTCTACCCAAAGGGGTGCGCCATATCCCCGGCCATCTTGATCGACCTGAACAGCAGGCCCTTGTCGAAGACATCCGGGCGGTGGTGCGCGAAGCACCGCTCTATCGCCCGGAAATGCCACGAAGCGGCAAGCCGTTGAGCGTCCGGATGACCAATTGCGGTGATCTCGGCTGGGTCGCCGACAAGACCGGATACCGCTACCAGGACCGCCATCCGGTCACCGGGTCACCCTGGCCTTCAATGCCCGACAGACTGATCAACCTCTGGGAAGAGCTGACCGGATATACTGCTCCACCGCAGGCCTGTCTGGTCAATTTCTACAACACCAGCGCCCGTATGGGCCTGCACCAGGACCGAGATGAGACCGATTTGGCAGCACCTGTCCTGTCTGTCTCGCTCGGTGACGCGTGCCTGTTCCGGATCGGCGGCACCGAACGGGGGCAACCCACCCGATCTTTCCGGCTGGAAAGCGGTGACATTGTCATTCTGGGTGGCGAAAGCCGACTGGCTTTTCATGGTGTCGACCGGATTTACCCAACCACATCGACGCTGCTGAAGGATGGCGGGCGCATCAACCTGACGCTGAGGCGGGTCACGGCCTGAGTTTCAGACATATCTGGTAAGCTAGAGTTTGCGCAGGGCGACCTGTTCGATCAGGTGGTTTGAGCTCTTGCGCAGGATCAGATCAGCGCGCGGGCGCGTCGGCAGGATGTTCTGGCGCAAGTTCTTCAGGTTGATGTTTTCCCAGAGGCTCTCGGCGATGGCGCGGGCGGCATCTTCCTTGATCGCGGCATAGCGGTGGAAGAAGGATTCCGGATTGCGGAACGAGGTTTGCCGCAAGTTCATGAAGCGGTCGACATACCATCTGTGAATGTCAGCTTCCTCACCATCGATATAGATCGAGAAATCAAAGAAATCCGACACGAACGGCACGATCTTGCCGTCCTCGGGCAAATCGCGCACCTGAAGCACATTGATGCCTTCGAAGATCAGGATGTCAGGCCGGTCGATCGTGGTGTATTCGCCCGGCAGCACATCGTAGGTCATATGCGAATAGCAGGGCGCGCGGACACTGTTCTGCCCGGCCTTGATCTCGGAGAGAAAGCGCAGCACGGCGCCGACATCATAGCTTTCCGGAAAGCCCTTGCGGTCCATCAGGTTTTCCCGCCGAAGCACCTCGTTGGGATAGAGAAAACCGTCGGTGGTCACCAGATCGACCTTGGGGCTCGAAGGCCATCGCGCCATAAGCTCTGCCAGAACGCGGGCGGTGGTGGATTTGCCCACCGCCACCGAGCCGGCTATGCCGATGATGAACGGGGTCTTGGCAACATTGGAGAGATTGAGGAAGCGCTTGCGCTGCTCAAACAGCAATTGCGAAGACTCCACATGCGCCGACAGCAGACGCGACAAAGACAGGTAGATCCGCCGCACCTCGTCGAGATCCACCGGGTCGTTAAGAGACCGCAAACGGCGGACCTCGTCTTCGGTCAGTGTCAGCGGCGTATCGGCACGAAATTCGGCCCATTTGTCCGCTGTGAAGAAGCGGTAGGGTGAAAACTCATCCCCCTTGAAATGATCAAGGGCAGGCGGTTGGATATTGGTCTGGTCCATGCTCATTCCGCCGTGCGGCTCGCCTTTTCGGTAAGGCCGGATTGTGCGGTCCGGCCTTCCAACTCTTCCAGCACCTCGGAAAGAGGCACATCTGCAATCCTTAGCACGACCATGAGGTGATACAGAAGATCAGCGGTTTCGCCGACGAGCTCGCCACGGGTCTGCGAGGTTGCGGCGATCACTGTTTCGATCGCCTCCTCGCCAAGCTTCTTGGCCGCTTTCGGCATGCCGGCGGCGACAAGCTTTGCCGTCCATGAATGCGCCGGATCTGCCAAAGACCGCTCGGAAACTATCCGTTCAAGATCGGCAAGGGTGAAACTGGTCATTGCGGATATGTCTCCTGGGGCTTTTCCCGACGGCGCCGTTCAATTCAGGCGCATGTCAGGCGCATGTCGAGCCCGGCATCGGCCATGTACTGTTTGGCTTCGCTGATCGTATAGGTTCCAAAATGGAAAATCGAGGCTGCCAGCACAGCGGTGGCGTGACCGTCACGAATTCCCTCAACCAGATGATCAAGATTGCCAACGCCACCAGATGCGATCACCGGAACCCTGACAGCATCGGCGATGGCCCGGGTCAGCGCGATGTCGTAGCCGCCCTTGGTTCCATCGCGGTCCATCGACGTCAGTAACAATTCTCCGGCGCCGCGCTCCACCATCTGCTCCGCGAAGGCGATGGCATCGATCCCTGTCGGCTCCCGGCCTCCATGGGTGAAGATCTCCCAGCGGTCGGCTTCACCCGGGGCGGAGACCTTTTTCGAATCGATCGAGACGACGATGCACTGGTTGCCGAACTTGTCGGCGGCTTCGGCAACGAAATCAGGATTCTTCACCGCAGCCGAGTTGATGGAAACCTTGTCGGCGCCAGAGAGCAGCAACTTTCGGATATCGGCCACCGTTCGGACACCGCCACCGACCGTCAGCGGCATGAAGCAATGCTCGGCAGTTTCAGCCACGACATCGAAAATGGTGTCGCGATTGTCCGATGACGCGGTGATGTCGAGAAAGCAGAGTTCATCCGCCCCCGCCGCGTCATAGGCCTTGGCCGCCTCAACCGGATCGCCGGCATCGATCAGATCAACAAAATTGACGCCTTTGACGACGCGGCCGTCCTTGACGTCCAAACAGGGAATGACACGGGATTTCAGCATCGGATGGCCGCCTTTTCTGTTTGCGCGTCCTCGCGGCAAAGCCGCTGCGGGGCGCGCGGGCCATCTTTAACGTCCAAACACGGAACAACGCGGGATTTCAGGGTCACGAGCGGTCGGCCTCCTCGAATTTCGCGGCTTCGACCTTGAGCGTGCCGTTTAAAACCCCCAGCGCCTCAGCCGGATCGATACGGCCGTCATAGAGCGCACGGCCTGAGATCGCGCCTTCGAGCCTTGCGGCATCGGGCATTTTCATTCGCACGATGTCGGCAAGCGAGGCCAGGCCACCGGACGCGATGACCGGGATCGAGACGGCGTCGGCGAGTTCGATGGTCGATTCCCAGTTGATGCCGGTCAGAACACCATCGCGATCGATGTCGGTGTAGATGATGGCGGCAACGCCCACGCCTTCGAAACGCTGCGCCAGTTCGATGACGCCGAGCTCGGAAGCCTCGGCCCAGCCCTCGACGGCCACCTTGCCGCCCTTGGCGTCGATACCAACGGCAACGCGGCCGGGAAACAGCTTGCAGGCTTCCCGCACCAGATCAGGATCACGAACCGCGATGGTGCCCAGAATGACGCGGGCAAGGCCCTTGTCGAGCCAGGCTTCGATATGGGCCAGCGTGCGGATACCGCCGCCCAGCTGCACCGGATTTTTCGTTGCCTTGAGGATGGCTTCAACCGCGGCGCCATTGACCGACTGGCCTTCGAACGCACCGTTGAGATCGACAACATGCAGCCATTCGAACCCCTGCTCCTCGAAAGCACGGGCCTGGGCTGCGGGATCTTCATTGTAGACCGTTGCGGAATCCATCTCGCCCAGCTTCAGCCGCACGCATTGGCCGTCTTTCAGATCGATGGCGGGGAACAGGATCATGTCAGGGCTTCCACTTGAGGAAATTGGCGATCAGCGCCAGACCAAGCGTCTGGCTTTTTTCAGGGTGAAACTGGGTTCCGGCCTTGTTGCCGCGCGCCACCGCAGCGGTCACCGGGCCGCCGTAATCGGTCATGGCAATGACGTCATCGCTGTTGTTAGCCGCCAAATGATAGGAGTGCACGAAATAGGCGTGCAGCCCATCAGGTCCGGTCGGAATGCCATCGAACAGGGGGTGCGCGGTTTTCAGATCCAGCGTGTTCCAGCCGATCTGTGGAATTTTCAAAGCCGGATTCGATGGCTCTATCTCGACCACATCGCCCGGGATCCAGCCGAAGCCCTGGGTAACAGACTTCTCAAGTCCGCGGGTCGACATCAACTGCATGCCGACACAGATGCCCAGGAAAGGCCGGGCCTTGTCCTCGACCGCATGGCGCAGTGCCGCGTTCATGCCGTCGATCGCATCGAGGCCAGCGCGGCAATCAGCATAGGCGCCGACGCCTGGAAGCACGACACGGTCAGCGTTGGCGACGTGATCGGCATCGGCACTGAGCATGATGTTGGCGGAAACGCCCGCTTCACGTGCGGCACGCTCAAACGCCTTGAGCGCCGAGCGCAAATTGCCGGACCCGTAATCAACTATGACAACCTGCATCAGGTTCAGTTCCTTTCAACCGACACAAGGCCGATGGAGCCGGTCTCTCTGCCGGATTGGCGACCCAATCTCAATGGCGCGAGAGTTGGCTTAACGCTTGCGGGTCGCTGCACATTGCCATTTGCCCTGGCTTGCGACGCATGAATTTCGAACGCCAAGTCGGAATCATCTGTTTCAATCACATCGACGAAGCGCCAGCCACGACGTTGAAGCGCTGCCGCACGCCAGTTGCGGCCTTCCAGGGCCGTGAGCACCGAGAGCGCCAGATCGAGTGCGATACCAAGAACCGGCTGACCGGCAGTGCTGGCAAGGCCGGTCGCCGCGGCCATGACGAGGAAAGCCGCAAAGGCTTCCAGCCAGAGCCGGTTGAACAGGAGCCAGATGACCGGCGCAAAGAAGGCCCATGGGGCAAAACGATCGGCGATCACCACCGAACGCTCGTCGGGTATCTGCGCGCCAGGGCTGGCCAGGACAAGATAGGCGGTCATAACGATGTTCTCCGATCAGGCCGACCCTTTGGAAGGGTTCAGGCCAGCGAGCCCTTGGTGGAGGGGATGCGATCTTTCTGGCGCGGGTCAACTTCGCACGCCACGCGCAGCACGCGCGCGACTGCCTTGAAGCAGGTCTCGGCAATATGATGGTTGTTAGCGCCGTAGATATTGCTGACATGCAGGGTGATGCCACCGTGCTGCGCCAGTGCCTGGAAAAACTCGCGCACCAGCTCGGTATCAAAAGTTCCGATCTTCGGTGACGTGAAGGTCACATCCCAGACCAGAAACGGCCTGCCCGAAATGTCGATCGCCGCACGGGTCAGGGTCTCGTCCATGGCGAGATCGAGCGAGGCATAGCGGTTGATGCCCTTGCGGTCGCCCAGGGCCTTGGACAGTGCCTGGCCGATAGCGATACCGGTGTCTTCGACGGTGTGGTGATCGTCGATGTGCAAATCGCCCTTGGCTTTGACATCCATGTCAATCAGCGAATGGCGCGACAGCTGATCCAGCATGTGATCGAAAAAACCAACGCCAGTCGAAATGGATCCGGTTCCGTTGCCATCAACAGACAGGGATACGGAAACATCGGTTTCGTTGGTTTTGCGGGCAACGGTGGCGGTGCGCGCTGTTTCGGTGGTGGCCATCAGTCGTCTCCGAAAAGTGTATTGGTGCGCTCAATATCAGTCTGCAATCCAAATATCCAGAACGGCTTTGATGGTTCAGACTGTCCGGGAGCTGGCGTTCCGTTCCGCGAGGCTGGTTTGCAATCGCCCCGCGGGCACTTACATAGGTCTGACCTCATCAGACTGCGGCCTTTCGCGCCGCTTGCAGGAAAGGATGCCCCATGGGCGAGCACAACCCCTTTGGCCAGATGCACGCAACAACGATCATCACCGTGCGCAAGGGCGCGCAAGTGGTCATGGCCGGTGACGGCCAGGTCAGCCTTGGCCAAACCGTGATGAAAGGCAATGCGCGCAAGGTTCGCCGCATCGGCAAGGACAACAATGTGATAGCCGGCTTTGCCGGCGCCACGGCTGATGCCTTCACACTGCTGGAACGGCTTGAAGCCAAGCTCGAGCAATATCCCGATCAGTTGACCCGCGCCGCCGTCGAGCTTGCAAAGGACTGGCGCACCGACCGCTATCTGAGAAAACTCGAAGCGATGATGCTGGTGGCGGACAAGACCGTGACGCTTGCCATCACCGGCAATGGCGATGTGCTGGAACCGGAACATGGCACGATGGCGATCGGTTCTGGTGGCAACTATGCCTATGCGGCTGCCCGCGCACTGATGGACACCGACAAGACCGCGGAAGAGATTGCCCGCCGGGCTATGGAGATTGCCGGCGATATCTGCGTCTACACCAATGCCAATATCGTGATCGAAACTCTTGAGCTCGATTGATGATATCCGCATCAGCTTTAGGCCGGTAACCTCGGATGATTATCCGCTTCTGGATAGCTGGCTGAACACTCCGCATATGCGTGAATGGTGGGGCGATCCCGAAACCGAGCTTGGCTATATCCGTGACATGCTCGAGGGCCGGGATACGACGCGCCCTTTCCTGTTCCTGCTGGATAATGCGCCGGTCGGTTACATCCAGTACTGGTACATCGCCGATCACTTGGACGAGCCGTGGCTCAGCAAAGCCCCTTGGGTAACGCAGGTGCCGACTGACAGCATTGGCGTCGATATGGCGATTGGTGATGCGGCCCTTTTGTCGAAGGGTTTGGGCTCTGCTGTCCTGAAGGCTTTTACTGCCCGTCTCCGTTCCGAGGGCTATGACAACATCCTCATCGATCCGGACACTTCCAATGCACGCGCCATCCGCGCTTATGAGAAAGTCGGTTTCAGGCCTCTCATTGTTTCACGTGAATCATCGGAAGACGAAGACACGGCTGTTCTGATCATGCGACTGGTGTCGGAAGACAGCCAAACCAACAGCGAGTTTACCCCATGATTGACGAAGCGACGCTTGATCGCGCGGTCACCGCCGGCATCCTCAATGCCGGTCAGCGGGAGGCTCTGATGGCTCTCGCCTCTCAAAACACCGATCCGGCGTCCCGGTCAGATGATACCGCCACCATGTCGGTCGACGACCAGATGCGGCTCGTCGGTGGCGGCAACGATATCTTTGTCACCGTCGGCATTGTGCTGTTGTTCTCCGGCGCACTCTTTGCATTGCAGGCAGTACTTCCATCCAACAGCATGATGCTCGCGGGTTTGCTGGCCGCGGCCAGCTGGGGTGTTGCCGAGATTGTGACCCGCCAGAAGCGGATGCGGCTTTCGAGCACGCTCCTGGCGCTGGCGTTTATCGCTTCGGCCCTTGCCTTGCTATCCGATTTCATCGGCACCAGATTCAGTCTGCCAGATACGATCAACGCTTTCTCGCTGCTGGCGTTGCGGGGTGATGCGATCCCTATCGGGCTGACGCTCGGTGGCGGCGTCATCGCCGCAGCCACACTTTATTTTGTCCGTTTCAAGGTTCCTGTGCTCGCCGCCATTGTTGCGATTGCGTCCACCGGCCTGGCTTTTCTTGCCGCAATGCTGGTGCTTTATGACCAGATGGTCAGCGGCAGCATCGCTGCCCCGGCTCCGGATCAACTTGCCGAGGTCTTGTCCAGCGCCCTGATTGTGCCGCTGCTATGCGGTGCGGTGATCTTCGCGGTAGCTGTCTTTCTCGATATGCACGACCGCGAAAGGCAGACGGTCTGGTCGGACTGCGCCTTCTGGCTACACGTGGTTTCAGCCCCGCTGCTGGTGCATCCGTTGTTCATTCTGGCAACCGGCCAGGACGTGCTGGCGGGGCGCATCGAACCGGGGATGGGCGCCAGTATCCTGCTTGGCGTGATGATTGCCGTGTTCGTGCTGGTGGCGCTCGCCATCGACCGCAGGTCCCTGCTCGCACCGACGCTGGCCTATTTCGGATCCGTTGGCATCTACTACCTCGTCAATGGCGCCGCCAACTCAACCGGAATTCCGCCGTTCGCGCTTATTCTGGTGACCATCGGCGCAATCGTCATCCTGTTTGGCGCTGGCTGGCAACGGATCAGACGCTTGATAATCCGTCCGCTGCTTCCCACATCGCTTCTCAACAGACTCCCCCCGATAAAGGCATGATCCCGACATGAGCAATTTCTCCCCCCGTGAAACCGTCACAGAACTCGACCGGTTCATCATTGGCCAGAACGACGCCAAGCGTGCTGTTGCCATTGCGCTGAGAAACCGCTGGCGTCGTCAGAAGCTCGATGGGCTGCTGCGTGAAGAGGTGATGCCGAAGAACATCCTCATGATCGGACCGACGGGTGTCGGAAAAACCGAGATCTCCCGCCGTCTGGCCAAGCTGGCGGGGGCGCCTTTCGTCAAGGTGGAAGCGACCAAGTTCACCGAGGTCGGTTATGTCGGCCGCGATGTCGAGCAGATCATTCGCGATCTGGTCGAAGTCGGCATCACGCTGGTGCGCGATCGCAAGCGCGGCGAGGTTGAGGCAAAGGCAAAACTGAACGCTGAAGAACGGGTGCTTGATGCATTGGTCGGAAACACCGCCTCCCCGGGCACCCGGGATTCGTTCCGCAAGAAACTGCGCGACGGCCAGCTTGACGACAAGGAAATCGAAATCGAGCTCGCAGACAGCGGATCCGGCATGCCCCAATTCGAGCTTCCCGGCATGCAGGGCGGCAATGTTGGCGTCCTGAACCTGGGTGACCTGTTTGGCAAAGCGATGGGCGGACGCACGCGAAAGGTCAAGACGACGGTGCGTGAATCGCACAATTCGCTGCTCAATGACGAATCCGACAAACTGCTCGACATGGAACAGATCCAACAGGAAGCGCTGAAATCGGCGCAGGATGATGGAATTGTCTTTATCGACGAGATCGACAAGATCGCCACGCGAGAAGGCGGAACGGGTGCTGGTGTTTCCCGCGAGGGTGTCCAGCGCGATTTGCTGCCTCTGGTCGAGGGCACTACGGTGGCGACAAAATACGGGCCGGTGAAGACCGATCACATTTTGTTTATCGCATCAGGTGCTTTTCATGTCTCCAAACCATCGGACCTGCTGCCGGAACTGCAAGGCCGTCTGCCGATCCGGGTCGAACTCAGAGCGCTCGGCAAGGACGATTTCCGCCGAATCCTGACGGAGACCGAAGCCAGTTTGATCAAGCAGTATGTAGCCTTAATGGCGACCGAGGACCTGACGCTCAACTTCACAGACGATGCAATCGACGCCTTGGCCGAGGTTGCTGTGCATCTGAATTCGAGCATCGAGAACATCGGCGCACGACGCCTGCAAACAGTCATGGAACGGGTTCTTGACGAGATTTCTTTTACTGCGCCAGATCAGCCGGGCTCGACAATCACGATAGATTCGGACTATGTCCGGGAACACGTTGGCGACCTTGCGCAGAATACAGATCTGTCGCGCTTTATTCTTTGAGCCACAATCCTATGTGGATTGAGGTGTGCAAGATGTGAGCCTGGACCGGTGTAAGGCCTGCGATCTGTTTTAAATCCTGGAGAGGAATATGATTGTGCCCAGCTATAAGCTCAATGCGGTGATAGCGATAACGATCGCATTCAGCATGAGCCTGGCCTGGGCGCCACAAGCATATTCCGCAGATACGGTAGCCAAGGGAAATCGCAATGTCCGTCAGCCCGACGTCCCCGGCGCCTCCAAGCGCCGTACAAAGGCGACCAAATCGACATTTGACGAGAAATACGAGAAGATTCGCGATCTGATCGCCGACGACAGCAAACTGCGTCGAAAGATCGTGGCCGTGTCGAAGGCTTACAGGATCGACCCGATTCATATTGTCGGAGCGTTGGTCGGCGAACATACCTACAATGTGGATGCCTATGACAGGCTTCAGACCTATTACATCAAGGCGATTTCCTACGCCGGCGAGCGGTTCCGCTTCGAGTATGATGGCGAGAGCGTTGTCGATTTCGTCAAACGACCGGAATTCGATAGCTGTGACAAGAAAGCCGATTCGGCCCAACTTTGGACCTGTCGCGAAGAAGTCTGGGAAAAAGCCTATCGTGGAAAGAAGGTATCCGGGAAATCCTATCCCAATGACAGGTTTGGGGCCGTGTTTTTCCAGCCATTCTATGCCGGGCAAACCTTTGGGTTGGGACAGCTCAATCCACTGACCGCGCTCATGCACACAGACCGGGTCAACAAGGTTTCCGGATTGAGAAAGCTCGACGCGGGTGACGCGTCACAGGTCTACAAGGCAATCATGGACCCGGATTCCACGCTGGCCTATATGGCTGCGGAAATCGCGTCCTCCATCGAAGCCTACCGAAAGTTAGCCGGATTCGATATTTCCGGAAATCCCGGGATCACTGCCACATTGTACAATGTCGGCAATTCTACGCGAAGGGCCAGGGCATTGGCCGCTGAAAACGCGAAGCGAAAGTCCCGCGGCTTGAGGCCAAAGCCTCCGAGCGAAAACTACTATGGCTGGCTGGTCAACGAGCACGAAGACGAGTTGCGCAACATTATCGAGCGCTGATTCCCGCCAGATTGTGCATCTACCGAACTATTGTGAGCGTTTGTCTTTTGGCTTGTGCGGTTGATTTGCACCTTTGTGAGCGTCGCTCGCAGGTCCATCGCGATCTATAAGCGCTTCGATCCGCTCCAGAGTTGGCCCATCCAGCCGATCAATGACCGCAGCCAGCTTGTTGGCGACTTCGGTGGCTTTCGGGCTCAGCCCTGACGTGTTGATGGTGACTTTAGGGCGGGACAGGCCTGCGAGCATCTGCAACTCTTCGGCTTCATCCCAGATGATATTGAAATAGCCGATCACCCGCTGGACGAATTCCCAGCTCGGCTCGGACCGGTTTCCGTGCTCAAGCGCCGACAAATAGGCTGGAGAGACGCCGATGGCCGCGGCCATCTGGCGCTGGGTGATACCACGCTCGGCCCGAAGTCGCCGGATGGCCTCGCCAAAAGGGGTCATCGGGGATTCGCCTTCTCCCGGCGCAACCTGATGTAAAGCGCACCCTCGCCGCCATGTCCGCGGGCGGCATCCTCATATCCGGAAATCAGAAAGCGGAACTCGGGCTTTGCCAGCCAGACAGGCACCGCTCGCTTGAGCGCTCCCTCACTTCCGCGCGATGCTCCTTTGCCGGTGATGACAAGAACGTGCCGGAGCCCACGCTCATGAGCGCGCGCCAGAAACCCGAACAACAGATTGTGGGCTTCGCTCTGGGTCAATCCGTGGAGATCGATGCGGCCATCGATAGGCAGCCGACCACGTGCGAGCTTCCGGATGACCGGTTTCTCAATCGGATGCGGTTGCTGACGTGATGGCGTGTTTGTCGAAAGTATGGATTGTGGTGGTTTGACCGGCTTTTCAGGCGGCGCCGGCGATGTGGAAGTGGGTGTCTCAACTGCATACCAGTCATCTTCCGGAACTTCCTTGCCCGGAAAAGCCTCGATAGTCCTGGCTATGCGAGCCCAGATGATACGGTCTTCGTGGCTGAGTTTGGACTTGTCATTGCTCATGACCGGCCCGCCGCAAAAGATCCGATCCAACCGGAGCAAGAATGACAAACCGGGCTGTAGCCTTGATCGAGCCGGCCTTTTCGCCGGCTTCAGATCCACATCCGGCAAACAAATCGCCGCGTGCCGCTCCGACAATCGCAGTGCCCGTGTCCTGGGCAATCATCAAGCGCGCGAATGGGCGGGGCTCGTCAAAGTCTTTGAGCTTCGGCGCAGACACAAATATGGGTGTGCCGAATGTATGAATATGGCGATCGACTGCGAGGGACCGACCAGGCTCCAGCGGAACCTTGGCAGCGGCAACCGGGCCAAGATAGTCGCTTTCAACCGCAGCCTTCTCAAAGAAAATGAAAGACCGGTTTTCCCACATAAGCTGTTCGGCCTGCTGTGGATGGGTCGCAAGCCATTGGCGGATGGTCGCCATCGACACGGCTTCTGCGGAGATTTCTTCGCGTTTGACCAGCAATCCGCCGATCCCGGTAAAGGGATGGCCGCTTTTTGCTGCATAGGTGATCCGCTCTGTTCGTCCGTCAGCGAAACGGAGCCGGGCACAGCCCTGCACATGGGCAAAGAACACATCGGCACGGGATTTTGCCCAGGCGATCTCCAGGTCCTGATCGTCAAGCGCGCCTGTTTCAATGGCTTGCCTGTCCGGGCAGCAATTCAAACTGCCATCATCATCGATCATGAATGCATAGCCGGACGGGATTCCCGCTGGCGGATTATCAGGGTCCGGCACCTTGGCAAGATTTTCGGGCTTTCGCAGGAATGGAAATCGATAGCCGGATTCAGGACGGGGACTTACCTCTACCTCAGGCTCATAGTAGCCGGTGACGAATCCTTCTCCACTATCCGGACTTATCTCCACCGGCCTGAACCAGGTCTCGAAGAACGAGCGCGCCTCGGCTTCCGATGGATAGCCGGATTCAGATACCGGTTCAGCCAGTGCGGCTAAATAGGCCGGCTCAAAATCAGCATGGCTGAGACCGATCGACCCGGTGCGATAGGACTTGGGTTGTGTCGCGTAATGAGCTGAGCGCCGAAAGGCTGCGAATGCCGCAGCCAGTCTGTCTTCCGCCCAACCGGGAAGCTTTGAATAGTCTTCCCGCCGAAGCGACAGCCCCATTACTGATCGGCTTCCGTCGCAATCAAACGCCAGTTGGGATCGCGTGAGCGCGTGTCGCGGGCAAACGTCCAGACGTCGTTTACATCGGTCACCTCGACAAGATCGCCATCGATGACTTCCCCATCCTTGTCCAGCGTCGCCGAAATCAGCTGGCTGATGATCCGAAGCGTGATGTTGGCTTCGGTGCCTTTCAGCTCAGCCTGGATGATTGCGGCTTTCTCGATGCCGACAAAATTGGACCTGACAGTCTCGCCCTTCTTCTCACGCTCTTCGATGGCGGCCACAAAACCGTCATAGACCTCCCGGGACAACAGACCCTTCAAGGTCTTGCGATCACCTTCGGCATAGGCGGACACGATCATCTCGTAGGCAGAAGTAGCCCCTCCGACGAAATCCTTGGGCGCAAACGAAGGATCGGCCGTGACCACCTCACGCAGGCCCTTGTTCAGTTCGGTCGATGGGGCTGCATAGGCGTCGACTGCGGCAAACGTTTCCGGTTCAGCATTTTCCCGGCCGCGCCGCGGCAGTGTCACCACCTTGGGATCATCCAGGCCCTCTTGCGCCTGTGTCTGGTCAAGCCGGGTCATCTCCTGCGGCGGGCGTTCATGGCCAGTCCGCTTGCCAAGCACTGACCGAAGCTGGATGAATATGATCACAGCCGCCACAAAAAAGAAGAACGTCACAAAATCAAAGGAACCCATTCCCGCCTTCTTTCGGTTACATCATCAATAAGTGTGCATATAATCCCCTAGGGCCCATCAATCAAAGGGTCGAGCCATTCTATTTGTCATCGGCTGCACAAACAGGCCGTTCCGGACTTCGGATACCCCATCATGCGTTTCTCCCTGATCCCGTTTTTACTGCTCGTCGTGCCACTGGCCGAAATCGCTGCTTTTGTCGTCATTGGCGGCCAGATCGGGGTCTGGGCAACGCTCGGAATGGTTCTGCTCACGGCCATCGTCGGCAGTTTTCTGCTCCGGTGGCAGGGCGTTGGTCTGTTCAACCGGATTAACACGGAAGTGCGGGCCAATCGCGTTCCGGGCCGCGAACTGGTTCACGGTGTCATGATTCTCGTCGCAGGGATCTTGTTGCTGACGCCTGGCTTCGTGACTGATTCTCTCGGATTCCTGCTGTTTGTTCCCGCAATTCGTGATCTCGTCTGGCGCTCGGTCAAGGACCGGGTCGTGGTACAGACCATGTCGAGCGACTTCGGAGCGGCTCCAAGGAACCGTGGCTCCGATGATGGGGTCGTCGATCTGGATGAAGACGAATTCCAGCGCAACACCAATTCGTCATCTCCATGGTCAGACAACGGTGAACGCCTCTCCAAGCCCGGCAAGCAAGACGGCAATGGCTCAAACGGGTTGTAAGCCCGATGCTGAAATGCTAGCCCAATCCCGATCAAATTACCGTACGACCGCGTTCGCGGATGAAAAACAGGGAAGAGCCAAATGGCAAAAGATACTACCGGCAAAGGCGGAGCAGCAGCAAAGGAAGCTGAAGGGAACGGTCAGCCACCGGTCCTGAACATTCTCGCTCAGTACATCAAGGATCTGTCCTTCGAAAACCCGGGTGCTCCCAAGTCACTGGGTCCTCGCGAAAAGGCGCCCGAGATCAACATCAACGTCAACGTCAACGCCAATCCGTTGAGCGAAACAGAATTCGATGTTGTCCTTTCGATGAATGCAGAAGCCAAGAGCGGCGATACCGTTGTGTTCAATGTCGAGCTGACTTACGGCGGCGTTTTCCGCGTTGCAAACTTCCCGCAGGAACATATGCTTCCGCTGCTGTTCATCGAATGCCCGCGGATGCTGTTTCCGTTTGCACGTCAGATTGTTGCCGACGCAACGCGCAATGGCGGCTTCCCGCCACTTCTGATCGACCCGATCGACTTTGCACAGATGTTCCAGCAGCGCATGGCAGAAGAAAACGCCAAGGCTCAGGTCGCCAACAACGTCAACTGAGACCTCGGTTTCCAGACGCTTGTCTTACAATGTGATAGCCGCCTTCGGGCGGCTTTTGCATTTCAGACTTGCTGAACCCGGTCAGCCTTCACCGGGCACTTTGCGCCATATGGCGTTTGGGCCAATGCGATCTATCAATGCGGAGTGAGGCAAAAGATCGGCTTCGCTGAGACGGTTTGGAAGCGGCCGTGGCCTTTCCCCGATAACGACGACCTCTTCACTCGCTGTCCGCTCGACGGAGGCATTGTCCTTCGCCGACAATCCCAGCGCCGCCTGCCGGCCGCCGAGCATCTCGATATAGACGTCGGTCAACAGCTCAGCATCAAGAAGGGCGCCGTGCCTGGTCCGGTGGGAATTGTCGATGCCATAGCGACGGCACAAGGCATCCAGGCTGTTGGGTCCCATAGGGTGGCGGCGCCGTGCCAGCGAAAGCGTATCTATCACCAGATCCGGGGCAACGGTCGGGACACCCACCCTTTGATACTCGTTGTTGAGAAAACCCATATCAAAGGTGGCGTTATGGGCAACATAATGAGCGCCTTCAAAAAATGCGGCTATTTCCTGGGCAACCTCGGCAAACACAGGCTTGTCCGCCAAAGAGGCGTCGGTAATACCATGCACAGCGAGGGCGTCAGGATGCACCTTGCGGCCATCGGGATTTATATAGAGATGGAGCGATCGCCCGGTCGGAAACTGATTCTCGAGTTCTATGCAGCCGATTTCAATGATCCGGTCAGCCTTATTGTCGAGGCCGGTGGTTTCCGTATCGAAAACAATCTCGCGCATTCTATTCGCCCTGCCTGGTGGGTTTGGAAAGTGCCGCGACAATCTCGGCGACCTGCAGTCGAGCCGCTTCCAGCCCCTCGCCGGTGTCTATCACATAATCCGCGCGAGCGCGTTTTTCAGCGTCCGGTGTCTGCCTTGCCAGTATAGCCTCGAATTTCTCAGCCGTCATGCCGGGCCGGGCCATAACACGCTCGTGCTGGATATCGGCGGCACAGCTGACGACGACTATGACATCGACCCGGTCTGTGGTGCCGGTTTCAAAGAGCAAAGGAATATCCAAGAGCACCATTGGTTCATTGCGGGCGGCGGCCGCATCAACAAAGCTCTGCTCGCGAGCCCGTACGAGCGGATGAATGATCGCTTCGAGGCGCTGGAATTCTTCAGGCGCGGCCATCAGTTTTTCGGACAGGACCTGCCGGTTGACCACACCATCTGGGGCCGACCCCGGGAAAGCAGCCTCGATCAACGGAGCCGCCTCGGCGCTGTAGAGATCATGAACGATCTGGTCGGCGCTGATAACGGGAACGCCCAAGGATTTGAACATGTCGGAAGTCGTCGATTTTCCCATTCCGATCAAGCCCGTCAGACCGATGATGATCATGCATGCGCCTCCATATCGGCAATGATCAATTGCCGCAGTTCCAGTGTAACCTCGGGGCGTGCCCCAAACCATTTTGCAAACCCCGGCACAGCCTGGTGCAGCAGCATTCCAAGCCCGTCAACAGTTCTCAGGCCCTGGCGCTTTGCCATTGCCAATATCGGTGTTTCGAGTGGAATGTAGACAATATCGGTGACCAGAGCATTTTCCGCCATGACGGTGAAATCAATATCGGGAACTTCACTCCCTCCCATGCCGAGAGAGGTGGTGTTTACGAACAGATCAGCGCCTCTCATGAGGTCCGGAAGGTGCTCGGTACCATGGGCAGTGACTCGTGATCCGAAATCCTGAGCCAAGGCCCTCGCCCGTTCTATGGTGCGATTGACGATCAGAACCGACTGGAAATCCCGAGACAGCAATGCGTGGATGACTGCACGGCTGGCACCGCCAGCGCCGAAGACGACGGCGGTCTTCCCCTGATCCCAACCCGGTGCATTCTCATCAAGATTGGCGGCAAACCCATGGGAATCGGTGTTGGTTGCCATCAAGCGGCCATCTTCAATCCATAGCGTATTGGCAGCGCCGATCTGTCGGGCAATCTCATCAACATCGTCGACCAGCCCAAGAATAACCTCCTTGTGCGGAATTGTGACGTTTCCACCGGCAAGACCAGATGAACCATCCTTGATGGCTGCGACGAAAGCCGGCAAATCCGCAGACATGATTCGAACAGCGTCATAGCTGCCTTTGAGATCGGCCTGCTTGAGCCAGTAGCCATGGATCAATGGCGACCGGGAATGACCTATCGGATCACCAATGACAAAGGCATGCGCCTGATGATCGTCCAGATCAGCCATCAATAGCTCCCAGTTCACGGAGTTGCTGCAACAGAGGCAACAGGGGCAGACCAATGATGGTGAAATAATCACCTTCTATTCGCTCAAAAAGCTGAATGCCCTCGCCTTCAAACTGATAGGCGCCAACAGATGACAGCACCCGGTCTCCGACATTTGAGAGATGACGGCCGATAAATGCCGGCTCAAGATCCCGCATGGTCATCCGGGCAACCGACATATGCCGCCAGATGGTTTCACCATCCTTTGCCAGAACAATAGCGGAGTTGAGTTCATGGGTCCTGCCGGAAAGCTTTAGAAGCCTGCGCCGCGCTTCATCCATGGTCGCCGCCTTGTGATAGATATCCCCCGCAAGCGACAATGTCTGATCGGAACCGATAACCAAAGCGCCCGGATTGCGGCTGGACACATCCTGAGCCTTGGCTTCGGCCAGAACGGAGGCGACATCTTCGGGTGTCAGGCCGTCAAGTTGTTCCTCGACCACACGTTCATCGATCTGGGCCGGTTCGACATCAAAGGCCAGGCCAGCATTTTCAAGAAGGGCTTTTCTGAAAGGACTTGCCGAAGCAAGCACGATGCGGTGTGCCATGGACGTCTCCTGTATAAAGGTCGGTCGAGATCAGGGGTTAGCGCCACTTCGGACGCAACGCAAGGATGGCCGCGGCGGTCTCCTCGATTGAACGGCGGGTAACATCAATCACAGGCCATCCATGGCGTTCACACAAGGACCTGGCGTATTTGAGTTCCTCGCTGATCAGGGAGCGATCGGTGTAATGCTCGCCCTGATATCCGGTCGTGGAGCCCAGCACCCGGTTTTGCCTGACCTGGGCTATTCGGTCGACGGATGCAATAAGACCGACGACAACCGGCTTTTTTGCCGTGATCAAGCCCTCAGGCAATGGCACACCATATACAATCGGAATGTTTGCGGTCTTGATACCGCGATTGGCTAGATAGATGCTTGTCGGCGTCTTGGAAGTGCGGCTGATGCCAAGGATGATCAGGTCAGGGTCATCAAAATCAATCGGCAACTGCCCGTCATCATGATCGAGGGTGAAATTCAGAGCATCGATGCGTTTGAAATACTCCTCGCCCATTGCGTGCTGGGCACCGACCCTTCGGCGGGACGGTGCTCCAAGGTAGGACTGAAACACATTGATGACGGGTTCCAGCACGGAGACGCTGGGCAGACCCATATCGCGACATTTGAGCTCGATAATGGATGCGAGTTCGGAATCGACGATGGTGTAGAGCACGATTCCCGGCGCACCATCGATGGCATCAAGGACCGCGAATAGCTGCTTGCGGGTGCGGATCAACGGATAGACATGTTCCAGTGCCTGGGCACCCTGAAACTGGGCCGCAGCCGCCCGCCCTGCCGCCATCAGGGTTTCACCGGTCGAATCGGAGATCAAATGCAGATGGAAATAGTTTTTGGTCTGCTCCACAGGATTCTCCGAGGGCTGTTGATAAAGCGGGACAAGATCGAAGTAGGTGCCAGCCGCTGCCGATTGCAAGGGATAACCCACCGGTTTTTCCACAAAGGCGATCTTGGGGAAAGTCTTTGGACCTGGTTTTGGGATAGACGGTTGAAAATCATGGCCACCCCCAGAACAAGAATTTTGCTTTAGCGATAGACCATTGGAATCGCGTCGTAATTTTACATCCAGGCTCCCGAGCCATCAAATCAGATTGGCCTTCGGCTCGTTCCCGTCTATATGAACAAGCTGTGGAGAAGGTGTGGATAAAAACCAATCCCCGTAAAACACAGAGTCTAAGAATCAGAATCCTTTTCAATAAGGATTTATTTAAGGAAGTGGTGGATGTCGAAAGCCAGTGATCGCAAGGTGATGAAGGTATTGGCCGGTGAGACCGTCTTCCCGCCACCCGTATGGCTGATGCGTCAGGCAGGGAGGTATCTGCCCGAGTATCGAGCAACACGATCGAAGGCCAAAGGGTTTCTGGATCTGTGTTACACGCCGGATCTGGCAGTGGAGGTAACGCTGCAGCCAATCAGGCGATTTGGCTTTGATGCAGCAATCCTGTTTTCCGACATTCTGGTGATCCCGGATGTGCTTGACCGGAATGTGCGATTTGTCGAAGGCACCGGGCCCCTGATGGATCCGATTTCTGCGGAAGCAATTGGATCGCTGGATGCTTCGAACATGCACACACATCTGGCGCCAGTTTACGAGACTGTGCGACGGCTGCGCGCGGAATTGCCGACCGAAACCACCCTCCTGGGGTTCTGTGGCGCACCGTGGACGGTTGCGACCTACATGATTGCCGGTCACGGAACGCCTGACCAGGCACCTGCCCGCTTGTTTGCCATGCAGCACCCAGAGGCGTTTCTGACGCTGCTGACCCTTCTGGCGGATATCTCGGCTGACTATCTGATCGCGCAGATTGATGCAGGCGCTGATGCTGTGCAGATCTTTGATTCCTGGGCTGGAGTTCTCTCTGAACGGGATTTTGCAAAATTCTCTATCGCGCCGGTGAAACACATGGTCGACCGGATTCGCAAGGAAAGACCAGGCGTGCCGGTGATCGGTTTCGCCAAGGGGGCAGGCGCATTGCTGGAAACCTACCGGGCGGCAACGGGTATTGATTGTGTTGGCCTTGACTGGACTGTTCCATCCAAGCTTGCTCAGCAGATCCAGGCTGACGGTGCGGTACAGGGCAATCTTGATCCATTGCGGATGGTCGCGGGTGGTAGGGCGCTTGATGAAGGTGTTGATGAGGTGCTGGAGACACTCGGCAAAGGTCCGCTGATCTTCAATCTTGGACACGGCATCACACCCCAGGCTGATCCGGAGAATGTGGCCCGGCTGATGGAGCGGGTCAGGGGCGCAGCAAACCGGTGACAATCGATAGCGCGACGAGCAGCAATGAGGGCAGCAAGGCGCGGATGAAGGCCTATGGCAGCATAGCTGTGGTGGTCCTGATGGCCGTGGCAGCCTGGTGGTTCGATCCTGCCTGGCTTTACGGCTGGCTCAAGGTGCTGCACGTTGTGGCGGTGATCTCGTGGATGGTCGGCCTGTTCTATCTGCCGCGGCTGTTCGTTTATCACGCGGATGCGGCAGCAGGCGGTGAGCCGTCTGCCACCTTCGTGGTGATGGAGCAGCGGCTGGTCAAGGTGATCATGAACCCAGCGATGATGGTGTCATGGGTGGTGGGGCTCTGGCTCGCCTGGGATGGTTTTGCCTTTTCCGGGGTCTGGCTCTGGGTCAAGATCGCGGCGGTGGTCGGGCTTACGGCGTTTCACGTCTTTCTCAGCCGTTCGGCGCGGAAGTTTGCTGCCGGAAAAAACACCATGACGGCACGTCAATGGCGCATGGCAAACGAGATCCCCACCGTCCTGATGATCCTTGTGGTGATCATGGTGATCATCAAGCCGTTCGCCTGATCTCGCTGGTTGGTAGGTCTTTCGATCCTCGTGGTCAGAGAATCTATCGCAACGGGGCTTGCGACGTTTCACGTGAATCGCTATCTAGCAAGCAACGTCTTCTATGGCGGGCGCCAGTACCAGTCTGGCCGGCATCACTATGCCGGGTCGTATATGCCCTCCAATTCCCATATCTATAAATACAGAATTTGGATTTCCCATGCAGGAAATGAAGCTTCAAGAGCTCAAGAACAAAACCCCTACCGATTTGCTGGCGTTTGCCGAATCAGTTGAGGTCGAAAACGCTGGTGTCATGCGCAAGCAGGAACTGATGTTTGCGATCCTCAAGCAGCTCGCCGCGCAAGAAGTCGAAATTATCGGTGAGGGTGTCGTTGAGGTCTTGCAGGATGGTTTTGGCTTCATGCGCTCGGCCAATGCCAATTATCTGCCTGGTCCGGACGATATCTATATTTCTCCTTCGCAGATCCGCCGTTTCTCGCTGAAGACAGGTGACACGGTTGAAGGCCCGATTCGTGGACCCAAGGAAGGCGAGCGCTACTTTGCGCTGCTAAAGGTCAACACGATCAATTTCGAGGATCCTGAAAAGATCCGCCACAAGGTCCATTTCGATAACCTCACGCCGCTTTATCCGGATGAGCGGTTCAAGATGGAAATCGACAATCCGACCACCAAGGATATTTCAGCACGCGTCATCGACCTGGTGGCCCCGATCGGCAAGGGCCAGCGTGGGTTGATTGTGGCGCCGCCACGCACCGGTAAGACCGTTCTGCTGCAGAACATAGCCCATTCCATCACCGCGAATCATCCTGATTGCTACCTGATCGTTCTGTTGATCGATGAGCGACCCGAGGAAGTCACTGACATGCAACGCTCGGTCAAGGGCGAGGTCGTGGCATCGACCTTCGACGAACCAGCTGTTCGGCACGTCCAGGTCGCCGAGATGGTGATCGAAAAGGCCAAGCGCCTTGTGGAACACGGCCGCGATGTTGTCATTCTTCTCGATTCGATCACGCGTCTTGGCCGCGCTTACAACACGGTTGTGCCGTCATCGGGCAAGGTGTTGACCGGTGGTGTTGACGCCAACGCGTTGCAGCGCCCGAAGCGCTTCTTTGGCGCTGCGCGTAATATCGAGGAAGGCGGATCGCTGACCATTATCGCGACCGCGCTGATCGATACCGGTTCACGGATGGACGAAGTGATCTTTGAAGAATTCAAGGGAACCGGTAACTCGGAAATCGTCCTTGACCGTAAGGTTGCAGACAAGAGAATATTCCCGTCAATGGATATACTCAAGTCGGGTACGCGTAAGGAAGATCTCCTGGTTCCGAAGCAGGATTTGCAGAAGATCTTCGTCCTGCGCCGGATCCTTGCTCCTATGGGTACCACGGACGCTATCGAATTCCTTATCGACAAGTTGAAGCAAACGAAAACCAACAGCGACTTCTTCGATTCGATGAATACCTGAGTTTTCGCACAAACACCCGATTCGATTCGAAACCGGTACAATTATGCGGGAAACAATATTCGCCCTGTCATCGGGTTTACCACCCGCCGGTGTGGCTGTTATCCGCATCTCGGGTCCGGGTGTTCGATTCGGCCTCGAAACGTTAGTACGCTCAGTACCTCAGCCCCGCGTCGCCCATCTGTGTCATATTCGGGGTGATGCAGGCCTTGTCCTCGATCAGGGGCTGGTTCTGTTCTTTCCGGCACCCAATTCGTTTACTGGTGAGGATGTCGCTGAGCTGCAGATACATGGTGGCCGAGCGTCGGTATCTGCGATCCTCTCGTTCTTGGCTGCGCTGCCTGGATTTCGAAGTGCAGAGCCCGGCGAGTATACCAAACGGGCATTTGAGAACGGGCGAATGGACCTCACTGCCGTTGAAGGTCTTTCTGATCTGATACGCGCGGAAACCGAAGCCCAACGCCGGCAGGCATTAGGACAGGCTGACGGTGTTCTCAGAGACCTCTATGAGGGTTGGGCAAAGCAGATCACCCACGCCCGGGCAATGGTTGAGGCAGAACTCGATTTCTCCGACGAAGAGGATATTCCAGGTTCCGTTACGGATCAGATCTGGCCTGAGATGGTCGATCTTGTGGCTGAGATATCGGCCCATCTTTCGAAAGCGAAGGCTGCTGAAATTGTCCGGGACGGTTTTCGGATCGCGCTCATAGGGCCGCCTAACGCCGGCAAATCTTCATTGCTCAACTTTTTGGCCAAGCGTGATGTCGCTATTGTTTCCGACATCGCGGGCACGACGAGAGATGTGGTTGAGGTGCGGCTGGATATTGATGGTAATCTCGTGCTGCTGCAGGATACTGCTGGATTACGTGAATCCAACGACAAGATAGAGCTCGAGGGCATTCGTCGGAGCCTGGCTGCTGCGGAGACCGCGGATTTGGTTCTGGAACTCCGAGATTGCCGAGAACTGCCTGATATCTCAGAAAAGCCGACTTCGCAGGATAACAAATATCTTATGGTGCGCTCGAAGGTTGATATGCTTGAAGGAAGCATGTCTACCTCTAGTCCTGGTGACATCTTTCTTTCTGCCAAAACGGGCGAAGGTGTCGATATTCTGTTGTCCGCGATCAAAAGTCGGGTTTCGGATTATACCATTGGATCTGGTGAAGTGCTGCCAACGCGTGAGAGGCATACCCATTATTTGAATGTTTGCCTACGAGAGTTGGAAGTCGCGGCAATCGGTAAGGATTTGGCGATCGAGGTCCGGTCGGAGTTTCTGCGGAGTGCGGCTATCGCACTTGGCCGGATTACTGGAACGGTGGATGTCGAAGATCTTTTGGGTGTCATCTTTTCTGAATTTTGCGTTGGTAAATGATTCACGTGAAACAATCCGGGCTCTACCGAGACCACCCGTGACTCACGTGAAACATATTTGCCCAGGCATGAGTTCAAGAAATCAACCCGCAATTCGTTTCACGTGAAACATTTGACCTTGACTCCTTATCGCACGTAACCAAGAAGTCTGTCATCCGGAGACGAATGATGAAGTACGACGTAATCGTAATTGGCGGCGGACACGCAGGCAGTGAAGCTGCCGCCGCATCCGCACGTCTAGGCGCCAGCACCGCGTTGATCACGCACAAGTTTGATACCATCGGTACTATGTCTTGTAACCCGGCCATTGGCGGCCTTGGTAAAGGGCACCTTGTCCGTGAGATTGATGCCATGGATGGCCTGATGGGTGTGGCGGCAGATCGTTCCGGGATCCAGTTTCGGATGCTTAACCGTCGCAAGGGCCCGGCGGTCTGGGGGCCCAGGACGCAGGCAGACCGGAAACTCTACAAGATGGCAATCCAGGCACTGCTGCAGGCCACTCCAAACCTCGACATTGTTGAGGGTGAAGTTGATGACCTTCAGATTGATGACAGTGGTGCTGCTGGCGTTATCCTGAAGGACGGTCGTCTGTTTGACTCCGCCGCAGTAGTCTTGACGACAGGTACATTCCTTCGTGGTCTTATCCATATCGGCGATCGCAAGATCCCTGCTGGGCGGATTAATGAAGAGCCTTCGCTCGGGCTATCCGCTACTTTGGAGCGAGCTGGTTTTCAATTGGGTAGACTCAAGACCGGAACCCCGGCCCGCCTGGATGGAGATACGATCGATTGGGAGCGGGTTGAATGGCAAGAGTCTGACGCGGAGCCGATTCCGTTCTCGTTTCTGACAGAGAAGATCGAGGTACCGCAGGTCCGTTGCGGGATTACACGAACAACTGAAGCGACGCACCGTATCATTCAGGACAATATTCACCGGTCTGCAATGTATTCCGGGCAGATCGAAGGTGTTGGTCCGCGGTATTGCCCATCCATCGAAGACAAGATCGTACGCTTTGGCGAGCGCGATGGACATCAGATATTTCTTGAGCCTGAAGGGCTGGATGATTCAACTGTCTATCCCAACGGGATATCGACATCGCTTCCGGAAGACGTTCAAGAAGCGTTCATTCGCACCATTCCCGGCTTGGAGAATGTCAAGATCGTTCAGCCAGGCTATGCCATTGAATATGATCATGTTGATCCACGCGAATTGAAAGAGACATTGGAAACAAACCGTATCCAGGGTCTGTTCCTTGCCGGGCAGATCAATGGAACGACCGGATATGAGGAGGCGGCTGCGCAGGGTCTTGTTGCTGGTCTTAATGCGGCACTGAAGGTTCAAGGGAGAGCCGAGTCTCTGTTCAGCAGGACTGATTCCTATATCGGTGTGATGGTTGATGATCTCACCACCAAGGGAATCAGCGAGCCGTACCGTATGTTTACATCTCGCGCGGAATACAGACTGTCGCTTCGGGCCGATAATGCGGAATTGCGTCTGTCTCCCAAGGCGATTGAACTCGGCTGTATTTCGGTTGAGCGTGAGGCGAAGTTCAAAGACTATTTCGATTCGCTTACGAAATGTTTGCAGGAATTGAGATCTCTCACCCTGTCTCCCACTGAAGCAGAAAAGCATGGGCTGTCGCTCAACAAGGACGGTATTCGACGGACAGCATTTCAATTGTTGTCCTATCCGAATATCGATGTAGAGCGTATTCTTGAAATCTGGCCTGAGCTTCAGGTTCATGGTGCCAAGGTTTTGAATGCTGCTGCGGTTGACGCAGCCTACGCGGTTTACCTCGAACGACAGACACAGGATATTGAGCAGCGCCGGCGCGAAGAGAGCCGACGGATCCCGGACGACTTTCGCTACGAGAACTTGTCGGGGCTGTCGCAGGAATTGAAAACAAAACTTGAACGGATACGCCCGCCGTCTGTTGGTCATGCGGAGCGCATTGAAGGCATGACCCCTGCGGCTGTTGCTTTACTTCTGGCCCACCTGCGCAAAGGTTCGAACAGCGATTCTGTTGGGTTAGCGGGCTAATAATGGTTCAGAATATACCGAAAGGCTTTTTTCCGGATTCCGGATTTGTTTCACGTGAAACATCGGGAAAACTGGTCGTATACGCGGACCTTGTGCGAAAGTGGCAAGCGCGCATCAATCTGATCTCTCCGAAAACCTTGCCAGATGTGTGGGAAAGACATGTTCTAGACAGCCTGCAGCTGTTTCGGCTGAGGCCTGAGCCGCTCAATTGGCTTGATATGGGCAGTGGGGCCGGTTTTCCAGGCTTGGTGACTGCGATCTGTCTGGCTGAGAAGGGGCACGGCTGGGTCAATCTCGTGGAAAGTAACAACAAGAAGGCGGCATTTCTTCGCCAGGTGATCCTCGAAACCGGCGCCAGAGCCAGCGTACATCCGATTCGGGTTGAAGATGCGCGAACCAAACTGGGGAAGATTGACGCAGTTTCTGCTCGTGCCCTTGCTTCGCTGTCTGATTTGCTCTCCTACGCAGCGCCATATGCGCAAGACAACCCCTCAATTGAAATGTGGCTGCACAAAGGGCTGGATTACCTTGGAGAAGTCAGATCAGCGCGTGACCTTTGGTGCTTTGATCTGGTAGAACATCAAAGTCTGGCGCAGGATGGATCGGCAATCCTGCAGATCAGCAATTTATCCCAGCACACCTAAGCCGCGGACCCTTTTCGATGCAACCTTCGAAGAACCGGATCATCACCATCGCCAACCAGAAAGGCGGCGTTGGCAAGACAACCACCGCTATCAATCTGGCCACTGCACTGGCAGCGATTGGCGAGGAAGTGTTGATCGTCGACATTGACCCGCAGGGCAATGCCAGCACTGGGCTGGGCATTGATCGCAAGGATCGGGGCGTGTCGGCCTATGATCTGCTGACGCAGAATGCGTCGGTCAGCGAAACCGTCATGCAGACCGCGGTGCCGCATCTGAGCATCATTCCCTCCACCATGGACCTTCTGGGTGTCGAGATGGAGATTGCCGGCATGCCTGACCGCGTGTTCAAGCTGAAGAAGGCGCTGCAAGCGGACGACGCGAAGCACTATGATTACGTTCTCATCGACTGCCCTCCCTCCCTCAATCTTCTGACCATGAATGCAATGGCGGCCGCACATTCGATTCTGGTGCCGCTGCAGTGCGAGTTCTTTGCGCTTGAGGGTTTGAGCCAGCTTCTCGAGACTGTTGGCCAGGTACGCGATACGCTCAATCCTACTCTGGATATCCAGGGTATCGTGATGACAATGTATGATGCGCGCAACAATTTGGCCTTGCAGGTTGTCGAAGATGTTCGCTCGCATCTGGGCGAAAAGGTCTACAGGACCCTTATCCCGCGCAATGTTCGGGTTTCTGAGGCGCCATCCTACGGCAAGCCTGCGATCCTGTATGATCTGAAATGCGCCGGCAGCCAGGCCTATCTGCAGCTGGCATCTGAGGTTATTCAGCGCGAACGCAATCGTAAGGCTGCCTGACCCTGCGGGGATGTGGGCAGTGAGAGTGGATATGACGATGTCAGACGATGTATCAAAAAAGCGCCTCGGGCGGGGACTGGCGGCTCTGATCGGCGAGATCGATCAACCTATCCAGTCACAATCGAAGCCGACGGTGTCGGCGGATCGCACCGTTCCGATAGAACATGTCAGCCGCAATCCACGCAATCCGCGGCGGAGTTTTGACCCGGCCGATCTCGAAGATCTGTCGAAATCGATCCGCCAGCACGGGATTGTGCAGCCCGTGATGGTCCGCCGAGCAGGCGACGACCGCTACGAGATCATTGCAGGTGAACGCCGCTGGCGGGCCGCGCAAATGGCAGGATTGGTTGATATTCCGGTTATCGTGCGGGATGTTGATGACCGGACCGCACTCGAGATAGCCATTGTCGAGAATGTGCAGCGTGCGGATCTCAATGCGCTTGAAGAGGCGCAAGGTTATGAGCAGCTGATCGCGCAATATGGCTATACGCAAAACGATCTTGGTGAGGTCATCGGTAAAAGCCGAAGCCATGTCGCCAATTCGCTGCGTTTGCTGAAGTTGCCTGACGAAGTTCGGCAGATGCTTGCTGATGGCGCGCTATCCGCCGGCCATGCCCGGGCGATCGTGTCGACCTCCGATCCTGTTCGGCTGGCACGTAAAATTGCAGATGAAGGGCTCTCTGTTCGCGACGCCGAGAAACTGGCTCAGAAAGATGCAGAGCAGCTCGCCAATCCGGGCGGCATGGAAACCAAATCTGCCGGTCGCGCCGATGAGAAAGATGCCGATACGATCGCGCTTGAACGAAGCTTGTCTGATGTGCTTGGTCTCAAGGTTCAGCTGGCGCACAAAGGGCAAGGTGGCCAGTTGCGGATCGATTACAAGTCGCTTGAGCAACTCGATGAATTGTGTCGGCTACTTGGTGACAAATAAACTATTTATTACAACGAGATGATGATCATCGGCTAAGCAGGCAGGCTCGTAAAAGGGCCTGCCTGGCGATAGATGCTTCGAGATGCGGTCTCCGGCGCGTTTCCAGGACCGCGTCGGACAGCCGTCTCATTTCACGATTGATGGCGTCCAGCCGCCAATGACGCAATGCGCGTTCGACAACGGGTTTGCGCTTGAAATGGATGCCCCGCCCCTTTTCCGTCATGGCCTGGGCCGGCTGGCGGCCGTGATTTTCGATCAGTGACCGCATGGCGTCGAGCTGTTCGAACTGCATGATACAGCTGCGCAACACCAGAAATACAGAAGTCTTGGATGCGAGTATGCGTTCCAGCGAAGTCTCGAGACGCACCGTATCACCGGAAAAAACCGCATCTACGGCGTCGTCTACCGAAAGTGCGGCAACATCGCCAATGGCCTCGATCACATCTTCATCGGTAACCGTTCCCGATTCATGACAGTAAAGTGCCAGTTTCTTCAACTCGTTACGGCTTGCCAGCCGATCCCCGCCCAGCAGCTGGGTGAGGCGCTGGCGAGCGTCCGCCTGTATGTTGAGCTTGGCGCCGCCGAGTTCCTCGTCAATGAGCGTCTGGATACCTCTGGCGTCGTCGGCGTAACAGGGTATTGCAAGTGCGGTGCGAGCGTTCTCGATCAACTTTCGAAGCGCGCTGCCCTTTTTCAGGTCGCCTGCCTCGATGAGAAGGTGTGACGAACCCGCGTCAGCCTCCGTCAGAGCATTGAGCGAGCTAACCAAACCCTTGTCGTTGCCAGCATTCTTGACCCAGACCAGACGGTCACCGCCAAACAGGCTGATAGCACCAAATTCGTCTGCCAGCCGTCCCGGGTCACCGTTGAGATCAGATGATTCTAGGCGGAGAACCGCGAAATCATCCTTGAGATCCACACCGGTCTTGGCAGCGATTTCAGCTGCACGTTCGGAGACCAGACCGCGATCTGGACCGTAGACAAGTATGATACGGTAGGGGGTGCCTTCACGGCGCACAAAACCGGCAAATTCATGGGTTTTAAGCTGTGCCATGATGCCCGTTCCAGCAGATTCGAGATCTATCGTGCAAGGGCTGCCGCAATATCTGCCCTGACGAAGGCAGCGACCTGCCTCGCGGCGCGGTCTTCAGCTTCCAGCTTGGCTCTCTCCTGGGCAAAATTCTGCGATGGAAGATCCAGCTGTGCATCAGCATAGCGTGACCCGGATTTGACCGTTTCGCCGGTGCTCGCGGATTTGAGAACGTAGGTAGCCGTGACCGTGGTGCGTGCGGCGGAAAATTCATTGTCGAGACCGCCGGGCAACAAGCCGGAAAGGCTTGATGACACGCTCAAATTCAGACTGTAGGCGCCATCTTGCTGTTCTCCGCCAAAACCCAGTACCAATTCGTTACGGACAACCTGTTCAACTCTCGAATCTGCAGGCGTAATCGTGACTGAGTGGTTCTGGCCAGCCATCGATCCATAGAGAGGTTGTGCCTGGCATCCGGCCAGCAGTCCAAGGCCGAGCGTGGCAGCCAGGACCCGCGATTTCCATCCCGATCCGGGAACTTCAAACGACAACATTGACGATCCTCTGGGGTACGATGATGAGTTTGCGCGGCGGATTGCCTCCGGTCGCGGTTTGCACGAAATCAAGAGCCAGAACAGCCTTCTCGATAGCAGATTGGTCGGCATTGCGGTCAATTGTCAAATCGCCGCGCTTCTTGCCGTTGATCTGCACCGGCAGTGTCACCTGTTCATCCGTCACCAGACCGGAATCGTAGTCCGGCCAGGCTGTTGTTGCCACCATGCCGTCATTGCCGATCAGTTTCCAGCACTCTTCCGCCAGATGCGGCATCATCGGGGCAATCAGCTGCACCACCATGTTGGCTGCCTGCTTGCAGGCTGCCTTGAGATCTGCATCAGCCTTGCCTGCAGCAACATCCGTCAGCGGTGCTGCCAGGGTGTTGACGAGCTCGTAGAGCCGCGCCACTGCCTTGTTGAAGGCCAGCTTCTCAAGGTCCTCACCGATCGCCTTGACCGTCTTGTGGGCGCTACGCGAGACATCCAGCGCCTGACCAGCTGCTCCGGTCCTGGCTTCGGTCTTGCTCAGTTCCCCGGCCGCTTCGCCAAGCAGGCGCCATACACGCTGAACATAACGATGGGCGCCTTCGACGCCAGCCTCGGTCCAGATCACATCGCGATCGGGCGGGGAGTCTGAAAGCATAAAAAAGCGAGCAGTATCAGCACCATAGCTATCGATGATGTCGTCGGGATCGACCACGTTCTTCTTCGACTTCGACATCTTCTCAATAGAACCGATGACCAGCGCTTCGCCTGTCTTGGCGTGCTTGGCCGTCCTTACGCTGTCCTTCTCTTCGATCAGTACATCAGCCGGCGGGACCCATTCACCCTTGCCAACACTGGTGCGGTAGGTCTCGTGAACAACCATGCCCTGTGTAAACAATCCGCGGAATGGCTCCTTGAGATCGACATGGCCGGTCTGCTGCATGGCCCGGGTAAAGAAGCGAGAATAAAGGAGGTGCAGGATCGCGTGTTCGATGCCGCCGATATACTGATCAACCGGCAGCCAAGCGCTTGCGACCGCAGGATCAGTCGGGGTCTCGTGCCGTGGCGCAGTGAACCGGGCGAAATACCAGGATGAATCGACAAATGTGTCCATCGTATCGGTTTCGCGTCGTGCAGCCTTGCCGCAGGCCGGGCAATTGACATGTTTCCACGTCGCGTGATGATCGAGAGGATTGCCCGGCTTGTCGAGCGTAACATCATCGGGAAGCTTGACCGGCAGATCCTTAGCCGGCACAGGAACCACCCCGCAGTCATCGCAATGGATCACTGGAATGGGCGCACCCCAATAGCGCTGGCGTGAAAGACCCCAGTCTCGAAGGCGGAAATTGGTCTTGCGGGCGGCTTGCGGTTGACCGCAAAGCGTCTTGGCTTCGAGCAGGCTTGCTACTGCGTCGAAAGCGCTGTCTGGCGTCATGCCGTCAAGATTGCGGGAATTGATCATGACACCATCACCGACATAGGCGGTGTCGGTGATCACGAAGCTCGCCGCATCGGCATCAGCCGGCATCACCACAGGCGTGACCGGCAAATTGTATTTCCGTGCAAAATCAAGGTCGCGCTGGTCGCCGGACGGGCAGCCGAAAATGGCGCCCGTGCCATAATCCATCAAAACGAAATTGGCGATGTAGACTGGAACAGTCCATTCCGGATCAAGCGGGTGAACAACGTTGATTGCGGTCTTGAAACCGATCTTCTCAGCGGTTTCGAGCGCTGCCAGTGAAGTTCCGGCACGGCGGCACTGGTCGCAGAATTCAGCGACTGCCGGAACCTTTGCGGCCAGTTCCTTGGCCAGAGGATGATCGGCTGCAATCGCCAGGAACGACGCACCGAACAGTGTATCCGGCCGCGTGGTATAAACTTCGATGTCTGACGCACCGCCGGCCTGTGCCGGATCGGCAATTTCCCAGCGCAAGGACAGGCCTTCCGACTTGCCGATCCAGTTTTTCTGCATCAGCCGGACCTTTTCCGGCCATTGGTCTAGCTCATCGAGCGAGACCAGCAGATCGTCGGCGAAATCGGAAATGCGGAAGAACCATTGCGTCAGTTCACGCTGCTCGACAAGCGCGCCGGAGCGCCAGCCGCGGCCGTCGATGACCTGCTCGTTGGCGAGCACGGTCATGTCGACCGGATCCCAGTTGACCTTGGAATTGCGACGGTAAATCAGTCCGGCGGCGAGAAAATCGAGAAACAGCGCCTGCTGCTGCGTGTAATATTCGACGTCGCATGTGGCAAATTCCCGGCTCCAGTCGAGTGACAGACCCATGGATTTGAGCTGCTTGCGCATGGCGTCGATGTTGGCATAGGTCCAGTCGCGTGGATGAACCTTGTTCTGGATCGCGGCGTTCTCAGCCGGCATGCCGAAGGCATCCCAGCCCATCGGGTGAAGCACATTGAAGCCGCGGGCGCGTTTGTAGCGCGCCACGACATCGCCCATGGCATAGTTGCGGACATGCCCCATGTGGATCCGGCCGGACGGATAGGGAAACATCTCGAGTACGTAGTATTTCGGGTCCGGACTGTCGTTGTCCGTCTCGAAAATTTTCGCCTCTTCCCACATGCGCTGCCAGCGGGTTTCCGCCTGTTTGGGATTGTATCGTTCAATTGCCATAAAGGATCACCAGAAAACCTGTCAGATTTTGTCGCGACCTTCACCATGAAACCCGTCAAGCGTCAACCATTGAGCGGCTTTGGAGGCCAAGTTCAGGCGCTTCGGAAGCACCCTGATGGATACCTGCTACAGGAAACCGGGGCGGGGGTCGATTGGCAAGGAGAACTGGCTGGGCTAACACCCTATGGCTGAATTGAAAGCAAGTGAATGGAGCAGAGCGTGAGCGCACGGGAAAACCTAGAGAAAGTGCGAGCAGCAATTGCCGCAGCAGAAACCGAAACGGACAGAAAAAGCGGCTCCGTGCGACTGGTGGCGGTCTCCAAGACGAAACCTCCGGAGGAGATCAGTCCAGTCATCGAAGCGGGTCAGCGCGTATTTGGCGAAAACCGTGTTCAGGAGGCCCAATCCAAGTGGCCTGGCCTGAAAGGCGAAACGACCGGGATCGAACTGCATCTGATCGGGCCACTTCAATCCAACAAGACAGCTGAAGCGGTGGCGCTGTTTGACGTCATTCAAACCGTTGACCGGGAAAAGATCGCCAGGGAAATCGCGCGTGAAACCAAGAAGCAGGACAAACACCCCATTCTCTATGTTCAGGTGAACACCGGGTCGGAGCCGCAAAAGGCAGGAATTGAGCCCGATGAGGCGGATGCATTCATTGCGATGTGCCGCGTGGAACTGGGCCTCAAGATTTCTGGCCTGATGTGTATACCGCCGGTGGAAGAAAATCCGGGGCCGCATTTTGCCTTGCTGGCCAAGATTGCCCGCGAAAACCATATCGAGACGCTTTCCATGGGCATGTCAGATGATTTCGAGACGGCAATTGCCTTTGGTGCGACCGAAGTCAGGGTGGGCTCGGCAATTTTTGGTGCGCGCTAATCGATTTGAGGCGATGATCTAGCCGTTCGTCTAGTTTTCGCTGTCTCTCGATAGGCATAGGGTGCCGCGAAATCGGGTTATCGGGGGATTGGCGTGACACATGTGTGCTGCGCCAAAATATTTTGGAGGAGATGGTCGTGGTGAGCAGTTATGGTGAGGTCTATGAAAACTGGCGCCAGAATCCTGAAGGGTTCTGGATGGAGCAGGCCGCCGCGATCGACTGGTTCACAAAGCCTGAGACTGCGTTCGATCCTGACTTGGGCGTCTATGGAGGCTGGTATCCGGATGGGATCACCAACACCTGCTACAACTGCCTGGATCGCCATGTCGCTGGAGGCCGGGGCGAACAGGCGGCGCTGATCTATGACAGCCCGATCACGGGGACCAAACGTTCGATCAGCTATGCTGCGATGCTTGCGGAAGTCGAGGCATTTGCCGGAGCCTTGGCCGACAAAGGCGTTGGCAAGGGCGACCGGGTCGTCATCTACATGCCGATGGTGCCTGAAGCGATTGTGGCGATGCTGGCGTGTGCGCGTCTGGGCGCCGTTCATTCAGTGGTTTTCGGCGGGTTCGCGGCCTCTGAGCTTGCCACCCGTATAGAAGACTGCAAGGCGAAGCTGATTGTCAGCGCGTCCTGCGGTATCGAGCCGGGACGGATCGTTGCCTACAAGCCGTTGCTTGACGCGGCGATCGAGCACTCGCATCACAATCCCGATGCAACGATCGTGCTGCAGCGGGAGCAACATCGCTGTGACCTGATCGAGGGACGCGATTTCGATTATGCCTCACTGATCGAAGCAAATGCCGGACGGAAGGTTGATTGCACTCCGGTTCAGGCGACCGATCCGCTCTATGTTCTCTACACATCCGGTACCACCGGGCAGCCGAAGGGCGTGGTGCGCGACAATGGCGGCCACATGGCTGCGCTCTACTGGTCCATGCATGCGATCTATGGCGTGAAACCGGGTGAGGTGTTCTGGGCGGCATCCGATATCGGCTGGGTCGTGGGCCACTCCTATATCGTCTATGCGCCGCTGTTGCATGGCAACACAACAATCGTGTTTGAAGGCAAGCCGGTGGGGACACCAGACGCGGGCACGTTCTGGCGCGTGATTTCCGAGCACAAGGTCGCAGTGCTGTTTACCGCGCCAACCGCATTTCGCGCCATCCGCAAGGAAGACCCGCAAGGCAGCCTGATCGGTAACTACGATATGTCCGCTTACCGGGCCTTGTTTCTGGCCGGTGAACGCGCAGACCCTGATACCATTCATTGGGCGGAAAAGGTGCTCAATGTCCCCGTGATCGATCACTGGTGGCAGACCGAGACTGGCTGGACCATAGCCGGCAACCCGATGGGGTTGGGCCTGCTGCCGGTCAAATACGGCTCGCCCGCTGTTGCGATGCCTGGTTATGACGTTCAGGTTCTCGATGATGCCGGCCATCCGGTAGCGGCCGGAACTCTTGGCAATGTCGTGGTCAAAATGCCGCTGCCGCCTGGCTGTCTGCCGACGCTGTGGAATGCCGATAACCGGTTTCGGGATTCCTATCTGGCGGAATTCCCGGGCTACTACAAAACCGCTGACGCCGGCTTCATTGATGATGACGGATATCTGTTCATCATGGCGCGCACGGATGACATCATCAACGTGGCGGGCCACCGTCTGTCGACGGGCGGGATGGAAGAGGCGGTTTCCGGCCATCCGGATGTGGTGGAATGTGCGGTTATCGGCATCGCCGACGCCATGAAGGGCCAGATTCCGGCGGGTTTCATCGTCATCAACAACGGCCATGGCCGGACCGATGACGAAGTCGAGAAGGAAGTGGTGAAACTGGTGCGCGATCAGATCGGGCCGGTGGCTGCATTCAAGACAGTGATGGTGGTCAAGCGGCTTCCAAAAACCCGTTCTGGCAAGATCCTGCGTGCGACCATGCAGAAAATCGCCGATGGCGAGGCATGGAAAATGCCAGCTACCATTGATGATCCTGCAGTTCTCGACGAAATTGCCGAGGTGCTGGCAAAGCGCGGGATGGCCAGGAAGAGCGATTGACCTTGCGTGTCGTCCACGTCAATGTCCCGCCGCTTCGCTGCAGCGCCAGACCGGATTTCAAATTGGATTTTTCGGACCGTGGCTGCAATCGACAGGTTAGAGCGATCATCGCGCATTCTAGATAAGGCGCCGCGCTCTATGAAAGGGATAAGACTATGAAACTGGATGGACGAACAGCCATTGTCACCGGCGGCGCCAAGGGTATCGGGCTGGCGATTGTGCGCCGCCTGGCCGCCGAGGGCGCCAAGGTGATGATCGCCGATATTGACGAGGCCGCCGGCGCTGCTGCGGTGAAAACAGCTTCAAATGACGGCGAGGTCCGGTTTACCGTTGCCGACGTGTCTGAGCGGCTTGATGTTCACAACCTGGTCGCCAAAACGATTGATGCCTTCGGCTCGATCAATGCGCTGGTCAACAATGCAGGGATCGTTCACACCGCCGATTTTCTTGATATCGAGGAGGCCGATTTCGATCGCGTTCTGGGCGTCAACCTCAAGAGCGCGTTTCTGTGCGGGCAGGCCGTAGCACGGCATATGGTAGAGCAGATCTCGAACGGTGAAGAGCCGGGCTCCATCGTCAACATGTCCTCGATCAACGATACCTTCGCCATAGCCAACCAGGTGCCCTATTCGGTGTCGAAGGGTGGTTTGAGCCAGTTGACCAAGGTGATGGCTTTGTCGCTGGCGCCGCATGGTATCCGGGTCAACGCGGTTGGTCCCGGCTCGATCATGACCGACCTGCTGGCAACAGTGGTCGACAATCCGGAAGCCAGAACCAGGATCCTGTCGCGCACGCCGCTTGGCCGTATCGGTGATCCGTCCGAAATCGCAGCCGTGACCGCATTCCTGCTCTCGCAAGATGCAAGCTATGTCACAGGTCAGACAATTTATGCCGACGGTGGTCGCATGCCGCTGAATTACACGGTTCCGGTCAAGGATTGATTCACGGGAAACAGTCCGTTCGATGATGCCAAAGCTGCCGCAAGAAACAAAAAGGCCCGGCATTGCCGGGCCTTTTGCATGTCATGAGGGCATGAGTTTTCAGTTGTTGTCTTCGTCTTCTTCCGGCTCGGTGCGCTTCATCGAGGACAGTTTTGCAAAAACTGCATCTGCATCGATTTCCTTCTCGCCGTCTTCGTCCACCGGAGTGGCCGCTTCGGTCTCACGCGCGGAAACCAGCACGCTGTCATGCTCCGCACCAGCGTGTGGGCCGCGGTTCTTGGAGGCGCGCTCGACTTCAAGGTCGAGATCGATCTGTGTGCACAGCCCGAGGGTGACTGGATCCATCGGCGTCAGGTTTGCCGCATTCCAGTGGGTGCGGCCGCGGATCTGTTCGATGGTCGATTTGGTGGTGCCGACCAGGCGCGAAACCTGGGCATCCTTGAGTTCGGGATGGTTGCGCACCAGCCAGAGGATGGCGTTGGGCCGATCCTGACGCTTGGACACCGGGGTGTATCGTGGACCCTTGCGCTTGGATTCCGGTACGCGAACCTTTGGTTCGGAGAGCTTCAGCTTGATCTCGGGGTTGGCTTCAGCCGCCGAGATTTCTTCCCGAGACAGCTGTCCGGTGCCGATCGGGTCGAGACCCTTGATGCCTTGCGAGGCTTCGCCGTCGGCGATTGCCTTCACCTCAAGCGGGTGAAGTTTGCAAAACTGCGCGATCTGGTCGAAGCTCAATGCGGTGTTGTCAACAAGCCAGACGGCGGTCGCCTTAGGCATGAGAAGCTGCTGTGCCATGAATACAATCCTCCTGTCCGTCCGCTCCGGGGGCGCGGGCCGTGGATGAAACCACCATTTCCGGGAAATCGGCGTTCTTATAACCGCTAGTCCGGTTAATTGCAATTGTTGCCGCATGGTTTCGCAAACCGACCCATTGTCTAATTGCACCAATGATTTGCGCTGGTATTAATGGTCGTCATGGAAGTCGGGTTGCGCTTAAGTTTATGCTGGGCGCATGCTGTAAGTGAGGAGGGTCCAATGCCGCAGAAAACCTACAAAGTCCTGAAAGACGCGAAATCCAGAGCGTTGATTGATGATGAGACATACCAGAAATGGTACAAGCAGAGCATCAAGGATCCTGAAAAGTTCTGGGGCAAGCACGGCAAGCGAATTGACTGGTTCAAACCCTACACAAAGGTCAAGAACACCAGCTTTACAGGCAAGGTAGCGATCAAGTGGTTTGAGGATGGCCTGACAAATGTCTCCTACAATTGCATCGACCGGCATCTCGAAAAGCGCGGCGATCAGGTGGCGATCATCTGGGAGGGAGACAACCCGTACGATGACAAGAAGATCACGTACCGCGAGCTATATGATCAGGTTTGTCGTCTTTCCAATGTGATGAAATCGAAGGGTGTGAAGAGGGGTGACCGGGTCACCATCTACATGCCGATGATTCCGGAAGCCGCTTATGCGATGCTTGCCTGCACCCGCATCGGTGCAATCCATTCGATCGTTTTCGGCGGTTTTTCGCCGGATGCGCTGGCCGGGCGAATCAGTGACTGCGAATCAACCTTCGTGATTACGGCCGATGAAGGCCTGCGCGGCGGCAAGAAAATTCCGCTCAAGCACAACACCGATCTCGCCATCGAGATTGCCCAACGCGCAGGCGTTACCGTCAAGAATGTGCTGGTTGTCCAGCGCACAGCCGGGAAGATCGAATGGTATGATGATCGTGATATCTGGTATCACGAGGCCGTGGCTGCCGCGAAACCGGATTGCCCGCCTGCCAAGATGAAGGCGGAAGATCCGCTGTTCATCCTCTACACCTCAGGTTCGACCGGAAAGCCCAAGGGCGTGCTGCACACCACCGGCGGCTACCTGGTCTATGCCTCGATGACCCATGAATATGTCTTCGACTATCATGAAGGGGACATCTACTGGTGCACCGCCGATGTCGGCTGGGTCACCGGGCACTCCTATATTGTCTACGGGCCGCTCGCCAATGGCGCGACCACGCTGATGTTCGAGGGCGTGCCGAACTACCCATCGCCGAGCCGGTTCTGGGATGTGGTCGACAAGCACCAGGTCAACATCTTCTACACGGCGCCGACCGCCATTCGCGCCCTGATGGGTGCGGGTGACGATCACGTCAAGAAATCCTCGCGCAAATCGCTGCGCACGCTTGGATCTGTGGGCGAGCCGATCAATCCCGAAGCCTGGGTCTGGTATTACAATGTCGTCGGCGACAAGCGCTGTCCGATCGTTGATACCTGGTGGCAGACCGAGACCGGCGGGATTCTGATCAGTCCTCTGCCCGGGGCAACGCCTCTGAAGCCTGGATCGGCAACGCGACCGTTCTTTGGCGTTCAGCCACAGCTGGTCGATGGCGACGGCGATGTGCTGGAAGGCACTGCAGAAGGCAATTTGTGCATCACCGATTCCTGGCCAGGGCAGATGCGTACGGTCTACGGCGATCATGAGCGCTTCATCCAGACCTATTTCTCCACCTACAAGGGTAAGTACTTCACCGGTGACGGCTGCCGTCGTGATGCGGATGGCTATTACTGGATTACAGGCCGCGTTGATGACGTGATCAACGTGTCGGGCCACCGTATGGGCACAGCCGAAGTTGAAAGCGCGCTTGTTTCGCACGATTCGGTGTCTGAAGCTGCGGTCGTGGGCTATCCACACGACGTCAAGGGTCAGGGCATTTACTGCTACATCACGCTGATGGAAGGCCAAGAGGGTGATGATGCGCTGCGCAAGGCGCTGGTCAATCATGTTCGCCACGAGATCGGTCCAATCGCCTCGCCTGACAAGATCCAGTTCTCGCCGGGCCTGCCAAAGACCCGTTCTGGCAAGATCATGCGCCGGATCCTGCGCAAGATTGCTGAGGACGAGTTCAGCGCACTTGGCGACACTTCGACGCTTTCCGATCCTGGCGTTGTTGATGATCTGATTGCCAACCGGCAGAACAAGAAGGGCTGATCAGGCTCCGGCAATCCGGCTTTCGCCATTGAGGGCGATATGCCCTGCCCGGGCATGGATTGAGCCTTGAATTGCGTTCCAGGCCCACCCTTTGATTGGGGCGGGCTTTTTGACGAATGGCTTATAATCAGGCGCTTTTTGCCTCTTGCAATCAGTCCAAGACGGGTACAGACTACCCCTGTCTTTAACCATTGAAAGGAGGTGATCCGATGTCGAGTGATTCCCATAAGCCGGTTCGTACGAAACGGATTACCGGACTTCGGAGCAGCCTCTGAAGAGCCGGTAATGCTGGCAAGTCCTGATCCATCTTTGATGTGATCGGGCAGGCGTGCAACCGGCGCTGGAATTCACGAAGGCCACCCCTTGCGGGTGGCCTTTTTGATGTCAGGCTTCCTGTAAGTCGGCTCTCCAAACCCTATCCCGCGCATTCCGCCTTCTCGCGCTTGCCGCCCGCATAGGGCCGGGCGAGGCCACTTGCCAGCATGGCGGAGGCAATGTCGCGTGTTCCAGCCGTCATGTCGGCCAGCACGCGGCCGTAATATTTTCCGCCAGATACATTGATCAATTGGACTGTCGAGAAGCCTGTCACCAGCCGCTCGAGCTCGGTGCGCGCCAGTAGGGCGGCTGCGCGCTCGTTCGGGCACCGGGACCTTTTCTCGGGCGTATCGATGCCACGCAAACGGACCGATACGCGCACCGCATGGCCTGGCCAGGGGTGTGCGTCGACCTCAATCGTGTCCCCATCGATGATCCGTATGATCTGAGCTGTCACCGGTCCGGCGATACTGCGCCATTGATTGTCCGCAGCAGTGGTGGTCTTCACCGGGGCGCATGAAAGGCCAAGCGAAAGAATGAATATGGAAGCTGCGCGCGAATCATTGCTCATGGGAACGGAATATATTCCTATATTCCGTGGGGATCAACAGCGGGTTGGCTAGAAATCGATGGCGCGGCCGTTGATTTCCCAGTCGCCAAAGCGAGCCGGATCGGCACCGCCCCGTCCGCCGACTTCCTTCTCAGCCGCACGCAATTCCATGTCGCGGGCCTGCCGCCTGGCTTCCGCTTCCGCCAGCGCACGTTCAGCGGCAGGGCTCAGTGGCGGCTTTTCCACGGTTTCCAGCGCTTCGCTCTGACCCAAACCGCTCGATTCAGTTGCGTATTTCAGCGTTTCGGTGGGATTTTCGTCTTTGCTCATGGGAGGGGTCTACCAGTCTGGCATTCACATTGAAGATTATCTTGAAACAACCCATATCTAGCGTCACAAGCGACAAATTCCAAACCCTTGCGCCAGATCAGGCAAAAAGGTGCCAGGTCGCCGGAAAGGATGACGCACATGAACCTTGTTCGCTCAGCCATGCTGATTGCCCTGATGACAGCTCTTTTCATGGGCGTTGGCTATCTCATTGGTGGCACCGGCGGGATGATGATAGCTTTCGTTGTCGCCGCAGGGATTAACCTGTTCTCCTACTGGAATTCCGACAAGATGGTGCTCCGTATGCACCACGCAGTGGAAGTGGACGCCAAGACCGCGCCGGAATTTTATCAGATTGTCGCTGATCTGGCACAGAATGCTGGCCTGCCGATGCCGAAGGTCTATGTGATCCACAATCAGCAGCCGAATGCTTTTGCGACCGGCCGCAATCCCGAGAATGCAGCCGTAGCGGCATCTGTCGGTCTTCTCAACAGCTTGACTGACGAGGAAGTGGCAGCCGTCATGGCGCATGAGCTTGCACATGTGCAGCACCGTGACACGCTTATCATGACCATTACCGCGACGCTTGCCGGCGCAATTTCAATGCTCGGCAATTTCGCGCTGTTTTTCGGCGGCAATCGTAATAACAACAATCCGTTTGGCTTCATCGGAGTGTTGGTTGCCATGCTGGTTGCACCCTTCGCAGCCATGCTGGTGCAAATGATGATCAGCCGGACCCGCGAATATGCTGCCGACAGGCGTGGTGCGGAAATCTGTGGTAATCCGCTTTGGCTGGCTTCGGCGCTGAAGAAGATTGCCATGGGGGCCGGACGTGTGGTCAACGAAGATGCCGAACGCAATCCGGCGACGGCGCATATGTTCATTATCAATCCTCTGAATGGTCAACGCATGGACAGTCTGTTTTCAACTCACCCGGCAACGGAAAACCGCATCGCAGCGCTCGAGGCGATGGCTGGAGAGTTTGCTGCTGCGCCTTCTCGCCAGTCGGCACGGCCAGCGAAAACATCGGTTCCGCAAGCCGGGCCCTGGGGACGTGATGGCTCGACGCGCAAGGGGCCTTGGTCTTGACCGCAATGCGGCCTGGCCGCCGAGAGCGGATGCGACACGGAAAAACACATGCCGGGTTTGATCAGAGCGATCTGAAGCCAGGACTGGCCGCCCGCCAGGCAGCGGCACGGCTCTTGTCAGCAGTGACGGAAAGCCGGGCATCGCTGGACGGGCTTCTGGATCCAGCAGGTGGCAATCCGGCGTTTACAGGGCTTGGAGACCAGGACAGGCTTCTGGTGCGTGCCATTCTTCTGTCAGCGCTCCGACATCTTCAGGTCATTGATGCCTTCATCGACCGGCTTGTCGACAATCCATTGCCGGAAGGTGCGAAAGCGTTGCGGCAGGTGTTGCGCGTCGGCGCCGCCCAGATCCTCTATCTCGATGTGCCCGATCGGGCGGCCGTTGATCTGGCAGTTACTCAGGCCGATTCTGATCCGCGAAATCGTCGGTTTGCAGGCCTGGTCAATGCCCTGTTGCGCCGGATGGGGCGTGAGAAAGATACGCTTTTGCCTGAGATCGCGGCAGAAACGCCTGACTTTCCGGAGTGGTTTGAAAGCCGGCTTCACACATCTTATGTCGCGGATGCCAAGGCGATCCTTGAAATCCTGTCTGAGCCGCCTGCCATCGACCTGACTGTAAAGCGAGATGCTGAAGGCTGGGCCGAACGGCTCGGCGGCGTGGTGTTGCCAACCGGGTCAGTCCGGATCGGCCGGCCCGAAGGTCCGGTTTCGGGCCTTGAAGGCTATGATGACGGCGGTTGGTGGGTTCAGGACGCGGCCGCCAGTCTGCCGGCGCAGTTGTTCTCGAAACTCGAAGGGCTGGAAATCGTCGATCTCTGTGCTGCTCCGGGTGGCAAGACCGCGCAACTTGCTCTGGCCGGTGCACGCGTGACGGCCTGCGACCAGTCCGCGACACGGCTTGACCGGCTGCGCGGAAATCTGGAGCGCCTCGGTCTTGACGTCGCCACCCAATTGACCCGGGCCCAGGATCTGGTTGCCCCAGAGGGGTTTGACGGGGTGCTGCTTGATGCGCCCTGCTCCTCGACCGGAACTGTTCGCCGTCATCCAGACATCCCCTATACCAAAGGGCCGGAAGACATCATGCGTCTGGCCCGTGTGCAGCGTGATCTGCTCGATCATGCGGCGGGTCTGGTGCGTCCGGATGGTGAACTGGTGTTTTCCAACTGCTCGCTCGATCCTGAAGAGGGCGAAGAGATGGTGGCGGGTTTTCTTGCCGACCATCCGGGCTGGAAGATAAGGCCGGTTGATCCGGCGCGGTGGCCGGGGCTTGAAGCGGCAATTACCGCCAAGGGTGAAGTCAGGACCCATCCGGCCATGCTTGCAAACGACGATCCGCGGCTCGCCGGGCTTGACGGCTTCTACGCGGTGGTGTTGATCCGGTCATAAGGGCAGCCTGCAGGACCGACTTGCAGAGTGTAGGCGTCGTCTACTCATTCAGAAGGTCAAATTAGCAACAGTTGAACAATCAAGCCACTGTGCTACGATTCTCGTCCGGTGGAGGGCCGGGACCCGGTTTCAGGAATTCCCGATTGGCATTTTCAATTTTAGACTCGCAACGTTCAGGGCAATTGTACGGGACGGAGATCTGGCGGCGTTTTGCGCGCCGGATAGCGTTGGGCCGAATCAGCGCCCTGCGGTTTACCGGTGGAACTCCGGACCGGCTTGTGGTCGCGCCGATTGATCTGCGGATTGCTGATCCGCACATTGCGGAAGAAATCTATTCCGGACGCTTCGCCATGGGTGGAAGCATGATCGACACCGATGGCGGGAGCCCGTTTCAGGTTGAGGGTTCAAGCGAATCCTTCGAACGCAGTCTGCATGGCTTTGGCTGGCTCAGGCACATGCGTGCGGCTGATCATGATCTGGCTTTTGCCAACGCCCGCGCGCTGGTTGATGACTGGATCGTTGTCGAGGGGCGCGAGCTGGGCGGGCTTGCCTATGAGCCTGATGTCTTGGCCAACCGGTTGATTGCCTGGTTTTCCCATTCGCCGATTGTGTTGCGTGGGGCCGATCACGGGTTTTACAGGCGGTTTCTCAAGAGCATTGCCTTGCAAACGCGGTATCTCAAGCATGTGTCCAGGGCAATGCCTGGCGATGCAACGCGCTTCAAGGCGCGGATAGCGCTGGCGATGGCCAGTTTGTGCATGCCGTCGAGCACCGGCGCGGTGCGGGCTGCGTCGCGCAATCTCGACAGCGAGATCAATGGCCAGATTCTGCCTGATGGCGGGCATGTTTCGCGCAATCCGATGGTTTTGATCGACCTGCTGACAAACCTGCTGCCGCTGAAGCAAACCTACATAAACCTGGGCCAGAAGCCGCCGCGCAATATGGCTGCCGGGATGGACCGGATGTTTTCGGCCCTGCGCTTCTTCCGTCATTCGAACGGCGAGCTGGTTCTGTTCAATGGGTCTTCAGCGGTGTCTGCGGACCGGCTTCTGGGTGTATTGCGGTATGATGAGACCTCCGGCGCCGCGTTTCGGGAAATGCCGCATTCGCATTATCAGAGGTTATCAGCTGGAAATGCACTGCTGGTTGCCGATACGGGCGCGCCGCCCAACGGGATCCTGTCCGCCCAGGCGCATGCCGGGTGCCTTTCGTTCGAGCTGTCTTCAGGTGCGAACTGTTTCATCGTCAATGCGGGCACCCCTGTGGTTTCCCACACATCCTATGCTGATTTTGCCAGGATGACTGCCGCCCACAGCACAGTGACGCTGGGCGACCGGTCATCGCTGAAATTCTCGCAGTCTTCGTTTTTGGGTCCGATTGTCACCGGTGGCGTGCGCCACGTAACGGTGGAATCACTCGATGAGGAGGGCAAGCACCAGGGGTTCAGTGCGACCCATGATGGATATGCCAGTAACCTCAGACTTCTGCATCGTCGCAAGATCAGAATGCTGACGTCCGGACACGAGGTGCAGGGCCGGGATCAGATTCTCGCACCCGATGAAAGTCAGCCAAAAGCCGATGACAAGACGGTAGCCGTCGCGCGGTTTCACATCCACCCGACCATAACGGTGTCACAGGATGAGGATGGCGTGGTTCACCTGACTGCCGGTGATGGTGAATCCTGGGCCTTTGTCGCGCGGGATCTGCAGCCGCAAATTGAGGAAGACGTCTACTTCGCCGACCTCGCAGGGGCCCGGACCAGCAAGCAGATCACGCTGGAATTCAAAGTGGGCGAGCAGCCCCAGGTTGACTGGAAGCTGATCCGCACCAATCTGCCGAGGGCATAGGACCGGCAAGTCAGTTGCCCGCCTGAACTTCTGATCTCCGCCTTTGATATGGATCTGTCGGGGAGGAACCATGTTTGTGTCAGGTCCAGCGATGCGGCTGACTGATCAGGCAATGGTCCACAGATAAGCCCATTTGCGTGTTTTATCAGACATCGGCCTGTGTTAACGCATCCTCGCCGCCCGGCTGATGCGGCTGTTTTCGAAGGATTTCCCTATGGCTGTCGTATCCAAGAACCATCCTGTACCGGACCTGGTAAAAATTCGCCGCGCATTGTTGTCGGTTTCAGACAAGACCGGCCTGGTGGATTTTGCGCGTGGCCTAGCTGAGCTTGGAGTGGAGCTGGTTTCGACCGGCGGCACCCGTGCGGCACTCGAAGCGGCAGGCCTCAAGGTCAAGGATGTGTCTGACCTGACAGGATTTCCTGAAATCATGGATGGCCGGGTCAAGACATTGCATCCTGGTGTACATGGTGGCCTGCTCTCCATCCGTGACGACGCGGAGCACCGTTCGGCGATGCAGGCGCATGATATTGCCGAGATCGATCTGGCTGTGGTCAATCTCTACCCGTTCGAACAGACGGTGGCAGGTGGAGCCGACGCCGCGACGATTGTCGAGAACATCGATATTGGCGGACCGGCGATGATCCGTGCGTCCGCCAAGAACCATGCCTATGTGACTGCAATTACCGACCCAGAAGATTACACCCGCGTTCTTGAAGCGCTTCAGAGCCATGGCGGCTCCGTTCCGTTGACGCTTCGCCGCGAGCTCGCAGCATTGGCTTTTGCCCGGACCGCGGCCTACGACTCGGCTGTGTCGGGATGGTTTGCAAAGGAGCTGGCGCTTGAAGCGCCGCGCCACCGCGCCTTTGGCGGCCAGTTGCTTGATGTCATGCGTTATGGGGAGAACCCGCATCAGGCGGCGGCATTCTATTCCAACGGTGAAAAGCGCCCCGGTGTGGCGACAGCGACATTGTTGCAGGGCAAGCAGCTCTCCTACAACAATATCAACGACACAGATGCGGCATTCGAGCTTGTCAGCGAGTTCGATCAGCAACGCGCCGCCTGTGCCATCATCAAGCACGCAAACCCCTGTGGCGTCGCCGTCGGTGAAAGCCTGGTGGAAGCCTATCACCGGGCGCTTGAATGCGACCAGACCTCGGCGTTTGGTGGCATCATCGCGCTCAACCGCACACTCGATGCCGAGACGGCTTCCGAGATCGTCAAGCTGTTCACGGAAGTGATCATCGCTCCGGATGCGAGCGAAGAAGCTCGCGAGATCCTGTCGGCCAAGAAGAACCTGCGGCTGATGGTGACGGGAGAACTCGCGGATCCGCGCCAGCCCGGCATCACGGTCAAGACAGTTGCAGGCGGGTTGCTGGTGCAGGGACGTGACAACGGGATCGTGCTTCCGGAAGACTTCAAGGTCGTGACCAAGCGTGCACCGGATGCGTGTGAGCTCTCTGATCTGGCCTTTGCTTTCCGCGTTGCCAAGCACGTCAAATCCAACGCCATTGTCTATGCGCTCAACGGTGCAACGGTCGGTATTGGTGCTGGTCAGATGAGCCGGGTGGATTCAGCCCGGATCGCGGCGCGCAAGGCGGTTGATGCGGCTGAAGTGCTGGGTCTGGCGGAACCGCTGACCAAAGGCAGCGTTGTTGCGTCTGACGCGTTCTTCCCGTTTGCGGACGGATTGCTGTCGGCCATCGAGGCGGGCGCCACCGCGGTCATCCAGCCGGGCGGATCAATGCGGGATCAGGATGTCATTGATGCGGCTGATGAGGCTGGCGTCGCGATGGTGTTCACCGGGATGCGGCATTTCCGGCATTAATGATCTGTTAGGCATGTTTTCTGATTTGCGCGTCGCACAGCCGGTTTGCTGTGCGTGTTAACGCATCGCCATTGTTTGGCGGTGTAGAGCGTGACAAGCGTATTCAATAGATGTTTCAACGCCTTGCCGAGTTCAAATCTGGCTGCGGAAGCGATTCCGTACTCCGAGTACTGATCCATACTTCAAGTATGGACTCGTCGCGCCGTGCGCTATCAGCTCATCAATTTTCCTGTTCGCGGGCGGGCTGGTCTGCCGGGTAGGGCGTCGTCCACAGCAGGATCAAGCCCAGTGCAAAAAAGATGGTGATGGTCGCCATTCCCAACCGCGCAGATCCTGATAGGGCCGTGACAGTGGCGACCATGAAGGGCGCGGTGAAGCTCGTCGCGCGGCCTGCCAGCGCATAGATGCCGAAATAGCGCCCGGCTTCATCCTCGGTCACGCTACGGGCCATATAGGCGCGAGATGATGCCTGTACCGGGCCAAAGGCGATACCGATCAGAAGTCCGAAAGTGATGTAGGCCTTCTCCGCGGCGGTGCCGAACAGTCCGCCGTTATCTTCGTCGCCGAGGTTCAGTGCGCCAAACAGGGTAAAGCCCGGACCAGTGGAAACGATGCCGACCGTGGCGATCAACAAGAGCAGGATCGAGATCAGCACAACCAGCTTGGACCCCAGTTGGGTGTCGAGACGGCTGGCATAGAGGCACGAGAAAATCGCAACCACATTGAGCATGATGCCATAAATACCTATTTCAGTAATCGACCAGCCAAACATGGCAGCCGCAAAGCCTCCGCCCAGCGCCAGCAGCGCGTTGACGCCATCTTGGTAGATCATGCGTGCAATCAGAAAACGGAAAATGCCTGCACGCTGACGCACCTCGCCAAATGTCGACCTCAATTCCGCCAGACCCTCGCGCACCGCGCCTTTGACGGCCCTGCGCCCTCCCGCGTCGGGAGTGAACAGAAACATCGGCAGGATGAAAACAGCGTACCAGAGCGCCGAGATCGGTCCGGATGCCCGTGCGTCTTCTCCCTGGGACGGATCAAGGCCGAACAGCGGATCCATACCGAGAAGCGTCTTTCCTGTTTCGGGAGATGCCGAAAGGAAGAGGATGATGAAGATCAGGACAATCATGCCGCCAAGATAGCCCAGACCCCAGGCGAGATTGGAGACGCGGCCTATTTGGGCCTTGGGCACCAGCCGCAACAGCATCGAGTCATTAAACACAATGGAAAACTCGGCCGCCACCGAAGCGAGCGTGAATACAGCAACCACTGCCACGACACTGGATCCCGGCGCCGCGAACCACAATCCGCACAGGGCCAGGACCTTCATGATCGCAAAGACGGCGATCCAAGGCTTGCGTGGCCCGGTCTGATCAGCAATCGATCCGAGCAAGGGTGAAAAGACGGCAATCAGAAAGCCGCCTGCGGCGATGCCGTAGCCCCAGGCTGCCTGACCAGTCACCGGGTCGCTGGCCATCCGGCTGATGAAATAGGGGCCGAAGATAAAGGTGGTCACGACCGTAAAGAACGGTTGTGCCGCCCAATCGAACAACATCCAGCCCAATACCCCCCGGCGCTGAACAACAGGCGCTGACGGCGATCCGGTTACATCGGTCATCTCTGCTGCCCTTTATCAGCCCTGTATCACATCATGCGCGCAGGGATCGTGCCAGATCGCTCAACATGCCCGCGGCGACGGTGAGTTTTGCCACGGACAACTCGCCACTGTCGGTCAGCGTCAGGATCTGGCCACGAACATGGGCGATGCGATCCTTGTTGGCCTTGAGCCATTCCTCGGCCGGATCCTTGGCTTTTGGATTGCTGTCAAGCGCGGTGCTGGCAATGATCCGCCGGGCTGAGAAGATCTCATCAAGGTTGCGTGCCAGCGCAAGACCTTCGAAATGGTCTGTGACCGGTATCCGGTCCACCGCAGCGACTATCCTGCCGAGCCGGAAGGCTTCGGTGACAGCAAAGAATGCCTCTGTCGTTCGTCCGAGATCCGTTTTCGAGTGGGCTGCGACGTGGCAGATGTCGGGCGCCATCGTCAGGCCGGGCAATCCGGCGATCTGAGTGGCGAGATCTGCAGGTACGGCCTGTGCAACAAGCTCGTTGCGGATCTCTTCCGCTTCCTGAAGCATGAAATCGGGCATTGCGGCGACAATCTTGCCGTCGAGCTTCGCCAGGCTTTCCTGCATCGACTTGACCGCTGATCCCAGATCCCCCTGCGCCGCGCCGGTCTTGAGCGCCCAGCCGGTGACATCCTTGAGAGTGTGGCCGATGCTGGCATAGAGCTTGTTCTGAACAGCGCCCGAAACCTTGCTGTCGAGATCGTCAACCTGCTCATAGAGGTGATTGAGCGAAAGTCCGTCTCGGGCAAGAACGAATGCCTTGACGATGTCGGCCGCCGTTGCGCCGGACTTGTCGCCCATGCCGATGACAAAGGCAGGACCACCACGATTGATGGCGTCATTGCCGAGCAGCGTCGAGATGATCTCGCGCCGCAGCCTGTGGCTGGCAATATCGCTGGAATGCGGTTTCTGCATCTTCTTCGGGAAGTAGGATCTCAGCGCATTGTCGAAATAGGGATCATCCGGCAGGGAACTGGCGACGATTTCATCGAACAGCACCAGCTTGGCGTAGGACAGCAGAACCCCGATCTCCGGTCGTGTCAGGGCATGGCCAGCTGCGAGCCGCTCTGCAACGGCCAGGTCGTCAGGCAGATACTCGACCTTACGGTTGAGCAGGCCCCGGCTTTCGAGATTGCCCATGACGCGGTTGAGTTCGCCGACGCCAGATCTTCCCTCCGCCTCGGCTATCGAGATGGCCAATGTCTGCAGATAGTTGTTGCGCAGCACCAGCTCGGCCACCTCATCGGTCATCGAGGCAAGCAGAGTGTTGCGCTTGGGCCGGGTGAGCCTGTCTTCGCGCATGGCGTTTGCCAGTGCGATCTTGATGTTGACCTCGACGTCGGAGGAGTTGACCCCGGCGGAGTTGTCGATGGCGTCGGAGTTGCAGCGTCCGCCGTTCAGAGCGTAAGCGATACGACCTTTCTGGGTGACGCCAAGGTTTGCGCCCTCGCCGATCACCTTGGCGCGAACCTGGCGGCCGTGGATGCGGATTGCATCGTTGGCGCGGTCGCCCACATCCGCATCATTCTCGCCGGCGTCCTTGACGTAGGTTCCGATGCCGCCAAACCACAGAAGATCGGTTTCCATCGACAGGATTGCCGTCATGATGTCCTGGGGCGTGGCCTTGCCGGATTTCAATCCGATCACCGCGGCTGCCTCGTCCGTCAGTTCGACGGATTTCAGCGAGCGCGGGATGATCATGCCGCCCTTTGACAGTTTCGACTTGTCGTAGTCCTGCCAGCTTGACCGGCCCTGATCGAATAGCCGGCTTCGCTCCGCAAAACTGGAGGCACAATCGGGTTCGGGATCAATGAAGATGTCACGATGATCGAAGGCTGCCAGCAGCTTGATGTGTTTGGACAGAAGCATGCCGTTGCCGAACACGTCGCCAGACATGTCACCCACACCTGCCGCGGTGAAGGGCGTGGTCTGGATGTCGATGTTCATTTCGCGGAAATGACGTTTGACCGCTTCCCATGCACCGCGCGCGGTGATGCCCATCTTCTTGTGGTCGTAACCGGCCGAACCGCCTGATGCGAAGGCGTCATCGAGCCAGAAATCCTGCTCCTGGCTGAGCGCGTTTGCGGTGTCGGAGAACGTGGCTGTGCCCTTGTCTGCCGCAACCACGAAATAGGGGTCGTCCGCGTCGTGGCGAACTGTTTTCGCAGGCGGAACGATCGCGTCGCCGACAATGTTGTCGGTTACCGACAGCAAGGTGCGAATGAACAGCTTGTAAGCGTCGCGGCCAGCTTCGAAGATGACATCACGGCCGCCATCGGTGGGCAATTTCTTCGGATAGAAGCCGCCCTTCGCGCCAACCGGCACGATCACGGCATTCTTGACCTGCTGCGCCTTGACCAGTCCGAGCACCTCGGTGCGGTAATCCTGCGCCCGGTCCGACCAGCGGAGCCCGCCGCGAGCAACCGGGCCAAAGCGCAAATGTACACCTTCGACTTCCGAGCCGTAGACGAAAATCTCGCGGAATGGCCGAGGTTCGGGCAGCCCTTCGAGCTTTTTCGGATCAAGCTTGATGGCCAGGGCTGGGCGGTGTCCGCCATCCGCACCGGTCTGGAAATAGTTGGTCCTGAGCGAGGATTCGATTGCATTGACGTAGCGCCTCAGGATGCGGTCATCGTCAAGGCTCGGGACTTCCGCCAAGGCAGCTTCTATTTCTTCGATCAGGCTGGCATTCAGTTCGGCACGCTTGGCAGCTTTGAGATCGAGATCAAACCGGACCCGGAACAATTCGAACAATTTGGCGGTAATGCCGGAATTGGAGTTGAGACTTCTGGCGATGTATTCCTGGGAATAGGCAATTCCCGCCTGTCGCAGGTAGCGGGCATAGGCGCGCAGCACGGTTGCTTCGCGCACCGACAGCCCTGCATTGGTCACGAGATGGTTGTAGCTGTCATTGTCGGTGTCGCCGCGCCAGACGGAGAGGAAGGCCTCTTCAAGCCTGTGGCCATCCAGAGCCAGATCAATGGCACGCTTGTCCTCATGGGCGATTTCCATGTCGTGGAGCACCACGGTGCTCGAAACGCCGGCTTTTTCGTCGAGGAATATCTCGTGTGTTTGCTCGCTGATGACCTTGAACCCAAGGTTTTCGAGCAGTGGGACCCGTCGCGACAGCGCAACCGGTTCTCCGGCGTGGAAAATCTTCAGCGCCAGATGATCATCCGACATGCCCTGGCCACGGTAAAGCGTGATCTGAATGCCACCCGTGTCCTTGCAGGCAATGATGTTGTCGAGATCAGCAAGCGCTTCTTCGGGCTTGAAACGCTCCTTGTAGGACTGGCTGACACTCATCCGCTCGGACAGGCTGCCGCCAAGCGTGCGGAACTGGTCTTCCCAGCGGGTGACGATGGAGCGCACGTCACGTTCAAGCTGTTCCTGCGGGATGTCGGGCGTCTTGCCTTCGGAGCGGCCAATGATGAAATGCACCCGGGCCACGCCGCCTTCGGGGAAGGCTGGATAGAAAGCCGACACACGACCGTTGTAGACGGTCTTGAAATAGTTGCCGATGCGCTCGCGGGCGATCGAATCATACTGATCGCGCGGAACATAGACGATCAGCGAGACAAACCGGTCGAAGCGGTCGATCCGCGGCAGCACGCGCACGCGCGGGCGGTCGGAGAGCTCGTTGATCTGCATGCAGAAGCGAGCAAGCAGGCCTGCATCTATCTGGAACAGATCGTCACGCGGATAGGATTCCAGCGTGTTGAGCAGCAGCTTGCCGGAATGGCTTTCAGGATCGAAGCCAAACTCGGAAATGACATGCTGCACCTTCGAGCGCAGCAGCGGGATCTTGGTCACCGACCGCGTGTAGGCGGTGGAGGTGAAGAGCCCGACAATACGCAGTTCGCCGACAACCTTGCCTTTGGAGTCGAACCGCTTGATGCCGATGTAGTCCATATAGGTGCGGCGGTGGATCACCGAGCGCACATTGGCCTTGGTGATGATCAGAAAATCCGGTCCCTGCAGGAAATCCAGGATTTCGGGTGTCGTGGTGACCTGGTCCTTGCCGAGCCTCAGAACAAGCACGTCCGGGTCTGACAGGATGCCAAGGCCTCCGGTCGAGGCTCGGCTTAATTCGGCCGATTTGCCGTCGCCGGTGTAGACATATTCGCGCATGCCCAGGAAGGTGAAATTGTTGTCCCTCAACCAGGCGATGAAGGCCAGTGCCTCCTGGCGTGCCGGCTCGACTGCCTTGTCGACATCCAGCGCCACCAGATCGGCTGCGCTGTGATCGATCATTGCCAGCATCGATTTCCAGTCGCTGACCGCGGCCTGGACCTGATCAAGCACATGGCGAACACGGTCGGTCAGATCCTTGGCGGCTGTTTCGCTGAGCCTTGGCATGTGGATCTGGATGTGGCTGACCCTTTGCGCAGGTTCGCTGCCGTCGCCATGAGAGAAAAGCTTGGCCGGTGTCTTGCCCGAAAGCACCAGAATGGGATGCAGCGCCATGAGGATGTCGCGCACATCCGTGGTGACCTCGCCCATGACCGAATCATAAAGGAAGGGTTTGTTGAGCGTGGTGATTGCGATTATCGAGATATCGCGACCATCTGTCGTGGCCTGATCGACATTCACGAGGCTCAGACGGGAGGATTTTCCATCCCATGCACGGACCTCGGATTCGGCCAAAACAGCCGCCGATGCGAGGCTTTTTGCCGGAAAAACGTCCAAATCATCTGCACTGACGCTGGAAAAGAGCACGTCGGGATTGATATGCGGCTTTTTGCTTTTGGAAGCAATCGCCGCTGTTTCCGCAAGAAGCGTTTCCGACTTGCGGGTGTTCCTGACCCCCATTCCATTTCCTCCAAGGCTTGATCTTTGACCGAATCCTAGCAGAAGTATGTGTCAAAGCGACACGATTTCGTAAACGAATACAAATATCGGAGGAATCAGGATGAAAACCCCGCAAGAAGCCGTGACTGCTTTGGAGCTGGAGCAGGAAACGCCGTTGAGTGCTGCGATGACCGCGTATTTCGCCAAATGTCAGGACAAGCTGGGAATGGTTCCCAATGTGCTCAAGGCCTATGCATTCAACAATGAAAAACTGGAGGCCTTCGTCGGCTTCTACAACGATCTGATGCTGGCCGGGTCCAATCTGAGCAAGCTCGAGCGTGAGCTGATCGCGGTTGCGGTGTCTTCCGTCAACAAGTGCTTTTATTGTCTGACCGCGCATGGTGCCGCGGTCCGGCAATTGTCTGGCGATCCTGTGCTTGGGGAACAGATGGTGATGAATTACCGTGTTGCCGATCTTGAACCGCGGCAACGCGCGATGCTGGATTTTGCCATTCTTGTGACTGAGGATCCGGCTCGCATCGTGGAGGCCGACAGGCAAAAGCTTCGCGATGCTGGTTTTACGGATCGTGACATTTGGGATATCTCTTCGGTGGCGGCGTTTTTCAACATGACCAACCGCTTGGCGTCGGCAACCGATATGCAGCCAAATCCTGAGTATCACGGGCTTGCCCGCTGAGCTGGACGGGTATTGGATCTTCCGGGGCCTGAAGCGCGCCGCTCAGCGGACAAGAAGACGGGTTGCTGCGATGAAAATCAATCGGGCCGGGAGGCCTCGCGATGAAAGATGATGATGAAACCGTCCGCCAGGCAAAGCGCACGCTTGACCGGCTTGGCGAGGAGGGCGGCCTGTCTGCGACGCCGGTGATGAAGTCAGCCGCCAACAGCGTGCGTGATCACTTCACGGCCAAGGATGCGGACAAGACAGACACTATCGAAGTGTGGGGGACGCGGATCGCTCGCGGCCTGGCCGTTGTGGCGTTTGTCGGGCTGGTCTTGTGGATGGTCGGGCAGGTTTCACTATGACTGCGGAAAAGCAGCGCAATCCCGACATCCGGTCGTCAGTCATCGTGATTTCAAGCCATGTGGTCCGTGGATCAGTCGGCAATCGCGCGGCGGTGTTCGCGCTCGAGACGCTGGGCTTTCCGGTCTGGGCAGTTCCGACGGTTGTTCTTCCATGGCATCCGGGTCATTCGCGTGCGACCAGAATCGTGCCGCCGCGCGAGGACTTCTCGGCGCTGATCGATGATCTTTGCGGGTCTCCCTGGCTGGCCGAAGTTGGTGGTGTGCTCAGCGGATATCTGGGTGATGCTGGCCAGGCGGCGGATGTTGCGCGGCTGGTGAACGCCGTACGTCGGGCGAACCCCGACGCGCTTTACATGTGTGATCCCGTCATTGGTGACACCGGCGGTCTTTATGTGCCGGAAGCTGTCGCCACGGCCATTGCGTCCGAGTTGATCCCGATCGCCGACATTGCCACGCCGAATGTGCATGAGCTTGCCTGGCTGGCGGGCGCACCGATGACTGATTCCGCATCAATGACGGCGGCTGCGGAAACGCTGGGGCCGGCGCGGGTTCTGGTGACATCTGCGATTGCCATGATGGCAGGCAGCACGGGCAATCTGCTTGTCAGCGGCAGACAATCGGTCATGGCCGAGCACCGTCTGATCCCGAACGCCCCCAACGGCCTTGGTGATCTGATGTCGGCGACATTTCTGGCTCGGCTGCTGGAAGGGGCGCCTGAAGAAAAAGCCCTGCAGATGGCAACCGGCGCGGTGTTCGAAATTCTCGCCCGGACGGCGCGGCGCGGCGCCGATGAGCTGACGCTTGAGACGGATGCGCAAAGCCTGCGCACGCCGATGGCGATGGTCAACATGCGCCGGGTGATGTCGATGGCGAATCGCAAGAAGCCGTGAGCGAATGGCAGCATTCCGAGCAGGTTCTTGTCGGCGTTGACGGTTGCCGGGCCGGCTGGATCTCGATGGCATTGCGGCCGGCTGACAAACGCCCACAGGTCCGTGTTTTCGAGCGCTTCGCCGATCTGATCGCCGAATATGGCCCGGCTGCAACGATTGCGGTGGATATGCCGATCGGATTGCCTGACAGAATCGCCGGATCCGGACGTGGACCGGAACAGGCGATCCGGCCTTATCTCGGGCAGCGGCGGTCGAGCGTATTCTCGATCCCGGCGCGGGCGGCTGTCGAGGCGGAAACCTACCGGCAAGCCTGTGATCTGGCGCGGGCGTATTCTGATCCTGCCAAAATGGTGTCCAAGCAGGCGTTCTTTCTGTTCGCCAAGATCCGGGAGATAGATGATCTGCTGCGGGCCGATATCGGGTTGCGGAATCGCGTTATCGAGTGCCATCCAGAGTTCGCCTTCTGTCGGCTTAACGGCATGATACCGATGGCGACGCCCAAAAAGATCCGCGGCGCGGTCAATCCCGATGGCGTTGTCGAAAGGGTAGACCTGCTTGCGTCTCTTGGCATTGATCGGGACATTTTTGCCGATGGGCCGCCGCGTGGGGCTGCGATGGATGATCTCGTTGACGCGAGCGTCAATCTGGTCATGGCCGGGCGTCATGCGAAGGGCTTGACCGTACCTTTCCCCTCCAGCCCAGCGCGCGACCGGCATGGAATCCTGATCGCCATTCATGGCTAGAACTGACTGACATCTGCAGTTTTGTCTGATGCGGGTTGCCGGTGACACAAATGGTTGATTGATCTTCGACGCGCGCCCGGCTATGTGCGAAGTCATGTCGACACTTCCGACCCGCCTGCTTGAAGGCTACCAGAATTTCATGAGCGGCCGTTATACGGCCGAGCGGCAGCGTTACAGGGATCTGGCCGAGACCGGCCAGGAGCCGCATACGCTGGTTATCGCGTGCTGCGATTCCCGTGCTGCGCCCGAGACCATATTCGATTGTGGTCCGGGGGAGCTGTTCGTGGTGCGCAATGTTGCAAACCTGGTCCCTCCCTATGCGCCGGACAGCAATTATCATGCGACTTCCGCTGCGCTTGAGTTTGCCGTGCAGTCGCTCAAGATCCGGCAGATCGTGGTCATGGGCCATGGCCGTTGTGGTGGCATCAAGGCGGCGCTGGACCCAAATGCTGCGCCGCTGTCGCCCGGTGATTTCATCGGACAATGGATGGGATTGCTCAAACCCGCCGCACAGCAGATCCAGGACAGCCAGTTGCTGACCAGTGGCGAACGTCAGGTCGCGCTCGAGCGGATCTCGATCCGCAATTCGATTGCCAACCTGAGGACGTTCCCATGCGTCAAGATCCTTGAAGACCGCGGCAAGATGGTGATCAGTGGCGCCTGGTTCGACATTTCAACCGGCGAGCTGTGGGCGATGGATCCCAAGACCGGCGATTTTTACAGACCTGAAGCTTGACATCAGGTGCCGCACTCCGGTTCCATGAGTTTTGAGCGCTGAAAAGTGCACAATGACTTTGGGAGCCTGTGATGATTGCAATCCGGCCTTTTGTTTTGGTCCTCATTCTCGGGCTTATGCTGCCGGTTTCTTCGGCTCTAGCGCAAAATTCACTGCTTGATCGATGGTATACGGCGCTTTTTGACGTCAATCGCCTCGCGATTGCCGATCTACTTGCCGATGATGCGGTTATCAATCTTGAGGATCTGGGTGTGACCCAGACCAAGGCCGAATTCATCGATGCACTCGATGAATGGGAGGAGGCGGTGAAAAACGCAAATCTGGCCTGGCAGCTCGAAGCCGGGACCGAGGCAAATGCGACCAGTGCCTCGGTTCTGGTATGCTACCAGTTCCCGGAGAACGAGATGATGATCCGGGAGGTGTTCGGGTTTCGTGACACCAAGATCATCAGCAATGTCCAGACAACTGTCGGAGACAGCTGCGAGAATTTCTAGGCTCTATCAACCGTCTATGTCAGCGCCGATCTTTGCGATGGCCTTCTGGTAGACCCCGGCCGCGTTCCATCCCTGAATGGCGCTGAAGTTGGTCTGACCCGGCTGATATCCGCCGCCTCGCCTCCATCCATGGCCACGCAGGAAGTTCGCGGTTGAGGCAAGCGCATCTGCTGCCGATCCGAGATTGATGCCGCCACTGTTGTCGCCATTGACGCCGTAGCGGATCACATTGGCGGGCAGAAACTGCGTCTGGCCGATTTCACCATGGGCCGCGCCCTTGAAATCCGGTGAAATCCAGCCTTTCTGGATCAGTTGAAGCTGGGCGTAGAGCTGTTCTGTGAAAAAAGCGGAGCGTCGGCAATCATAGGCGAGTGTGGCCACCGCCGACATGGTGTGCTGATTGCCGGTGAAGGCGCCAAAGCCCGACTCCATGCCCCAGATCGCAATCAATGGACCTGGTGGGACGCCGTATTTCTTCTCGATTGAAGAAAACAGTCCTGCATACTGTTTCTTCAGCCGCTTGCCTTTTGAAATGATCGTGGATGCGCCGCGCTTTTGAAGAAATTGCTCAAATGACAATTTGAAGCTGCGCTGGTTGCGGTCGAGCGATATCGTCTTCGTCGCGTATCTGACGTTCTTGAAGGCCCGGTCCAGGGTCTTCTGGGAGATGCCGGCTGAGGCGGCCTCTTGTTTGAACTGACCAATCCACGTCGGGAAACCGCCTGAATTGTTGCCGCATTTCGCAGCCTGTGCGTGCCCGCTCAAGCCGGTACTAATCACGGCCGCAATACTCAATGCTGCCAGTTTTCGAGCCCTGTTGTTCATGCGGTCAATCCCCTGCCCTTGTGAAATCGGTTCATTTCCGGACTTTGCCAGCGATTCGGGAAAAAGTCACGATATGACCAAAAAAGCGAACCCCGCCATTGGGCTTCAATGGCGGGGTTCGGGTTTCAAGCATTCAAGATCATGCTTCTGCGCGCGGCTTGATCAGGCGACGATTGACCAGCAACTCGGCGATCTGAATGGTGTTGAGTGCCGCGCCCTTGCGCAGATTGTCAGAAACGATCCAGATATTGAGGCCGTTCTCCACGGTTGCGTCCTCGCGGATACGCGAAATGAAGGTTGCGTCTTCGCCGGCAGATTCATAAGGCGTGATGTAGCCACCATCCTCATGCTTGTCGATGACCTGACATCCGGGCGCATCTCGCAGGATGTCGCGGGCCTCATCAGCGGTAATCTCGTTTTCAAACTCGATGTTGACCGATTCGGAATGACCGATGAAGACCGGCACTCGTACCGCAGTGCAGGTGACCTTGATCTTCGGATCAAGCATCTTCTTGGTTTCTGCCAATACCTTCCATTCTTCCTTGGTGTAGCCGTCTTCCATGAAGTCGTCGATGTGCGGAATAACGTTGAAAGCTATACGCTTGGTGAACTTCTTGTTTGATATCGGGTCAGCGACAAACACCGCGCGGGTCTGGTTGAAAAGCTCGTCCATGCCGTCCTTGCCTGCGCCGGAGACGGACTGGTAGGTCGAAACCACAAGACGCTTGATCTTGGCATGATCGTGCAGGGGCTTGAGCGCCACCACTAGCTGGGCGGTCGAGCAATTCGGATTGGCGATGATGTTGCGCTTGGTGTAGCCGGAAATCGCGTCCGGGTTCACTTCCGGCACGATCAGCGGCACGTCGGCGTCGTAACGCCAAGCCGAGGAGTTATCGATAACGATGCAGCCCTGCGCGCCGATCTTTGGTGACCATTTCTTGCTGACGGTGCCGCCAGCCGACATCAGGCAGAGATCGGTGTCGGAAAAATCATAGGTCTCGAGATTCTTGACCTTCAGGGTCTTGTCGCCGAACGAGACCTCGGTGCCGACCGAACGGCTAGAGGCAAGGGCTACGACTTCGCTCACTGGGAAGGCGCGCTCTGCAAGGATGTTGAGCATTTCGCGGCCGACATTGCCCGTCGCCCCGACGATTGCGATTTTGAAACCCATGGTTCCCGTGCTCCTCTCTCCCCTTGTTAGCGGTCAAGCGCCACTCTTCCCGCCCCGGGGAGAGTGAGGGGCGGAACGGGTCAGATCGTGGTTTTGGTTTTGATCGTGGTGCGCATGGTGGCGGTGTTTTGATGGAAGTCCGAAGAAAAGTCAATTCGCCGTCCAAGCGGTTTTTCGCGCCGGTAGAAAGCGCGGCAATCAGATGTCCCGATGGATGTAGCTCTGAGGCATCTGATAGATTGGCATTGCGACCAAACCGGAGTGGCCAGCCCATGCCCGGCAAGGATTACCAGCGGTCACGGCATGTGATGGCTGATGCTGCGTTCTCTGTCCGCCAGATCCGTGGTACAGCGGAATTTCTGCCAAACCACCGGGGTGTCCGATGACCGATTTTTTGCTGCTCGCATTTGTGTTTCTTTTTGCTGGCGTGTTTTCGGTGCCAATTGCGACGCGGCTGGGGCTTGGGTCGGTTCTTGGCTATCTCATTGCCGGAATCCTGATTTCGCCGGTGTTGGCGTTGTTGGAGGTGGATGTCCTGTCGATCCAGCATTTCGCCGAGTTCGGCGTGGTCATGATGCTTTTTCTGGTCGGGCTGGAGCTGGAACCCAAGCGGTTGTGGCAGATGCGCGCCAAGCTGCTGGGTCTTGGCGGCGCTCAAGTTGCAGGAACGGCAGCTATTTTCATGCTTGTGGCGATGGCGCTTGGTCAGCCCTGGACCGTGAGCCTTGCGATTGGTCTGGTGCTTTCGCTTTCATCGACCGCCATCGTGCTGCAGACGCTGAATGAGAAAGCGCTGATGAAAAGCGATGGCGGCCAGTCGAGTTTCTCGGTGCTTCTGTTCCAGGACATCGCCGTCATCCCGATGCTGGCGCTGATCCCCTTGCTGGCTTTGCCGGAGCTGATGGAAATCCAGCACTCGGTCGCAGCCAGCCATGGTGCCGATGATGCAGGTCACGGCCTTACACTGAGCCTGGTTGAAGGGCTCAATGGCTGGCAGACAACGCTTGTGACCGTTGCTGCAGTGGCGATTGTCATTGCTGCCGGAAGTTACCTTACGCGGCCGTTGTTCCGCTTCATTGCCAGCTCGCAATTGCGCGAACTGTTCACCGCCACGGCGCTTCTGATGGTGGTTGGCATTGCGCTTTTGATGTCGCTCGTCGGTCTGTCCCCGGCGCTCGGGACGTTTCTGGCCGGCGTTGTTCTGGCCAACAGCGAGTATCGCCACGAGCTTGAATCCGACATCGACCCGTTCAAGGGATTGCTGCTCGGCGTGTTCTTCATGAGTGTGGGTGCCGGCATCAATTTCGGCCTTCTGGCAGACAATCTGGCTGTCATCGCTGCTTTGACGCTGGGTCTGATGATTGTAAAGGCTGCGGTGCTTTATGTGCTGGCACTTGTGTTCAAGTTGCGCGGCGCTGATCGCTGGCTGTTTGCCCTGGGACTGGCTCAGGCAGGTGAGTTCGGCTTCGTGTTGTTGTCTTTCACAGTGGCCAATTCGGTCATTCCGGCAGCGGTTGCAGATCAGCTGTTGCTGGTTGTGGCTCTGTCGATGTTGCTGACCCCGGCCTTGTTCATTCTCTACGACCGGGTGATCGCACCGAAATTCATTGAGACGGAAGGCCGAGAAGCCGACACATTCGAGGAGGACAATCATATCATCATTGCGGGCCACGGCCGCATCGGAGGTCTTGTTCGACGTATGTTGGCTGCGGCTGGCTTTAGCTCGACGGTGATCGATTTCAATTCAAGGCGGATCGACATCATGGGGCGCTTTGGCCTCAAGACCTATTATGGCGACGCGACGCGCCCCGATCTTCTTCATGCGGCAGGGATTGCCAACGCCAAGCTTCTCATAATTGCCATTGATGACCGCGAACAGATCACCCAGCTCACCAAATATCTGATCCAGACTTATCCCAAGCTGCATGTGATGGCGCGGGCGGTGGACCGCGACCATGTCTATGATCTCTATCTTGCCGGCTGTCGTGACATCATACGCGAGACCTATGACAGCTCCATCCGGATGGGCCGTTCAGCCTATGAGGCGCTGGGCATCAAGAAGGAACATGCCCAGGCCATGGCCAGTGCCTACGACCGCGTAGATCGTGCCACGCTGGTCGAGGTGGCGACGGCCTATGATCCGAACATCCCGCTGGCGGAAAATCAGGCCTATATCGACAAGGTTCGGGCGGTCATGGAACCCTGGCAAGCGACATTGAAGCAGGAAATGGAAGACATCCGTCGGTCCGAGTGAGAGGCCGACGGATAGCCGAAACAGAGCTTGCGAAAACCTCAGGCTGAGTACCGCGCCTTTTGCCCTGCGATCATCGGATAGGTTCCTACTGTCTGATCGCGCGGGTGGCGCCGGATACACGGATAGAGCTGCCTGGCTCAGCCGTGAATTGGGCTTCAATGGCGGATTTCGCCCCCATATCCTCGCCCTGGGTGATCCGGATTCGGTTTTGGTGCGGCCAGCCGAGATCGCGCAGATAACCGGCAAAGGCAGCAGCTGCGGCGCCGGTTGCGGGATCTTCCAGTACTCCACCTGAGGCAAAGGCATTGCGCACGTCAAATTCGGTGCTGCTCTTGAGATGAACCAGCATGATGGTGACGAGACCGTATTCGCGCATGAGGGCGCGGCCTGCGTCAAGATCATAGGCCATTGAGGCCAGATCGCGGCGATCCCTGAGTGCAAGCATCAGGTGATCTGCACCGGCGTGCATTTCGGCCGGTGGTAGTGCAGGGTCGAGCTGGTCTGCGGAATAGCCAAACAGGGCGAGGGCCTGATCAACCAGTTTCGGGCGGGCAGCCGCACTGCGTGTGGGCGGGGACTGCAGCGCAGCAGTATAACCCTCGGCGGAGGCGGCTGCCTCGACGGAGATTTCGGCAGTGTTGAGCTGCAAAGCAAACTTTCCATCGCCGGCATGTTGGGCAAGTGCAGCGCCGAGCGCGATGGTGGCGTGGCCGCAGAACGGCACTTCGGATTCTGGTGAGAAATACCGAACACGCCAACGGTCCGGTCCACCATCGGGGCTTGCGAAGGCGGTTTCGGAATAGCCGACTTCCGTGGCGATCCGGCGCATTTCAGCCTCGTCCGGAAAATGTTTGGCGATCACGATACCGGCGGGGTTTCCGCCGCCGCCAGCATCTGAAAATGCGGCAATGCGTTGAACAGTCATGATGGTTCCCTTTCAATTCGAATGTAGCCCGCAGCATAGAGAATTTCCGGGATTCTGGCTTTGAATTATATTAGGCTATGTTCTCAATTTGCAGAGCATATGAAGCTCCATAGAGGCAAAAGGCTTGAAAATGAATATTGATGAGACCGACCGCTTGATTGTCAGACTGTTGAGCGAAAATGCTCGGATGCCGGTGAGTGAACTTGCCAAGAAGGTTGGCCTATCGGGTCCGTCGACCAGCGAGCGCATTCGGCGGCTTGAGAACAACGGGATCATATCCGGCTTCACCGTAGAGCTCGATCTTGCGGCGCTGGGCTTTCCCCTGCAAGCCATTGTCCGGATCAAGCCAAGACCGGGCAATATGCACATTGTCGAGGACATGATCCTCAACGAGCCGGGGTTTCTCGATTGCGACAAGGTGACGGGCGATGACTGTTTCGTCACCAGGCTGGCGCTGCGCTCGATTGCCGATCTCGATCCGATCCTGCTGCCATTCCACGAGAAGGCCGAAACCAACACAGCGATCATCAAGTCGTCGCCCTTCCGGGGCCGGATTCCGGTTTGATCGGTGCATGAAAAACCCGGCCCTGCGTGTTGCCAGACCGGGTTGAAGAAAGCGTGGACCTTGCGGCCTGATATATCAGGCTGCGTAGGCGGCCAGAATTGCGTCACCCATTTCGACGGTGGTGACCTTCTGACAGCCGTCCGACATGATGTCGCCGGTGCGCAGGCCCTTGTCGAGCACGGTGGCAATAGCAGCTTCAAGACGATCGGCTTCCGCCACCATGTTGAAGGAATAACGCAGGCACATGGCAAAGGACGCGATCATGGCGATCGGGTTGGCAATGCCCTGGCCGGCAATGTCGGGTGCCGAACCATGTACCGGCTCGTAGAGCGCCTTGCGCTTGCCGGTCTTGGCGTCGGGTGCGCCGAGCGAGGCGGACGGCAACATGCCGAGCGAACCGGTCAGCATGGCTGCGATATCTGACAGCATGTCACCAAACAGGTTGTCGGTGACGATGACGTCAAACTGCTTGGGCCAACGCACCAGCTGCATGCCGCCGGCATCGGCCAGCATGTGGCTCAACTTAACGTCTGAGAACCGCGCCTTGTGGGTGGCGGTCACCACTTCGTTCCACAATACGCCGGATTTCATGACGTTGCGCTTTTCCATCGAACAGACTTCATTCTTGCGCGTGCGCGCCAGCTCGAATGCCACTGCGGAGATGCGGTCGATCTCGTAGGTGTCATACACTTGCGTGTCGATGCCGCGCTTCTGGCCGTTGCCGAGATCGATGATTTCCTTGGGTTCGCCGAAATAGACGCCGCCGGTGAGTTCGCGCACGATCAGGATATCCAGGCCTTCGATCACGTCCTGCTTCAATGACGACGAGTTTGCCAGCGCCGGATAGCAGATGGCCGGACGCAGGTTGGCGAACAGCTCCATGTCCTTGCGCAAGCGCAGCAGACCGGCTTCCGGGCGCACTTCATATGGGACTGCGTCCCACTTCGGGCCACCGACCGCGCCGAACAGAACCGCGTCTGCAGCCATGGCCTTTTCCATGTCGGCATCCGAGATTGCCTGACCATGAGCATCATAGGCGCAGCCGCCGACAAGACCTTCTTCGGTCGCAAAGCCAGCGGCCTCCTTTTCATTCATGAAGCCGATAATCTTGCGGACTTCGGTCATGGCCTCCGGGCCAATGCCATCACCTGGAAGAAGGAAGAGAGTGCGTGTTGCCATTTTGAAGTCCCCGGACCAAAATCGAAAAGATGAAGCGTCCTTAAACACCCTTCGGAGGGTTTTCAACTGTCTGGCTTGCGAACGCGCCTTTTGACCCTGACGAGCCGGACGATTCAGCTTGTTCTGATCACGCTTTTGACCGCTGTGCCGGTTGCGGCAGAACCACTGTTCGGGCTTCCGCTTGTCTGCCCAAAAGGCGCGATCTGTCCGATCCAGCAATTTGTTGATCTCGATCCGGGTCCCGGCGCACGCGACCCCTGGTGCGGAACAAAGACCTATGACGGTCACAAGGGAACGGACTTCCGGATTCTGTCGATGCGGGACGTGACGCGCGGGGTTGAAGTCGTCGCGATGGCCGATGGCGTGGTGAAAGCCGCGCGCGACGGGATGGCTGACCAGCTGGTGTCAACGGATCAGGACCGGGAGGCTGTCAGTTCACGGGAATGCGGCAACGGCCTGATCCTAGATCATGGCGACGGGTTTGAAACCCAGTATTGCCATATGCGGCAGGGGTCACTGCGGCTCAAACCCGGCGCGACGGTGCGCAAGGGCGATGTGCTCGGGTTTGTCGGTGCGTCCGGGCTTGCAGCCTTTCCGCATGTTCACGTGACGCTGCGCCGCGACGGCGAGGTGACGGATCCCTTTACCGGGCTGACCGCAGGCCAGGCCTGCGCGACCCACGATGCGGGCGCCTCGCCGAAGGGTTTGCTGGATGACAAGGCGATGACTGCTCTCGTCGCGCCCGATCTGCCGACGGTCCTTTCGGTCGGGTTCGCGGATGGACCAATCAGTGACAAGCAACTGGCGAGCGTGGGCATCCCAAACCCGCCCGGCATGAGCTCGCAAGCTCTGGTCGGTTATATCTGGGCCATCAATCTGTCGAAGGGAGACAGGTTCACGCTCCGGATTGAGAAGGATGGGCAGGTCTTCACCGATCAAACCACCGATCCGCTCGATCGATCAAAGGCGGTCTATGTCGCCTTTTCCGGCAAGAAGGGCGCCCCGACGGCAGGGCGCTACCGGTTGGAAGCCGCAATCGTCAGGGACGGGAAAAGAATTGCTGCCGAGAGCAAGGTCCTGGATCTCAACTAACGACCCGACCCTAGATCTTCCGAACCGCTATCACGGCATTGGTGCCGCCGAATGCAAAGGCATTGGAAATCGCAATATCGACCTTCTTTTCGCGCGCGACGTTGGGCGTGACGTCGAGATCGCAAAGCGGATCGGGGGTCGTGTAATTGATTGTCGGCGGGATCACGCCCTCGCGAACCGCATTGACGCAGGCAATCAGTTCGATTGCGCTGGAGGCACCCAGACAATGGCCGTGCATGGATTTGGTCGAGGAGACGGAAACCGTGTCGGCGGCGGAACCGAATACATCCCGAATGACCCGGGTTTCTGTCTGGTCATTGGTCTGTGTGGCGGTACCGTGGGCGTTGATGTAGTCAACCTGATCAGCGGAAATGCCGGCATCAGCGAGGCAATTGCGAATGGCCGCGGAAGGTCCCTCGACCGTCGGATTGACGATGTCGGAGGCATCACCCGACATTCCCACACCGATGATCTCGGCGAGAATGTTGGCGCCGCGCGCCTTGGCGTGCTCATAGGATTCGAGAACCGCGATTGCGGCGCCGTCGCCCAGCACCAGGCCGTCACGATCGGCGGAGAATGGTCTGCAGACCGACCGCGCAAGAACGCGAAGTGATTCCCAGGCCTTGAGCGGTCCATAGACCAGTGCCAGTTCTGCACCGCCGGCGAGCATCACGTCGGCGCGGCCAAGCCGGATCTGGTCGATGGCCGAAATGAAGGCATGATTTCCAGATGCGCAGGCCGAAGTCACGCCAAATACCGGGCCCTGCAGACCCATGGCGATGGAAACATGGCCGGATGGCCCGCTTGGCATTACTCGCGGAACGGTGAAAATGTGGGCGCGTTTCTTCTTTTCCAGAAAGATGTCGACATAGCTCTGGTCAACCGCATCGGTCCCGAAAATGCCGACGCCAACCACCGCGCCTGCGCGCTGCGGATTGAATTCACCTGGTGTAAGGCCCGCCTGCAGCATGGCCTGGCGTGCCGCAATCACCGAGATCCGGCTGATGCCGCTCATGGTCAGGCTCTGGCGCTTGTCGATGTCGTCGTTTTCCGGATAGCCGATGATGCCGCAGCCGACGCCGACCTTCAGATCCCGGGTTTCCATTTCCAGCGGCCGGCATCCATCGCGGCCCTCTTTCATGCTGTCCCAGATTGCGTCGGAATTGCCGCCCAATGCGCAAATGCCGCCCATTCCAGTGATGACGACACGCCGTTGGTTCATAATCAGGTCTTATCCGCGACGAGTTTCTTGACCATGTCGATGATGTCGCCGACGGTCTTGAGCGATTCCCAGGCTTCAGCAGTATTGAGGTCGATCTCGATGTCGTACTTGTCCTCGATATCCATCACAATCTCGGTCAGGACCAGCGAATCGATCTCGAGTTCCGCCAGTTCAGTGTCGCGGGTGATCTCGTCGGCTTCGATTTCGCCGGATGATGCAATCAATGCGATGATCGATGCGTCGATATCCTTTGACATAGATATTCCTTCAACACGCGCTTGAACGCAAAATTTACTATAAGATCCGGCAGCTGACTGTGAGTGAACCGGACCTAGGGGAACCTAGAGCCAGGAGTGGTTTTCAGTTGCCTTGGCTTCATATGTATCGATGGCGCTGGCTTTCTCGAGAGTCAATCCTATGTCGTCCAGTCCATTGAGCAGGCAATGCTTCTTGAAAGCATCGATGTCGAACGTGATGACACCGCCATCAGGGCCGCGGATTTCCTGCTCTTCCAGATCGACTGATACCGTGGCATTGGCGCCGCGGCGTGCATCGTCCATCAGTTTGTCGAGATCTTCCTGGCTGACCACGATCGGCAGAATGCCGTTCTTGAAGCAGTTGTTGTAGAAAATGTCAGCGAAGCTCGTTGAAATCACGCAGCGGATGCCGAAGTCGAGAAGCGCCCAAGGCGCGTGCTCGCGCGAGGAGCCGCAGCCAAAATTGTCGCCAGCGATCAGGATCGACGCATTGCGGTATGCAGGCTGGTTGAGCACGAATTCCGGATTCTCGGATCCATCCTCATTGTAGCGCGCTTCAGCGAAAAGGCCTTTTCCAAGACCGGTACGCTTGATGGTCTTGAGATAATCCTTCGGGATGATCATGTCGGTGTCGACGTTGACAACCGGAAGGGGTGCGGCAACGCCGGTAAGGCGGGAGAATTTTTCCATGACTTGCGGATCCTGTCTGTCTGTGCCGGAGCATTTAACAAACAAAGTGCCGAAAAAGAAGAGGCTCGCTGCTACTTCGCTTCAAGAAGGCGATTCAGAGTACCAAAAGTCTGGAATCACATGTCGATTATGGTGCCGCGACCGTCATTCCAGACCCTGTATTCGGTCTGTGATCGATTTCCGCTTGCTGTGTTGGAGGCTCTCGCCATGGCAGGCTGAAAGCGTCCGGTCATTCTGGCCACAGCAATTGTACCGATAGCAACGGTGCCAAGAACGAGCGCCAATGCCAGACCTGCGAAAGCTGCAAACACCAGACCCAGGCCGGTGACGACTGCGAGAATGTTTCTCATAACGAGGTTCCCTTGTTTCATGCATCATATGTGGTGATCGCGGGCGCGGCCTTCAATAGTCCCCCGGTTTCGACTTGCGTCGCCGCTTGTGCAAGTCTGGCGAGCCATTGCGGCGGCTACTGAGCCTCTTGCAAGCCTGCACCGACGGAGGCAATAAAAGCGCTATGAACCAGACATCATCATTCAGGCCGGTCCGGCCGCGCCGCTCTGTGCTTTATCTGCCGGCAAACAATTCCCGTGCTCTCGAGAAGCTGACAGGCCTTGGCTGTGACAGCGTTGTTTTTGATCTCGAGGATTCGGTCGCACCCGGCGCCAAGGATGAGGCGCGTGAAAACCTGCGCCGCTTTTTTGCGGATGGCCGTGCGGCAACGCTGCCCGCCGGGATGGAAACGGTGATCCGGATCAATGCGCTCTCATCGCCGTGGGGTGGTGAGGATCTGCTTGCGGCACGTGGCTGCAAGCCGGATGCAATCTTGATCCCGAAAGTGGATGCGCCCGAGGACATCCATGCGGTGGAGGATGCACTTGACCAAACCGATGCTCCGGCAGGTCTGAGGCTTTGGGCGATGATCGAGACGCCACGGGGGGTAATGAATGCGTGCCAGATAGCGCGAATGGCGCGGACCGATGGTGCGCGACTTGATTGTTTCATAACCGGAACGAATGACCTGCTCAAGGAAACCGGCGTTGCGGCCCTGCCGGGCCGTCCCTGGTTGGCATCCTGGCTCATGCAGATTGTGCTTGCAGCGCGGGCCTACGGGCTTGACGTGCTCGATGGGGTTTACAATGATTTCAAGGACGACGCGGGCCTGATCCGTGAATGTGATGATGGTCAGGCGATGGGATTTGACGGCAAGACGTTGATCCATCCAGCGCAAATTACGCCTGCGAACAAGGCGTTTGGCATTTCGGCCGAGCGGCTTGCGGAGGCAAAGGCGATCTGGGAAGCATTCTCGCTGCCGGACAACGCAGGCCGCGGTGTGATCAGTCTTGACGGACGGATGGTCGAGCGATTGCATCTCGAAATGGCCGAAAGGCTGATTGAAAAAGCGTCGCGGATTGAAGCGCGGCATGGCGGAGACCAGATCACATGAAGCTTTATCGTTTTATCACCGGACCTGATGACAGTGCCTTTTGCCACAGGGTCAGTCTCGCACTGTCCAAGGGCTGGCAGTTGCATGGTTCGCCTTCGTTGTCTTTCAACACAGCAACCGGGCTGATGAATTGTGGCCAGGCGGTCACCAAAGAGGTCGATGGCAAGGATTATGATCCCGATATGAAACTTGGAGAACAGTGATCTTGACGGATTTCCTGACACGGACCGCTTCGGCTGAACTGGTCAGCCTTCGGCAAGAGCTTCATCGCAGGCCCGAGCTTTCGGGTGAAGAGGGTGAAACTGCGATCCGGATCGCAGCCGAGCTTGAACGCTGCCGTCCTGATGAGATCCTCAAAGGCCTTGGCACCCATGGCGTTGCCGCGATCTATGACAGTGGCGTCGAGGGCCCTACCGTGCTGTTCCGTTGCGAACTTGATGGTTTGCCGATCACCGAGATATCCACCTTCGGGTGGCGCTCCGAGATCGAGGGCAAGGGCCACCTGTGCGGTCATGACGGGCATATGGCGATCTTGTGTGGTCTTGCGGCACGATTGGCCGAGACCGGTCCTGCCCGAGGCCGGGTGGTCCTGTTGTTCCAGCCTGCAGAGGAAACCGGTGCCGGGGCAGCCGATGTGATCGCAGATCCGCGGTTTGAACGGATTCGTCCGGATTTCGCCTTTGCGCTTCATAATCTGCCCGGCCTGCCGCTCGGTGCGGTGGGTGTCCGCTCCGGTCCGTTCACTTTTGCATCCGAGGGTCTGGCGATCAGGCTGTCGGGACGCACGTCCCATGCTGCCCAGCCCGAGGCGGGGCTGAGCCCGGCGGCGGTGATGGGGCGGCTGATGGAAGCGCTTCCGGAGTTGCCTGAAACGCTCGGCCACACGCCTGGCCACTCGCTGGTGACGCTTTCACATGCGCGGTTGGGTGAGGCCGCCTTCGGGATCGCACCGGGCGAGGCAGACATCTGGGTGACCATCCGCGCCATCGATGACCGACAGCAGGCAAATCTTATGGGTGAAGCCGAGAAGCTGGCCCGAAGGCTGGCTGAAGCCGGCGGTCTGGGCGTCGATTTTACCCGTCATGAAAATTTCGCCGCCGGGCACAATGACGAGGAGGCGGTGGCAAGAATTGAAGCCGCGGCAAGCGCGCTCGGGGCTGGCCGTGTCGAGGTTGGTGATCCTTTTCGCTGGTCCGAAGATTTCGGTCGTTTCGGCAGTGTGGCGAAAACCGGTCTTTTCGTGCTCGGATCCGGCGAAAATCATCCTCGGCTGCACAATCCGGATTTCGACTTTCCAGACGAGCTGATCGGGCCAGGCATTGCCATGTTCGAGTATATAACGCGGGATATCTGCGGGGATTAGTCATCTGGCTCGCGACGTAAGTGTCTGTGCTTGTCGCCGTATTCTCAATTTGCGTCTGATGACCGGCCTTAAGCCAGCCGATCAGTCAATCGCAGCCTCGACCAGCTCCATGTCATCGTCGGACAGGCCGAAATGATGGCCGATTTCGTGGATCAGGACATGGTTTATGATGTCGCCCAGAGTCTCGTCGTTTTCTGCCCAATAATCCAGAATCGGACGCCGATACAGGATGACCCGGTTGGCAAGTTCGCCGGTCTCGATGGTGAAGCGCTCGGTCAGACCGCGTCCCTCGAACAGGCCGAGAAGATCAAACGGCGTTTCCAGGCCCATATCCTCGAAGATGTCGTCTTCAGGAAAATCGGCGACAATGATCGCCACGTTGCCAGTCTGGGAACGGAAACCCTCCGGCAGCTTGGCATAGGCATCTATGGCGAGGGATTCGAACTCTGCAAGCGACGGCGCGAGCCGGTCCCGCCAATCTCCTGTCTGATCACTACGCGCCATGAAATTCCCTTTGTCTGCCTCAACGTCCCAGATGGCCCGGCTCGGCCATGATGTAGCATATAAGAGAAACGGCCCGCCTTTTCGAGGGTCGGATTTTGCAGGGCAGACATTACCGTCGCGAGATATTGCGATCCGGCAGGCCCCTGATGATCTCGATCAGCACCGCGGTGAAAACCCCGAAGGCCAGACGACCGTTGACCGAGACGAAACCTGACAGAATACGTCAGCCATGTTCGACCACCACATCGCCATAACCGACAGTGGTGAAGGAAACCATCGAGAAATAGACAGCTTCTTCCAATGTCGGAAAAACACCGAGAAGGCGGAACAGGATCGCCCAAAACCAGACGCAGACGGTGTTGGCCATAAGCAATTCAAGCTGGCGTTCGAGCAGATCGGCGGTGAAGCCGAACCGCAGAAAAAACTTTCGCGGAAGCGCAAATCGTCAAAATAATATGAGAGATTTCTGAACAAAGAAGCCTTCAGGCCTCTTCAAAGCCAGTTTCCGCATTGTAGCAATGTTGAGAAACTGGAGCGGGCGAGGCGATTCGAACGCCCGACCCCAACCTTGGCAAGCCATTGATTCGACTTATCTTTCAGTCCCATTGAGTAACCTATTCATCCGAATATTGATTGTCGTAGCTCCGGGGAGCGGACACGATCAGTCCCGTCGGGTTCCACTGAAAACCGGGCCTATCGGCTCCCCATGGAAACCCTCGGAAGATCGGACCAAACCAACCCAAGCAGCGGGGGGAGAGACGACTATGACGGCGAAAAAACGGTTTACCAATCAAACTTTGGAGCGGATGAGCCCACCCAAAGCAGGGCGACTGGAGATGGGTGACGAGCTCTGCCCTGGGCTTGTATTGCGGGTGACGGAGCAAGGTGCAAAATCGTTTTCGGTCATTTACCGGGTGCTGGGCGAAGGTGGCGAGACCGATAGCGGTCGGCCGCTCGCCGGAAAGCAGCACCGAATTACGCTTGGCAGGTGGCCGGTAATCAGTCTCGCCTCGGCCAGGGACCGCGCGAGGGCGATCATCGCCAAGGCCAACGAGGGTGCCGACCCAAGGGCCGAGCTCATTGAGGCAGTTAAGGAGCGGAGGGCAAACACTTTCTCAGCAGTGCTTGACCGCCATGTGAAACAGGACGCCATGCGGACCATATCGAGCTGGCAAAACGTCGAGCGCGTGCTTCGCCTACATGTAGTCCCTCGTCTTGGCGACAGGCCGATTGCCGACATTCGCCGCTCGGAGGTTCATGAAATCATGGACGATCTTGTCGCCAGCGGCCGGATTGGGACGGCGCGCGAAGTGCGCAAGCAGATGTCGCGCATCTTCAATTGGGCGGCGGACCGCGAGATTATCGAGAGTAACCCGGTCTCTGGTATAAAGCGCACTGACCTTGCGCGTAACACGGAGGCCGGTCGCGCCCTTACAGACATCGAACTGCGCTCCATCTGGAGGGCGGCTGAGGACCTGCGCTATCCGTTCGGCTCGCTCTATCAGACGCTTATGCTGACCGGCCAGAGGCGGGCTGAATGGGCTTTCTGCAAGCGTTCAGAGATCGACACGGAGAACCGTTGGCTCGATTTGGGCAAGGAACGGTTCAAGAGTCGGCGTGAACACATCGTGCCGATGTCCGACGCTGTCTGGACCATGTTTGACCGCCTGCCACAGTGGACGGGCGGGAACGACTATTTCGTCTTCTCGTCGAAGCATGGTCGTGTGCCCGTCGCCGGTTTCTCGCAGGGCAAGACGGCCTTGGATGAGCGCGCCCAGAACCACCTCCGTGATGAAGTGGGCGACAAAACAGCAACCCTCCAGCACTACCGTATTCACGATTTTCGCGTGACTTGCGAAACACGGTTAGCCAATCTCGGCTTTAATCAGGAAATCCGCGACGCGGTGCTCGGTCATGCGCGACCGGGCTTGCAAAGGATCTACAACAAGCATGATTATTTGAGCGAGAAGCGCGAGGCGTTACAGGCGTACGGCGCACATCTGATGGGTATTGTTCGTGATGGACGTTGAAATGCTGAGAAAAGACATCCAAGAATTTGATGTCGATGTTGAGAGACTAATTCAAGTGTTGAAGCAGGCAATTCCGGCCTATGAGGCTGACCGGGTTGATCTGCAAAATTGGCGACGCAGAAGTTCTTACGCAAAGGACGTCCAGCGACTCGCTGATAGTCTACGGCCCACATTGGCTGCGTGGCAGGAACTACCGGAGACAGTGCGCCAAAAGGTCGAAGAGCCAGACGGAAACGCGATAGACAAAGCGCTCGCTTCAGCGGTTGAGAACTTTGAACTCTTTGCAGAGCTTCATCAGGAAGTCAGAGGCAACCCCGGACTGGCCTCTGATAATAACGAAATCGAGATTGCCCCACTTGAATGGTTGATCCTTGAACTTGCAGAAATCTGGCCGGAGTCGCGGTTTGGCCATGACGCACTTATCATAAGGGAGCACCGGATTGCCGAGCCGACCGGACGATTCTTGAAATTCGTAGATGCTGTCACCCAGCACACCCTCAGCCCTCGACCATCTATTCCCACCCTTTCAGCATTGATCCGGAAAATTAAGCCGAAACTCGCGGCACGTCGAACAACCTGAGTCAAAGTTCCCGTTTCTTGCGATTCCACTCAATACCGGGGTGGGTCGGCATCCGTCAGTCTCCTTGAAAACCGGCAAGGAGATGGACATGACGGCACTACTTTCGCTCAAACAGGTGATGGAGCGTATTCCGCTCTCCAAATCGGAGATTTATCGCCGCATCCGCGATCGTCGATTTCCACAACCAGTTCGCATCGGAGTACACCGCATAGGTTTCTCGGAAGCCGAGATTGAGCAATGGCTTACTGACCGTTTAGACGAGCGCCGCCACGCTCCTAAGGCTGAGGAGTGAGCGAGATGGTCAACGATGATTTCCTGACTGACCTCGGGCTTCAGCCTCCGCCGTTTATCCTCGTTGCTCGAAACCCTAATCCCGACTCTGAGACGGATAGAACCACGACCGCCGTCCGGTTCGACAATGTAGGCGATGCCACATCTTGGGTTGAGCATGCGGAGGAAGCCAAGCGGAACCTGTATGTTGTAAGAAACCGCTGCATTCATGGGCTGCTCTATAGACGCCGACGAGACGGACAGCGCTACGCCACAGGACGTTGGGGCAATCCTCCTCTGATTGAAGATATCGAGGCCGTGGAATGGCTGGTGATCGATCTTGATCCTGTTGGCACAGATGCGGACGCGGCCTTCAATCATGCCAATCAACTTCTCGACCGTCTTCCCGTGCCGCAGCATTATCGCATGTTCAGTGGGCGTGGGGTGCAAGCTGCGCTGAGATTGGCCGACCCCGCATACAGCGATGATCCACATCATTTCCGGGTCGCACTGGAACTTGCAGATCGGGTTAATACCTGGCTTCGGCAGGAAGCTGACGCCGCTTTGGTGACGGTGGACGACGTCTCGAACGTCAATCGCTTTTCGCGCCTTTGCGGCACGATAAATCAGAAGACTGGCCTACGGGCAAAATGGATCATTCCTCCACGTTCGAGCGCGGTAATTGTCACCCCTGAGAGCATGTTGCGACATGTTACTCCAACGCGCATACGGTATTGGCAGCGCGTAGCAATCGCGGATGGCCTCAATCCTTATGTGGCCGAGGTGGTTCGCGAAATCGGCCGACAGCCCAATGATATAGAGCTTGAGCTACTCCGCCAGATCGGAGGATTGCTGGATGACCAGCAGCTCGCCTTGTCGTCAGAATTTCAGCACCGGGCTGTCTCGGGCCGGGATTGGGCCGGAAGGATCGATAAAGATCGGTCGGCACGCATAATGTCGTTTGCCTTGGCCGCTATCAGGGTTGGCGAACCTATTCCCGCCGTCGTGAGAGCGCTGCTCGACCCAAGAAACGAAATCCTTAACGAGCATTGGCTGAAACCAAGATCTGGCCGGTCAAACCCGAAGCGGGTGGCCTTCCGCGCCGTGACAAAGGCGGTTCTGGCTCTTGGCCTTGAATGTGCGGAGATGGAGGTCAGCTATGAGGACTTTTGAAAACATTTTCGCAGGTAAAGCGCGCGAGCTACGTGCCACGAACCCATTGCCAGCTAAGACCCACGGTGCCGTGGCGAAGCACTATTTGACCCATTTCCGGCCTCACTTAGTCTACTATAACGATGAGTATTACGATTGGAGCGGCTCTGGCTATCAGCTTCTCGATCCAAGACAGATCCACGCCGATTTGGTCGCTATCTATGACGGCTATCCGGTTGTTGTTGGCGAGGGCATGGAACGGATGGCGTGGTCTGCTTCTCCGACCAATCTTGCTGGCGTGATTTCCATTATCAATGGAACGTGCTTGTTGTCGCGTATCGACCATGAGCTGCCATGCTGGCTTGACGGTCGCCAAAACGGCACTGCGGATCTCGTCGTATTCGAGAACGGGATTTTCGACCTTGATGCCGGCACACTGATCCCGCCGACCGAAGCCTTGTTCTGTACAAACGTGCTGCCGTTCGCCTACGACCCATCGGTAACGGAAATGCCACACTTTGAAGCGTTCCTGGATGAGGTGTTCGCTCACGATGAAGGCGCACGTAGACTGCTTCAGGAATGGTTCGGCTACAATCTTGGGACAGACACTTCTCACCAAAAGCTGTTGCTTGTGGTAGGGCCTCGTCGATCCGGGAAGGGCACGATTGGTCGTCTTCTCCAGAGCCTTGTTGGTCCAGCGAATGCCGTCGCGCCGAAACTGCGGCAGTTCGGCCAGAATTTTGGCCTGCAGCAATTAATCGGAAAGTCGGTGGCGATTGTCTATGAGGCACGAACCAGCGCGCGAGACGATCGGTATGCGATTGCCGAGAACTTGCTGTCGATCACGGGCGAGGATCCGCAGGCTATCGACCGCAAGAACAAGACCGCATGGCAAGGCAAACTCAGTACGCGCATTACGCTGATGTCGAACGAAGTGCCCGATGTTCCCGACGGCGCAAAGGCCCTGGAGGCGCGGTATCTGATTATACGCCTCCAGCAATCCTTTGTCGGTCGTGAAAACAGGGAGCTTGGCAGCAGGCTTTCGGCCGAATTGCCAGCAATTATGAACTGGGCGCTAGCCGGACTTCGACGGCTTCGCGAAACGGGTTCATTCTCGCAATCAGACGACGCGGACATCCGCGATCTTATCTCTGAAACGCCGTTGAAGCAGTTCGTCACTGAACGTTGTCATCTCAGCCCCGATGCCCGGTGCGACAAGAGCGAATTGTTTCACGAATTCCGGCAATGGGCGGCGGAGCATGGAGTTCCGCTCAGCATGGGAATGCAGCTGCAACATTTCACGCGTCGATTGCTGGAAGAGTTTCCCGAAATACGGGGCGTGAAGAGTTTGAAATCCGAATATCGCGGCATTCAGTTGCTGCCGTCACTGAAATTGCCATTTTGAGGATGACGAAAATGTACCACGAAAAAATGATCACTATAGCGGCATGGCCGCATACGCGACGGCCATTGAGCGAAGCAATCGACCAGTTGGTCTCTGACGGTCGCTATTCACGGGTGGCGGCAATCTGCATCGCCATGTCGGAGATCGTCCAATATCACTGCGAGCTGATAGCAGAGGTAACGCCCGACTCATTCGATGACATCTATGAAATGGAAGTATCGATTGTGCCAAATAGTATCGTGCCCGACATTGTCCTTATCCGGCGAAAGCCGCTGAGTGAAAACGAGGAATGTCCCGCTTATTTCCTTTGAGTCCCCTAGGTATGTGCCCATGCCCAAGGGATCTGACTGCCGCCGATAGAGCTCTTAGAGTATTCTCTGGCTTTGATTATCACCGGCAATTAGGTCACCCAAGACACTGTTTGCTCCCCGAACGCTCCCCCGAGCGGTGGCGCTAAACGGTTAGCCGTTGAATTGGTGAGCATTTTCGACCTCCACCCTTACCTTAACGAGAGTATGGTGGTGCTGGCGGCTGATATCCCGGCTATCTCCGTGGGTCATCCCCCCCCGGGAATAAAAAACTCCCCGCCCCCGTTGCGCGGCCTACCCGGGTACGCAATCGCGGCGAAGTGGAGCACAATCCGCCTTTTGTGATTTCTGGACCACCTTCGCGCGTGCGCGCGCGAGACCTATTGACTGACTATTCTTGGGCGAATGCGCCACGCGTCAGCAAGTTCGCAGATGTGGTGTCTAATGCTTCGGCAAAGCGAGCCACGACAGTCACAGTCGGGTTGCGTCGACCGCGCTCAATGCCCGACACATAGGTCCGGTCGATACCGGCCCTGTGAGCAAGCTCCTCCTGCGATATCCCTGCTGCAGATCGCGCAAGGCGCATGTTGGTAGCCAAGATCTGCCGAATGTCTTCCATCCGAGCAATACGTCCGAATGTGGATCATCAGCCCACGGACTATGAGTCACATTTTTCTTGCTTACAATGTAGACGATAGTCATCATGTGTGTGTCTCTATTATCGAGGCGATGAGACACATTCACGGAGGCTAGTGGTGGAGGATTACAATTTCTGGGCAGATCTGCTCGACACCTACCAATCGTCACCTGACTGGATAAAGGCTCTATGGATAATCATTCCGCCAACATTTTTGCTTTGTCTCGTTGGTTTGATGCGGCCCCGCCATCGGATTTCAGAATATCCACAGCAAAACAATGGGGAAGTTCTCTACACGGTCAGCCGCGAGACCGATAACAGACTTTGTCTGCGCCGCCAGGTGGCAGTACCTGAGCAAGAGCTCACTATGCTGTTGATCGAAAAAGGCGCTGAAGACGACACCTGAGATCCTGAGCACTTTGGCTTGATCCATTCTACCTTGAGTTTTGTTCCGTTCACTACACAGCGCTTCGGATTAAAAGGTAGTATTTCGTGAATATTCAGGAGTATGACCAGTTGAAATTCCCCATCTGGGAGATAGCGAACCGGCTTCGTGGTCCAACCGCCCGCCGCAGTGCAGTCTTGTCATGCCCCCAATTATCCTTCTGCGCCGCTTTGACTACGTGCTCGAGCAGACCACGGACGACGTGCTCAAGGCATCCGCCAAGCTGAATGGGTGAGACATTCCGCAAAGCAACTTTATTATCAGATTCCTAACCTGCCATTTGGGCCTTTGAGGAAGGATCAGATAGTTTTTTGCAAAAGGAAGCGCGGATCGATGGTACTTTATAGTCACTTCTCCAAATGAAGGCTTTATGTTGTTCCTGCTTTTGTACCAATAGTCTATTGAAAACAATCGATTTGTCGCAATAAGTAGTTCTGAATGAAAATTTAGCGGCACGTCAACTACGGCCTGGAGACCGATGACTTATTTCGATCAATCCGCCCTTGCAAAACGAAGGTCTCATCGGGGCCATTCAGCCATTTGGCGCACTCATCAATAATCACCTTTGGGCTGAGTTTGGCTTTTCCCTGTAGGGCGCAACTCCAGACGATCCCAACCCTCCACCCCAAAGATCTGAGCATGTTTTGCTGGCGTAAATCACGCTCCATATTCCCCGTGATTTTCTTACGCCAAAACTCCTCTCGAGTTTTGGGCCAGCTAAACCGATGACAGCCGTGCCCGTGCCAAAAGCACCCGTGAATGAACAGCACGGCTTTTCTTTTTGGAAAGACGAGATCAGGCTTTCCAGGTAAGCCCTTTGCGTGAAGCCTATAACGAAAGCCGGCTTTATGAAGATGCTGTCTAAGAAAAATTTCGGGCAGCGTATTCTTGCCCTTCACAGCGGCCATGTTGCGGCTTCGGAGATTTGAAGGCAGAAAAATCTCTGTATTTTTCAATCGGGGAACTTGCCTATGAAGTCCAGACCAATTCTCGTCATAGAGGTACCGAGCTTTTGTAATAAATTAAGTGCATACTCATAGCGTAATTGTGCGATTACCTCAGCAGGATATGGCTTCATTACCAACCGATGGTTGGCAGCTCGCTCTGGTTTCATAAATTCAAAATTCTTTGTACCCTTCGAAAAATTGCCACCCCTCTTTGCGTATAGCGGATAAACTCTTGGCGAAGATCCTTCCTCGTGCTGACTGTTTATGCAGAAGACTTTGTGCTCGTCGTTGATCCGCAAAAAGATGAACCGATTTGATTGAATTTGTTTATACCAACGGGTCCACCTATCTGCTTTGGCATTCTCCGCTGGCTCCTCGGCTGTTTGGAGACGAACTGCCATAAACGGCATGTCGGTGCCCGTTTCCGGAGATTTCTTCTGTCCCGGAACGAGGTCACATGCAGGAGAAAGACAGATCCAATAATCATCTTCCGTTTTGAAAACGTGGCCTGTTGTAAGGTGAAACCCTTCAACATTCTTGCTGCAAACGAAGGCATTGTGTTCGTTTCGTGCTCGTGCTTGTGTCGTCGGGTCTGCCAAATTTACGTTGAAGTATTCCGCACATACAGCGTTGGAAGTTTGGCCATTATTTGCGTCTGCCTCCACAAGGGAACCGGCAAATTCTTGGACTTCAGGCTTTATAAAGTCAAGCAACAATTCCGTATGACGCGCTAGCGATTCGCCAATGTAAAAATCCCTCGATTCACCATCTTCATCAAGCAACCTTTTGTACCAGTGTGCGAGTACGTTATTGTTACCCAGTGCGTTGCTTTCAGCCGTAACGCCGAATTTCTCAATTTGTGCTCGCAACTTGGCCAAGAAAAGGCGTGAAGGTCTTGGGCGCCAAGCCCTCAGCGCCTTCAACAGCTCATCGAGGAGATCGTCACTGTCCTGTTTTCTGGAAAATGCGATGAACCCGGCGTCCGATCTTATCCATGTTTTTCCGTCACCGGACCAGGACAAGGTAGATTTTGTATCGGGGTTCAATTCAGCTGCGATCTTCTTTTCGTGGCCTCTCATCACAAAAAGAGCAACGCTCGAAATGCTTTCCGCTTGCCATCCTAGATCCTGACATAGCGCTTCAAAATCTGCATACGATGGAGCAAACGGACCGTCGGATGGGGTAGTTGCGACCGGTGGATATTTACAGCCGCACTTTCGAAAGAACAAATATTGTTCATCCTTGATGCTCTCTTGCAGCTTCTGCAAAATTTCACGATCGTCTTCTTCCGCGGCCTGAAGGAGAGTCAGTGCCTCTGTTTCCTGGTCTGGAGTGAGGAATGTCTCAGCTGGTGGCAAGAGTCCCTTCAGCATCTGGCGGAAGGCGATGCTGATATCGTCGGTCCTTGTATGTACCACAATAAGGTTGAAGTGGTGGTTTCCAAGAACCTTGCGGGCAATCTTAATAGCGCGCGATCCATCAGTTTGATCGGTTGGATCCAAATGAAAGTCCAAGACGAGCAAGTCTGATTGATTTAGATAGCCTATGGTTTCCGTTTCGCCATCAAATTCCACATTTTGTCCGTCATGAATGTCGATCATCAATGGACTGTGCGCGTTCCTGAAATTGTCAATGACGCGGCGAAATCGGGCTGGTTCATCCAACCATTTCTTCCTGCCTAAAGGCTCTCGCCTGTTTTCATTTTTTGCAATCTGGTGGTCTGCCATCTCTTCAAACGTTGGATAGTCGTCATCGACAATCAACACTGAACGAATGGGATCGATAAATGCTTCTTTGATGAAATCTCGCTGATGCTCACTCGCCATCGAACTCTGCGCCCCTAAACTCAATCAAAAAATTAGCTCCCGGCAGAGGTAACCCAGTCGTATCAGGTTCATACCTAATTTTGTGCCCGCCTGCTGTTAGATTTGCGCGCGAGAGATAAAGGCCGACACCACGGCCACCTCTGACCTTCTTCGTAAAGAACAGTGTGAAAAGGCTATCCAAGTCCTCGGCCTCTATGCCGGGACCGTTGTCGGAAATGACCACCTCTGAACCATGCACGTCGAATAGGATTCGCCGGTTTTTGTTTTCTCCGACACTCAGCCAATAAATGGCGTTGTTCACCAAGTTTATGAAAACCGGATAGAGGCGAGATTGCTGATCAAATACACGAATATTCTTGAATGTATTGGATGCGCCAAACGTTATATTGTTGTTGGCCAGCGTAATTTTGAAGAAATCGTTGATATAGCCAAAAATCTCCTCACCGGTAATCCATCTTTGAATTTTTTGTCCGGCTAGACGTAGAGGAGACAAGAACCGCAATTGATCGGTCAGACCTTCATAGCCAAACTCAATGTCCTTTGCGGCCTTGCTGGCGCGTACCTCATCCGGAAGACGTCGTAGACCGCTGCCGATAATTTCATCGTAGGATTGAAGCTCATGCCCGACAATTTCAACGGCTATGCCAAGCTGGGCCAAGCTATTCAGACGCTCCAATTCGCTTCGGAGCTCACTCAGCTGCTCCATACCGAATCTGGCCAAATGCTCAAGGTCGATACTTTCCGAAAGACTTTCAAGCGCCCCAATATAAGACTCGAACATATCTGCGTTCTCGGCGTCAAGCATATCCCTCAAGCCTTCCAATAGCTTGGTGGCCTCAACGTAGTTCAGCTCTTGTGTGTTGAATCGATGAATTAGTGGCTTCGCTTCGTCAGAAAACAGCTTGTCCCTGTCTGACGACAGGGTATTGATGCGCTGAAATTCATTTCGCTGGAGTTCCCTGACCTTTTCCTTCCAGCTGCCGAGTCGATCACGCATTTGTTGCGCAATCATTTTGTATCTCTCCTCTAGCGACTTTCCAGGATCAACAGGCCTTATTGCCTCCAGACCGTGGTTGACCGTCTCGGAAATGGAGTCGATGGTCGCCAGCATTGTTCGTGTTTGGTTACGATAGCTTGCAAACTTGTCCTGTAGCGTCCCCAAAGATCCGTCGGGCTTTTCAAGGCGGAAGTGCACAGCACGTATCTTGAAATTATCCAGTGCAGATTGCGCATTCGCTAAATCGGCCTCTGTTTCTATTTTCAGTGTTGTACAAAATATCGATATCTCTCTTAAGAATAGATCTATCTCACTCGCTAGCTTATTTAACCGTATTCGAAAGGACCGTCTTTCTTTTTCGCGCTGTTTGCGCTGCGCTTCTTCAAATCTCTGGGCGTTGTTAGTCTTTCGAATGTTCGGTAGCAGTGTTTTTCGATACTCAGAGGACGAGCCAAAATAACGTCGGGCTGAGAGCATGAGCACATGAGAGACTAATTCTCTCAAGGTTTTCGCCGCTCGATTATCTATTATACCTTCTCGGCCAGCCTTGTCCTTCAAGTTTGGGTTTCGAGCACGGCTAATGGCAATGCGCCCGAACATTTGTCTTTTGTTCCAAAACTCTCGACCAGCACTTCGGGACCTTCTGCTCTCAATCTCAAAGAAGTCGTTGTCTTCACGCCCAAACGGCAACACACGCAAACCGTCCCGATAGACCATGAAGCCAGCATAGCGCTCAGCTAGGTCAAGGAAATGTTGAAATTCTTCTTTTGAATGTGTCGTATTGTTTTGATCAAACTCTATCGCACCAATATATATATCGAATGGTCCAGTTTTGCTGTCAGTACGATCAGGAATATTTAGATTCCTGGGCGGCTCTATCACGCATTCCTCTTGCACCCACTGACCAAACGCTTTCACACGGCCTCGAAAGATGCCCTTTTCATCCATGAACCCGAAAATCTGGTGTTCCATGGGCTGCAAATCTTTAAGACTAAATTGTTTCTCTGTTCCCAAGATCAGAACGGATTTATCGTTATGCCAAACACGAACCGCGTTTGAGAACTGAGGGTCGGTAGCATTGACCTCAACGCTAGATGGATCCCGAAAAGGATCAACAAAACCTGAAAGGGTTTCGAAAAACCGCTTCTTTGTCCTTTCGTCAGAGGTATCAAGAATTTCATTCTGAAGCTGCACTCGCAAGTCATGATTAATTTCGGCAATCAGGAGCGCCGTGCCGTGGCTGCTGTCGTCCGTCCAGACACTCCATTGCTCTAAATGACGTTCTTGAAAATTGAGGCGCTTGATGGAGGTTAGAAGTTCTTCCGAAGGTAACTGGTCCCTATTGGAGGTCCCGTCCCTAACCTCCTCTACGTGCATCGCATCGAATGATGCCCATGCTTCCTTTATGCGTGTGGAGCGTGCGTGGTCAGGGCCGCCAATGACATTTTGGAGAAGCTCATCAACAAGACCCGGAACCTGAGCAAGTAGCTCGACTTTAGTGGAGAACTCGGTAACAGGCAGCTCAATATCGGCAAGATTGAGAAAGGGGTTTTCAAAAAGACGCCAATCAACAAGAGCAGCAACAAAATCGTCATTCTCTCTCTTCGACACGAAAAGAAGAATCGAACCAAGATTTGCACAAGAGAGCCGCCCTATGCCTTTCTGTCCCTGACGCGGCCGGGCGCGCAAACCATTCCGATCCCTGAGAGGTGTTTTATCAATCGCTGCCTTGAACGCTGTGCCAACAACGAGCCAACGACTAATGAACTCATCGCGGTTCATTCCGTGTCCGTCGTCGACGATAGTCGCGATAGGCGGATCTCCGTCGTAAATATTCAACTCGGCATGACGCGCGTACGCATCATATGCATTTTTCCAAAGCTCAGAAACAGCTGTCGGCGTATCTGCAATTTGCTCCCGACCGAGATGATCGACCGTTCTTGCTTTTGTCTGGAACGAAATGCCTTTGATCATACCGGCTCAAGCCCTTTTTCAAGTTCAGCGGGCTTGGTCAGCGTGTTTCCTGATTGCAGCAGAGGTTTGATGTGTTCAATGAGAACTCGCCCGAATTCGACTGGCACTGCATTTCCGATTTGTCGTCCGGCGGCCATCAATCCTCCCTCAAATACAAAAGTATCCGGGAAGGTCTGAATTCGCGCGGCTTGCCGTGCCGTTATCCCATGCGGTTCTGTAGGGTGGACAAATCTTCCCTTTGACGGATTGATGCACGCAGTCGTCATAGTCGGTGCCGGGCCCGAAGGATCAATGCGACCGTAAACGTCTTTGTGACCATCATGATCTTTATGGCAGGCAAGAACACGGCCCGAGTCTCTGCGGCTTCCACCATTCAGAGGTGTATTATTGAAGACCTCAACCAAGTCCCTAGTGTGATTCATGTGAACATCATTGGGATCGCCTTGTGGAGCCGGCGCGAACACAGATCTGCAAGAACTCCACGGCCGCAAGTTCGAATTTTCTCGGCACGCTGTCTCGCTTCCGTGTGTCGGCTCAGGCGGCCAGACAAAATCGTCAGCATTTATATCTTCTCGCAGCCCGAGAACGAAAACGCGCTTTCTTCTTTGCAGCACACCGTAATTCCGAGCATCCAAAACGACCGGTTCGAATATTTTGTAATGAGCTTCCCTGCCCTCTTCAATAAACCTGTTGAGATAATCCCGGTGGCGCGGCCAGAGCATTCCCGGAACATTTTCCATCAAGAATGCTTTGGGGCGGAAGGTCCGAGCAAAATCGAAATAGGTATGAATAAGCTTATTGCGTGGGTCGTTGATGCCGGCGTTATTAATACGATGTGCGGAAAACCCTTGGCAGGGTGGGCCACCCAGCAACAGATCGCATTCCTCGCCTATCTCAAAACGCCCACGTAATTCTTCCTCGGGGGACAGGGACGTGATGTCGGCATCCAGCATCACAGGGAATAAGCTGGAGGCATCGCACAAATTGCGCCGGTATGTCTCTGCGGCATGTTTGTCATTCTCTACGGCCAAACGAACATTGAAGCCCGCCTGCGTTGCTGCAAGCGAAAAACCTCCGGCTCCGGCAAATAAATCGATACAATTCAACATGTTATGGTGCTTTGTGCAAAACTGTAAACCACCATCCAAAAGACGAAACCGCATTCATGCTGACCTCCAAGTTGCACATACTTTGATCGCAGAGCATGAAAATGTCGAGTGCGTCGTCTTATCCTATCGTGCTCCGGTCCACATAGGTCAGCAATAACAGTTAAGGTGATCCTACGCGCCTGCCGATTTGGTGTTCCTAATCACAAGAGCACGCTTAAATTTGCAGCGCATAAATCGCGGCACTCCCCTACCTGCTCCCCAGCGGCCATACAGCAAAAAGGCCCGGTTACCCGAGCCTGTAAGCATTTCAAATCAAAGAAGATTTGGAGCGGGCGAGGCGATTCGAACGCCCGACCCCAACCTTGGCAAGGTTGTGCTCTACCCCTGAGCTACGCCCGCTCATCACCATGTCCGTGGGTAACTCGGACCGGTTGTCCAAGCCGTTCCGGCCCGGACCGGCGCTATATGGCGCAACCTGCTTTCAATTGCAACAGGGAATTTTCAGTCGATTGCACTATATCGCAATCGGGGTCGTTCCGCCGGGCCATTGCAGCGGGTTAGGCTGGCGTTGGCACAGCGGTTCCGCTTTGAAAGACGCAGCCATTGCGCAGAATTGCCGGGTTGCCTATCAAGGATGAAAATCAGGCTGAAGACAGGCGGACTGCTAGAGGTCGCGCTTCAGTGTCACCCGAATTGACGTGTTCATTCCAGCAAGAGTTGATCCCATGCCAAAGACCCGCCAGGAACTTTTCGACTGCCTTGACGCGCTGGGCATTGCGCATCCGACTGTTGATCATGCGCCTGTGTTCACGGTCGCTGAATCCCAGTCCTTGTCTGATGATATTGCGGGGGGGCATACAAAGAACCTGTTCCTCAAGGACAAGAAGGGGGCCTATTTTCTGGTGACGCTCGAAGAAAATGCGGAAGTGAACCTGAAGACGATCCATGGCCTTATAGGGGCGAGCGGGCGGGTTTCCTTCGGAAAGCCGGAAGCGTTGATGGAAAAGCTTGGCGTGACGCCGGGCTCGGTCACCATTTTCTGTGCTATCAACGATCCAGACCATGATGTGACAATCGTCATTGACGCGCCGCTTCTGGAGCACGAGGTTATAAATGCTCATCCGTTGAGCAATGATGCGACGACATCGATAGGGCGTGAGGATCTCAAGCGATTTCTCGCCCATACCGGTCATGAGCCGATGATCTTGAAAGTTTCGGTCTAAAACACGATTTTAAACAAAGATATCTTACAGCAGGCACGGAAACAGACCCATGAGTGACTATGACAATCCCTATGCTGCGTCTTCAGGCGGCCAGATGAGCGGCACGGTGACCTTTGGCGACAAGCCAAAACCGGCTCAAGGCGCTGGCGGCGTTGCGGGTGAGTTGATCTCGGACACCACGACTGCCGATTTCACGGCTGACGTGATCAAGGCGTCCCAGGATGTCACAGTGCTGGTCGATTTCTGGGCGCCGTGGTGCGGACCCTGCAAACAGCTTACCCCGATCATCGAGAAAGTGGTGCGTGAATCCAATGGCCGGGTCAAACTGGTCAAGCTCAATATTGATGATCATCCGGCAATTCCGGGGCAGATGGGGATTCAGTCTATTCCTGCCGTGGTTGCCTTTGCCGGCGGCAAACCGGTTGACGGCTTCATGGGCGCGCTTCCTGAAAGCCAGATCCGTGAGTTCATCGACAAGGTTGCCGGCCCTCCGCCAAAGTCGTCGGCCGAGGACCAGATTGAAGAGATCCTGGCGCAATCGCGTGAAGCGTTCACCGCCGGTGAGGTCGAGGCGGCAGCGCGTGGCTTTGCCGCAATCCTGCAGATGGATCAGACTCATGTCGGTGCGATTGCCGGTATGGCCGGCTGCATGCTGGCCGCCGGCGAACTTGACCGTGCTGAAAAGCTGTTGAGTGCCGTTCCTCCTGAAGATCGTAAGGATCTTGAAGTTGCCTCGGTCTTCAAGCGGCTGGAGATGGCACGGGAAGTTGCCGAACTCGGCGATCCGGTCGAGCTTGAGGCTCGTCTGGCTTCCAATCCGGCGGATCACGAAGCCAGGCTCAAATTTGCCAAGATCCTCAACGCGCAAGGTGATCGCGAATCAGCGGCCGACGAGCTGTTCACGATCATGCGCAAGGACCGGGCCTGGGAAGACGAGGCAGCACGCAAGGTGCTGCTCGAGTTTTTCGAGGCCTGGGGTCCGATGGATCCCGCGACCCTGTCGGCGCGGCGGCAACTGTCATCCCTGCTGTTTTCCTGAGTGCCTGATTCTCAGGCAGGGACTTGAGAATTCGTGATCTTGCTCCACATTTCGGTGTGTGGTGAACATTGAGGCGTAAAGGCATGCAAGTCGGGAACAAATCCTATCGAGTTCAAGCGGATATACCGGAAGTCGTTCCGGTGTTTCCGCTGTCTGGTGCGCTTTTGCTGCCGGGCGCCCAATTGCCGCTCAACATTTTTGAGCCGCGATATCTTGCCATGTTCGATGATGCCATGAGTTCCAACCGGCTGATCGGGGTCATTCAGCCTGCCCTCACCGAGGGAGAAGCCCGCAATGGGCCGGTGCAAGATCTCTGTAGTGTCGGCTGTCTGGGGCGCATTACCTCCTTTTCCGAAACCGGCGATGGCCGCTATGTCATCACTTTGGGCGGGGTTTGCAGGTTCAGGGTTGGTGGTGAACTCGAAAAAGGGCGCAAGCCTTACAGAGTGTGCCGGATTTCGCCTTTCCTTGGCGATCTCGAATCCGATGATGACGGCGCTGAAGTTGACCGGAAAGCGCTGCTTGACAGTTTCAAGGCCTATCTGGAAGCCAATGATCTTGAGGCCGACTGGAATTCGGTCGAGCGGGCGAGCACCCAAACGCTGGTCAATTCACTGTCGATGATGTCACCTTACGGTCCTGCGGAGAAACAGGCGTTGCTGGAAGCGGATAATCTGAGGGTGCGAGCGGAAACGCTGATCGCCATCACGGAGATTGCCCTGGCGCGCGATTCGGACGACTATGCACGGGTTCTGCAATAGGCGTATTCCGCGAGAATGAAAAAAGAGATCGAGCCAGCCAAAATCCTCCGTTCAAGGGGTGCAGTCGATATAAAGATGCTGGAGCTTCTGGTGTGCCCGCTGACCTATGGTCCGCTGGAATTTGACCCGGAGAAGGAGGAGCTGATCTCGGTTCGGGCCAATCTGGCCTATCCGGTCCGTGACGGCATCCCGATCATGCTGGTCTCCGAAGCGCGCCAGCTTCCCGAAGACGAATAGGCCCGAACCGGCTTTATCTCCGTTTGCAGGATGCTTGACCGGCCACAGCGTTTCGCCCAGATATGAGTCAGCCGACCAAATCAGAAAGGCGGATTCGTGTCCAGAAAGGGTGATCAAAGGCGCGAAGCGATCGTCGCAGCTGCGGCGCGCCTGTTCTGGGTGCATGGATTTTCCGCAACCAGCATTGCTGACATCGCTCGTGATGCGGATGTACCGCAGGGCAACATGTTCTACTATTTCCGTACAAAGGCGGATCTGGCCCTGGCGGTGGCGGATGTGTTTGTCGATGAAACCCAATCGCTGACGGTCGAAGCCGAAGCTGCGTCCCGCGATCCGAGAGAGCGCGTAAGGTTCTTGCTGCAGCGGCTCAGTCAATCCAACCGCAGCCGGGTCGACAATGGCTGCCCGATCAGTGCTGCAGTCAGGGATTTTCGCCGCGTGGCACCGGACGCGTCGGCCCGCGCCGGTCAGAGTTTTGAATTGCTGGTCAGTTTCATCGCCCGCGAGCTGCAAAAAACCGGACCCAGACCTTCAATTGCCATGGCCCGGGCGCGTGCCGTGGTGATCGAGTGGCAGGGCGGAATTGCTCTGGCTCACGCATTCAACGACATGACGGTGCTGACCGAAAGCCTTCGCCGAGCCGAACAAAGCCTGCAGATCGCGCCGCAGTAGGAGCATTGACCATCAGGTCAGATGGTCTCGCCGCGCAACAACCGGGGGCCCGACGCGTCCGGGATGCCGGCAGCCTGGTTGATGAAATAGCGCTTCATTGCAGGCATCCTGTCGACCAGGCCTAGGCCAAAATCCCGGATCAGCCGCAACGGGGTGATATCGTTTGAGAACATGCGGGTGAGGAGGTCGCTGGTGACACCCATCCGAACCGTGTCAAACCGCCGCCAGGTCTGATAGCGCTCGAGAACCGTCAAAGACCCGATATCAAGGCCAAGGCGGTTTGCCTCAACAACGGTTTCAGCCAGTGCCGCGACATCGCGGAAGCCGAGATTGAGCCCCTGGCCGGCTACGGGATGGATGCCGTGAGCGGCATCACCGGCCAGTGCCAGGCGCGGCCGGACAAATTCGCGCGCCAGCGTCAATCCGAGCGGAAAAGCCCTGCGGCCGCCTTCGACAGTCAGCGCACCGAGATGATGGCCGAAACGGCGTTCAAGCTCAGCCTCGAAGACAAAATCGTCTTCGGCGACAAGCCGGTTGGCAGCCTCTGTCCGTTCGGTCCAGACCAGAGACGACCGGTTTCCTGTCAGGGGTAGGATGGCGAAGGGGCCAGATGGCAGAAAATGTTCTTCGGCACGGCCATTGTGCGGTCGTTCATGGGCGACCGTGGTTACAATTCCCGATTGGCCATATTCCCAGCGCTGGGTCTTGATGCCCACCATTTCGCGCAAGCTGGATTTGACCCCGTCTGCAGCCACCACAAGCTTCGCAGTGAAGATACGGCCATCCGATGTTTCAACGCGGGCGTCGCATTCGGTGATTTCAAGACCTGAAGCAGCGGCAGACTGGTGGATCGTAATGCCGATTTCGGCAGCCTTTTCGCGCAGGGCTGAAACCATGGCGACATTTGGCGCCATGTGGGCGAAGGGTTCGCCGTCCTCGATAGCGCCATCAAATGTCAGGAACACCGGCCGAACCGGATCTGATGTGCGCGAATCAGTGATGACCATATCGTTGATGGGCTGGGCATTGGGCTCGATCTCGCTCCAGACGCCAAGTGTCGTCAGCAGGCGCTTGGCGCCAGCCGCGATTGCCGAGGCGCGCTGATCCTTGCGCCAGACTTCAGGCGGTGCTGCGTCAATCACGGCGATATCCAGCGAAGGGGCTGCGAGTTTAAGCGCAACGGCGGCCGAAAGGCCGACATATCCGCCGCCACACACCAGAATATCAAGGCTCTGGGTCGTCATCGCATTTTCCTTCTCAATATCTAGGCCCAACATTCCAACCTGGGACACCGGCAATGGTTCCTTCGCGCCAGATATGGCGGCTCCGGTCTTTGCAGCGGCGTCATGACACCGTATACCGCATTGTCATCCTTCAGCCCACCTCTGCGAGAAAACCAAAATGTCGCGCACAGCTCCCACCGCCATGGAACAACTGCTCTCCAGCCTCGATATTGAACGGCTCGAGCAGGACCTGTTCCGCGGAACCAGCCCGCAGGTTGGCTGGCAGCGTGTCTTTGGTGGCCAGGTGATCGGGCAAGCGCTGGTTGCGGCGCAACGCACGATCGGGGCTGACCGGCCAGTACATTCGCTGCATGCGTATTTCATGCGGCCAGGTGATCCTGCCGCCCCCATTATCTACGAGGTTGACCGGATTCGGGATGGCTTGAGTTTTGCTACCCGCTCGGTTGTCGCCATCCAGCACGGCAAGGCAATTTTCTCGCTGTCGGCTTCCTTCCAGAAAGTGGAGGAAGGGCTTGAGTACCAGGACCCGATTCCTGACGTGGCGCAGCCGCAGGACCTGCCGGGCAGGGAACAGATGCGCGAGGCATTTCTGACCGGCGCGCCTGATCACATCCGCAATTACTGGGAGCGTGAGCGGCCGATCGAGGTGCGACCGCTTTCGCTGGAACACTATATTTCCGACCAGAAACTGGATTCGCAGCAGAAAGTCTGGGTCCGGACAACAGGACCGGTGCCCGATGATCACATCATTCAGGCGGCCATTCTGGCTTACCTGTCCGACATGACGCTTCTGGATACGGCCCTGTTCGCCCATGGCCGCTCAGTGTTTGACCGCGATCTGCAGGTTGCCAGCCTTGACCATGCGATGTGGTTTCACCGGCCTTCTAAACTCGATGACTGGCTGCTCTACAGCATGGATTCGCCCAATACGAATGGCTCTCGAGGCTTCACCCGTGGAAGCCTTTATCAGCGCGACGGCACGCTGATTGCCTCGGTGGCGCAAGAAGGATTGATTCGAGATCGGGCAAAAGCCTAATTATTGTGCATAAGTTAATATTTGCCTAATAATTGACCTGCTGTAATTGTGCGGGCCCCACAACTGAATCCAGTTGTCAAATAATGTCCTTTTATATCAACATCTTCACCTGATTTTTCCGAACTGGCACGGCATTTGATTCCGTTAGGTCAGACGGGTGCTCCAACGCGTGTTGGGATGTCTGTCAGGAGAGGCGGCAAAGCCGCGTATAAAAAGGATGGGAAACCAGATGAAAATTGTGATGGCCATCATCAAGCCGTTCAAGCTGGACGAAGTGCGCGAAGCACTGACGGCTATTGGCATTCAGGGCCTGACCGTCAGCGAAGTCAAAGGCTACGGCAGACAGAAGGGGCATACCGAGATTTATCGCGGGACGGAATACGCGGTGAGCTTTCTGCCCAAACTGAAGATTGAAATCGCGGTTGCGACGGATGCGGTCGACAAGGCTGTGGACGCCATCGCGACGTCTGCCAAGACCGGCCAGATCGGCGACGGCAAGATCTTCGTTTACTCGATTGAACAGGCCATGCGTATCCGCACCGGCGAAACCGACGCCGACGCGTTGTAAGGCAACAGGAGACACACCCATGACACTTCAGATGTCACACAAATCCCCGCTTCGGCTCGGGTTGATGGCAGCGGGCGCACTCGCAGCCTTCGCCCTTCCAGCCTTCGCGCAGGATGCAACCCCAGCTGCCGCAGCACCCGAATTTGCAACAGCTGCTGAAACAGCCTTCATTTTCAACACACTCCTGTTCCTCATCGGCGGCTTTCTCGTCATGTGGATGGCGGCTGGCTTTGCCATGCTTGAAGCCGGTCTTGTCCGGTCGAAGAACGTCTCGATGCAGTGCCTGAAAAACATCGCGCTCTATTCGATTGCAGGCGTGATGTTCTGGATCATCGGCTACTCGCTGATGTACACCGACGTCAATGGCGGCTATTTCGGCACGCCAATGCCTTACAGCTGGCCTGATGCCGGCACCGCCAACGAAGGCGATTATTCGGTCGCATCCGACTGGTTCTTCCAGATGGTGTTCTGCGCCACCACGGCGTCGATCGTTTCGGGTACGCTTGCAGAGCGCATCAAGCTCTGGCCTTTCCTGATCTTCACCGTAATCCTGACCGGCGTTCTCTATCCGATCACTGGCTCCTGGCAGTGGGGCGGCGGCTGGCTCAGCGAAGCTGGCTTCTCCGACTTCGCCGGTTCTTCGCTGGTTCACTCGGTCGGTGGCTGGGCAGCTCTCGCCGGTGCGATCCTGCTTGGCGCCCGCAAAGGCAAATACAGCGCAGACGGCAAGGTTACACCGATGCCGGGTTCGTCGATGCCGCTGGCAACGCTCGGCACCTTCATCCTGTGGCTCGGCTGGTTCGGCTTCAACGGCGCTTCGCAGCTGGCTATGGGCACCAATGGCGATGCATCTGACATCAGCCGCATCTTCGCCAACACCAACCTTGCTGCCTGTGGCGGCGTGATTGCGGCGATGATCCTGACCCAGATCCTCTACAAGAAGGTCGACGTCACCATGGCGCTCAACGGCGCGCTTGCCGGCCTGGTCTCGATCACTGCCGAGCCACTGATGCCTTCTCCCCTGACAGCGATCATTATCGGCGCTATCGGCGGCATCATCGTGGTCTTCGCCGTACCGATGCTCGACAAGCTCAAGATCGATGACGTTGTTGGCGCCATCCCGGTTCACCTTCTGGCCGGTATATGGGGTACCTTCATCGTGCCGTTCTCCAACCCGGACATGTCCTACGGAACCCAGATTCTCGGTATCGTCTCGATCGGTGTGTTCACCTTCGTGGCCTCTGGCGTGATCTGGTTCATTCTCAAGTCAACCGTCGGCATTCGTGCCTCGGAAGAAGACGAAATGATGGGTCTCGACATGGCCGAAGTTGGTGTCGAAGCCTACCCGGAATTCACCAAGGGCTGATTGTTCTTCCCAAGAATCCCGTCGGGATGGAGTTCCATCCCAACCTCGGGGCCCGGTTTTCCGGGCCCCTTTTTTTGTTTTAGCCAGCCCTTTTTGCTGATCAAGCCAGCCAGAGACCGCGGCTTACAAAATAGTTTTGATGAATAATAAGCCAACAATTCGAGCTTGTTTGCACAATTATTCAGCAGATTGATGCCTGTGAGGGCTGGTTGCTCGCTGTATCGGCTGTGTTTCCGCGCAAGTGCCGATTGGCACGGCACTTGATAGGGAATTGTCACGCGGGTGCTCCAACGCGTGTTGGGATGTCTGTCAGGAGAGGCGGCAAAGCCGCGTATAAAAAGGATGGGAAACCAGATGAAAATTGTGATGGCCATCATCAAGCCGTTCAAGCTGGACGAAGTGCGCGAAGCACTGACGGCTATTGGCATTCAGGGCCTGACCGTCAGCGAAGTCAAAGGCTACGGCAGACAGAAGGGGCATACCGAGATTTATCGCGGGACGGAATACGCGGTGAGCTTTCTGCCGAAACTGAAGATTGAAATCGCGGTTGCGACGGATGCGGTCGACAAGGCTGTGGACGCCATCGCGACGTCTGCCAAGACCGGCCAGATCGGCGACGGCAAGATCTTCGTTTACTCGATTGAACAGGCCATGCGTATCCGCACCGGCGAAACCGACGCCGACGCGTTGTAAGGCAACAGGAGACACACCCATGACACTTCAGATGTCACACAAATCCCCGCTTCGGCTCGGGTTGATGGCAGCGGGCGCACTTGCAGCCTTCGCCGTTCCGGCCTTCGCGCAGGACGCTGCTGCCACCACAATGGACAAGGGCGACACCACTTTCATGCTGGTCTCGACCATTCTGGTTCTCTTGATGATCCTGCCGGGCCTGGCCCTGTTCTATGGCGGCCTGGTACGTGCCAAGAACATGCTCTCGGTCCTGCTCCAGTGCACGATGATCACCGCCATGGTGATGGTAATCTGGATCTTCTATGGCTATTCGTTCGCCTTCGGCGGATCTGAAAGCGCCTTCTGGGGCGGAACCGCCAAGCTGTTTCTTTCGGGCGTAACTGCCGCCAGCGAAGCCGCCACCTTCTCGGATGGCGTGATGATCCCGGAATACATCTTCATCGCGTTCCAGATGACGTTTGCCTGCATCACACCGGCGCTGATTGTCGGCGCCTTTGCCGAACGCATCCGGTTTTCCGGGCTCATGTTGTTTGTCGCGCTGTGGGTTACCTTCGTCTACTTCCCGATTGCGCATATGGTTTGGGATGCCAACGGCCTGCTGTTCAAGATGGGCGCGCTGGATTTTGCCGGCGGCACGGTCGTTCACATCAACGCCGGCATTGCCGGTCTGATCGGCGCAATCCTGATTGGCAAGCGCACCGGGTTCGGGCGTGACATGATGGCGCCGCACTCGATGACACTGACCATGGTTGGCGCATCGCTGCTGTGGTTCGGCTGGTTCGGCTTCAACGCCGGTTCAAACCTCGAAGCCAATGGTGGCGCCGCGCTTGCGATGATCAACACCTTCACCGCAACCGCTGGTGCAATCCTTGCCTGGACAGTGATCGAAACCATGCATCGCGGCAAGACTTCGCTGCTCGGTGCGGTCTCAGGCATGATTGCAGGACTGGTTGCGGTCACACCGGCGGCCGGCTTCGCCGGCCCGGTTGGCGCCATCGTGCTCGGCGCTGTCGCTTCTGCGGTCTGCTACTACTTTGTCGCAGTGGTGAAGAACAAGTTTGGCTATGACGACACGGCGGACGTGTTCGGCATCCATGGCGTCGGCGGTATTGTCGGCGCTCTTGGTACCGCGATCGTCAACATGCCAAGCCTCGGCGGTGCTGGCGGTGAAGATTACGCCGTTGGATCGCAGTTTGTCATCCAGGCCTCCGCAGTCGGCGTCACCATCCTGTGGTGCGGTATCGTCTCGCTTATCCTCTACAAGGTCGTCGATATGACCATTGGTCTGCGCGTCAGCGTGGAAGACGAACGCCAGGGCCTCGATCTGGCCTCGCATGGCGAAGCGGCCTACCACGGCTGATCAAGCCTGAAGACGGCTTGAAAAAAGACGCGGCCCGGACTTTCGGGCCGCGTTTTTACATTCAGCCTTCCATTTTGCCGGTTCAGCAGCCTGCATGGTTAATGCCACATTAACCCGGGAGTGGTTAGATTTGCCGAAGATGGGTTCGCAAGGGCCCAAAACCCGATTCGGACATTGTGTAACCATGCAGTCAGGCTCTTCTTCCCTCTCGTCGGGCGTTCCTTCGCACAGCACATTGCTGGGCGAACTGGTGCGACGGCAGATCCGGTTTGTCATTGGTCTGGTCATTCTTGCCGGGCTGGCGCTTGCCATCGCGGCACTTGCAACCTGGAATGTCACGGATCCGAGTTTTTCCAACGCGAATGGCGCAGTTGCAGGCAATGCTCTGGGATTCAGCGGTGCCGCATTTGCCGATCTTGTCATGCAGTTTTTCGGGCTGGCGGGCGTCATCGGTCTGCTGCCGGCCCTGTTCTGGGCCATTGGCCTGTTGCGCAATCGTCCCGTCGACCGAATTTCGCGCCGCGCAGCCGCCTGGTTTGGCGGCGCATGGCTGACAGCCGCGCTGTTTGGTCTGCTGCCGCGCTCACAGAGCTGGCCTTTGCCAAACGGGCTCGGCGGCGTGCTCGGCGATATGGCGCTCAAGATCCCGTCTGTGTTTACCGGCGGTTTTCCGTCCGGTCTTGTCGCCGTCATTCTGGGAGTTCTGATTGCGCCGGTGGCGTGTTGGCTGTTGCTCTTTGGCGCCGGCCTAATTGGCCGCGGCACGGATGCCCAAAGCAATGACGCGCCGATCGTGGAAGATGATGTGGATGATTTGGATGAAGCGCCGAGCGGTTCGCTCGTTCTTGGTGCGATCCACCATGCCTGGTTCACCACGCGCGGTCGCATCCGGCGGATGACTGGCCTCGCGAGCCTCAGAAAGCTGCGGGTGATGCCGGATTCCCCGCTTGATCTTAACAGCGAGTATGCCGACGCTGGAGGCGAGCTGTATGAGGGGGTCGCGCGTCCGGTCGGTGACAGGATCGAGCCTGGATTCGCCCCGTTGACGCGGTCGCGACCGGTGCAGGTTGATGATGCGCCGCCATTCGATATTGACGATGAACCGCTTCCCGATGGCGTCCTGTCTGACGACATGGGTGACGACGAGGACCCTGCAGCAGACTGGCGTCCCCAGACTGCGCCTGCCCAGACACGGGTCACCCCGTCTCCACGCATTGCGGCGCCTGCCGAACGGCCCAAGCCCGGCGGGCGGGTTCAACGCGATGCGCAAGGGTCCATGCTTGAGGATCACGGCTTCACGCTGCCATCGGTGCATTTGCTGACCGAGGCGCGCAATGTGGTCAAGGATACCACCCTGTCTCCCGAGGCGCTTGAGCAGAACGCCCGCATGCTTGAAGGCGTGCTGCAGGATTTCGGCGTCAAGGGCGAGATCATTCATGTCCGGCCGGGTCCGGTCGTTACCTTGTACGAACTGGAACCAGCCCCCGGTATCAAGTCCTCGCGGGTCATCGGGCTCGCCGATGACATCGCCCGCTCTATGAGCGCCATTGCCGTGCGTGTTGCGGTCGTGCCTGGACGCAACGCTATCGGCATTGAATTGCCGAACCAGAAACGCGAAACCGTTTACTTGCGCGAATTGATCGCCAGTCGTGATTTCGAGACTTCCAAGGCCAAGCTTGGTCTGGCGCTTGGCAAGACCATCGGCGGCGAGCCGGTGATCGCCGATCTTGCCAAGATGCCGCATGTGCTGGTTGCCGGTACCACCGGCTCGGGCAAGTCGGTTGCCATCAACACGATGATCCTGTCGATCCTCTACAAGATGGATCCGTCAAAGTGCCGGTTGATCATGATCGATCCGAAAATGCTCGAACTGTCGGTTTATGATGGTATTCCGCATCTGCTTACTCCCGTGGTGACAGACCCGAAAAAGGCTGTCGTGGCGCTCAAGTGGACCGTCCGCGAGATGGAAGAGCGCTACAAGAAGATGTCGAAGATCGGCGTCCGAAATATCGACGGTTTCAATTCGCGCGTTGAACAGGCCAAGGCTTCAGGCGAGCCGATCACCCGCACAGTCCAGACCGGTTTTGATCGTCACACCGGTGAGGCTGTGTACGAGACCGAAGAATTCGATCTCACGCCGCTTCCCTATATCATCGTTCTGATCGACGAGATGGCCGACCTGATGATGGTCGCAGGCAAGGATATCGAAGGCGCGGTGCAGCGTCTGGCGCAGATGGCGCGTGCTGCGGGCATCCACGTGATCATGGCGACGCAGCGTCCATCTGTCGATGTCATCACCGGCACGATCAAGGCCAACTTCCCGACCCGGATATCCTTCCAGGTGACCTCGAAGATCGATTCGCGCACCATTCTGGGCGAGCAGGGCGCCGAACAGCTGCTCGGCATGGGCGACATGCTCTACATGGCCGGCGGCGGCCGCATCCAGCGCGTGCATGGGCCGTTTGTTTCGGACAAGGAAGTCGAGGACATCGTTTCGTTCCTGAAGACGCAAGGTGTGCCGGAATATCTTGATTCGATCACCGAGGATGATGACGAGGCCGAAGGTGGCGGCGGTGGTCCGGCAGGAACTTCGAACCTCGCCGACTCGGACGACCCCTATGACCAGGCAGTGGCTATTGTCCTGCGTGACGGCAAGGCCTCGACTTCCTATATCCAGCGGCGGCTTGGAATCGGCTACAACCGCGCCGCCTCGCTGATTGAACGCATGGAAAACGAAGGTGTGATCAGTGCTGCCAATCATGCCGGCAAGCGGGAAATCCTTGTGCCAACGGAAGACGATATCGAGCCGCGCTAGGGTTATCCGAATGAGAAGTTCAGCGTCACACTGGCGCCGCAGTCTTGGCCGAAACAGAGGTCGAAACGAAACGGAGACAGAGATGTCGAAGCAGAGCACTTCCACCACGATTCAACAGCACGATCCGGCTCGCCGCGCCCTCCTGGGCGGAGGCTTGGGCCTGGGACTGACGCTGATGGCTGCTGCGGCTGGTCTTATGGCCTTTCCGGGCAGCGCGCGCTCGGCCGATGCGGCGCAAAGGGTTGCCGATCACTTTGCATCCGTGAAAACCATGACCGGCGAATTCATTCAATTCGGCCCCAATGGCGAGCAGACGGGTGGCAAGTTCTTCATCGAGCGTCCCGGCAAGCTCCGCTTCAACTATGAGGAGCCCTCGGCTGTCCGGGTGATTTCTGACGGGCGGAACGTGGTGATCGGCAATCGAAAGCTGAGGACATGGGATCTTTACCCCTACGGCAAGACACCGCTGAAACTGCTGCTTTCCGACCGGATCGACCTCTCCGGCGAAACAGTGCGCTCGGTCAAGGAAGACCCGGACCTGACGACGATTGTTCTCGGCAACAAGTCGATTTTCGGTGATTCGACCATCAGCATGATGTTCGATCCGACAACCTTTGAGCTGAAGCAGTGGACCATTCGCGATGCCCAAGGCAAGGACACGTCAGTGATGATTTTCAATGTTCAGGCCGGCGTCAAGTTCGCGGCAGATGTGTTCGAAGTGCCTTATGGGCAGATTCAGCCGACAAAGCGTCCAAGTGACGGCTGAGCCAGCGCTGTTTGGGATCGAGTCTTCACTCAATTGTGGATGACGGCTGATTTGCGTCTCATCGCCTGGATCGGCTTGCCCTTGGCTGTCTAATCAGCCACATACAGGCAGGCTCACATCCAAGAAGGCGATCTGATTTGGCGTTTTCCGTTTCGACCTGGAATATCAACTCCGTCCGGCTGCGGCTTCCGCTGGTGCAGCATTTTCTCGAAACCTATCAGCCTGACGTGTTGTGCCTGCAGGAGACCAAGTGTCCCAATGACGCTTTCCCGAGCTCTGCGTTCCGCAAGCTCGGGTATGAGCATATCGCCATTCATGGTCAGAAGGGATACCACGGCGTCGCCATCATATCCCGGTTGCCGCTGAAAGATGACCGGCGCCAGACCTATTGCGCGATCGATGATACCCGAAATGTCTCGGCGATTGTCGAGGTGCCGGGATCAAAGAGGATCCGGATCCACAATTTCTATGTGCCGGCGGGCGGTGATGAGCCGGACCGCGAGATCAATCCGAAATTTGCCCACAAACTCGATTTTGTCGAGCAAATGAAGCTGCTTCATGCCGAGGCAGAACAAGCCGAAGGGGTGTCTTCGATCCTGGTTGGCGATCTCAATATTGCGCCGCTGGAAACCGACGTCTGGTCCCACAAGCAGCTCCTGAAAGTGGTCAGCCACACACCGATCGAGACGGAGAACTTCGTGGCGATGCAGAAGGCCGGGGCCTGGGTCGATCTGATCCGAACCCATATCCCGCCGGAAGAGAAGATCTTCACTTGGTGGAGCTATCGGGCAAAGGACTGGGACACCGCCGACCGGGGTCGACGGCTGGACCACGTCTGGTCTTCGGCTGACCTGGCGCCCGCGCTCAAACGCATTGATGTATTGCGTGAGGCACGCGGCTGGGAACGGCCATCGGATCATGTGCCGGTAACTGCACATTTTGAGTTATAGGCCTCAAGCAGGCTCAGTTGGCGAAGCGCCCGGCAACCTTGCCAAGGTCGGCATTGAGCGCCGCCAGATTTTCGTCGATGCGTTGGCGCACAATGGTGGCGATGTCAGGATATTCCTCCAGCATGCGGCGGAACAGCGGCCGGTTGATGCGGATAACCTCGGCATTGTCAGGCGCAATCGCGGTCATCGACCGGTTGACGGATGTGACCATCGCCAGTTCACCGAGCAGGGTGCCGCGTTCAGCGAAACCGAGCGAGACCGCGTGACCATCCTTGCCTGCCCGTGACAGCTCGAAACGACCATCCGCGACCACAAATGCGCAATCGGCGGGGGTGCCCTCGCGAAACAGCATCTGGCCGGCCTGCATCCTTCGCCGTTCCGCACCAAATGCTATCAGCCGCAGCTTGTCCTCGCTGATATCGCGGAACAGCGGCACAATCGAAAGCAGGGCAATGTCGTCATTCAGAGCCACGGATGCACTCCTTGAAAGCCAGTGTCAGGGAAGGCGAGTTTCAGGGCCAGCCTGGCTGACATCATGGGATGATCTTGTAGCCACCGCTTTCGGTCACCAGAATCTCGGCGTTCGAGGGATCCGCCTCGATCTTCTGGCGCAGGCGATAGACGTGGGTTTCGAGTGTATGGGTGGTAACACCTGAATTGTAGCCCCAGACTTCTTCCAGCAGAACGTCACGGGTGACCACTTTCTGATCGGCCCGATAAAGATAGCGGATAATGGCCGCTTCCTTTTCGGTCAGCCTGATCTTGGCGCCCTTTTCATCAAGCAGCAGTTTCTGGCTCGGCTTGAAGGTGTAGGGACCAACGGTGAATGTCGCGTCTTCGCTCTGTTCATGCTGGCGCAGCTGGGCGCGAATGCGGGCCAGCAGAACCGCGAATCGAAACGGCTTTGTGACGTAGTCATTGGCGCCGGCCTCAAGCCCGAGGATGGTGTCGGAATCGGTGTCGTGGCCGGTGAGCATGATGATCGGCGACTTGAAGCCACCCTTGCGCAGCAGCTTCACCGCTTCGCGCCCATCCATGTCAGGCAGACCGACATCCATGATCAGAAGGTCGACATGTTCATTTCTTGCCGCCTGCACACCCTTGGTCGCGGATGATTCCTGGGAAATAGCAAATTCCTCATACAGAGAAAGCTGCTCGACAAGGGTTTCTCTGAGGTCATTGTCATCATCTACCAGCAGGATCGAGCGAGCGGTCATTGCGGCTTCCTTCTTCGTACAGGCATCAACGCCGGAACGGTCCGGCGCCAGAGATGGTGTCATATGGCATTGTGTTCCTGTTTAGGCACTTTCGACGCAAGGGCAAAGTGCTAAATAGGTGTGCCAAGTCACAGCAGGAGCACTTGATCGTGAGGTTGATGTTACAAAAACGGCCGCTCAAGCGTTGTAGGCCACGCGAGGTCGTGGTGCGACCTTCGCCAACCGACCGGTTGAGAGGCTTGGTCAGGATCGGGCCGCTGACTTTGCAGGCAGCTCTTGGAAGGGGTGGCGTTACTTCGTTCAAGCGGGAAGGTGATGGCGGCACGCCGCGTGCGGCGATGGCCGTTCTGTCGGGGTTCCGACGCGGCGGCATGTTGACGCCGGACCATTCGGGGCTGCCTTTGCAGCGAGTCGGGAAAAAGGATGGTTGGTGCGATGCCCCGGGCCACGCAGCCTACAACCGGCATGTCCGGCTGCCATTTGCCGACAGCCATGAAACACTTCTGCGCAATGATGTGCTCTATGATTTCGGCTTTGTGCTCGACTGGAATATTCGCACGCGACGGCGCGGGGCGGGCAGCGCCATCTTTCTGCATGTCGCCAAACCGGGCTTCCCGCCGACGCAAGGCTGCATTGCGCTCAAGCGCCGCGACATGCTGAGAATCATGCCGTTCCTGCGGCGCGGGACCGTTTTCCGCGTTATCTAGCCAGCGGTTGGGGTGACGTCAGATCCTGACCAAAGCGCTTTTAGCGGTGGTTGATCGGCATAGTGGTGAAGATGAAGCTGAACCAGATAAATAGCCAGAAACCGCTGTGTGCCGAAGCGTAATCTGGCTTGGCCTGAGAGGGGAAATGACCACTTCAGCGACGAAGGACAGAACCAACTCCATGACGAACGATTGATCGAGCTGTCTTAACGAGGAGCTTTTGACCGATGTGCCTCGACATAAGAACGCAGAACAGCATTCATCCGTGTGAGGTGCCCTTTTCCTTGGGCCTTGAAAAACTCAAGGATATCGGAATCGACACGCAAGCTGATGGCCTCTTTGGTTTTGGTATGATTGACCAGTTCAGCATCATCCCAAAAGTCCTTTGGCAGATCTGTCGTGGTTTCTGCATTGCCGGAAGGGTGCGTTTCGCCCCTTTCCTTCATCATGCGCAGGTCGCTAAGACCTCCTTTTTTCATATTCGTCTCGGTCATCCTGACCTCCTTTCCACGCTGTTATGAGGCGATAAACATCGTCCCTCTTGGTATAAACAACGATGTAAACCTCGCCGTCGGCCATACCCAAAGCAATCATTCGCTTTTCACCGTAATCCCTGCGTGTGTCTTCCTTTTCCAAAACGTCATTTTCAAAAATGAGAGCCGCCTCTAGAAGGTCGACACCGTGCTTTTCGTAAATTTCAGTACGCTTGGTTTCGTCCCATTCGAATTTCATTTTCTTGTCCTCGATAACCAAATATTTGAATATTATTCATGAGCTTATTCCTTCTGCGGCTGCCACAATTGGCACTAACACTTCGCAAGGCGTACCGACGCTGCGACAAAAATTGTATATACGAATTGTGTATACAAGACAAGATGGAATTATCACAGCCTCACGCAGTGAAGCGAAATACCGAGGTCCGCTTGATTTCGCTGTCTTCCAAAGCGCGGGTGACCGGCACCATGTAGGTGGCCAGCAGCTCCATCCCGTTGCGCGGACAGTAGGAGCGGCCGGGATCGCCGATGAGCACCAGAGCGTCGCGCCTTGCCAGATCTGAAAACCAGGGAAGGATCAGTGCAGTCATGGACTGGTCGTAAAATACGTCCCCCGCAAGGATCACATCCCAGCCCGCATCCGTTCCGACAAGGTCCGATTGGCTGATCCTGAAGTCTACGCCGTTGGCTTGCGCGTTGAGGCGGGCTGCGGTTGCCGACCAGGGATCGATATCGGCGGCGGTTACGCTTACAGCGCCCGCGCATTTTGCGGCGATGGCAACAAGCCCGGAACCAGAGGCGAAATCCAGGACCGATTTGCCTTCGACCAATCCCGGATTGTCGATGATGTGACGCGCCAGACCCTGTCCGCCGGCCCAGGCAAAGGCCCAGAACGGCGGCGGCAAGCCCAGTGCATCAAGCTCTTCTTCGGTCTTGAGCCACAATTCATGGGCTTCATCGGCCAGATGCAGGCGGATTTCGGGCACATGCGGTGGCGAGCCAAGCGCCGTGTTTGCACGGATGAAGCTTTCCGGGTCGGTTTTCATCACCATGGCCCGGGGTTCTGGCATCACTCGGGTGATTTTGGCGGATTGTCGAGATTGCCCATGCGGCAGACCTCGAGATACTCCGCCTCGGTTACCGGCTGGACCGACAGCCGCATCGACGTCACCAGGCTCATATCCGAAAGCTTAGGGTTTGCCTTGACATCCTTGAGCGTGACCGGCTTCGGCATGTCACACACCGCACGAATATCGACGCACTCCCAGCGCGGATCGTCGATGGTGGTGTCCGGATGGATCAGCGCGCAAACTTCCGCTATGCCGACGACTTCGAGGCCTTCATTGGAATGGTAGAAGAACGCCTTGTCGCCCAATTTCATGGCACGCATGTTGTTGCGGGCCTGATAGTTGCGGATACCGTCCCACTGTTCGCCGGTGTCGCCCTTGGCCTTCTGCATTTCCCAGGACCATTTGAACGGCTCTGACTTGAACAACCAATAGGCCATCTCAAGCCTCCGGGTTCTTGAAGGTCCAGTTGAAGGCGCGGATCTCTGTCGAGGCAAACAGGCCCGCGATCGCATAAGGATCAGCTGCTGCAATGGCCTCGGCTTCCTTCATGTCGCTGGCTGCAATAACCAGCAGGCTGCCGATCGGCTTCTCGTCATCGCCCAGCAAAGGGCCTGCCATCTTCAAGACGCCGCTGGCTTCGATGCTCTTGAGATACTCGACATGGGTCGGGCGGGTGGCCATCCGCTTTTCGAGGGAGTTGGGGTGGTCTTTGCACATCAGGGCGTAAAGCATGGGATCTCCATCAGAGGTGAGGCGGGCATGGCCGGAATTGAGAGCATTCTATGCCCTGCCCGGCTGGCGGTTTCAATACCGGGTCAGGCCTTCGCGCCACGTTTGCCATGCCCAATCACAGCCTTGGCGGTCTGATCGAGCGGCCATCGCGAACGGGGGGCGAGATCGAGCTCATCGGTTGGAAGGCCGGCAGCCAGCCGTTCGGCGCCTGCCCAGGCGATCATCACGGCATTGTCTGTGCACAGATTGAGCGGCGGCGCGATGAACTGGAACCCTGCTTTCGAGGCGCGGGTCTCAAGGGTGGCACGGATCGCCTTGTTGGCAGCAACACCGCCTGCCACCACAAGAGCGGGCTTCGATTCGGCTCCGAAACGCTCGGAAAAGCGCTCCAGCGCCATCGAGATCCGGTCATCAATGCTTGATGTGACCGATGTCTGGAAAGCCAGGCACAGATCGGCAATGGTCTGCTGTGATAGCGGTGCCTGCTCTTCGGCCATCTGCCGCACCGCGGTCTTCAGGCCGGAGAAGGAAAAATCGAGCCGTGGGTCTTTTCGCATCGGTACCGGCAGCCGGAAGCGCTTGGGCTCGCCCTCAAGTGCTGCCTGTTCAACCGCCGGGCCGCCGGGATAGCCGAGACCGAGCAGTTTCGCGGTCTTGTCGAAAGCCTCACCAAGCGCGTCGTCGATGGTGGTGCCCCAGCGCTCATAATTATTGACGCCCTTGACCAGAACGATCTGGGTGTGCCCGCCAGACACCAGCAGCAGCAGATAGGGAAACGCCACATTGTCGGTCAGACGGGCGGTCAGCGCATGGCCCTCAAGATGATTGATCCCGATAAAGGGTTTGCCCGAAGCCATGGCGATGGCTTTGGCGGTCATCAGCCCTACCATCAGCCCGCCGATCAGGCCCGGCCCGGAGGTGACCGCGACCGCGTCGATGTCAGCCAGCGCAACGCCGCTTTCCTCGAGAGCCTGATTGACCAGCCGGTCGAGGGTCGAAACATGGGAGCGGGCGGCAAGCTCGGGCACCACGCCGCCAAAGGCGGAATGGAGATCAAGCTGGCTCAGCACGACGTCGGACATTATCTGGCCTGAACCGTCGGGGAGGCGGCGCACCACCGATGCCGCGGTTTCATCGCAGCTTGTCTCGATTCCCAGAATGTCCATGCTGCGGATGCCCATGCTTGTCTTTGATGCTGACTTCAGCCCAGAATGTTGCGCTCGGGAGATGATCCCGATACCTCTCTGTCGGTAACAACGGAACGGATGTCTTGCAAATGAAACCTTACCGCATCGGTACCCGCGGCAGTCCGCTTGCTCTGGCGCAGGCACACGAAACACGCTCGCGGCTGATGGCTGCGCATGCTCTTGCAGAGGATGCGTTTGAAATTGTGGTGCTGTCGACCAAGGGTGACCGGATCACCGACCGGCCGCTGGCCGAAATTGGCGGCAAGGGACTGTTTACCGAGGAACTCGAGGAGCAGCTGAGCGACGGGCGGCTCGATCTGGCGGTGCATTCCTCCAAGGACATGCCGACGGCGTTGCCGGATGGTCTTGGTCTGGTGACTTTTCTCGAGCGTGAAGATGTTCGCGATGCCTTTATCGGCCGTGCTGCACCGCGGCTTGAGACCTTGCCGCAGAATGCCGTGGTCGGGTCCTCGTCGCTCAGGCGGCAGGCGCTGATCCGTCGGTTGCGGCCCGATCTGAAGGTGATCACTTTCAGAGGCCAGGTTGAAACCCGGTTGCGCAAACTCGAAGAGGGCGTGGCCGACGCCACGCTTCTGGCCCATGCCGGGCTCAAGCGGCTTGGCAATACGGGGGTCATTACCGAACTGCTGGATCCGGACAGCTTTCCGCCAGCACCCGGGCAGGGCGCGATCTGCATTGAAGCCAGAACGAATGACGAGCGCATCGCCGAATTGCTGGCCCCGATCAATCATGCCGACACGCAAGCCGCGCTGTCCTGCGAACGCGCGTTCCTGGGCGCGCTCGACGGGTCCTGCCGCACACCAATCGCGGGGCTTGCGACGATTTCCGAGGGCCAACTCTCCTTCTTCGGCATGATCCTGACACCGGACGGAACGGTCTGGCACGACATCCGCGCCGATGGTCCTGTGAGTGATGCGGCGCAGGTGGGTGCCGATGCCGGCGCAGAGGTGCGTGGGCGGGCAGGAAGCAGCTTTTTCGATAGCTGGACCTGAGGCGGGTCGATGCGGGTTCTGGTGACGCGGCCGGAGCCGGGCGGACAGCGAACCGCTGAACGGCTTGCGGCACTGGGTCATGACCCGGTGCTGATGCCGCTGTTTGAGACGATGGTTACCGCGACGATTGATGATTTGCCGCCCGCTGATGAAGTCAGCGGGCTGATCGCCACCAGCGCCCGTGCATTCGCCCTGTTCAAGAGCGGTGATGTGACCCAATCGGGGCTTCGCAATGTGCCGATCCATGCGGTGGGACCGGCCACGGCGCAGGCAGCGCGAGACGCGGGGTTTGTCGATGTTCGCGAGGGTGGAGGAACCGCAAGTGCCCTTTCGCAAACGCTCATGGCGGCCCGGATGAAACCCCGTGAAGGTCGCAATCCTGTCGGATCGGATGTCCGGCCAGGCGCTCTGGTCTATCTGGCGGGTGTGCCGCGTACACCGGTGATCGAGACGGCACTCGAGGCTGAGAAGATCGATTTCTCGGTGATGGAATGCTACAAAATGTCTGAAATAAGTTATTCAACTGACATTTTAAAATCAGATATTTTTTCTCTCGCGCCGGATGCAGTCCTGTTTTTTTCGGCCAATGCCGCGCAGCATTTTTCCAACCTGCTCAGTGCCGAGGATATCGGCAAAGCATTGGATTCGGCGCGTTTTATCTGCCTGTCGGATCAGATCGCGGCACGATTGCCGAGCGATTGGCAGGTGCGTTCGATCGTGTCCGGACGTCCTGATGAGGACAGCCTGCTTGCATCGCTTGTTGCGTTGGGATGATTTGCCGGAACAAAGGCCTCGGTTAGAGCGTATTGCACGATACACTGTGCACAATCAGCCTCGCCAAACCATCAAACAGGAGATGCCATGAGCAAGGGCCCCACCCCGCGACACTCCAAATCGCCCAAGCCGGTCACCATTGATCTCGACGCCACTGATGTGACGCCGAAGGAAGTGCCGAAAGCAAAGTCGTCCGCGACGGGGCCTGCCGTGGCGAGAACACCTGACCCGGTTAAGCCGGAAGACGCCAAGGCCGGAACGACGGGAGCCAGCGCAGCGGCGGCGGGAAGCCAGACCAAGAGTGACAGCGCGGCCAAACCCTCTTCCGATCCGAAAGTGGACCCGAAGACAGGCCCGACTGCAGCAGACACCAAAACGCCCGATACAAAGGCAAACCAGACCCAGACCGGCCCCAAGCAGGCAGAACCGGCGGCCAGCCAGACAGGGCCGAAGCAGTCAACGACGGGCCCCGCTGGCGCCAAACGTTCAGACTCCAAACCTGCAAAGCCGGAGAGCAAGAGTGGCGGCGGCATCGGCATGGTGATGTCCAGCCTGATCGGCGCGGTGATCGCCCTTGGCGGCGGATATGCGCTTCAGGCAGGCGGTGTGCTGCCAGCGCCCAGCGCGGGCGGCGATCAGGTTTCAGCCTCAAGGGTTGATGCGCTTTCATCACAGGTGGAAACACTGTCACAACAGCTCAATAGTTCCACCGCCCAGGTTGGTTCCGATATTCCGGCCCGTCTCGACACTCTGGAGGCTGGGCTCGCCAATGCTACGGCGAGTGCCGGTGGCGATGGTGGCGATCCGGCAGCGATGGCCCAGCTTCAGGAGAGGGTTGCCGGTATTGAAAACAAGATCGCGGAACTTGGCAATGGCGGCACGGCAGCTGCCGCAGATCCCGAACTTGCCGCAACGATGAACGAAATCAGCGCCGCGCAGAGTGGATTTCAGACGTCGATGAGCGAGCTTCGGTCCAGCTCCGAGGAACTCTCAGGCAAGATCGCAGAGCTTGAGCAAGGCCAGCAGGCGCTTGCGGAGCAGTTGGATGCGCCGTCACGCCAGATCGATCTGGCGCGCGCGATCGGTGCGGCGGGGCTCAAGTCTGCAATTGACCGGGGCGGTTCTTTCACAACTGAACTCGAGGCGTTTGCCTCGGTGGCTCCGGATGATCCAGCAGTCCCCGAACTCAGGGATCTGGCGGCACGTGGCATTCCCAGCAGGGCCGATCTGGTCGCGGGATTCTCCGATGCCGCCAGCAAGGCGATTGCTGCTGCCGATCCCGGTGATCCTGATGCCGGGCTGGTCGACAGGTTGATGTCGAGCGCCATGTCTGTGGTCAAGGTCCGCAAGGTCGGCGACGTTCAGGGTGACAGCGCAGAGGCAATTGTCGCGCGCGCCGAAGCCCGGCTGCTCAATGGTGATATCGAGGCCGCTCTCACCGAGTGGAACACGCTGCCTGAAGCGTCACTTGCCGCCACGGCCGAGTATCGCGACGCGCTTGCTGCGCGTGCAAGCGCCGAGAAGCTGATTGCGGCAGCCATGGCGCCTTCAGCGCCTTCCGAAGCCCCGGCCAACTAGGAGAAACATGATGATCCGGTTGTTATTCTTTGTTGTGCTGATTTTGGCCCTTGGCTTTGGGTTTGCCTGGCTTGCCGACCGACCCGGTGATCTTTCCATCGTCTGGCAGGATCGCCGTATTGAAATGTCGCTGATGACGGCGGTCACGGCGATCGTCTCGCTGATTGCGGCTATCATGATCAGCTGGTGGCTGATCCGCACCATTCTCATGTCGCCGCGCACGGTGGCACGCTATTTCCGCGCCAACAAGCGCGACCGTGGTTATCAGGCACTGTCGACCGGGCTTCTGGCCGCAGGGTCTGGCGATGCGGCGATGGCGCGCAAGATGAACAAGCGGACCAAGGGTTTGCTGAAAGCAGACCAGGAACCGCTGATCCATCTTCTCGATGTTCAGGCCGCGCTGATTGAAGGCCGTCACGACGAAGCCCGCAAGCTGTTTGAGGCGATGGCCGAGGACCCGGAGACGAAGCTTCTGGGCCTGCGTGGGCTTTACCTCGAGGCTCAGCGTCAGGGTGCGGACGAGGCGGCGCAGCATTATGCGGAAACCGCCGCCGAACAGGCACCGCATCTGCCATGGGCTGGTGCAGCGGCGCTGTCCTACAGAACCCGGGAGGGCAAGTGGGACGAGGCGCTTCAGCTGCTCGCCCGTCAGCGCCAGGCCGGCACGGTGGAAGCTGCCGCCGCGGACCGAACCAAGGCGGTACTGCTGACTGCCCGTGCACGCGACAATGTTGACAACGACCCGTCATCTGCCCGCGATGATGCGCTCAATGCACTCAAGCTGGCGCCTGCTTTTGCGCCTGCGGCAGTCATTGCAACGAAGGCGCTTCTGCGTCAGGACAATTTGCGCAAGGCCGCCAAAATTCTTCAAACGGCGTGGAAAACCAATCCACATCCCGAAATCGCCGAGGCCTATGTCAGGGCGCGTGTCGGTGATACCTCGGCTGACCGTCTCAAGCGGGCCGAACGACTTGAGAAACTCAGACCGCTCAATCCGCTATCTCTGGATGTGGTGGCACGTGCAGCACTCGACGCTCACGAGTTCGATCTGGCTCGCGAGAAAGCGAAAGCCTCGGCACGGCTGCAGCCATCTGAAGGTATATTTCTGCTGCTTGCCGATATCGAGGAAGCTGAAACCGGTGATCAGGGCCGTGTACGCCACTGGCTGAGCCAGGCTGTTCGTGCGCCGCGTGACCCGGCCTGGACCGCTGATGGTTACGTGTCGGAGACCTGGGAACCGGTGTCGCCGGTGACCGGCAAGCTCGATGCCTTCGAATGGAAGGTTCCTGTCGAACAATTGGCTGGTCCGAGCATCGACAATCAACCGCCCGAGCAGGTGTTTGAACGGGCGATGGCGAGCCTGCCCCCAATTCGTGAGAACGGAAGTGCCGGTGCCGATAAGACATCCACAGCCGGGGTCCCGATTGCCGATCCTCTTGTTGAAGCTGTGGTGCCGTCAGAAAAGCCTGAAGAACCGCCGCAACCTGCGCCCAAGGCAAAGCCTGCAGTGATCGTTGACATGGAAAAGGTCAAAGACCCTGCGCCGGAGCCCGCAAAGGGAAATGGAGCAGGACCTCCGTCTGCTGTTGAACCGGAGGCTCAGCCGAAGGAAAAAGCAGGTGTGACGGCACCACAGCCGCAAGCAGCTGAGAGTGAATCAGCAGTAGATAAGTCGCCTGAGGAAAAAGATGACGCAGCAAGCGCGGACAAGAAGCCTGTGAAAGCGGATCCAGAAGCCGAGGCACGCGCAAAGGAATCCGCGTTCCTGACCCATCGTCCTGATGATCCGGGTATTGATGTCAATGCGGAGCCGGAGAAGCCGGGTCGTTTCCGCTTGTTTTGAGTTGGTTTGGAAAAGGATAGGGAATGCTTGATCAAATACGCGCTTTTCTGGGCGGGCTTCGCGACGACAAACAGAAAATGCCAGATGCGAGCAATCCCGATGTTGCTGCAGTGGCGCTGTTTTTCCATGTCATTGGCGCTGACGGCGTGGTGGATGCGGTCGAGTCTGCAAAACTCCGGGAGCTGATTGCTCAGGAATACGACCGGAGTGGCGCGGAGATGCGTCAGCTGATCGAGGCAGGCGAGCAGGCTGACCGCGAAGCCGTCGATCTCTATCAGTTCACCAGCATCCTCAACCGTGCACTGGAGGCCGAAGCGAAAGTTCATTTCATCGAGCTTTTGTGGAATCTGGCCTATGCCGACGGATACCGGCATGAACTGGAAGATCACGTTGTCTGGCGTATTGCCGACCTTATGGGCGTGTCGAGCCGGGACCGGGTGCTCGCGCGCCAACGTGCGCTGGCGGCTGCAGGTCTCGATGACGCGGAGGCTCCGGGTGACGGGGACTGATTTCAGGCCTGGATCAAGATCAGGCCGCGTTCTCATCATTTTGCATCAGGAGACGTCAAGCTCGGGTCGCGTCGGGCAACTGCTTTCCCTTATGGGCTATGACGCAGATATTCGCCGACCGGTGCTTGGTGATCCGCTGCCGGATACGCTGGACGGACATGCCGGTGTGGTGGTGTTTGGCGGACCGATGAGCGCCAATGATCCTGACGAGGGAATCGCCCGCGAAACCCGGTTCATGGATGTGGTGCTGAAATCCGGCAAACCCTATCTCGGGATCTGTCTGGGCGCTCAAATCCTGGTCAATCATCTCGGAGGCCGGGTGGCCGGACGCGACGATGGTGCGGTCGAGATCGGCTGGTACGGGCTGGAAGCAACGCCTGCCGGCAGGAAGATGATGGAATGGCCGCAGATGGTCTACCAGTTCCATCGGGAAGGTTTTGATCTCCCCCGTGGTGCAGAGCTGCTGGCGACCGCGGATCTGTATCCAAACCAGGCTTTCCGTTATGGCGACAATGCGTGGGCGATCCAGTTCCATGCGGAATTGACGCTGGCGATGATGCACCGGTGGGCCGTGCGGGGCGCGCAACGGTTTGTGCTACCAGGTGCCCAGCAGGGCGCGGAGCATATTGCCGGCCGACTGGTTCACGATGCAGCGCTTCTTGGTTGGCTCAAGCAGTTCCTGAACCGGGTTTTTCCTGCCGATCCACATCTGCCTTGAGTGCTGCCCGGCTTTCCTCGGCGTCCCTGTCGAGCGATTGAATCTGGCGCAGTTGCGGGAACCCGAAACTCCAGGCCAGAGCCACGGCCAGGGTTCCGGCGCCGCCGATCACGACTGCGGCTACCGGTCCGATCAGCGAGGCCATCACGCCAGCGCGGAATTCGCCAAGCTCGTTGGAGGCACCGATGAAGACCATGTTGACGGCGCTGACACGGCCGCGCAACTCGTCCGGCGTCCACAATTGCACCAGGCTCTGACGGACATAGACCGAGATCATGTCCGAGGCGCCCATGACAATCAGGGCCGCCATGGTCAGCGGCAGGGATTTCGACAGACCAAACACCACCGTTGCCGCGCCGAACACCCCAACCGCAATGAACATCGCCCGTCCGGCATGCCTGCGGATCGGACGTGAGGCGAGATATATCGCCATGCCGATCGCGCCGATGCCGGGGCTGGCGCGCAGGAAGCCCAGACCCCATGGCCCGAGCTCGAGCACGTCGCGGGCAAAAACCGGCATCAGCGCGATCGCCCCGCCCAGCAACACGGCAAACATGTCGAGCGAAATGGCACCAAGGACGATCTTCTGGTTTCGGACATAGCTGAAGCCGGCAACCAGTGTCTTCCAGCTCTGGCTTTGCCCGCGCGTTCTCTGCAGCGGTGGTGGCACCAGGGCGATGGCAATGATCGCGGCGGCGAAGAAGAAACAGGCGGTGAGATAAGGCACGGTTGCGCCAAGGCCGTAGAGCAGACCGCCGGCGACGGGACCGACGATGGTCGCGGTCTGCCAGGAGGTCGAGTTCCAGGCAATCGCATTGGGCAGATCCTGGGCCGGCACCAGGTTCGGGGCCAGAGATTGCGAAGCGGGAGCGAAAAACGCGCGGGAGATGCCGATCACAAGCAGCACGCCGAAGATCGGCAGGGGTGAGGTCAGGCCGCGCCAGGCGAAAAACACCAGGGCTACCGCCGAAAAACCGATGATGATTTCACAGATCAGCATGATGGTGCGGCGGCCATAGCGATCTGCGGCAGCCCCGGTAAACAGGATCAGCACCAGGGCCGGCAGAAACTGGATCAGACCGACAAGGCCGAGGTCGAAGGGGTCGCGGGTCAGATCGTAAATCTGCCAACCCACCGAGACGCTGATGATCTGTAGTGCAAAGGTCGACAGGAAACGGGCCAAGAAATAGAAGGCGAAGGGACGATGGCGAAAGGCTGCGAAGCGGTCTTCCGCCGTGGCTGAGGCTTGCATTGGGTCTGTCCGGTTTATGTTCGCCGAGCTATACACCAACGGCCGAACCGCGCCACCGTCTTGTGGCTCCGGATCTTGCCTTAACCCTGCCCCAGCATAGGCCGCCGCCCACCCTTGCCGCCCGGGCCTCGAGTGTCTACATGTCTGTCACGCGACGAACAGCCGGAGAATCTTATGATTGCAGTCTTTTCAACCATCGACATGGTCTTGGGTCTTTACACCTGGATCATTATCGGCAGTGCCATTTTCTCCTGGCTTTATGCCTTCAACGTGATCAATTCGAACAACCGCTTTGTGGGCATGGTCGGTGAGTTCCTGTTCAAGGCGACCGAGCCGGCGCTGCGGCCAATACGGCGGATCATGCCGGATCTGGGTGGACTCGACATTTCGCCGATCATCTTGCTGATCGCGATCTTTTTCGTGCGCACCTTCATCGCCACGTCGCTCGCACCGATGTTCTTCTGAGCGGCTGGTATAAAATCACCAGTGACGGTGTCGAGCTTGCGGTACGGCTGACGCCTGCCGCGTCTCTCGACGGCATTGACGGTCTGGTCGAGGACGCAGCCGGTGTGCTTCGTCTGAAGGCGCGGGTCCGTGCCGTCGCCGAGAAGAGCAAGGCCAACCGCGCGCTTGAAAAGCTCATTGCCAAACAGCTCAAGATCGGCAAGACCTCAGTCCGGGTGATCTCCGGAGAAACAAGCCGGTCAAAAATCATCCGCATCGACGGTAATCCCGACCATCTGGTTCCGAAGCTTGAGGTTCTGGTACGTTAAAGCAGATCACGCCACGGGATCGCTTGATCGAGTGGCGTGATGGAATGCTTTTGCTTGCTGAAGCAGGTTCAGCCCTTGGTCTTGGCGCGCTCGATCGCCTCGACGATCAGGCCGCGCGCGGTTTCGGCATCGCGCCAGCCGCCGATCTTGACCCATTTGCCGGGCTCCAGATCCTTGTAGTGCTCGAAGAAATGCTCGATCTGCTGCAGAGTGATCTCCGGCAGGTCGGTGTAGTCATCAACGCCAGCGTAGCGCTGGGTCAGGTGCGCTGATGGCACCGCGATGATCTTCTCGTCCTGTCCGGCATTGTCTTCCATGACCAGAACGCCAATCGGACGCACATTGATCAGGCAACCGGGAATCAGCGGCCGCGTGTTGCAGACCAGAACGTCGATCGGGTCGCCATCGTCAGACAGGGTGTGCGGCACAAAGCCGTAGTTCCCTGGATAGGTCATCGGTGTGTAGAGGAAGCGGTCGACCACCAGCATGCCGGCGTCCTTGTCCATTTCGTACTTGATCGGCTGGCCGCCGACCGGCACCTCGATGATCACGTTGACGTCGTGTGGCGGGTTTTCGCCGATGCTGATGGCGTCTATGCGCATGATCGCTCCAATTCGGATATCTGTTGCATGACGTGCTCAAGCGGGAGGAGATTGAGGGCAGCGTGCATGCGTCAATTCAGCGCCTCGGTACATTGACGCGTGTTCGATTGAACGCGCGTTGTATCAGGCGGCTCCGGAATTAAAGCCAAAGGCGGTTTGGTGCAACAGGACTTTTGGCGCGATTGGCCTGAGATGAGGTCTCAGGACCAGACAAAGGCCAATTTCTTGAGTGTCTTGCTGTCAAAAGTCTCATGGCCTTCGGCAACGTCGCGACCGCCCTGGAACCGGTAGAACTCCACTGACGCGTGATTTTCCTCGAGACACCAGACAACCACACCCTTGCAGCCGAGTGATTCCAGAAGATGCCGGGCCTCGTTGAACAGGCGCTTGCCCAATCCAACACCCTGAAACTCCGGCTTCAGATAAAGCTCGTAAATTTCGCCTTCCTGCGGCAGCGAACGGGCACGGTTGAGGCCCAGTGTGGCGTAGCCGGCCACTGTGCCGCCGACATCGAGCACCAGAATGGACGTCGAGCCGCGGACGGCCCGCTTCCACCAACCTACATTGCGGCGCTCCAGCATATGCCTGAGAGCCTTGTAGGGCAGTATACCGGAATAGGCATGGCTCCAGGCCGCCCGATGGGTTGCGGCAATTGCTTCCGCATCCTGCGGCTCGGCATGCCGTATGTCGATTGTTAACGTGCTCATGCGCCCATTCTACCGTTCATGGTATATCCGATGAAGCCGCATAGGGCCTGCCCCGGCATCTGCCCACAGCATTGTTCTGTGGACTGCGTGAGGTGAGTTAACCGTTTGTTAAGGAAATATGCAAGAGCGCGGCGCTTCTGCCGGGCTAAAGGTCAGTCAGAAGCCGTGAACCGGTCGAGGGTTTTCTGCGCCGCTTGAAAGAATTGGCCGACCTGCAGGCCGTCAACAAGGGCATGGTGGACCTGAACGGCGACCGGACAGCTCCAGCGTCCATCAGGACCTTGCACGAACTTGCCCCATGAAAACCGTGGGATGCAGTCATCCGGGCCGGGCAGCGCATTGTCGAGCGCGGTAAAGTCGATCCAGGGCAGGCAGGACAAGTAGGCGAGGTCGGATCGCTGGCCGGTGTTGGCGCCCAGATCGGCGCCCGCGGCGGTTTCCTCGATAATCGCCTTGCAGCTTTCATCGAACCGGGCCCAGTCCTCTATGTAGGGGATGTAGGCGTAACCAAAGGTGTCGCCGGGCCGTGGGACCGTGGCTGACAGCGCGATTTCGTCGTATTCCAGCACCTGGTCGCCGGTGAAACGCATCTTCAGTGCCGCAACGGCGTGAACACCAGCGCCGATTGCATGAATAAAGGCCCGGTAGGGCGACACGCCCTGAGGCTTGCCATGGGTCATCAGGGCAGTGATGTCGACGCGCGCGGTGGTGGCGAACTGCGGCCGGTCATAGGTCCGGAACAGGTGGAACTGTCCGGCCCGTGACCAGGTCGCAAGATCTACTTCACGCGCGTCAGCCATATCAGGCGGCGCTGGCGCCTGATTTTCCGAAGCGCTTGCGGTCAGTTGCGTCGAGGTAACGCTTGCGCAGGCGGATTGATTTCGGTGTCACTTCCATCAGCTCATCATCCTGGATCCAGGACAGCGAACGGTCCAGCGTCATGCGGATCGGTGTAGTCAGCTTGATCGCTTCATCCTTGCCGGCGGCGCGGATGTTGTTGAGCTGCTTGGCCTTGAGCACGTTGACTTCAAGGTCGTTGTCGCGGGTATGAATGCCGATGATCATGCCCATATAGACCTTGTCGCCTGGCTCGATGATCATCGGGCCACGGCTTTCCAGGTTGAACATCGCATAAGCGACGGCCTCGCCTGCCATGTTGGACAACAACACGCCATTGGTGCGGCCGGCGATATCACCCTTGTAGGCCTGATATTCGTGGAACAGACGGTTCATCACCGCTGTGCCGCGCGTATCGGTCAGCAGTTCCGACTGGTAGCCGATCAGGCCGCGGGTCGGCGCATGGAAGACAAGACGCACACGATTGCCGCCCGACGGGCGAAGCTCGGTCATTTCACCCTTGCGCTCGGACATCTTCTGCACGACGACGCCGGAATGTTCCTCATCGACGTCGATGACGACCTCTTCGATCGGCTCCATCAGCTTGCCATTTTCGTCATTGTGCATGACCACGCGCGGACGCGACACGGCCAGCTCGAAACCTTCGCGACGCATGGTCTCGATCAGCACGGCCAGCTGCAATTCGCCACGGCCAGAAACGAAGAACGAATCCTTGGCGCTCGATTCCTCGATCTTCAAGGCCACGTTGCCTTCTGCTTCGCGCAGCAAGCGGTCGCGGATAACGCGGCTCGTCACCTTGGTACCTTCGGTGCCGGCCAGCGGCGAATCATTGACCATGAAGCTCATGGTCACCGTCGGCGGATCGATCGGCTGTGCGTGAAGCGGCTCGGTGACCGAAGGGTCACAGAATGTATCGGCAACGGTGCCCTTGGACAGGCCGGCGATGGCGACGATATCGCCAGCATGGGCCTCGTCGAGCGCAACGCGCTCAAGACCGCGGAAAGAAAGGATCTTGGAAATGCGTCCGGTTTCGACCAGAGATCCGTCGCCATGCAGAACCTTGACCTGCTGGTTGGCCTTGACGGTTCCGGAATAGATGCGGCCGGTGATGATGCGGCCGAGGAACGGATTTGCTTCCAGAATGGTGCCGATCATCCGGAAAGGACCTTCTTCGACCGTCGGTTCCGGCACATGCTCGAGAACCAGGTCGAACAATGGGGCAAGTGTGCCGCCATCTTCCGGACGATCCGGTCCAATCGACATCCAGCCATTGCGGCCTGAACCATACATGATCGGGAAGTCGAGCTGCTCATCGGTGGCGTCGAGCGCTGCAAAGAGGTCGAAGACTTCGTTGATGACTTCGTCGACGCGGGCGTCGGGACGGTCGATCTTGTTGATGGCGACGATCGGACGAAGCCCGACCTTCAGCGCCTTGCCGACCACGAACTTGGTCTGCGGCATCGGGCCTTCAGCGGCGTCAACCAGAACGATGGCGCTGTCGACCATCGAGAGAATACGCTCCACTTCGCCACCGAAATCGGCGTGGCCAGGAGTGTCGACGATGTTGATGCGGTTGCCCTTCCAATCCACCGAAGTGGCCTTGGCGAGAATGGTGATGCCGCGCTCCTTCTCGATGTCGCCCGAATCCATGGCGCGTTCCTGAACGCGTTCGTTTTCGCGGTAGACACCGGATTGCTTCAGCATTTCGTCAACGAGCGTGGTTTTACCATGGTCAACGTGGGCGATAATCGCAATATTGCGCAGGGACATAGATCAGGTCTCATTCTGGAGAATACAAAAACGCCGGACCAAGATCCGGCGCGGGCCGACAAACGCCGGACTTTGCGCGGCTTATACAGGGTTTTTTGCGGTTGCGAAAGAGGCCAAGGCAACACAGCCTTAACGGGCTTAAAAAAGGCCAGAGAGCGCTTTATTTCATCATATTATACCGGGAGCGAAACAAACAATCAAACATTGAGAACAGGGTCCAGGGTTCCTGATCGTGGTGATTCATCAACCGCGCAGTGCGTTGTTGGGTGGCGCCGTTGAGGTTGTCGAGGTCGTAGACCTGTCGGCCCATGGAGGGCGGCAAGGTCGGAAGCTCTCACCAGGGAGTTGGTACTGGCAGAGACGTGGAAACCTAGGCAGGAAAGCGATATTTTGCTTCTTCTATGTGATCATGGCGCATGGTGAGAGGGGACCAGTGCACGTCGAAAGTAAGTATGACAGGCACGGCTTGTTTGATGGCAACGCCAATTTTGCCGCTCTTGCCGGGATTGGGTATCAACCTAGGTGATAAAAGGCAGCAGGAGACCAATATGCGCAAATTGCAGGCCCAGGGCATCCACCACATCACATTGGTGGGGGCAGACCGGCAGACCTCGATAGACTTCTGGGAAGGCGTGCTCGGCATGCCGTTCATTTTCGAGCAGCCCAATCTCGACAGAGAGTCTGAAAGCCACCTCTATTTCGATCCGGGCGACGGACGGTTGATCACCATCTTTACCAATGAAAACCGCAAGCCCGACCGGTCCCGCACATCAACCGAACCCGGCGCAGTTCACCATCTCGCCATCAATGTGTCGAAGGCCACATTCTCTCAGGCTGTCGAGCGGCTGGATGAACGCGGGATCGAGCACAGTGGCGTCAAGGACCGTGGCTTCATGGATTCGATCTATTTCACAGATCCGCTGGGCTTTCTGGTCGAACTCGCCGCCTACCGGTTCGAGCCGCCGCCCGGATCGTCCCATGCCGAGGTGCTGCTGGAGGCGCACCGGCTCAGGGTCGCGAAAGGCGACTACAACATTGCAGAAATCCACCTGGCCGACGCGATCGAGGCGATCATTGAACGTTCGCAACAATCACTGTCGGACGACCGGACGCCGAAAAAGGCCTATTAGGGCCTGTTCCTGCGCCGGTTGTGCGGTCGGGCCTCAGGCCAGACCGCGTTTTTCGAGCATCGCGGTGGCATCGGGCATGCGGCCGCGGAAAGCCTCATAAAGTTCGGCCGGATCGCGCGAGCCGCCGGCTGAATAGATGTTTGCGCGCAGCTTCTCGGCCATGTCGGCATCAAACGGATCACCGGTCTCCTCAAATGCCGCAAAGGCATCCGCATCGAGCACTTCCGACCACATGTAGGAGTAGTAGCCAGCCGAATAGCCCTCGCCCGAGAACACATGCAGGAAATGCGGGCTGGCGTGGCGCATGACAATCGCCTCGGGCATGCCGAGCTTCTTCAGTGTTTCAGCCTCGAAGGTCGCTGGATCTGCCTTGTCGCCTGCGGTGTGCCAGGCCATATCGACCAGCGCTGACGCGGTGAATTCGACGGCGGCGAAACCGGCATTGAAGGTCTGCGCTGCAAGTACCTTGTCGAGAAGCGCGCGCGGGATTGGCTCGCCTGTCTTGTAGTGGCGGGCGTGCTTTTCGAGGATTGCGGGCACCGTCAGCCAATGTTCATAGAGCTGTGACGGAAGCTCGACGAAATCGCGGCTGACCGAAGTGCCGGCCAGCGATGGGTAGGTTACATCCGAGAGCATGCCATGCAGCGCATGGCCAAATTCATGAAACAGCGTGCGCGCGTCATTGAGCGACAGCAGCGCTTCGCTGCCGGCTGCCGGTTTGGCGAAATTCATCACATTCGTGATGATCGGCTGCTCGCCTGTCGTCCCATCCGGCATCTTCAGCTTGTGCTGGCTCCGCATGCCGCTCATCCAGGCGCCGGAGCGCTTCGAGGGACGGGCGAAATAATCGGCGATGAAGGTGGCGATCATCTCGCCATCACGTCCCCGAACCTCGAAGACGCGCGCATCCTTGTGCGGGCCGGCAATGTCCTTGCGTTCGGTCATGGTGACGCCGAAGAGCCGATTTGCCACATCGAAACAGGCGTCAATCATCTTGCCGAGCGGGAAATAGGGCTTGAGTTCGGCTTCGGAAAAATCAAAGCGCTGGGCTTTCAGTTTTTCGGCGTAATAGCGCCAGTCCCAGGCCGCTACCTCGTGGTTGCCGCCTTCCTCTGCGATCAGCTTGGCAAGTTCGGCACGATCGATATCGGCGTGCTCGACGGCGCGGGTCCAGACATCGCCGAGCAGCGTTTCAACCGCTTCAGGCGTCTTGGCCATGCTGTTGTCGAGCTTGTAGGCGGCATAGCTGTCGTAGCCCAACAGCGTTGCCTTCTCGGTGCGAAGCGCAATGATCTCGGAGATCAGCGCTGCATTGTCGGTTACGCCGCCCTTGGCGCCGCGAGCGGTCCAGGCCTTGAAGGCGGTTTCGCGCAAATCGCGGCGCTCGCTCGATGCCAGGAAAGGCTCGATGATCGAGCGCGAGAGGGTGACGGCATATTTGCCCTTGTGGCCGAGATCTTCGGCAACGGCTGCCATGGCCGCGCGCAGATCATCGGAAAGGCCCGCAAGATCAGCCTCGTGCTCGAGCAGCAGAAGGTAATCCCGTTCGTCCGCCAATACATTCTGGCCGAACTGGGCACCTAGGCTCGCGAGCGTTTCGCCGACTACTGCCAGCCGCTTCTGTCCGTCTTCATCAAGTGCTGCGCCCGACTTGATGAAGGACTTCCACACCCGCTCGAGCAGGCGGTCCTGCTCCGGCGTCAGGCCGAGGCTGTTGCGTTTGCGGTACAAAGCGTCGACCCGCTCGAAAAGGTCTCGGTTCATGGCGATTTTCGAGTAATGCCGGGACATGCGCGGCGCGATATCGCGCTCCAGCGCCTGGATCACGTCATTGGTGTCGGTGCCCGCCCGGTTCCAGAACAGGGCCGAGACCTTCGACAGCTTGTCGCCTGCCAGCTCCAGTGTTTCGAGCGTGTTGGAGAAGCTCGGCGCTTCCGAATTGTCGGCAATGGCCGCGATATCGGCGTCGTGCTCTGCAAGCGCGGTTTCAAAGGCCGGGGCAAAGTCGGCGTCGGTGATTTTTGAGAATTCCGGCAGACCGAGCGGGCCAGTCCAGTCAAATATGGGGGAAGCGGGTGAGGTCATGGAAGGCTCCTTGTCATGCCCCCCATGTAGGCCGGGCGGCGTCTGTGAACAAGGCGGGGGGGCAATGTCTGTCCTTGCGCAGGCGAAAACAATAAGGGCGAGACCGTGGTCGGTCCCGCCCGCAAAACGCATTGGAGATGTGCGCATCAGCCCTTGCGGTCGCGCGCAGCCAGTGTTCTGAGCCTGAGCGCATTGAGCTTGATGAAGCCCGCCGCGTCCTTCTGGTCATAGGCGCCCTGATCGTCCTCGAACGTCACCAGTGCATCGGAATAGAGCGACTTGTCGCTTTCGCGCCCCGTCACCATCACGTTGCCCTTGTAGAGCTTCAGGGTGACTTCGCCTTCGACATTCTTCTGGCTCAGATCGATGGCTGCCTGCAGCATCTCGCGTTCGGGCGAGAACCAGAATCCGAAGTAGATCAGCTCCGCATAACGCGGCATCAGCTCATCCTTGAGGTGGGCTGCACCGCGGTCGAGCGTGATTGATTCCATGGCCCGGTGGGCTGTGAGCAGGATGGTGCCGCCCGGGGTCTCGTAGACGCCGCGCGATTTCATGCCGACAAAGCGGTTCTCGACCAGATCAAGACGGCCAATGCCATTGTCTCGGCCATAAGTGTTCAACTCGGCGAGTATGGTCGCCGGGCTCATGCGAACGCCATTGATCGAGACGGCATCGCCTTTTTCAAAGCCTATCTTGATGATGGTGGCCTTGTCGGGCGCAGCTTCCGGCGAAATCGTGCGCATGTGCACATATTCGGGTGCTTCCACCGCCGGATCTTCCAGAACCTTGCCCTCGGACGACGAGTGCAGCAAGTTGGCGTCGACGGAGAACGGGGCCTCGCCCATCTTGTCCTTGGAGACGGGGATCTGGTGTTCTTCGGCAAACTTGATCAGATCGGTGCGGCTCTTGAACGACCAGTCGCGCCACGGCGCGATGATCTTGATGTCCGGGTTGAGCGCATAAGCCGACAGCTCGAAACGGACCTGGTCGTTGCCCTTGCCGGTGGCGCCATGGGCAATCGCATCTGCGCCGGTCTCGTGCGCGATCTCGACCAGCCGCTTTGAGATCAGCGGGCGGGCAATCGAGGTGCCAAGCAGATAGACGCCTTCATAGACGGCATTGGCGCGGAACATCGGAAAGACGAAATCGCTGACGAATTCCTCGCGGACATCCTCGATGAAGATGTTCTTGTCGGGGATACCGAGCATCTCGGCCTTCTTGCGCGCCGGCTCCAGCTCCTCGCCCTGGCCGAGGTCGGCTGTGAAGGTGACAACTTCGGCGCCGAGTTCGGTCTGCAGCCATTTCAGAATGATCGAGGTGTCGAGACCGCCTGAATAGGCGAGAACGACTTTCTTGACGTCCTTGTGCGATGCCATATTTGTAGTCTTTCTTTTTGGATGCTCTGCCCCTGAAGGTCTGAATTCCGGGGGCCTTGAATTTTGCCGCACTTTTAGCGGGTTTATAGCGCCATGCAAGGGTTAGAGCGTCGTTTGAGGAACCAGCGCTGCTCGCATTGCGTTTGTTTCATTGGTGCCCCACGTTTAAGCGGCAAACAGACTATCGACATAAAAGGGAGACGAGAATGACCCATTTCCAATCCGTGATGGAGAGTGGCAAGGTTGCCGTTGTGACAGGCGCTGCCTCAGGCATCGGCCTTGCCGCAGCAAGGTCGTTTGCCGCACGCGGCATGTGCGTGGTTCTCGCCGATGTCGACAGGGACAAACTGGCGGAAGCCAAGGATGCAGTGGCCTCCGAATCAGCAAATCCCGCCACCGATATCGTTTCGATTGAAACCGATGTCAGCGACATCGACGCTGTCAGTGCGCTGGAGCGGACGGTGCTGGAGCGCTTCGGCCGCGTCCACCTGTTGATGAACAATGCGGGCATACAGCCCGGAAGCAGCATGTTTGGCGCGCAGGTCAACTGGGACAAGGTTCTCAACGTCAATCTCAAGGGCGTCATCAACGGAACCCGGGTCTTTGGGCTCAACATGATCGCCCATGGCGAGCCATCGATGATCATCAATACCGGCTCGAAACAGGGCATCACCACGCCGCCAGGTGATCCTGCCTATAATGTTGCAAAGGCCGGGGTGAAGGCATTTACGGAAGCTTTGCAGCACGAGTTTCGCAACACCGACAATTGCCAGGTCAGCGCCCATCTGCTGATTCCGGGGTTTGTCTATACGCCGCTGACATCGCGGGGCCGGTCCGAGAAGCCGGAAGCGGCCTGGACGCCTGAACAGACGGTGGATTTCATGATGGACGGCCTGGCAAAGGGCGACTTCTACATTCTCTGCCCGGACAATGACGTCGATCGTGCAACGGACGAAAAGCGCATTGCCTGGGCAGCCGGCGATATCATTGAAAACCGGCCGCCATTGTCGCGCTGGCATCCTGATTATGCAGAGAGCTTCAAGGACTATCTCAAGACATAGAGTGGCCGGAATTGCTTCCGTGGTTCTGGGATTGGTGGGGCCCAGAGGTCCAAATGAATGGATTGGCTGTGATCTGAAATCGGCATAAGAGTGTGACATCTCTTATCCGGATCGCCCAAATGTTGATGGACTATATTCCCGGACTGCCCGTCCTTGCCGCTTTCTCGCTCGCCACTGTGTTGCTGGCGATCACACCTGGACCCGACATGACATTGTGGATGAGCCGGACCATCCGCGATGGCAGAGCCATCGGCTTCATGACGCTGCTGGGCACCAATCTCGGCATCGGCATTCACACATTGCTTGTGGCGTTCGGCGTGTCGGCGCTGGTCGTTGCCTCGCCGGTTGCCTTTCTGGTTCTCAAGACCGGTGGCGCGGCCTATCTGCTCTGGCTTGCCATTCAGGCTTTGCGCAACCGATCGGTCTTGTCGGTGAAAGCCGCCGGCAAGACAGATGCATCGCTGGGCAAGGCTTTCCTCAACGGGCTCTGGGTCAATCTTCTCAACCCGAAGGTCATCATTTTCTTCATGACCTTTCTGCCGCAATTCGTACGGGTCGACGATCCGCACGTGACCGGCAAGCTGATTTTTCTGGGTCTGTTGTCGATTGTCATCGCGCTGCCCATCGCCATTATCGTTGTGCTTGGCGCAAACGGGCTCGCCGATTGGCTCAAGCGCAAACCACAGGTGATGCGGATCGTGGATTATGTCTTCGCTGGCGTGTTTTCGGTGTTCGCGGTCAAGATTCTGCTGACCCAGAGCCGCTGAAATCTCAGTTCGGGTCCGTCGGTACGGGCGCTGGCCGTTCGCTCGGCAACCAGCGACCGGCATTACGGCCGACAAACAGCCAGTAGATGCTGCCGCCGATGATGCCGCAGGCGACGTGGACCGCAATCAGCCATGACGGTTCGATCGCCGTTGCCGCTGAGGAGTGCACCGCTGTTGCGAGTGGCAAGCTGGTGGCAACAAGAGCGATGCCACCAGCTGCCAGCGCATGGCTCAGCCAGTCGCGCCGGCGCCAGAATTCAAAGATCGCGATAAGGACGAAGGTCGGCAGCAGCACGGCGCGCGCAAACAGGCTTGCGACGCCAAAAACTCCGACGATCAGTGTCACTGTGAGTTCTAGCTCGCTGAAACGACCGAAATCCTCCGGCACCACCAGCCGGGCAAGAAATGCATAGGCGAGGCCCGCTGCCAGACATCCAGCAAAAAAGCCGAATGCAATCGCGAACATCCGGACGAGAAGACGGAGAATATCGCCCATCCCGAGATGTCAGTCCGCGCCGTGGCCGGCGATCATCATGGCTTCGAGCGCCAGCCGCTCGGTCTTGCGCATGCGCTCGGATTCGCTCTTGAGCTGACCGCAGGCGGCAAGGATGTCGCGGCCGCGCGGTGTGCGGATCGGCGAGGCGTAGCCGTTTGCGTTGATGAAGTCGGCAAAGGTCTCGATCGTTTCCCAATCCGAGCATTCATAGGCCGAACCAGGCCATGGGTTGAACGGGATGAGGTTGATCTTGGCCGGAATGCCCTTGAGAAGCCGCACCAGCTCCTTGGCGTCTGAGAGACTATCATTGACGCCCTTGAGCATCACATATTCGAATGTGATGCGCCGCGCGTTGGACAGGCCGGGATAGTTGCGGCAGGCGTTAAGCAGTTCCTTGAGCGGATACTTCTTGTTGATCGGCACCAGCTCGTCGCGCAGCTCATCGCGCACGGCGTGTAGCGAGATCGCCAGCATGACGCCGATTTCCTCGCCGGTGCGCACAATCCCCGGCACCACGCCGGAGGTCGACAGGGTGATGCGGCGGCGCGAAAGTGCCAGGCCGTCGCCATCGGCGGCAATCAGCAGCGCTTTCTTGACGTTGTCGAAATTGTAGAGCGGTTCGCCCATGCCCATCATGACGATGTTGGTGACCTTGCGGCCTTCCGCAGGCACGATGGCGCCCTGCGGCGTATCCTTGTGCGGAAAATCGCCAAGCCGGTCGCGAGCGACGAGCAATTGCGACAGCACTTCCTCGGAGGTGAGGTTGCGCACCAGCTTCTGGGTTCCGGTGTGGCAGAAGGTGCAGGTCAGCGTGCAGCCGACCTGGCTTGAAATGCACAGGGTGCCGCGGCCTTCCTCGGGAATGTAGACAGTTTCAACCTCGACAGGACGGCCTGCGCCACGCGGCGGAAAGCGCATCAGCCACTTGCGGGTGCCGTCGTTGGAGATCTGTTCTTCGACGATCTCTGGGCGGCCGACGGTGTAGCGCTCAATGAGGCTTTCGCGCAGTTCCCTCGAAATTGTGTGCATGTCGGCAAAATCAGAGACGCCGCGAATGTAGAGCCAGTGCCAGAGCTGGTTGACCCGCATCTTGCGCTGGCGCTCGGGCACGCCGGCTTCGGCCATGGCGGCAACCATTTCCTCGCGGCTCATGCCGATGAGTGTCGGCTTGCCGTCCATCGCCTGGCTTGCGGTGACTGCAGCTGCAGGCCGGATGGGGCGTGTCGAAGGGTCTGTCAGATCGATAGTGGCGGGCATCGGAAACCGGAGCTCTTGTTGGCTAGAGTGCTATAGCCTCCAACCGGAGGCACAAAGGCCGCTCTAGATTTAGAAAAACAACGCATCGCGCTTGCCGAAAAGCGATTTTCGAGGTCGTGCCGATGCAGTAGGCCCCGCCCTGTATCAGGTTTTCCTCGGCGCGTCACCATCCGTGCTCTTTACGAGTTCCTGTCCGATAAGGTGCCGGGCCGCTATCCTTGCGCAAACCAACCGAAGCTTGGAGCCGAGAGAGGGTCTTGTCTCCTGTCCCGCGTACAGGCCCCGACAGGTTTTCATCTCCGCATGTTCGATTGCGGCATTATCAGCCCACGGACCCAGCCGGTGGGCCATCATTGTTGCGTGATCGTAATAGTTCATGGTTGTGATCCTTGTTAGGACCATCAAGCCACGAGACTGCTGACACCCTGTTGTCAGTGGTTGGTGATAGAGTGTCAGCAGTGCTTCAGGGAAATTTGCCAATGCGCCGATCAAACCGTTTATTCGAGATCATCCAGATCCTGCGTGCCACAGACCGGCCGATGACGGCGGATACCCTAGCGCGGCAGCTCGAAGTTTCGACCCGCACGATCTATCGCGATATTGCCGCCTTGCAGATGATGAGCACGCCCATCGAGGGTGAACCGGGGGTCGGTTACCTTATGCGCAGGGGCTACAACCTGCCGCCGCTCAATTTCGACCTTGAGGAAATCGAAGCCTTGCGTGTGGGCCTGGCCTTGCTGTCGCGGGCCGGTGACAGCGCGCTGCTCAAGGCGGCCCGCCGGATCCATGAAAAAATCGACGCCCTGCATGGTCCGGCTGACTGGCTCAAGGTGGCGCCCTGGGGGGCCGCGCCGGATGACCCGGCCAAGGGCTGCGTCTCAGTCTCGATGTTGCGCGATGCGATCCGCAGCGAGCGAAAGCTGGAGGTGGTCTATCATGACGAACAGGATTGCCGAACGGTGAGGACCGTGAGGCCTCTGGCGCTGGTCTATCATCTGGAATGTGTGATGCTGGCGTGCTGGTGCGAGCTCAGGTCCGGGTTCCGTCATTTTCGAACGGATCGCATCCATGGCTGCCGGGTTCTAGATCAGTCCTTCGCGGGCCAGGCCGATACACTCAGGTCGATCTGGCCTGATCTGAACCGCTGGGACGCAGCCCTGCCGGAGATGGCCCAATCAACCTGATCTATTGCAGTTCCAGCTCCGCCTCCGGTGCCCGTGCCGGATTGGCAAGTGTGGCCGGCCGCAGCATGGCGTCGACGAAACCGGGAATGTCCATGCGTGGCAGTGCCGGTTCGCCAGTCAGTTGCTTGAGGCCGACCAGCGTCGCATAGATCAGCGTCGCCCGTGAGCGGGCTTCGGGGCCTGTCAGGCCGGCGCCACGCATCTGGAGAGTCAAAAAGGCCAGCCGCTCGGTATCGGCGTCACGGACAACCTTCTCCACCGCTTCATCGCCGGCTGCCCAGTGACGGATAGCGACTTCGGTCATTGGACCGCCATAGTCACGTGTCGGAACGTGCAGAATGTTCTCGATGAAGCGTATGAACAAATCGCGTGGGGACATTTCAGGCGAGACCATGGAGGCGATCACGTCGCTCGTTGCAACGCGACGCCAATGCTCGACCATTGCCGCCCTAAGGGCGGCCAGGTCTTCAAAATGCCAGTAGAATGAGCCCTTGGTGACGCCAAGTTCGAGGCAGAGAAAATCGACCCGGATCGACTTTGGTCCCGAGCTGGTCAACAGTCTGAACGCGGCCTTGATCCAGTCTTCAGGCGTCAGTGTCTGCTTCGTGGCCATGCCGCCTCATACCCAATGCATTGCGTCATTCAATCAATAGATGCGATTTCTTACACACAATATGGCTAACAAAAGGTTAATATGTCGGGGAAACCAGTGAACGCCGGGGGTGGCCTGTGGTTCGGTGAATTGCGCCATGCATAAAAAAGAAGGCCGGATGACCGGCCTTCTGTCTGATCTTCACGGGTGGAGAAATCAGTTGCAACTTGCAATCTGGTTGAGTGCGGCGGTCACGCCCTTGAGCGAATAGCTGTAGGACGTGGCTGTCCCCCGTCGCGATGAGGCCTTGACCGTCATCGAGGTGCCCGCCTTCATGGCCGCAACCAGCTGGGGTTCCTGCGCTGCGTTTTCCACCCAGGCCGAGTTGCCGCGGGTAAACAACGTGAAATCCCGACCGTCGATGTTGACCTGGATTTTCGATGATTCCTGCAGTGGATATCCCATCATTGCCTGCGGCTCATAGCTGACATTCTGGCCGGGGCGCTGCGAAATGAGGAAAAACACATCACCATGATCGACATTGGCCGGCGCCGAACTGGTCGGCACCGAGAGAACATAGCAGACCTTGCCTCCTGCTGAATTGTACGAATAAGCTCCCCAGGCATCAAACTGCTGGATCCTGGTGGGCGATTGCGCCGCCGCGGCGGCGGTCAATGCGAAGAGCGCCGTCACTGCGGTTGCGATTGTCTTCCCAAACATGGCTTTCCTACCGGTTCGTGGTCCTGTGTCACGCGCTGAACGCGCCAACATTTCCCGCTTGTTGCGAGGTGATACATTCATTTTGACTTAATCCTGGTTACCAAACCGTCAATAAATCCCGCAATGGGGCAGGAATCATGTCCGGCTCAGGGGTGGGGCGTCCCTTGCTCACCTTTTGTAACATCTCGAATCCGGCAACAGTTTGACCTTTGTCGAATCCGTTGTACGTGTTGATATATCGACTGCAAGGCGGTGGCTGATCGCTTTGAGCATACGGGGTTGCGCACATTTAATGTCGGATGAAACGAAAGAGCGGCTTGTCCGGCTCGCCAAGGCGGTTGCCGAAAGGCGGGATGAGACAGCTTTTGCGGAATTGTTCGACTATTTCGCGCCCCGGATCAAATCCTATCTGCAGCGTCTTGGCCTGGAGCCCGGACAGGCCGAGGAATTGACCCAGGAGGTCATGATCGTGCTTTGGCACAAGGCGGAATTGTTTGATCCAGCCAAGTCTTCGCTGTCCACCTGGTTGTTCAGGATTGCGCGCAATCGCCGCATCGATGCTTTTCGGCGAGACAGGTCGGCGCTGCTTGATGCGGATGATCCGGCCCTGCAGCCTTCGCAGCCTGACGCGGCGGATGATCTCGTGGAAGCCGAGCAACGTGACGAACGCGTCCGCAAGGCAATGCTTGACCTTCCCGAGGAGCAGCTTGTTCTCTTGCGGCAGGCCTTTTTCCTCGGGCGTTCTCACAGCCAGATCGCGGAAGACACCGGATTGCCGCTGGGAACGGTCAAGTCACGAATCCGCCTGGCATTCGCGCGTCTGCGGCGCACGCTGGAAGGTGATGGCGGCGATATGACCGTGCATTGAAGCCAGCGGACGCATCAAGCGTTCAGGCTGTCAGGCCGGTTCCTTGTCCGCTGCGAGATTGTCGAGCGATTTGCGTGCGGCAAACCGGTGCGCGTCGGTGAGATTGGCGCGAACCGTTGCGATTGCCAGCGTCAGAACCGCGATGTCATCGGAGAACCCGACCACGGCCAGAAAGTCCGGAATCGCGTCCATCGGCATGACAAAGTAGGCAAGCGCGCCAAAAAGTACGGCCTTGGCCTTTCCCGGGGTTTGGGGATCAAGCGCGCAATAGTACGCGGCAACGAGATCCTCAGTGAACGGGATCTGTTTGGCTGCCTTGGCAAAGGTGCGCCAGAACCCTGCGCGGACGGAGGTCTCGTCTGCACCCTTGGTCGTGTTGCCGGTCACGTGGTCCGGTTCGAGGATTTCGCCGTCAAGGCCGGTCATGTTGATGCCTCGCTTGTTCTTTCTTCAAAACGCTGTGACCTTAATATGGTCGTTCCAGCGCCCGGCTTCAATGTCAGCCGCCCTGTTTGCTGCCGGTTCCGCTGGCGATCCGGTCCATGGCGATCGCCAGATCGAAGTCGAGGTCGGTCAGTCCTCCGGCGTCATGGGTGGTCAGCCGAACGTCGACCGTGCGGTAGACATTCTTCCATTCCGGGTGATGATCGAGCTTGTCGGCAACAAGGGCAGCGCGCGCCATGAAGCCAAATGCTTCGCTGAAATCGGCAAATTTGAATGTTCGGCTGAGCGCGGTTTCGCCGGCATCGATTTCCCACGAGGAAACCGCGGCAAGCTTTTCGGAAATGGCTGTGCTATCGAGTTTCTGGCGCGACATGGCGTCCTCCGTGATTGAGATCTGAGAGAGTGGAGCGGTTTCACAATGACATCTAGGGTAGCGGACAATCGAGAAAAGACGCAAATTTCGGTCTTGTTTGTCTGTATGGGCAATATTTGCCGCTCACCTCTGGCCGAAGGTATCTTCCGGAAAGGCCTTGTGGAAGCGCAGCTGACCGATCTTGTCATGGTGGATTCGGCAGGGACCGGCAACTGGCATCAGGGCGATGCGCCCGATCCCCGCTCTGTGGAAACCGCAGCCTCACATGGCATCGATATCTCGGGCCAACGGGCGCGGCAGCTGACGCCGGAAGATTTTGACCGGTTTGACCTGATTTTCGCCATGGATCGCTCCAATGAGGCGACAATGCGGGCGCGGGCGCCTTCCTCGCGGCGTGACAGGATTTTCCTGTTTCTCGACCACACGCTCGGCAGTCGTGTCGATGTGCCCGATCCCTATTACGGCGGTGTCGACGGTTTTGATAGCGTCTATCAGTTGCTGCGCGAAGGCTGCACCGAGCTTGTCTCCAGGCTCGGCAGGGAGTTGCGCCAACCCAGCGGATAGGCCTCTTCAACGATATAGGGTCCACCACCGACCGAATCGCGCGAGGACATCACCACGAAGCGGCCGACGTCGAAGGGCAAGGTGCGGAAATCACCGCGCCCGCCGAGATATTTGACGACATCGCCGACGCGCGCGTTGCGCAACCGCGCAAGCGTGACATGAGGAGAAAAGCGGCGCGGATCCGGCGGCAGTCCATGCCGCTGGCAGATCCTCTCGATCTCGGCCTGCAGCGCCTTCAGTTCCGCCGACGGCGAAACACCGGCCCAGATTGAATGCGGTTTCTTTGACCCGAACGCGCCCAATCCCTCCAGTGACAGCGAGAAGGACGACCGGTTGATCCGGTCGAAGGCGCTGATGAGTTCGTCGGCCGTGGGGCAGTCGATATCACCTATAAATCTCAGTGTGATGTGACAGTTCTCGAAGCTCAGCCAGCGTGCGCCGGGTAATCCGCCGCGCAACAGGGAGAGGGACAAGGCCGCCTCCCGCGGAATTTCGAGTGCGGTAAAAAGCCTGGGCATTACAAGTCCCCCGAATCACCGTTTCATCCAAACGAATCACTTCACGGGGCCGAGGGCAAGCACCTAGATTTCGGGTTCAGGTCGTCACGCCTGATCAATCAGCCTTGATGTCGGATAGAAAGATCTGAGCCACGGGGACAAACTTTTCGACCATCGTATTGATTCCATTGACGTTCGGATGCATGCCATCGCTGAGAAGCAGGTCCTGGTTGCCTGTCACCCCGTCGAGAAAAAAAGGATACAGCGTCAGATCGTATTTGCTGGCCAGGTCTTGATAGATCGTGTTGAAAGCGGTCTCGTAAGCCTCACCCATGTTCGGTGGCGCCAGCATGCCCGCCAGAAGGACGGGGATGCCGCGCTCCTTGAGCCGGACGATCATGGCTTCGATATTTTCACGGGTTTTCTCTGGCGGCAGACCTCGCAAGGCGTCATTGGCGCCAAGTTCGAGAATGACGCCGTCGACGCCATCGGGAATCGACCAGTCGAGCCGGGCAAGTCCGCCCGATGTGGTGTCACCGGACACGCCGGCGTCGACGATGCTGACGTTATGGCCGCGCTCACGCAGCGCCGCTTCAAGCTTTGCGGGAAATCCTTCGCTTGCCTGCAGATTGTAAGCCGCCATCAGACTGTCGCCGAAGCCGACGATCTTGATTTCGTCAGCGGCTGAGGCCTTTACCGGTGTCGCCGCGACGCCAAGGGTCAGACAGAATGCTGCTATCAGGGCCTTAAACGCATGGGCTAAACCTTTAAAACGCATGGGACTGCTCCTAAGTGCTCGACATCAGCCGGTTTCCGCCCGACCGTTCCTTTCCCATATAGGATGTTCAGCCCGTGTCTCAATCCAACGCCAAACCCATTGTCACGCTAAGGCAGGCAAATCTGACACTCGGCAACGGGGCTTCCTCCGTGCATGTGCTCAAAGGCATTGATATCGATATCAATCAGGGCGAGTCGGTCGGCATTGTCGGACCTTCCGGATCTGGCAAATCAACGCTTCTGATGGTCATTGCCGGGCTTGAACGGCTTGATTCGGGCGAAGTTCATGTTGATGGACAGGCGCTGCATGCGCTGAGCGAAGACGCAGTTGCAGCCGTGCGCGGCCGGTCGATCGGCATCGTTTTCCAGTCATTTCACCTCATTCCCAACATGACAGCGCTCGAAAATGTCGCTGTGCCGCTTGAGCTGGCTGGCAAGGCAAACGCTTTCGAGCGGGCGCGTGAAGAGCTGATTGCGGTCGGTCTGGGTGAGCGTCTGACGCATTATCCGGGTCAATTGTCGGGTGGCGAGCAGCAGCGCGTGGCGATTGCCCGGGCGCTGGCGCCGGATCCCGTGCTGATCGTTGCCGATGAGCCGACCGGCAATCTTGATGGCGAAACCGGACGGCAGATTGCCGATCTGCTGTTTGCCAAGCAGGCCGAACGCGGAACAACGCTGCTGCTGGTAACCCATGACGTCACGCTTGCCGACCGGTGCAACCGGCAGATTGCGGTGCGATCAGGCCGGGTTGTTGATGGCGGCGAAGCACAAGCTGCCGCCAAGGTCATGGCCTGATGGCGGCGGCAAAGACTGTCGAGGCAAACGGCCTGCGGCTTGGACTGGCGGCACGGTTGGCGTTTCGCGAGTTGCGAGGCGGTCTGTCCGGTTTTTACATCTTTCTGGCCTGTGTGGCGCTTGGCACCGGCGCGATTGCCGGGGTGAACTCGGTCTCGCAGATGATGACCGGCTCGATTGCATCCGAGGGCAAGACCATTCTTGGCGGCGACATCCGGTTTGAAAGCGACAACCGTGATATCGGTGACGCCGAACGCGCCTATATCGACGGACTTGGCGCAGTTTCGGCTGGCGCCAACATGCGGACCATGGCACGCACGCCGGACGGGTCAGACCAGTCGCTTGTTGAACTGAGGGCAGTGGATGGCGCCTATCCGCTCTATGGCGGTTTCGAGACAGTTCCACCGATGCCGATTGATGCGCTCTTTGCTGAAGAGAACGGCGTTTATGGCGCTGCCGTGGCGCAGATCTTTCTCGACCGGCTGGGAATGAGCGTCGGTGACACAGTGCTCGTTGGCCAGGCAGAACTTGAAATTCGCGGCATCATTGCCGCTGAACCGGATTCGCTGTCGGAGGGGTTTGGCTTTGCGCCGCGGCTGATGATGTCGCGCGAAGCGCTCGACAAGGCCGGGTTGATCCGGCCGGGTAGCCTGGTGGAATTCAGCTACCGGGTGCGGCTTGATGGCGCAGCAAGTGCCAATGATCTGGCTGAATTGCGTGACGAGGCCACGAACCGCTTCCCCGATGCCGGCTGGTCGATCCGCACCAGCCAGAATGCTGCACCATCTCTCACGCGCAATATCGAGCGGTTTTCCCAGTTTCTCACCCTGGTGGGGCTGACGGCGCTGATTGTTGGCGGTGTCGGCATCGCCAATTCGGTGCGCGCCTGGCTTGAGGGCAAGCGCGGCGTGATCGCGACGCTCAAATGCGTTGGCGCGCCGGCGAAGCTGGTGGTGGCGATTTACCTGATGCAGGTGATGCTGATTGCAGGTTTTGGCGTGGTTCTGGGGCTAGCATTTGGCGCCGCAACTCCATTTCTGGCGGCGGGAGCCCTGTCCGGCATCATTCCCATCGCCGTCAGCGCCTCTTTCTATCCGGCTTCGCTTGCTATTGCCGCAGGCTTCGGCCTGATGACGGCCTTCGCCTTCGCGGTACTGCCGCTCGGGCGGGCGGGAGAAGTTCCGGCAACAGCGCTGTTCCGCCAGCAGGGCTTTGAGGCGAGCACGCTGCCGCACTGGCCCTATCTGCTGACTGCCGGTCTTACGCTTGGCGCGCTGTGCGCGGCGGCTATCTGGTTTGCCGATGACCGGCGCATTGCCATGATCTTTGTCGGAGCCGTAATCGTAGCTTTCGCGGTGCTGCGGGTTGTCGGCTATGGGGTGCAGTTGATCGCAAAAAAATGGCCGGCGGTCCGGTCCACGCCGCTGCGTCTCGCCATCGGCAACATTCACCGTCCCGGTGCGCTGACGCCGTCGGTGGTGCTGTCGCTCGGGCTTGGGCTGGCGCTCATGGTTACGCTTGCGCTGATCGATACCAACCTGAGGCGTGAATTGTCGGGCAATCTGCCCGAGCGTGCGCCGAACTTCTTCTTTGTCGACATTCAATCCAACGAGATCGACGGGTTCGACAAGATCGTCTCCGAGATTGCGCCAGGGGGCAAGATCATCAAGGTGCCGATGCTTCGCGGCCGGATCACCCAGCTCAAGGGCGAAGAGGTCAATGCCGAGAATGTGCCGTCAGAAGCCCGTTGGGTCCTCAGAGGCGACCGCGGCGTCACCTACGCAAAGAACCAGCCGGAGAACTCGCGTCTGGCCGCGGGTGAATGGTGGGCTCCCGACTACGAAGGCGAGCCTCTGGTGTCGTTTTCAGCCGAGGAAGCCGGCGAAATCGGTCTGAGCGTCGGCGACACGATCACGGTTTCCGTTCTTGGCCGCTCGATAACGGCACGCATCGCCAATCTGCGCGAGGTCGAGTGGGAATCACTTTCGATCAACTTCGTCATGGTGTTTTCGCCCAACACATTTGCCGGAGCGCCACATTCATGGATGGCGACATTGTCCGATCCGGGCGCTGATGCTGCGGTCGAGGGAGAGGTGCTGCGCGCTGTTACCCAGACCTATCCGACGATCACCAGCGTGCGCGTCAAGGATGCGCTCGAGCTCGCAAACCGCCTTGTCGGCCAGATCGGCATTGCCATCCGGGCCGCAGCGCTGGTAGCTCTGGTTGCCTCGGTGCTGGTGCTTGCCGGTGCGCTGGCGGCGGGTAACCGCTCACGGATTCATGACGCGGTAGTGCTCAAGACGCTGGGTGCGACGCGTGCGACGCTCATTCGCGCCTATGTCTATGAATATGGCCTGCTTGGACTGGCCACGGCCGTTTTTGCGCTTGCCTTTGGCGGCGTGGCATCGTGGTTTGTGGTCAGCCGGATCATGACGCTGCCGTCCGAATTCATGCCCGATATCGCGCTGCTAACGCTCGCCGGGGCGCTGGTTCTGACGGTTGGAATCGGCTTGCTCGGGACCTGGAGGGTGCTCGGCCAGAAGGCGGCACCGGTGCTTCGGGAGCTTTGACACGGGCAAATTGTCGCATTTGTTAAGCAATCGCATAGGTTTCCGGTCATCTTGAATGACTTGGGGTCTTGTCGTGGCCACAGTTCATCCACATATTATGAGCAGGCATGCTGGAGCCCCGCAGCGGCGCCTGGGTCTTGAACCCGACACCGTAAACCTTACCGGGGCTTATAAAGAGGGAAACATGGCTGACTTCCGCAATACCAATGTTCGCACAGCGAACGGTGCCTATGCAGGCACCGACATAGATGCAGGCCTCCGCGCCTACATGCTGCGCGTCTACAATCTGATGGCAATGGGCCTCGGCATCACCGGTGTCGCTGCCTACGCAATCGCAATGTTTGCAACCACCAATGATCCGGCCGCCGCAGTGGCAACGCTGGGCAACGGAAAAATGCTGACCGGTCTCGGCGCAGCTCTCTATGGCTCGCCGCTCAAGTGGGTGGTCATGCTGGCGCCCCTCGGGATGGTATTCTTCCTGAGCGCCCGCATCGAGAAGATGAGCGTTTCTGCCGCGCAGACGACCTTCTGGGTCTTTGCCGGACTGATGGGCGTGTCGCTGTCATCGATCTTCCTGGTCTATACAGGCGCATCGATCACGCAGACTTTCTTCATCACTGCAGCCTCCTTTGGCGCACTGTCGCTCTATGGCTACACGACGAAGAAAGACCTGTCGGCAATGGGCTCGTTCCTGATGATGGGTCTCTTCGGCCTGATCATCGCGATGGTGGTCAACATCTTCCTGCAGTCGAGCGCGCTTCAGTTCGCGATTTCGGGAATTGGCGTTCTGATCTTTGCTGGCCTGACCGCCTATGACACGCAGCAGATCAAGTCGATGTATTACGAGGGCGACACTGACGCCACCGCCGGTCGCAAGGCGATCATGGGTGCGCTGCGTCTCTATCTCGACTTCATCAACCTGTTCATGTTCCTGCTGCAGTTCCTGGGCAACCGCGAATAGCAGACACGACACTGATCAAGAAAAGGCGGTCTTCGGGCCGCCTTTTTTATTGGCTGAAAGCCTGAGCGGCGATACACCGGTAGCCTGACCCACCTACCGGACCGACACCCGATGATCATCCGCGATGCGACGCCAGCCGATCTCACCGAGATCACCCGTATTTATGCCGACAGCGTTCTCAATGGTGTGGCCAGTTACGAGCTTGTGACGCCGGACCAGGTCGAGATGGGAAAGCGAATGTCGGCCATCAGGGAGAATGGCTATCCCTATCTCATCGCCATGGACGAGGAAGGTGCGGTTCTTGGCTACGCCTATGCCTCTGCCTTTCGCACACGACCGGCCTATCGCTGGCTGATCGAGGATTCGATCTATCTGGCGCCGGAGGCGCGCGGCAAAGGCGTTGGGCGGGCATTGCTCGAAATGCTGATTGCGAAGTGTGAGACGCTCGGTTTCCGGCAGATGGTTGCGGTGATCGGCGGTGGCCACCCGGCGTCCATCGCGGTGCACCAGAAGGCAGGCTTTGTCAGTGCCGGCATGATTTCCGGATCCGGTCACAAGCATGGCCGCTGGCTTGATACCGTTTTCATGCAGCGGGCGCTGGGTGATGGCAAGAACACCGATCCTGACCCGGACACCTATCCTGGAACGCTGTTCAAGGGATAAGGCGGTCAGCGCACCAAGCGTGGTGGCTTGTCGAAATATTTCAGCACGGTTTCAAGCTCGTGGCCGCGTTTAAGCACCAGTCCGGCAGCGGAAATGATGGCGAAAGCGCCCTGCTTGCGGGCTCTGGAAGGGTCTTTTTCGATCCGGTAGAGCGGAACTTCGCTGGTACGGCGAAAGGCGGAAAAGACCGCCCGGTCGCGCAAATGATCAATGGCATAGTCGCGCCAGTGTCCCTCGGCGACCATCCTCGAGTAGACCTGCAGAATGCGATCCAGCTCACGCCGCCTGAACGTGACCGGCTCAGGCGTGTTGCGGCGGCGGATTTCTGCCAGATCAACAGTCGCCCTGTCCGTCTTGTCCGTCTGGCTGTCCTGGCTCATGCCGCGGGGTGCCGCGTAATCCGTTCCATCAGCCATTATCTGGTCTGCAAATCAGTTTTCATCGGTTCAGTTTGCCTGACACATGCGTAATTTCAAGCGGAGATGGACATTTTCGGGCCGAATTCGGAGAAACGCAATGCCGCAATGCAGCATCACGAAAGGCTTCAACCGGTCGCTGTTGTTTACTTCCAGAGTTATAGAAATCGGCTCCGGGCCCATTTGAGCCGCATTTCAGCCAAATCCCTGCCGGAATTGAGCGTGATTGTCAGCTTGTTGCCTCAGACGGTTCGGACCGGGGACTTCGTATTTACAGCCCCCCAGCCCCTCGGAGTCCCCGGGACGGATCATCTCAACAGCCAATCAGTGCTCTGGAGCTGAAACGGTTTCAGGGTCGGCGGTTGAGAGCGTCTCAGGTCGTTCCCCCACCCAGGGCGTGAGGCAGCATTCAAATATCCCGCATTGGACCGGCTTCGCGCCGGTCTTTTTTTGTCCCGGGACCGATTCAGATCCTGGCAGCGCCGAGGATGCGTCCGGGCGAGCCGTCCGGGCCGACAACTTGCAGCAGGATGGCGCATTTGCGTCCGGGGTGTGCGGAAATGACCGTTGCGGGCAGCTTCAAGTTGACAGTCTCGCCGTCCCACATTCCCACCGTCTCCATGTCGCGGACGCTGTGGCGATAGGTCATGGTCTTGCCGGAATTCTCGCCGCGCTTGATCTCCACGACGTTGGCTTCATCATAGTAGATCGCCACGATATCTGCCTTGCCTTCGCCCGGTCCGACAGTGATGTTGATCCCGTCTGCTGTCATATCCACCTTCACATCGACGGTCATTCCTGCGCCGATGGCAGACAGCTTTTTCAGGACTTTGCTGATGGCCGAGCCATCCGCGCCGTTGACGTGGTCCGCGCCGTTGATGACTGCCTGGGGGGTGTAGACATTCTTGCGCCGGAGCGAGCGCGCATAGCCATACTGGCGATCCGTGCTTGCCGTGCTCGACAGCGTGTCGGACCATCCAAGATAATTCCAGTAGTTTACGTGATAGCTTAGCGCCAGCACGTCATCCTCATCTGCCAGTCTTGCCAGTTCGGCGTCTGCAGGCGGGCAGGACGAGCAGCCCTGGCTGGTAAACAGTTCCACAACACCCTTGAGATCCCCCGCCTGCGCTGCAACCGGATTGACCAGGACCGAAGAAGTCGCGGCGAGGACCGGAAGGGCGATGGCAAGGGCAAATGTGGGCGCAATCATGAAATCAATCCATTTGGTTCTGGGTAACACTCCGTAAGCTCTTGCAATTCTGTAGCGTGGAGTCCCGCACACGTCCAAATCACGTTGCGGTGAGAGCATCATGACATGTCATCACGCGAAAATTGAAGGGGTCCTGTCGGTTTTCGTTGTCATGGGTATCTGTGCACCCCGTTCCGCGCGCCCATCAATCCGTTCAAACGAAAAACGCCGGGGCAATGCCCCGGCGTTTTCAGTCTCATATATTAGGCTGATCAGGCAGCCAGATCGCGCAGAACGGTCTGCAGGATGCCGCCGTTCTTGAGGTAACCGAGTTCGTCGAGCGTATCGACGCGGCAGATCAGGGGAACCTCCTTGACCGTGCCATCGGCAAAGGTGACGCTGGCAATCTTCTTCTCGCCGGGCTGGACATTGGCCAGGCCCTCGATTGAAATCGACTCGTCGCCCTTCAGACCAAGGCTTTCCCAGGAAGCGCCATTCTCGAAGACAAATGGGATCACACCCATGCCGACCAGGTTGGAGCGGTGAATGCGCTCGTAGGACTGGGCGATGACGGCGCGGACACCAAGCAGATTGGTGCCCTTTGCAGCCCAGTCACGCGACGAGCCATTGCCGTATTCGGCACCAGCGAAGACGACCAGCGGGACGCCTTCTGCCTTGTACTGCATGGCCGCATCGAAGATCGAGACTTCCTCGCGGGACGGATAGTGGAAGGTGTAGCCACCTTCGCGTCCGTTTGGTCCGAGCATGTGGTTACGCAGCCGGATGTTGGCGAAAGTGCCGCGCATCATGACTTCGTGGTTGCCGCGGCGTGTGCCGTACTGGTTGAAGTCGGCAACGCCGACGCCATGATCCATCAGGTAGCCGCCTGCTGGTGACTGTGCCTTGATGGAACCTGCCGGAGAGATGTGGTCGGTGGTGATCTTGTCACCGAACAGGCCAAGCACGCGCGCGCCCTTGATGTCGGAGATGCCGGCGCCGGTCTTGCCCATGCCCTCAAAATAGGGCGGGTTCTGCACATAGGTCGAATTGTCGTCCCAGGCATAGGTCTGGCTTGTCGGCACTTCGACCGCCTGCCAGTTCTCGTCACCCTTGAACACGTCTGCATATTTGGCCGCGTAGAGTGCGCGGGTGACGTATTTCATGATGAATTCCTGGATTTCCTGGCTGGAGGGCCAGATATCCTTGAGGAACACGGGGTTACCATCCTGGTCATCGCCGATCGGCTCTGTGGTCAGATCCTTCTGCACGGAGCCTGCCAGCGCATAAGCCACCACCAGTGGCGGTGAAGCCAGGTAGTTGGCCTGCACGTCAGGTGAGATGCGGCCTTCGAAGTTGCGGTTGCCCGAGAGCACGCCGGCGGCGATCAGACCCTTGTCATTGATGGTCTTGGAGACCGGCGCTGGTAGCGGGCCCGAGTTGCCGATGCAGGTGGTGCAGCCGAAGCCGACAAGATTGAAGCCCAGCGCATCAAGATCGTCCTGCAGACCGGACTTGGCCAGATACTCTGCCACCACCTGACTGCCAGGTGCCAGCGAGGTCTTTACCCATGGCTTGGTCTTCAGGCCCTTGGCGCGGGCGTTGCGGGCCAAGAGGCCTGCGCCGATGAGCACGCTCGGGTTGGAAGTGTTGGTGCAGGATGTGATCGCGGCGATGGCGACATCGCCATGGCCCAGATCGTAATCCTCGCCCTCGACCTGGTAGCGGTTATCGAGCTGATCGGGTTTCTTGTACTCGTCCGCAAGCGACTTGGCGAAACCGGCGGCGATGCCTTCCAGCGGAATGCGACCTTCCGGACGCTTCGGGCCGGCCATCGACGGCACGACGGAACCGAGATCCAGATCCAGCGTGTCGGTGAACACCGGATCGGCGGCACCTGTTGTACGCCACATACCCTGTGCTTTTGAGTAGGCTTCAACCAGCTTGATGCGCTTTTCTTCACGGCCCGATATGGTCAGGTAGTTGATGGTTTCGCCATCAACCGGGAAGAAGCCGCAGGTCGCGCCGTATTCAGGGCCCATGTTGCCGATGGTGGCGCGGTCGGCCAGCGTCATTGAATCAAGGCCGGGGCCGAAGAACTCGACGAATTTCGAGACAACGCCCTTCTTGCGCAGCATCTGCACCACGGTCAGCACCAGGTCGGTGGCGGTGACGCCTTCCTTAAGTGCGCCGGTGAGGCGGAAGCCGATGACTTCCGGCAGCAGCATGGAGATCGGCTGGCCAAGCATGGCTGCTTCGGCCTCGATGCCGCCAACGCCCCAGCCCAGCACGCCCAGACCGTTGATCATGGTGGTGTGGCTGTCGGTGCCGACGCAGGTGTCGGGATAGGCGGTGATTTCGCCGTCTTCTTCCTTGGTCCAGACAGTCTGGCCGAGATATTCGAGATTGACCTGATGGCAGATGCCGGTGCCGGGTGGCACGACGCGGAAATTCTTGAACGCCTGCTGGCCCCATTTGAGGAAGCGGTAGCGTTCGCCATTGCGTTCATATTCGTGCTCGACATTGTGAGCGAGCGCTTGCGGCGTGCCGAATTCGTCGACGATGACCGAGTGGTCGATGACCAGATCGACCGGCACCAGCGGGTTGATCTTCTGAGGGTCGCCGCCGAGTGCCACCATCGCGTCGCGCATGGCGGCAAGGTCGACCACGGCGGGAACGCCGGTGAAATCCTGCATCAGCACGCGTGCCGGGCGATAGGCGATTTCAGCGTCGGCGGTGCCCTTGTCGGTCAGCCATGCGACGACGGCGAGGATGTCATCCTTCTTCACCGTGCCTCCGTCTTCATTGCGCAGCAGGTTCTCGAGAAGGACCTTCATCGAGAATGGAAGCGACGCAATGCCGGTCAGGCCATTCTTCTCGGCCTCGACGAGGCTGTAATAGACATATTCGGTGTCATCGACTTTGAGGGTAGAACGGCAATTGAAGCTGTCGAGTGATTTGGCCACAGGCAACCCGCTTTCATGAGTTCAGCCGAATTTGAGGGCGAACACCTCACACGCTGATTGCGTGGACAAGGATGCGGGTACGGTCATTTCCGCTGTCCGCCCGTGACACCGGGGCGTCATGTTCGGCGCTAGATTGAATTCACGCCGACCGCTGGCGTGGTTGCGGGGGTTATAGATAATTTCGTAAGAACGTGCCAGATCAACCAATGTCCCAATTGGATGTTTTTTTGGGTGGTTAGTTTTTACTGAACGGGAGCGCCAGGCGTCGTCTGACGCCCTGGGATGCGGGGGCCAATGCAGGCAGTTGCCACGAAACTCAAGGGACGGCGCGGCGACAGCGTGCTGTTTGAGGATATCGGCTTTACGGTTGGCCGGGGCGAAGCGCTGATCATCACCGGACCCAATGGTTCGGGAAAATCCACTTTGCTTCGAATTCTGGCCGGATTGCTGGCTGCTGATTCGGGGGAGTTTCTGCTTCACGGTGACGATGGAACGGCACTGCCGATTTCTGAATTCGCGCATTATCTTGGCCACCGCAATGCGATGAAACGCGAACTCAAAGTGTCTGAAAATCTCGACTTCTGGAAGCGCTTCCAGCGCAGCGAAAACGGCGAAGGCGTGTCGAGCGATGAAGCCATCGAAGCGGTCGGGTTGACCGGTGTCGCCCATCTGCCCTTCGGTTATCTGTCTGCTGGTCAGCAGCGGCGAATTGCGCTTGCGCGGCTTCTGGTTTGCAAGCGGCCGCTGTGGTTGCTTGATGAACCCACGGCGGCGCTCGACAGGCGTTCCGATCAGATGTTTGCCGATCTGGTGCGCAAGCATCTCGCCAGCGGCGGCCTGGCCATTGCCGCCACGCATCAGCCGCTCGGGCTCGAGAATGTAAAGACACTGGAACTATCGGGAATTCACAGTGCAGCGTCAGCGTCTGGGGAGACGTGGACGTGATTGCGCTTCTCAGGCGCGATCTGGCGATTGCCACCCGTTCGGGTGGCGCTGCAATGCTCGGTGTCCTGTTCTTTCTGGCGGTGGTGGCGGTGATCCCGTTTGGCATTGGCCCGGATCTCAATCTTCTGGCCCGGATCGGGCCCGCAATTCTCTGGATCGGCGCGCTGCTTGCCTCGCTTCTTGGTCTCGACCGGCTGTTTCAGGCTGATCGCGAAGATGGCTCGCTTGACATGCTTGTGATGCAGGACTGGTTTACTCTGGTGCTGACGGTGTTCGTCAAAAGCCTGGCCCACTGGCTCGCCACAGGCCTGCCTTTGGTGCTGGCGGCCCCGCTTCTGGGCCTGTTGATGAACATGAGCGCGACCGCCACAGGCGCCGTGATGCTGACGCTGCTGGTTGGTACGCCTGCGATTTCCTTCATCGGCGCGGTGGGAGCTGCCATCGCAGTGGCGCTGCCGCGCGGTGGGCTGCTGGTCTCGATCCTGATCCTGCCGCTGGCGATCCCGATTCTTATCTTTGGCGTCAGCGCGTCCTATGCGGCTGTCACCGACCCTGACCCGTTCTGGCCGCCGTTCATGATGCTGTCGGCGATTGCCCTGTTTTTCGCAGCTCTTGGCCCGGTTGCGGCCTCGGCGGCGCTCAGGGGAGCTGCAGATTGATTTGTCGCATTGAAACCGGACGCATCAAGGATTAGAAAAAAGCCATGAGTGACACAACCGTATCCCAAGGCTGGTTTACGAGCCTCGCCAATCCGACGCGCTTTCTCGCCTTGTCCGGGCGGATTTTGCCGTATCTGGCAACGGCTGCGGCGTTGTCGCTGCTGATCGGGCTTTATATGTCGTTTGCGGCGCCCGAGGATTACCAGCAGGGTATCACGGTGAGGATCATGTTCATCCATGTGCCGGCTGCCTGGCTTGCGATGATGTGCTATTCGGTGATGGCGATTGCCTCGATCGGAACACTGGTCTGGCGGCATCCGCTCGCCGACGTTGCCGCCAAGACAGCACTGCCGATCGGAGCAGCCTTCACCTTCCTGTCCCTGCTGACAGGCTCGCTCTGGGGCAGGCCGATGTGGGGCACATGGTGGGTCTGGGATGCGCGGCTGACCTCGGTGTTCGTGCTTTTCCTAATGTATCTCGGGCTGATGGCACTGCACAAGGCGATGGATGATCCGGCCCGCGCCGCCCGTCCCGCCGCTGTGCTGACGCTGGTCGGCTTCATCAATATCCCGATCATCAAGTTTTCGGTCGATTGGTGGAACACACTGCACCAGCCGGCAAGCGTGATGCGGCTTGATGGCCCCACGATCCACCCGACCCTGCTTTATCCGCTGTTGGTGATGGGCATCGCCTACACGCTGATCTTTTTCACCTTTCACCTGATGGCGATGCGCAACGAGATCCTGCGGCGGCGTGTGCAGACGATGCGGCGTCAGGCCGCGCAATCTATCGGCAGCGGGGCATAACCAAGATGATGAGCCATGAGGCCTTTGTGTTTGTGTCCTACGCGGCAACTGCGGTCACGCTTGCCGGGTTGCTGGTGTCCATACTGCTTGACGGGCGAGCGCGCCGACGCGAACTTGCCGAGCTCGAGGCGCAGGGCGTGCGGCGGCGTTCGAACACTGCCAGCGGGTCCAACTGATGAGCGAAGACACCCATGAAGAAGCCGCAGCTGCAGCTTCCGGTCGTCGACGGCGGCTGATCGCGTTCCTGCCGCTCGTGTTGTTTGTCGCGCTGGCGGGCGTGTTTCTCTACCAGCTTGGCTCCGGCAAGGACGCCAGCGAAATCCCCTCGGTTCTGATCGGCACCAAGGCGCCATCGCTGTCGTTGCAGCCGCTTGAAGGGCTGATGGCTGACGGAGCACCCGTTCCGGCGCTTACCGATGCCGAGATCAAGGGCAAGCTGGCGCTGGTCAATGTCTGGGCTTCCTGGTGCGTGCCATGCCGACAGGAGCATCCGGTGCTGCTGGAGCTGTCGCGCGATCCGCGGATCAAGCTCGTCGGCATCAACTACAAGGACAAGAACGACAATGCGCTCAGGTTTCTGGGCGAGCTGGGCAATCCTTTCGCCGCCGTGGGCATTGATCCGGCCGGCAAGTCGGCGATCGACTGGGGCGTTTACGGAATTCCGGAGACCTATCTGGTCGCCCCTGACGGGGAAATCCTGTTCAAGCAGATCGGCCCTTTCACGGTCGAGAGCCTGCGTGACAAGCTGCTTCCGGCGATTGAAAAGGCGATGTCGCCGACCAGTTAAGCGGTTTTTGTCATTTTCGCTCTCGACAGATCTCGCCGTGCCTGCGTGTCGGCTCTATGTTGTCGGCCATGAGCACACCCAAGACATTTGACCGCCTGATTCCCGATGGCGATACCCATGAACGCGATGTCTGCCGCACCTGCGGCTTCGTCAATTACCAGAACCCGCGCATCGTGGTCGGATCGGTGGTTCGGCACGAAGGCAAGGTGCTCTTGTGCCGGCGCGCTATCGAGCCGCGCCGCGGCTTGTGGACGATTCCGGCGGGTTATCTTGAACTCAACGAGACCCCAGAGGATGGCGCAAGGCGCGAGGCGCGCGAAGAGGCACTGGCCCATCTGAAGCTGGGGGAAATGCTGGCGGTCTATTCCGTGCCGCACCTGAGCCAGGTTCAACTGATCTGGCGCGCCGAGCTGATGGACCCAGGCGCGGGCGCAGCGCTTTTCGGTGTCGGCGAGGAGAGCCTGGAGGTTGAACTGTTCGACTGGGACAATCTGCCCACCGACGAGATCGCCTTCCCAACAGTGCACTGGATGCTGAGCCACGAGCGCGAAGTGATGGCGAAGGGGTATTCGGGACCGTTCGGCAATCCGGCTTAGTCTTGGCATAAGGTTTGTCAGGTCCGGCGACATCCCTGTTTTCAAAGCCATCTTGAAATAAATTTCGACGCGCTGCATCCAAACCGCATCGTCGCTGAGTCTTAGGGGTATCCAGGCTGCAGATGGGCTGCAGTCGGAAGACCAGAGGACTTAGACCATGAACAAGCTTACATCCGTTTTCGCCGTGACAGCTCTTCTTGCAGGCACGTCCATTGTACCCGCTCAGAGCCAGAACCTGACCGCCATCGCTCTGTCGGGCGACAACATGATTCACAAGATCGACATTGCCACAGCAACGGTGAGTGCTTCGATGGAAGTGCAGGGCGTTGCCAAGCTGCTTGGCATTGACCTGCGTCCGGCCACCGGCCAGCTGATTGGCGTCACCGACACGTTTGAAATCGTTGAAATCAATCCCGAAACCGGCGCTGCAACCGTGATCTCCAAGATGGACAAGGAGCTGCCCATCGATGGCGCTGTCATCGTCGACTTCAACCCGATGGCCAACAAGCTGCGCTTCATGTCGGGCACCACCAACCACCGCGTCGACATCGAAAGCGGCGCTGTGACCGTGGATGGCAGCCTTGCCTATGAAGCAGCCGACATGCACGCGGGCGAAGCCCCGGCTATCGTTGCTGCTGCCTATATCAATTCCTACGGCAAGCCCGAGGCGACAGCGATGTATGACATCGACAGCACCATCGTGGCACTGATCAAGCAGACTTCGCCCAATGACGGCACTCTCGCTGCTGTCGGCAAGCTCGGCATCGACGGCACCCCTACCTATGCCTTTGACATTGCGACCGATGCCGCGGGCACCAACACCGCATGGCTGGTCTCGGGTTCCATGCTCTACACCGTGTCGCTTGAAAGCGGCGCAGTCGACAAGAGCTGGGAGCTGAAGGGCACGGACGGCGCTACCGTGCGCGACATCACCTTCATGACGGCGATGTAATCCGTCTCTGACGTTGGCCGGTGCGGGGCTTCCCGCACCGGCTTTCAATTCCGCGGTTTTCGTTTGAGTTTGAGCATGTCTGTCATGGACGGTTTCCACCATTGTGAAAAGTCTGATCCTGGTTTGACAGGCTATGGGGCGCTCTCTAATCCTTCTCCCGGAAAAACGGCTCATCGCCGCGAACCGGGAAAGAGCACACACGTGACAGACCTCTCTGCCCTGATCCAATCCTGCGCTGCAGGGGATCGGTCTGCCCTGAAACGCATCATGGAGTCCGAGGGCGGGCGAATGCTCGGCGTTGCGCGGCGGATGTTGCGGCGGCAGGATCTGGCCGAGGATGCGGTGCAGGAAAGCTTTGTTCTGGTCTGGCGGAAGTCTCATCAGTTCGACCAGAGCCAGGGTCAGGCAAAATCCTGGCTCTACACGATTTTGCGCAACAGATGCCTGACGCTGTTGAGACACAATGATCGCGAAATCGCGCTTGATCCAATGGAAGCGGAAACGGCGTCTGATGATGCCATTCTCGAGCTTGCCTACAACCGCCTCGAGCGCACAAATGATCTGCGCGTATGTCTTGAGACCCTGGAGCCGAACAGACGCATGGCCATCATCTCGTCCTATGTCCTGGGCTACAGCCACGGTGAGATTGCCGGGCGCATGGGCGCGCCGCTCGGCTCGGTCAAGGCATGGGTGCGGCGCGGGTTGCTGACATTGCGGGAGTGCCTGTCATGACCGACCGTTCACTGTCTGAACGTATTGACGAGGTTGTGCTGGGCCTGGCCAGCGAGACCGAGATGGCCGAGATCGAGGCGTTGTGCGCGGCCGATGCCGATATCGCGGCCCAGCTTGAACGCGCCCGCAGCCGGTTTGCGGCGCTTGATGACACCGCTGACATTATGCCACTCCCGGATGACCTCTGGCAGCGTGTCGAGACATCTCTCGACGCAAAAGAACCCGATGGATCCAGCGCGGCGCAATCGGCTGACATCATCAAATTAGTTCCGCTTCAGAAAGCGGTGAGTAAATGGCGCGCGACGGCATTGAGCGGGCTCGCTGCCGCACTTCTGCTTGCCGTCGGCCTGGGCTGGTCCTTGCTGAACGTGGCCGAGCCGACGATCATCGCCGTGCTGCTCGACAGCCAGGGCCAACCGATTGCGCTGGTCGAAGGCAATGACAACAACAAGACCCTAATCACGCTTCTGGAAAACGCGCGCGTGCCCGATGATCGGGTCATGCAGGTCTGGACCAAGCCTGAAGAGGATGGCAGCCCCGTTTCGCTCGGTCTTCTGGCCGCCGCGCGGTCGCGCACCCTGTCCGTCGACGGCCTGCCGCCGCCTCGTGCGGATCAGCTTTACGAGATTACCTACGAACCTCTGGGCGGCTCTCCGACCAATCTGCCGACAGGGCCGATCCTTGGAAAAGGCTTTGCGAAACTGCCAGTCTACTGAGGGCAAGCTGAAATCAGGCGAAGGCGCCTATCTCGGAACCCGGGCTGGGTCCAGGCAGAATGTCCCGTGCCGATGACGCGCTTTTGTGCTATAAAGACATGTCTTTGAAGATGTGGCGCAACGACAGTCGTTGGAAATTCTGATGTTGGCATACCCGCCCGCGCGGCTCCTCCAGAAAGTTCGACAATCCTGCTTCATGCTGGGAGCACTCCTGGTGTCCGGGCAGGCCGCTCAATCCGAGCCGCAAACCCTTCAATTCCCCTATGAGAACGTGTCGGATCTTCGAGGCGTCCTGAATGTGTTTCATCTCTTCCGGCAGGCCTGTCTGAATCAACCTGTAACTCGAGATCTTCCCGAGATGCTTGTCCCCGAAGGCTACCGGATTCTCACCCGTGAAGACCATTTGTGGGGGACAGCGCGGGGTGCGACCGAAGGAAAGACGGCCATCTTGTCAAAGACCGGCAGCGAGCAGGGCGACTGGGATGGCGGTCATGCCTTTGTCGATTTCCTGATGCCCACCGACCAAGACCCCGATGGTCAATGCACTGTCTACTGGAAACGAGCGTGGGACTACGAGCAGGGACGGGCCAGACTGGCGCTCGGGCTGTTTGGCGTCTTCGATGCGCAGGTGTCCTATCGTCTCGCGGCTGTTCTTGCTTCACCACCCGACGATTCATTGATCTGGAAAAGACCAAGCTATGTCGGTGTGAGCGATTGGTTTACCCGGTGTTGGGACGGGAAACTCTGCAATTTCAAAGTGCTGTACAACATCGACCCCAAAACAGGGATCGACATGTCGATCTCTCGTGGCTCTGTTCGGCCTTAGCCCCGGACGCTAGCCCTTCGCCTCGTCCTCATCCTCTTCCGGCAGCGCGTGGCGTTGCATCAGCGGCAGTTGCATCAGGGTGAAGACGATCGATAGGGGCATGTTGCCCCAGACCTTGAAGGCGATCCAGAAATCGGTCGAGAAGTTGCGCCAGATCACCTCGTTGACGACCGCCATCGCGAGGAAGAACAGGCCCCAGCGAAGGTTGAGGATACGCCAGCCTTCCGCAGTGAGGCGGAAGGCAGAATCAAACACGTAGCCGAGGAATGATTTTCCGAACAGCATGCCGCCGAGCAGGATCACGCCAAACATGGTGTTGATGATGGTCGGCTTGACCTTGATGAAGGTTTCGTCCTGCAGCCACAGCGTCAGCGCGCCGAAAACCAGCACCACCGCGCCCGACAGCAGCGGCATGATCGGCAATGTCCGGGTCAGCGCCCACGAGACACTCAGCGCCACGGCTGTGGCGATCATGAAGCAGGCGGTGCCGACGAAGATCGGACCGCCGATATTGGACAGGAACGGCACCCGCTCTGCGATCCAGTCGCCGCGCGCATTGGCGAAGAAAAACACCATCAGCGGCCCGATCTCGAGAGCCATCTTGAGCAGCGGATTGATCTTCTTGCGCCCCGGGTCACCGGGATCGCGTTCAAAGATCTGGATGTCTTCATCGCCGTTCTGGGGATCAGACGGCCGGGAGCCGGTCCGGTTGCTGTCGCTCATTTCAGGTCTCCGGCCGGCTGTCCGGCAATGGCGGCGGCAAAATCTGCCGCTTCAAAGGGTTCGAGATCGTCTACACCCTCGCCGACGCCGACGAAATAGACCGGCAGCTTGTGTTTGGCGGCGATGGCGACAAGGATGCCGCCGCGCGCGGTGCCGTCGAGCTTGGTCATCACCAGGCCGTTGACGCCGGCGACATTCCGGAAAATCTCGACCTGGTTGAGCGCATTCTGGCCCGTGGTGGCATCGAGTGTCTGCAGCACCGTGTGCGGAGCATCCGGATCGAGCTTGCCGATGACGCGAACCACCTTGGCGAGCTCGTCCATCAGCTCGGTGCGGTTCTGCAAACGCCCGGCGGTGTCGATGATCAGAACATCTGCGCCGTCTGCGCGGGCGGTCTCGAAGGCCTCATAGGCAAGACCCGCGGCATCGGCGCCAAGCTTGGTCGAGACCACTTTCGAACCGGTGCGATCGCCCCAGATCTTGAGCTGCTCGATGGCGGCTGCGCGGAACGTGTCGCCCGCGGCAAGCGTCACCTTCAGCCCACCGGAGCTCAGCTTGGCTGCGAGCTTGCCGATGGTGGTGGTCTTGCCGGTGCCGTTGACGCCGACCACAAGAATGACATGCGGCTTGTGGCTTAGATCCAGTTCAAGTGGTTTGGCCACTGGACCCAGTACCCTGGTGATTTCGTCGGCCATCACCTTCTGCACTTCAGCGGGTGAAATGTCCTTGCCGTAGCGGGTCGCCGACAGCGCGTCGGTGATCCTGAGCGCGGTCTCGACGCCGAGATCGGCCTGCAGCAGGATGTCTTCGAGCTCTTCGAGCGTTTCCTCATCGAGCTTGCGCTTGGTGAAAATGCCGGAGATCTGGCCGGTCAGCTGACCTGACGTGCGCGACAGGCCCTGGCGCAGTCGCTGCCACCAGTTGCCGCGTTGTTCTTCGATGGGCTCCGGATTCTGAATGGGTTCCGCCTCGGACACCGTGTCGCGGACCACCATTTTTCGGGGCGCAGGGGGGGCGGGTTGTTCCGGGGCGGGCGGCGTTGCCGGATCAGAGGTCAGCTCGTCTGGCGTTACCTGCTCTTCCTCCGCGGCTTCGGCGCTCTCGGCTTCAGAAGACATCGCTGGCTCGCCGGAAAGCTCCTCGGTCGAAGGAGCCGGCGTTGCGGGCATATTGCTGACTGCCGTTTCCGGAGTGAACTGCATCGCTCCGTCGTCCTGCGGCAGGGACATACCGTCCTGTCCAGTGGGTGTCTCGGATTCTGGCGCGGTTGGCTCCGGCAGAACCTGTGTTGACGGGTCGGCGGTAAGCTCGTCCGGCGTTTTTCCTTCGTCAATGGCGTCGTTGCGGTGCTCGACGGTGACTTCATCCGGCGCGGTCGTCGCGGTTTCGGAGGCGTTGGCATCGGCCTTGCCGGTGGGGATCGGCGGCTCGCCGGCATGCTCCTCGTCCTGTGGAGCCGGCGTTGCGAGCTCATCGCTGACTGTCGTTTCCGGGGTGAACTGCATTTCGCCGTCGCTGGGGAACGCCTGTTCGGACGTTGCGGCATCGGCTGCAAAGGGTGCTCCGACGGCTTGTTCAGGCGATGTCTGATCTACCGTTTTCGGCTGAGGCGCGTCTTCCTTGTCTTTCCCGAAGGAGAAAACCTTTTTGATGAAGTTAAACGCCATGCGGGTTCGGTGCCTTTTTCATATCAGCCTGCGGCGAAGTCTGCCGTTTGCATTTGTTGCGTCGCCGCGGCAAGAACGTCGCCGGTCAGGTGATCTGCGGTACGACCATTGACCCTTACCAGAGCCATCTGGCCCCGTGGCGCGTCGGGCGCAACCACCGGGGTGAAATTTTCTGTCCGCGCGGTGCCGGAAAACTCGACCAGAACCGAATGGGTTTCGCCTGCTGCCGCCATTGCGGAGAGGTGGGCATCATAGGCCTGTTCGCCACGATCTCTCAACCGCGCTGCGCGCTCCTTTATCAACCTGCGGTCAAGCTGCGGCATGCGCGAGGCCGGTGTGCCAGCGCGGGGCGAGTAGGGGAAGACGTGCAGAAACGTTAGGCCGCATTCCTCGACGATGTCGAGTGAGCGGGCAAACATCTCATCAGTTTCGGTCGGGAAGCCTGCAATCAGGTCGGCGCCGAAGGCAAATCCGGGCCGCAGATCGCGCACCTTGCGGCAGAATTCAATTGCGTCAGCGCGGCCATGACGGCGCTTCATGCGCTTGAGGATCAGGTCGTCGCCATGCTGCAGCGACAGGTGGAGATGCGGCATGAACCGCGGCTCAGTCGCAATCAGGTCCATCAACGCGTCATCAACTTCGATTGAATCAATCGAGGAGAGCCGCAGCCTTTTGAGGTCGGGCACCTGCCTGAGGATGGTGGCAGCCAGTGTTCCGAGCGTCGGGCTGCCGGGCAGGTCGGCGCCGTAGCTTGTGGCATCGACACCGGTGATCACCGCTTCCTGGTAGCCGTTGTCGACCAGCTTCGCGATCTGCTCGACGACTGCCCCCATCGGCACCGAGCGGGAATTGCCGCGGCCAAAGGGAATGACGCAGAAGGTGCAGCGGTGGTCGCAACCGTTTTGAACCTGCACAAAGGCACGGGCCTGGCCGGCAATGGCCTCGATCATCTGCGGTGCGGTCTCGCGCACGGACATGATGTCGTTGACGCGTATCTTCTCGGTCTCGGAGACGCCAAAATCGGGAAGTTTTTGGTAGGTAGAGACACGTGCCTTGTCGTCATTGCCGATAACCGCGTCGACCTCGTCCATGGCGGCGAAGGTCTCGGGCTCGGTCTGGGCGGCGCAGCCCGACACCACGATGCGGGCGTTCGGGTTGTCGCGCCGGGCCCGGCGGATGGTCTGGCGCGCTTGGCGCACCGCGTCTGCGGTCACCGCGCAGGTGTTGACCAGAATGGCGTTGTTGAGGCCGGCGGTTTCGGCCGCCTTGCGCATGGTCTCCGATTCATAGGTGTTGAGCCGGCATCCGAGGGTGAGTACGCGAACGCCGCTCACGCAACCACCTCATCAGCCTGCCAATCTCCTGTCAGCGGATCAACCTGGCCGGAAAATTCCCATTCCGCCGGGCCGGTCATGATCACATGGTTATCGGCGCGCCATTCGATCAGCAGCGGCCCGCCAGGCACATTGACGGTAACCGTGCGCCCGGTGCGGGCCGTGCGGGCAGCGCACACACCCGCAGCACAAGCGGCGGATCCGCAGGCGCGGGTGAGGCCGACGCCGCGTTCCCAGGTTCTCAGGTCCAGCGTCTTGTCATCTATCACCCGGGCGATCGAGATATTGGCGCGTTCGGGGAAAATCGGATGGTTTTCGAGCAGCGGGCCGAAGCGTTCCAGATCATAGGACCACACGTCTTGCTTGACCCAGAAGATGGCGTGCGGATTGCCAATCGACATCACCGAGGGTGAATGCAGAACCGGCGCCTCGATCGGACCAATCTGCAACTCGATCCGGGTGGTGTCGTGAAACTCCTCGGCGAGCGGGATCTTGTCCCAGGCAAATTCCGGCCGGCCCATGTCGACTGAAATCGTGCCGTCGGCATGTTCTTCGGCGGTCAGGATCCCGGCCAGCGTCTTGAAGGTGAAGCTCTTGCGGCCTGTTTCCGAGGCCAGCGCCTGCACCACGCATCTTGTGCCGTTGCCGCAGGCCTGGGCGCGGCTGCCGTCACGATTGAGGATATCGATGCGGTAATCGACCCCGTCGAGATCGATGTCATGGATTGCCATGATCTGGTCAAAGCCGGTGCGGCTTCCGGCCGCAAGCGTGATCGCTGCTTCCGGAGTCACGATGTCCCGGCGGCCGCGCATGTCGATGACGACAATGTCGTTGCCCAGTCCGTTCATCTTGGCAAAAGGAACCGTCGATCCCATCGCATGCACCCGTTGTTGTTCGGGGCCTATATGGCCGAAAACCTGTCCGATTACCAGTGCGGGAGGGGCGGGCTATCCCGGTCAGGTGGTGAGTGGCAAATCCCAGGCTTCGCCGACATGCAGCGGCCGGAAACGGTCCTTGGCGACGCCTTTCTCGGCCAGCTTGGCCTGAAGCAGGTCCGCAGGCGCATCACGGCCTTCATCGGTCAGCTGGAACGTGCCCCAGTGATGGCCCAGCGCGTAGTCGGCACCTGACATCAGGAAGCCGTCGATCGCCTCGTCCGGGTCCTGGTGCTGGTCTTTCATGAACCAGCGCGGCTCATAGGCGCCGACGGGCAGGATGGCTGCGCGGAACTTGCCGTGTCGTTCTTTGGCATTGGTGTAGGGCCTGCCCTTGTCGAAACCGGTGTCGCCGATATGCAGGATCTTGCCGCCCGGGGTCTCGATCACGAAAGCTGCCCAAAGCGCCATCGAACGGTCGTTCATGCCGCGCGCCGACCAATGGTGACAGGGCTCGAAATGGATAGTCGCGGGGCCGGACTGGATCGACTCGCCCCAATCCGCTGTCTTCACCCGCATCATCGGGGCCTGCGCCTTGATGATGGCGTCATTGCCGAGCGGCGTGATCACAAGCGGATCATGGGCCTGCTCAAGCCGCGCCATGGTGACGAGATCGAGATGGTCGTAATGATTGTGCGAAAGCAGGACCAGGTCGATCTTCGGCAGGTCCTCAAAGGCAATGCCCGGCGCCGTAACCCGCTTCGGCCCGGCAAATGACAGCGGACTGGCGCGCTCGGACCAGACAGGGTCGGTCAGGATGTTCAGCCCTGCGGTCTGGATCAGCATGGTGGCGTGGCCGACCATGGTGATGCGCAAGCGGTCGCCCTCGATCTGTGGCTCCGGCCGGTTGGGCGCAAAGGGGCTCTTTACGGTCGCTGGCCAGCTTGCCTGCTTGCCACCCAGCTTCCATCTCAACACATCGGTGAAACCCTTTGGATCCGCGCCATCGGGATTGAAAAACCGCACCCCGTCGAAATGATCGCTGACCGGACCCGAGTGATATCGGTTGGAATTTCTGGCTACAGCCATGGCGGTCCCCGATGCGCCAAGGCCCAACAAGGCGGCGAGCGCTGAAAATTTGAGAAAGGAGCGACGTTTCATGACATCAAATATGGTGGGGTTGCGGGAGGGATCAAGAGAAAATGGTTGCGGAGGGCGGGGCCAGCTATCCGAAGACTGGCGCAACCTGGCTTCATTCTGTGGTTATTGTTGCGGACAAGCGATCCTTTTTCTGGTTGAAAGCATCGCCTTGACCGTTGCGGGACAAGGGATTGGCCAATTTACAGGCAGGTCTGTGCCGCGCTCCGCACTGGGTGATTTGTCGCCAACCTGCATCATTTGTTTCTCCGCGTTGCGCTGCCGCCCGCTTGCCGGGCCGAATCCGATCGTTGGCAAGTTATTGTGGTGCGTGGCAAAACTTCATTAGGGAAACACGGGTACTGAATTATCGGGGGTGTAATGACAGCGCGTGGCAAGCCCGCTCGGCCATCGTGTTTGAAGGATTGATGATGAGCTTTTCGACACCGATCCTTTTTGTGATCGCGATGCTTGCGATTCTCGTGGTCGGACGAATCATCACGTCGCCGGCAGCGCCGGGCCGAGTCGCCTTCGCAATGGCAGCCGTGGCCTCGATCTGGTGGATCGCCATGGTGGTGCTTCGCCTCAACAGTGTGGATCTGTCGGACAAGATTCTGTTCAGCAGGCTCGCCTGGTTTGGTGTTATTGCCACACCGCTATTCTGGTCGGCAGGATTTCTAGATCATGCAGGCTTCAGCCAGGTCACAAGACGGCTGCCGATCACCGTCATTTTCCTGATCAGTGGGCTCGCAGGCTTCGCCGCCCTGACGGATGGCTATCATCACTGGATATATACCGGCGTTATCAGCGAACAACGGCCAACCTTCTCCCACGGGCGACTGTTTTATGTGCTCTTGGGGGGGATGTATCTGAGCATGCTCCTTGCCTGCCTGATGTCGATTTCCCAATTGAAGTACGCTGCCCGTCTGCACAGGCGTCAAATGATTGCGCTCTTGTTGGCAACATGTGCCCCCTGGGCGTGCAACGCGGCTTTCAACCTGTTTGGGTTCCGGCTCTTCGACGACGATCCGACTCCGTTTGCTTTCGCTGCGACCGTGCTGGCCGTGCTTTTTGCGCAACAGCGTGGAAAGCTGTTCATCGCACCACCCATCGCCCGGGATGTGATTGTCTCGATTTTGCCGGACCCGATCGTGGTGCTTGAACCGAGCGGTCTGGTTCTCGAGATCAATCCTGCGGCGGAGAAACTGACTGGATTCAGCGCCGATACCGTCGGCACGATACTTCCGCCATCCCATCCGCTGATGGGTTTTGTCGGCACAGATGCGCAGACAGAGGCCGCAAAGCCGATGGTTCACTTCGAGACCATGGAGAAGACTTTCGAGGTGTCCGTCCAGCCCTTGGAGCAATGGGGCCGGAAAGGCAGCGTGATGCTTGTGTTGCGCAACGTCACCGCGCGTGAAGCAGCGCAGAAAAGCCTCTCGGATGCCGGGGAGGCGCTGAAACTGCGCCTTGAGGAAAACATGCGCCTGCAAGAACAGCTGGAGCAGCAGGCTTTTCGCGATCACCTAACCGGCCTGTTCAACCGCCGTCACGCCAGCACGGTTATCCCGCCTGTGATTTCGAGCGCGAACGATGACACACCGGTGTCGCTTGTCCTGCTGGATCTCGACTACTTCAAGCAGGTCAACGATCGGTACGGCCACGATGTCGGGGACAAGGTCCTGTCGACTTTCGCAATGATCCTCAGCGACAGCTTGCAAGGCGCGGAAATGGCGTTTCGCTATGGCGGCGAGGAATTCCTCGTCGTGCTGCCGGCCACGACCCGCGATCAGGCGCTCGAACGATGCACAATGTGGCGGCACGAACTGGCCACCCACAAGATTGGCGAGATGCAGTATGCCGCCTTGTCCTTCTCTGCCGGCATTGCCCTCGCGCCTGAGGCAGGAACTTCGCTTGAGGAGTGCACGAAGGCGGCTGACGTTGCGCTTTACCGGGCCAAGATTTCCGGGCGCAATAGGGACATCGTCTGGGGTGAGCATCTCGGCGGCTTGGCCGGGGAAGAACCTGCCGTGAGCGGCAATGCAGGCGACCGCCGCGTAACCAGGGGCAGGGCCGGGGGCAGACTGTAAGGCAGTATTGTCTCGGCTCGGGTCTTGGCGCCTCGAAGTGCTCTGAAAAACCACGCGGAGGGCAAAGAAGACACTTGCATTTGCATGCAAAGCCTGTTGAATACGCCTCACCACAGGGGTGCCGCGTAGAGCCGCGGCTGAGATGTTGGCGCCATGCCAACGGACCCTCGAAGCTGATCTGGATAATGCCAGCGTAGCAAGGAGGAACCAAGATGTTCGCAGGCGCGCAAGTATCCCTTTACCCCATGACCGACGGGTTCGTGGACGTCATCCTGTCGTCACTCTCGGCGCTCGATCCCTATCGGGATCGTCTCAGGATCGAGACAGATGACATCTCGACGCTGATTGTCGGGCCCCCTGAAGTTCTGTTTCCGGCGCTGCGCGATCTCTATGTCGCCGCGGCCGGCACACGGGCTCATGTCGTGCTCAGGGCAACGCTGTCGCGCGGATGCCCCGGCGAGCCGGATGATCCGATCTGCCAGACCAATGCTCTCGCCAATCCGTCCGAACCGCTCAGCTTACGCCAGACTGCGGCGCATGCGGCTCTGGCGGAAGCACCACAGACCGGAGAAGTGGCCCGGGCGCAGTTCTCGCTCTATGTGATGGGTGCGGGCGACCACATGGCCGAGATCATGGGCTGCATCGATTTTCTCAAGACCAGCGGCACATTCGACCGATCCAAGAATTTCTGCACCCGGCTCAAAGGCGATTCGGGCGCGGTGTTTGCCACCCTGCGGGAGGCGTTCTGTCGCTTCGGGCCGCCCGAAGGCCATGTCACCATTGATCTGACTGTTTCAGCCAACAGCCCTTCGATCAGCTGATCCCATGGCTCGATCTCCGTCCGGCATGCCGGCGGTCAGGCTCTTGCAGAGCCTGCCGGCTATCCTCAGTGTTGCGGCTGCTCTTGCAGTATGGGAGATCTATGTCCGGCTTTCGGGCATATCTGCGCTGGTGCTGCCTGCGCCGTCGCGGGTGGCAGATCAGATCGTGGTCAACCGCGATCTGTTGTGGGCCAACACGCTGCCCACGCTGCAAGCGACGCTGACAGGCTTTGCCTTCTCGCTGACCGTCGCTTTCGTTCTCTCGCTGCTGATCGACTTCATGCCAAGGCTCAGGCGGGCGCTGTTTCCGGTCTTCGTCATTAGCCAGACCCTGCCTCTGGTGGCGATCGCGCCGCTGGTGGTGCTCTGGTTCGGCTTCGGGTTGACGCCAAAGATCCTGCTGGTAGCGCTGGTCACATTCTTTCCGATGCTGGTGGCGCTGGTAGATGGCTACGACTCCACCGAACCCGAAATCGAGGCGCTGCTTGGCTCCATGGGCGCCTCGCGGCTCAGCATCTTCCGCCGCGCCCGGTTTCCCTCGGCCATGCCCTATTTCTTTGCCGGCCTTCGAATCTCGATCACCTATGCGGTGGTGGCGGCGATCTTTGCCGAATATGTCGGAGCGCGCGCAGGCCTTGGAATCGTCATTCTCAATGCCAAGAACAGTTTTCGCCCGGACCTGATGCTGGCGGCTGTGGTGATCAGTTCAGTGCTGACGCTCGCGCTGTTTGGCGCAACCGCGCTGCTTCAATGGTTCGTCTTGCGTTGGCGCCATGCGGGGACTTCGCCATGACCGTGCTCACCATCAGCAATGTCGGCCTCACACTTGGCGGCACGGCGGTGCTCGACGATATCTCTCTGCATGTCGCGGATGGTGAGTTCGTGTCGATCCTTGGGCCCTCCGGCTCGGGCAAATCCAGCCTGTTCCGGCTGCTGACCGGCGCGCTCAAGCCTGATCGCGGCGAGATCCGGATCAATGGCGACCAGCTTTCGCGCAATTCGCAGGCTTTTGCTTTCATGCCGCAACGCGATGCGCTGATGCCGTGGCGGCGGATCATCGACAATGTCATCCTCGGGCTCGAGGTGCAGGGTATGGATCGGGCGCAGGCGCGCGCCAAAGTCTTGCCGCTGTTTGCAACCTTCGGCCTTGCCGGGTTCGAGCATCATTACCCGGCGCAATTGTCCGGCGGCATGCGCCAGCGCGCGGCGCTGATGCGCACCATCGTGCAGGACCGGCCGATCCAGTTGCTTGATGAGCCTTTCGGCGCGCTCGATGCCCTCACCCGGACCGAGATGCAGCGCTGGCTTGAGCGCCGCTGGCAAGAATCGCGCTGGACCACGCTTCTGGTCACTCATGATGTGCGCGAAGCAGTGGCGCTGTCAGACCGGATCTATGTCTTCTCGCCCCGCCCCGCCCGCATAATCGCAGAATTCACCGTGCCCGGACCGCGTCCGCGTCTCGGCCGGACCTTGCCCCCTGAGGCCATCCGTCTCGAGGCAGACCTTCTCGACACGCTTCTCACCCAAACCGGAGATTGATCATGAAGACAGTGCTTGCAGCCATTTTGCTTCTCGCGGCTACGCCCGCGCTCGCCGCCGAGAAACTCACCGTGGCGCTCGACTGGACGCCCAACACCAACCATGTCGGGCTTTACGTCGCTCAGTCGAAAGGCTGGTTCAGGGAGGCCGGGCTAGAGGTCGAGATACTGCCCTACACCGACACCTCGTCAGGCACGCTCGTGTCGACAGGCGTGGCTGAGTTTGGAATCCTCAGCGCCGTCAGCTTCCACAGCCAGCGCGCGATGGGCGCGGACATGAGGGCGGTGATGGCGGTCGTTCAGCACGAAACCGGGCGTCTGGTGTTCAACGGAAATCGCGACGACATTCAGCGCCCTGCCGATCTCGACGGGAAGATCTATGCCGGTTTCGGCAGCGCATGGGAAAACGCGCTGATCGGCTCGATCATCCGGTTTGATGGCGGCAAGGGCACATTCGACACGGTGACGCTCGGCACCTCGGCCTATGAGGCCTTGGCCAACGGTTCGGTCGATTTCACGCTCGAGGTCAGCACCTGGGAAGGCGTTAATTCGGAACTGCTCGGCCGGCCTCAACGCGCCTTTTCCTATGCCGATTATGGCGTGCCGGACCAGCACACCACATTTTTGGGCGGCAACGCCACCTGGCTTGCCGCCAACGCGGAGACCGCCGGCGCCTTCGTCAAGGCTGCCCAGCGCGGCTATGCCTTTGCTGCCGACAACCCGGACGCCGCAGCGGACATCCTGATTGCCGAAACCGGCGGCATGCTGTCCAACCCCGAGCTGGTCCATGCCTCGATGAAGGCGCTGGTTGATGGCGGATACCTCCGCGATGCAAACGAGCCGGTCGGCCTGATCGATTCCGGCCTGATCGACGGGATCACCGGTTTCCTTTTCAAAGCGGGCATGCTGCGGGATGCCAATGGCGATGCGCTCAAAGAAATGCCGGATGTCTCGGGCTGGTATACCAACGCCTATCTCGCCCGGTAAGAGCGCAGAACCACCGAAGCCGCTTCGGCGGTTTCGGTCATGGCGCAAGTCTTCCAGCAGGAAAAAGTTGACCGTGGTGCCGGTGCATGCAACCCCGAAGGGCGCGAGATCGTTGATCGCTTATTCTGCTAAAGGACACCCTCATGACGACCGACCAGATCCTGCTGTTCTGTATCCTGATCGCCCTGTTCGGAATGCTGGTCTGGGGCCGTATCCGTTATGATCTCGTTGCCTTTGTGGCGTTGCTGGTCACGGTGATCGCAGGGTTGATCCCGCCCGACGAGGCGTTTCACGGCTTCGGCCATCCCGCCGTCGTCATCATCGCGCTCGTGCTGATCGTCTCACGCGGGCTGATGAATTCCGGTGCCGTCGAGTTCATCGCCCGATTTGTCACCAACCCCGACCGGGCCATGTCGACCCATATCGGCATCATGGCCGTCGTCGGTGCGGTGCTGTCGGCGATCATCAACAATGTTGCAGCGCTGGCGCTGTTGCTGTCGCTGGATATGGATGCGGCGCGCAAGGCCAAGCGGGCGGTTTCGCTGACGCTGATGCCGCTTTCCTTCGGCACCATTCTCGGTGGCATGATCACGCTCATCGGCACCCCGCCCAACATCGTCATCGCCCAATACCGGCAGGATGTGCTGGGCGAGCCGTTCTCGATGTTTGATTTCACCCCCGTGGGCGTTGCAGTCGCCATTGCCGGCATTGCCTATGTCTCGTTCATTGGCTGGCGGCTGATTCCGGCCCGGCCGGATTCGATATCGCTTGAGGGGGACGCAGGCCTTTATGTCGCTGAAGCCCGGGTCAAGGAAGGCTCGAAGTCGATCGGCATGGCGGTTTCGGAACTTTATCCGGTGGCCGAGGAAAATGACGTCGCCATTCTGGGCCTTGCCCGCCAGGGCAAACGACTGCCCGGCCTGTCGCAGTCCCGCGAAATCCGCGAGGGCGATTTTCTGGTTCTTGAAGGCGACCCGAAGCAGATCGAGGCTTTCATGGGCGCCGGTGAACTCGACGCCATCGGCGTTGACGAGGATGACAGCCTGATGGGCAAATCGCTGAGCCTGGTCGAGGCCATCGTGCCGGAAGATGCCTCTGTCGTTGGCCGCACCATGCTTGGCCTGCGGTTGATCCAGCGGCACGGGGTTACCCTGCTCGGCGTGTCCCGACAAGGCACCAGGTTCCGTGAGCGCGTCGGCCGGCTGACGATCAAGGCCGGTGACCTGCTTCTGTTGATCGGACCTGACGAGAACATCGCCGCCGCCAGCAATTGGCTCGGCGTGCTGCCGCTCGAAAACCGCAGGCTTGAAGTGCTGCAGCGAACCAAGGCGCTGATGGCGATCGGCATTTTTGCAGCTGCGGTCCTGCTGTCCGTGCTGGGACTGGCGTCGCTCGCCATCTCGCTCGGGCTCTGTGTGGTGGCCTATCTTGGCTTGGGCATCATCGGCGGACGCGATTTTTATGCGCTGATCCAGTGGAAAGTGATCGTGCTGCTCGCTTGCCTGATCCCCGTCGCAGGCGCGCTGGAGGAGACCGGCGGCAGCCAGCTGATTGCGAACCTCATCGTCACCCAGACCGCCAACCTGCCCGCCTGGGGCGTGCTGGCGGTGCTGATGATCATCACCATGACACTGTCGGACTTCCTCAACAATGTCGCGACCGCCCTGATCGCCGCCCCCATCGCCGTCAGCGTCGCGGGCTCCATCGGCGCCAGCCCGGACCCGTTCCTGATGGGCGTCGCGGTAGCCGCCTCCTGCGCCTTCCTCACCCCCATCGGCCACAAGAACAACACCATCATCATGGGCCCCGGCAACTACCGCTTCGGCGACTACTGGCGCATGGGCCTGATACTGGAAGTGCTGGTGATCGTGGTTGCAGTGCCGATGATTGCGTGGGTCTGGCCGTTTTAGAGGGGCGGGAGGCTCAATCTCGGCACATCCCGCACTCTCATCCGGATTGGCGAAGCTGTTAAAGCGAGCCCTGTTGTGTCGCCAAAAACGTGATGGCCGCGAAGAAGCAGGCGGAGGCAGCGATGACAAATCCATGCCAGATTGCGTTTGCGAATTTCATCGTCTTGGACGCATGGAAAACCACGCCAACGGTGTAGAGTAATCCGCCGGCGAGAATATAGGCAAATGGCAGTTCTGCCCATGATGTCCACACCAGGATGATGCTCATCCAGCCCATGACCAGATAAAGCAGCGGGCCAAAGCGGCCGGGCGTGCTCCAGAATACGAGCTTCAGCGTCATGCCGATGATCGCCATGGCCCAGACAATTCCAAGGACAACATAGGCCAGACCGCCGCCAATCATGACGACCAGAGGCGTATAGGTGCCTGCGATTTTCAGATAGATCGCCGCATGATCGATCCGGCGCAGAACCGGCCGAATGCTTTCCCACGGAGTCATGTGATAAAACGCCGAGGCCGTGAAGGTGGCAATCAGCGTGACCGCATAGATCGCCACTGCCGCAATTTCCCAGGGCGAAGCGACTTCGGCGGACCACACCAGCAAAAGAACGGCCCCAAGCAACGACCCGGTGACGCCGATGGCATGCATGCTGCCGTCAGCAATGCGCTCTGAACGTGTGTAGGTGGGATACATTCTTTGCCTTCAATTTCCTTAGTGACACCAGATGAATGCCGCACATGCGTGCAAGCTTATGGAAAAAGGTACTGAAAGTCGTCCCACCCGTAGAGCTGTTTGGGATGGCAGATTGTCACGGTGCGTTCGAGAACCTTCCTGCTACAATCTTGAAGGCAAGAGCGCGTCCCATTCCGTTCGTGTGAGCTCGTACCAGACCTCACCGTGTTCGCTACCCGGAATGGGATTGGGAAAGTCGACATTGACCGTGCGGCTGTAATGCATGCCGATCTTCTCCATCACACGGCGTGACGCGTGGTTCGCAGCCATCGTGGTCGCCTTGACACTTTGGTAGCCGCCGCTTTCGAACCCCCAGCTGATCAAAGCCAAAGAGCCTTCCGGCGCCAGCCTCTGACCCCAGTCCATCCGGCGCAGACGATAGCCGATCTCGGCCGATTCCGGGCTCTCCGGCCACAAGCAGAACCAACCGACGAAGGCACTATTTGCGGTCCGGCGCGCCGTCCAGACGTGCGGCTCGGTTCCCCGGGGCATGAGGAAGTTCGCGTCTGGATCACTCTCTTCATGGTCGATGGCGTGTCCGCCATTGAGAAAGCGCATGACCTCCGGATCGCGCTCAAGCGCGATGAAATCAGCCCGATCGGTCGGGCTGCAAGGACTGAGCGTTAGATGCCTGGTTTGCAACACGGCCATTTTCGAAACTCGATTGGTCTGTTCGTAGCGCCTTATTACGCTACATCGGGTCAAATGCGGTCACAAGTGTACGCCAAATTTACCTCAACAAGAGACCACCGAAAATTCGAGTTTTTCCTTTCAGATGCTGCCTTCTTGGCAAGGCAGAGCTGATCCAACTGTGAATCAACGTTGATTTCCCGTCCATTCAGGCGTATTTATATGCGTATAACGGAGTTTCTCTGATGGAGCGGAACAGTCCGCAGATCATCCGGCGTCTGGAGAAGGACGGGTTCGAGCTGGTCAAGGTCAGCGGCTCCCACCACAAGTTCAGGAAGGACGGGGAGACCGTGACGGTGCCGCATCCAAAGAAGGATCTGCCGACCGGCACTGTTCGCGCCATTTACAAGCAGGCCGGCTGGCTTGACTGACGAAGAGGTTTTCATGCGTCATTATATCGGTGTCGTTCATCAGGAAGGGAACAGCGCGTTCGGGGTTCATTTCCCCGATGTTCCGGGCTGCTTCTCCGCCGCTGACGAGCTTGACGATCTGCTCACTAGTGCCAGCGAGGCGCTGGCCCTGCATCTCGAGGGCGAACCACTGCCCGAAGCGCGGTCGCTGGAAGCGGTTCGCGATGACGCCGAGGTGGCACGTGATCTCAAGGACGGAGCGTTTCTGCTCGCCGTGCCGGTGATCCGACTTTCCGGACGCACCACAAAGGCCAATATCACCATGGATGCCGGGTTGCTGGCCGCAGTGGATGCGACGGCTCGCGAACGCGGCCTCACCCGCTCAGCGTTCCTCGCCGATCTGGCGCGCCGCGAAATCGCAGGCTGAACCCCGCCTTTCGCCCTCCAACCTTGACTCCGCCACGCTTTTCCTGTTTATCCCGCTCAAATCTGCGACGAGCATGACTCCGAGCCGCCGACCGGGACCCTTATTGGTATAAATCGATCCCGGAGGTCACCACCCGACAGCGCGATGCGCCCTCGGGTGTTGTTTGGCTTTGGGTAATGCCCGCCCCATATGGGCTGGAGACATCTTCAGCAAAAACAGGACGACCCTATGTTTGACACTCTCCAGGACCGGCTTGGCTCCATCCTCAACAATCTGACCGGGCGCGGCGCCCTGTCGGAGAAGGATGTGTCGGAAGCCATGCGCGAGGTTCGCCGCGCGCTGCTGGAGGCCGACGTGGCGCTGGAAGTGGTGCGCGGTTTCACCGACCGGGTGCGTGAAAAGGCCGTTGGCGCCGAGATCGTCAAATCGATCAAGCCTGGCCAGATGGTGGTCAAGCTGGTTCATGACGAGCTGGTGGCGCTGCTGGGCGACGAAGGCGTTGCGATCGATCTCAATGCCACTGCACCTGTCGTCATCATGATGGTCGGCCTGCAGGGTTCGGGTAAAACCACGACATCGGCCAAGATTGCCGCGCGGCTGGAAAAGCGCGACCGCAAGAAGGTCTTGATGGCCTCGCTCGATACCCGCCGCCCGGCGGCGCAGGAGCAGCTCAGGCAATTGGGCGAGCAGACCGGCGTCGCCACACTGCCGATCATCGCCGGCCAGTCGCCCACCGATATTGCCGCGCGCGCGGTTCAGGCGGCCAAGCTCGGCGGCCATGACGTGGTCATTCTCGACACCGCCGGCCGTACGCATATCGATGAGCCGCTGATGGCCGAAATGGCCGAGATCAAGAAGCGCGCCAATCCGCATGAAATCCTGCTGGTCGCCGACGCGCTGACCGGTCAGGACGCCGTCAATCTGGCGCGCAATTTCGATGAGCGTGTGGGCATTTCCGGCCTGGTGCTGACCCGCATGGACGGCGACGGCCGCGGAGGTGCGGCTCTGTCAATGCGTGCTGTCACCGGCAAGCCGATCAAGCTGATCGGTACCGGCGAAAAGATGGACGCGCTCGAGGAATTCCATCCCCGCCGTGTCGCCGACCGCATCCTCGGCATGGGCGACATTGTCAGCCTGGTCGAGAAGGCGGCAGAGAATTTCGACGCCGAAAAGGCGCAGGTGATGGCTGCCCGGATGAAATCCGGCAAGTTCGATCTCAACGATCTGGCCGATCAGCTTGGCCAGATGCAGAAGCTCGGCGGCATGGGTGGCATCATGGGCATGATGCCCGGCATGGGCAAGATGAAGGACCAGATGTCTGCGGCCGGCATGGACGACAAGACGTTTGCCCGCCAGCTCGCCATCATCGGCTCGATGACCAAGGCAGAGCGCGCCAATCCTGATCTGCTCAAGCATTCGCGCAAGAAGCGCATCGCAGCCGGCTCTGGCACCGATGCGGCGGCCATCAACAAGCTTCTCAAGATGCACCGGCAGATGGCCGACATGATGAAAGCCATGGGCGGCAAGGGCAAGGGCGGCGGCATGATGCGCGCGGCCATGGGCGGTCTCGCTTCCAAGATGGGCCTGCCTGGCGGCATGGGTGGAATGGGCGGCATGCCGGATCTGTCGAAGATGGATCCGAAGCAGCTCGAAGCCCTGCAGAAGCAGGCCGAGGCCGCCGGTCTTGGCAAGGGTGGCATGCCTGGCCTGGGTGGCGTTATGCCAGGTGGATTGCCAGGTGGTTTACCAGGTCTGGGCGGACCGAAGCTGCCTGGTCTTCCCGGCCTGCCTAAGAAGAAGTGAGGGCGGACATGAGCACTAACACTGAGGCCATGGCGCAATTGAAGGAATTCCGTCGTTCGATCGACAATTTCGACGCGGCGCTGATCCATATCCTTGCCGAACGCTTCCGCGTGACCAAGGCCGTCGGCGCACTCAAGGCATCTGCCGATCTGCCGCCGTCCGATCCCAACCGCGAAGCCGAGCAGGTTGCTCGCCTGCGCGATCTGGCGAAATCAGCAGATCTCGATCCGGATTTTGCCGAAAAGTTTCTCGAATTCGTCATTCGCGAAGTCATCCAGCATCACAAGCAGGCGGCCGCGAAATGACCACTCTGATCTGGCGCTGACCGGCGCCCGAAGACTTTCAACCAACCAATCAACACACTTGTTAAAACGAAGGAAAAGAAAATGGGATTGAAAATTCGTCTGGCCCGCGGTGGCTCCAAGAAGCGTCCTTACTACCACGTTGTTGTTGCTGACGTGCGCAGCCCGCGCGACGGCCGCTTCCTCGAGCGCCTTGGTTACTGGAACCCGATGCTGGCCAAGGACGACGCCGCTCGCGTCGAACTCAACCAGGAACGCATCCAGCATTGGCTCGACCACGGCGCACTGCCGACCGACCGCGTTGCCCGTTTCATGGCTGAAGCCGGCATGATGACCCGCGAAGCCCGCTCAAACCCGAACAAGGCCCTGCCCGGCAAGAAGGCGCAGGAACGCCTCGCCGAGAAGAAGCAGAAGGAAGAGGATGCCGCAGCCGCTGCCGAACAGGCCAAGGCCGACGCCGCAGCCGCAGCCGCAGCCCCTGCTGAAGCACCTGCCGAAGAAGCAGCTGCAGAATAATCTGAACAGCGTTTCGCTCATCCCGGCGGATGGGCGTCTTGCGCTATCGTGCGGGCGGCTTGATGCCGCCCGTTTCGCATTGGTCTTCACCAAAGCATGCCATGTTCAAATCGCCCGATTTGAACGATAAGGTACATGCATCGTTTTAGAGGGTCACAGCGATCCTGGCGCATCCGACCAGATGCGCGGCGCTGTTGCGGAGTTGTCCATGACCAAGCTTGAACATCCCATTCTCATCGGCATCGTCGGCGCGGCGCAGGGGCTTCGTGGTGAAGTCCGCGTCAAGCCGTTCACCGAAGACCCGATGGCGCTGGCTGAATACGGCGCGCTCTACACCGAGGATGGCCGCCGGCTCGAGGTTCTCGATCACCGCATCGCCAAGACCGTTGTCGTGGTGCGGTTTCGCGGCATCAATGACCGCAACGCCGCCGAGGCTCTCAAGGGTCTCAACCTGTTCATCGACCGCTCGAGCCTGATCGACGAGGATCTGGAAGAGGGCGAATATTTCCATGCCGACCTCGAAGGGCTTGAAGCCTGGGATGCGGACGGGCGGTTCTGGGGAACTGTGTCGGGCGTGCTCGATTTCGGCGGCGGCGACCTTCTGGAGCTGCGCGACGAAGGTGCCAAGCCGGTGGTGATCCCGTTCACGCTGGCTGCCGTTCCCAATGTCGATCTTGAAGCCGGCCGTATCCTGGTCGATCCGCTGGCGGCCGGTCTGATCAGCACCGGCGAGAACGAGGGTGACGAGGGCGATGAGGGCGAGGGCCCTCAGGCATGAGCTTCCGCGCCACGGTGCTGACGCTTTATCCCGAAATGTTTCCTGGTCATCTCGGCGTGTCACTGGCGGGCCGGGCGCTTGAGCGCGGTGATGCGCAGATCGAGCCGGTCAATATCCGCGATTTTGCCACCGACAAGCACCGCTCGGTTGACGATACACCTGCGGGTGGCGGCGCCGGTATGGTGCTCAAGCCAGATGTTCTGGCAGCGGCAATAGATGCGGTCAGCCTGGAGGGTGACACGCGTCCACGATTGCTGATGAGTCCGCGCGGGCGCCCGCTGACGCAACAACGGGTTCGGGAGCTCGCAGAAGGCCCCGGCGCGGTGATCGTCTGCGGCCGTTTCGAGGGCGTTGACCAGCGGTTGATCGAGGCGCGTGAGCTGGAGGAAATCTCGATCGGCGATTACGTGCTTTCGGGCGGCGAACCGGCGGCCTTGATCCTGCTTGATGCGGTTATCCGGGTGCTGCCCGGTGTGATGGGCAATGCGTCATCCGGCACCCATGAAAGCTTCGAGACCGGGATGCTTGAACACCCGCACTACACGCGGCCGCAGGTGTTCGAGGATCGCGAGATTCCGGCCGTGCTGACCTCGGGCAACCACAAGGCCATCGACGAGTGGCGACAGGCGCAGTCGCTGGAGTTGACGCGAAAGCGGCGTCCGGATCTGCTCGACCCCGAAGCCTGAGCCGGAAGAGCAGGCCAGGGATCAGCTGGTGAAATAATACCAGCTCAACAGCAGGCCGACGCCAACCACCAACGCCCGGATTACTGCTTGCGGCACCCGCCGCGCCATCCAGACCCCGGCGTAGCCACCGAGAGCGCCGCCCGGAATCATGATGACGGCGGGAAGCCATGCGACGACCCCGCCACTCGAGAACACCACGATCGCGATGAAGGCGATGATCACGGCGATGAAATTCTTCAGCGCATTGAGCTTGTGGTAATCGCCGCCCTTGGTCAGTCCCAGCACGGCCAGCATCATGATGCCCATGCCGGCGCCGAAGAAGCCGCCATAGATCGCGGTTGCAAACTGGGCCAGCTTGCCCGGCAGGGTGATCGGCTGTTCGGGCTGCAGTGTCTTGGGGCGAAGATAGGGTCCGGCGGCAAAGACCAGTGTGGCACCCAGCAGCAGCCACGGCACCAGCGAGCGGAACGAGGGGTTGGACATCGACACCAGGATCAGTGCGCCGACGAGACTGCCTGCCAGTGACAGGCCCGCCAGCACCCAGGCCTCGCGCCCGGCCTCTCGGATTTCGGTCCGATAGGCCAGCGCCGAGGTGACGTAGCCCGGAAACTGGGTCACCGAGGAGGTGGCGTTGGCCATGATCGGCGGCACGCCGACCAGCGTCAGGGCACCGAAAGTCAGGAATGTGCCGCCGCCAGCAATGGCATTGACCGCGCTTGACAGAAAACCGGCACTGAAAAGCAGCAAGACTTCGGAAATGGACATGGCGCGCCGGATCAGAATGGAACAGACGCTGCTTAAACCACCCCGGGGTCCTGCATTCAAGAGCAAGCCAGGGTTTGTTGGACCTGCCGCACTGCAACGTGGCCTGGTTTGCATGGTATCAAGCCCCGTTACCGGTCGCAGCCCGGGCAAGGGCAGAGAGCCGCCAACAAAATCGCCGCTCGGGGCGTGACAAAACAGTATCGATGGTGTATCTCGCCCGCGATCGGCAAAGTCCGACAGCCGTGCAAACAGCGGCGCCTGCCAAACAATGAATGGTGAACACGCTCCTGCCTTCACCGGCATAGCCTGGAGGATGATCCCAAAAGGGACATACCAAACCGGCGACCGCGAGCGCTCTGACCGTTTGAGAAGAAAGAAAGGTCTAGGACCATGAACATTATTGCCCAGCTGGAGGCCGAACAGGCCGCCAAGATCGAAGCAGTCCGCAAGTTTCCTGAATTCTCCGCCGGTGACACCCTTCGCGTCCAGGTGCGTGTGACGGAAGGCAAGCGGACCCGTCTGCAGGCTTTCGAAGGCGTTTGCATCGCCCGCGCCGGCGCCGGCCTGAACGAAAGCTTCACCGTTCGCAAGATCTCCTACGGCGAAGGCGTGGAACGCGTGTTCCCGATGTACTCGCCTATCGTAGAAGCCGTTGAAGTGGTCCGCCGCGGTAAGGTCCGTCGCGCCAAGCTTTACTACATGCGCGATCGTCGCGGTAAGTCGGCTCGTATCGTCGAGGATACCGGCACCCGCGCTCGCAAGCTCAACGATGCCGAGCGTCAGGCCGTGGCCGAGCAGAAGGCACATCTTGAGGCCGAAAAGGTCGCAGCAGCACAGGCTCTGGCCGCCGAAAAGGCAGCAGCAGAAGCCGCTGAAGCAGCAGCAGCAAAGGCAGCAGCCGATGAAGCAGCCGCCGCTGAAGCCGCAGCACCTGCTGAAGAAGCAAAGAGCGAATAAGCCGCTCCATCATGATTTGATGATCCTTCGGGATCAGACAAAAAGCGCCGGTCACCCGGCGCTTTTTTTGCGTTGAGGCGCCGGCAGATGGTCAAGGACCGGGTAGCGAACGCCTGCGGTTGACGCAGCACCGCGGATGCCGTCCGCCAATCATTCAAATCCGCAAGCTCGATTTAATCTTCTGCTAATCCGGATCGGCGACAATCTGCGCCTATATGGACGCGCATTTGCACGAGGCAGGATCCGGATGACGATTTCTTCGATGATGAACACCGCACTGTCGGGCATGCGTACCGAGCAGAACCGCATGACGACTGCAGCCAACAACATCGCAAATTCCGGCCCTGGTTCGGCAACTGAAACCGACGCCGAAATCAACCTCGCCTCCGAGATGCTCGACGTCATGTCAGCCGAAACCAACTACAAGGCCAACGCCTTCGTGCTCGAAGCCGGCGCCGACCTCTGGGACGTGCTGATGACCGTCAAGCGGGACTGAGGCGGAGATTTGCCGGTACCTCATTGCGCCTGTCTGTCACCACGCTCACCGTCGTCATCCTCGGGCTTGACCCGAGGACCCATAGCCAAGCCCTCATGATCCCTCACCACAGCTCGTAATACAAATCCCGCCAATCAGGGTTGAAGCTTTGGATCAGGTCGATCTTCCACTGACGGTACCAGCGCTTGAGCGATTTCTCCCGCTGGATGGCGTCGGCAATGTCGAAGTACTCCTCATACCAGACCAGCTGCCGGCAACCGTATTTCGAGGCAAATCCGGGCGTCTGCGCCTCCCGATGTTCATAAATCCGGCGCTCGAGATCGGACGTTACGCCGATGTAGAGCGTCCCGCGCATATGGTTGGTGACGATGTAAACATATCCCGTCATGCGGGAAATCTGCGCAATTTTGGATCCTCGGGTCAATACTTGCGCTATCCATCGTCCGGCACCACACTCTCCGTCGTCATCCTCGGGCTTGACCCGAGGACCCATAACCAGACCGAAAGCCCATGCATGTTTGGCTCTGGATCCTCGGGTCAAGCCCGAGGATGACGAAGAGATATCGTACCAAGGAACGGCCTCCAGAGCGGCAATGATTGTGGCGAAACACCTCCATCCCACCAAAATCCCCCCGCTTTTTCCACACCCTCCACACCCATGCCATACTCCTTGCGCTCCCGCTGCCGGATGGATCGCGAACGCTTCGGTTCAGGTGGGAGGAAGGCCTCTCGGGGTTTGTCGTAACGTGCGGCAGGCATCGAGGGGAGGTGGAGACCAGCGTGGCTCCGTCGGCGGACTTGCGCATCCTTTCGGATGACCGGGTTCAGTCGGCCACCGGGACGATTTCGGGTTTCCTGCCTGCTCACGCGGGCGAGGCCAGACAGCGGACCGGGCCTGTGGCGGATCTTGCCCCCGTCCTGTATGCCCGCGTTCAGGTGGTTTCACCTGGACGATCACGGGCCTGCATCACCACGGTGGGGATGAGATGCGTGCCGGAAACCACGTGGACATGCTTCCGCCGCCACCCCACGTCCGGGGAGGCGGTCCGGCGCAAGCCGGAGATGCCAGCGTCGGGTCAAGACCCTCAAGCTGGCCAAGCGAAGCCGTCACTGCCTGTCGGATGCGGACATCATCCGGCGATACTCGGGCCGCGCGCGTGCTGCGCCACCTATACCTTATCTACCAGAGGCAAAGCCCGCGTGCGGCCCTCCGGATTACCGTTTCCTCAAACTCCGGCGTTGATCCGCGCGGAGCCCTTGGCATGCGCTCCAATCTCCTTGCGGCGTCGCGCGGCCCCTCGTTCACGAGGGGCACGCCGGATAAGAAATCCAGAGACTTATTCGATCGTGGCCTGCGTTGATCTGCTGCTGACCGTCGGCCTTCGGCTCGGGGCTGAGGCTTGAAAAGTGCCTCCAGCACGCCGATGAAGAGCGTTCGGGCGGGCGTGCCTAGCGGGTGCCGCGCTCGTTGCAAAACCCGTCATATCTTGGTGGTATTTCGCCCAAGCCGCTGAAAAATATTGGTAATAGGCAAAATTTGCCGAGCAATTTAGGGTTATATTAGGGTCGCGTATGCACGTCTTCAGCAAGGCCAACCCAGGGATTTATGCGTGCTTTCCAAACTTACTGCCAGAGGCTTCACCAGCTGGTTCATTGTCTTCGCCGGTCTGCTGGCTCTGGCCACCGTACTCTTTGGTCAAGCGCTGTGGTTTGCAGTCCCGGTGATTGCGGGACAAGGCTGCATCAGCGGCGGCACCTGCGGCGCGATGGCGGCAGTCATGGGCCTGTGGCTGCAGCCGTCGCTGCTTCTGGCCGCGGCTTGCGCCGGGACGGTCGCTTTCTACCGCCGCGGCCTGGCAGTTGGCTCGCGGTTCTGGGCACTGTTTCCGCTGGCGCTGCTTCTGCCAAACCTGCCATCGCTGTTCATGCTCGGCAATCTCTGGGGCGTTGATCTCGCGGCGGCATTCCTGTTCTTTCCGCGCTGGAGCCTGTTTGAACTTCTGCCGCTCATGGCGCTCGGTCTGCTTCTGTGTTTCCAGGTGGAATACATGCCGGGATTTGGCGGCTCGATTGCAGGCACGCGGCTTTATGGCAGCATCCCGATCGGCATGATCTACATTGTCAGCTGTCTCTGGATCTGTTCGGATCTCATCCTGTCGCTCGCCCCGCATTTGGGCGTTCCGGTCTCGGTGGCCCAGAGTTTTCGCGACGGGCTGCATTTCCCGCTGTCGATCGTGAATGGCGAGCTGGTCGCAGGGCTTCCGCCCTATGGTGAGAAGCCGGATCTTGTGGTTCCGATAGGCACCGTGATCAATCTGATCGCCTTCGCCATGCTCCTGTTCGCGCTCGTCTTTGACGGTTCGGGCCGCATGCGACGGGCCGGCGCGCTGATCTTCATCGAGAAGACCGAGGAGACGAGCGACGTGCCCATGTTCCGCCCGATCCGCAAATTCAAGGATTGAACGGCTTCAACGTCCCGACCCAATCCGTGTATGCTGAACGCTACCGGGCTGTCAGGCTCGGGTGAGTGGCATGTGTATATAGGGAAATTAGCATGGCTGAACGCAGCAATGAAGAACTCGAACAGGTCTACGCGGCAAAATCTCCTGAGGAGCTGAGCATGGCCTACGCTGCCTGGGCCGCCGCCTATGACCGCGATACGCTTGCTGCGGGCTACTGCCTGCCGTTTCAGGTGCTGGCCTGGGTGTCGCGTCACGTCAAACCGGAAACCGGACCGCTGCTCGATGCCGGCTGCGGCACGGGCCTGTCCGGGCCCTATCTCAAGGCGCTGGGATACACCGAAATTGCGGGCCTCGATTTTTCCGAAGACATGTTGCGGCTCGCCGCTTCGCGCGGAGCCTATGATGATCTCAAGCGCGCCACTCTGGGCGAAGTGCTGCCCTGGTCCGACAATCATTTCGCCGCGTTCTTTTCCACCGGCGTGTTCACCGAAGGCCACGCGCCGGCGTCCGGTCTCACCGAATTGTGCCGGATCACACGTCCGGGCGGGATCGCGATCTTCACGGTGCGCGATACAATTTTCCACAGTGGCGGATTCTCTGCGATGATAGCGGAGCTCAGCGAACGCGGTATCTGGCGGCAGCTCGAGCAAAGCCCTCCGTTCCGCGCTTTTGCGCTGGATGAGCCGGACGTCCTGGTAACGGCGCATGTGTTCAAGATGCTGGCCTGAGCGGCCTTCCTGCCTGTGACTACGCGGACGTATCCGGCGACGGTTCCGTTCGTTTCATGTCGCTTGAAACCGCAGCCAGGATCCACTCGCGAAACGCCTTGACCTTTGGCGTGTTGCGGCGACTTTCCGGATACACCAGCCATATGCCGATCTTGTCGTTGAAATGGTGATTGAACGGGGCAATCAGCCGCCCGGCGGCCAGTTCCTCGGCATAATAGATGTGATTGAGAATAGCGACGCCCTGGCCGGCGAGCGCCGCGTTGCTGCACATGTCCTGTTCGACGTAATTGTGCCGCGTGTGCGATGAGAGATCTGGCTCTGTGATGCCGACGCTGGCAAACCAGTTGAGCCATGAGGATTGTTGCGCACCGATGATCGGCAACCGCAGCAGGTCTTCGGGTCTGGGGAGGCTGCCGATACTGTCAGCCAGTGCGGGGCTCAGCATCGGCGTGAAGCTGAACCGGCCGAGCAGATGGCATTCAAGATCGGGCCAAGGGCCAACACCCCAGCGGATGGAGATATCCGCCGGATTACGGTTGAAATCGGTGATCTTGATGGCCCTTAGCAGCCGTACCGCAATTGCCGGGTAGTCGAGCTGGAAACTGCCGAGATTGCGCGCCAGCCAATGCGAGGCGAAGGTTGGCGAAGAATGGATCTCGAGTGTTTCGCTGGAGGCCTGGCGGGCCGAAAGCATGGCTTCATTCAGGAGCTCGAACGCCTTGGTGACATGGGGCAACATCCGCTCTGCGGTCTCGGTGTTGACAATCTGGCGTGGCTGGCGGAGAAACAATTGCTCGCTGAGGTTATCCTCCAGCAGCTTGACCTGATAGCTCACTGCAGTCTGGGTCATACCCAGCTCATCCGCAGCACGAGAGAAACTGCCGTGACGGGCGACGGCTTCGAACACGCGCAGGGCATTGAGCGGAAACTTCCTCGATAGTTTCATGCATAAGTTCTCTTTATGAGCCCAGACGGTAATTCCGTTGGAATTACAAGTCTCGTAGCGCCAAATTACCCCCAAGACATATCAAAAGGAAAGAGCGATGAGCGATAAGATCATCGCCACGCGCGGCCGATTGCCTCGGCTGAGCGCGCTGGCGAAGCTATGCCAGAAATCAGGCCAATGGCTTGCAAGCCTGATGCGTGGCCGCAGATCGGTGGCGGCTGAAGAACTGGATGACCGGCTCAAGCGGGACATCGGCATGGACCCGACCTTGCCGGAGGACCGCCGCACGGCACATTACCGAAAAATGTTGCAGCGCGACCAGCCGCTGTCCTGATCGCCAAATTCATTGCCCGCGCCGCCAAAAATTGGTATGAGCGCGGCCATGGGATCGAAATTCAGATGTCTCGCGCCTCAAATCTTTGTGCTGCAGGATCACAAGCGCCTGCCGGCACGGTTTTTCGCGCGCATATCCGGGGCGTTCGCCGGCCTGAGCGCCTGAGGCCTTCGCCTCTTCCGCCGTCCTTGTGACGGCTTTCTGATCCATTTTCTTCTATCTTCACTACGGACAATCATCATGACCGCACCGCGCACACTTTACGACAAGATCTGGGACGACCACATGGTCGATCAGCAGGACGATGGCACCTGCCTGCTCTATATAGACCGCCACCTCGTCCACGAAGTCACCAGCCCGCAGGCATTCGAAGGTCTGCGCACCGCGCACCGCAAGGTTCGCGCACCGGAAAAGACGCTGGCTGTTGTCGATCACAACGTGCCGACCTCGCCGGACCGGGCGCAGGGCATCAAGAACGAGGAAAGCCGTATCCAGGTCGAAGCGCTGGCCACAAACTCTGCTGAATTCGGCGTCGAGTATCTCAACGAGAATGACAAGCGTCAGGGCATCGTCCACATCGTCGGCCCGGAGCAGGGCTTCACGCTTCCCGGCACCACGATCGTCTGCGGCGACAGCCACACTTCGACCCACGGCGCGTTCGGCGCACTGGCGCACGGCATCGGCACATCGGAAGTCGAGCATGTGCTCGCGACCCAGACGCTGATCCAGCGCAAGGCCAAGAACATGCTGGTCGAGGTCAATGGCGTGCTGCCCGAGGGCGTCACCGCCAAGGACATCATCCTCGCCATCATCGGCGAAATCGGCACTGCCGGCGGCACCGGCCACGTCATCGAGTTCGCCGGCGAAGCTATCCGTGCGTTGTCGATGGAAGGCCGCATGACGGTCTGCAACATGACCATCGAAGCCGGCGCCCGTGCAGGCCTGATCGCGCCGGACGAGAAGACCTACGAGTACTTCAAGGACCGGCCCCGCGCGCCCAAGGGCAAGGCTTGGGACATGGCTGTCGCCTACTGGAAGTCGCTGCCGTCCGACGAGGGCGCCCATTACGACAAGATCGTCCGTCTCGATGCAGCTGCGCTGCCGCCGATCGTTTCCTGGGGCTCCTCGCCGGAGGACGTGATTGCGGTCACCGGCGTTGTGCCCAATCCCGACGACATCAAGGACGAGGCCAAGCGGACCTCAAAATGGCGGGCGCTCGATTACATGGGTCTCAAGCCCGGCACCAAGATCACCGACATTGCCATTGACCGGGTCTTCATCGGCTCGTGCACCAATGGCCGCATCGAGGACCTGCGCGCTGCTGCCGCAGTGGTCGAAGGCAAGACCGTCAGCCCGAATGTCGACGCGATGATCGTTCCGGGTTCGGGGCTGGTCAAGGAACAGGCCGAAGCCGAAGGTCTCGACGTGATCTTCAAGGCAGCCGGTTTTGACTGGCGCGAGCCGGGCTGCTCGATGTGTCTGGCGATGAACGACGACCGGCTGAAGCCGGGCGAACGCTGCGCCTCTACATCGAACCGCAACTTCGAAGGCCGCCAGGGCTTCAAGGGCCGCACGCACCTTGTTTCGCCGGCGATGGCGGCAGCTGCGGCAGTGGCCGGGCATTTCGTCGATATCCGCGAGTGGAACTGATCGTTCCTCACTGCCTGAATGACTAAAACACAAGAGCCCGCCGGTCGCCCGGCGGGTTCGTTCGTTTTGGTGGCTGACCCCGGTGCACCATTGGGGCTGGTGTCAGCTCAGGTGCAGATGGGCTTCGATGGCTGCGGCGATGAAGGCGTGGCGGGCTTTGCGGGGGGCTGCTTCGCCGTGGACGACTTCTTCGCAGGCCTTATCGGCATCGCGGTAACGGCTGCCGTGGGTATCCGGCCAGTTCCGGTGCAGAACTTTTTGAGCCTGTCGCGCGGTTTTCACGGTGCGATGAAGCCCCGTTTCCGGGTCATCGATGGTAATCGGATTGTTCCAAGCTGTTGAACGCATGATACTTCCTCCTTCGACTAGGAATACAGTGTCCGCCTATCTCAGCCGAAGGTCACGAGCATTTCGCGCGCATGGTTACATGATGGTGCCTGAAATCCCCGGCAAAGCCTGACGTTGTGCCGTTTTGGTGCAGAACTTGCGAAAAACCGGAATTATACGGCCAAACGGTGCGTTCCCCGGGAGACAAAACGCCCGCTTTGGCGGGCGTTTTGTATCAGATCAGTGCTGGCGGTATTATCGAGCGCTTACGGCCGGATCACGCAGACGCCGCCGCCGCCGCAGGCGTTGCTGTTCTTGTCAACGATGATGACTTTCGGGCCTGATCGGCTGACCGAGCCCGAGGTGCCGTTGCTCTCGAAGCGGATTGTCACGTCGTCGTCGTTGCGTTTGATCCGGCTCGAAGGCGCACTCACCGAGGACGAATTCGAGCGGCTCGGTGCGCCGATCCGCGAGGTCGACCGCTTATTGTCGTTCTTGTCGATGATGATGACGGTGACGTTGTCCTTGTCGCGCAGCAATTTCGACTTCGCCGACGGGGGGCTGGGCTCGTTTGCCATCGCGGTGGCGCCCATCCCTAATCCGATCAGCAGGGCGAGAGCTGCCTGGGCAGATCTGCGGGCACTGGTGCGCGAAAAGAGATTGAGGGTCATTGCCGTTTCCTTCTTGCAGGTTCGCAGGCTTGCGGGGTCGCAGGGATGTCCGGGCGTCGGGATCGTCCCTGAAGCGCGGTCTTCCGGACCCATGGTTCATACTGCCGCGCCAGACCGTGCTGACTGTCGCAGACAATCTTGACCGCATTGTGCATGAGGCCCGATCGGGAGTCACGCCGAGGCGCGGGCAATCGCCGGTTAACGTTAAGATGCTGCCACCGGTCACGGCTCCAGCCAGCGCTGGCGCGGTGCGACTTTCGGCAGGCTTGACCGTGACGCGGCTTTCAACCAAACATGCCGCCATGGACACGCCCAAGAACATCGACATTTCGCTTTTGCGCCTGAACGACGCGCATCATCTTTCGCCGCTGCTGGCTGCCTATGTGCAATCACTCAAGCGTGGCGCGCCGCGCCGGCCGGATGACTACTACGCCGAAACCCTGCTGCAGGACCGGACCGCCCAGGTTTTTGGCGCCCGTCTTGATGGGGAGATGGTCGGGTTCGTCGTCTTCTATGATCTGCCCGATCCGGTGAGCGGAATGCGGCTGGGTCAGGTTGATCATCTTTATGTCAGCCATCTGCATCGCAAGATGGGCATCGCCCAGGCGATGATCGACATGCTGAGTGAGGAAAGCGACGCCCATGGCTGGTCGCGAATCATCCTCAACGCGCCGCGACAGCCGGAAGAAGGTCGCAAGCTCTATGAAAAACTTGCCACCAAGGCGGATTTTTCCAGCTGGGAACTGCGATTCGACCATTCGCGCTGATTGTTTTTGCGATGCAAAATCATCGGAGTGACGTGAAAGAGCGGCTTGATGTCGCGCATTCCTGCGTTGTTAAGCATTTTGAATCGTTTGAAGCGCTATTGAGGGCAAAAGCTGGCTCAGCTTTCTACGAAAGCGGCGCCGTCGGCGGCAATCCGGGCTTTGACGCGGTGCACATAACGCACTAAAACCCCTGCACAGCCGCCACGGATCACTTCGCGGATTCGCGGGCGGCTCTCCTTGAGGGAACAAAGGACAAGGTCCCTATGACCAATGTGACGCAGAACCGGCCGTTGTCGCCGCACCTGAGCATCTACAAACAAATTCCGACCATGGTGATGTCGATCATGCACCGGTTCACCGGCATGGCGCTATATGCCGGCACGCTGCTGGTCGCCTGGTGGCTGGTGGCCGCCGCTTCGGGCGAGGCTTATTTCGACTGGGTCAACGGCATCTTCGGCTCGTTCCTCGGACGCCTCGTGCTGTTCGGCTACACATGGGCGCTGATGCATCACCTGCTTGGCGGGCTTCGGCATTTCGTCTGGGACACCGGTCGCGGCTTTGATCCGCAGACATCGACGAAAATGGCCTGGGCGACACTCGCCGGCTCGATCATCCTGACGATCCTGATCTGGATCGTTGGTTATGCAGTCCGGTTCTAGGAGAGAGTTATGGATACCAACAAGATGCGTACGCCTCTCTCTAAGGTTCGCGGGCTCGGCTCGGCCAAGGAAGGCACCGACCATTTCTGGCGCCAGCGGCTGACGGCCGTCGCCAACGTGCCGCTGCTCCTGTTCTTCATTGTCTTCATCATCGCCAATAATGGCGAGCCCTATGCGGTTGTTGCCGGAGCAATGTCCAATCCGCTGGTGGCGGTGCTGATGGGGCTGGTGCTGATTTCGGGCATTATTCACATGAAGCTCGGTATGCAAGTGATCATCGAGGACTATATCCATGCCGAGGGCATGAAGGTGAGCCTTCTGATCCTCAACACATTCTTCTGCATCGTGATCGGCGCCGTGTCGCTGTTTGCGGTTCTCAAACTCGGCTTTGGAGGCTGACAGATCATGGTCATGACGTCGAGCGTCAATATTGGCGGACGTGAATATTCGATTGTCGATCACGCCTATGACGTGGTTGTTGTGGGCGCCGGCGGCGCCGGACTGCGCGCCACTCTGGGCATGGCCGAACAAGGCTTCCGCACCGCCTGCATCTCCAAGGTGTTTCCGACCCGGTCGCACACGGTGGCCGCACAGGGCGGCATCGCAGCCTCGCTAACCAACATGACGCCAGACAGTTGGCAGTGGCACATGTATGACACCGTCAAGGGTTCGGACTGGCTCGGCGATGTCGATGCCATGCAGTACCTGACCATGGAAGCGCCCAAGGCGGTCTATGAGCTTGAGCATTACGGCGTGCCGTTCTCGCGCACCGAAGATGGCCGCATCTACCAGCGGCCGTTTGGCGGTCACATGCAGAATTACGGTGAAGGCCCTCCCGTGCAGCGCACCTGTGCTGCTGCCGACCGGACCGGCCACGCCATCCTACACACGCTTTATGGCCAGTCGCTCAAGCACAATGCCGAGTTCTTCATCGAGTATTTCGCGCTTGATCTGCTGATGGAAGACGATGGCCGTTGCACCGGCGTTGTTGCCTGGAACCTTGATGACGGCACCATTCACCGCTTCTCGGCGAAGATGGTGGTGCTGGCGACCGGCGGTTATGGCCGCGCCTATTTCTCGGCCACATCGGCGCATACCTGCACCGGCGATGGCGGCGGCATGATTGCCCGCGCCGGTCTGCCGCTCCAGGACATGGAGTTCGTGCAGTTTCACCCGACCGGGATCTACGGCGCAGGCTGCCTGATCACCGAGGGTGCGCGCGGCGAAGGCGGCTACCTGGTCAACTCCGAAGGCGAGCGCTTCATGGAGCGCTATGCGCCGTCTGCCAAGGATCTGGCGTCGCGTGACGTTGTCTCGCGTTGCATGACCATGGAAATCCGCGAAGGCCGTGGCGTTGGCAAGGCCAAGGACCACATCTTCCTGCACCTCGATCACCTTGATCCGGCGGTGCTGCACGAGCGGCTTCCGGGCATCTCGGAAAGCGCCAAGATCTTCGCCGGTGTCGACGTGACCCGCGAGCCGATCCCGGTTCTGCCGACGGTGCACTACAACATGGGTGGCATTCCGACCAACTACTGGGGCGAAGTGTTGAACCCGACGACAGAGTCTCCGGACAAGGTGACACCGGGCCTGATGGCTGTCGGCGAAGCCGGCTGTGCTTCGGTGCATGGCGCCAATCGTCTGGGTTCAAACTCGCTGATCGACCTTGTGGTGTTCGGCCGTGCGGCCGCGATCCGCGCCGGCGAAGTGATCGACCGCGCATCGGCGATCCCGCAGGTCAACGAGACCTCCTTCGAGAAGATCATGACCCGCTTCGACGGCATCCGTCATGCCAACGGCTCGCAGCCGACGGCTGTGCTGCGCGAGAAGATGCAGCGCACCATGCAGGAAGACGCTGCCGTGTTCCGCACCCAGGAATCGCTCGAATCCGGTTGCAAGCGGATGAGCGCGATCTGGGCCGAGCTGCCTGATGTGAAGGTCACCGACCGCTCGCTGATCTGGAACTCGGACCTGATGGAAACGCTGGAACTCGACAATCTGATGGCCAACGCCATCACGACCGTCTACGGCGCCGAAGCCCGCAAGGAAAGCCGCGGCAGCCACGCGCGCGAAGACTATGTCGATGGCCCATTTGGCGGCCGCGACGACGAGAACTGGCGCAAGCATACGCTGGCCTGGGTGGACGAGAAGGGCAAGGTCAAGCTCGATTACCGCCCTGTTCACACCGAGCTGATTGCCGAGGGCATCGATCTCGCCAAGATCGCGCCCAAGGCCCGCGTGTATTAAGAGGGAACAGAGACAATGGTTGAACTCACACTCCCGAAGAATTCGCAGCCGAAGCCCGGCAAGACCTGGCCGAAGCCGGAAGGTGCCAAGAACACGCGCGAATTCAAGATCTATCGCTGGTCGCCCGATGATGGTGAAAACCCGCGCATCGACACGTTCCACATCGACACCGATGATTGCGGACCGATGGTTCTTGATGGCCTGTTGTGGATCAAGAGCAAGATCGACGCGACACTGACCCTGCGCCGCTCGTGCCGCGAGGGCATCTGCGGTTCCTGCGCAATGAACATCGACGGCACCAACACGCTCGCCTGCACCAAGGGTCTCGATGAGATCGACGGTGCGGTGAAGGTCTATCCGCTGCCGCATCTGCCGGTGGTCAAGGACCTGGTGCCGGACCTGACCAATTTCTATGCCCAGCACCGCTCGATCGAGCCATGGCTGAAAACCGTGTCGCCGACGCCGGCGAAGGAGTGGAAGCAGAGCCACGAGGATCGGGCCAAGCTCGATGGCCTCTACGAGTGCATCCTGTGCGCCTGCTGCTCGACCTCGTGCCCGAGCTACTGGTGGAACGGCGACCGTTATCTCGGCCCCGCCGTGCTGCTGCAGGCCTATCGCTGGCTGATCGATTCACGCGACGAAGCCACCGGCGAGCGGCTCGATGATCTCGAGGATCCGTTCCGGCTCTACCGCTGCCACACGATCATGAACTGCGCGCAGACCTGCCCCAAGGGCTTGAACCCTGCCAAGGCGATTGCCGAAATCAAGAAGATGATGGTCGAGCGCCGGGTTTAGGACCGAGCTGTTCGTCATTCAAATGACTGAAATTGAAAAGGCCACCCAAGCGGGTGGCCTTTTTGTTTGCCGGCTATCGATCTGAAAGGTGCTCATCCTAGCGCTTGCGTCAGGTCCGCAATCAGGTCAGCCGCATCCTCGATGCCGACGGAGACACGGATCAGGCTTGGCGGGATGCCGGTGTGCGGTTCGATGGTGTGGCGGTGTTCAACCAGGCTTTCGACGCCGCCGAGCGACGTTGCGCGGTGAAACAGCTGGAGCTTGCCGACCACGGCGAGTGCTTCGGCAGCACCACCCTCGACCAGGAATGACATCAGGCAACCGAAACCGCCTGACATCTGCGCCGAAGCGATGTCGTGGCCGGGATGGCTTTCAAGGCCTGGATAATAGACGTCTGCGACCTTTGGATGCGCTTTAAGCCATGTAGCGATCTTTTGCGTCGAGCGGGACATTTGTGCGACCCGAAGTGGCAATGTCCGCATGCCGCGCAAGAGCAGCCAGGCCTCGAATGGTCCGAGCACGGCGCCGGCGTCGTGGCGGTCGGCCTTGATGTCGGTCCAGATTTTTGCGGCTGGTGCGGAGGTGGCAAGCACGCCGGCCAGCACATCGGAATGGCCGTTGATGCCCTTGGTGGCCGAATGCATGACGATGTCGGCACCGTGCTGCAGCGGACGCTGCAGCACCGGTGTTGCGGCCGTGGAATCAACTGCCAGCAATCCGCCTGCCTGATGCGCGCATTTGGCTGCATGGGCGATGTCGACGGTCTTCAGCCAGGGGTTCGAGGGTGTTTCGATGAATACCATACCTGGGGTATGGGCACTGCAGGCAGCTTCGAGCGCGGTTGCGTCAGAGGCATCGACTTCATGAAGTGTGATCTGGCGGCGGGCGGAGAAATCCCTGAGCCACTTGGTCGTGCCCCAGTAGATGCCGGACTGCACGACGATGGTGGCACCGTTCGGCAGGGTGCGGAACAGTGCCGCGATTGCCGCCATGCCGGAGGGGAACAGCAGCGCTTCCTCGGCACCTTCGAGCCGCGCCAGCACATTCTCCGCGATGCGGACAATGTCGGAATTGTCCCGCGAGTAGATGTTGTCCGGATTGACCAGCGCATAATTCTCGTCGCGCACGAAGGTGGTCGAAGGCTGGATCGGCGGAGTGACGCCGCCTGATGGCATGTCAATGACGCCGCCGGCCTGGGCCGCGATGGTGGAGGGCTTGAGATCGTTGGGCAGTGTCATGCGAGATCTGTCTTTCCCTGGCCTGGCCGCCAGCTTTGCGGACGCATGCCGAGCGCCCGTCCTTCCCATCGTGTCTATGCAGTCTCACGATGAATTTCAACGCTGTCGAACTGACGGCTGGCCCCGAATCGTCATGCAGCATCCGTGACTATGACGACGTTGCCTTTCCTTGCCGGGTTTTTGAACCAGGCGTGCGCATCTGCTGCCTGGTTCAGCGGAAACTGGCGGTCGATATAGGGCTTGAACCGTCCGTCGCTGGCAAGGTCCGCCAAAAGCCGAAGGTCTTCGGCGCGTTCCGGCGCATAGCCGCCCATTGCCTCGCGGCTGCCGGTCTTGCGGGCAAACAGTGTGCCGAGCAACTGCCACAGATTGGCCGAGACCAGCAGCAGCCGGCCGCCGGGCTTGAGTGCCGCGCCATATTTCGCGTAGGTCGCGGTGCCGCTGGTGTCGAGAATGATGTCATAGGCGTCTGTCGCACTGGCTGCATCTTCGTGGCTGTAATCAAGCACCGCATCGGCGCCGAGCGAGCGGACCATGTCGAGCTTTTCGGTGGAGGCCACTCCTGTGACATGAGCCCCGAAGTGTTTTGCCAGCTGCACGGCTGCGTTGCCGACCCCGCCAGCGGCGCCGATGATCAGCACGGCGTCACCGGGTTTGATGTTTGCCATGTTTCGCAGGAAGTGGAGTGCCGTTGACCCGCCAAAGGATAGCGCGACGGCTTCATCGAGGGCAAGATTGTCCGGTGCCGGCACGATTGCCGCGTCTTGGTGAATGACGGCATATTCCGCGTAACCACCAAAGCGTGCGCCGGGATAGGCAATGATCCGGTCGCCGGTCTTGAAGCGGGTGACCTGTTCGCCGACAGCCTCGATCACGCCAGCGAATTCGGTTCCGAGTAGCTGGCGGCGCGGGTGGCAAAGGCCGAACACCAGCCGCCCGACCAGTCCGAAGCCCGGCGGCATGTCGAGGCTGCGGGCGCGATAGTCGCCGGCGGTGACGCTGGTGGCGTGGATGCGCACCAGAACCTCGTCGGGTTTGGGAACAGGTTTGGCGAGCTCGATGGGCTTGAGGACCTCCGGCGGCCCGTAATTGGTATAGGCGATGGCTTTCATGATTGACGTCTCCATTTCATGCCCCTTCTATATCCATGCGATGGTGCAGAATAAATTGACCAGAAGCAGCCATATGATATGCATTTTTGCATGGATTGGAGATCTGTCAATTTCGACTGGAATCGGGCGCGGGCCTTTCTGGTCACCGCTGAGGAGGGCTCGTTGTCAGCGGCGGCCCGGGCGCTCGGCATGGCGCAGCCAACGCTGGGCCGTCAGGTTTCGGCACTTGAACAGGAGCTCGGCGTGGCCTTGTTCGAGCGGGTCGGGCGCGGGCTGACGCTGACGCCGAGTGGACTTGAGCTGATGGATCACGTGCGGGCCATGGGCGAGGCGGCGGCGCGGATGTCGCTCAGCGCCTCGGGCAAGGCGCAGGCCATCGAGGGCACGGTATCGATCAGCGCCAGCGAGGTTGATTCGGCCTACCGGCTCCCCGCCATCGTTGCCAGGCTCAGGCAAGCCGCGCCCGGGATCGATATCGAGATTGTCGCCACCAATTCCGAAAGTGATCTCAGACGGCGCGAGGCCGATATTGCCATTCGCAATTACCGACCAACGCAACCCAATCTGGTGGCCCGCAAGATCCGTGACATTCATGGCCGCATCTATGCGACGCCTGGCTATCTCGAGAGCATTGGCAACCCCTCGACGCCGGAAGGCTTTAACGAGGCGGATTTCATCGGCTTCAACCGCTCGGGCGAGTTCATTGCAGCCATGACCCGCTTCGGACTGACACTGACCCAGCGAAACTTCCCGGTGGTTTCTGGGAGCCATCTGGTGCAGTGGAGCCACGTCAGGTCCGGGCTCGGGATCGGCATCATGGCAGCTGATATCGGCGATGTGGAGCCGGGCGTGGTTCAGGTGCTGCCGGATCTTGATCCTATTGTGATCCCGGTCTGGCTGGTGGCGCACCGGGAGGTCCACACCAGCCGGCGGGTGCGGCTGGTGTTTGATCTGATCGCCGCCGAATTGGGACGTGGCTGAGGCTGTCACCGGAATGTGGTGCATTGCCGGAAGGATCAGGCAGGCGCGGTCAATCGCACAAAACGCCAGACCAGGGCGCTGGCTGCAATCAGCAACCCCAGGCCGAAGCCGATCCAGATTCCGGGTGGGCCAAAGCCGAGTGTGAAGCCGAACAGATATGAGCCGGGAAGCGCCACGCCCCAGAAGGCGAATATCGAAATCAGCGTCGGCACGCGGGTGTCGACCATGCCGCGCAGCGCGCCGTAGCATGAGGCTTGAACGCCGTCGACGATCTGCATGAAGGCCATCGTCAGGAACATCGCCGCAGCGAGGGTGACGACTTCGGGGTCGTTTGACAGGCTCGCGGCGATGGCCCTGCCGAAAACCACCAGCAGCACCGTGATGATTGCCATCCACGCAATGACGGTGAGAATGGCGCTGAAGCCGATGGCGCGGAGTCGCGCAAATTCGAGGCCGCCACGAGCCTCGCTGATGCGGATACCGACGGCGGCGGCCATGCCGAGCGGCGCCATGTAGATCACGGCGCTGATCGAGCCCACCACCTGGTTGGCTGCGAGCGCTGCGGCGCCGAACCAGCCGATCATCAGGCCTGCCAGAGTGTAGGCCCCGCCTTCGCCGATATAGGTCATGGCGATCGGCCATCCCTGGCTGAACTGCAGCCGCATTTCGCTGAATGACAGGCGGCTGGGCAGCCGGAATGTGGCCATCTGTTCGGCCATGCGCCAATGCACAAAGGCTGCAGTCAGCGCCAGGCTTTGCGACGTGAGGCTGGCAATGCCTGCGCCGAGCAGGCCGAGACCGGGCCAGCCAAAGGCGCCGTGAATCATCAGCCAGTTGAGTGGAATGTTGATGGCGACTGCCGACATCGCATAGGCGACGCCGAGCCAGGGCCGGTCGATTGCGTCAAACAGTCCCTTGAACAGTGTGAGACCTGAAAACGGTATCAGCATCAGCGCCATGCAGCTCCAGTAGGGCAGCAGCAATGACAGCACCGGCTCGGGCTGGCCGGCAATCCTGAGCAGCGGAAAACCGGCAATCATCAAAGTTGCGGCCACGGCACCGGAGATCAATGCCAGCCCGAGCCCGTTTTTCACCGTGGACGACATGGCCCGCGCATCATCGGCGCCACGGGCATGGGCGATCAGCACGGAGATGATAGAAATCAGGCCGTAAAGCCCTGAAAACATCAGAACCAGCGTGTTTGCTGTCAGACCGGCGGCGGCGAGTGGTTCGGTGCCCAGCGGCGCGATCATGATTGTGTCGACAACCTCGATCAGCGTGGCCGCGGACAGGCCGACAATGATCGGTACTGCCAGATGCAGCATTGCAGGCCATTCCCGCCTGATACCGGCCAAGAGGCTGTCATTGTCAATGTGCGTGGCGGTCATTCAGTCTCAAGCCTTGGTCAATTCAACCGGGATGCGGCGATCTCCTACACCCGTTAACGGAACCCGTTATTGCATCGGTGCGTTAAGTCAATGCGCGCAAGCCGCAAAGCAGCAAGCCGCAGGTCGCGGCGTGGCCCGCCGTCTTACGCAGATTTGAAGCCGGGGTTGTTTCACCGGCCCTGCCACCACAGATGCAAACGAATAACCGTCGCCCTCGGGTGCCGCCCGAATGCGCAGAACCCTGACCGAAGGATGCTCATGCCCGAACCAATCTATCAGACAGATCGCCCCGTCCTTGTCACCGGCGCCACCGGCTTTGTGGCAGGCTGGCTGGTCAAACGGCTTCTGGAAGAAGGATTCACGGTGCATGGCGCCGTGCGTGATCCATCCAACCAGGCGAAGACCGCGCATCTCACTGCGCTGGCTGACAAGCTGCCAGGTGATCTCAAGCTGTTTGCGGCTGATCTGCTTGATGACGGCAGCTATGCTGATGCGATGGCGGAGTGCGCGGTGGTGTTTCACACAGCGTCGCCCTTTACCAGCAAGTTCAGCGATCCGCAGCGCGATCTGGTTGATCCGGCGGTCAAAGGCACCCGCAATGTGCTGGAAACCGCCAATCGTACACCGAGCGTCACACGTGTGGTGGTGACGAGTTCCGTTGCGGCGATCTATGGTGACACAAAGGATCTGGCCAAGGTGTCGGGTGGTGTGCTGAGCGAGGAGAACTGGAACACGACATCGTCGCTGACCAATTCGCCCTATTCCTTTTCAAAGGTCGAGGCTGAAAAGACAGCCTGGGAGATCGCCAGGGCGCAGGATCGCTGGAAGCTGGTCACGGTCAATCCTTCGCTGGTCATTGGACCGACGTTGTCGGGTAAATCGACATCGGAATCGCACAATCTGATCAAGCAATTTGGTGACGGCACGCTGAAAATCGGCGCGCCGCCGCTGGAATTCGGCATGGTCGATGTGCGCGATGTCGCAGAAGCGCATATGCGCGCGGGCTTCGTGCCAGCTGCGGAAGGTCGGCACATCGCCTCGGGTGAAACCGCGTCGTTCCTTCAGCTTGGCAATATGTTGCGCAATCATTTCGGCGACACATGGCCGTTTCCGACACGTGAACTGCCGAAATGGCTGATGTGGCTGGTTGGGCCCATGATCTCCAAACAGCTGACGCGGGAGTTCGTGTCAAATAATATGGGCCTGCCATGGCGGGCGGACAATTCGAAATCCAGGCGGGAACTCGGCCTCGAATATCACCCGGTCAGCGTTGCTGCGGTCGAGATGTTCCAGCAGTTGATCGACACCGGTAGGGTCAAGGCAAAGTAAGTGGGTAACGGCCGGAAAGCAAATCCAGCCTGTGCCTCTGATTGGAATGCTTGTCGATCGTGAGTTTGCTAGTCTGGACCCATGATCGAGATCCTCAAGAATCCCGCCTATGCGCGTCTGTTTGCCGCTCAAGTGATTGCGCTGACCGGCACCGGGCTGCTGACGGTCGGGCTTGGCCTGCTTGCCTATGATCTGGCGGGCGATCGGGCCGGGGCGGTGCTCGGGACCGTGTTTGCTATCAAGATGGTTGCCTATCTCGGGCTGGCTCCGATTGCCAGCGCGGTGTCTCAGCGGTGGCCCCGAAAACGGGTGCTGATCGGTGCCGATATCGTCCGGGCGCTGATTGCGCTGATGCTGCCATTCATCGATGCGGTCTGGCAGATCTATTTGCTGATCTTCGTGCTGCAAGCGGCGTCAGCCACCTTCACGCCTGCCTTCCAGGCGACCATCCCCAACATTCTGCCGGATGATCGCGATTATACCCGGGCCTTGTCGCTGTCGCGGTTGGCCTATGATCTGGAAAACCTGCTGAGCCCGGCGTTGGCCGGTCTTCTGCTCGCCTTCATCAGCTATCACTGGCTGTTTGCTGGCACAGTGCTCGGGTTTGCAGGGTCTGCGGCTCTTGTGTTGATGGCGACGATTCCCGCGACCCTTGCGAAATCCCCGCAGCGGCCATTTCTGGATCGGCTGACGAACGGCATAATAATATATACTGCAACGCCAATGCTGAGAGGGCTGCTGGCGCTCAATCTCACCGCCGCTGCTGCCGGGGCCTTCGTGCTGGTCAATACGGTGGTGATTGTCCGCTCCGGCTATCTCGGTGATGATACGGGCGTGGCCCTTGCGCTGGCAGCGTTCGGCTGCGGGTCCATGCTGTCGGCCTTGATGTTGCCCCGGCTTCTCGACCGGATTTCTGATCGCAAGGTGATGGTCAGCGCCGGTGTGTCGCTGGCTGGGCTGACCCTGTTGCAGTCAGTCTACCTGCTGGTCTATGGCCTGCCGCCGTGGATTGTGTTTCTGCTCGCATGGGGCCTCAGCGGCCTGCTCTACGCGGCGATCCTGACGCCATCGGGGCGGTTGTTGCGCAAATCCTCCCACGCGGAGGATCGGCCTGCCCTGTTTGCCGCACAGTTCACTCTGTCGCATGTGTGCTGGCTGGTGACCTATCCGGTGGCGGGCTTTGCCGGCAGCGTTCTTGGCATGGGAGAGGCGATGGCGATCCTGGGTGTCATCGCCGGTGGAGGTATTGTTCTCGCAATCATGGTCTGGCCTTCGGGTGATGGTCTGGTGCTCGAGCATGAGCATCGGGACCTGCCGCCAGATCATCCGCATTTGCGCGATCATCCGGCACCGGGCGCGCGGCATCGGCATGTGTTTGTGATTGATGATGAGCACCGGGCCTGGCCGACACACGGCTAAGAATGGCCTGAGGCCACCGCGCCGGTCTCACGGCTTTGTGCGGAAGCGTGAGTTGTATTGGCGGCGGGCTGAACTAGGTTCATTGCAACAATAGGAGGCCTTCATGCTCAGACTGCTGCTCTCATCTGCCCTGTTTACTGTCGCCCTGACCGCCGCACCTGTGCGGGCTGAGGAAACCGGCGTCGCGATTTTCGCCGGCGGCTGCTTCTGGTGCGTGGAATCCGATTTCGATCATGTAAAAGGCGTGACCGAGACCATCTCGGGCTATATTGGCGGCAAGGCTGACAACCCGACCTACAAGTCTCATGTTGCCAATGGCGACCGGGAAGCGGTCGAGATCAAGTATGATCCTGCGGTGGTGAGCTATGCGGAGCTGCTGAAAACCTTCTTCCGCACCGTCAATCCTACAGATGATGGCGGCCAGTTCTGCGACCGTGGCCACAGCTACACGACGGCCGTCTACACGCTTAATGACGAGCAGGCGGCGCTTGCAGAGGCTGCCAAGGCAGACGCCGAGAAGGTGCTTGGCAAGACAGTTGTTACGGAAATCGAAGCTCCGGCCAAATTCTGGCCTGCGGAGGATTACCACCAGGATTTCTACAACAAGAGCCCGGTGCGCTACAATTACTACCGACGTGCCTGCGGTCGCGACCAGGAAATCAAATCGCTTTGGGGCGACGAGGCAGACTTTGGCGTGGTCAAATGAGCATGCCCGCCTGGTGATTCCGTTGGCGTATGAGAGCCATTGACATCGCCATGACGGATTGGCCAGTCTCCCCATGTCCGGCAAGGTGCGCAAACGAGGGCCGGAAGGGGAGAGAGACATGGTTTTGGAGCGCGGCAACGAACCCTGGATGACCGCGCCCGATTTCGGACGCAGCCTGCCGAGAGGCGTGGGGGTCAACCTGCTGGTCAGGGACCTGGAAGCCGAGATCCTGTTCTGCCGGGACTGCCTTGGCGCGATGATCCTGCACAGCGACAAGGATTTCGCGGCAATCGAATTGTGCGGATCGGTGTTCATGCTTCATGCTGATCAAAGCTATGCAAACCATCCGCTTTCCGGAATCGTTGCTGGCTCTGAGACCCGTGGTGCGGGTGTCGAGATCCGCGTCTATGGTCTTGATCCGGACAAGACCGAAGCCAGGGCTGTGGCCCGTGGAGATCATGTGCTGGCGGGCAGTGTGGACAAGCCGCACGGACTCCGGGAGTGCTTCATTGTGGATCCGGAAGGCTATGTCTGGGTTCCTGGAGCGCAAATCCGGGGGTGACAAGGCGGCCAAGACTCGTGTACTGGCGTCAATAATATTGGATTAGCGTCCTGCTAATATGATCCTGTGGCCAGTTTGCCTTGCAATTTCCATGCTATGGTCATTTTATGCGGTTTAGTGGGACGAACAGCGAAGCACATGCTTCGCGTAACCGGAGCTTATCTATGAAGATGCACACCTTGCTGGTCGCAGTTGCGGTCGCCGCAGTCCTTGGCGGATGCCAGCGGACATCCTTCGGTGGCATGAACACCCAGCAGCAGCCGGCTCCGTTGATGCCGGCTCCGGTGGGTGGCGTTGAGTCGGGGCAGCTTGCGCCTCCGATGATGCCGCAGCCGGGCGAGTTTCCGACAGCACCGACCGCTCCGGACCAGACAATGGCACCGCAGGTGGCCGCAGCAAATGCACCGGAGCTGACACGCGAGGCCCTGATCGGGCGCTGGTCGGCCGGAAGCGGTGGAACAACCTGTGATGTCTTCCTGTCGCTGACCAAGTGGACCGGCGGATACCGGGCTGCCTCGCGCGGATGTGTCGGCAACGCGGCGGCAATCGCGGCATGGGATGTGCAGGGCAAGCAGGTCATTCTTGCTGATTCCAGCGGAAACCAGATCGCGCGGCTCTATCAATCCGCCAACGAACGCTATGACGGATCGACCTCGACCGGCCAGCCAATTTCCCTTTCCCGCTAAATTCACGGCGCAGCGCGAAGCGATAGGCCCTGCCTGATGAGCTGGAAGAGACACGACACCGTTGCGGCCGCCTATGCAGACCGTGTGGCCAGCGGCGAATTTTCCATTGATCCGGCGCAGGTCGAGATTGCAGACCGGCTCGACACCTTGCTCGAGGCCGTGACCAACCGGCGGCTCGCCAACAAGTCGAGCGCGCTGGGCTGGATGTTCGGCCGCAAGCAGACATCTAAGGCGCCGCCGCGTGGGCTTTATGTTCATGGCTCGGTCGGGCGCGGCAAGACCATGCTGATGGACATGTTCTTCGAGCTGGTGCCGGCCAAGCGCAAGCGGCGGGCGCATTTTCTCGATTTCATGGCTGATGCCCATTCCCGCATCCATGCCCACCGCCAGAGGCTCAAGAACGGCGAGACCAAGGAGAGCGATCCTGTGCCGCCGGTGGCGGACGAGTTGTTCGAAGAGGCCTGGGTGCTGTGCTTTGACGAGTTTTCGGTCACGGACATAACCGACGCCATGCTGCTCTCACGGCTGTTCGAGCAATTGTTCAAGCGCGGCTGCGTTCTGGTGGCGACTTCCAATGTCGAGCCTGACCAGCTTTACAAGGACGGTCTGAACCGGGATCTGTTCCTGCCGTTCATCGGGTTGCTCAAGGAAAATGTAGACATTCTCAATCTTGATGCACGCACCGACTACCGCATGGAGACCACTACCCGGATGCCGGTCTATCATGTGCTGGCTGACGGTGAGGGCGACGAGGCCACGGATCTGGCCTGGAAGCGGGTGACGGCAGGCAAGCAGGTTGCCCCCACCACGATCCGGGTTCAGGGCCGGGACGTGGCCGTGCCGAAAGCCGGCGCAGGTGCTGCCCGGTTTTCGTTTTCGGATCTGTGCGAAAAGCCGCTCGGGGCTTCCGACTACGCCGCGATATCGACGCGATACCATACGGTGTTTGTTGACCGGGTGCCGGTCCTGGGTGAGGCCGGACGCAATGCGGCCAAGCGTTTCATCACCCTGATCGATACTCTCTATGACCGCAAGAACCGGTTGTTCATCTCGGCGGCTGCAGAGCCGGATGGACTCTATCTGGGCAAGACCGGAACAGAGAGTTTCGAGTTCGCGCGCACAGCATCTCGCCTCAATGAAATGCAAAGTGAGGCCTACCTCGAAGCAAGTCGTGCAAATCAGTTGCTGATTATGCCTGAGGAAAGCTGAAAATATTTACGTTTACGTAAGAATTTCAGAACCTAAACGATTGAAAACATTCATATCGAAAGTTTGAGTTGCCAGTAACGGGCATTCGGTCTATGCGATTGGGCGAAATCGGGGCCGGGCGTTAGGCAGGTTCCAGACCACAACGACCTGCGGAGAATTTCGATATGGCGCGCAACAAGATTGCATTGATTGGCTCGGGAATGATCGGCGGCACGCTCGCCCATCTGGCCGGCTTGAAGGAACTGGGCGACGTCGTCCTGTTCGATATTGCCGAAGGCACGCCTCAGGGCAAGGCGCTCGACATCTCCCAGTCCGCTCCGGCTGAAGGTTTTGACTCCCGCCTCTCCGGCGCCAATGACTACTCGGCAATCGAAGGTGCAGATGTCTGCATCGTCACCGCCGGTGTCGCCCGCAAGCCGGGCATGAGCCGCGACGATCTTCTGGGCATCAACCTCAAGGTGATGGAACAGGTTGGCGCGGGCATCAAGAAGTATGCTCCGAACGCATTTGTCATCTGCATCACCAACCCGCTCGACGCGATGGTCTGGGCGCTGCAGAAGTTCTCCGGCCTGCCCAAGAACAAGGTTGTCGGCATGGCCGGCGTGCTTGACTCGGGCCGCTTCCGCCATTTCCTGGCTGAAGAATTCAACGTTTCGATCGAAGATGTTACCGCCTTCGTGCTGGGTGGCCACGGCGACACCATGGTGCCGCTGGCGCGTTATTCGACAGTTGCCGGCATTCCGCTGCCAGACCTGATCAAGATGGGTTGGACTTCGAAGGAAAAGCTCGAAGAGATCATTCAGCGCACCCGTGACGGCGGCGCGGAAATCGTTTCGCTGCTCAAGACCGGTTCGGCCTATTACGCACCTGCGGCTTCGGCGATCCTGATGGCTGAAAGCTACCTCAAGGACAAGAAGCGGGTTCTGCCCTGCGCTGCTTACCTGTCGGGCCAGTATGGCGTCAAAGACATGTATGTCGGCGTGCCTTGCGTCATCGGCGAGGGTGGCATCGAGCGCATCATCGAGATCGAACTGAACAAGACCGAGCAGAAGGCATTCGACAGCTCGGTTGGCGCAGTCGCCGGTCTTTGCGAAGCCTGCATCGCGATTGCTCCGAACCTGAAGTAATCGGCTACGGATATTGAACGGAAAGCTGAAAACCGGCTTTCCGTTCAGACTTGCGTAAGAACATCGGGTTAGAGCGTTATCAGGCTTAACGAAACGTCAAGACGCTCTCGACTGTTTACTCAATCCAGGAGTTCCCATGAACATCCATGAATACCAGGCCAAGGCCCTTCTCAAGGGTTTTGGCGCGCCGGTGGCCGAAGGGGTCGCCATCTTTTCCGCTGACGAGGCGGAAGCTGCTGCGAAATCGCTGCCTGGCCCACTTTATGTGGTCAAGAGCCAGATCCATGCGGGCGGACGCGGCAAGGGCAAGTTCAAGGAACTCGGACCTGACGCCAAGGGCGGCGTGCGGCTGGCCTTCTCGATTGACGAGGCCAAGGCACATGCCAAGGAAATGCTCGGCAACACGCTGGTCACCAAGCAGACCGGCGACGCAGGCAAGGTGGTCAACCGGCTCTACATCGAAGACGGCGCCGACATCGAGCGCGAACTGTATCTCTCCATTCTGGTTGACCGCACCGTCGGTCAGGTGGCCTTCGTGGTTTCCACCGAAGGCGGCATGGACATCGAGGCGGTTGCTGAAAAAACACCCGAGAAGATCATCACCGTCGCCATCGACCCTATGGCTGGTGTGACGTCTGCCGATCTCGCCAAGCTCAACAGCGCGCTGAAGCTTTCGGGCGAGGCTGCTGCGGACGGCGAGAAGCTGTTCCCGATCCTCTACAAGGCGTTTGTCGAAAAGGACATGGCGCTTCTGGAAATCAACCCGCTGATCGTGATGAAAACCGGTCGTCTGCGGGTGCTCGACGCCAAGGTGTCGTTCGACAACAACGCGCTGTTCCGCCACGACGACATTGTCGAGCTGCGTGACCTGACCGAAGAAGATGCCAAGGAAATCGAGGCGTCGAAATACGACCTCGCCTATGTGGCGCTCGACGGCAATATCGGCTGCATGGTCAACGGTGCAGGCCTCGCCATGGCGACCATGGACATCATCAAGCTCTACGGCCAGGAACCTGCCAACTTCCTCGACGTTGGTGGCGGCGCCACCACCGAAAAGGTGACGGCTGCGTTCAAGATCATCACTGCTGACCCGGCTGTCAAAGGCATTCTGGTCAACATCTTCGGCGGCATCATGAAGTGTGACGTCATTGCCGAGGGCGTTGTCGCTGCGGTGAAGGAAGTCGGCCTCAAGGTTCCTCTGGTGGTTCGTCTCGAAGGCACCAATGTGGCGCTCGGCAAGAAGATCATCAACGAAAGCGGCCTCGACGTGATCGCCGCCGACGATCTCGACGATGCAGCGCAGAAGATTGTCGCCGCGGTGAAGGGAAACTGAGACCATGTCCATTCTTATCGACAAGAACACCAAGGTCCTGGTTCAGGGCCTGACCGGCAAGACCGGCACCTTCCACACCGAGCAGGCGCTGGCCTATCACGGCACGCAGATGGTTGGCGGTATCCACCCGAAAAAGGGCGGCTCCACCTGGGAAGGTTCGGGCGGCGAGAAGCTGCCGATCTTCGCGTCTGTTGCTGAAGGCAAGGCCCAGACCGGCGCAAACGCCTCCGTGATCTACGTGCCGCCGGCAGGTGCCGCGGCTGCGATCATCGAAGCCATCGAGGCCGAGGTCGAGCTGATCGTCTGCATCACCGAGGGTATCCCGGTGGCCGACATGATCCGCGCCAAGGCGATCCTTGACAAGTCGAAGTCACGGCTGATCGGTCCGAACTGCCCCGGCGTCATGACGCCGGACCAGTGCAAGATCGGCATCATGCCGGGCAACATCTTCAAGAAGGGCTCGGTGGGCATCCTGTCGCGCTCCGGCACGCTGACCTATGAGGCTGTGTTCCAGACCACCAATGAAGGCCTCGGCCAGTCAAGCGCTGTCGGCATTGGCGGCGACCCGGTCAAAGGCACCGAGTTCATCGATATTCTCGATCTCTATCTCGACGATCCGGAAACTGAATCGATCATCATGATCGGCGAAATCGGCGGTTCGGCTGAAGAAGATGCAGCAGAGTGGCTGATCGAACAGGCCAAGAAGGGCCGCAAGAAGCCGATGGCAGGCTTCATCGCCGGCCGCACGGCACCTCCCGGACGCACCATGGGCCATGCAGGCGCGGTGATTTCGGGCGGCAAGGGCGGCGCTGACGACAAGATCAAGGCCATGGAAGCCGCGGGCATCCGTGTTTCGCCGTCGCCTGCGCGTCTTGGCAAGACACTGGTCGAAGTCCTCAAGGGATAGAGCAAGCCTATGCGCATGACCGACATTGCTTTCGGCATCACGGAGTGGGACGGCGTCGAGCCGGTTCACCATTCCGGTGATGCGGGACATGCAATGTGGCGCACCCGCACTTTTGGTCCGGAGGATAACCCTGTCCGGGTTCGGATGGTGGAGTATTCTCCGGGTTATGAAGCAGACCATTGGTGCGAAAAGGGACATATCCTTCTTTGTCTTGAAGGCGAGATGGATACGGTTCTTGCAGACGGTCGTGCGTTCAAGATGAAACCGGGAACAAGTTATCAAGTTGCCGACGGAGCGGAGCCGCATCGCTCCAGTTCGGTCGGCGGCGCGAAACTGTTCATTGTCGACTAAACGTTCGAGGCAAAATCCATGAGCGACGCCGTGCGCGAAACGCTGGACCGCTACTACGCCGCGCTGAAAGCGGGCGACAGGGTGGCCCTGCGCGACGTCGTCTCGGATGATATCGAGGTTCATTATCCGGCGCCTGACGGGCTTCTGCCCTGGGCCGGAAACTGGACCGGGTTCGATGGCTTCGAAACGTTCATCAAGACCCTGGGCGATCATCTGGTGATCGACAGGGTCGAACCGCTTGCAATCCATGTCGCCGGCGAGACCGTCATCACGGTGCTCAAGGGTGAATGGACGGTCAAGGCGAACGCACGCAAGGTGCGGACCGAAACGGTCAACATGTTCACATTACGCGACGGCAAGATCGTCCGGTACCAGGTTTTCAGCGACACGGCAGCGCTGGGGACCGGGTTGGGAAGGCTTGCAGCGGCGTGAGTGCCGCGCAAGCCTCAAAGTCTAGGGATAGGGCCTGAAAAGCCCGGAAAAAGGTGAGACCCATGGCACGCAACGACGAAGCCAACGACATTCTGGCGCAGACATCGTTCCTGTACGGCGGCAATGCTGCCTATATCGAGCAGATGTATGCCCGCTACGAAGACAATCCGGGCAGTGTGCCGGCCGAATGGCAGTCGTTCTTTGCCGAGTTGAAGGACGATCCGGACCAGGTCCGCAAATCCGCCGCCGGCGCTTCTTGGAAGCAGCCGAACTGGCCGATTCCGGCCAATGGCGAGCTCGTCTCGGCGCTTGATGGAGATTGGGGCACTGTCGAGAAAATCGTCGCCGACAAGCTCAAGGGCAAGGCGGAAGCCGCAGGCAAGCCGGCAGACAGTGGCGATGTCACGCAGGCGACGCGCGATTCAGTCAAAGCGCTGATGATGATCCGCGCATTCCGCATGCGCGGCCATCTGCACGCCAAGCTCGATCCGCTCGGAATCGCCCAGCAACCCGACAATGATTACAACGAGCTGTCACCGGAAGCCTACGGGTTCACCGAAGCTGATTATGACCGCCGGATCTACATCGATTTCGTGCTCGGGCTCGAATACGCCACCATCCGCGAGATGATGGACATTCTGCAGCGCACCTACTGCTCGACGCTGGGTGTCGAGTTCATGCACATTTCGAATCCGGAAGAGAAGTCCTGGATCCAGGAACGCATCGAGGGGCCCGACAAGGGTGTCGAGTTCACCGAGAACGGCAAGAAGGCGATCCTGCAGAAGCTGATCGAGGCGGAAGGCTTCGAGCAGTTCATCGATGTCAAATACAAGGGCACCAAGCGGTTTGGTCTTGATGGCGGCGAATCGCTGATTCCTGCGCTCGAGCAGATTATCAAGCGCGGCGGAAATATGGGCCTTAAGGAAGTCGTCTTCGGCATGGCTCACCGCGGCCGGCTCAACGTGCTGACCCAGGTGATGGGCAAACCGCACCGCGCGGTGTTTCACGAGTTCAAGGGCGGGTCGTTCAAGCCCGATGAGGTCGAAGGCTCGGGCGACGTCAAGTATCACCTTGGCGCCTCCTCAGACCGCGAGTTCGACAACAACAAGGTTCACCTGTCGCTGACGGCCAACCCTTCGCACCTTGAAATCGTCAATCCGGTGGTGATGGGCAAGGCCCGCGCCAAGCAGGATCTGCTGGCGACCGAATTCGAGGGCGACATCATTCCGCTCAGGGAACGCGTCAAGGTCATGCCGCTGCTGCTGCACGGCGATGCGGCCTTTGCCGGCCAGGGCGTTGTGGCTGAAATTCTTGGCCTGTCGGGCCTGCGCGGTCACCGCGTCGGCGGCACGGTGCATTTCATCATCAACAACCAGATCGGTTTCACCACCAATCCGGGCTTCTCGCGCTCTTCGCCCTATCCTTCGGATGTGGCCAAGATGATCGAGGCGCCGATCTTCCACGTCAATGGCGACGATCCGGAAGCGGTTGTCTATGCCGCCAAGGTGGCCACCGAATTCCGCATGACCTTCCACAAGCCGGTGGTCATCGACATGTTCTGCTACCGTCGCTTCGGCCACAACGAGGGCGACGAACCGGCGTTCACACAGCCGAAGATGTACAAGAAGATCCGCAGCCACGAGACGGTTGTCACGATCTATTCGCGCCGCCTGATCGAGGAGGGCGTGATTTCCGAAGGCGAATTCGAAAAGATGAAGGCCGACTGGCGCGCCAATCTGGAAACCGAATTCGACATCGGCCAGAGCTACAAGCCGAACAAGGCCGACTGGCTCGACGGTCAATGGTCGGGTCTGCGCACCGCCGACAATCAGGACGAGCAGCGCCGGGGCAAGACCGCGATGCCGCTCAAGCAGCTGCGCGAGATCGGCAAGAAACTGTCGGAGGTTCCGGCAGATTTCAATGCGCACCGCACCATCCAGCGGTTCATGGATAACCGCGCCAAGATGGTCGAGACCGGTGAAGGCATCGACTGGGCGTTTGCCGAGGCGCTGGCCTTCGGATCGCTGTGCGTGGAAGGCACCAAGATCCGGTTTTCCGGCCAGGATGTGGAGCGCGGTACGTTTTCGCAACGGCATTCGGTGCTTTACGATCAGGAGACCGAAGAACGCTACATCCCGCTTGCCAACCTTTCTGCCAACCAGGCGCGTTACGAAGTGATCAACTCGATGCTGTCGGAAGAGGCAGTGCTCGGATTCGAATACGGCTATTCGCTGGCGCGACCCAACGCGCTGACACTGTGGGAAGCCCAGTTTGGCGATTTCGCCAACGGCGCACAGGTGCTGTTTGACCAGTTCATCTCGTCAGGCGAGCGCAAGTGGCTTCGTATGTCCGGTCTCGTCTGCCTGCTGCCGCATGGCTATGAGGGACAGGGTCCGGAGCACTCGTCGGCCCGCCTCGAGCGCTTCCTGCAGATGTGTGCGGAAGACAACATGCAGGTTGCCAACTGCACCACGCCGTCGAATTACTTCCATATCCTGCGACGTCAGGTGAAGCGCGATTTCCGCAAGCCGCTGATCATGATGACGCCGAAATCGCTGCTGCGCCACAAGCGTGCCGTGTCGACACTGGCCGAAATGTCGGGCGAAAGCTCGTTCCACAGACTGCTGTGGGACGACGCCGAAGTGCTCAAGAACGAGCCGATCAAGCTGGTCAAGGACAACAAGATCCGCCGCGTCGTGATGTGCTCGGGCAAGGTCTATTTCGACTTGTACGAAGAACGCGAAAAGCGCGGCATTGATGATGTCTACCTGCTGCGCCTGGAACAGCTTTATCCGTTCCCGGCCAAGGCGCTGATCAACGAACTGTCGCGCTTCCGCAATGCCGAAATGGTATGGTGTCAGGAAGAACCCAAGAACATGGGTGCATGGTCGTTCATCGATCCCTATCTCGAGTGGGTTCTGGCGCATATCGACGCCAAGTTCCAGCGGGTTCGCTACACCGGCCGTCCGGCCTCGGCGTCAACTGCAACGGGTCTGATGTCCCGTCACCTTGCCCAGCTTGAAGCCTTCCTTGAGGATGCGCTGGGTGGCTGATGCCGCCCGCGCTGCCGCACAATTGTCTGTCTGACTGAAAAAGAACGGAAACAAATATCATGGCTACTGAAGTTCGCGTCCCGACCCTTGGTGAATCTGTCAGCGAAGCCACCATCGGCACCTGGCTCAAACAAGTTGGCGACACCGTGAAGGTGGACGAGCCGCTGGTGGAGCTTGAAACCGACAAGGTGTCGATCGAGGTTCCATCGCCTGTCTCCGGCGTCCTGAGCGAAATTCTCGCCAAGGACGGCGAGACGGTCGAGGTCAACGCCCTCTTGGCAAACATTTCCGAGGGCGAAGGTGCTGCGGCGCCGGCCAAGTCTGAACCTGCAAAGTCTGAACCTGCGAAGTCCGAACCTGCAAAGAGCGAGGCGAAAGCCGAAGCACCAGCTGCGAAGGCTGAGGCTCCCGGAGCCGCAACCAAGAGCGACATGCCGGCTGCACCTTCGGCGCAGAAGCTGATGGCGGAAAACAAGATCGATGCTGGCGACGTGTCGGGCTCAGGCAAGCGCGGCCAGGTTCTCAAGGGCGACGTGCTTGATGCCATCGGCAAGGGCTCGGCTCCGGCTGCTGCACCCGCAGCGGCTCGCTCAAGCTCATCGGCTGATGACGCACCACGCGAAGAGCGGGTGAAGATGACCCGCCTGCGCCAGACCATCGCGCGCCGCCTGAAGGAAGCGCAGAACACGGCTGCGATGCTGACCACCTACAACGAGGTGGACATGAGCGCGGTGATGGATATGCGCAAGAAGTACAAGGACCTGTTCGAGAAGAAGCACGGCGTCAAGCTTGGCTTCATGGGCTTCTTCACCAAGGCGGTGACCCATGCGCTCAAGGAAATCCCGGCGGTCAATGCCGAGATCGACGGCACAGACCTGATCTACAAGAACTACTGCCATGTCGGCGTCGCTGTCGGCACCGACAAGGGCCTGGTGGTTCCTGTGGTGCGCGATGCGGACCAGATGAGCATTGCCGAGATCGAGAAGGAGATCGGCCGTCTGGGACGGGCTGCACGCGATGGCGAACTGTCGATGGCCGACATGCAGGGCGGCACCTTTACCATCTCCAATGGCGGTGTCTACGGCTCGCTGATGTCCTCGCCGATCCTCAACTCGCCGCAGTCCGGTATCCTGGGCATGCACAAGATCCAGGAACGCCCGATGGCTGTCGGCGGCCAGGTTGTGATCCGGCCGATGATGTATCTGGCACTCTCCTATGACCACCGGATTGTCGACGGCAAGGACGCCGTGACCTTCCTGGTCCGGGTCAAGGACAGCCTGGAAGATCCGGAGCGTCTCGTTCTCGATCTTTGACACGCATCTGGTTCCGGGCTGGCGTGTGCCGGTCCGGGCCCTGTTTTTGGCTTAGCCGGGAAGTGGTTTGACAGCGGGCTCCAATGCTGAACTGACATCGGGCCCAGCAAAGAACCGTCAGGCTGCTATCAGCCGATATGGGAATGTATGAGATGCACCACTACCTGATCGAACTTGCTGCCCTGATGGCAATTTTCTCGTTCGGTATCGTTGCTCCCGGCGCTGATACGGCGATGGTGATGCGTCAGGCTGTGGTCCACGGGCGCAAGGCCGCTATCCTCACCAGTGTCGGCATCGGGGTTTCCCTGATGGTGCATGTGACCTACACCATTCTTGGTCTGGGGCTGATTATTTCTCAGTCGATCACGGTCTTCAACATCATCAAATGGGCGGGCGTTGCCTATCTGATCTATATCGGCATCCAGTCTTTTCGCGCCGGTTCGGTGACGATTGATGCCGGAGTGGTGGGACCGGGCGCAGCGTCATCCCAATCCGGGTTCAAGGGATTTGCGCTCGGCTTCATGGCCAACGCGCTCAATCCGAAGCCAGTGTTTTTCTTCTTGTCGATTTTCTCGACTGTGGTTAGCCATGATACCCCGGCCACGATCAAGTTTGGCTATGGTCTGGTCATGGCGAGCTGCCTGATTGCCTGGTTTGTCGCGATGTCGTTTTTTCTGACAATTCCGAAAATGCGCGCAGGATTTGAGCGTGCCGGTAAATGGATCAATCGCACCAGCGGCCTTGTGTTTATTGCCTTCGGGCTGAAACTCGCAACCGAGAAGGCAGGCTGACAAGATGCATGGCCGTGGCCGGATATGGGCAGTGTGTTTGATGCTGGCGCTTGTTTCAGCGCCGGCACAAGCTGCTTGCCCACAGGCACTGGCGGTATACAGTGACGCGGCATCGGGCGCGGAAATCGCATTCTCGGGGCCGCTGTCCCAAGCAGACGGCATGCAGCACCGGTTCCATCTGACATTTGCTGAAAACGATGTCAGGATGGAGGGTGTGGTGATGATGGCGGGCGAGCCGGATCGGCCCTGGGGCGTGATCCTGCACAATTGCCCCCAGGGCGATGCGACCGGTGCCGAGATTGACGCCTGCACCGTCTGGGAAGGCGTCATCTATACGATCGGCAGCACTGGCGAGGCCGGCTGGCTGCCTGTGCTGGACGCGAATAGCACCGCCGGCGACAGCCTGCTGCTGCCGGACTTCGGCGCTGCAGTGATGCGGTCGCAGGCATGGCTGGCCCGACAGGTAACAATGCTTCCCGGCGATGTGTTCAAGCTGAAAGCCTGCCAGGAATGAATTTCGGATCATAAGGACAAGACCATGAGCTACGACGTCATCATTATCGGTTCCGGACCCGGCGGCTATGTCTGCGCCATCAAGGCGGCGCAGCTTGGCCTCAAGGTCGCTGTTATTGAAAAGCGCGCGACTTTCGGCGGCACCTGCCTGAACATCGGCTGTATCCCCTCGAAAGCGCTGCTGCATGCGTCGGAAGTGTTCGCGCACGCCAATCACGGCATGGAGAGCCTCGGCGTCGAGATCGGCAAGCCGACGCTTAATCTTGAAAAGATGATGGCGCACAAGGACGCGACAGTGAAGTCTAACGTCGACGGTGTCGCTTTCCTGTTCAAGAAGAACAAGGTCGAAAGCTTCATCGGCACCGGCAAGGTGCTGGGCGAAGGCAAGGTGTCGGTGACCGGCGATGACGGCAAGACGCAAGAACTCGAGGCCAAGAACATCGTGATCGCAACCGGCTCTGATGTCGCTGGTATTCCCGGCGTTCAGGTTGATATCGACGAGAAGATCATCGTGTCCTCGACCGGGGCGATCGCGCTCGACAAGGTGCCGCAGCACATCGTCGTTGTCGGCGGCGGCGTGATCGGTCTGGAAATGGGTTCGGTCTGGAGCAGGCTCGGCGCGAAAGTGACCGTGATCGAGTATCTCGACAAGATCCTCGGGGGCATGGACGGCGAAGTCTCCAAGCAGTTCCAGCGCATTCTTGCCAAGCAGGGCATGGACTTCAAGCTCAGCGCCAAGGTGACCGGCGTCGAGAAAGCCGACAAGGATGGCAAGGGGGGCGCCAAGGTCTCGTTTGAGCCGGTCAAGGGCGGCGATGCCGAGACGATTGATGCCGATATCGTGCTGATCGCCACCGGCCGCAAACCCTACACAGAGGGTCTGGGTCTTGAAGAGGCCGGCGTGGTGCTTGACGAGCGTGGCCGGGTGCGCACCGATCATCATTACCAGACCAATGTGCCGGGCGTGTATGCCATCGGCGACGTCATCGTCGGCCCGATGCTGGCGCACAAGGCCGAGGACGAAGGCGTGGCGCTGGCCGAAATCATGGCTGGCCAGGCAGGTCATGTGAACTACAATGTCATTCCTGGCGTGGTCTATACCCAGCCGGAAGTGGCGTCCGTCGGCAAGACCGAGGAAGAAATCAAGACCGAAGGCGTCAAGTACAAGTCCGGCAAGTTCCCGTTCTCGGCCAATGGTCGGGCAAGGGCGATGGAAGCATCGGACGGCTTCGTCAAGGTGCTGGCAGATGCCGAAACCGACCGGGTTCTGGGTGTCCACATCATCGGCCTTGGCGCCGGCGAGATGATCCACGAAGCCGCCGTGCTGATGGAATTTGGTGGGTCATCCGAAGATCTCGGCCGCACCTGCCATGCGCATCCGACCATGTCGGAAGCGGTCAAGGAAGCCGCACTCGCGACCTTCTTCAAGCCGATCCATCTCTAGGCGCACTTCAGTGAAGCTTGCGGGAAATCAGAAGCAATGAAAGCCCGCGAGATTACCATATCGCTGCCGCATCCGGCCTTGCCGGGTGCGGATTGGGGCGACTGTTTCGAGACGGTGAGCGGCGATGCGGGGCTGACGGCTGAAGCCGCCGCTCGGCAGGCGTTCGAGACGATGCCGCGATGGGCAAGCCAGCTGATGGCCTTGCGCAATCTTCTGGTCAAACCGTTCGGCTTGAAAGGCGACCCAGAAGTCGCATCAGCGGGTGCGCCGCGGATCGGCATGTTTCCGGTGATCAGCAGAACGCCGGCGGAATGCGTTCTGGGGTTTGATGACCGGCATCTCGATTTCAGAATCGTTGTTGAAACCCAAGCTTTGCAGGGCAAGCAGACAGCGGTGCGATTGATGACGCTGGTCGAGCGGCACAACCTGCTTGGCCGCTGCTATCTGGCACTCATCATGCCGTTTCACAAGCTGATCGTGAAAAGCACGCTGTCGCGGGTCGGCTGACGTTTTTGAGAGACTCTCGTTGAAACGCGAAACCGCCCGGTGTGGGGCCGGGCGGTTCTTGCGTTTCCATCACGTATGGGTGGAGGCAACTGGCGTAATGGAACGCCTGCGGCTTAGCCGTTGGAGGCCGGCGCCGGGGAAGTGGTTGTGCCAGGGGCAGCCGGAGCTGCAGCATCCGGGGCGATCAGGGGCCCATCGGGTGCGGGAACGGGACGCGCGGGGTTGGCGCCAGGAGCAAACGGGTCATTGCTCTGTGCAGCTGGGACAGGGTTGTTTGCCGGCTGATAATCATCGGCTGTCCAGAAAACGAAAGCTGTCATGCCCAGCAGGACGAACAGTACGATCGCAGCCAATACGCCGGTTGAATTATTTGATCTGACAGTTGTTTGCCGAACATGCCGGTGCGAACGACCCTGCTCGGAATTGCGAGTATGCGTGGTATAATCGACCATTGGACATCTCCTTTTCTGTCACAGGGTAAGAACGCCCGGATCAGGAGATAGGTTCCCGCTCTATCACACGCTGCCGGTCACGGTTTGTTACCGCACAAGACTGACCTTGTAGCCACTCTTCTTGAGCGGCGCGCGTCGTCATGACGTTTCCGCGGCTGCTGGTCTCTCGCTGGTGATGTTATTGTTATGTCCTGATAAGGCCGCGCCGCCTGACGGATGAGTTCGATCGCGCGGTCCCTGTCGTTCAGATCGCGTGCGAGCAGAAGGCAGACCTGAGCCAGGAAAATTGCCGCTTGCTGCTCGCCGGCAATGTCGATTGCGGTCGCCAGTTCCTCGTAGACGGATTCGATGTCCTGTTGCTGCATGGCGTTAGTCCTTCCTGAAACTGAGCGTTTCTAACGCTGCGGCGATCTTGTCGGCTGATGCGTTCATCCATCGCGCGCCGATATGAAGATCGGGGCGAACCAGATAGGCGGACGCAGGACCCGAGCCAAGGATCCGGGATGCATCGCCGGGACAGGCGAGACAAACCACTTCCGGCGCATCCGGCAGTCTGCCGACTGCATCTGACAGCTCCTTGTCAAAACAGACGAGGGTGAAGCCGCTGCCGATCCGGTCTGACAGGAAGCCGGCGTCAATCGCCGCATCGGGCATGGCGGCGCCGGGGGCCGGGCCACCGGCAAATTCCGGATCGTCGGGGAGCACTGCCGGACTGCCGGCATAGGTGAAAGGCGTCATCTGGCGGGGATTGGCGAGTTCGGCTGCGAACGGGTGCTCGAGCGCCAGACCGAGGGCGGCATCGCGCATGATCCGCCATCCCGGACTCGGCGGCGTCATGAAGCGGGCGCTCTTGGTTGCGTTGGCGAAGACATCAAGCGTGGCACCGCGCCTTTCCGGCGTGTAGCTGTCGAGAAGTTTTTCGCCGGCGCGGCCAGTGAGCACCCAGCCGAGTTTCCATCCGATGTTGTGGGCATCGGCGATGCCGTTGTTGAGACCACGGACACCGAAAATCGGGACGATATGGGCACTGTCGCCGATGAAGAACACGCGGCCATGGCGATACTCGTCGAGCGCCAGTGTGTTGGCGGAGTAGACGCTCCACCATTCCAGATCCCAGCTGCCCTGATAGTCGATGTCTTCAAGCACCAGGGCAACGCTCTTGCGGACTGTGTCCTCTTTCACAGCCTCGCTTTCGCTTTCGCCGCTGGCGAGCTGATAGTCGATGCGCCAGATGTTGTCGGGCTGCTTGTGGATCAGCACGGTTCCCCCTGGTCGGCATTTTGGGTCGAACAGAGCACGTCTGATCGTTGGGTAGTCGTGCTGCATCTGGACATCGGCGATGACGTAGCGGCCTTCATAATTCTCTCCGCGCAGCTTCAGGCCCATCATCCGGCGCAATGCGCTTCGCGCGCCATCGGCGGCGAGCAGCCAATCGGCCTTCAGTGCATAGTTCTTTTGCGGATCGGTGATTGTCAGCTGGACGCCAGCCGGGCCTGACTGCAGCCCGGTCACTTCGCTCCGCCACCTCAGGTCAATGAGCGGGTTTCGGTCGATCGCCTGCCAGAGATACTGCTCGATATATTGCTGTTCGAGATTGTACATCGGCCGGAATTTTTCCGACGGGCCGTCCGGCATGTGGAATTCGAGGAACTGCTTGCCGCGATAGAAGCTGCGCCCGGTTGTCCAGCCAAGAGCCTTTGCCAGGAAAGGCTCGGCTGCATCGATACTCTCAAGGATGTGGAGGCTCTGGCGCGCAATGCAGATCGCGCGGCTTCCGTCGTTGAAGGTGGATTTTGATTCGAGGAGAACCGAGCGGATGCCCTCGCGCGCCAGGGTGAGCGCCGCAACCATTCCGATCGGCCCGGCGCCGACGATTGCGACCCGGGCAGGGTCTCCTAGAATCGCCCTCCGACTTCCCCTCGGCTCGTCAAAACGCGGGTAATCGAAATAGACCGAATCCGTTTCGCTTCGACCGGCAGGCCTCATGGAATTCCTCCCTCACCACTCTTTGAATGCCAATTTACTCTTGTGGCGCTGATTTGTATGTCCCCTAACGGGGATGACATCGCGTGCAGCGAGGAGTGGATGTGACCAGCGTTTATCGCCTGATCGAGGACTGCATTGCTGCCGGCAGTGGCGGCGATGACTTCATCCCGCGCGTTCTCACGCTGGTCGAGTGGATGGGTGCCAGCCAGTTGATGGTCTTCGAGATGGTCGACGACCACGTCGTCTGCCTGCTTTCGCGCAATTACTCACGGCACAGAACAGGCGAGTTGCTGGCCCGTCGCTATATGGACGGCTGGTTTCGGCAAGATCCGCTGCTGCCAGAGCTGATGAATATACGCGCCGGGCAGACCAGCCTGTGGCGGATGGAGGATATCGTATCATCGATGTCGCCTGATTATCTCGATATCTTCTTCAACCAACCGGGCCTTGCCGGCAAGAAAACGGTTCTTGCTGCGGGATCGACACGGCGAATGATGGTCAATTTCTATCACAGCGAGCCAGTCGTGACTGAGCCTGACGAGGCGCTGCTCTCGCTTGTCGCAAGAATGGTGCTGGTGCACTTTGAAGCCCGGCCGGCGAGCAGTTATCCCGCGTGTCTGGCCGCGCTGAGCGAGCGTGAACGCCAGGTCTGTCTGGGTGTTCTCGACGGGAAAAAGACCGAAATGATTGCCGGAGAGCTGGGCCTGTCGCCGGCGACTATCGTCACCTACCGACGTCGCGCCTATGAGAAGCTCGGCATATCTTCCCGGGGTGGCCTGTTTGCCTTGTGTCGCCAGCTTTGATGAGCACGCGGCAGATGGCTCATTTTACCAGTTTTACAGTGTATCCGGCGTCCTGCAGCAGGGCCACCACGCCTTCTTCGCCCGGCAGATGCAGCGCTCCGATTGCAATGAAGGCGTTGCCTGCGTCCAGGATCGGTGTGGCGCGCTCGGCCATGACATGGTTGCGCATGCGCACAATCCGCTCCTCGAAGGCGGCGTAGCCGCTGGTGTCGCTTTCCATGTCCTGAGGCCCTGCTGCCAGGATAACCGGCATGATCTGGGCGATTTCGCCCTTGAGGTACAGGTCGGTCATGGTCGCCATGATGTCAGGCATCAGATCGGCGAGTTTGATGGTTTCGATCAGACCGCGGACGTGGAACTCCATCGGCAGATCGGCCATAGCAGCCATCTGCTCGCCGATGCTTTCCAGCCCGAGCAGTTCCTTGCCTTCCGTCTTGGCTGTCTTGGCGATCCTGATATCCAGGAACTCAACGCCAAGCGTCTTGCGGGCCATTTCGCAGGCAGGCAGGGCTACGATGCCAGCGATCATCCACGGTTTCATCCTGGAGACTGCAGCAAGCGGGATGCCGCGGCGTGACAGTTCCGCCTCGATCAGCTTCGTCTCATCCTCGTCAAGAAGCGATGTCAGCGTGGTTTCGTCGGTGAACATGGTGAGTTCCGGCTTTGACAGCAGCAACGCCTGTGCCTTGGCGGGATCGAGGATTTCAACCGTCTCGATCACCACTGTTCCGGCGGCGTCAAATGCTTTCTGGGCGGCTGCCGGCAGCTTTGTTACCCGCGGGTCCGTGACATGCATTGTCCCGAACAGAAAGGAAGGGGCGATGCCGTCTTTCTCGACTTTCCACAAAAGACCGCTGCCGTTGCGGGTGCCGCTGGCCTTTGCCCGCACCTCGGCCAGTTTCTGCGGATTGGAGGCAGCCAGTGCTTTCACCAGGCTGACACCGCCGCAGCCGGGTCCATCTTCGGCCCTGGCCTGGCCGGTTCCCCAGACAAGACCCGCTACAAGCAGTATCAGAAGTGCGAAAGGCAGCGAAACCGCCACGCCGAAGACCAGATTTGGAAATCGGGCACATGTGGTCCTAAAGCGAGACAAAACGTGCTGGTGATGCATGGCAGGCCGTTCCTTCTGGATCTAACCTGTCATTAGTAGTGCCTGGCATCTGACAATCCGGTTAACCTCCACCAAAATTCTAACTGTGGTAACCACGGTGTTAACCCAAGGCCTTGCCCGGCTTGAACGCAGTCCGGCCTACCTGGTGCCGGGCAGCGCCTCAAGAAAACCGGTAATCAAGCCCGCGGTTCGATCATCCGAGATGACCCCGAGATGGGATTGTCCGTCGAGCAACTGATACTGGCCGTTCGGATTTGCGGTTTTCATCAGCGGTTCATAGGCCGGAGCGATGAAAGATTCGTCATCGCTGCCGGCAATCAGCAGGAATGGTGGCAGGGCTGCGATGTCCGCGAGGTAGTCGCTGCGTGGCGCATAGGATGTGTTCAGGCGGTAGCTGTAGCTTGCGGTCGCGGTTTTGCCCTCGGCTCCTTCGAGAACCGCGTCCGGAAAGTTGAACTGGATCGCGGTGAGGCCGTTGAGCGCCTTGATCCCCACGGCATTGAGCATGGACAAACCGATGATGCGGCGGGTGAGTGGCCGGGCCCAGCCGCCGGAATTGGGACGTGTGGTGGGCGCGTTGTACTTGAGGAACGGCGCCAGCATCACCGCGCCGTCCAGCGTCGAGCCCTGCGCGCTTCCGGCATAGCGAATCACCAGACCGCCGCCGCTTGAATGTCCCGCGAGCACCAGCTTCTGGCCGGGTTTGCGCAGGGCTGCAGCCAGATCAGTGATGTCATCCTCGAGCTGGCCGATATAGGCGACGTCGCCGCGCGTTTGCGGTGAGGGCCCGTGGCCGCGCAGGTCCGGCAGGGCGACCTCGATGCCTGATTTCTCGGCAATGTTGCGGGCCAATGCGTCATATGCACCGCCGTGCCAGCCAGAGCCGTGAATGAAGATCAGCAGGGGTGCATCTGAATTGCCGCTGCCGTAGTGGCGGTAGCTCAGCGTTGCGCCGTCACGCGCCTGATAGGTCTGAAGTGGCGCCGGATCGGGGCTCGCGCTGCCGGACTGACCTGAAAAATCGATCGTTTCGCCGGAGATGGACTCCGAGGCGCTCTGGGAGAGAATCAATCCGAACGCGATCAGAAAATAGATAACCGCGGAAATCACCGCAAACCGGAGGATGATTGGGAGAATATCAGATGCTGACATGGCTCTTTCGTTGGATGCTGGGCCTTGATCGGACGTGGTGACCACTGGTTTCGACCAGAATAGCCACCCCAATGCAAGGGGTGGCGGGCTTATTGGCTGGACCAAGTCCTTGATTATGCTCTCGGGTGGGCGCGATCGTAGATGTCAATCAGCCGGCTGGCGTCGACAGCGGTATAGACCTGCGTGGTCGAGAGGCTCGCATGGCCGAGCAGCTCCTGGATGGTGCGGAGATCGCCGCCGCCGGCCAGCAAATGCGTGGCGAAGGAATGCCTGAGTGCATGCGGTGTGGCGGTTTCTGGCAGGTCGAGTGCACCGCGCAAACGGCGCATTTCCTTCTGCACGATGGCCGGCTGCAACGGCCCGCCGCGCGCGCCGCGGAACACAGGCGTGTCCGGATCTGGAGAGTAGGGGCAGAGCTTGCGGTACTCGCTGATTGCTTCTCTGGCAACGGGCAGAAGCGGAACGATCCGGGTCTTGCCGCCCTTGCCGGTAATTCTCAGTGTTTCGCCGTCGCGCGGCAGATCGTTGACGGTCAGCGACAGGGCTTCGGAAATGCGCAGGCCGCAGCCGTAGAGCAGGGTCAGCACAGCGGCGGAGCGGGCGGAGATCCATGGCTCGTCGGAAAGTTGAAGATCGGCATCGACCACGCGCATGGCATCGCGGGCGCTGAGTGGTTTTGGCAGCGATTTGGGCTGACGCGGAGCCCGTGTTGCCGAGGCGCCGGCGGCATTGGCCATGCCCTTGCGCTCGAGATGACGCAGAAATGAGCGGATGCCGGCAAGGCCACGTCCAAGCGTTCTTGCGCCCGCTCCGCCGCGTCGGCGCTCAGCCATGAAGGCGCGAAGGTCGAGCGGGCGCAGATCGGCGAGATCGGCAATCCGCGGCGGTCCAGCCAGATGTGTGGTCAGAAAGCTCAGAAACTGGCGCAAGTCGCGCTCATAGGCATCCGCCGTCTTGGGCGACAGACGCCGCTCATCGGTCAGCTGGTTGAGCCAGTGCTGCTGCTCGGCGATGACGTCAGGTGCTGCGATTACAAGTGGTTGCTGCATGATGGGTCCGTCATTGTGGACTGTGTGCCGGGCATCTCAGGCGGCGAGACTTCGCTGCCGGACTTGCGGCGAAAACGTGGTCGGACTATAGCATGGTGGCCTTAGCGGGGGGTAAACAGATGCGATTGGCTGATGTCATCATGGTATCACAATCTGTTGCCATAGGTTTTACCAATTGGACTAAAGAGGGTCGAATCCATGGCGTATGTGGCTGAGATTTCAGACCGGTTGCAGGTATTGGCCCATGGTCGGCCCGGCCATATCATCGATCGGCTGATTGCCGAGCGCGGCGGTCGCCTGGTTGAACATCCTGCCTGGCCGGTGATGCGGCCGTTTCTCTATGCCACGCTGAAATATGGCGCGGCCGTGAGGATGGCCGATGCAATCGGATCGATGTCCGGCCACGGCGCGTTTCAGCATATCAGCGACATTCTCAAGCTTGAAATCCAGTCCCGGCGCGAGGACAGGATCCCCAAGAAGGGCGGCTTTCTGCTTGTGGCCAATCATCCGACCGGCATAGCCGACGGCGTGGCGATGTTTGATTTTCTCAGCCGCCACCGGCCCGACATGATGATTTTCGCCAATCGCGACGCGGTGCGTGTGAGCCCGCGGTTCAATGAAATCATCATTCCGGTGGAATGGCGCGATGACTACAAGAGCCGCGACAAGACCCGCGAGACACTGCAGCTGACCAATCGTGCGGTTCAGGACGGCAAGGCGACGGTGCTGTTTCCATCGGGCCGGATCGCCTTCTGGAACGAGGGCAAGCTGACCGAAAGGCCATGGAAGGCCTCGGCGGTGACGCTGGCGCGGCGGCATGATCTGCCGGTGATCCCGGTCAATATCTCGGCCCGCAATTCAGGGCTGTTCTACTGGTTGTCTAAGCATTCGACCGAATTGCGCGACATGACGGTGTTTCACGAGCTTCTCAACAAGAAGCACCACACGTTCCGCTTTACGGTTGGCGAGCCTATTATGCCGGATGCGCTGGACGGTGATCCGGCGGAAGCGGTCAAGGCGCTCGAGTATCACACCGTGCATGGCCTTGCGGCTGACCCGGACCGGGTGTTCGAAGCTGCACCGAAGGGCTGGTCGCAGGCGGCCTGAGCCGCTGACGGACGGCGTGATTTTCTGAAATGTTGGTATCTGAGAGGATCGGGGGAAGCCCGCGATTCTGAGTTTTTAATCAATTGCGCTCGCAAAAACGGCCCGGGATGACCGGGCCGTTGAAGTCTGTTTGAATCAGCGTCTCTGATTACGCAATCGTCTGGCCGGTCTTCTTCCAGTCGGCGAGGAAGGCGTCCAGGCCCTTGTCGGTGAGCGGGTGCTTGACCAGCGCCTTGATGGTAGAGGCCGGGATGGTGGCGACATCGGCGCCGATCAGGGCTGCTTCCTTGACGTGACCCACGGTGCGGATCGAGGCGGCGAGAATTTCGGTGTCAAAACCGTAGTTGTCGTAGATCTGACGGATCTCGCGGATCAGGTCCATGCCCTCAATGCCCATATCGTCGAGCCGTCCGATAAAGGGCGAGATGAAGCTGGCGCCGGCCTTTGCGGCAAGCAGGGCCTGGTTGGCGGAGAAGCAGAGCGTCACATTGGTCATGTGGCCGTCCGATGTCAGCGCCCGGCAGGCCTTGAGGCCGTCAAGCGTCAAGGGCAGCTTGATGCAGATGTTGTCTGCGATCTTGGCCAGAACCGCTGCTTCCTTCATGATCGTCTCATAGTCGGTCGCAGCCACTTCGGCGGAAACCGGGCCGTCTACGATCGAGCAGATTTCCTTGGTGACTTCGCGGATGTCACGGCCGGATTTCATGATAAGCGAAGGATTGGTGGTGACGCCATCAATCAGGCCCAGGTCGTTGAGTTCCCTGATTTCGCTGACGTCAGCAGTATCGACAAAGAATTTCATTTCACACTCCCGAATTGCGCAAGCCGGACTGATCCAGCGCGCCAAAGTACAAATCTGGGTTCCCTTTAGCCCAAAGCGGGGGCAAGGTCACGCCACATGAACAAAGATTCGCGACAAAATGCAGGCGGGCTGTTCCCGCGCAAAGTTGTTCCCGTGCTCATTCCGATGCCGGCAGAGCGGGCCTATTCCTATGCGCTGGCCGAGGGCGTGGATGCGAGCCCGGGACAGATCGTCCAGGTGCCGCTCGGGCCGCGGCTGGTGGCAGGCATCGTCTGGGATGGCCCGGCGGATGTGATCAATCCCGACAAGTTGCGCGAAGTGACCCAGGTGTTTGACTGCCCGCCGATTGTCGAGCCGATGCGTCGGTTCATCGACTGGGTTTCTGCCTACACGCTGTCGCCCCCGGGACTGGTGGCGCGGATGGCGTTGAGAGCGCCGGCGGCGTTTGATCCCGAGCCGATGATCGATGCGTTGCAGCTGACCAGCGCCCGGCCCGAGAGGCTGACGGCGGCGCGCGAACGGGTGCTTGAGCAGGCTGACAACGGTCTGGCCTGGACCAAGAGCGGGCTTGCCCATGCGGCAGGCGTGACGCCGAGCGTGATCGACGGATTGTCAGCCCAGGGCGTGTTCGAGCCGGTGAGATTGCCGCCGCCGCCGGTGGTTCCAGCACCTGACCCTGAATACAAACCGGCGGTGCTGGAGGCTGAACAGGCCGAGGCGGCGGATGCGTTGCGTGTGAGCGTTGCCAAGGGCGGATTCGGCGTGACGCTGCTTGATGGGGTCACCGGGTCTGGCAAGACCGAGGTCTATTTCGAGGCGATCGCGGAAGCCGTGCGACAAGGCCGGCAGGTGCTGATCCTGCTGCCGGAAATCTCGCTGACATCCGCCTTTCTCGACCGGTTTCACGCGCGCTTCGGGGCGCGGCCGGCGGAATGGCATTCGGAACTTGCGCCCAGAACGCGCGAAAAGGTCTGGCGGCAGACGGCTGAGGCGCGCGTGAGCGTGGTCGCCGGTGCGCGCTCGGCGCTGTTTCTGCCGTTCAAGGATCTTGGCCTGATCATCGTCGATGAAGAGCACGACCCGGCCTACAAGCAGGAAGACCGCGTGTTCTACAATGCACGCGACATGGCGGTGGTGCGGGCGCGGCTGGCCGATATTCCGGTGGTTCTTGCCTCGGCGACGCCTTCGATCGAGACCCGGGTCAATGCGCAGCAGGGCCGCTACAGCCATTTGCTGCTGCCGAGCCGCTATGCCGATGCCGGGTTGCCGGATCTGAAGCTGGTGGATCTCAGGCGGCATCCACCAGGGCGAGGCGGGTTCTTGTCGCCGCTGCTGCTCAAGGCGATGGCCGAGACGCTGGAACGCAAGGAACAGTCGCTCCTGTTTCTCAACCGCCGTGGCTATGCGCCCTTGACGCTGTGCCGGGTCTGCGGGCACCGGTTCGAATGTCCGGACTGTTCAAGCTGGCTGGTCGAGCACCGGTTTCGCGGGCAATTGCAGTGCCACCATTGCGGCCATAACGAGCCGACGCCGCAGGCATGTCCGTCCTGCGGGGCGCTCGATCATCTCACCGCCTGTGGGCCGGGGATCGAGCGGATCGCCGAGGAAGCGGACAAGCATTTCCCCGATGCGCGTGTCATCGTGCTGTCGTCCGACATGGTGGGCGGCACGCGGCGGCTCAGGATCGAGCTTGAGGCGATCGCCAAGGGCGAGGCCGATATCGTGATCGGCACGCAGCTGGTGGCCAAGGGGCACAATTTTCCGTTGATGACGCTGGTGGGCGTGGTTGACGCCGACCTGGGCCTGTCGAACGGCGATCCGCGCGCTGCCGAACGGACCTACCAGCTGCTGTCGCAGGTGACAGGTCGTGCCGGGCGGTCCGGGCGCAAGAGCCTGGGCCTGATCCAGACCTTCCAGCCGCAGCACCCTGTGATGCAGGCCTTGGCGTCGGGCGAACCGGAAGCGTTCTACGAGCGGGAGACCGATGAACGGAATCGCGCCGCGCTGCCGCCGTTCGGGCGGCTGGCTTCCGTGATCATTTCGGCCGCCACCCGGCCCGAGGCCGAGGGCCATGCACGTGCCCTGCGCGTCGCGGCCCCTACCATCCCCGGCATCATGGTGCTCGGCCCGGCGGAGGCGCCGCTGGCGCTGATCCGCGGACGCTACAGGTTCCGTCTGCTGGTGCATGGCGCGCGTGGCAAGGACATGCAGGGGTTCATAAGGCAGATGCTGGCGCAGGGGCCAAAGGTGCGGGGCTCGATTCAGGTGCAGGTGGATATCGATCCGCAGAGCTTTTTGTAGTGGCTGTGCCAGCCCATCCAACGGCATTGCCGTCTTAAAGCTCGTTGCACTGAATCGTATTCATGCAACGTGCATCAGGTTTGTGTTTTGTCGCGTGCTTTCTCCGAAAACCGGTTCCCACTCTTCGGACCACGCTTTAGGGAACCTGTCTTGACGCGCGGACCTGCTTTCCACGCCAAAGAATGAAAAGACCTGAAACAACAATCAGGCAAGACCCGGCGATCATCGAAGAACTCAGCTTCTCGCCAAACAACACCATCCCCAAGGCAATTCCGAATAGCAGGCGTGTATATCGGAACGGGGTGACCGCGGAGACCTCGCCGGTGCGCATTGCTTTCATCAAGCACGAATAGGCGGTAACGCCCATGATCATGGCGCCCAGAAGATACAGCGAAGTCTCGATATCCGGTTTGACAAAAGGTGCGGCTTGCCAGACTGAGAACAACACCCCGGCAATGACGATGGACAGAAAGCCGTAGAGTCCAAGGATCATGGTGCTGACCTTGGCAGGAGCCGCGCGACTGGCGAGATCCCGTCCTGCAAAGCCGATCATTCCGATGACGGCCAGAATCGACAGCACGCTGAAACTATCCGTTCCAGGCTTCAGAATGATCAGAACTCCGATCATGCCGAGGGCAATTGCGGTCCACCTGCGCCATCCGACCTTCTCGCCAAACACCAATGCTGCGCTTGCAACCACGACAAGCGGGGTCGCCTGCAGGATCACGGTAGCTGCAGACAACGGGATCAAGGCAAGGGCGAGCACGTAGAACAAACGGCCGATGATCTCGAAGACCACGCGAACCAGCATCGGGCGTGAAACGACCTCGCGACTGAAGAGGGCTTGTTTCTTGTAGCGTGCCAGGCACGCAAAAAGCAAAGCCCCGCCCAGACCAAAGATGACAAGGATCTCACCGACGGGCAGGGTCTCAGAGACTGCTTTGATAAATGCGTCTTCGATGGCAAAGAAGGCCATCGCAGCGATCATCCAAATACTGCCAAGCAGATTGTGCTTGTGGCCGGTTGTAATCTCACTTGTCACAAGAAATCCAATGCGGGTTTTCGATTTGAGTTCGGGCTCTAACCGAACAGCATTTGGCGCAGATGACTGAATTGCTTCGAGGCGTCAATGTCGATATACCCCATGGCAATCTGCTGGCTGAGTTCCAAAATGGCGCGCGCCGGCCATCTGACGCTGCAGGCCCTTGTGTCCCGAGCCCATTCCCCGTGTCTGCCCCCACACCTTACTGGCCTAAGGCGTAGGGCTCGGTTCAGGTGAATATAGATCCACCCAGCTTTTTGTGAGGGGCGGGTAGCAAGGCGTTTCGGTACGGAAATTTGCGCGATCAGTTGCGTTGGATGCACGGCTGTTCCCGACTTTTCGGGATGAAATTCTTCAGACGGGTATCAGGCTTGTTGGAATTCTTGTCGGGCGGACGCTCAGATGAAGGGGTGTAAAACGGTCGAGTTTGGTGGTTTCCCAGGCGTCAACCCAAGCCAAACCAGAGCCGATGATCGGCTCTAAATATCGGTTGACCGTGCCGCGTCGAGATATTTGCGGATGCGTTCGAGTTGGGGCACCAGATCGGCAGCCTCCTCGACGCTGATGACCTCTGACCAGCGGTCGATGATGTCGCCAAATCCGTGCACGATGCTTTCGCGCAAAGACCGGCCTTCGTCGGTTAGCCAGACCCGCTTCGAGCGTCCATCGTCTGGGTTGGGCGCCTGGGAGACAAGGCCGCGGCGCTCCAGCACGGATACCTGATGGGTCATGGTCGTTTTGGGGACCTGGAAGGCCTTGGCCATTTCCAGCGGCGTGCGGCCGTCCTCGACCCTCACGAGATGGTTGAGGACCGAGAAATGCGGGGCCAGCAGCCCTTCGGGCAAGCGGCTTTCGAGAACCGCCGTCGACAACTGGTTGATGATTCCGATCTCGTTGAAGAGGCGAAAATAGAGCGGTGTCCGTTCGTCAGGTGTCAATGATCTTCGCCTCCAGAGGCCAGCGTGGCGAGTGTGGTGTCGTCGGTCCATAGCCCAGTCTGCCTAGCATTTGAACCGTATGGCCTTCTGGTGCAAGAAGTTCATGAGCCCGGTCGTAGTGGTGACGCATCTCCGGATATTCCTGCAGGCACTGGCTGACGGGGTGAAGCGCCAGCCCGTGGGTCGTGGCGGCGAGATTAAGGCGCAGCCAGCGACGACCGGCCTCGATCTGGTCGGTGCGTTGGTTGCTCGCACTTGTGAGCGCCGCATAGGCCGGTGTTGCGTGCAGCATCTCCTCATAGACCGCAACGCCTTGGGTATACTGGGATGATGTCTGATCGAGCTGTCCTTCGCGTGAAAGCTGGCCCAGCAGCGCGAGCGAACTCAGAAACGGACCGCCGAGATCGATACCGTCCGGCTGTGCGTTGATTTCGGCCTTGCCGATCCGCATCAGATCCACACTCTCCTTGTATGTGCGGGGTGTCTCAACCTCGACTTTCCACGCAGACCAGGTCAGCTCGATGAGTTCCGAGACCTTTTCGGGGGCAGTGATCAAGTCCGCAAACGGTTCCAGCAAGGCTGCATGTTCAGGCGTGACCGGTCGGGCTTCGAAAGGCTCCTTGCAGGAACGCCTGTGCTGGACAGCGGCAAAGAGCGGATCGGGTTCGGCGCCGCTTTCGACAAGGTGCGCCCTTGCGACGGGGCCGTCCTCACCATCGGGGAAAAGGGCAAGCTCCACGGCATGACCGGTTTGTGCTGCTGCCATCACCATCAATTCGATGAAGCAGCCCATGCCGATGGTCAGTTGCCGCGAGAACGGATCGGTATGGGGCAGGTCCTTGCTCTTGTCACGATAGAGATCAATGACTTCGGGCGTGTCCAGATCAACCAGCCAGGGCTGACGGTTGTGAGGGTTGGGAGCGAGCAACGCATGCGACAGCGCGTTGCGGCGCGGATCGGAATAGGTTCCGGCTGCAGACCAGGGCGCGAGCGCCTTCTTCGGGGTGCGTGTGGTTAGAAACGCACCGGCGCCTCCAGCGGCTGCGACAATCGTTCCCCCACCAATGATGGAGAGCATTTTACGACGAGACAGGGACATGTTGTGATCCTTTAATAGTACAATATTGCACTATATAGTGCGATGTTGTACTACATGTCAAGCGCGCTTTGGTGGCTCAGCTGGATCGCGTGAGATTGATCAGTTTGACAGCTTAGCTTGCAGGCGGCATTGGCGTTCCAAATGCTCTGGCGGCATCTGGTTTGTCTGCACGATCCTGCTGGAGCGGCTTGGCTTCCTGGATTGGTTTGGCCGCGAGCCCAAGGCGTAAACGCTGGTTCAGGTGGACATTGATCCGTAGAGTTTTCTTTGAAGCTTGAGGCAGACAACGTCTGATCGCAGTTCGAAAACAGCATTCATGTCGGTGATAAAGATGCCCGGGCGTGTGTGGGAGCGATCATTTATCGGTCCCATTTTCCTCTGCCTGAGGCGGCAAGGCATCCATCTTTATGGGAAACTCGTCAGTCTTGCCGTCCTTGTCGCGACCCAGAAAGAAGGTCGTGTGCGGGAACGGGATCTCGATACCGCGTTCATCCATCACCTGCTTGACCAGTTCCGTATAGGCGCGGCCGAGGCCGAATTGCTTGCCGGGGGCGGTCTTGATCCGTGCGCGGATCAGCACGGCGCTGTCGCCCAGGCCGGTGACGCCATGCATTTCCAGCGGCGCCAGGATGTCGGGTTTGTGCTCGGTCTCCATGAGCCGGTCGAAGGCCTCCTGCATCGCATCCTTGCCGTCGGTGACATTCTCCTTGTAGGCGATGCCGACCTCCTCGACATGGTAGGAGAAGATGCGCATGTAGTTCGACACCGAGTCCACAGAGCTGAATGGAATGATGTGGTAGACGCCTGACAGGTCGCGCAGCGACACCGAACGCAGGGTCAGCCGCTCGACCACACCGGTGATTCCGCCGGCGCCGACCACGTCGCCGACATTCATGGCGTTCTCGAGCTGGATGAAAACCCCGCTGATGATGTCCTGCACCAGCTTCTGCGCACCAAAGCCGATGGCGAGGCCGAGGACACCTGCGCCGGCCAGCAATGGGCCGATATCGATGCCTAATTCCGACAGGGCGATCATGCCGCCGAACACCACGAGGGCGACGGTCAGCGCGTTCTTGAGCAATGAATAAAGCGTGCGATATCGGGCACTGAGCAAGGCCGAGCCGTGACCGCTCTCCATCCGGTAGTCGATCCAGGACGAGGAGGCTGCCCAGAGGATGACGCAGACGATCACCACGATCAGGCTGCTCATCAAACCGGCGATCATGGCGCTGCCGCGTTCGCCGTCGATCCAGCCGCCGACATCAAGGATCGCCCAGGCGTCGAGCACCACGGCTAGGATGGCGATGCTGACCAGCAGCCAGACCACCCTGAGAAGGACCGGGATGAAGGATGTCAGCCGTGTGGAGAGCGCCTGGCTGTCAAGCGGCAGGAAGGCTGGTGTGTGGACGCTCAGCGTTGACAGATAGCCACAGGCGCGCAGCACAAGCCCGCCGACAATAAGCGCCAGTGCGGTCTTCAGTGTCGCTCCGCCGACAAAATCGACAAACAGTGCGGGCCGTGAAAGAGCAATCACATAGCTGACGGCCACATAGCCGTAGGCAATCAGTGGCCAGATCTGCATGAAGGCTGATTGCACCGGTTCGGGCAAAGCCTCTTCAACGGCGGCGTCGCCCTCTTCGGTTGGCTCTTCGTCGGGCAATTTTGCGAGCGTTTGTTGCAGGTTTGAGATCGCCCGGATCGCACGCACGGCATAGATTGCGGCAATGCTGTAGACCACCACGCGCAGGCTTCGGCCGACGGTGTACGAGATCAGGCTGTTGGCCACCGGCACCACGAAGGCTATGCCGTAAATCAGAATGCCGGAAAGCGCGATGCCGCGCTGGCGCAGCATTTTCCGCACCGATGGCGTCAGTCGCAGAACAGCATATTCGCCATCGACGATCCCGGTGACCACACGGATGATGATGGCGGTGACGCCCAGGACCAGAAAGGCATTGAGATAAAGCGTCTGGTAGATCGAAACGCCGAGGGTGCCGAACAAGGTTGCAGCCAAGGCGCTTGCTGCAAAATAGGCGATCGCCAGCGAAAGGATTTCAGACAGGAAATACATCACCACGAGCGCCAGCGCGGCAAAAATGCCGCGATTTCGGAAGCGTGCCGAAATCCTTGCAAGTCCTGCTCGCAGGAGCCTCTTGGCGAAGAAATATAGTAAGAACGAGACTGCCACAGTTGCCAACAGCGGCGTCAGCATGCCTGCGATCTGACCCCAGTCGAGATTGGACCGCCCGTCAAACAGGGTGGTTAGTCCCGAAATATCGTTGATAAACCTTTGGCCGATGGTCAGTGCTTCGTCGATTGCGTTCTTCGTTATTCCGGCGAGCTGGTTGGCCACCGTGGTTTCAGCAGCCGAATCGTTCGCGTCTGAATTTGCAGGTTCCCCTGTGGAGCTTTGCTGCAGGGACTGGATGAGTTTTTCGCGCGCAGCATCGTCCTTGAGGACGTCGAGCAACGGCTTGATCACCTCGTCTGTCGTTCCAGCTGTTTCGCTTGTAGTGGTGGTCAGCGGCGACTGCGCCCAGGCCGAAGTGGTCAGTGGCACGGCAGCAAGTATGAGGGTGAAAAGGACGAGGGCAGCGCTCTTCAGCAGCGGGCGGCAGATCGGGGGCATGAAGTTTCCTGTTCGGGTGCTGCCGTTTCGACCGCAGCATTCTTTTGGCGTTAGCTTTGCCTAAAATGATAGCGGAGTTGACAGATGCATCAACCCGAACGGACCATTAACACGAATCCACCGGATGTTCTGGTCGGGCTGGAAGCTGTTACCGGACGGCTTCGGTCAACTCCCCGCAGCCTCAGGCCTGGCGGCGAGCAAGGCCCCAGCTGACGCGTGACCAGATCCGCTCATGCAGGAAAAAGAATGCAAAACCTGAGGCGGAGGTGGAGAGGGCGAAGGTGAGTGCGGTGATGACAGAGCCGGTCTGGAACCATGCGATCAAGCTTGTCGTCAGCAGGCCGATGATCTGCCAGGTGACTGCTTTCGTGATGGTTCTGAGATTGGAGTCCATGGTCTGCGATCGTGTCCGGTTGGTGTTGCTTGGATGCGCTCTTTCTAACGGCTTCGGCATTTGCGCGGAATTCTGTGTCTTCGCGACGAAAACAAGCATTTGTTGATAAAAAACACCAGACGTGCGAATTATCATCAATGCACAAGAATGAACGCGCAGAGCTTTTTCGCAACCGTCTGGCTGCCCGACTGACGCTGACCGGGATGAGCCGCAGCGCGCTGGCACGGACCGCAGGCGTCGACCGGTCGACGATTGCGCAATTGCTGGCGGGTGACGAGCTGCGGCTGCCGAATGCGCATCTGGCTGCCGAATGCGCGGAGGCGCTGGGGGTGAGTGCCGACTGGCTGCTGGGTCTGTCTGACCGGCCCGAATCGGCGGCGGAAGTGCTGTCGGCGAATTTCAGGATGGCGACGGCGCAGCGGACGCCGGCGGACGAGCAGATCATTGCATGGCACCAGGAAGCCGCCGGTCACAAGATCCGGCACGTCCCGGCAACGCTTCCCGATATTTTGAAAACGGAAGCGGTGCTGGAATGGGAATATGCCGCTTTTCTCGACAAGACGCCGGAACAGGCGCGCGGTGTCATGCGCGAGACCACCGCCTGGCTGCGGGCGCCGGGTTCGGATTATGAAATCTGTGTCTCGGTGGACAAGATCAGGTCGCTGGCGCGGGGTGAGGGATACTGGCAGGGCCTCAGCGCTGATGTCCGTGCCGAACAGCTCGACTTCATGGCCGAGCGGTGTGACCTGCTCTATCCGTCACTGAGGCTCTATTTCTACGATGCCAAGAAGATTTTCTCGGCACCAATCTCGGTGTTCGGGCGGTTGCTTGCGGCGGTCTATGTCGGGCAATTCTACCTGGTTTATCGCGACAGCCGACAGGTAGCCGCGTTGACGGAGCATTTTGATGCGCTGGTGCGTGAATCCGAATTCGAGGCGCGTAATGCTGGCAAGATCATCCGGGAGATGTTTGGCGAGGCTTCCCGAAACTGACTGCGCCCGGTAGCATTGTTTAGGTTTGATCATGAATGGGGAGAGTTTCATGAGGCAGATGATTATTGCCGGAGCAGCGATCCTTGTCGGCGGGCTGCAGTCGGGACAGGCCGACGCCCAGGATGGCGCGCCGCGGATAGACGATATCGTTTGGGTCTATATCGACAGCTACTGTTCCTTCATGCGGGCTGATCACTCTTTTGATTACAATGATCCTGACAGCTGGCGGTGGGTGCTGTTTTCCAATCTTCCCGGCGAGGATGGGGCCGACCCGCTCGATACGCCATTCATGCGGCTTGACGGACAACTCAAGCAACTGGCCCAGACCGGCGCTCAAAAGATCGATGGCGGGCTGGCCCGGACCTACACGTCCCATGACGCGGTTCCCTATGTGGTCGAGATGAAAACCCTCAAAGGGGCCCAAGGCTATGAGAGCACGGCGTTCTCGGGGACGATCAAGGTATCGCGCAACGGCGCTTCGAGCGAGATTGCCTACAAGGGTGATTGCGGGGTCTGACGGGAGCGGCGGACCACTGGACCCAAGTGCCATCGGCAACCTTTGACAGATCGGGACGGGCGGTGCATGTCTGGGGGATGGCACGGCATCAGATCTGATGCCGCAACCCTGAAGAAAGCATCGTCTTGGATCTCATCCCCAATTCCCGTCCGGCGCGACACGATGTCGACCGCGAGGCCATGCCGCCCGTGGCGATGGTCATGGCACTTTCGACATTCATGTGTTTTGCCGTGCTTGATACGACGGCCAAATATCTTGTCACTGCAGGCTATGCTGCGGTGTTCGTGGTCTGGTGCCGGTTTCTCAGCCACACGGTGATTGCCTTCTTTGCTTTCCAGGGCTGGCGCCGGGTCGACATGTACCGGATGAACAGTGTGCCGCTGCAGGTTCTGCGCGGGCTGTTGTTGCCGGTTACCACCCTTTTCAACTTTCTCGCGTTGCGGGATCTGCAACTGGCGCAGACTGTCAGCATATTTCTGACCGTGCCGATGACAGTGACGGCGATGGCCGGACCGCTTTTGGGTGAATGGGCCGGCCCGCGGCGCTGGGCTGCGATCATGGTCGGCTTCATCGGGGTGCTGATTGTGGTGCGGCCTGGCACGGATGTGTTCTCGCCGGCGATCATTTGGTCAATCCTTGCCACTATCACCTATTCGCTCTACTCGATTGTGACCCGCAAGCTGGCAATGCAGGAAAGCCAAAGCAGCCTGGTGTTCTATTCCTGCATTTTCGCGACAATTCTGATGGCGCCGTCGGCGCTGATCTATGGCCAGGTTCCGGACTCCGCATTTGATGTGGTGCTGCTCGCTGGCCTTGGCGTGCTTGGCATGGGAGGTCATGCCCTGCTTGTGAAGGCGAGCAGGTTGGCCAGCGCATCGAAGGTGGCGCCTTTTGTCTACAGTCAGCTCCTGTGGATGACCGCGCTCGGCTTTGTCGTGTTTGGCGATGTCCCAGATGGCTGGACCGTGCTGGGGGCATCGATCATCTGCATGAGCGGCATCTACATCATGAACCGTGAGCGGCAGATTGCCCGCAATGAGCGTAAGGCCGAAGCCCAGCGCTGATGCCGAAGCGGCTTTGCGGAGCCGGTCGGGACTTTGGCCGACGGGCGGGGCATGATAAAGCGATGACGAAACCTGTCATGGTTTGATGGATGCGTCACTTTAGCGCTGCCTGAGCGCTTGAGATGCCGGGTAAGAAACGGAGAAGCTTGAATGATTGAATTCTATTGGCCGATGACCCAGGGCGAGTGGGTGGCCTGGTCCTCGGCGCTGGTGACGATCCTGTTCGGTTTGCTGCTGATGTTCGCGCCCCGCATCTCGCTCAGGATCCTCAGGCTTCAGACTGCGCCGGATCATCCCGAAGCGGTGTCGGAAGCGCGCGGCACGATGGCTGGTTTCTACCTCGGGGTGGGGATCTGCGCGATGTTGTTCGCCCAACCGTTGATCTATCTGGCGCTGGGGGCCGGATGGGCGTTTACGGCGTTCGGGCGAATCATTTCGATCATGTCGGACCGGGGTGTGACGCTTTTCAATCTTGCTTCCGTGGTGATCGAGATTTTGCTGGCGGCAGGCCCGCTTCTATATGGGCTCGGCTGGATCTGAGAGGAATCGACAGGCTTTGGTGTCCAGAGCAGGGTGACAGACCGGGTCTCTCATCCTAAAGCAGGTGCGTTATGCCGCACCGGGCGTGTTGCGAGTCCCGACGCTCTATGCTAGACGGACCGCGCATTTCGGGAAAAACAAGTTTAACAGCTTTGACGGCCTGAAATTTACCGTAACAAATTCAGAGGCTTGCCTTTCCGGCTTTCGGTCAAGTGCAGGTGTCTGGATGGCAATGAGAGACAATCCCGCCCGTGGCAGATAACTCCCATCATATTTCCGGTGTCGCCGAACGGTATGCTTCCTCGCTCTATGAGCTGGCGGCTGACGCCAAGTCCATTGACGCTGTGGCGAAGGATCTTGACCGTTTTCAGGCGATGATCGACAGCAGCGCTGATCTGCAGCGCCTCGTCAGCAGTCCCGTTTTTTCCGCTGAAGACCAGTCGCGCTCGATTGTGGCGCTGATCGGCAAGGCGGGCATCTCCGGTCTGGTCGGCAACTTCCTCAAGGTTGTTGCCCGCAATCGCCGGCTTTTTGCCGTGCCTGCGATCATCCAGTCCTATCACGAGACCGCTGCGCGCGAGCGCGGCGAAGTCACTGCAGACGTCAAGACGGCGCACGCGCTGTCGGCGGCTCAGGAAAAGGAACTCAAGGCCGCGCTCGCAAGCGTGACTGGGAAAACCGTGACGCTTGACGTCACAGTCGATGCGTCGCTGCTGGGTGGTCTGATCGTCAAGATTGGCTCGCGTCAGGTCGACACATCGCTTCGCACTAAACTTTCCACCCTTAAGCATACACTGAAAGAGGTTGGCTGATGGATATCCGCGCCGCGGAAATTTCCGCAATTCTCAAGGACCAAATCAAGAATTTCGGCAAGGAAGCCGAAGTTTCCGAAGTTGGTCAGGTCCTTTCCGTCGGTGACGGTATCGCCCGCGTTTACGGTCTCGACAATGTCCAGGCTGGTGAAATGGTCGAATTCCCTGGTGGAATTCGCGGCATGGCGCTCAACCTTGAAGCCGACAATGTCGGCGTCGTGATTTTCGGTTCCGACCGTGACATCAAGGAAGGCGACATCGTCAAGCGGACCGGCGCCATCGTCGACGTGCCGGTTGGTCCGGAACTGCTGGGCCGCGTCGTTGACGGGCTTGGCAACCCGATCGACGGCAAGGGTCCGATCAAGACCAAGCTGCGCGCCCGTGTGGACGTCAAGGCTCCAGGCATCATGCCGCGTAAGTCGGTGCATGAGCCGATGGCGACCGGCCTCAAGGCGATCGATGCTCTGATCCCGGTCGGTCGCGGCCAGCGCGAGTTGATCATTGGTGACCGTCAGACCGGCAAGACCGCGATCATTTTGGACACCTTCCTTAACCAGAAGCCGATCCACGAGAATGGCCCTGAAGCTGAAAAGCTTTTCTGCGTGTATGTGGCGGTTGGACAGAAGCGTTCGACCGTTGCCCAGTTCGTCAAGGTCCTCGAGGATCGGGGCGCGATGAAGTATTCGATCGTGATCGCCGCGACGGCGTCCGACCCTGCTCCGATGCAGTTCCTGGCTCCCTTTGCCGGCTGCGCCATGGGCGAATATTTCCGCGACAACGGCAAGCATGCCCTGATCGCCTATGACGATCTGTCCAAGCAGGCTGTTGCCTATCGCCAGATGTCGCTGCTGCTGCGTCGTCCTCCGGGTCGTGAAGCTTATCCCGGCGACGTTTTCTATCTTCACTCGCGCCTGCTTGAGCGCGCTGCGAAGCTCAATGAAGACAATGGTTCGGGTTCCTTGACCGCTCTGCCGGTGATCGAAACCCAGGCCAACGACGTGTCGGCCTATATTCCGACCAACGTGATCTCGATCACCGACGGCCAGATCTTCCTTGAAACCGACCTTTTCTTCCAGGGTATCCGCCCGGCCGTGAACGTTGGTCTGTCGGTGTCCCGCGTGGGATCGTCGGCCCAGATCAAGGCGATGAAGCAGGTTGCCGGTTCGATCAAGGGTGAGCTTGCACAGTATCGTGAAATGGCTGCGTTCGCGCAGTTCGGCTCCGACCTTGATGCCGCTACCCAGCGTCTGCTTAATCGCGGTGCGCGCCTGACCGAGCTGCTCAAGCAGCCACAGTTCTCCCCGCTCAAGACGGAAGAACAGGTTGCTGTGATCTTTGCCGGTGTGAATGGCTACCTCGACAAGATCGCCGTCCGTCAGGTCGGCAAGTTCGAGCAGGGCCTGCTGGCCTACATGCGCAGCGAAGGCAAGGACGTGCTGGAAGCCATCCGCAAGGAAAAGGCCATCAGCGATGACGTCAAGTCGAAGCTCAAGGAAGCTATCGACACCTACGCCAAAACCTTTGCCTAACGGCAACAGACCGAGGACGGATAACGGATGCCTTCACTCAAGGATCTGAAAAACCGGATCGCCTCCGTCAAGGCGACGCAGAAGATTACCAAGGCGATGCAGATGGTCGCCGCGGCGAAGCTTCGGCGTGCGCAGGAGGCGGCCGAGGCCGCGCGTCCGTATTCACAGCGGATGGCAGCGGTGATGACAAATATCGCCGATGCTGTCGGAAGCGGTGACGACGCGCCACGCCTGATGACAGGCACCGGGAAGGACCAGACGCATCTTCTGGTCGTGTGCACCGCAGAACGCGGAATGTGCGGCGGCTTCAATTCGCAGATCGCCCGCTTTGCCCGGGATCGCGTGCGCAAGTTGCTGGCCGACGGAAAGTCGGTCAAGATCCTCTGCGTCGGCAAGAAGGGCTATGATATTCTGCGCCGTGAATACGCGTCGCTGATTATCGACCGGGTCGATTTCCGCGAAGTCAAGCAGATGAGCTTTGCTCAGGCCGAGACAGTCGCGGAAAAGGTCATGGGCCTGTTTGAACAGAGCGAGTTCGATGTTTGCACTCTGTTCTATTCGGAGTTCAAATCGGTCATCAGCCAGGTGCCTACGGCTCAGCAGCTGATCCCTGCATCGACTGGTACGGAAGAAGCGGATGCAAGTTCATCCGCAACCTACGACTACGAGCCGAGTGCCGAGGAAATCCTGGAGGATTTGCTGCCACGTTCGATAAAGGTGCAGATCTTCAGGGCGCTGCTTGAGAATGTTGCAGGTGAGATGGGCGCGAAAATGTCCGCTATGGACAACGCAACCCGCAATGCTGGCGAGATGATCGACAAGTTGTCGATGAGCTACAACCGCCAGCGGCAGGCCCAGATTACCAAGGAACTCATTGAAATCATTTCCGGCGCGGAAGCGCTCTAAGGTACACGGAAGAGGGTAAGATACATGGCTAAGGCAGCTACCCCGGCGACCAAGCCCGCAGCGGCAAAAAAACCCGCAGCGGCAAAGAAGCCTGCAGCAGCAGCGACGACAAAGGCGAGCGCATCCAAGAGTGCTCCGGCGAAAGCCGGTGCCGAGGGTCGCGTGACTCAGGTTATCGGCGCCGTTGTTGACGTAACGTTCGATGAAGGCACGTTGCCAGCGATCCTGAACGCGCTGGAAACCGACAACATGGGCAACCGCCTGGTGTTGGAAGTTGCACAGCACCTGGGTGAAAACGCAGTTCGCACCATCGCTATGGACTCGACCGAAGGTCTGGTCCGCGGCCAGAAGGTCGTCGACACCGGCGACTCGATCACGGTGCCGGTAGGCGAAGAAACACTCGGTCGCATTCTTAACGTGATTGGTGAGCCGGTCGATGACGCTGGTCCGGTGAAAACCAAGGCACGTCGCTCGATCCACCAGGACGCTCCTACATTCAGTGAGCAGTCCACTGAGGCCGAAATTCTGGTTACGGGCATCAAGGTTGTCGATTTGCTCGCACCTTACGCACGTGGCGGCAAGATCGGCCTGTTCGGTGGCGCCGGCGTTGGCAAGACCGTTCTCATTCAGGAACTGATCAACAACATCGCGAAAGCCCACGGCGGTTACTCGGTGTTTGCCGGTGTTGGAGAGCGTACCCGCGAAGGTAACGACCTCTACCATGAGATGATCGAATCCGGCGTGAACAAGGAAGGCGGCGGCGATGGCTCGAAGTGCGCGCTTGTGTTCGGTCAGATGAACGAGCCTCCAGGTGCGCGTGCCCGTGTTGCGCTCACAGGCCTGACAATTGCGGAACAGTTCCGCGACGAAGGCCAGGACGTGTTGTTCTTCGTGGATAACATCTTCCGCTTTACCCAGGCCGGTTCGGAAATGTCCGCGCTTCTTGGCCGTATTCCTTCTGCTGTGGGCTATCAGCCTACATTGAGCACCGACATGGGTGCGATGCAGGAGCGCATCACGACCACCAACAAGGGTTCGATCACATCCGTGCAGGCCGTTTACGTGCCGGCCGATGACTTGACCGACCCGGCGCCTGCTTCGACATTTGCTCACTTGGATGCGACAACGGTGTTGAACCGTTCGATCGCTGAAAAGGGCATCTACCCGGCGGTTGACCCGCTCGACTCCAACTCGCGTATGCTTGACCCGTTGATCATCGGTGACGAGCATTACGAAGTTGCCCGTGGCGTGCAGGAAATCCTGCAGCGTTACAAGTCGCTTCAGGACATCATCGCCATCCTTGGTATGGACGAGCTGTCGGAAGAAGATAAGGTCACCGTGGCCCGCGCTCGTAAGGTTGAGCGCTTCCTGTCACAGCCGTTCTTCGTGGCTGAAGTGTTCACCGGCGCGCCTGGCAAGCTGGTTGACCTGGCCGATACCATCAAGGGCTTCAAGGGCCTTGTGAACGGTGATTACGATCATCTTCCGGAGCCGGCTTTCTACATGGTTGGCACCATCGAAGAAGCCGTCGAAAAGGCCCAGCGCCTCGCCGCTGAAGTCGCCTAATCATGAAATTGCCCGCGCAGACCAGCCACGGCTTGTCTGCGCGGTGCATCCGAACAGCACTGCGATAAAGTGAACGTCATGGCTGATAGCTTCAATTTTGAACTCGTATCACCGGAACGGCTGCTCTTTTCGGCAACCGTGACCGAAGTAGTCATTCCCGGCACTGACGGCGAAATGACGGTGATGGCCCATCACGCACCGACAATGACCACGATCAAGCCGGGCGTCGTCACTGTTGTGACTGCCGAAGGCAAGAGCGAGCGGTTCGTGGTGTTTGGAGGTTTTGCCGACATCATTCCCGAAGGCTGCACGCTGCTTGCCGAGTCGGCCGTATCGGTGAACAATATCGATCGTAGCGACCTGAGCAAACGGCTTCAGGATGCGCGCGAGGATGTTACCGACGCGTCGAACGACGCAGCCAGGCAGAAGGCACAGGAATATCTCGATCATCTGGCGACGCTGGAAGCAGCTATCTGACCTAATCGGACAGATAGCAAGGTTTCTAAAGGCGGTCTTCGGGCCGCCTTTTTGCTATTTGTGGATGGCGCTGGCCATGGCCTTATAGGCCTCGGGGTACTCAAGCGGCCCGGACCAGCCGCGGAGCGCGTCCGCCTCGAGCTCGAGGGCCAGAAAGCGCGGACCCTGCCAGGCGATCTGGGCGCCGTCAGCAGTGTGGGATTTGAAGCCGAAGCGACAATAGTAATCCGGCTGACCGAACACGAACACACATCGCCAGCCGCGTTCTCTCGCCAGCCGAATGGCGTGGCGGACCAGTTCTGTGCCGATCTGCATATCGCGCCACGCGGCAAGGATGGCATGCGGCGCCAGCGCCAGGGCGCGCTCTGGTCCGTTGACCGGAGTCAGCAGGATGTGGCCGACGATCTCTCCATCAAGCTCAGCGACCAGTGATAGTGTGTCCGCAGGGCCGGAGATGAGTGCTTCGGAAACGCCGGCGACAGCGTTGGTGTAAACTGCTGCCTGAAGCCCGCGGATACTCGCCCGGTCCTCGGACTTGCTCTCCCGATAGGATGCCTTGCCGGCTATGCTTTTGCGCTCAACCATGAAAGTCCTCGTCTTGCGACCTTAAAGTAGGCCTTATGCCCTGACACCTGCAAGGTGAGTGAAGGCTGCGACAACCTGATCATAGGCCTTGCGCTTGAATGGCACGATCAGACCGGGCAGATCGTGCATGGATTTCCATTCCCAGGCGTCAAACTCGGCCGTGTGACCGCCGGGGGGCGGGTTAATGCTGATCTCGCTCTCGTTGCCCGTGAAGCGCATTGCAAACCATCGTTGCCGCTGGCCGCGGAACTTGCCTTTCAGGCCAATTCCCATCATGTGCTCTGGCAAATCGTAGTCGATCCAGTTCGGTGCTTCCGCAAGCAGTTCCACCGAGCGCATCCCGGTTTCCTCATAGAGTTCACGCAAGGCTGCCTTGTAGGGCACTTCTTCATCATCGATACCGCCCTGTGGCATCTGCCAGAGCTGAGGCGAGCCATCATACTCGGTGTTGCCTTCAGCGATCCGGTGACCTGCCCAGACCAGGCCATCGCTGTTGAGCACCATTATGCCGACGCACAGGCGGTAGGGCAGGCTGTTGGGGTCCATTCTGCGAGGGTCCTTCTTGGCCATGGCGGTGTTGCCTATCTCTCAGGGTCGTCAACGGCGGCGGAGGCAGAGACGATTTCTATTCCTCGCGCCTTGGCTTCCTCGACCCAGGTCGCGACAGCGTCCACGCTGACTTCGAAAGCCGAGGCGACACCTATCGCCGTGCCGTTGCGTCTGGCGATCCGCTCAAGATCGTCAAGCTTGGAAAGAATGTAACCGCGCTCCTGGGTCGCGTCGAGCACCATGTCGGACGCGGCAAAGGGAATGCCCAGCGTCTTGGAGAACTGCCCGGTCAGCGACTGCGCCGAGGTTCCGTCATCGAGAAACATGATGCCGCGTCCGGCTAGGTCGCGCATGACCGGATCGAGTGCGTCCGCATCGGCCAGAAACCGGCCGCCCATGAAATTGGTGATGCCTGTGTAATTGGTTATGCGCGCCATGGCCGTGTGAAGATCCGCCAAGTTGCCTGATGCACCGGCATCGACGGTCAGGGTTCCGGCGCCGGGGTCGTTGGCGGGGTAATCGAAGGGTTCAAACGGAACCTGCAGCAGGATTTCATGCCCTTCGCGACGGGCCTCCTGCATCCAGCGCTGCAGACTGTTGCCGTTGGACGCGAAAGCCAGCGTGATTTCTTCCGGAAGCGTCTGGATAGCATACTGCGTGCCTGTCTGGCTGAGGCCAAGCCCACCAACAACAATGACGATGCGTGCCCCACGGGCGCCTGACCAGGGCCTGGCATAGATGTCGAACGCGCGCTCGCCGTTCGCGCCACGCACAGGCAGCGGGCCTTCTTGGGTGTCTTCTGTTACCGCAGGGTCCGGCAGATGCGCCAGATGCGGGTTTTGTCCGACCCGGCCGGGTGGGTTGAGCAGAACCGGGCGATTGTCCGGACGCTGGATCGGTGTGATCTTGTTGATCTCCTCGCCATTGTCGCCAAGTGTCGTAGCCACATCGGCGCCGGACTGGCCGTTCTGGGCATTGATGGCGCCATCCGTACTGGTCACGGCATCAGGTGAGCCGAGCAATCCCGGAGATTGGTCTGGATCAGGGGTTACATCCGCGAGGTTTTCGGTTGCTGCTGTTTCCGGCTGGTCCAGCATCACCACGGATTTTCCAGGCTGAAGAAGAGTGCCTGAGAGCGCCATCCAGGCGGCCCCGCCAATCACCGCGCAGACTGCGACTGAGGTGAACAGAACAGTTGACCAGGCACGTTTTGACCGTGCCGATGGATTTCTCCCCGGCTTGCGGTCCTGCCCCAGCGGTTGATGGATCTTATCGCCCACGATCTTCTGTCCGAATCCCGATGCGGCTTGATTGAATCAGTCCGCCGCCCCGCATGCAAGCCAGAGCTGATCTGGTGCAGGCGGGGCGGCGGAACAAAGGTGCGTCAGTTCTTGATCGAGGCCTGATCCGGGTTGGGCGGGAAAGCCGGGTCGGTTTTCACGCCGCGCAAAAGATCCAGCGCATAGCCGAGCTGGACATCGTCCTTTGGATCCGGCGGGACATAGGCAATCGAGCCGGAGCCTTCCTCGGATTCGTTCTCGCCCTGGATATGGCCGCGCAAAGCGCTTTCCCCTGAAGGCTTCACCCTGCCACGAAGTTCTTCCGGCACAGGCTCCTCGACGCGGATATCGGGCTTGATGCCGGTCCCCTGGATCGAAGTGCCCGACGGCGTGTAATAGAGCGCCGTGGTGAGGCGGAGTGCGGTTTTTGCATCCAGCGGAATGATGGTCTGCACCGAGCCCTTGCCGAACGATGTCGTGCCAAGAACGGTGGCGCGACGGTGGTCCTGCAGCGCGCCAGCCACAATTTCCGAAGCAGAAGCCGAGCCGCCGTTGATCAGGACGATGACCGGTTTGCCGCCGACCAGATCGCCGGGACGGGAGTTGAAGCGGCGTGTTTCTTCCGGATTGCGGCCACGGGTGGAGACAATCTCGCCACGATCAAGAAAAGCGTCGGAGACGCTGATCGCCTGATCGAGCAGGCCGCCCGGATTGAGCCTGAGATCGAGCACGAAGCCCTTGAGCTTGTCCTTGCCGACTTCGTCAGTGATCTTTTCAATCGCATCGGAGAGATCGTCATAGGTTTTCTCGGTGAACGAGATCACCCTGAGATAGCCAACGTCCTCTTCGACCCGGAACCGGACCGCCTTGACGGCGATGATATCGCGGACGACCTTGATCTTGATCGGCTGATCGGCACCTTCGCGCAGAACGGTCAGCTCGATCGCGGTGTTGACCGGACCGCGCATCTTGTCGACAGCTTCGCCGAGCGAAAGACCGCGGACTGCCTCGCCATCGATTTCGGAAATGAAGTCGCCAGCCAGAACGCCCGCTTTCGATGCAGGCGTGTCATCGATAGGGGTGATGACCTTGACCAGCTCATCTTCCATCGTGACTTCGATGCCAAGGCCGCCGAATTCTCCGCGGGTCTGGGTTCGCATGTCATCTGCGTCTTGCTGATTGAGGTAGCTCGAATGCGGATCGAGCGAGGTGAGCATGCCGTTGATGGCGCTCTCGATCAGCTTGTCTTCCTCCGGCGGCGTCACGTACTGAGCGCGCACGCGCTCAAAGACGTTGCCGAAGATGGCAAGCTGCCGATAGGTCTCGGATCCCGCAGCATTGGCTGAACCGCCATAGGAGTTGATCGCGCTCACGGCTGTGGCGCCCATCAATGCGCCTACCGTCAGAAGTGTCACCTTACGTATCATTGCTTGCCTTTCTCGAAGACATATCGTCTTTCCACCACGACCGAGGATCGACCGGTTGACCGTCTTTTCGTATCTCAATGTAGAGCGTTGGACGCTCCGATGCCAGCGACAAAGCCGCCGAACCTGCAAATCTCGTCTGTCCCATTGTCGCCAGGGGCTCTCCAGCGACCACGAACCGGCCAGCCGAGACCTTGATCTTTTCCATTCCAGCCAAAACCACATGGTGATTTTCGCCGGCATCGATAATAACCACCTGCCCATAGCTGCGGAACGGGCCGGCATAGGCGATCCAGCCGTCAGCCGGGGCGTAAACTGTCGCGCCCTTTTCCGTGGCCAGAACTTCGCCTGCCAAGGTGTGTCCGGCTCCGTCGTCCGCGCCAAAATAGCGTACCGCATCGCCCTTTACCGGGAGTGACAGCGTACCGGTTAGTTTCGAAAATGCATATGCGGGCATAATACGGTTTTTGTCGGGCACCGCGACTGCGGCAAAGGCCCGCGCCCGCTCCAGCCGCTCAGCCAGTTGCTGCTGACGTTCCTCCTCGGCCTTGCGGGCCAGCTCGGCCGCCTGCCTCAGAGAGCCAATTTCATCCGCCAGCGTGGCGATGACTGATTCGAGCTCGCCTGAACGCACAGAAAGGGCTTCAGCCCGTTGGCGTTCACGATCAAGGCGCCGCCGGCTTTCTTCCTGAAGGGCGGCTTTCTCCGAGACCAGATTGGCCAGGCGCTGCTCCTCGTCCGCATTTTCCTCAAGCGCCGTGGCAAGAGAGACCCGCTCGGACGCAATGGCCTGGCGAAGGGCGGCCAGTTCTTTCAGATCCGATGCAAGGGCTTGAGTCTCGGCACGGATCTCAGGCACCACGGCGCCGAGCAAAATGGCGCTTCTGACGGATGATAGCGCGTCCTCGGGGCTAACCAGAAGCGCAGGAGGCGGATCTCGACCGATTCGCTGCAGGGCGGCAAGCACTTCTGCAAGAACCGACCGGCGGGAGACAAGCGACAGACGCACCGATTCCTGCCGCTCCGACAGACCGGTCATCGCTTGTTCGCCGGAGGTGATTCGCTGGTCGAGCTCTGCCCGCCGGGAGGCGGTCTCGGCAACCTTGCGGTCAAGTTCCTGCTGGTCGGTGCGTAGTGCCGCAATATCGGCTTCGAGCGCCGCAAGCGCCTTGGCCGCAAGTGCCGATTCGTCGGCGACCGATTGCAGCTCCTGCCGGCTGGCCTCCTGCTCCTGCTCGAGTTCGGTGGCGACGCTGGCAGATTCGGGTTCTGTCGCGTCTGTCGCGTGGGCGGGTGCGGCGCCAAAGGGGACAATCAGTGTCGAGGCGAGCAGACCAATTGCAAGAGCCCCGTGCAGTGCCTGGCCCAAGCGCAGCCGACGGCTGATCACAGCCATTGCTGTGCCGGACAGTGTCTGCACGGATCGGGAGCTCCACATGACCTCACCCTAACGAATTTCGTGTTAACGCTCCATGAACCATATTGCCTCACGGGATCACTTCTTTGCGAGGCCGACCGCAGGCAGTGGCGTCTGAACGACCCGGCCCATGCCGGAACGTGAAGCTGCAAAGCCACCATAGGCGGCGTTCAGGCGCGATGATAGGGATGGCCGGAGAGAATGGTGACGGCGCGGTAGAGCTGTTCGGCAGCCATGATGCGCACCAATTGATGCGGCCACGTCATTCGACCGAAGCAAATCACGGCATCGGCCCGGGCGTGCAATTCCGGATCCAAGCCATCAGCGCCGCCGATAGCAATGACCAGATCGCGGCGGCCATCATCACGCAGCCTTGCAAGCGTATCGGCGAAGCCGGGCGAATCAGGTGTCTTGCCGCGTTCATCGAGCAGAATGAGGGCAGCGCTGTCGGGCATGCTGCGGGTCAGCATGGCTGCTTCCTCGCGTTTGCGGAGATCGGCGGTGGCGGCGCGGCTTTCCGCAACTTCGATGGTTTTGGCGAAATCCAGCCCCAACGCGCCGCCCGATTTGGCGAAGCGATCAAGATAACGGCTCGAGAGCTCGCTTTCAGGACCTGCCTTGAGCCGTCCGACGGCAAAAAGAGTGATGCGCATGATACCTGCGTTTCTTTACCGAGATCAGCGCAAAAAACCCATTCCCGCACTGCCACGCATGACCGTGCGGTGTCGAACCTGATCCTGAAAACCAGTCAAACCGGCAAGCACAAAGGCCTGTCAGATTGGTCTGGTCAGTGCAGTTTTCCGTCTTCGATTTCGGGGGTCTGCCACATCTTCTCGATGTTGTAGAACAGCCGAATTTCAGGCCGAAAAACATGGATGATGACATCACCTGCATCGATGAGCACCCAATCGCCGTTCGCCAGACCCTCGACCCGGGGATTGCCGAAACCGGCGTCCTTGAGTTCGCTGATGAGGCGATCGCAGATAGATGCGACGTGGCGGCTCGATCGGCCCGAGGCAACAACCATATGGTCGCCCAGCGCTGATTTCCCTGCGATGTCGATGGCTACGATGTCTTCTGCCTTGGAGTCCGCCAAACTGTCGCGGACCAGTGTGAGCTCACGCAGAGCGGCATGTTCGTCGCTTCCCGTGGCTTGCGAGAAATCGCCGTTGGCGTTCCCCTTCACGTGTTCTGTTCTCAGGGTGGTTCCTTTCATTATCCTGAACAGTCCAACAAGCGTCCCAATCGCCAAAGCAAGTGCGACGCAACCTAAAGATAGTCACGGACCGTGGGGTTTTTCAAGATGTGGTGGTTTTATTCGTGGCGCGCTCGCTGCGGATTGCGCTGGAAGAGAGCGACGAACGCGGGCCGTGGATGAAGGTCCAGGCCGGCGCCTTGAGAAAGGGCAGCCTGGCTGCATCGTCTTCATCGATGCGGGCATTGCTGAACGTCTTGGCCATCTTTGATGAAAGGTAGGCAAGCGTCGATCCTGGCCGATCAATCACGGCTATGGGGAAAGTCTGGGCAATACCGCGCCAGTCCTGCCATTTGTGAAACTGCTTGAGATTGTCCGCGCCCATGATCCAGACGAAGTTGATGCCGGGATTGCGCGCCTTGACGTAAGCCAGCGTCTGCGCGGTGTAATGGAGATTGCTGGCGGCCTCGAAAGCGGTGACCTTGACCTTTGGTCCGGGCGCCATCCGCCTGCTCAAGGCCACGCGTTCATCGAGGCTCGCGAGCTCATTGTGGCTCTTCAGCGGGTTTCCAGGCGTCACCATCCACCACAGCTGATCCAGGCCCAGGCGACGGAGCGCGATTTCGGCAACCAGTTCGTGGCCCCGGTGTGGCGGGTTGAATGAGCCGCCAAACAGGCCGACGCTCATACCCGGTTCGACATACGGCATCTTCAGGTAGGGCGGGGTCCTGGTGGACTGTTGGTTCAAGGCCGGATCTGGCCGGTGCCGCGGACGCGGTACTTGAACGATGTCAGCTGTTCGACGCCGACCGGGCCGCGGGCATGCATCTTGCCGGTGGCAATGCCGATTTCCGCGCCCATGCCGAACTCGCCACCGTCAGCAAACTGGGTGGAGGCATTGTGCAGCAGAATGGCCGAATCAACTTCCGTGAAGAAGCGCTCGACCACAGCGGGGTCTTCGGCAATGACGGCTTCGGTGTGGCTGGACGACCACTCAGCAATATGGGCGATTGCTTCATCGATGCCGTCGACAAAGCGTGCGGCGATGATGGCGCCGAGATATTCGGTGCGCCAGTCGTCTTCCGTTGCGGGCATCGCTGCGGGCATCAGGTTGATGACCGCGTTGTCGCCGTGGACTTCGCAGCCTGCGGCGGCAAGATCGGCGAGGATGTCGGCAGCCACGTTCCGATCCATGGCGCTGTCGAGCAGCAGGGTTTCGGCCGCGCCACACACACCTGTTCGCCGCATCTTGGCATTGACCACGATGGCGCGTGCCATGGCGGGATCAGCGGATTTGTCGACATAGATGTGGCACAGGCCCTCGAGATGGGCAAAGACGGGAACGCGCGCATCGGCCTGAACGCGGGCGACCAGACTCTTGCCGCCGCGCGGCACGATGACATCGACGGTGCCATTCAGGCCGGTGAGCAACGCACCGACTGCAGCGCGATCGCTGACCGGTATCATCTGGATGGCGTCGGCAGCCAGGCCGGCGCTTGTGAGCCCTTCGACCAGACAGGCATGAATGGCGCGGGAGGAATGGAACGAATCCGATCCGCCGCGCAGGATCACCGCGTTGCCTGCCTTGAGGCACAGCGCGCCGGCGTCAGCGGTGACATTGGGGCGGCTTTCATAGATCACGCCGATAACACCTAGAGGCGTGCGGACCCGCTCGATCTTGAGCCCGTTGGGACGGTCCCAGGCGGCAATCACATCGCCGACAGGATCGGGCAGTTCAGCAATGGCGCGAATCCCTTCGATGATGCCGTCAATGCGGCTGTCATCAAGTTTCAGCCGGTCGACAAACGAGGCTGCCATATCACTCGCGAGTGCTGCTTCGACATCAAGCGCGTTGGCAGCGAGAATATCCTGACGGTGCGCGGTAATTGCGTCAGCCATGGCGTTCAGCGCTGCGTTCTTCTGATCCGTGCCAGCAATCGCAAGCGGTCGCGCGGCAGCCTTCGCCTTGCGGCCGATTTCGGCCATCAGTGCGATAATGTCTGCTTTGCTATCGGTCTTGTCGAGCATGAGGGTACTCCCGGCTTGCGATCAGGCAGGTTTCTTACGCAATCGGGGTGAAGTCGTAAAGCCGGGATGCACTGCATGTCCGGACAGACCGTCAGCATGTGCCGTTCTTCAAAGCGACTTCGACCCAAACGGTCACGCGCTAGCTGATCACCATGTCGTCGCGGTGGATCATGGCGGCACGGCCGGAGTAGCCCAGTATGGCCTCGATCTCGGTTGATTTGCGGCCGGCGATGCGGCGCGCTTCGTCCGCGTCATAGCTCGAAAGGCCGCGCGCGATTTCGCGGCCTTGGCTGTCACAGACCGCGACTGGGTCGCCACGATGGAAGTCGCCGGTCACATCCCGGACACCAGCAGGCAGCAGGCTCTTGCCGGAGCGAAGTGCTGTTTCCGCGCCGCTGTCGATTGTCAGCCTGCCGGCAGGCTCAAGCTGACCCGCGATCCAGATCTTGCGGGCCGACTGGGGTGTGCCCGATGGCTGGAACCAGCTTGATCTGGCGCCCTGATCGATGGCTGAGAGCGGATGATCGGTCTTACCCGAGGCGATGATCATGGCGCATCCCGCACCGGTGGCGATCTTGCCGGCATCGATCTTGGTCTTCATTCCGCCGCGCGAGAGTTCAGATCCGGCATCGCCCGCCATGGCTTCGATCTCGGGCGTGATCGCGTCAATGGTTTCGAGAAACCGGGCTTCGGGATCAAGATGCGGCGGGGCGGTGTAAAGCCCGTCGATGTCGGACATCAGCACCAGCAGGTCGGCGCCGGCCATGGTGGCAACGCGGGCGGCCAGCCGGTCATTGTCGCCATAGCGGATTTCGCTGGTGGCGACAGTGTCGTTCTCGTTGATGATAGGCACCGCGCCATGACGCATCAGTTCGGCCATGGTGGCGCGGGCGTTGAGATAGCGGCGGCGCTCCTCCGTGTCTCCCAGCGTCAGCAGGATCTGTCCGGCGACAATGCCGTGGGTCGACAGGCTCGACGACCAGGCCCGGGCGAGCGCGATCTGGCCAACGGCTGCGGCGGCCTGGCTTTCCTCAAGCCGCAGCGGTCCGCTGGGCAGGCCAAGCACGGTACGGCCCATGGCTATGGCGCCGGAAGAGACGACCAGAACCTCGGCACCTGTCCGTTTCAGAGCCGAAATGTCGGCGCAGAGCGATTCGAGCCAAGCGGCTTTCAAGCCGCTGTTGCGATCAACCAGCAGAGCGGAGCCAATCTTGATGACAATGCGCTTGTGCGCAGAAACAGGTTTGCGGTGGGCTGCCATCTTCAGTCTTTCGTATCGCCCTTGCCGCCCTTGCTGTTTGCGGCTGCCGCATCATCTTCTTCCGCCTTGGCGCCGACAATGACATCGCGGAGCGCGCGCAGCCCACCGGTCATGCCTTCGCCGGTGATGGCTGAAATTTCGTAAGGCGTCCGCCCGGCGGCCTTCTTCAAAGCCCGGACCTTTTCAGCCCGTTCCTTTGCCTCAACCACATCGACCTGACTGAGGGCCACGACTTCATGTTTGTCGGCGATGCCGTGACCGTAGGCCTCGAGTTCGTGGCGGACGGTCTTGTAGGCCTTGGCGACGTCTTCCTCCAGCGCTGAAACCAGATGCAGAAGCACACGGGTGCGCTCGACATGGCCGAGGAAACGGTCACCGATACCGACGCCCTCATGGGCGCCCTCGATCAGGCCGGGAATGTCGGCAAGCACGAATTCACGACCGTCGATGGTGGCGACGCCCAGGTTCGGGTGCAGCGTCGTGAAGGGGTAATTGGCGATCTTCGGTCGTGCCCGGGTCACCGATGCGAGGAAGGTCGACTTGCCGGCATTGGGCAGGCCGATCAGGCCGGCGTCGGCGATCAGCTTGAGCCTTAGCCAGACGGTCTTTTCCTGGCCTTCCAATCCGGGATTGGCGTGGCGGGGGGCCTGATTGGTGGCTGATTTGAAATGTGCATTGCCGAAGCCGCCATTGCCGCCGACTGCCAGGCGGTAACGCTGGCCGATCTCGGTGAGATCGCAGATCAGGGTCTCGTTGTCTTCTTCGAAGATCTGGGTTCCCGCAGGCACCTTCATGGTAACGCTGTCGCCACCGGCGCCGGTGCGGTTGCGGCCCATGCCATGGCCGCCAGTCTTGGCCTTGAAGTGCTGCTGGAAGCGGTAGTCGATCAGCGTGTTGAGGCCATCGACGGTTTCCACCCAGACATCGCCGCCACGGCCGCCATCGCCGCCATCGGGGCCGCCGAACTCGATGTACTTCTCACGCCGGAAAGAGACGCTGCCGCCGCCGCCGTCGCCTGAGCGGATATATACTTTGGTTTCGTCGAGGAATTTCATCTGGCTTTACCGATCCGGGCTTTCAACGCGTGTGAAGAGCTGTGTGGTTTATCTAGATCACACAGGACGCTTCAGCAGTTTACATTTGTCGCACGATTTTTACCTTGAATCGTGTTTGATTCAAGCAATCCTGCGGACGCCGGACTGGCGTGCACCTCCGGCTTTGCGCGCATCGATAAACGGCTCGGCACGCAAGGTCAAAGCCTATTGCTTCAGGTGGTAAAGGCGCGGGCCAGCGCCAGTCAGGGTTTGATGGCCTTGGCACCTGCCAATGTGGGGGCGAAATTGACCCTGACGCGGGCGACCGGAAACAGGAATTTTGTCACCAACGCGGTGTTGCGCAGAGTGCCATCATCCTGAAGCACCAGCTTGTCATAGAAACGGACAATGTTGGGGTCACCACCCGGGTTGAGATCCACCCGATAGGTGAAGCGGGCTGTGTTGCCGGAGATATGCACTGTGGTTTCGCCCAGCACATCTTCCCGGGTGCCGGTATAGGTCTTGGGACCGGTGCGGGTGAAAATCCAGGTCTTGGTATCACGCTCGCCGTCATCGTAGCGGAAATCTTCGCGCAAACTCAATACCTTGCCGCGGACATGCCCGGTCAGGTCCACGCGGAAGCTGCGGCTCATTCCATTGATGGCGCCAAAGCTGCCGTAGGCGTAGGTCTTGCCCTTGAAGAAATCCTCAAGCCGGAGATCGGCTGCGTGGGCGGGAAACGAGGCTAGAGCCGCAAAGAGGAGAAGAGCGAGGGGGCGCAGAAGGGTCATGTTGAATTCCTTTCGGGGTCATGTTCCTTCTACGCTGTTGCGGGCGGGCCGGATTTCTCGGCCCGCCGTTTTTGATCTACCGCGCGTTTGGCCTGTTTTCATTTGACCAGCTGATCAGTGAAACCCAGGTCTTGCGGTCAAGTCTGAACCATTCGACTGCAGCACTGGCATTGATCGCCAGGACGTTGATCATACCGGTTCCCTGGAACTGGAAACCGCTTTTCTGCAGCACCCGGCGGGATGCCGGGTTGATGACCCTGCACCGGGCGTCGATATGCTCTATCTCACGGGTTCTGAAGGCCATGTCGACAAGGGCATGAACAGCCTGGGTGGCGATGCCGCGTCCCCAGAACGGCTCTCCGACCCAGTAACCCAGTTCGAGCGCCTTTCCGTCCGCAGTGATTTCCAGCGAACAGCAACCAAGCAGCTTGCCGGTTTCGGTTTCGGTGATGGCGTAGACGCAATTGCCATTCCCGCGTTTGACGGCAGTTCGCACAAAGGTTTCGGCGTCCGCGCGGCCGTAGGGATGCGGAATGCGTGACACCATGGTGGCGATGGCCGGATTATCGGCGAGAATGGCAATTGCGTCGATGTCCTCGGCGTGGGGCGCGCGCAGGACCAGATTTTCAGTCAGAAGGACCGGGCAATCATAGCCTGATGCCGTCCGTTCGAAACTTTCCGTGTCGCTTGAGCTTATACAATCGCTGAGGTTGTCTCTGGGGGCCCGTGCACTGACGCTCGGGCTGCTGCCTGGTTCTTGTCTCATGGTCGTTCTCCGGTTTTGGACAAAAGAAAAGGGGAGATGGTGTCCCATCTCCCCTGTCCTTTTTCCGGTTCTCCGGAGGATGCCTTGTCAGGCCGGGTCAAATGAGACACCGGCTTGCAAAATGCGATCCGGCTTATTCCGCTGCTTCCGCTTTCGCGACAACGGACACATAGGTTCGGCCGTTGGCTGTCTTGCGAAAGTCAACATTGCCTGGCTGCACGGCAAAAATGGTGTGGTCCTTGCCAAGGCCTACGCCTGTGCCGGGATGCCATTTGGTGCCGCGCTGGCGAATGATGATGTTGCCGGAAATCACGGCTTCGCCGCCGAACTTCTTAACGCCGAGACGCTTGGAGTTCGAATCGCGACCGTTACGCGTTGAACCGCCAGCTTTTTTGTGTGCCATGGGTCTGCTCCTGTTTCGCCCTCAAGGGCGTTAGTCTGTTTGCGGCTTGACGCCGCCAGGGCCCGAACGGGCGGTTGATTACTTCGCGAGTGCCTTGGCCTGGTCGCGCCAATCCGAGATCTGGTCGGCGCTGAACGGCATGGCTTCGTCAATGCGGGCGACGTCCTTGTCGCTCAGCTTGGCGATCTGGGCAAAGGTGGTGATGCCCTGCTCGTTGAGCTGACCGGCCGCGACCGGGCCGATGCCCTTGATCGTGGTCAGATCGTCCGGCTCGCCCTTTGGCGCCTTGAACATGGGTGCCGCTGCGGTTTCAGCCTTGGGGGCTTCAGTCTTCGGTGCAGCCTTCTTCGACGGCTTTGCACCACCGGTCAGGATGTCGGTGATCTTGACGACAGTCTGATGCTGGCGGTGACCGCGAATACGCTTGGAATTCTGACGGCGACGCTTCTTGAAAGCGAGAACCTTGCGGGCACGGCCCTGCTCGACAACTTCGGCAACAACCATGGCGCCTTCAACGAAGGGTACGCCGAAAGTTGCGCCGGCGCCTTCGCCGACCATGAGAATTTCGTTGAACTCAACGGTATCGCCAGCGGCGCCTTCGAGCTTTTCGATCGTCAGAACGTCATTGGCGGCGACGCGGTACTGCTTACCGCCGGTTTTAATGACTGCGAACATCTTTTGTCCTTTCGTGTTCGTCCGGCTCTCGCCTTTCAGCGGGCCGTCTTTTTGCCAGTCGGAACTAATCGGCCGGTCCATCGCGGACGCAGCCGGGTGAAGCCTGTCTGAGTTCCGGTCTTCCGGATTGCCCAAACACAGGCCAACGGCGCAGGAAGCCCCACGCCGCATTCGGTTCGCGAGATACGTGAGAGAGGATCGGGAGTCAAGCCAATTTGGCTGTTCGAGCCCGGTTTGGGTGCGATAGGCAAACTTACCTCTTGTGTAAGCGAGCCACGCCAGTTATGGAAGCGCCCGCGCACTGATATTGCGCCGACCAAAGACGCGGAGAGGTGGCTGAGTGGTCGAAAGTACCGCACTCGAAATGCGGCGTGGGGGCAACTCCACCGTGGGTTCGAATCCCACCCTCTCCGCCATTGAATTTTTTACGTTTCTGAATTTCGTAAACAAATTTAAAGTGACGGCATCTGTTACCTATTCCCGTGCCTACTGATGTGTTTCTTGTGTCCCCGCTCACAATCTTGCCACGGGCGGAATGGCCACGGATCAGGTCGATCCGGACCCCAGCACGCAAGGGCATCTTTCCGTTGCTTCTTAAGATAAAGGCAGCCTGGCCAGCTTATTCATTTGTAGTTCGTGGCAGCATCGAGAGCTTTGGCTCTGCCCAGCAGAGAGAATTTTGCTGTCTGCGTGTTTCCTGAGAGCTGATAAAAATCAAAATCAACATTTGCGCCTTTCATGAAACTTGTGCGGACCGAACCCGTCAATGAAAAAGGGAACGATGCACCCTTTTTCATTGCAAGCCCTGTAAGCCAGCTTACCAAGAGGGCGTTGATCAGCCTTCATTGCAACTCCGCTGGACAGGAGCAAATTCAGTGGTGTTCGAAGCCTGCCGCACAAAGCACGGGCTCGCTTCAATGACAGAAACCGGGAATGTGTGCTGCACGGTTCATCAATCCACTGAGGGTCGGTATTCGTCGGAGAGGGACAGGGTGATCTGCTCGACGAAACGGGACGCGGCGACCGGCAAGGCGCGGCTTCGTTTGAGGCCGAGCAGGAGCATACCGCCGGTCACATCACGTGTATCGATTTCGCGGCTGATGATGCCCCTGTCTTGGGCGGCGACCTGAGACGCGCCCGGGGCGCCGATCTGAATCTGGAAGGTGATCGCGTCCGTCGTCGCTACATGGGCCATGAGGAATTCGAAGGAATCGCTTTGCACGATCGGCGGTTTTTTGAAGGTCTTGCCATGCAAGGCGCGTTCGAGAAGCATGCGTCCGCTGAAGCCCCTAAGGGCGAGGGCGACCGGATACTCATAGCATTGCCTGAGCCGCAGGATCTTGTGGCGGGCAAGCGGGTGGTCGCTCGCCATGATCGCCGCCAGGCGTTGCGGTACAGCCAGATGCACCTCGTAGTCGGGCACGGTCTTCTCATCAAACACCAGCGCGATATCCACCTGAAAGGCTTCCAGCGCTTCGGCGGCGCGGCTGTGTTCCATGACCTGGACGTTGAAGGTAACTTCCGGATACCTGGCCTGGTAGCGGGCGATCTGCGCCGGGAGGAAATACGGCATGAGGGCCTGGCTGCAGCCTATGTTGACATGCCCGCGCCTGAGACCGGCGAGATCAGCGATCAGCGAATTGAGCCGTTCGGTGTCTGCAAGCGTCTGCCTTATGTGCTGGATGGCCATTTCACCGGCCGCATTGAGCCGGACACCCTTGCTGGTGCGCTGGAAAATCTCGAACCCGAGCTCGTCTTCGTAGTTTTGCAAGCGGCGCTGCACAGCTGACGGCGTCTGATTCATCTGCTCGGCCGCAGAGCGGATGGAGCCCGTGCGTGCGATTGCGTCGATCATGCGAAAGGTGACGAGATGTTTCATGCACGTGACCCTATCACGCGTTGCGTTTTGAGCAACGCGGCCGAGAAAATTTAGCACAAGACAGCTACACGGCAACACGTCAACACTCTTCCCAACAGGAGAGTGGCGTGGACAACACCCAAGAGCAAAGGCAACGGAGAGATCGATGGTCGCGTGATGCGTCCGGGATCAGCCTTGTGCGCCCAGCATTCGAACCGCGTCCGATCAGATTTTCCGCTGAGCCCGAGCCGGTGGCGGTCGATGTTGCGCGCTCTGCCCTTATCATCATCGACATGCAGAATGATTTTCTGGATGCCGAGGGCTGGTTCGCTGCTGTCCGCAATGCGGAGGTTGCACCGCTCGGCGGCATCATTCCACGCATCAACGCACTTTCCTCTGCCTTTCGGGGCCAAGGTGCGCCGGTCATCCATCTCAACTGGGGTGTGCGCGCCGATGTGGCCAACTTGCCGGCCAATGTGGTCGACAAGGGATCGTCCTGCGGACAGATCCCTGGCTACGGCGACACTATTGCTTCAGGCGACGTGCTGGTTGAAGGCAGCTGGGGCGCAGCCAGCGTGCCGGCGATCGATCAGGCCGATGCAGACATCACGGTGTTCAAGCATCGGCTGTCGGGCTTTCAGGACAATGAACTGGATCAGATCCTGCGCCGCCTTGGCATCACGACGATCTTCTACACCGGCGTGAACCTCGACCGCTGCGTCTTTGCCACCCTGATGGACGGTTGCTTTCAGGGATACGACGCGGTGCTGGTCGAGGACGCAACGACCACGGTTTCGCCTGGCTATGTCAGCGACGCCATCCTCTACCTCATCCGGCTTCTCTACGGCTTTACCACCCAGACCCAGGCGCTTCTCGAAGCAATCGAAACAGACATTGGAGAGACAGCATGACCATTACTCGACGCCGTTTCACACAACTCGCCGCAGCAGGACTTGCATCAGGCCTCGCCTCGCCGGCAATCGGCCAAAGCAAGACCAAGCTGAACATGATCCTCAACTGGACCTATCAGGGGCCACAGTCGTGGTTTTTCCAGGCAAAGGACAACGGCTATTTTGACGAGGTCGGCATCGATCTTACGATCGACCAGGGCAAGGGCTCCGGCGCGGCCGTCGGCCAGGTCGCAGGCGGCGCCTATGACGTGGGCTTTGGCGACGTCAACGCGCTGATCCGTCTCGCCGGAACCACCACGGAAGAGACGCCGATCTGCGTCTACCAGATGTACAACAAGCCGCCCTTCACGGTGGCGGTGCTGTCGAAATCCGACATCAAGACCGCAGCCGATCTGCAGGGGCGCAAGCTTGGCGGTGCCGCCAATGACGGCGCGCTCAAGCTGTTCCCGGCCTTTGCCAATGTTGCCGGGCTCGACACTTCAGGCATCGAGATCCTCAACTTTCAGTCCAACCTGCGCGAGCAGATGCTGAAATCCGAACAGGTCGATGGTGTGTTCGGCTACGTCAACACGATCCGGTTCTCGGCCAAGCTTTCGGGCATGAATCCTGACGAGGACATTCGTTTCATCAATTACGGTGATTACGGGATGGACCTCTATTCGAACGGGATCATCATCTCGAAAAAGCTGGCCGCTGAAAGCCCGGAACTGGTCAAGGGCATGGTCTGGGCCATCAACAAGGGCGTCAAGGACACGCTCGCTGATCTGGACGCGGCGGTGGAATCCGTCGCAATGCGTGAGCCGCTGATCAACAAGGAAGTTGAGAAGGAACGGCTGATCGCGACCCTGCAGGACGAGATGAACCATCCCGAGCTGGCAAAGACCGGTCTGGGTGATGTCGACCCGGCCCGCTTCAAGGAATCCATCGATCTGGTGGTCAAGGCCGACGGTCTGGAGCGAACCCCGGCCCCGTCAGAGATCTTCACCGACGCGTTCCTGCCGTCCGCTGAAGATCGCATCTACAAGCTTCTCTGAGATCAGGGCATGGACCTTCAACTCAAAGACAAGATCGTGGTGGTCACAGGCCCGGCCAAGGGCATGGGCGCCGCGATCTCCCTGGGGTTCGCGCGTGAAGGCGCGAACCTCGCCCTGCTGGGTCGCGATACCGGCGCCATCGAACCCGTCGCCAGCGAGGCCAAGGCCCTGGGCGTTGAGGCGGAGATCTTCTCCTGCGATGTCACAGATACGGATGCGGTCGAAGCCGCCATCACAAACGTACTGGCGAGGTTCGGAGGCCGGATCGACATTCTGGTCAATGTCGCCGGCGGAACCGGTCCGATCGGAAAGAGCGGAGTGGAGACAACCGCGATCGAGTTTGACGACATCATCCACCTCAACATGCGCGGCCCGTTCAACCTGATCCGGGCGGTTGCCCCGACGATGCAGCGCCAGCAGAGCGGCAAGATCGTCAATGTCGGCGGCACGTTCGGCATGCGCGGACGCGCCATGCGGATGGCTTACTCGAGCTCGAAATGGGGTCTGCGCGGCATAACCAAGAGTTTCGCGCTGGAACTCGGGCCCGACAACATCAACGTCAATCTGGTCGCCCCCGGCATGGTCGAAGGCCCGCGTTTTCGTACCAAGGTCGTTCCGCAGGTCGCGGCCCAGCACGGCATCTCCGAGGAGAAGGCCGCAGAACTGCACGCCAGCGATTATGCGCTCGCACGCATCAGTACCGACGAGGACATTGCCGCAGCCACGCTGTTCCTTGCCTCTGAACAATCCCGCCAGATCACCGGTGTCGACCTGCCTGTCGATGGTGGTTGGGCAGCACTTTAAGGACTTCCATGACGGATCTCATTCTCAAAGGCGGCACGGTCGTCCACGAAAGCGGACGCGAGCTTGCCGATATCGCGATTACCGGAGAGCTGATCTCTGGCATTGGTGCGCCCGGAACCCTGGGAGACGCTTGCGAGGTGGTTGATGTGTGCGGCCATCACCTGATCCCGGGCGGCATCGACATGCATGTCCATTTCCGCGAGCCGGGCTACACCCACAAGGAAGACTGGGGCACAGGCACGCAGGCGGCGGCGATGGGCGGGGTGACCACCGTCTTCGAGATGCCCAACACCAACCCGCCAACGCGCTCGGCCACCGAGCTGCGGCAAAAGCAGGACTGCGCAAAAAAGGCCTGCGTCGATTTCGGCCTCTACGGGCTTCTGGCCGAGGACAATATCGACGAGATCCCCGGGCTAATCACGGCGGGCGCCAATGCCTTCAAATGCTTTATGGGCAACACGTTCGGCAACCTGCCTTCGCCCTCGACGGGCGCGATGCTTGAAGGGTTCGAACTGATTGCAGCTTCCGGCCTGCGCATCTCGCTGCACGCCGAAACCGCTTCGATCATGGCGTGGCGGCAGGCCAAACTGGTAGCCGCCGGGCTGAACGCTCCACTTCATCACATCGCGGCGCGGCCCGAAGTCGTGGCGATCGAGGCCGTGGCCCGGGCTGCCATTCTGGCTGAATGGACCGGGGCACGCATCCATGTGTTGCACATTTCTTCAGCAGGCGAACTGCGGCCCCTCGCTGAGGCCAAGGTGCGCGGCGTTGATGTGACGGGCGAGACCTGTCCCTGTTATCTCTTCCTCGACAGCCGCGATTATGACCGGCTGGGCAGCATCATCAGGGTCAATCCGCCGGTACGCGAGGAAAAGGATTCCAAAGCTATCTGGGAGGCGTTGCAGTCGGGCGTCATTGACATGATCGCCACCGACCACGCGCCGCACACGCCCGAGGAAAAGCAGAAAGACATCATCTGGCAGGCCGATTGCGGCTTTCCCGGCGTCGAAACCCAGATGCCGCTGATGCTGAGCGAAGTTGCCGCAGGGCGCATGACGCTTGAGCATTATGTGCGCATCTCGTCCGCCAATCCCGCCCGCGCCTTTGGTCTCTATCCGATGAAGGGACGTCTGGCGATCGGCGCACATGCCGATATCGCCGTGCTCGATATGACGCGCGAGGAGATCGTGCAAGCCGAGCGGCTTCACAGCCGAGGCAAGATCACGCCGTTTGAGGGACGCAAGACGGCCGGTGCTCCGGTGCACACGCTGGTGCGCGGGCGCTTCGTCCAGCGCGACAGGAAGCTTGTTGAAGGTATGGCCGGGCACGGCAAACAGGTCACCAGCATCCAGTCCATGCCCGAAGCAAAGCCACAGAACACCGAGATGAGCATGGCCCATCTTCTCAGCGCGGGTGCATCGGCATGAGCAACGCGCGGTTTGTTGAACTCGAGGATGTCGGCGTCACTTTTGGTGAGGGGCCGGAGCAGACTGAAGCCCTGCAGCCCACCAGCCTGACCGTCGAACGGGGCGATTTCCTGGCCTTTGTCGGCCCGTCCGGCTGTGGCAAATCAACGATCCTGAAGCTTGTGAGCGAATTGCTGCGACCGACCACGGGCAACATCTTTTTCGGTGGGCGCGAGCTGGGGGCGAAACCGGTGCGCGTCGGCATGGCCTTTCAAAGCGCGTCGCTGCTGCCCTGGATGTCGGTGCGCGACAACGTGATGCTGCCGCTCAAGATCGTGCCGCCCTTCAAGGCCGGATTCCGCAAAAAGAAGCACGGAGAATATCTGGAGCGGGCGAACGCATTGCTGGAGCAGGTGGGCCTCGAGGATTTTGCCGACAAGAGCCCGTGGCAGCTTTCGGGCGGCATGATGCAGCGGGCCAACCTCTGTCGCGCCCTGATCCATGATCCCGATATCCTGCTGCTTGACGAACCCTTTGGTGCGCTGGACCAGTTCACCCGGGAAGAGCTTTGGCAGACGCTTCAGGATCTCTGGATCGACCGCAAATCAACTGTGATGCTGGTCACCCACGATCTGCGCGAGGCCGCTTATCTCGCCAATCGCATCTGCGTCATGAGCCCGCGGCCAGGCCGCATCATCGATGACCGGCAGGTGAGCTTCGCGCGGCCACGACCGATCGATCTGACCTTCGAACCTGATTTCGTGACGCTGGTTCAGGAACTGCGCGGCCTCATCGTCCATGCCCCCAAAGCCAGAAAGGTGGACGCCACATGAAACCGACATTGCGGAAATTCGCGCCGGTGATCCTGATCGTCGGGGTCTTCGTTTTCTGGGAATTCTTCTGTCTGGCCGCCGGGATCTCGGAACTAGTTCTTCCTCGTCCGACACGGATCCTCGCAGCCTTTTTCGAGTACGCGCCTGCGATCTGGCCCCACGCCTGGCAGACCCTGTACACGACCCTTGTCGGCTTCACCTTCGGGGTGATGATCGGCCTGTCGCTGGGGGTCCTGATCGGCTCTTCGAAACTGGCATACGACACCGCCTATCCGTTGCTGGTGGGGATCTCCTCGATCCCCAAGGTGGCCGTTGTTCCGATCTTGGTCTTGTGGTTTGGCGCAGGCACGGTGCCTGCGATCCTGACGGCAATGATCATCTGCATCTTCCCGATCGTCGTCAACGTTTCCACCGGCATTGCCACGGTCGAGCCCGAACTCGAAGATGTCATGCGCTCGCTCAAGGCAAAGCGGTGGGAGATGCTGTGGAACGTCGGTCTGCCGCGATCGATGCCCTACTTCTTTGCTTCCCTCAAGGTGGCCATCACCCTGTCCTTTGTTGGCTCCGTGATTGCCGAGACCGTCGCCTCCAACAAGGGCGTCGGCAACATGATGCTGATTGCTTCATCCTCCTTCAACGTGCCGCTCGTGTTCGCTGGCCTGATGATCCTCGCGATCATGGGGATCACGCTTTACGCGATCTTCTCGGTAGTCGAGCGGCGGATGGTCGGATGGGCGCTGCGCAAATAACAACCGAAACAACAATCAACCGCCAACCAACCGGAGATTTGAAAATGAAAAGATTGCTGACAGCAGCATTTGGCGTGATTTTGATGGCAGGAACCGCCGTTGCCGAAGATATCCCGATCAAGTTCACTCTCGACTGGAAGATCCAGGGCGTGCACAGCTGGTTCTACCTGGCCAAGGAAAAGGGCTATTTTGCCGACGAAGGTCTGGACGTCACCATCGACCAGGGCGAAGGGTCAGCGGCGACCGTTACCCGCATCATGTCGGGTGCCTATGACGCGGGCTTCGGCGACATGAATGCGATCATCCAGAATGCTGCGACCAATCCGGATGCGGCACCTGTGATGGTCTACCAGATCTACAACCAGCCGCCGTTCGCAGTTCTGACCAAGGCGGACGCAAAGATCGAAAGCCTTGCGGGCCTCGAAGGCCTCAAGGTCGGCGGTCCCGCCGGATCGGCCTCGACCAAGCTGTTTCCCGCATTGGCGGAAGCCGCCGGGTTCGATGCGGCAAAGGTCGAGATCATCAATGTGGCTCCCAACCTGCAGGAACAGATGCTGATCCAGGGTCAGGTCGATGCGAGCCTTGTCTTCAACGTGACCAGCTATCTCAACATCCTGGGTCAGGGCATGGATCCGGACAAGGACTTCAAATGGTTCCCCTATGGCGAAGCCGGTCTGGACATCTATTCCAACGGTGTGATGGTTTCGCCGAAGCTCATCAAGGACCATCCCGAAGCGGTGAAGGGGCTGGTTTCGGCCATCGCCAAGGCCATGGCAGATGTGATCGCGAATCCTCAGGAGGGCGTCGACATCATCGTCAAGACGGAACCGCTTTCCAATGGCGAACTTGAGCAGAAGCGGATGGAGTTTGCCTTGAACAACCTGATCTATTCAGATGAAAGCAAGGCCAACGGCATCGGGGCCATCGACCCGGAAAGACTGACCCGGTCAATTGCCGTCATCCAGAAGCTCTATGACCTGCCCAATACCCCGGAGGCGAGTGCCGTTTTCAATGATGCATTTCTGCCCGCCAAGGAATTGCGGACGTTCTGAAACCAAATCCCCGGGGCAATGCCCCGGGGTGACCCCCGGGATCATCATGGCAGACACAACCATCATTCAAGTTGAAGCAGCGCTCGTCGGCGAGGACTATGCGCTGACCGGCCCCTCGGAAATCGTTATATCCGGCGGTCTGATCGAGGCGGTCCGTCCCTTGTCTGCGCCGACCATGGATGGTCCGCGCCTATTGGCCATTCCAGCTCTTTCAGACGCCCACAACCATGCGCGACCGCTTTCCAGCACATCTTTCGGCTGCGGTGGCAAGCCTCTGGAGACATGGCTGCCCCAGCTTGCCGTCATGCCATCCGTCGATCCCTATACGGCCGCCGCCGCGTCCTTTGCCCGCTCGCTGCGCGGTGGCGTGACATCGATCATGGTGCACCTTACGCGCGCCATGGGGCTGACGCCGCTGACCGAGGAAGCACGCGAAATCGCCCGCGCAGCGCATGACGTCGGCGTCTCCATCGGTTTTGCCATCTCCATGCGCGACCGCAATCCGCTCATCTATGGCGATCATGCCGAGGTTTTGAACGGGCTGGACCCGTCCGAGCGCGATCTCGTCATACACACCTGGCTTCGGCCTCTTCCCTTGGTCGGCGAGCAGATGGCGCTGGTCGATGCTGTTGCCAACGCGGTGTCCGACATGCCCGGGCACATCGACGTTCAATATGGTCCGACAGGCGTGCAATGGTGCTCCGAGGAACTGCTTGAGGCGATAGCCAGGGGTTCCGAGCAGACCGGACGGCGGATCCATATGCATCTTCTGGAAACCAGACCGCAAAGGGTCTGGGCAGATAGTGCCTACCCGGACGGGATCGTGTCCTTTCTCGATAAGATCGGCCTGCTGTCGCCGCGGCTGACGCTGGCCCATTGTGTCTGGGCGCAGCCGGACGAACTGGCTCTGATCGCCGCCGCGGGTGCGCGGATCGCGGTCAATGCTTCCTCAAACCTGCATCTCTACTCGGGTATTGCCCCGGTGCCCGCCATGTTGGCCGCAGGGGTTTCGGTGGCGATGGGCCTCGACGGGTGCGCACTAGACGAGGACGACGATGCACTCAGAGAGATGCGGCTGTTCCATCTTCTCAATCATGCGCCCGGATTTGGCGACGGTGGATCTGGTGACAGCGGCCTGACCCGTCAAACCGCACTGCGCGCAGCGTGCTCTGTGGGTCGCGCGGGCCTTGGGCTTGGTAAGGGTGGCGTTCTGGCCGCCGGCCTGCCGGCCGATATCCTGCTTCTCGATATGGTGGCTCTCGACCGGGATGCGCTGATGCCGGTGGACCCAACGGATTATCTCTTCGCCCGCGCCGGACAGGCCCATATCGTTGAGGCATACTCGAAAGGCCAACAAGTTCTGGCGGGCGGCACCGTTCTGGGCGTGGACCTTCCAGCGCTCGAAACAAGTCTGCGCGCCGCCTATCGCGCCGGTCTGCCGGCAAAGGCACCGTTGGTTGCGGCCTGGCCAAAAATCGAAGCCGCAATCGGCAGCTTCTATCGGGGGTGCTGCTGATGCCCGGCCAAGCACAGGTGTTTCGTCTGCCCATGAGCGGGCCCGACGATGTGTCCGGAATCGTGTCCCTGATCACTGACGGCAGGCTCGACCCCAAGCAGATCATTGCTATCCTTGGCAAGACCGAGGGCAATGGCTGCGTCAACGATTTTACCCGAGGCTATGCCACCCAGTCCCTGCGCGCCATGCTGGCCACGCATCTGAGCGCAGCAGACATCGAACGGATTCCACTGGTGATGTCGGGCGGAACGGAAGGAGGACTATCGCCGCACTGGATCGTTCTCAGCCGGATTGAGGGATCTGGTTCTGTCGAGGCGGGGACAGATGCCCCTGCACTGGCGATGGCAGGCATTATCACCCGTCCGCTCGACCCGCGCGAGATCGGACGCAGCGCCCAGGCGGAGCTGGTGCGTTCCGCCATGCTGGAAGCCATGGCGATGGCCGATATCGCAGACCCTGAAGATGTCCATTTTGTTCAGATCAAGTGTCCGCTGCTGACCGCCGAGCGCGCCACTTACGTCGGCGGCGATGTGGCGACCGACAACATGCTCAAGTCGATGGGGCTGTCCCGCGGCGCTTCTGCTCTTGGAGTGGCACTGGCGCTTGGCGAGATCGACACCATCACCGATGCGCAGATAGGGACAGACATGTCGATTTGGTCGAGCCGGGCTTCGTGCTCTGCCGGGATCGAGCTGATGGCCTGCGAGATCGTCGTGCTTGGCCTGTCGCGCAGCTGGTCCGGTCCGTTGCGCATCGGTCACGAGGTCATGCAGGATGCGATTGACGCGCCCGCGGTCGCCCGGCTTCTCGGGCAAGCCGCACCCGGCGCTGGCCTGCAGGAGGCGCAAGCCGGTCTGATCGCGGTTCTTGCCAAGGCGGAGGCTTCAAGCTCGGGCCAGATCCGCGGCAAGAGACACACAATGCTGGAGGACAGCGACATTTCGTCCACCCGCCACGCGCGCGGCTTTGTTGGCGGGCTGCTGGCGTGCCTCATCGGTCATACCGAGCTTTTCGTCTCGGGTGGCGCAGAGCATCAGGGGCCCGACGGCGGTGGACCGGTTGCAATCATTTACACATCACTGAAAGGAACACCTGCATGACCAAGCTTATTGTCCGGGCCGGAGACTTCGTCTTCGGCGGCCATCTCGAGGAAGAGGCCGCACCCGCAACAACCGCGGCCTTCAAGGCTCTGCTGCCCTACCAGGGCAAGATCGTGCATGTGCGCTGGTCCGGCGAGGGCGTCTGGATTCCGCTCGGCGACACGAATTTCGGCGTCGGATACGAGAACCACACCAGTCACCCTGCGCCAGGCCATATCATTCTCTATCCCGGCGGCATCAGCGAGACCGAGATTCTTCTGGCCTATGGCGGCGTCGATTTTTCGAGCAAGATGGGCCAGCTTGCGGGCAACCATTTCATCACGTTGACTTCCGGTCTGGAGAACCTGATGACACTTGGCAATGCGGTTCTCTGGAAAGGTGCTCACGACATCAGCTTCGAACTCGCCTGATCCGAGACCATGTGGGAACACCGCCTTGCGCCGTTTGAATTCGATCGCGATCTATTGTGGCTCCAACACGGGCAAGGGGGATACCTATCTGCGGGCTGCAGATGCACTTGGACGGCATCTGGCCAAATCCGGCATCGGGATCATTTATGGCGGCACCCACAAGGGACTGATGGGGGCTCTGGCTGACGCGGCTCTCGCCGAAGGCGGGATGGTTCATGGTGTCATCACCGAGCGGCTGCGCGACAAGGGCCACCTTCATGAAAGGCTTTCAAGGCACGAAATCCTGCCGACAATGAAGGAGCGCAAGCACCGCATGATGGAGCTTGCCCACGCCTTCATCGCGCTTCCCGGAGGGATCGGAACCCTGGAGGAGTTCATGGAGGTCTGGACATTGAATCAGCTCGGTGAATTCGATAAGCCGGCAGGACTGTTCAACGTGGAAGGCTATTACGAGCCATTCATGGGCTTCATTGACCACATGATTTCTCAGTCCTTTTTGCCGGCTGCGCACCGGAACTCCATTGTCCTGGCTTCCGATCCTGTGGCATTGCTGGATGGGCTGGTCAATTTCCGAAAAGTCGATGTCCCGAAATGGATGTAGCGATACGCCATTTAAAAAAGTCTGCGCGGCATCGCGATATTCATGCAGCAGATTATAATACAAGTGTTGGTTCAACACCTGCTCGCGTTTCCGGCCGTTGCAGCTTTCCAGGAAGCCGTTTTGCATCGGCTTGCCAGGGCTATTTAGTGCCACTCGACATTACGGTCTTGTTGCAATCATGTGTTAACCACCGTGAAATCTTCGGGGCAATATCTGCCCGAAGACTATCCTTTTTGGCCTTTGTAAAGAAATTGCTCATTTGCTTGTGTTGCTGTGCGCGGGTTGCACGCGAAGGAGTGGCCAATGCAAATTCGACGGGAATCCGAATTGTCTGCATTGCAAAACGAGATACTGGAGGCCGTGGCCACAGGCATTGCCTTTGCCGAGGTGGCGGATATCCTTTGTCGTCGTGCCGAGATGCTCGCTCCCGGAGCCAATTGCACAATCGCCGCGATTGATGCCGAAGGCCTTATTCATCCCGTCGCCGGGCCGAGCCTGCCGAGCTCGTACGGCGAAGCAATTGATGGCATTCCCATCGGACCGTTGGTCGGCTCCTGCGGCAGTGCGGCCTATTTGGGCGCGCCTGTTGAAGTGACCGATATCGCGACAGATGCCCGCTGGGAAGACTACAAGGGTCTTGTCCTCGAGTTTGGATTGAAGGCTTGCTGGTCGAGCCCGATAAAGTCGCCCGAAGGACGTGTAGTCGGCACGTTTGCATTCTACTATCGCGAACCTCGCGGGCCGAGTGCCATGGAGCGCCAGCTCGTTGATATGTGCGTCCATCTTTGCTCCATCGCGATGGAGCGGGACGAGGTCATTCGCCGTCTGCAGCATCTGGCCTATCATGACCAGTTGACGGGTCTGTCCAACCGCTATGCCTTTGACGAAGTGCTTAACGAAAGCATGAGCGCTCCGACAAGCGGCTTCGGTTTGTTGCTGATCGACATCGACAATCTGAAACAGGTCAACGACAGCATGGGCCATTCGGTTGGTGATGGCCTGATCTGCGAAGCCGGCCGACGGCTCGCCAAGGTCAGCCCTCGCGTGAGTGTTTACCGGCTTGGCGGCGACGAGTTTGCAGTTCTTTGCCCCGACTGCAACGACGCCGCCGCCTTGGCCATGCTCGCCGATCGACTGCTGGGCGAGATGGATCTGCCCTACGAATCCGACGGAAACACCATCTTGTTGCAGGTCACAATCGGCGGGGTTCTGAGCAACGAGGACGGCTCCAGCGCTGATTTGCTGCGTCAGAATGCCGATTTGGCGCTTTATCACGCCAAGCAGACGGCCAGGGGTGGATATATTCATTTCCATCCCGGTTTGCGCACTTCAATCCAGTGTCGCACGGAACAGATTGCCCTGCTGGCCAAAGCGCTGGATGAAAACAGGGTCTTCGCACATTTTCAGCCGGTGATCTGCATACGCCGGGCCAAGATCGTTGGTGTCGAGGCGCTTGCCCGCATCCGGACGGACGAGGGGGAGATTATCAGTGCAGGCGCCTTTGCCATGGGTCTGACTGATTCAAAGAATGCCTTTCGTCTGACCAGCTGCATGCTGGAACAGATTGCCAGCGCAATGCGCGGCTGGATGGATGAGGGACTGGAACTGCGCCATGTGGCCGTCAACCTGTCGACCATCGACTTTCAGCGCGGCGATCTCGAAGACCGTCTGCGGGCACCCTTCGAGGCCCATGACGTGCCGCTGCACTACCTTCAGATTGAAGTCACCGAGAATGTGCTGATGGATCAGGATGTGGCCAGCCAGGTTGCCCGTATGCGGGAACAAGGGATGCAGGTCGCGCTTGACGATTTCGGTACCGGATTTGCCTCACTCAGCCACCTCAAGGATTTCCCGCTCGACTATATCAAGATTGACAAATCGTTTGTCGACAGCCTGCTTACGGACGTCGCCTGTAGCGCTATTGTCGAAGCGTTGATCAGCATGGCGCAGAAAATGAAGATCGGCATCATTGCCGAGGGGATTGAAACGGCCGAACAGGCAGAACGCCTTCTCGAGATCGGCTGCCCCCTGGGGCAAGGCTATCACTATTTCCGTCCAGTCGATGGGGAAACCATCGCCACATTGCTTCGATCTGTTGATGGAAAGGCTGCCAAGCAGGAGACTGGCCCGGATCGCCTGCTCAACTCCGCCTGATCGCCTCACCACCGCTGGATTTCATTTCGCGGGGCGGGGGCGACCCAACGCTCGCCAGGCGCGCTCTTTTGCCAGCGCCGACCTCGGATTTGTTGGTCCATATCTCCCTACGTCTAATGCCTCCGACAAAACCGGTGCGGTTCAGTTTACAGCGAAAACCCATCAGCACTTCCGATACCGACGATGTCTTCGCAAGAATCCTAAAGCTTAGGGTTTTGGTCGCCGTTCCAAACGGGTTTTGTCGCAGCGATTCCGAGATTTGATACAGCGAACAAGATAGAATTTTAATCGAATTAGTCGCCTAGTCCATGTCATTGAAGGAAATGTGCTTTTTAAGCCTGGGGGCAGAAATATGACTGCGACTGATATCAAGCGACCCATGTGGGTCAAAATGACGGCATACGGATTTGCAGCCGTACTCTTTGCCAGCGCCACCATTGGCGGCTTGGCCTGGTACAGCCAATCCTCGATGAACCAGCGGGCAGTGCTGAAGGAATTCAGTTCCGACGTTGAAGTGCTTGAGGCAGACATGGCCGCGCAGAAGCGGGCCGCCTCGGCCCTGGCGCTGACGCTTGCCAGTGAACCCGATATGGCTGACCTGATTGCCAACGATGCGCGTGACGTGCTGGTGGCTAGATATTCCGGCAGCCTGGCCAGTGTGAACGAAAACAGCGGTCTTGGTCTGATCACCTTCACCCGAAACGGCGTTGCCGTGGCACGCGTTCACGCACCCGAAAAGTTCGGAGATGACATCAGAGGCCGTCGGAAGATGATCGTCGCAACACTGAACGACGGCAAGTTGCACGCCGGCGTCGAGCCGGGCCGGACCTCGGTCAACGTGTTCGCAACCGCTCCTGTGATGAAAGATGGCGAGATTGCCGGTATCGTGGATGTCGGAAGCGCGCTATCGGCTGACTATTTCAGTCGCATCGCAGAGAAAACCGATTCAAAGATTGCCGTTCACATTCTCAAAGATGGCAAATTCGAAATCCAGTCCTCGACATTCGGTGATGCCACAATGATGTCGCCGGAACAGATCCAGGCGGCCTTTGCCGGCAGTCAACCGATCATGATGGTTGTAGCCAATAATCATGATTATGCCGTTGCCGGAAAGGTACTGGAAAATTTCTCCGGTGATAAAATTGGCGTTATTGAAATTGCCGCTGATGTCACGCCAGTGGTTGCTGCAGGCCAGAGTGCGACCTGGGCGTCTATTGTAGGGACGATCATTGTTTCGGTCCTGTCGCTGCTGGGCTTCTTCTTCTATGCCCGCTCCTTCTCGGGCACGATCAGCAAGATGACAGAAACCATGGCTCGTCTGGCCAATGGTGATCTGGTTGTTGACGTTCGTGATCAGGATCGTTCTGACGAAGTCGGCGCCATGGCCCGGGCGGTTCAGGTCTTCAAGGAAGCCGGCCTTGAAAAAATCCGCCTCGAGCAAGAGGCCGACGCGCAGAGAAATCTCTCGGAAGAAGCGCGCAATCGCAGCAGCGAAGCGGAACAGATCAGAGCGCAGGAAATGCAGCAGGCAACTTCCGGCCTGGGCGAGGGGCTGAAGCATCTTGCCGGCGGCGATCTTTCTTTCCAGCTGACAGAACCTTTTGCCGCGGACTTCGAAGGGTTGCGGACGGACTTCAATGACGCCGTTTCACAGCTCGGCAATACATTGCGGTCCGTTGCAGAGGCTTCGATCCAGATCGACACAGGTTCGCGCGAGATCAGCCAGTCGGCTCAGGATCTCTCCAAGCGCACGGAACAGCAGGCTGCGTCGCTTGAAGAAACCGCCGCGGCACTTGACCAGATCACCGCCAATGTCGCCAATTCCACACAACGCGTCGAAGAGGCAAGAACGGTCGCGGTGCAGGCAAATCAAAGCGCGGTGCAATCGGGTGCGATCGTGTCGGATGCCGTGGAGGCCATGGGCAAGATCGAGCAGTCCTCAAACCAGATCTCCAACATCATCGGCGTTATCGACGAAATCGCTTTTCAGACCAACCTGCTGGCACTCAATGCCGGCGTGGAAGCTGCCCGTGCCGGCGAGGCAGGAAAAGGCTTCGCAGTCGTTGCCCAGGAAGTCCGCGAGCTGGCGCAGCGCTCTGCCCAGGCTGCAAAGGAAATCAAGGATCTCATCCGCAATTCCTCGGTCGAGGTTGCTGGCGGTGTCCGGCTGGTGAACGAAACAGGCGAGGCGCTCAAGGCGATCGAGACCTATATCGTCACGGTCAATGATCATATGAAAGCCATCGCGAATGCGGCAACCGAGCAGTCAGTCGGGCTGTCCGAAGTCAATATTGCGGTCAATCAGATGGATCAGGTCACACAGCAGAACGCGGCGATGGTGGAGGAAAGCACGGCTGCCAGCACTACGCTGTCGGACGAAGCCAGCCGCCTGGGTCAGCTGATCGGCCAGTTCCGCCTCGACGGGGTCACAAGCCGTAGTGCCACTGCGCTGCGTCAAACCGCGACCGCCATGGCGAAGCCTTTGGCATCACGAAAGCGGGTCGCGCCGCAGGGCAATCTTGCTGTCAAATCCGACGAATGGATGGAATTCTGATGCATCAACAGCGCAGGTGCCGCGACCTCAGGCACGGTGCCGTCTGAGATAATCGCGCTGGATCTGCCTTTGCAGTATACTGTCCTCCGCGAGCAGCCATTTGCTGCTCGCGGATTTTTCTTGACCTGGACTCCGCGGAATGAGTTGCTCATGACGCTTGCCTTCATTGAGGCCTTGCGTTTCATTCAGGTTCCCCCCGGATTTGGGCACCTCTGTCTATGATGCAATCCTTGAAATCACAGGCTGAATTGTGGAGGGTGCGACAGATCGTTGTGGACCTGTGCTATGTCACGGCCCACTATGACATTATGCAGCCTCATATATGCCACGAATCCAAAACACGCTGACTCTCGCATATGCGGAGCCAGCCCCGCGCCAAATTGCCAGGCTACAGTTCCTGATAGCCGCCCGTCCCGTCTTCCCGCTAGGAAATTGCCATGAAGTTTCGCTTCCCCATCGTTATTATCGATGAAGATTTTCGCTCTGAAAACTCGTCGGGTCTTGGCATTCGCGCCATGGCGCAGGCCATTGAGAGCGAGGGGTTCGAAGTTCTGGGGGTGACGGGTTATGGCGACCTTTCGCAATATGCGCAGCAGCAGTCGCGCGCCAGTGCGTTTGTCCTGTCGATTGACGACGAGGAATTCAGCCCCGGGCCGGATCTCGATCCTGCTGTGCTCAACCTGCGCAATTTCATTGAGGAAGTGCGCTGGAAGAACGCCGATGTGCCGATCTACATCTACGGCGAAACCAAGACCAGTCGCCACCTGCCCAACGACATCCTGCGCGAGCTGCATGGCTTCATTCACATGTTCGAGGATACGCCGGAATTTGTGGCGCGCCATATCATCCGCGAGGCCAAGAGCTATCTAGAGGGCATCAAGCCGCCATTCTTCAAGGCCTTGCTAAACTATGCGGAAGATGGCTCCTACTCCTGGCATTGCCCCGGACACTCGGGCGGCGTGGCGTTCCTCAAAAGCCCGATCGGCCAGATGTATCACCAGTTCTACGGTGAAAACATGCTGCGCGCCGACGTCTGCAACTCAGTGGAAGAGCTGGGCCAGCTGCTTGATCATAACGGCGCCATCGGCGCGTCAGAGCGCAATGCCGCGCGGATCTTCAACGCCGACCATTGCTTCTTCGTCACCAACGGCACCTCGACGTCGAACAAGATGGTCTGGCACCACACAGTGGCGCCGGGCGACGTGGTGGTGGTGGACCGCAATTGCCACAAGTCGATCCTGCACTCGATCATCATGACGGGGTCAATCCCGGTCTTTCTGAAGCCCACGCGCAACCATTACGGCATTATCGGACCGATCCCGCAGAGCGAGTTCGAGGTGGAGTCCATCAAGGCCAAGATCCGCGCCAATCCGCTGCTGAAAGACGTCGATGCCGACACGGTGAAGCCAAGGATCATGACGCTGACGCAGTCGACCTATGATGGAGTTCTCTACAACACCGAGACCATCAAGGATTTGCTTGATGGTTATGTCGACAATCTGCATTTCGACGAGGCCTGGTTGCCGCATGCAGCCTTCCACCCGTTTTACGGCACCTACCACTCGATGGGGCTGAAGCGGGAGCGGCCGATGCATTCGGTCACCTATGCCACGCAATCAATTCACAAGCTGCTCGCGGGCATCAGCCAGGCGAGCCATGTGCTGGTCCAGGACAGCCAGGACACCAAGCTCGATCGTCACCTCTTCAACGAGGCCTATCTGATGCACACGTCGACCAGCCCGCAATATTCGATTATTGCCAGCTGCGACGTGGCGGCAGCGATGATGGAGCCTCCGGGCGGCACGGCGCTGGTTGAGGAAAGCATTGCCGAGGCGCTCGATTTCCGCCGCGCCATGCGCAAGGTCGATGACGAGTTTGGGGATGATGACTGGTGGTTTCAGGTCTGGGGGCCTCCGGTCGAGCTGGAAGAGGAAGGTATTGGCCGCACCAAGGACTGGGTGCTCAAGCGCACTGATGCCGACGGCGTGCAGTCCTCGGACGGTGAGGATTCCTGGCATGGCTTTGGCGATATGGCGCCGGGCTTCAACATGCTCGATCCGATCAAGGCAACGTTGATCACGCCCGGGCTCAACCTGGACGGCAGGTTCGAGGAAACAGGCATTCCGGCCTCGATCGTGACCAAATATCTGGCCGAGCATGGCGTGGTAGTTGAGAAAACCGGCCTCTACAGCTTCTTCATCATGTTCACCATCGGCATCACCAAAGGCCGCTGGAACTCGCTGCTGACAGAGTTGCAGCAGTTCAAGGACGACTACGACCAGAACCAGCCGATGTGGAAAATCATGCCCGAGTTCTGTGCCAAACAGCCTCGCTATGAAAAGATGGGCTTGCGCGATCTGTGCCAGCATGTGCATGCGCTTTATGCCAAGTATGATGTGGCGATCCTGTCGACGGATATGTATCTGAGTGACCACACGCCTGCGATGAAACCGGCTGACGCTTTTGCCCACATTGCGCACCGGACAACGCAGCGCGTGCCGATCGACGAGCTCGAAGGTCGCATCACCACAAGTCTGGTGACGCCTTATCCACCCGGTATTCCGCTGTTGATCCCGGGCGAGGTGTTCAACAAGAAGATCGTGGAATATCTGAAGTTCAACCGGGAATTCGCGCACGAGTGTCCGGGCTTTGAAACGGATATCCATGGACTGGTGCAGGAAGTTGGCAGCGATGGCGTGATGGCCTATTTTGCCGACTGTGTCGCCGCGTGATCTGACGGAAGAATGCCAATCTGACGAATGGCATTTGCGATGGCTGCGGCCTGTAAAGGACGCAGCGGTGCCAGGTCTGGGCAGAATTGACCCGGAAAGCTGTTGTACGTAGGGATGATTTCTTAGTCGCCACCGTGAATTGTGACTGAGTCGTTTGGGAGCAGGGTGGCGCAGCGGCGATCTGGAGTGAATCATGAGCCTTGATGAGCCGGTTTCGGCACAGATTCCGGAGGCAAAGCGCAAACGCGGGCAGGGTGTTGGCGCGGTCTATGATACGCTCAGGCACGAGATTCTGAACCTGACGCTTGAACCCGGCAGTCCGATTGACGAGGTCAAGCTTGCCGAGCGGTTCGGTATTTCGCGCACACCGGTCCGCGAAGCGATGGTCAAACTCGCTGGTGAAGGGCTGGTCGTCACCCTGCCAAACCGGTTCACCATTGTTGCGCCGATCGATTTCCCCAACCTGTCTCAGTTCTTTGACGCGCTGTCCCTGATGTATCGGGTGACGACACGGCTGGCGGCGGTGAACAGAACCGAGAGCGAGCTCGCCAAGATCCGCGATCTCCAGGATGCCTACACGAGGGCCGTGGAGGCGCGGGATGTTCCGACGATGATCGAGGTCAATCGCAACTTTCATGTCGAGATCTCGCGCGCCGGAAAGAATCGCTACTACACCGACCTTTTCACCCGCCTGCTTGATGAGGGCCGACGGCTGCTGCGGCTGTATTACTCCTCCCACAATGATGCGTTGCCACGGATCTATCTGCAGGAGCATGAGGACATGATCGCAGCGATCGATCGGCAGGATATTGAGGCGGCAGACCAGATCGCGCAGGCTCACGCGCAGCAGATCGTGCGCCAGATTCAGGCCTACATTACCGAGGATCGCCGATTGAATGCCGATATAAGCCTCTAGGTCTTTTTGAACGATCCTGGGGCGATGCGGCGTTGGGCGTGATGGAGGGGCGCAGACGTTTGCTTTGCTCCAAATGATCTATGTCGACAACAAAAATACAATGATGTATGGTCTGATAAAACCTCTTGTTGCCGGGTGCTTGTTGTGTGGTTCCGTTTGTCCTTGGACAGACCTCCAGATTGTCGGCTTCTGATACCGCTTCAGTGAAATCAAAGGAAACACACGATGGACAACTCGATTTTCACCGGCTGCATGCCGGCCCTGATGACACCCTGCAAGGCTGATCGCACACCGGATTTTGACGCGCTGGTGCGCAAGGCGGCGGAACTGATTGCTGACGGGATGTCGGCGGTTGTCTATTGCGGCTCGATGGGCGACTGGCCGCTTCTGACCGATGCGCAGCGCATGGAAGGCGTTGAGCGTCTTGTTGCCGCGGGTATTCCGACAGTGGTCGGCACCGGCGCGATCAACAGCGCTTCGGCAGTGGCGCATGCGGCGCATGCAGCGAAAGTCGGCGCGCAGGGGCTGATGGTCATTCCGCGGGTGCTCTCGCGCGGAAGCTCGGTCCATGCCCAGTCGGCGCACTTCAAGGCGATCTTGTCGGCGGCGCCTGAGCTGCCGGCGGTGATCTACAACAGCCCCTATTACGGGTTTGCCACCCGCGCTGACCTGTTCTTCGCGCTGCGCAAGGATCATCCCAACCTGATCGGCTTCAAGGAGTTCGGCGGCGCGGCTGATCTGCGCTATGCGGCAGAAAACATCACCTCTGCCGATGACAGCGTTACCCTGATGGTGGGCGTTGACACCAATGTCTACCATGGCTTCGTCAATTGCGGCGCCACCGGTGCGATTACCGGCATCGGCAATGCCCTGCCGCGCGAAGTGCTGCACCTGGTGGATCTGTGCAAGAAGGCTGCCGCCGGCGACGCCAAGGCACGGGTGAAGGCAATGGAGTTGGAGGAGGCGCTTGGTGTGTTGTCCTCGTTCGACGAGGGCGCCGATCTTGTTCTCTATTACAAGTACCTGATGGTCCTGAATGGCGATGCTGAATACACGCTGCATTTCTACGAGACAGATGCGCTGACGGACTCGCAAAGAAACTATGCTGAAAGCCAGTATCGCCTGTTCAAGAGCTGGTATGCGAACTGGAATGCCTGATCTTTGCTGCCGGGGAGTGCTCGCTTTCGGTTGAGCGCGACCGCTGAAATCCAGATCGCCGGAGGCGCAAGCTGATCCGGCGATTTGTGTCTTTCGGTGCTTGCGCTGACTGCGTGATCGGGCAAAGTTGGGGTCGGGCCGTTGTCGGATTCCTGATCATTACGGCGAACCAATGCAAGTTTGAGACCCGCCGATGCCGCGTTTTGCCGCCAACCTTTCGATGATGTTCACCGAACATGCGTTTCCCGATCGCTTTCAGGCGGCCGCCGATGCTGGCTTTGGTGCGGTCGAGTTCCTGTTTCCTTATGATTATCCGGCCCAGGATATTGCCCGGTGGTGTCAGGCGGCGGGTGTCGATCAGATGCTTTTCAATCTGCCACCGGGGAATTGGGCGGCAGGTGACCGGGGCATGGCGGCTCTGCCGGCGCGAAGGGATGAATTCCGCAGGTCGGTACAGACCGCTCTCGACTATGCGGGGGTTATCGGGACGCCGCGTCTGCACATGATGGCCGGGCTTGCCGATCCGGCTGACCCTGCGCATCAGGACTGCTATCGGGATTCGCTCGCTTACGCGGCCGATGCGGCGGCTGAGAAGGGTGTCTGCCTGCTGATCGAGCCTATCAACAGACGGGACATGCCGGGCTATTTCCTCAATGATTTTGCGCCTGCCACCGAACTGATCGAAAGCCTGGGTCGGGCCAACCTCAAGCTGCAGTTCGATATCTATCACCGGCAGATACTGCACGGCGATGTGTTGATGGGGCTCAAAGCCCTGTTGCCGCTTATCGGCCATATCCAGATCGCTTCGGTGCCCGGGCGAAATGAGCCGGGAACGGGCGAGCTGGACGATAGCCGGATATTCCATGCGCTGGATGATCTTGGCTATGAGGGCTTTGTCGGGTGTGAGTACCGGCCCAGGGCCGGCACGCTGGACGGTCTTGGCTGGCTGAAATCGGCCAACCGAAGTTAAGCTCTTGTCTTGAGCAGGCCGGGTTTATGAAGCTTGCCTGTCGGCGTGCCGCATCAGGCTTGAAAAGGCGAGAGGCATCACCACAAAGATCGGGAGCGCCAGATAGATTGCCGAGAATCCGGTATGCTCGGCTATGAACCCGATCACGGATGGCGCGAACAGAATGCCTGAATAGCCCATGAAAGTGACCACCGATATGGCCAGCCCCTGTGGCAGACCGGGCAGGTTGCCTGCAGCCGAAAAGGCGATCGGAACGGTGTTGGCAAAACCGAGCCCGGCGATCGCGAAACCGGCAATGGCCAGTTCCGCGGATTGCGCCGTTCCCGCCATGGCAAGGCCTGCCATGGCCAGAACGCACGAAACCCGGAATGTCCTGACCGCACCGAAACGGTCTCGAACCAGGTCGCCGAGAAACCGCATCAAGGCCATGGCGGCGGAGAAGGCTCCGAAAGCCAGGCCTGACAATGCTGCGTCGGCGCCAAGCTCCTGGCGCAGGTAGAGCGCGCCCCAATCAAGGATGGCGCCTTCGGGTGTCATCATGATCAGGCAGATGATGCCGGTCAGCCAGACCGCGGCACCAGCGGTGAGAAGTCCTGGCCGGGAGACGCTTGCGAGCGCCTCTCCGGGCTCGGGCATGACCTTGTGCGGCGGGTCGGCCAAGACCCTTGGCCATGCCAGCGCCACTGCAACACCGGTGAGCACAGAAGCGGCGATCGCATGCACATGCACGCCATAGAGTGCAATCAGGACGCCGCCCAGGCCTGCACCGGCCACGCCACCCAGGCTCCAGAAGCCGTGGCAGGACGACATGATGGCCCGGCCCTGACGCTTTTCCACCTCGACCGCATTGGCGTTCATGGCGACATCCATGCCGCCCACCAGCGCCCCGATAACAAACAGCGCCAGCGCGCCGGTCCAGATCGATGGCGCGACCGTGACGAATATCAGACACGGGATGGTCAATGCTGCGACGACTCTCGTTACCGTGCGTGAGCCATTCCGCGAGATCAGCGCACCGACAGCAGGCATTGAGCAGAGTGAGCCTATGCCGAAGCACATGATCATCAGCCCGAGGTCGCTTTCATCGAGTTGCAGACGTGCGGCGAATTCGGGGATCTTGGGCGCCCAGCTGCCAACGACAAACCCGTTGACCAGAAACATGAGGGAGACCGCAAATCGTTGCGGGGACAAGAGCGGCGGCGCAACAAGGCTCGGGGTCGACATTCAATGCTCCAGACTAAATCGATTGAAGCTGGGTACAACTGTTTCTTGCCCGGGTAAATCTGTGCTTCGGTCAAACTCGCAGTGACGATGTGACACATCGTGATCTGGGGATCTGGAGAGAAAAAGATGCCGTTTTGTCAGCCGGCGTGGTATGGCGCCCCAACTATGTGCCGAGAGCAGCAACAATTGTCCGGCCAAGAGGAATCAAAATCGGGAGAATACGCATGGTGTCAGGAACAGCTCGGGAGTGGGTGCGTCGACTGCAGCCCTACAGGTTGCCGAGTGATGGACGGAGTGCCTTCGAGACGGTCCTGACATTCGGACTTCTGGTTTCCTTCTGGGCGCTGATGTGGTTCGCGCTTTCCTACAGCATCATTCTGGCGCTTGTGCTTTCGATTCCGGCTGCGTTGTTGATGGTGCGGCTGTTCATCATCCAGCATGATTGCGGCCACGGCTCGATGTTTACCACCGCCAAGTGGAATGACCGGGTTGGCCGGGTTCTCGGGGTGATTACACTCACGCCTTACGATTACTGGCGCCGGTCGCATGCGATCCATCATGCCGGATCGGGCAATCTCGAGCGGCGCGGCATTGGCGATATCGATACGCTGACGGTTGAGGAATACCTTGCCCTGTCGAGCGTTGGACGCTGGAAATACCGCCTCTACCGGCATCCGCTGGTCATGTTCGGTATCGGACCAGCCTTTATCTTCATGTTGCAGCATCGCCTGCCGGTGACGGCACTGAAGGACGGTATCATGTCCTGGAAGAGCGTGATGGTGACCAATCTTGCGATCCTCGTGATGTGGGGCGCACTGGGGCTGCTGGTCGGTTTCAAGGCATTTCTGATTATCCACCTGCCGATCATGCTGATCGGCGCATCTATCGGCGTCTGGATGTTCTATGTCCAGCATCAGTTCGATCCGACCCATTGGGATCGCGCGCCTGAATGGGAGCGGGAATACTCGGCCCTGCATGGCAGTTCGTTCTATGACCTGCCCAAGCCGCTGATGTGGCTGACCGGCAATATCGGCATCCACCATGTTCATCACCTGTCGAGCCGTATTCCGTTTTACCGCCTGCCCCAGGTTCTGAGGGATTTCCCTGAGCTTGGACAGATCGGTCGACTGACGTTCTGGCAGAGCCTGCGCTGTGTGCCGCTGACCTTGTGGGACGAAGAGCGGCGCCGACTGGTTCCGTTCCGGTCTGTTCGCGGACGGGCTCCCGCAGCCGCTGTGGCGGCTTGAGGACGGCTGATATTGGCAGCCTAGCCGACGCTGGCGGGCCGGAAATTCCGGCCTGCTTGAGGGCCTAACGCGCTTTGGCTTGTGTTGGCATTAAAAACAGTGTACTAACAGTCTATCGATTTTTGGACCGGACGACTTGGTCGCTCACCGCTTTAGGCGGAGACACGCTCAACACTTCACTTAAACTCGATGACGAACGCCTGCGCCGAGCGCTTTAAAGAGCGCTTGCGCTGGAAATTACATTCATGGACATAAAGGACTTCCCCCATGAAAACCGGTACCGTTAAATTCTACAATGACCAAAAGGGCTTCGGCTTCATCGCACCTGACGACGGCAGCAAGGACGTTTTCGTCCATGCAACTGCACTTGAGCGTGCTGGCATGCGCGGTCTGGCCGAAGGCCAGAAGGTGTCTTTCGACACCGCTGAAGACCGCCGCACAGGCAAGACTGCAGTTTCGACTATCGAAGCTGCCTGAAAAGCCACAACAGAGGTCGGCTGGCTAGGCTGGTCGCTCTGAGTTGATTTCGCCCGGGAGCTTCGGTTCCCGGGCGTTTTTGTGTCTGGATATGGCCCGGCCCAAGGGCGGCATTCAGACTGCCGCGGAAACGGCAATCTCAGACATTGATGTTGTTGCAGAGCCACAAAAGCAAAAAGCCGGCCCCTGAGGGACCGGCTTTTAATCTGCTTAAGCTTTGAAAGGCTTATGCGCTTTCCTTAGGCGTCAGAACCTGGCGGCCGCGGTACATGCCTGTCTTCAGGTCGATGTGGTGCGGACGGCGCAGTTCGCCGGAATTCTTGTCCTCGACATAGGTCGGGGCCTTGAGGGCGTCAGCCGAACGGCGCATGCCGCGCTTGGACGGGGTAGTTTTTCGCTTTGGAACAGCCATTATAAACTCCTATTGAGCGTACAGGCATGTCCAACGGTCGACCCAAGGGCCGAAACTGACACATGCCGATTTCGGAAATTTGCCGGGCTTATACATGGCATTTGCAGGTTTGACCAGCGGTGAGCGTGTTTTTTTGACTCCGGGTCAGCCAATCCGCCCAAATGGTCGCAGGCCACGCGGTCACGCTTCGTCTTCATCGACGATCCATGGCTCGGCGCGGCCGGCCGCTTCCCACTCGCGCCAAGCGGGCAGGGCTTTCATGCGGGCCATGTAATCGCTCACGACCGAACCGGTCTCGAAAGCGTAAACGTCGAGACGATTGACCACGGGGGCAAACATGGCGTCTGCAATCGAGAACGCCCCAAACAGGAACGGACCGCCAGACCGCTCCAGACAGCCGCTCCAGAGCGCCTGGATGCGGTCCACGTCGGCAAGAATGGCTGGTGTGGTCTGGATCGGCTTGCGCTCACGACGCATGTTCATCGGGCAAGCCGAGCGCAGTGCTGGAAATGACGACATCATCTCTGCGCTCATGGCCATTGCCTTGCTGCGGTCTGTCGCATTGTCTGGCCAGAGGCCTGATTCCGGATGCGTGCGTGCGGCGTGATCAAGGATGGCCAGGGATTCCCAGACCGTCGCTTCGCCATCGACCAGAACCGGCACCTTGCCTGTGGGTGAGAACGTCCTGAAGGCAGGGTTGCCTGCGGGCATGTCGAACGGCACCAGTTTCTCCTCGAAAGCGATGCCCGTTGTGCGCATGCCTATCCATGGCCGAAATGACCAGGATGAGTAGTTCTTGTTACCAATATAGAGGACGGGGTCGGCCATGAAATGCACCTCAAGCTGATGGAGAGCTCATCTCTCGCATGCGGCCAGAGGACGGAAAAGCCAATTCTGTTGAACTCAATCATAAAGGCATTTGATGTACGCGCCCGACTGACTGGCTCTTTTTTCGATAACGCCAGCAAGGCGCTTCATGCCGCTTGAGGGATTGGCGGCATTGCGTTTGACAGGGTTGGGCAGCGTGACAGCCAGCAATGCCGCCTGACGGCCAGATAGTTTTGCCGCGGGCACGCCGAAATAGGCCTGTGCTGCAGCCTCCACGCCGTAGATGCCTGGCGCCCATTCGGCGATGTTGAGATAGATCTCCATCATTCGCCGCTTGGACCAGAGCAGATCCATCCACATTGCCAGCGGGATCTCCATAGCCTTGCGAACAACCGAGCGGGTCGACGGCAGAAACAGATTTTTTGCTGTCTGCATCGGAATGGTGCTGGCGCCGCGCGTGGCTTCGCCGTCCAGCGCATCGTCGATCACCAGATTGAGTGCTTGCCAGTCTATGCCTGAGTGGGCGCAGTACTGCCCGTCTTCGGACATCATCACCGATTGTACCAGCACTGGTGCAATGCCATCAAAATCGATCCATTGGCGCTCATAGGCCCGACCGGTGAGCGTTTCGCCAAGCATCAATGTTGAAACCGGGCGGACCTGTTGCAGGGAATAGATCGGGATCAGCAGATAGGGCAGAATCAGCACCAGAAAAATGATGAAGAGGCTCCATCCGATAAGGCGACGCAGAAACGACCGGCGAGGTTTCTTGCCTGCCCCTGACTCGGACCGGGAGGTCCCTCTGGAATTCTGTCTGGCCACCTTGCTTTCCCTGAATGACGCCGTCGAAGACGACCGGTGAGTGTGTGTGCATAGCGATCTTGTCGGCTCAATGCCAGACCAGAGAAGAACACAGCCGGGCCAAGCATGCCGAACTGTAGCGATGAAAGCTGCAAACAAACCGTTGCCGCCCGGGGCGCGGCGTGGCAAGAAACCGCGATGAGCAAGCATATGACAGACAGTTTCGCCAAACGGCTTGAAACGACGGCACAGGAGGTCGCAACGCTGCTGGAGGCGTTGCTCTCGAACACCGTGCTGGACGGTGAAATCGCACGCCCGGAGCATCTGCTGGCTGCCATGAGGCATGGCGTTCTCAATGGTGGGAAACGGTTGCGCCCATTTCTGGTGGTTGAAACGGCGCGGCTGCTGGGCGCGGCGGAGCTTCCGGCTAGGCGGGTCGCTGCGGCGCTGGAATGCATTCATTGCTACTCGCTCATTCACGACGATCTGCCGTCGATGGACGATGATTATCTCAGGCGTGGTCAGCCCACGGTTCACATAGCTTTCGACGAGGCATCGGCAATTCTGGCCGGTGATGCGCTTCTGACGCTGGCCTTTGATGTTCTCTCCTCGACCGAGACCGATCTGCCTGCAAAGGCCAAACTGACGCTGATCAACCAACTGGCGCGCGCGTCCGGCATCGGCGGAATGGTTGGCGGTCAGGTCCTCGATCTGCATGCTGAACGGGTGACCCCGGACGAAGCTGGCATCGTGCAGCTGCAGGCGATGAAGACCGGAGCGCTGCTGCGTTATGCCTGTGCGGCCGGGGCAATTGCCGCAGGCGCCGATGATCAAGTAGTGCTCCGGATGACGAGGTTCGGTGAAATCATCGGACTTGCCTTCCAGCTGGCGGATGACCTGCTTGATGTGACTTCCGACGCAGCGACCCTTGGGAAGGCTGCGGGCAAGGACGTCGGGCGCGGCAAGGGGACCTTGGTGTCGCTGCACGGCGTTGCTTCAGCGCGGCAACGGCTGGACCAGCTGGTCGAAGAGGCCGCGTTGTTGCTTGAGCCATTTGGTGAAGAGGCGGATACATTGCGACAGGCTGCAAGTTTTATTGCCAGCCGGGAGCGTTGATTCGGGTCGCCTGAATGTGGCAGGTGTTTCAAATGCGGATGAAAGCCTTTCTGTACGTTTTTAATTAACCAACTCGCGGCAATATCCACTCAAACGGATGCTGCGAAAAAAATGACCGAAACATTTAAAGATCAGGATGAAACCGCCGTTGCGCGCCGATCAATTATATCGCTGCGCATCGGATATATTGTCTCGTTGACTGCGATTGCAGTAATTTGCACGTTCTTTTTTACCGAACAGAGCAAACGCAATCATGCAATCCAGCAAATCGGCGCGGTTTCCGCAGATTTTGCTGAAGTCGATCATGCATTGCGCGCGATTGCGGAACGCAGCGAACGGCTTGCGCAGACCTACGTCAACTTCCAGGCCTTCGTGGACAAGAGGCTTGACGGGGCAACTCTGGCAGAAAAACGCCAGATCCGAGCCAATATGAAGGTCGACCCGGATATTGTATCCGCCTTGTCCAGTTTGCGTTTCCGGTTTGAACGAGCCCGCTGGAAGATCAAGCATCTCAGTGAAAAATGGGATGCATTGCCAACGGAGCTGACGCAGGCCATCAAGTCGCGATCCCGTTACATGACGAATGACGATGCCTTTTTGAACCACAAGCAGATGCTTGGTGCTGAACGCCTCGACACGGCGCGCACAAAAAAGGACATGTACTGGGCTGGTCGGGAAATCAGCGCCCTGTTTGCCGAGGTTATTCAGCCCTCAAATCTCTTCGTACATGAGCAATTTCGAGACTATCTTGCGCAGCAGTCTTTGGCGCAGGGTGAGCTGTTGCAGCGCTACCTGCTGGCGACAATGGGTATCTTGCTGGTACTCGGCCTGGGCGTCTTCGTCCCCATCGACATCATCATCCGGCAGATGATCAAACGACTGCAGGACAAGACCCGCGATGTCGATGCGGCGCTGACCAAGGCCAAACTTGGTGACAGGGCCAAATCGGAATTCCTCGCAACGATGAGCCATGAAATCCGCACGCCGATGAACGGTGTGCTTGGCATGGCCGAACTCCTGACCCGAACCGAGCTTGATACCAGGCAGCGCACCTTTACCGATGTTATCCTCAAATCCGGCAATGCGCTGCTTGAGATCATCAACGACATTCTCGATTTCTCCAAGATTGACGCCGGTCAGCTGACGCTCAGCCCGAAGCCCTTCAACTTGGTGGATACGACCGAGGATGTGGCGACGCTGATGTCGTCTCGCGTCGTCGAGAAAGATATCGAGCTGGTTGTCCGTATCGCGCCAGGCTTGCCTGACAAGCTTATCGGCGATCCTGGGCGGATCAGGCAGATCCTGACCAATCTGATTGGCAACGCCGTCAAGTTTACCGAACACGGTCATGTCATGGTCGAGATCAACTGGAGCAAGGTCAAGGCAGTCAACGCCGCGGACCGTCTGGCGGTATCGATCGCTGTGCGTGACACCGGTATGGGTATTCCCACCGACAAGCAGAACACGATTTTTGAAAAATTCAGCCAGGTTGATGGCTCTTCGACCAGGAAACACGAGGGCACCGGGCTTGGCCTGGCGATCGCCACGCGGCTGGTTGAACTCATGGGCGGAAAGATCGAGCTTGAAAGCCAGGTCGGAGTTGGCTCGACCTTCAGCTTTACCATCGAAATGGATGTGGACGGGCAAATCAGTGTGGCCGATGCGCCGTCGAGCCTGCTGCCGGGCCGCCGCGTTCTCGTGGTCGATGACAACGCGATCAACCGGATGATCCTGACCGAGCAGATTCGCGATTGGGGTTTTGACTGTGTGGCGGTGGAAGGTGGAGAAATCGGTCTGGATCTCCTGCGACATGCACGGTCTAGCCTGGGGATCGGCATAGATCTGGTGGTGCTGGACTTCCAGATGCCTGGTATGTCGGGTGCTGAAGTAGCGCAGGCGATACGCTCTGATCCGGAGATCGCGGATACGCCGATCCTGATCTTGTCTTCGGTCGACCAGGCTGACCAGCTGGAAGCGCTCAATCATCTGGAGATCTTTGCGCAACTGACCAAGCCGGTCCGTACCGCGCAGTTGCGCAAGACTGTCGAAGCGGCTTTGCGCCGATGCGATATAGACAACAAACCGCAGAAGGTAGCGTCAGCGCCCGAAGCCAAGATGTCTTCCAGTCGACCGCCTGAACCGGTTGCTCCGGTTGCGCCAGTTGCAGAGATCAAACCTGCGATCGTGGAACGCACCGAGCCGCTGGTGCTTGTGGCGGAAGACAACCCGATCAACCAGATTGTGTTCCAGCAAACGCTGGAAGGGCTCAGGCTGTCGCATGAGCTAGCCGTCAACGGGCGCGAAGCTGTCCGGATGTGGGGCGAACTCAGGCCCACGCTGGTGTTGATGGATGTGTCGATGCCAGAGATGAACGGACTGGAGGCGACTGCGGCAATCCGGGAGATAGAGGAGCGGGAAGGGCTTGTCCCGACGCCGATCATCGCCGTCACCGCGCATTCGTTGAAGGGAGACGAAGACCGTTGCCTCGCCGCCGGGATGGACGACTATCTTTCCAAGCCGATCTCACCCGAAAAGCTTGGCGCGATGATCGACCGCTGGTTGCCAGCCGATCAGGCTCGCGTCAAATCAGCCTGATTGGCTGACCAATGCTGAAAGCCTGATCAGGCTGACTGGCCGAAGCGCTTCTCGATGTAATCGGCGACCATGACTTGGAAGTCCTCGGCTATGTTCGGGCCGCGCAGGGTTGCCGCCTTCTTGCCATCGATGAAAATCGGTGCAGCCGGGCTTTCGCCGGTGCCGGGGAGCGAGATGCCGATGTCGGCGTGCTTGGATTCGCCCGGGCCATTGACGATGCAGCCCATGACGGCGACCTGCAGACCTTCTACGCCGGGGTATTTGTCACGCCATGCCGGCATGTTGCGCCTCAAGTCATCCTCGATGGTCCGTGCCAGTTGCTGGAACACCGTTGAGGTGGTGCGGCCACAGCCGGGGCAGGCGGCAACGACCGGGACAAACTGCCTGAAGCCCATGACCTGCAACAGTTCCTGGGCGACGATCACTTCGCGGGTGCGGTCACCACCAGGCTCGGGCGTGAGGGACACCCGGATAGTGTCGCCGATGCCAGCCTGCAGGACGATGCCCATAGCGGCAGATGAGGCGACAATGCCCTTCGAGCCCATGCCTGCCTCGGTCAGTCCCAGATGCAGGGCGTGGTCCGAGCGGCGGGCCAGTTCGGAATAGACCGCGATGAGATCCTGTACCTGGCTGACCTTGGCCGACAGGATGATGCGGTTGCGCTCAAGGCCGGTTTCCTCTGCCAGTGCAGCCGAATGCAGCGCCGACTGGATGATGGCCTCGCGGGTGACGTCACGGGCGCTCAGGGGAGATCCGTTAGCGGCATTCTCGTCCATCAGCCTGGTCAGAAGCACCTGATCGAGTGATCCCCAATTGACCCCGATGCGGACCGGTTTGCCATGGCGGATCGCCATCTCGACAATCTCGATGAACTGGCGGTCCTTCTTGTCCTTGAAGCCGACATTGCCCGGATTGATACGGTATTTGGCGAGTGCTTCCGCGCATGCCGGATGATTGGCGAGCAATGTGTGGCCGATGTAGTGGAAGTCGCCGACGAGCGGCACATTAAGGCCGAGGCGTTCGAGACGCTCGCGGATTTTCGGCACGGCGGCAGCGCTTTCATCACGGTCAACGGTGATCCGGACAATTTCCGAGCCGGCCTCGTGGAGGGCTGCGACCTGCGCGACGGTACCGTCAATATCGGCAGTATCGGTATTGGTCATGGACTGCACCACAACCGGCGCGCCGCCGCCAACCAAGACGCCGCCGACATCCACCGCGACGCTTGCACGTCGGGCTTGAGGGGCAACAAAAGGGGAAATGGTCATGCTGGCCTCGGTTTGCTGTCTGCGAAGGCGGGTGCCTTCGGTGTGCTCACTTTCCTAAAACGCCGGACTGCGAATTGGAAGCGGTTTGATGGGATGAATTCGCGCCAGGAGCTCTGGTGACGGGCAAGCTGGCCGCACGCACCTTCATAGGCGTCAGCGAGGTGTCGCGTCCGGGTTGAGACGCCAGACAGCACGATTGAGCGTTCCGGCGGTTGCCACCCAGGCCGCATAGGGCAGGAACAACAAGACAGCTGTTTGCGAGACAGGCCAAGCGGTAATCATGTAGGCAATAATCGTCAGGAACATGAGACAGATGTTGCCAAACGCCAGATCCATCCGTCTCCGGCCGAAGAACAGCCACGACCAGGCGCCATTGAAGACCAGCTGCAAGAGCCACAGTCCCATGGCGATGCCCATGCCCTGAGCCTGCCAGACAAGCCAGCCGGAGACGCCGATGGCAATGTAGAGAATGCTCCAGACAACTGGGAAGGCCCAGCCCGGTGGGGTCCATGAGGGCTTCCGCAGACTGCGATACCACTCGCCGGGCTTGAAGATGCTGCCGCTCGATGCTGTTGCTATGACCAGAAGGGCAATGATGATTGCGGACATTTCAAACTCCCGGGCCGGCTTGGACAGACCGCGTGACGCGGGTGAAACGGGATCGCCGGTAATCCGTCAAAGGTAGTGTGGCAGAGGCGATATTACCAGAGTGGTCCGTGACACTGTGCTTGGGGAGCCAATTTTCCGCTGCCGGTAGCGGCAATGCAGTACTATCTGCACCGATGTGGCATTCACTGCCTTTGTTGATCAGGATCATTGTTGAAGTGGGCGGTCTTGGGCACAATCATGATCTGATTTGAGGGGGTTGAGGGAGGACATCATGACCAACAAGACTGCGGGATTGACCGAAGATACTCAGATTGGTGCACCACAGATCCGCGAACTATCGCTGCATGATGTTCGTGCCAGCCTGAGAGACGGGTGGGACGACTTCCGCGCGCATCCCGGATACGGCCTCTTCTTCGGAGGTATATTCATGCTTGGCGGCCTGCTGATCCTCGGATTTCTAACCCGCATCGGATCACCATGGATGATCATCCCGCTGGCCATCGGGTTTCCGTTGCTTGGTCCGTTTGTCGCGGTCGGGCTTTACGAGGTCAGCCGCCGGCGCAGGATGGGCGAGCCGATCACGCCCAAAGGAGTGCTGGCGCAGGTGTTTTATCAGCGCGAACGCCAGCTTGGCTGGATGGCCTTTGTCGTGATGTTCATTTTCTGGATATGGGTCTACCAGGTGCGGCTGCTGCTGGCGCTTTTTCTGGGTTTCAAGTCTTTTTCCAGTTGGGGCCGCTTTGTCGATATCGTCTTGTCGACACCTGAAGGCTGGGGCTTTCTGGTGGTCGGAACCATCGTTGGCGCGTTTCTGGCGACGGTGCTGTTTTCAACTACCGTGATTGCCCTGCCGATGCTCGCCGAGCGCGAGGTTGATTTCGTCACGGCGATGATCACCAGCATTGCGACAGTTATGAAAAACCCGCTGCCAATGCTCGGATTCGGGTTCATTGTCGGCGTTTGTACGCTTGTCGCGTTGCTTCCGGCATTCACCGGACTGTTGCTGGTCTTGCCGGTCCTGGGACACGCGACCTGGCATCTCTACCGTCGGGCGACTTCGCCCGTCTGAGGCGGGATCAGGTGCAGGAGAGCTGTCGGATTATTGGCTGGCAAAGTTCGGGATTGCCACCGCAACAGTCTTCGAGCAGAAAACCCAAAAGGCCGCTGATGCCTGAATGATCGGCGTGGTAACGCACATTACGTCCGTCGCGGACCCGGCGCACAAGCCCTGCCTTGAGCAGAATGCCGAGATTGGTCGACATGGTGTTCTGGCGGACATTCAGACGTTCACCGATATCGCCGGATGTCATGCCTTCCGGGCCGGCAGACACAAGCAGCCGGAACACCGCAAGCCGGGTTTCCTGACTGAGAGCCGAGAAGGCGTCCAATGCGGTTTGCTGCTCCATACTCGATGGGTATTTGATGCCGTCGGTTTGTGCAAGCATGCGCATACAACCCTGTGCCAGCACCGCGGTGCATTCAAACGTCTGCGTGGTGTCCTATCTGCCCTGTAAATTGTTCCAGTGGATATCCTCCAGAGTCTGCATGCGGGTGCGGGCACTGTCTGACTGTGCCCGTGAGACCCGGTCGATCAGCGCCTCCGCCAGCGCCAGCAATGCAACATTTGAATCCCAGGTGCGGTTGGCATCCACGACGCATGGCAGGACCACACGCGCCGAGCGGGCGATCGGCGACAGCCAGGGATCGGTGATCAGCAGGATGCGGGCCTTGCGCTCGACCAGCAGCTCTCCGAGCCGCACCAGGTCGGACTGGTAGCGGCGGATATCAAACAATACGGCGACGTCGCCGGGGCGCACATCGAGAAGCTGGTCGCGCCAGGTTGATGTCTGCCCGTCAAAATGTCTGACATTCGGGCGGATGATACGGAGATGGGCGGCCATGTAGGCCGCAATCGTATCAGTGAACCTGCCGCCGAGAAGATAGACAGAGGCTTTCTGATCCGAGAGCAAATCGCATGCAGCCTCGAATTCACTTTCGGGTACGGCCTTCAGGGTGGCGTCGAGATTGTCGGCAATGCTTGCGAAACTTGCCTTTAGCGCCGGATTGTCGGTGACAGGGCCGGTGCTGCGGGCGCGTTCAAGCGGTGACATCAGCTGCGCCTGGACATCGCTGCGTAGGACGCGCTGGAATTCGGGGTAGGAATCGAAGCCGAGCCGGGCGACAAAGCGCAAGACCGTCGGTGCACTGGTGCCGGCAAGGGCCGCGAGTTCGGCAATGGTCGACAACCCGATGCTGGGGTAATTGGCAAGAAACGAATGGGCGACCTTTTTCTCGGCGCCGGGCAATGTCCCGAGTGCTGCCTGAACCTGTTCTCTTATCGCCATGGCTGCTCTCGGTTCAGTTGGTCGCGAAGATGTAATAAAAATTACAGCATTGACAATCGGGAGGCAATCCTAATCATTGTTACGAGCGTTGAAATTCCTGCCGACGCCTGCCGGGAACCCGAACCAGAATGCACAACGATACGCTGATAGAACCATCAGAAGGGCCTGCCTTTGCCGTCCGCCGTCCCGACGGGGCGAGCGAGGTCGTGCTGATCTGCGAGCATGCGTCGAAAATCATGCCAAAGGCGCTTGGGACAATGGGGCTCGACGAGGCAGCGCTTTCGGGTCATATCGCCTGGGATATCGGCGCCCAACGGTTGGCGGAGATGCTGTCGGACAGGCTGGATGCGACGCTAGTTTCGCATCGGTTTTCACGACTGGCCTATGATTGCAATCGCCCGCCAGAGTCACCCGGTGCCTATCCCGAGCGCAGCGAGATCTTTGACGTCCCGGGAAATGCAGGGCTTAGCGCCAGCGACAAGGCGCGCCGGGCAGATGCACTTTATCATCCTTTCCATCAGGCGATCGACGGCGTCATTGACGAGCGGCTGGCGCAGGGGCGCAGTGTTGTGCTGGTTACTATCCATTCTTTCACGCCAGTTTATTTCGGCAAGCAAAGGGATGGGCATCTGGGTATCCTGCATGATGATGACAGCCGGTTGGCAGATGCCATGCTTGATGCAGCCGCTTCGCTGGAGCTGAGCCAGGTTAGTCGCAACTATCCCTACGGCCCGGAGGACGGGGTGACCCACACACTCAAGCGGCATGGATTGACCAGACAAATTGCCAACGTCATGCTTGAGGTCCGCAACGATCTTATTTGCGACGATACCGGCCGGGCTATCTGGGCCGCCCGAATCGGGGAGCTGCTCAATGCGTCAGTTGAGCGGTTGAAAACAGAAGAGGGACGTCTTCATGCATGATTGCGCCATTCCGACGGGCGGACCAGGTACGGCAAGCTGCCTTGGAGGCGTCTGCTGATGAAATTCATCGAGAGCTATATTCGTGCGGTTGATGCCTTCAACAGGCGTATCGGACGGTTTGCGATGTATCTGATCTTCGCGCTGATGGGCGTGCTTTTCTGGTCTTCGGTGACGAAATATGCCGGTTCGCCTGCGCTTTGGACCCTGGAATTAGCGCAGTTCATCATGGTCGGCTATTACTTGCTCGGCGGCGCCTACTCGATGCAGATGGGCGATCACGTGCGGATGGACCTGATCTATGGCGGCTGGTCTCCGCGTCGCAAGGCCGCGGTTGATTCGATCACGGTGCTGTTCCTGATCTTCTATCTTTGCGTCCTGCTCTACGGCGGGATATCAAGCGCGACCTATGCCATCGAGTGGGGCGAGCGGGCCCATTCGGTCTGGCGGCCCTACATGTGGCCGGTCAAGCTCGTTGCCGTTTTCGGCATCCTGCTGATGCTGCTTCAGACCATTGCGGAACTGTTCCGTGACATTCTTTTCCTGCGCGGCGTCAGCGTAAACCATGCAAGTGAGGCGGGCCTTTGAGTTACGAACTAATCGCGCTCTTCATGTTCGCCTCGATGATGGCGCTGCTCCTGACCGGGCAGCGTGTGTTCGGTGTCATCGGTGCTGTTGCGGTGATCGCGGCGCTGCCGCTTTGGGGTACGGGCGGCGTCGAAATCGCGTTTACGCAATCGATCAAGCTGATGAAATGGTATCCGCTGCTGACGCTGCCGATGTTCATCTTCATGGGCTATATGCTGTCTGAAAGCCGGATCGCGGATGATCTCTACCGGATGTTTCACGTCTGGTTCGGCCCTGTGCCGGGCGGACTGGCGATCGGCACGATCTTCCTGATGGTGGTGATCTCTGCCATGAACGGCCTGTCGGTTGCCGGTATGGCGATTGGCGCGACCATTGCGCTGCCGGAACTGCTGAGGCGCAACTACGACAAGGTGATGATCACCGGGGTGATCCAGGGCGGATCGTCTCTGGGTATCCTAATCCCGCCCTCGGTGGTTCTGGTGCTTTACGGCATGATCGCGCGGCAGCCGGTGAGTCAGCTGTGGCTCGCGGGCGTTTTCCCGGGCCTGCTGATGGCCGGGTTGTTCATTCTCTACATCGCGATTCGCTGTCAGTTGCAGCCGCATCTCGGACCACCCCTGTCCAGGGAAGAGCGAGATGCCATCACCTGGAAAGAACGGATCAGCCTTCTGAGAGCCGGCTTCCTGCCGTTCATGATCTTCTTCCTGATGAACGGCCTGTTCCTGATGGGCTACACCAGTCTGGTGGAAAGCTCGGCTGTCGGCGCGGTGGCCTCGATGGGCGCAGCCTTTATCAAGGGCCGGCTGTCACGCGAGGTGATGGAGAACGTCATGCGCAAGACGCTCGGCATTTCCTGCATGTTCATGTGGATCATCCTGGCAGCACTTTGCTTCGGCGCGGTATTCGACGGTCTAGGCGCAGTGCGTGCAATCGAGAACTTCTTCCTCGGCCAGCTTGGCCTCGAGCCCTGGCATGTGCTGATCCTGATGCAGCTGAGCTTCCTGCTGATGGGAACATTCCTCGATGACACGGCGATGCTGGTGATCGTGGCGCCGCTTTATGTGCCGCTGGTCAAGGTGCTGGGCTTCGATCTGGTCTGGTACGGCGTGCTCTACACCATTACCTGCCAGATCGCTTACATGACGCCACCTTTCGGCTACAATCTGTTCCTGATGCGCGCCATGGCGCCGCCAGAGATCAAGCTGCGTCATATCTATCAGTCTGTCATTCCCTTCGTCGCGGTCATGCTGCTCACATTGGTGATCGTGATGATGTTCCCGGAGCTGGCCTTGTGGCTACCGCATCAGTTCCTGGGCAAGCTTCAAGGCTGAAGTGAGCACACCCGAAGAAGACGAAACCAAAAGGAGAACAGCATGAGCAATATGAAGAGGCGTCAATTTCTCACCAAGGCCGGCGTTGCTGCCGGTGCCGCGGCTGGTACCGCTCTCGCAGCCCCGGCTGCGATCGCACAGGAGCCGATCCGCTGGCGCATGCAGACCTATGCCGGCGCAACACTGGGCCAGTTCGTCACCCAGCCTTTCGTCGATGCCTTCAACAAGGCGGCGAATGGCGAAATGGTGATCGAACTGTTCTTTGCCGACCAGATCGTACCGACCGGCGAACTGTTCCGCGCCATGCAGGCAGGCACCATCGACGCGGTGCATTCGGATGATGATTCGATGGCCTCGCCGGTGGAAGTCGGGTTGTTTGGCGGCTATTTCCCGTTCGCCACGCGTTCGATCCTCGATGTGCCGGTGTTGTTCCAGCAGTACGGCCTGGCCGACATCTGGCGAGAAGCCTATTCCGGGACCGGCGTTGTCTGGCTCTCGGCTGCGGGTCAGGACCCTTGCAACTTCAACACCAAGAAGGAGATCAAGAGCGTTGCCGATCTCGACGGTCTGAAGCTCTACACCTTCCCGACCGCCGGCCGCTTCCTCACCCAGTTCGGCGTTGTGCCGGTGTCGATTCCTTACGAAGACGCGGAAGTCGCGGTTCAGACCGGCGAACTTGACGGCATGTCCTGGTCGGGCATCACCGAAGACTACACCGTCGGTTGGGCCAATGTGACCGACTACTTCCTGACCAACAACATCTCAGGTGCCTGGATCGGCTCCTGGTTTGCCAATGAGGAAAAGTGGAACGCGCTGCCCGAACACCTCAAGGCGCTCTACATGTCTTGCATGGAAGCCAGCCACACGTTCCGCAATCAGTGGTACTGGGGCGGCGAAGCAAAGCTTCGCGCCACCGGCGATAAGCTGGAACTGCGTTCGGTTCCCGCTTCGGACTGGAAGCAGGTCGAAGATGCGGCCGTCAAGTTCTGGGATGAAATCGGCGCTGAAAGCGAAACCAAGGCGAAGGTCATCTCGATCTTCAAGGAATACAACGGCGTCATCAACAAGGCCGGTTTCCCTTACGGCGAAAGCTGAGCCGACGGCCTTTAAAGTTTCCGCCTCCCGGCTTGCGCCGGGGGGCGGTTTGCCGCTACAGCGCCTCCCAAAATACAAGCCCTGCGGGGCCGCTTACCAGGATCAGATCACATGGCTGGAAACCTTACCTTTGACGAGCTGAAATCCGATGCCGGCTCCGGCGCAATCGATACGGTGCTGGTGTGCTGTGTCGACATGCAGGGCCGCCTGATGGGCAAGCGTTTCCATGTCCAGAATTTCATCGATTCAAGCCACGAAGAAACCCATTGCTGCAACTATATGTTGGCGACTGACATCGAAATGGCGACGCCGGATGGCTATGCCACGACCAGCTGGCAGGCGGGCTACGGCGACTACGTGATGAAGCCTGACCTTTCCACCATGCGGCGCGTGCCCTGGCTTGAAGGTACCGCCATGGTGTTGTGCGATCTTCTCGATCACCACACTCACGAACCGGTGGCGCAGTCGCCGCGCCAGATCCTGAAGGTGCAGATCGCACGGCTCAAGGAACTCGGCTACGAGGCGATGATGGCCACCGAACTGGAGTTCTTCCTGTTCGAGCAGAGCTTTCGCGACCTGGCCCAGTCGGGCTATCGCGAACTGACGCCGATCAGCGCTTACAACGAGGATTATCATATCCTGCAGACCACCAAGGAAGAGTCGATCATGCGCCCGGTGCGCAATCATCTCTTCGCGGCTGGCATTCCGATTGAAAACTCCAAGGGCGAAGCCGAGACCGGCCAGGAAGAGCTCAACATCCGCTACGCCGAGGCGCTCGACTGTGCTGACCACCACACAATCGCCAAGCATGCGGTCAAGGAGATCGCCTGGGCCCATGGCCGTTCGGTGACGTTCCTGCCGAAATGGAACCCGAAGAAGGTGGGCTCCTCCTCGCATGTGCACATGTCGCTGTGGAGCGGCAAGACGCCTGCGTTCCGGGATGAGAACGGCAAGCACGGCATGTCGGAGCTGATGTGTCATTTCATGGCCGGTCTGATCGAATATGCGTCCGACTACACCTGGTTCATGGCGCCCTATGTGAACAGCTACAAGCGGTTCATGAAGGGCAGTTTTGCGCCCACCCGCACCGTCTGGTCGGTCGATAACCGGACTGCCGGTTTCCGTCTCTGCGGCGAGGGCAGCAAGGCGGTGCGAGTCGAATGCCGCATCGGCGGATCAGACATGAACCCCTATCTTGCACAGGCGGCTTTGCTGGCAGCCGGCATCAAGGGGATCGAGCAGAAGCTGGAACTGGCGCCGCCCACAGGCGGTGACATCTATGACAACGCCGAAGCCAAGCACATTCCGTCGACGCTGCGTGCCTCGACCGAGACGTTGCGCAATTCGAAAATGCTGCGTGAAGCCATGGGAGATGCAGTGATCGATCACTATGTCCGCTGCGCCGAGTGGGAGCAGGAAGAATTCGACAAGGCCGTCACTGACTGGGAAATCGCACGCGGTTTCGAGCGCGCCTGACCACTGAAATGAGATGATATATGGCTGGCGCCGCTCGGAGACAGGGTGGGCCGCCCAGGGAGACCAAGCAATGAGCAGTTTGAAACTGATATCGCCGGTTGACGGTTCGGTCTATGCCGAACGCCCGGTCATGGGCGTCGATGCCGCAGCAGAAGCTGTAGCGCGGACGCGCAAGGCGCAGAAGGACTGGGCCAAACGACCCCTCGAGGAACGCATTGCGCTGGTTCGCGCCGGTGTGGCGCGGCTCAACGAGATGAGCGACGAAGTGGTGCCGGAACTGGCCTGGATGATGGGTCGGCCGATCCGCTATGGTGGCGAGTTCGGTGGCGTCAACGAGCGTACCAATTACATGGCCGATATTGCCGCACGGGCACTGGCGCCGATCGAGATCGAAAGCTCGGCGCAGTTCGAACGGCGGATCGAGCGCGTTCCCCATGGCGTCGTTTTCGTCATTGCTCCGTGGAACTACCCCTACATGACGGCGATCAATACGGTGGTTCCGGCTCTGGTTGCCGGTAACACGGTGGTGCTCAAGCACGCGACTCAGACGCTTCTCGTTGGCGAGCGCATGGCTCGCGCGTTCAGCGAGGCAGGATTGCCGGAGGACGTCTTCATCAACCTGTTTCTTGATCACCAGGGAACGGAAAAGCTGATCGCGGCCGGCAGCTTCGATTTCATCAATTTCACTGGTTCGGTCGGTGGCGGCAAGGCAATAGAGCGGGCGGCGGCCGGCACGTTTACGGGCCTTGGTCTGGAACTTGGCGGCAAGGATCCCGGCTACGTGATGGAAGACGCCGACCTCGACTGGGCTGTCGACGTGCTGATGGATGGCGCGATGTTTAACGCAGGGCAATGCTGCTGCGGTATTGAGCGGCTTTATATTGCTCGCCCGCTTTACAGCGCTTTTATCGACAAGGCCGCGGCCTGGGTCTCGTCCGGTCTTAAGCTCGGCAATCCGTTGGAGCAGGAGACAACAATCGGACCTATGGCCAATGTGCGCTTCGCAAGCGAGGTACGGGCGCAGACGTCGGAAGCCATCGCAAGCGGCGCACGCGGACTTATCGATCCCAAGCAGTACCCTGCCGATGATGGCGGGGCCTATCTGATGCCTCAGGTGCTGGTCGACGTAACCCATGACATGCGGGTAATGCGTGATGAAAGCTTTGGTCCGGTCGTCGGTATCATGCCGGTCGACAGCGACGAGCACGCGCTTGCGCTGATGAATGACTGCCAGTTTGGCCTTACCGCTTCCCTGTGGACCAATGACGCCGAGCGCGCAGCCCGTATTGGTGCCGAGATCGAGACCGGCACCGTATTCATGAACCGTGCCGACTATCTTGATCCGGCTCTGTGCTGGACCGGCTGCAAGTCCACCGGCCGTGGCGGATCATTATCTGAAATCGGCTTCCATAACCTCACCCGTCCAAAATCCTATCATCTGAGAAAGAAATCCGCATGAGCCCGCGCGCCAACTGGTCCTATCCCACAGCAATCCGATTTGGTGCTGGCCGCATTTCGGAACTCGCCGAAGCATGTGCCGCTGCCGGCATGAAGAAGCCGCTTCTGGTCACTGACCGTGGGCTTGCCTCTCTGCCGATAACATCTCAGGCGCTCGACCTTCTGGAGGCCGCGGGTCTTGGCCGCGCAATGTTCGCCGAGGTGGATCCGAACCCGAACGAGAAAAACCTCGAAGCCGGTGTCGCAGCCTTCAAGGCCGGTGGTCATGACGGCGTCATCGCCTTTGGCGGCGGGTCCGGTCTTGATCTGGGCAAGCTGATCGCGTTTCAGGCCGGTCAGACCCGCCCGGTCTGGGATTTTGAAGATATCGGCGACTGGTGGACCCGCGCCGATGCTGATGGCATCGCGCCAATCATCGCCGTGCCGACAACGGCGGGGACAGGGTCGGAAGTCGGCCGCGCCGGCGTTCTGACCAACTCGGTGACGCACGTCAAAAAGATCATCTTCCATCCGAAGCTGCTTCCGGCGGTCACAATTTGTGATCCGGAACTCACTGTCGGCATGCCAAAGATTATCACGGTGGGCACAGGCATGGATGCGTTCGCGCATTGCCTGGAAGCCTATTCCTCGCCGTTCTACCATCCGATGAGCCAGGGCATCGCACTCGAGGGTATGCGGTTGGTCAAGGAAAACCTGCCGCTGGTGGTTGCGGACGGATCCAACATTGCGGCGCGTGCTGAAATGATGAGTGCTGCGGCGATGGGTGCGGTGGCGTTCCAGAAGGGGTTGGGCGCCATCCATGCGTTGTCGCACCCGATCGGCGCGGTCTACAACACCCACCACGGCATGACCAATGCGGTTGTAATGCCTCCGGTGCTCATGATGAACCGCCCGGTCATCGAGGAGCGGATTGCCCGCGCTGCTGACTACATGGGCATTGGCGGCGGCTTTGACGGGTTTTACGACTACGTGCTAAAGCTGCGTGCAGACTTGGGCGTACCCGACAAGCTGGCTGAGCTTGGCGTAGGGCGTGACCGTATCGATGAAATGACGGCCATGGCGCTTGAGGATCCAAGCGCCGGCGGCAATCCGGTCGAGTTGACGACAGAAAACACCAAGGCACTGTTCGAGGCTTGCATCTGACCGCCCGTTTTCGCTGAGTAATCGTCGTCCTTACCAAGCCGGTTCGCGCCAGTTGCGCGGGCCGGTTTTTCGTTTTGCACAACATCAAGCGACCGTTTATCTCGTGGTGAGATTGCAAAGAAAAACTGGCGCAACTGCAAAGTTTAGCATTACAATGGAATTCGAAGCCTGATTTACTGTCAAATATTACTGATTTTTAGTGAAAACTGCCAAATTTGATCCTCTGGAGGATATCATGAATCTGAACGCCATTCTGCAGTTTCTTGACGCGAAAAGAAACGAAGAGGAAGGCGCAGAGAGCATCCGCGCGCGTATCCGAAATGTCATCAACGAGCTCGGATTTGACTATTTTACGCTTGTCCGGCAACCTGGACCCGAGAGCCAGGCAAGCGACATCATGCTCGAAGGAAAATGGCCAAAAGGCTGGCCAGAGCTTTATGTAAAACGCAAATATGCCACGATCGACCCTGTCATCCGCTATCTTGGTCATAGCCAGCGCGGCTATCGCTGGCGCGAGCCTATTGCAGCTTTCAAGGACGATCCGCAACACAAGCGGATGGAACGAATGATGGTCGATGCACGCCGTTTTGGCCTGGAGGACGGATATGTTTTTCCTGTTCACGGGCGGCGTGGCCTGGTCGGTGTGCTGACGGTAGCTGGGCGGCCGGTTGATTTGTCACCGGCACAAATGGCGATGATGGATGCGATGGCCAAGAAAGCCTTCTGGGAGCTGCTTGAAGCCACTGATCCTGATGCGCACGAGCGGATAAGCCGACCGGTTTCGTTGCCGCTGACCCGCCGTGAAATGGAGACGCTGGAGTATCTGGGATATGGCATGACCTCCAACGAGATGGGAGCCACGCTCGGCCTTTCAGCGCACACGGTTGATTGGTACATGAACGGCATTCAGGACAAACTGCACGCCAAAAACCGCCACCATGTGGTGGCGATCGCATTCAGGTTGGGTCTCATCTCTTAATTTGCACTGCAGCAAAACAGTCGTTAAGAATTGAAAACGGGGTTGGTTCCGACCCCGTTTCCTTCGCCCAAAACCGGGAGGCTGTCTGTGCCGATTTCCAAGATTCTCGTTGCTAACCGTTCGGAAATTGCCATTCGCGTGTTTCGCGCAGCCAATGAGCTGGGCATGAAAACAGTCGCGATCTGGGCTGAGGAAGACAAGCTCGCTCTGCACCGTTTCAAGGCGGATGAGTCCTATCAGGTCGGACGCGGGCCTCATCTGGCGCGTGATCTCGGGCCAATCGAAAGCTACCTTTCGATTGACGAGGTCATCCGGGTTGCCAAGCTTTCGGGTGCCGATGCGATCCACCCCGGATATGGTCTGCTGTCGGAAAGCCCCGAATTCGTTGATGCCTGCGATGAAGCCGGGATCACATTTATTGGTCCGCGGGCTGAAACGATGCGCCGTCTTGGCAACAAGGTTTCTGCTCGCAACCTCGCCATTGAAATCGGCGTTCCGGTGGTTCCTGCCACTGACCCGCTGCCCGCCGACATGGAAGAAGTGGCCAGAATGGCTGACGAGATCGGTTATCCGATCATGCTCAAAGCCTCATGGGGCGGCGGCGGCCGTGGTATGCGGGCCATTCGTGATCCGAAGGACCTTGCCCGTGAAGTGGTTGAGGCCAAGCGCGAGGCGATGGCCGCCTTCGGCAAGGACGAGGTCTATCTCGAAAAGCTGGTTGAACGGGCGCGTCATGTCGAAAGCCAGATCCTGGGCGATACCCATGGCAACGCGGTGCACCTGTTCGAGCGCGATTGCTCCGTGCAGCGCCGCAACCAGAAAGTCGTCGAGCGGGCGCCGGCACCTTACCTGACAGACGCCCAGCGTCAGGAACTGGCGACCTATTCGCTGAAAATCGCCAACGCCACCAGCTATGTCGGTGCGGGCACGGTCGAATACCTGATGGATATCGACACCGGCGCGTTCTACTTCATCGAGGTCAATCCGCGCATCCAGGTCGAGCATACGGTGACTGAGGAAGTCACCGGTATCGATATCGTCAAGGCGCAGATCCATATCCTCGAAGGCGAAGTCATCGGCACCCCGGCGTCGGGCGTGCCGGCGCAGGCCGATATCCGGCTCAATGGTCATGCACTGCAGTGCCGTATCACCACGGAAGACCCCGAGCAGAATTTCATTCCTGACTATGGCCGGATCACCGCCTATCGCGGCGCTACAGGCTTTGGCATCCGGCTTGATGGCGGCACCGCCTATTCCGGCGCTGTGATTACCCGGTTTTATGATCCGCTTTTGGAAAAGGTCACAGCCTGGGCGCCGACACCTGAGGAAACCATCAAGCGGATGGACCGTGCGTTGCGCGAATTCCGTATCCGTGGTGTGGCCACAAACCTTACCTTCCTTGAAGCGATCATCGGCCATCCCGAGTTTCTCAACAACACCTATACGACGCGGTTTATCGACACCACGCCGGCGCTGTTCGAGCAGGTCAAGCGCCAGGACCGTGCTACCAAGCTGCTGACCTATCTGGCCGATGTAACCGTCAACGGCCATCCTGAAACCAAGGGCCGGCCATTGCCTGCGGCAGATGCCGCGGCACCGCGTGTTCCGCATGTCGAAGGTACTGTCGAGCCGGGAACCAGGCAATTGCTTGATGAACTTGGCCCGAAGGGCTTCGGCGACTGGATGCGAGCCCAGGAGCGCGTGCTGATCACCGATACGACGATGCGTGACGGCCATCAGTCACTTCTGGCGACACGTATGCGCACGCACGATATCGCTGCCGTTGCCGGCGCCTATGCAAGGGCGCTGCCAAATCTCTTGTCGCTGGAATGCTGGGGCGGTGCGACCTTTGACGTGTCGATGCGGTTTCTGACTGAGGATCCCTGGGAGCGGCTTGAACTGGTGCGGCAGGGTGCGCCGAATCTGTTGTTGCAGATGCTGCTGCGCGGCGCCAATGGCGTCGGCTACAAGAACTATCCCGACAACGTGGTCAAGCATTTCGTGCGCCAGGCGGCGCAGGGGGGAATCGATCTGTTCCGAGTGTTCGACTGCCTCAACTGGGTCGAGAACATGCGCGTGTCGATGGACGCGGTGTGTGAAGAGAACAAGCTGTGCGAAGCGACCATCTGCTACACCGGCGACATCCTTAACTCTGCCCGGCCAAAATATGATCTGAAATACTATACGGCGCTGGCGTCGGAGCTCGAGAAGGCCGGAGCGCATATCATCGCGGTCAAGGACATGGCCGGATTGCTGAAGCCGGCAGCGGCGCGGCAGTTGTTCAAGGCGTTGCGCGAGGCCACCGACCTGCCGATCCATTTCCATACGCATGATACATCGGGGATTTCCGCGGCCACCGTGCTTGCCGCGGTCGACAGCGGCGTGGATGCGGTCGATGCGGCAATGGACGCGCTGTCGGGCAACACGTCGCAACCTTGCCTGGGCTCGATTGTCGAGGCGCTGAAGGGTCATGAGCGTGATCCCGGGCTCGATACCGAATGGATCCGCCGGATCTCGTTCTACTGGGAAGCCGTACGCAATCAGTACGCGGCGTTTGAGAGTGATCTCAAGGGACCGGCATCGGAAGTCTACCTGCACGAGATGCCGGGCGGACAGTTCACCAATCTCAAGGAACAGGCGCGTTCGCTTGGGCTGGAGACCCGCTGGCACGAGGTAGCGCAAGCCTATGCCGACGCCAACCAGATGTTCGGCGATATCGTCAAGGTGACGCCCTCTTCCAAGGTTGTGGGCGACATGGCGCTGATGATGGTCAGCCAGGATCTGAGCGTCGCTGACGTCGAGAACCCGGCCAAGGATGTGTCCTTCCCCGATTCTGTGGTCTCGATGATGCGCGGCGATCTTGGCCAGCCGCCAGCCGGGTGGCCCAAGGCCCTGCAGAGCAAGGTTCTCAAGGGCGAGGAAGCCTATACCGCTCGGCCCGGCTCGTTGCTGCCGGATGCGGATCTTGCATCCGAGCGCAAGGAAATCGAGACCAAGCTGGAACGCGAGATCAGTGAGAACGAATTCGCGTCCTACCTGATGTATCCGAAGGTGTTCACGGATTTTGCGCTTGTGACCGAAACCTACGGCCCGGTCAGCATGTTGCCGACACCGGCCTATTTCTACGGAATTCCTGTCGGCGGCGAGCTGTTCATCGAGATCGAGAAGGGCAAGACCCTGGTGGTCCAGAACCTGGCCCAGGGCGAACCGGACGACAAGGGTATGGTCACGGTGTTCTTTGAGCTCAATGGTCAGCCAAGGAGAGTCAAGGTGCCTGACAGGGCGCATGGTGCATCAGGTTCGGCTGTGCGGCGCAAGGCCGAGCTTGGCAATGACATGCATGTCGCGGCACCGATGCCTGGCGTGATCTCGACCGTTTCGGTTGCCGCAGGCCAGGAAGTCACTGCGGGTGATGTGCTGGTATCGATCGAAGCCATGAAAATGGAAACGGCGATCCATGCCGAGCGCGACGGGGTGCTGGCCGAAGTTCTGGTCAAGATCGGTGATCAGATCGATGCCAAGGATCTTTTGATCGTCTACGGCTGAGTTCGAGCCTGCGGGCAACGCGTGACAATAATATGATCATGTGCTGATCGAACGGCTTGCGCTTGGCCGATTGTTTTCGCATTGTCGCAGCGGTTGCGCCGGGGACGGAACGCCGCTGAACGAAGTCGATGGTCCGTGCGGGCCGTTCCAGTTACGAGGTCTTTCCATGCTTGCCGCCATACCGCTGATGATCGTGCCATTGATAGCGTATAATCTGGTGATGATCGGATTGATTGGCGGCGGCGTTGCCGGCCTGGGCACAACAATCACATCCTTGTCGATGATGTCGGGTGCTACCTGGACGATGAACCTCGGTGACCTGCTGATTGTCGTTTCGCTGGGCCTGTTGTTCATCGAGGTGCTGAAGGCGACCCGCACGGGATCATGGTCGGTGATTGATCACATGCTGTCGATGTTCGTGTTCGTGGCGTTTCTGGTCGAGTTCCTGCTCGTGCGCGATGCCGCAACCCAGGTCTTCTTCATCCTGATGGTGATTGCATTCATCGATGTGATCGCCGGATTTTCCGTCTCGATCCGCTCGGCTGGCCGGGACGTTTCGATCGGGTTGTAACCCGACGATCGCATGTTTGACCGAGCTGCCTTAACCCGCGTCGGGCGTGAAGCCGGCAGCTTCGATGCCGGCAATGGCTGCAAGCTCGTCATTGTCGGACGTGTCGCCTGTAATCCCGACCGCGCCAATAATCCCGCCCTTGCGATCCTTGATCAGCACACCTCCGGGAACGGCAACGATCTTCCCGCCGGAAACGGCCGAAAGGCCCTCAAGAAAATGCGGCCTGGTTTCTGCCTGGGTGTTGAGCCAGCGCGAGCCGACGCCGACGGCCAGCGCGCCATAGGCCTTGCCGCTGGCAATCTCGAACCGCATCATCGACGCGCCATCCTGGCGCTGGAAGGCTTTGACATGCCCGCCGGCATCCAGCACCACCACAGCCAAAGGCTTTAGGCTGAGTTCCTTGCCCTTTGCGAGCGCTGTGTTGATGATTTTGAGTGCCTTGGCCAAGGGAAGGTCGGTCATGCTGAATGCCTTTCAGGTCAATGTCAGAAACAGTTCTGCTGCTTATAGGACCTGAATTGTGCCGGGCGCCACCGATTTGGCCGGACCGGACACAGGAAAGCTGTTTCGCCGGAACGGAAACAATGGTCGGGTGGCCTAGTGCCGGGCCTCACAAACGCGCAGGAAAGCAAGCCACGCCGCGATGAGGTGATTGAGTTCCGATGCAAGCACAGGGGCAAAACCCCTGCCTGCTTGATCAGCTGTCGATGGAGTTGATCTTGTCCTGCAACTGCTTGAGCTGGGACTTGAGGTCGTCGATATCCTTGGAAGTGTCCGACTTCTTCGCAGCCTCATCCGAAGGCTTGCCAGAGTGGGCAAGGGCGAAGGGCGAGAACATCTGCATCGCCTTCTGGAACATCTCGGTGTTGCGACGGACCTGCTCCTCAACGAGCTGGATCGGCAACTGGATGTTGCGTGCTACGGGATTATCGCCAAAGGACTTGGTGATCTGCTCGCGAACCTGTTCCTGCTGTTCGGTCAGCGCAGACATGGAGTGTTCGAGATAACTCGGAACCACCATTTGCAGCTGATCACCATAAATAGAGATCAATTGCCGAAGAAAGGAGACAGGTAGCAATGTGTTGCCGGTCTTGGATTCCTGCTCGAAAATGATCTGGGTCAGCACGGAGTGAGTGATGTCGTCGCCGCTCTTGGCATCGAGCACCACGAAGTCTTCGCCCTTCTTGACCATGACAGCCAGGTCATCAAGCGTCACATAGGTGCTCGTGCCCGTGTTGTAGAGACGGCGATTGGCATATTTCTTGATCGTGATGGTGCCGGTGTTCTTCGCCATGTTCAATCTCCTCAAAGGTCTCCCCAGACCCGAACCTCGCCAATATGCCAAGACTGTAGGCGAAAACGGTTGATAAAGACAATTCCTTTGTGCGATGCGGCGAAAGCAGCGGAAAATCATCCGTCTATGGTCATGATTAAACCGATTGCATGAAAAATTCGGCGTTCAGGCATTTGACAGAAACATCAAGCTCCGTCACGTTCTGGGCAATTCCTCACAATTACATGACAGGGAAAATCCATCATGAGTTCTATCGTTATCGCCAGCGCTGCCCGCACCCCGGTCGGGTCTTTCAATGGCGCTTTGTCCTCCGTCGCTGCCCATGATCTGGGCGCGGTCGCCATCAAGGCAGCGCTCGAGCGCGCCGGTGTTGCGCCCGGCGAAGTCGATGAAGTCATCCTCGGGCAGATTCTGTCCGCAGGCCAGGGCCAAAACCCGGCGCGGCAGGCGGCGATGGCTGCCGGTATCCCTCAGGAAGCAACGGCCTGGGGTCTCAATCAGCTCTGCGGCTCGGGCTTGCGCGCGGTCGCTCTTGGCATGCAGCAGATTGCATCTGGCGATGCCAACATCATCGTTGCCGGCGGCCAGGAATCCATGTCGCTGGCTCCGCACGCGATGCATCTGCGTAACGGCGTCAAGATGGGGCCTGCCGGCATGGTCGACACGATGATGCTCGATGCGCTGACCGACGCTTTCTACAATTACCTGATGGGCAACACCGCCGAGAACGTCGCCAAGCAGTGGCAGCTCTCGCGTGAGGAGCAGGACACCTTCGCGGTCAACTCGCAGAACAAGGCAGAGGCTGCGCAGAAGGCCGGCAAATTCAAGGACGAAATCGCCGCTGTGACGATCAAGGGCCGCAAGGGCGATACGGTCGTCGAGGAAGACGAGTACATCAAGCACGGCACCACCATTGAAGGTATTTCCAAGCTGCGCCCGGCCTTCGACAAGGAAGGCACAGTGACCGCGGCCAATGCTTCAGGCATCAATGACGGCGCTGCTGCAACCGTGCTGATGAGCGAAGCCGAAGCTTCCAAGCGCGGTATAACCCCGATGGCGCGGATTGTTTCATGGGCGACCGCCGGTGTTGATCCGCAGATCATGGGCACTGGCCCGATCCCGGCGTCGCGCAAGGCGCTGGCAAAGGCCGGCTGGACCGTAAACGATCTTGATCTGGTCGAAGCCAATGAAGCGTTTGCGGCACAGGCCTGCGCGGTGAACAAGGACATGGGCTGGGATCCGGCCATCGTCAACGTGAATGGCGGCGCGATTGCCATCGGCCACCCGGTCGGCGCATCGGGCGCGCGTATTCTCAACACGTTGTTGTTCGAGATGGCCCGCCGCGATGCCAAGAAGGGTCTTGCGACGCTTTGCATCGGCGGTGGCATGGGTGTGGCGCTCTGCGTCGAGCGCGGCTGAGCGCGGATATAGTAAAGTAACAGTCTGGGAGGATTGGCATGAGCAAGGTAGCAATCGTGACCGGAGGGTCACGCGGGATCGGGGCAGCGATTTCGATCGCGTTGAAGGCGGCCGGTTACACGGTCGCCGCCAACTATGCCGGCAATGACGAGGCGGCGGCGAAATTCACCGCAGAAACCGGCATCAAGACCTACAAATGGTCTGTCGCCGATTATGATGCCTGCGTTGCCGGTATTGCCCAGGTCGAGGCCGATCTCGGTCCGGTCGCGGTGCTGGTCAACAATGCCGGCATTACGCGGGACGGGATGTTCCACAAGATGACACCGCAGATGTGGGGCGAGGTGATCAACACCAACCTCACCGGACTGTTCAACATGACCAACCCGGTCTGGGGCGGGATGCGCGATCGCAAGTTCGGCCGCGTGATCAACATATCCTCGATCAACGGACAGAAGGGCCAGGCCGGTCAGGTCAATTACTCGGCGGCCAAGGCCGGCGACATCGGCTTTACCAAGGCTCTGGCTCAGGAAGGCGCGCGGGCCGGCATCACTGTCAATGCGATCTGCCCGGGCTATATCGGCACCGACATGGTGCGTGCCATCGACGAGAAGGTGCTCAACGAACGTATCATCCCGCAAATTCCGGTCGGTCGTCTCGGCGAGCCCGAGGAGATTGCGCGGGCGGTGGTGTTCCTTGCTGCCGACGACGCCGGCTTTATCACCGGTTCGACGATCTCCGCCAATGGCGGTCAGTACTTCAGCTGACACCCTGCAGCCTTTGCAGCAACAAAGCGGCTCCTTCGGGGGCCGTTTTTGTTGGGAAGTGCCGGGTAAACATGCCCCGGACTATCGCAAAGGTTAATTTTTGCTGCGTAAACAGCCGTCCTGCGGTGGTCTGCAGGCCGAAATTGGTGTCCGCGATTGCGCAAAACCCAAGATGTTGCGGTGAACAAAGAGCCAACCTGCATAGATCTCTGATTCGTCGCCGATTCGTTCCGGCGCTGTTCTGAAAGTTAACAGGGTCATTCAAATGCGCTGAATTGGTTTAACGAAGTATTTGGAATATTTAACAAATCACAAACGCGCATGGAGCGATTTAGATCCTGCTCACAGCGGTGACTGGAGCGTTCCCAAAGGTTAACGCCCGGCGCTATTTTCCTGAACTCGCGACTGGGTCGGTTCGGTATCTGGTAGCCAGTGCAATCAGGAAATCCAGATGTTGCGGTGAACAAAGAGCCAACCAGGCGAGATCTCTGATTCGTCGCCGATTCGTTCCGGCGCTGTTCTGAAAGTTAATGAGGTCATTCAAATAGGCCATTTCCAATTAACGAAGTCTTTGGAATCATTGCCAAATCATTAACGCCAAGATGGTTGGGTCAAGAAAAATGCGTCTCCGGAAGGTGCCAAAAGTTAACAGGAACGGATGAACCGGTCATCCCGGCCTGAGGGCGGTTCCGCATATGGTGCGGCACTCTGGCCGCGTGCCCACATGCTGTGGTGAACGAACAGCCAACCTTGCCAGGTCTGTGATTCGTAGCCGATTCGTTCCGCGGCTGTTCTGAAGGTTAATGAAACGGTTCAAATGCGTGATATGTGATTAACGAAGTGTTTGGAATTGTTAATAGAATGTAAATTCGCGTCGGGGCACAACGCGTGACGACGAAGGATGTAACCGAGCAAGATGCAAAGGTTAACGGTGCCGCGTCGTTGAGTAGCAAACGCATCTCGGGCGATTCATCATATGGTGGCGTTGAACCCGCGGTGGAGTAGATGTTGGGGTGAACAAAAACGGAATCAGATCGAGTCATCGATTCGTCGCTGATTCGTTCTGCCACTGTTCCAATGGTTAAAATGCGAGGTTTCGGATCTTTGAGATTCCCGCTGTTTCGGCTGCCCCGATGTGTTAGGTAACAGCCGTCTTTCGCTTGATACGGACTATAATGCCCGCTTTCCGCAGCCATCCCCCAAAGCCCTTGATCCTGTCCGGACGCGGCGTCACCGCCGTGCTTGGCCCGACCAATACCGGCAAGACGCATTTCGCTATCGAACGGATGGCGGCGCATTCGTCAGGTGTGATCGGCCTGCCGCTAAGGCTGCTGGCGCGTGAGGTCTATGGCCGGATGGTCGAAAAGGTCGGCGTTCAGCATGTGTCTCTGGTTACCGGCGAGGAAAAGATCACACCTCCCGGTGCCCGCTATTCGGTCTGCACTGTCGAGGCGATGCCGCAGGAAACAAACGCTGCCTTCGTCGCCATCGACGAGGTGCAGATCGCCGGCGATCTCGAGCGTGGCCACGTGTTCACCGACCGCATCCTGTCGCTGCGAGGCCGGGAAGAAACCCTGCTGCTGGGATCATCCACGGTGCGCGGAATTCTGGAGCAGTTGCTGCCGGGAATTACCGTTGTTGAGCGGCCGCGTCTGTCTGAGTTGCATTACGCCGGATCGAAAAAGATCACCCGATTGCCTCGGCGCACTGCCATCGTGGCGTTTTCGGCGGAGGAAGTTTATGCGATTGCCGAACTGGTGCGGCGCCAACGCGGCGGCGCTGCGGTGGTGCTTGGCGCACTTAGCCCGCGCACCCGCAACGCCCAGGTCGAGCTCTACCAGAACGGAGACGTTGACTATCTGGTGGCAACCGATGCGATTGGAATGGGGCTCAATCTTGATGTTGACCATGTGGCCTTTGCCCAGGACCGGAAGTTTGATGGCTATTCCTACCGTCAGCTGACGGCATCCGAGTTCGGCCAGATTGCCGGTCGCGCCGGCCGGCATCTACGCGACGGCACCTTCGGGGTCACCGGTCAGGTTGACCCCTTGCCCGACGATCTGGTGCAGCGGCTGGAAAGCCATGTTTTCGAGCCGGTTAAGATCCTTCAATGGCGTTCAAAGCAGCTCGATTTTTCCACTCTGGCGACGCTGCGGGAGAGTCTCGAACAGATACCTGCGGTGCAGGGGCTGACCCGCGCCTTGCCTGCCGTCGACCAGCGTGCGCTTGAGCATCTGGTCAATGATATGGAAGTGCGGGATCTGGCGAGTACTCCGCAGAATGTGGCCACGTTGTGGGACGTCTGCTCACTGCCAGATTACCGGCGGATTGCACCTGCACAACATTCGGACTTGATTGCGACGATCTACCGGGATCTGATTCGCACCGGTTCGGTGAACGAGGATTTTCTGGCAGAACAGGTGCGCAGAACCGATTCTACAGACGGAGAAATCGACACATTGTCGGCCCGGATTTCACAGATCCGGACATGGACTTATGTTTCCAACAGACCTGAATGGCTTGCCGATCCGACACACTGGCAGGAAAAGACGCGCGAAATTGAGGACCGTTTGTCCGATGCGTTGCATGAAAGGTTGACGAAACGCTTTGTTGACCGCAGGACATCTGTGCTCATGAGGCGCCTGAGAGAGAACGCGATGCTCGAAGCTGAAATCAGTGTAAACGGTGATGTCTTTGTTGAAGGTCACCATATTGGACAACTAGCCGGATTCCGTTTCATGGCGGATGCGTCAGCCGATGGGCCGGATGCCAAGGCCGTGCTCGGTGCTGCGCAGAAAGCGCTGGCGCTGGAGTTTGAAGCGCGGGCGGCGCGCCTGCACGCTTCGGGCAATTCCGACTTTGCCATCGGTGCTGATGGAACGGTCCGCTGGCTTGGAGATCCCGTGGCAAAGCTTGCCACCGGGGATCACATTCTCAAGCCGCGCACCATCCTGCTCGCCGACGACCAGCTGACCGGCACTGCCCGGGATTTTGTCGTCGCCCGCATCGACCGCTTCGTCAATCACCATATCGCCACCGTGCTCAAGCCGCTCGACGATCTGACCCGCGCCGAGGACCTTGATGGTCTGGCGCGCGGGCTTGCTTTCAGGCTGGCTGAAAACCTTGGTGTTCTGTTCCGCCGCGATGTCGCTGAGATGATCAAGGATCTTGACCAGTCGGCGCGCGCCAGCCTGCGCAAGTACGGCATCCGGTTCGGCGCCTATCACATTTTCATGCCGGCGCTGCTAAAGCCCGCACCGGCCGAGCTGGTGACGCTGCTGTGGGCGCTTGCCAATGACGGGTTTTCCAAGTCCGGTTACGGTGATGTCACGCCGATGCTGGCTGCGGGACGCACATCTGTTGCTACCGATCCCGAGATTGACCGCGAGTTCTACCGGCTTGCCGGTTTCCGGTTCCTCGGCAAACGCGCAGTGCGCATCGATATTCTCGAACGGCTAGCCGATCTGATCAGGCCGGCGCTGCAATGGAAACCGGGCACCCAGGCCGCGCGTCCGGAAGCTGCCTATGATGGCCGCCGGTTCATCACCACGACCGGAATGCTCTCCATTCTCGGCGCCACGCAGGATGACATCGAAGAAATCCTCAAGGGCCTTGGCTACCGTGCCGATGCGGTTCCAGCCGAAGAGGCACAGAGCCATATCGCAGGTCTCGACGCGACACAGGCGGAAACTGGCGGCACGGCAGGCACCGGGCCTGTCGTGGAGGTCGTTGTTTCCCGCACCGCTGCTGATCGTCCGCACAAGCCGGTTTCGCCGGCTCCTGAAGAGCCTGCTTCGGCACCCACAGAAAATGCCGCTTCTACTGAAGAGCCGGTGAAAAGCGAAGAGGCGGGCACTCAGCCGGCCGAAGTGTCAGCTGACGTATCGGCGGAACAGGGCGAAACAGCGGTTTCAGACCAGAGCCCTGCAAGTGATGCGCCAAAGGCGGAGGCTGCGGAAGAAGCTGAAGCGCCACGTCCAGTGCTCTTGTGGCGCCCGGGTGGCCGCCAGGATGCGCAACGCGGGCCCCGCAATGCTCCCGGCGAGGCGCGTGGCCGCCGTGACGGTGGAAATCGCAATCCCCGCACAGGCGACAGGCCGGAAGGCGAAGCAGCTGCTGATGGTGAAGGCCGGCCCAACAGAGGCCATCGTGGAAAGCCAGGCGGCAAAGCCGGCCCCGGTAGGGGCGGTCATGGCAAGGGTGGCGAGGGCAAGGGCGGCCAAGGCAAGGGCGGCACGGGCGGCGACGCCAATCGTGGAAGCCGCAACGACCGGCCGGTGCGCAAGGAGAAGCCTATCGATCCGGATTCACCTTTCGCAGCGCTCGCAGCCTTGCGTGACCAGCTGAAAAAATAGGTCTTTATCCGGTGGAGCAGCCTGCAAAACAGCGCATCGACAAATGGCTGTTTTTCGCACGGGTGATCAAATCCCGAACTCTGGCCGGCAAATTTGTGTCGGCTGGGAATGTCAGGGTCAACCGTGAAAAAGTGGATCAGGCGAGCGTTCTGATCAAGCCGGACGATGTGCTGACAATCACCATGGAGCGGCGCATTCTGGTGCTGAAGATACTGGGTTGCGGCAACCGCCGCGGCCCGGCGCCGGAAGCGCAACTGCTCTATGAGGATATTACGCCCAAGTCGACAGAGGCGAGCAAGACCGAAACGGTTGCGGCTGAGCGCGAGCCTGGCTCGGGCCGGCCAACCAAGCGGGATCGGCGAAAAATTGATCAGTTTCGCAATCCCGATAGCGACGGTTGAATGTTTCTTGATTTCAGCTGATCCGGGGAAGCCTGTTCGCCGTTTCTTCATATCGTTGCGAGGTTTGCCCTTTGGTCAGCGGCTGCGGCGCTTTGACAAAATCTCAAGTCTTGCAATACACCCTCAAAGCCGGTACCTCAGCGCCGTTGTTCGCTGCAGCTCGGCCACCTTGCCATAGGTGCCATGGAAGCTGTAACGCTCTGAAATGATGCATGTCCTGTTTGCCCTGCAGTACACCGGACAATGGCATGCAAAGAGCCTCAGGAGAGACGTATGACCTATGTGGTGACTGACAATTGCATTCGCTGCAAATACATGGATTGCGTTGAAGTCTGCCCGGTGGATTGTTTCTACGAGGGCGAGAACATGCTGGTCATCCATCCTGACGAATGCATCGATTGCGGTGTGTGCGAGCCCGAATGCCCTGCCGAAGCTATCAAGCCGGACACAGAGCCGGGGCTTGAGAAATGGCTTGAGGTCAACACCGAATATGCCGACAAATGGCCCAACATCACCATCAAGCGTGAAGCGCCCGATGACGCTAAGGAATTTGATGGCAAGGAAGGCAAGTTCGAGCAATATTTCTCGGCTGAGCCAGGCGAAGGCGATTGATAGCCCGGTTTCGGGGGCTGATATTGCTGCAATGCGGCCGTTTGCTCTATGCGCCGCCGCATGCTTAAGCAAATCGTAACATGTTTTGGCGTGATCCGTTTAGCGGCTCACGCAAATCATTGATTTACGACAATTTTTGTGATACATATCATATTACTGACATCTTCAAGGCGCCGTCAGGGCGAAACAAGAAGCAAAAACGGAAGCAAACGTCCCTTACAGCGGTGGCCCTTTCCTTGCAGCGCAAAGCTGTCGGATTGCCATAATCCGCGCGGTGATCGCCTGCGGCTCTTTGCCTTGTCTTGCTTTTGAAAGCGTTGTCAGTGCGATGGGCCTGCCGGCCGTCGCAGGACCGGTCCGGGCAAGCCATGCCCGGCTCCCAGCGTCCGTTTCCGTAACAGGGAGTTTTGAAAACGCATGACAACCCAGCAGAAAAAAATACCTTCACAGAGACAGGGTTTCAAGACCGGTGAATCGATCGTCTATCCAGCCCATGGTGTCGGACAGATTGTTGCAATCGAAGAGCAGGAAGTTGCAGGACACAAACTCGAACTGTTTGTGATTGATTTCGAAAAAGACAAGATGCGCCTCAAGGTGCCGGTCGCCAAGGCGTCGACAATCGGCATGCGCAAACTGTCGGAAACAGATTTTGTCGAGCGCGCATTGAAAGTTGTTCAAGGGCGTGCCCGGGTAAAGCGGACCATGTGGTCTCGCCGCGCGCAGGAATATGATGCGAAGATCAACTCCGGCGATCTGATTTCGATCGCGGAAGTGGTTCGCGACCTCTATCGCGCCGAAAACCAGCCCGAGCAGTCGTATTCAGAGCGTCAGCTTTATGAAGCTGCACTCGACCGTATGGCTCGTGAACTTGGTGCAGTCAACAAGATGTCGGACACCGAAGCGGTTCGCCTGATTGAGGTCAACCTCAACAAGGGACCGAAGCGCGGCAAGGCCAATGATGAAGAGGGTGCACAGGAAGAGGCAGCCTAAGCCGCTCATTTGTCACCTTTGGAAATTGAAGCCCGGGCCGCACTGCGAGCCCGGGTTTTTTCATTCTGGCGGGATATATGACGGCGATGAATTCCGTTGGCGAAGGACACTCCTGCATGTCGCGTTCAAATGGATTGTCATTCGAGCGATAACGAACCTTCACTAAATCAATGCGTTACAGATTCTTTGCGGGGGCCAATCCGTTATGTGATTGAGGTGTCTGCAAACACAAAATGTGCGCTGACATACTTTGGGTATGTTTTACGCCAGACGCCATGAGCGGATTGAAACGGGGCCGCCAGTTTGGAGCGGGAGCATGGTGGACTTCGCCACGCGACAACATACCCTTGGTATGGCGACGTCGCAGCCTTGAATGGCTTTATCAGAATTGCTCGGAACCATTTGCGGCAACACGCCTTTATCTTGCGGGTTGTTGCTTCCCATCGTTCGGCGGTGTCCGATCACGTCTATGTCATCTGGCGTGATGATCCGTTGAGCAAGAGCCCACGTAGACTTGAGTAATCAGTCGAAAAGACCGGAGGGTGTCATGAAAGCGATTTCCGCAAACAGACAGATGGTGCGTGCTGCAATGGCAGCGCCGTATCTTGAACGTGAACAAGAACACGATCTGGCGGTGCGCTGGAAAGACCAGAAGGATCAGGATGCTCTGCACCAGATCACCATGGCGCACATGCGACTTGTCATCTCCATGGCGGCCAAGTTCCGCAACTTCGGTCTGCCCATGAATGACCTGATCCAGGAAGGCCATGTCGGCCTGCTGGAAGCAGCAGCCCGTTTCGATCCTGAACGGGAAGTCCGCTTTTCGACCTACGCCACATGGTGGATCCGGGCTTCGATCCAGGATTACGTGTTGCGGAACTGGTCGATCGTTCGCGGAGGCACGAGTTCTGCCCAGAAGGCACTGTTTTTCAATTTGCGACGGCTGAGAGCGCGGCTTGCTCAGGATGACCCTACCCTTCCGGAAAGCGCCATTCACTCCCAGATTGCCAATACGCTTGGCGTTCATGCCAAGGATGTCGAGGTGATGAACGCGCGACTGTCTGGGTCGGATTCGTCACTGAATGCGCCGATGTCGAATGGTGAAGATGGCGCATCCTCGGACCGGATGGACTTTCTCAGAAGCGATGAGCCGCTACCCGATGAACAGGTGTCGACCATGATCGACGAGGAACGTCGGAATATCTGGCTTGGTGACGCGCTCAATACACTCAATCCGCGCGAACTCCGGATAATCCGCCAGCGGCGGCTGAGCGAAGATGGAGCGACACTGGAAGCGCTTGGTTCGGAGCTCGGTATTTCCAAGGAGCGGGTGCGTCAGATCGAAAACCGCGCGCTTGAAAAACTGCGGGCCGTGCTGACCACCGAGACACCCGAAATCGCAAGCCTCTGATCTTCTCGAGAGAGACTCAATGGGCGAACCATTCATGCTTTAACGGTCGGAGACGATCTTGACCTTCTGACCAGGTGACAAAGTAGACCCAGATGAAATGGCGTTGAGCAGTTGGAACAGTTCAACCTTGCGCTCAACACCCTTCATCATTGATGCCAGAGAGGCGACCGTATCGCCGGGTGCGACGGTGACGATGCGGATTCGCAGCGGCTGGATATCCCTGATTTCGGTGTTGGACATCTTTCGAAATCCACCCCGAACCACTGAAGCGGTCGCGTCCAATTGGTCACTTCCGCGCGGGGCTGCGGTCAAGAACCGGTAGATGCGATCCTTGAACCTGATCACCGTGATATCGAAATCCCAGCGATCAGCGCTGGCGCGCGCTGTTGCGGCCGGCAGTCCATCTATACGGGTCTCCCGGATGGAGCTCGGATCGAGCCCCGTCACCCAGCCGCTCGCTATATAATCCTTCAGCGACTGCCGGCTGTCGTCGGTCACGCCGTCAAAGCGGATCGCCAGATCGCCAGGTCCGGTCGCGAGCACCGCGTCTGCATTGTTATCGATGCGGAAACCGGCAGGAACTCTGAACTTCACTCCCAGAACCGGGTGCAGAAACTCTGTGCCGCGCACATAGCCTTCGTTCGGACTGTCACCAAACAGCAGCCCGTCGATCCCTTCGAGATAATACTCGCGGCCGCGATCTCCAACGCCTTCCTGTCCGAATGCCCGCGCGTGGTTCTTGGCGAGCTGCACACGTTGCGGCGCGTTCGGATGGCTGGCCAGAAAGTCGAGGCTTGAATCGGCGTCTGGATCAACGGAGCTGAAATGCTGGTTGGCATTCATGGATTCAAGAAACCGCGGGGCTGCATAGGGGTCGTAGCCGGCCTCGCCGAGCATTCTGACCCCGATCACATCGGCTTGCAGTTCCTGATTGCGGGAGAAGGCGGCAAGGGACAGTTTACCTCGGGCAACAGCCCGGCGTCCGGCGATGGAATTGGCGAACAATTCCTCCGCCACCTGTCCGGCAAGTTCGACTTCCTGTTCGCGCCGCTGGCGTTCAAGGCCGTGATTGGCGGTGACGTGTGCCATTTCATGCGAAAGCACAGCCGCCACTTCCGAGGCGTCATTGGCGAGCGCCAGCAGCCCGCGCGTGACGTAGAGATAGCCGCCGGGCAGGGCAAAGGCGTTGACCGCGGGCGAATTGAGAACGGTGATGCGATAGGCCTGGCTCGGGTTTTCCGACACCAGCGTCAAAGCGCCAACGATGCGTGCCACCAGCCGTTCGGTCTTTTCGTCGCGGAATTCGCCGCCATAGCTTGCGATGATGCGCGGATGCTCGTTCGCCCCAATACGGGTTCGGGGGTCAGACGCGCCGGCTTTTTCTGCCGTTTGGGGCGTAGCTGATGGTTCAACGGTCGGCTGATAGACGTCAAACCCAAGCGTCTGGCAGCCAGTCAGCAGAGACACGCCCCCTACCAACGCAAGAGCGATGCGGAGCTTGTTGCCGATTGGCGGTTTCATCTTTGAGCGGGGCGCAGCGATCTTGGCCATGGTCCGGATTGTGGTTCTGTCATCTTGATGCCGGGACGGAAGCTTGAAATTTTCACAAGCCAGGACATTTGGCTCTGGGTCTATCCCAATTTGCGCCGGTTCTCCAGTGGCAAACGCTGACGTCGAAATTGTGGCGAAGCCTCAGTTTTTCGCTGCCTTGCCAAGGTAAGCTTCCAGATCGGGCAGATCGTGGCGTTCGAAAAATCCCGACGCAGGCGCGTCAGCGCCGATTCGGCCCTTGCTAATGAACAGGATCTGATCGGCTGCGGCTCGAGCCTCATCAGGGTCATGTGTGACCATCAGCACGGTTGCGCCGACTTCAGCGCGGATCTCCAGCATCAGTCCAAGCATGTCTGCGGCAAGGCCGGGACCAAGGCCATCGAACGGCTCATCGAGCAACAGCAGAGGACGGCGGCGGGCGAAGGCACGGGCGAGCGCAACGCGCTGCCGCTCGCCGCCCGACAGGCTCCCCGGCATCCGCTTGCCGAACCCGGCAAGGCCCACCCGTTCGAGCGCCATCTCGACCTGAGCCCAAGCGCTCTTATCCAGCCGCAGCGAAGGCTTTAGACCAAGACCGATATTGGTGCGTATATCGAGGTGGGCAAACAGGTTGTTGTCCTGAAACACCATCGAGATGCCGCGTTCGGATGGCGCAAGATCGGTGACGTCGCGGCCGTCAAGCCGGATAGGACCGGAAGCCGGCATCAAAAAGCCGGCGGCAAGATTGAGCAGGGTCGACTTGCCGGCGCCGGAAGGTCCGAGAATGGCGGTCACGGTTCCGGGCTCTCGCCGGAATGAGAATTCCGCGCTGAGATCGCCAATGCCATAGGTGACACCATCAAACACAATTGCGGGCTCTTGTGTCATTTCTGCCCGTATCCGTTCCGGTTGCCCAGCCTGTCGGCCATGATCATCAACCCCATGGTCATGCCTCCCAGAAGCAGTGCCAGTCCAGCGGCATCGCTGGTGCGGTAGCTTCCCAGTTTCTGGTACAAAAGCCAGGGCAGGGTGACGATGCGGTCACTGCCAAACAGTGCGATGGCGCCAAGATCACCGAGTGACAGGGCTACCGCGAAGACAAATCCTGTCGCCAGCGGCGGCAGCATGGCTGGAATATCGATCTGCCAAAGACGGTTGATACCAGTCACCCCGAGCAAAACAGCCTGCCGTCCATTGCGCTCCATGGTGCTCAGATGAGCCGGTTCGATCACTCGCATGACGAAGGGCAACGCCATCAGTGCATTGACCAGAACGATGACTGCCAAAGGCGCCAGCAACTGGCCTGTACCGCCGCCCAGCATCAGGAACCAGCCAGCGCCGAGGACGACCGGCGGCACCAGAAGCGTGAGCGAACCTGCGGCGCTCGACAGGCTGGCCAACAGGCTGAGCGTTGGCGAACCCGGTTTGGCCTCAGCTGAATAGCGGGCCCGCACCAACAGACTTGCGAGCATGACGGAAAGCGTCGCGGCGGCAACACCAATCAGCAGGCTGGTCGCTGCTGCCCGCCAGAACAGCGTGTCGCCGAGCAACCGGGACAAGTCGGCGCTCAATCCGGAGACGATCACCGCAACCATGGGGCCGCCTACAAAGAGCCCGCCGAGGCCGATCAGGGCTGCGTCGGGGAGCGCGTGCAATCCGCCGCGGACATCGGGACGGCTTGTGGCGCCGCCCTTGGTGTCGCCAGCTTCGGTGGGGACTGACATCAGCTTGAGCGCGAGCATCACCACCAGGGTCATGCCGACCTGTATAAGGGACAGAAGCACCGCTCGGCCGGGATTGAAATCAAAACGCAGCGCCTGATAGATCGCGACTTCCAGCGTAGTCGCGGCCGGGCCTCCACCCAGTACCAGCACCAGCGTGAAGGATGTCGCGCAGAGCATGAAGACAAGTCCTGCGGCGCCGGCGGCGGACCTTCGCATGGCCGGCCACTCGATCAGGCGGAACAGGGAGATGCCGCTCATGCCGAGATTGGCGGCGGTCTTCCAGTATTCGGGCGGCAGGCGCTCAAGTCCCGGCAGGATCAGCCGAACGGCAAGCGGCAGGTTGAAGAAGACGTGCGCGATCAGAATGCCGCTCAGGCCATAGATGGAAAACGGCGTTTCGACGCCGAGCAGGCCAAGCCCCTTGTTGGCGACGCCATTGCGGCCCCAGATCTCGATCAGGCCAAGGGCTGCGACCAGCGGCGGCAATCCGAGCGGAACTGCAAAAAGGCTGATCAGCCAGCGCCGCCCCGCAAAGGCAGGGCGACGGGCAAGAGCGCGAGCCAGCGGCACCGCGAAGAGCAGACTGAGAAGGGTCGAGAGCCCAGCCTGCAGCAGGGTGAACCGGGTGATCCGCAACAGGTAGTTGCCCTGTGCAGAAGACACCCCGGCTTCGCCTCCATGGGAGACGAGAACCGCGATCGGCGTCGCCAGAGCCAGGCCGACGCACATGAGCGCAGCAAGTCCTGCCGCTCGTGATGTGCGATGTTCGGCCCGGGTCAGCATGGCGGTAGGATCAGCGGCTCATGGCGCCGAGCCATTCCTCGATCCAGGCGGCGCGGTTCTGTGCGACTTCCTCGGGCGAGTAAAGGAATGTCTTTTCCGGCGAGACCAGCCTGGCGAAGGCCTCGGGAAGTTCCATGGTGACGGCTGCCGCCGGCATCATCCAGTTGTTGGTTGGGATCTCGTTCTGAAAGCCCGGGGTCGTCATGAAGCTCAGGAACTGCCGCGCCAGATCCTTATCGGGCGCGTTGGCAAGCAGGCCGGCAACTTCGATCTGCAGATAATGGCCTTCCGCGAATTCCGCTGCCTGATAGCGGTTCGTCTCCTCGGCGACCATGTGGTAGGCGGGCGAGGTCGTGTAGGACAGGACCATTGGTGCTTCGCCCGAGGTGAACAGCCCGTAGGCTTCCGACCATCCCGGCGTCACGGTCAAAACGCGCTTCGAGAGTTTTTCCCAGGCGGCGGCGGCATCGTCGCCATAGACCGACTTCACCCAAAGCAGCAGCCCCAGCCCCGGCGTCGACGTGCGGGGATCCTGGATGACGATCTTCTGGCCCGGATCGCCCTCGACCAGTTCCTTCAGGCTCGCAGGCGGACTGGAAATTGTCTCTGTATCATAAATTACGGCGAAATGGCCGTAATCATACGGAATGAAGACGTCATCGATGTAGCCGCCGGGCACCTTGACCGCCGATGTGTCGAGACCATGGGCCTCGAACAGGCCGGTGGCTTTAGCTTCGGCAACCAGATTGGTGTCCAGTCCGAGCACAACGCCGGCTTCCGCCTTTTCGCCCTCAAGCTTGAGGCGATTGAGGAGCGCCACGCCATCGGCGACGCCGACCCACTTCAGATCGCAGCTGCATTGGGCTTCAAAGGCGGCTTCAACCTTGGGGCCAGGGCCCCATTCGGCGATGAAGCTCTCATAGGTGTAGACGGTCAGCGTCTTGTCGGCGCCAACTGCAGGACTTGCAATAAGGGGAAAAAGGGCTGTCAGGACAGCGGGTAAAAATCGAGATCTGCGCATTGTTCGCGCCTCCTTGGTTCAGAAAAAACAGGAATAGGCGCGATTTGCACGTCTAATCCCTCCGCCGGTACAAACCGGATCAGGTTCTTCGGGTTGACCATCTGGTCTCTCAGCATGACGCGAACGCCAGGCACCCCGTTAGAGCGAGACAAGACATAGAATTTCTTCCAGACGCTGGCAAGTGCGCGCAAAGCTGCTATTGGCTTGCGCCATGACATCTCATTCAACATTTGCAATCCTGCTTGGCGGGGCGCTCGAGATTGACGACCGTGTTCTGGCGCTGACCGAGGGCGTGCGGTCAATCGCTGCCGATGGCGGCATGGCGCATGCGCAAGCTCTCGGCATCTTGCCTGAAGTCTGGGTCGGGGATTTCGATTCGACACCGGCTGGTCTGTCCGAATTTCATGCCGCCACTCCGCGGATGCCGTTTCCAGCGGAAAAGAATTTCACCGATGGTGAACTGGCCATCGAACAGGCGATCGAGCGCGGTGCAACCCGGCTGGTGCTCATTGGAGCCTTTGGCGGTCCGCGGACCGATCATGCTCTGTCGCATCTGTTGCAGGCGGTCACTCTCGCGGAACGGGGGCTTGATGTGGTGCTGACCTCCGGCGTCGAAGAGGCCGTCCCGCTGCTGCCCGGGTCACGCGATCTCGATCTTCCTGCCGGATCGCTGTTTTCGGTGATTGCGTTCACCGCGCTGGCCGGGCTCAGCCTGTCGGGCGCAAAGTATCCGCTCGATGAAGCGGATATTGCATTTGGCGCGTCACGCACCATCTCGAATGTGGCTGAGGGTCGTCTGACCGCCAGCCTTGTTTCCGGGCGCGCCCTCATCATCGCCCGTCCTCATGATTTTTCAGGAGCCTGAACATGGCGCCTCCCATTCTGAAACTTGACGCTATCAGCCTTTCCTTTGGTGGCGCTCCGCTGCTTGACGGTGCCGAGCTGCAGGTCGAACCGGGCGACCGGATCTGCCTTGTCGGCCGCAACGGCTCGGGCAAATCAACATTGCTGAAGATTGCCACGAGGCAGGTCGAGCCGCAGTCGGGCGAGATTTTCCGACATCCGTCCTCGACCATTCGTTATCTGCCACAGGCGCCGGATTTCGAAGGGTTTTCGACAGTCCAGGCCTATGCAGAAGCAGGTCTTGGCCCCAATGACGATGTGCACCGGGTCAATTACCTGCTGGAGCATCTTGGTCTTGACGGCGAAGCCGATCCTCAGACGCTTTCGGGCGGCGAAGCCCGCCGCGCTGCGCTGGCGCGTGTGATGGCGCCGGAGCCTGATATTCTGCTGCTGGACGAGCCGACCAACCATCTCGACTTGCCAACCATCGAATGGCTGGAAGAGGAGTTGATCCGCAGCCGTGGCGCGCTTCTGGTGATCTCGCATGACCGTCGGTTTCTCGAGCGTGTCAGTCGGGCCACCATCTGGCTCGATCGGGGGCGCTCACGCAGGCTGGACCGCGGCTTTGCCCATTTTGAAGCCTGGCGCGATACCGTGCTGGAGGCAGAAGAGCTTGAGCAGCACAAGCTTGGACGGCAGATCGAACGCGAGGAACACTGGCTCCGCTACGGTGTCACGGCGCGTCGCAAGCGTAACATGCGGCGATTGTCCGATCTCCATACAATGCGGGCCGAGCATCGCGGCCACAAGGGTCCGCAGGGGCGGATCAATGCGCAGGTTGCCGAGAGTCGTGATTCGGGCAAGCTGGTGATCGAAGCGGAAGATATTTCAAAGAGCTATGACGGTGCGCCGGCAGTGGTTCGTGATTTCTCGATCCGGATCAATCGTGGCGACTGCATCGGTATTGTCGGGCCAAATGGTGCGGGCAAGACCACCCTGTTGAAGATGCTGATCGGGGAACTCGAGACTGACACCGGTTTCGTCCGGCACGGATCGAAGCTCGACATCGCGGTTCTGGACCAGCGTCGCGATGTGCTTAATCCAGAGGAGACGCTCGCGCATTATCTGACCGACGGGCGTGGCGACAGCCTGATCGTCAATGGCGAAGCCAAGCATGTTACCGGCTACATGAAGGATTTCCTGTTCCAGCCGGAACAGGCGCGGACCCCGATCCGCAACCTGTCCGGCGGCGAGAAAGCCAGGCTGGTGCTGGCGCGCATCCTGTCGCGGCCGTCAAACCTGCTGATCCTTGATGAGCCGACCAACGATCTCGACATGGAAACGCTGGATCTGCTGCAGGAGGTCGTCGCGTCCTATCCGGGCACGGTTATCCTGATCAGCCATGACCGTGACTTTCTCGACCGCACGGTCACGTCGACCCTGGCGCCGGCAAACCCTGCAGAACCTGACGGGCGATGGATCGCCTATGCCGGCGGCTATTCAGATATGCTGACGCAGCGCGGTGTCGAGGCGCGGGAGAAAAAGGCCCGGTCCGCTCAGGAAGCAGCCAACACCACTTCCGCGCCGAAGCCGCAGACGGCCAGCCGCGACGCCGCGCGCAAACTTTCCTACAAGCAGAAATTCACGCTCGAATCGCTGCCGGTGAAGATCAAGGAAGCTCAAGCCAAGCTCGCCAAGATCGAAGCGGAAATGGCTGACCCCAAGCTGTTTGCCAAGGACCCCGACGGTTTTGCCGCCCGCGCCAAGTCCCATGATGCGCTCAAGGGCGAGATCGAGGCGATGGAAGGTGAATGGATGGAGCTCGAGATATTGCGCGAGGAAATCGAGGGCAGCTGAAGCGCGTCACGTTCAAGGGGATAGACTTGAGCGCAACGCGGTTGTTCTCGTTCAAATCACTGAAGCTTCAGGCCACTTTGGTGACTGAATTGATGACGAATGTGTGCAGTTCATCCTCGCTGTGATCGCGCACCGAGATGTACTCGCCGGTCTTGAAAATATGGTTCGAGAGCCGGTAGCCGGTTTCATCATCATCGTCGTCAGCAGGGTCATAGTCGAAGGCCCAACCGCCTTTTGGGTGGTGGACGAGATAGCCCAGTTCCGAGCGCTCGCCATCCCAGAAACGCACAACAGTCGAGGCAGATGGTGCTTTCTCCCAGGCTTCCTTGTCGAGATGACCGTCCTGATCCAGCGGCGCGTGAATGTCATAACCGCGATGGAGATTGCCTTCGGGGAATTCCTTGTTGCGGGCCATGACCAGATGGATGTGGTAAAGCGTCATGTCATTCTCCAGTATATGGGATAAGCGAGTTCAGGTTCAGTCTATCCCGGCCCTTAGTTCCTCGCCTTGATCTGGCGCAATGCGTTGTTGTTGCCAGCGGGTTGCGTCACCGGCCCGAGTATGGTGTTGAAGACGGTATGGAACCAAGCGGCCGGATTTGCGGCGTATGGAGGAAGTATGCAGTTTGAAGGCACATCCGCCTATGTGGCGGAAAAGGATCTCACCGTTGCGGTCAATGCCGCGATCCGGCTGGAGCGGCCGCTCCTGGTCAAGGGTGAACCCGGTACAGGCAAGACCGAACTTGCTGTCCAGATTGCCAGCGCGCTTGGACTGGACCTGATCGAATGGTCGGTAAAATCCACCACAAAGGCGCAACAGGGTCTCTATGAGTATGATGCCGTCAGCCGACTGCGCGACAGCCAGCTTGGCGATGAGCGTGTCAATGACGTGGCCAATTACATTCGTCGCGGCAAGCTGTGGGAAGCCTTTGCAGCTGACAAGAAAACCGTGCTGCTGATTGACGAGATCGACAAGGCGGACATCGAGTTTCCGAATGATCTGCTGCAGGAACTCGATCGGATGGAGTTCTATGTCTACGAGACAGGTGAAACCATTCGCGCCCGGCAGCGGCCGATTGTCATCATCACATCGAACAATGAGAAGGAGCTGCCAGACGCGTTCCTGCGTCGTTGCTTCTTTCACTATATCCGCTTTCCCGACATGGAAACGTTGCAGCGCATTGTCGATGTGCACTACCCGGGCATCAAGCAGGCGCTGGTTCGCGAGGCCCTGACCCAGTTTTACGAGATCCGCGAGACGGCGGGCCTGAAAAAGAAGCCTTCCACCTCCGAAGCTCTCGACTGGATCAGGCTTCTGGTTGCCGATGATGTGGCGCCGGAAACCCTGCGCGGGGACGCCAAGAACGCGCTTCCCAAGCTGCACGGAGCGCTTTTGAAGAACGAGCAGGATGTGCATCTGTTCGAGCGGCTGGCATTTTTGGCGCGGCAGCGAGGCAATTAGTTTTGGCTGGTAATTAATTGGCTAGGTTTGGCTGATAGCGTGTTCTGGTTCGGACAAGCGCGAAAGGCCACTCCAGTTGCTGAATGCCAACCTGACATATGAATTGCTCGGGCCTGTCATATTTGTGGCAGCCGGCTGTGCATTCCTGTTGTTGTATCTGACCGACCGCAAGCAGATGCCAGCCCTTATACTTTCAGGTGCGTACTTTTTCTCGCTCATCGGATTCGTCGCGGTTATGGTGGTCGATACCGACCTTCAGCCGACTTACCAAGCGAGCATCCTGATTTCGGTGCTCGTCGGCCATTTCCTGATGATCTGGGGTGTGGCTTCGCTTTTCGGGAAGCAAGTTCCTCAATATACAGTCGGGTTTGTGGTTTTCCTCGTCGCAAGCGTACTGGTCTATGCAAATGTGACGGGATCGGTTTTCTGGCTGCGGTTGGCCGCCATCAGCGGGTTCACGGTTTCGGTGGATCTTATCTGCTGTCTGCTGGTCTGGCGGGCAAGAAGCCACCGCGTCGACACGGTGGTGGCAGTGGTGTTCTTCGCGCAGGCCCTGGTCACGTTCAACCGGATTGTCCGGATCTTTTTTGCAGATTTCGATCTTTCGACGCACAGCGCCTTCAAAAGTTCCCTTCTTGCGCCGTCGATGCAGACCGAGAACGCAATCTTTGCGATTATCATCGGCCTCGCGCTTTTTTCGCGCTATTCTGTGACCCTGGTGATGCAGCTCAAGCGTCTTGCGGAAACCGACCCGCTGACGGGTCTTCTCAACCGCCGAGCATTCGAAACCAAGGTGCAGGCGCTGCGGGTAGCTTCGGCGCCTTTACCGACTGGTCTGATCATCTGCGATATCGACCACTTCAAGCGTGTCAATGACAGCCATGGGCATGAGGTGGGAGATCGGGCACTGAAGGCATTTGCCGAGCTGCTGGAGCAGGAGACACCGGATACTGCAATTTGCACACGTCTTGGCGGCGAGGAATTCTGCATTGTGCTTGCAGGTGTCAATGATGAAGCAATCAGGCTTCAGGCTGCACATCTTCGAGGGTCGGTTGAACGGTTACAGATTGAAATCAGGGGGGGAAGCCTGCAGCTGACCGCGAGTTTCGGTTACTGCAAGCTTGAGCCCGGCGACGACCTGAGAACTGCGATGGTCAGTGCCGATGCGGCCGTATATCAGGCGAAGAACGATGGCCGTAACCTGGTTCGGGAGGCTGCGGCCGTATCAGCCGAGCCCGGCGACATTGTTAGGCCTGACCAAGTCTCTATCGCTGTCTGACCTCTTCGTTGCGCCATTCAGTGGAATGCGGGCTCAGTGCTCGCGAGTGCCCAAGATTGACCTTGTGCCCGCGCGGATCTAGATTGCTCTCGTGGTGATTTGGCCGGCCGGCTTGCAGCCACGTTAAACAACTCGCTAAATGGCCGACTGGGCGCGTTCCCACCGGACCGGTAGCGTTGTATTCGCAGCCGGTTTTTTGTTGGAGCTGAGAGCGTCATGCCGATCCGTATTCCCGATGGTCTTCCTGCCCGCGACGCCCTTGTGCGCGAGGGCGTGCAAATCATGGATGAATCCATTGCCGTACGGCAGGACATTCGCCCGCTGCACATCGGGCTTTTGAACCTGATGCCCAACAAGATTGCCACTGAAACACAGATTGCGCGGCTGATCGGCGCTTCGCCGCTTCAGGTGGAATTGACGCTGGTGCGTATCGGATCGCATGTCGCCAAGAACACGTCCGAAGAACATCTGATCAATTTTTACCACACCTGGGACGAGGTGAAGCACCGCAAGTTTGACGGCTTCATTATCACCGGTGCGCCGATCGAGACGCTGCCGTTCGAGGACGTGACCTACTGGCAGGAGATGGAGCAGATCCTCGACTGGACAACCACGCATGTGCATTCCAGTTTCTTTGTCTGCTGGGGTGCAATGGCTGCAGCATGGCACTTCCACAAGGTGCCCAAGCGGGCGCTTGAGGAGAAGGCTTTCGGTGTCTACCGGCACCGCAATCTCAATCCAGCATCGCCCTACCTGATGGGTTTCTCGGACGATTTTCAGGTGTCGGTTTCCCGCTGGACGGAGGTCCGGCGCGAAGATCTGACGTCTGATTTCGACGTGCTGATGGAAAGCGAGCAGACCGGGCTGTGCCTGCTGCATGAGGCTTTCGCCAACCGGCTCTATATTTTCAATCACATCGAGTATGATTCCGGAACGCTTGCGGAAGAGTATTTCCGCGACGTGAAGTCGGGAACGCGCATCAAGCCGCCGGCGAACTATTTTCCGAATGACAACCCGGACATCAAGCCTCAGAATCGTTGGCGTAGCCACGCCTTCCTGTTGTTTGGCAACTGGATCAATCAGGTCTATCAGACCACCCCGTTCGACATGGAAGATATTGGCGAGGATCGGTTGCCGGACGAAGCCAAGGGAGTGAGTGAATGACCGGGAAAGTTGAAATCCGGCCGATCAAGGCCAGCGACGAAGCCGAATGGCGCCGGTTGTGGACGCTCTATCTCGAGTTCTATGAATCGACTGTACCGGAGGAGGTCTACCGGACAACGCTGTCGCGGATACTTGGTGAGCATGTGGCTGGTGAGGCCTCGTTCTATGAGCCGCGCGGAATGCTGGCGCTTGTGGACGGCAAGCCTGCCGGTCTGGTGCATTATTTCTATCACCGGCATGGCTGGAAGATTGAGCCGGTGTGCTATCTGCAGGACCTCTATGCAGCGCCGGACGTTCGGGGCAAAGGCATTGGCCGCGCGCTTATCGAGGCGGTCTATGCGCGGGCGGATTCGGATGGCTGCCCGAGCGTCTACTGGATGACGCAGGAGTTCAACGCGACTGCCCGCAAACTCTATGACCGCATTGCCACCCTGACACCGTTTGTCAAATACAGCCGCTAGCCTTGAAGGCGTCTCTGCCGGTCTGGCTTGAGCGGGCTTTGGCGGATCCTTGTGTGAGCCGCGCCGATGATTTTTTGGTTTACTGCCGATACCTGTGAGAGAATTGCAGTTGTTATGGTGCAGTCCTTCTGTTGGGGAGCGCGGACATGGCCGTGCGTGAAGACCGGACATTCGAGAAAATCATCGGGGCCGCCGCAGGCCTTGTGATCGTGCTTCTGGCAGTGGGATGGGCAACGCGGGACGACCCTGCGGAAAAACCCTTTCTCGGCATTGTCGGTGGCGGGTTTGTCTATAACTACCGCGAAGCCATTGTGTATACGGGTTTGTTGCCAACGTGCTCAAACCGCTGCCCGTCGGGACATGGCTGATTGCCGATTTTGAAGATCCGGGGGGCGGGCCGCCGCTCACTGTCGAAACCAGACTGCATGCGCGGAGCGTTCGCTATGGAGTCCACTCCCCCAGTGTGCGCGGGGTGAAGGCGGGCACGCCTTATCATGTCACGCTCCGGCTTTATGATTACAGCCGGACGAGACTGATCTGGGTCGGAGAGAAGGACTTCGTCAGCCAGATCGACGATACCGTGGTTCCGGACAAGCCGCTGACCATCGGTCCGGGCTATTTTCCCAATCCGGAACTCAAAGAGAGCTAAACCGGTTGGCAACCGATCCGCATTGCGGCTATTGTCGCGGCATGTTTCTGCCATTTTTTCTAGAGCTCAAAGCCGCCAAAGTGCCGGTCTCGCTGCGCGAATATCTCACCCTTATGCAAGGGCTTGAGGCCGGGCTGGCGCTTTATGACGTCGAGGGTTTCTACTATCTGGCGCGCGCAGCGCTGGTGAAGGACGAGCGTCACATCGACCGGTTCGACCAGGTGTTTTCGCATTATTTCCGAGGTGTCGAGGCGATCGGCGGCGAAAGTGGCGTGGATGCGCGAAACCTGCCTGAAGAGTGGCTCAGGCGGATGGCTGACAAGCATCTGAGCGAGGACGAGAAAAAGCTGATCGAGAGCCTTGGTGGCTTCGACAAGCTGATGGAAACCCTCAAGCAGAGGCTCGAAGAGCAGCAGAAGCGGCATCAGGGCGGATCGAAATGGATCGGTACTGCCGGCACCTCGCCCTTTGGCGCCTATGGCTACAATCCCGAGGGGGTGCGGATCGGGCAGAACGAAAGCCGTCACCGCCGCGCAGTCAAGGTCTGGGACAAGCGCGAGTTCAGAAACCTCGATGACAAGGTCGAGCTCGGCACGCGCAACATCAAGGTGGCGCTGCGGCGTTTGCGCCGCTGGGTGCGTGAGGGCGCTGCAGAGGAGTTCGACCTGCCCGGCACGATCCAGTCGACCGCGGAACATGGCTGGCTAGACGTCAAGACGCGGCCGGAGCGCCGTAATGCCGTGAAGCTCCTGATGTTCTTTGATGTGGGCGGCTCGATGGATGATCACATCAAGGTGGTCGAAGAGCTGTTCTCTGCGGCCCGCGCCGAGTTTCGTCATATGGAATATTTCTACTTCCACAATTGCGTCTATGAGGGCGTCTGGCGCGATAACAGCAGGCGGCGTCAGGAATTGCTGCCGACATCGGACGTATTGCGCACTTACGGCTCCGACTACCGGGTGATCTTCGTTGGCGATGCGGCCATGAGCCCCTATGAGATCGTCTCGACAGGCGGTTCCGTGGAGCACTGGAACGAAGAACCTGGTCAGGTCTGGCTGACGCGGCTACTCAACCATTTTCACAAGGTGGCCTGGCTCAATCCGACGCCTGAGGCCTATTGGCCGCATACCCATTCGACCTCGCTGATCCGGCAGCTGTTTGGCGACAGAATGTTTCCGATGACCCTCAGCGGGCTGGAATCGGCAACCCGTCAGCTGACGCGCTGACACGGTCTTGCACTACACTGAAAACCGGGCCATGCCTTTTTCGGGCATAACCAAAACCTGAATGAGGGGGAGACACGCGATGGCGATTGAAGCTTTTGGACAGACTGCAGACGGCCAGACTGTGCACCGGGTGACGATTGAAGGCGGTGGACTGACCGCGAAAATCATGACCTGGGGTGCGACCTTGCAGGATCTCAGGCTGGAAGGCCACGCAGCGCCGCTGACGCTCGGTTTTCCCGATTTCGAGAGCTATCCCGCCCATTCCCCCTATTTCGGGCAGACGCCGGGCCGGCATGCCAACCGGATTGCCGGCGGGCGGTTTGTTCTGGACGGGGTTACCTACCAACTGGATTGCAATGAAGCTGGCATCCATCATTTGCACGGCGGTAGCGCCGGGACTGCCAAACGGCTGTGGACACTCGACAGCCACGGAAGTGATCATGCCGTATTCTCGATTGTCGACCCGGATGGCCAGTCGGGTTATCCCGGCACGATGAAAATCGAAGCCCGCTACGAGCTTCGCGCGGGCGGCTGCATGGCCATCACCTACACGAGCGTCACGGACCGGCCGACGCTCGCCAATATTGCCCATCACAGCTACTTCACCCTCGATGACGCTGACGATATTCTCGATCATGAATTGATGATTGCAGCGGATCATTATCTGCCCGTCGATGCGGAGCAGATCCCGACTGGCGAAATCCGCCCTGTGGAAGGCACGGACTTCGATTTCCGCGAGATGCGGCCAATCCGCCGCACCGGTCCGGGCGGGCAAGTGGCCTATGACCACAATTTCTGCCTCTCGCGTGAACGCGAAGCGGTTCGCACCATAGCGCTTGCGCGATCGATGAGCTCGGGAATTGCCATGGAGTTGCGCTCGACCGAGCCGGGGCTGCAGTTTTACACCGGCTTCAAGATCAAGCCGACGGTTCCCGGTCTGGCCGGGAAACTCTATTCGGCCTCGTCAGGGTTCTGTCTTGAAACGCAAAGCTGGCCTGACAGTCCGAACCATCCCGGGTTTGCCGGGGCCGTGCTCAGGCCCGGCGAAAAGCTGGTCCAGCACACGGAACATGTGTTTATCAAGAGCTGAAGTCATAATGCGGCAAGTATCTCCGGTCTTGACAGACGCCCCGAAATAGAAGCCCATAGAGCAAGTCTTATATAAGACATGCAGATATGCTTTGGCTGCTGGCTCTTGGGAGGGGCGTGACCATGACGGTTATTCTGGCGGTGCTTTGGCCGCTGGCGGGCTTCAACACACTGTTGTTGCGCATGGGGCGCACCTTTGCCTGGGTGGCGATGGGACTGATGGTGCTCATCATCATCCTGCAGGTGGTCTTCCGCTACATACTCGGCAATGCGCTGGCCTGGCCCGACGAGGGTGCGCGCTTCCTGATGCTCTGGATGACGGCGGTGATCGCGCCGACCGCCTATCGCTGGGGCGGATTTGTCTCCATCGAGATGGTCAAGGACCTGCTGCCCGCGCGGCTTGGTGCGTTTCTGGGCCTGTTGCTGCTGGCGCTGTCGCTGACAGTGCTCGTCTACGGATTCCGGCTCGGGCTCAATCATGTCAGTTCCGGATGGCTGTTCAATTCGAGTTCACTGAAGCTGCCGCTGGAGTTCCTAGGGCTGGGGCTGGTCCGGATAAAGCTGGCTTGGATGTACATGTCGCTGCCTGTCGGCCTCATGATGATGATCCTGGTCAACACCGAACTGTGCCTCAAGGCGATCGCCCACCTCATCGATCCCGAGGCGGAGCTGCCTGAGGATCATGATCGCATGATCGTGGCTGTGGAGTAGGCGATGCTGTTCTTCTTCCTGCCGCTGTTTCTGGTTTTCCTGATGATCGGCCTGCCGGTGTTTTTCGGCATGCTCGCAGCCCCCGGCCTGCTGCTCTGGTTCAACGGCCAGGAGCGTGACATCGCGCTGCTTTATCGCAATGTCTACACCGGCATGGATTCGTTTCCGCTGATGGCGATCCCGTTCTTCATGCTAGCCGGGGAATTGATGAACCGCGGTGGCATCACCATGCGGATCGTCGAATTCAGCCAGGCGCTGATCGGCCATCTCAAGGGCGGCCTTGCCCACGTCAACATCCTGTCCTCGATGCTGTTTGCCGGTCTCTCCGGATCAGCCGTGGCCGACGTGTCCGCTCTCGGGTCGATGCTGATCCCGGCGATGGAGAAGAACGGCTATACACGAAAGTTTGCCGCTGCGGTGACGGCGGCCTCGTCGGTGATCGGGCCGATCATTCCGCCATCCGGGATCATGATCATCTACGCCTATGTGATGGGCGAATCCGTTGCGGCGCTGTTTCTGGCTGGCATCGTGCCCGGCGTTCTGGTCGGCGCAGGGCTCATGACTGTCGTCGCCTTCATGGCGAAGCGGCATGATTTCCCGGTTGCCTCGCGCAGGGCCACCTGGCCAGAGCGCGGGCAGGCGAGCCTGAAGGCATTCTTCCCGCTGCTGACCCCGGTAATCATTCTGGGCGGCATTTTGGGCGGCGTGTTCACACCGACCGAAGCCTCTGCGGTGGCTGCGGTTTATGCGTTCATCGTCTCGCTGTTCATCCTCAAGACAATGGGCTGGGCTGATCTTCCGCAAGTGCTGACGAAGGCTGCAATGACCACCTCGGTGGTGCTGCTCCTGGTTGGTGCCGCGATGGCGTTCAAGACGGTGGTCAGCCTGTCGCATACGCCGGAGATCCTCGCCAATTTCATTCTCGGCCTGTCCGACAACCCGTACATGCTTCTGTTCCTGATCAATGTGCTGCTGTTCATCGTCGGGATGTTTCTGGATGCGGGACCTGCGATCATCATCCTGGGACCGATTCTGGGGCCGATCTTTACCGACCTCGGCGTCCATCCGGTTCATTTCGCCATCATCATGAGCGTCAATCTGACCGTCGGACTGGCGACGCCACCTATGGGGCTTGTGCTGTTTGTCACGTCCAGCGTGTCAGGCGAACGGGTTGAAACCATCGCCAAGGCGATCCTGCCGTTCCTGTTGGTGGAAGTCGTGGTGATTTTCCTGATCACCTACATTCCGCAGATTTCACTTTTCGTGCCGCAATTGTTCGGATTTGCGCAATGAGGATCAGTTTCGGATTGGGACATCACATGCGATATGCCAGTGCTTGACAAGCGTCGGGTGCTCGTAAATTTTAGTCTTATATAAGACTAAACGGGAAGAAGACACAAAAGGGAGGATTCCAATGTTACTGAAACAGGCAATGAAAACATTCACCGCGGCCGCACTCGGCCTGTCGGTGCTGGCCGGCGGCGCGATCACCGCGGCGCAGGCTGCCGAGATCACGTTGCGCGCCACTGCCAACTCCAATGAAAACGACGAGGACTATGATGGTCTTGTCGTGTTCAAGGACTTTGTCGAGAAAGCCTCCAACGGTGCCATTGCCGTCGAGCTGTTCATCGGCACCCAGCTGTGCTCGACCGGGGCGGAATGCCTGCAGGGAATCGCTGACGGATCGATCGATATCTACATCTCCACATCGGGCGGCGCTTCGGGCATCTTCCCTTATGTGCAGGTGCTGGATCTGCCCTATCTCCTGCGGGACGACCGCATTGCCGAAGCGGTGCTGACCGAAGGCACGTTCACCCGCGCCATGCGGGAACAGATGCTGGCGGATTCCGGCGGCATGATCCGCCTTATGACGATCGGCAACACCGGTGGCTGGCGCAATTTCGCCAATACCGAGCGTGAAATACGCTCGCCAGCAGATATGAAGGGCCTCAAGATCCGGACCGTGGTTGCCGACCTGCCGCAGGAACTTGTGCGCGCCATGGGTGCCTCGCCAACGCCGATCCCCTGGCCTGAACTGTTCACGTCGTTCCAGACCGGTGTGGTCGAAGGCACCCAGAACGGCATCACCGACATCATGGGCATGAAGTTCCCTGATGCGGGCCTGAAGTATCTGACCCTTGATGGCCACTCCTACATGGGCGCGCTGTGGTACATGAACAATGACCGGTTCATGGGGCTGGACGAGGGCATGCGCCGTGTGGTGGTGGACGGCTTCGCAGCACTCCAGCAAGCGACCTTTGCCTCGCCGAAGCGCAAGTCCATCGAAGCCTACAAGGAGTTCGCCGCGGTTGGCGGGTCTGTCTATGTGCCAACCATGGAAGAGAAGGCCAAGTTCAAGGAAACCGCAGCCCCGGTGTTCGAATGGTTCAAGACCAACGTCCAGGGCGGCACGACCTTCTATGATCTCCTGGTAGCTGAAGCAGCGAAGGCCTCGGAGATGATCGATGGTGCCGCGATGAAGGATATGCAGTAAAGCCCAACCTCTTGTGGGCTGAATACCGAACCGCCCGGGGTCTCTCCGGGCGGAGCTTCGCTGGCTTGAAATGCGCCTGGGATAGAGATTGCAATGACAAAGATCGTGACCACAGGGGTCGCCGTGGTGGATTTCGTCTTCTTTCTGGACGAGATGCCGCGCCTGGCTGAAAAATATCGGGCGAAAGGCGCTGAGATCACCGGTGGTGGCGGTGCCGCGAACGCCGCTGCAGCGATTGCCCGGCTTGGCGGTCATGCGATGCTGGCGAGCCGGCTTGGATCGGATCAGGTGGCGGATATGATTGCCGCAGGACTTGAGGGCGATGGCGTCGACTGCGCCATGTTGCGCCGGTTTGAGGGAAGACGATCCTCGTTTTCGTCAGTGTTTATCGATCAGGGTGGTGAACGCCAGATTGTCAATTTTCGCGATCCGGAGTTGCCGATGGACGCCGATTGGCTGAAAGCGACCTTGCCTGATGATTTTGATGCGGCGCTGGCCGATACGAGATGGCCTGACGGTGCGGAAGTGCTGATGCGAACCGCCCGTGAGCGCGGTCTGCCCGGTGTGCTTGACGGCGAGGCGCCGATCCGGGAGGCGGAAGCGGCGCTCAATCTGGCAAGTCACATTGCTTTTTCGGCGCAGGGGCTGCGCGACTGGGCGGAGCATGATGATCTCGACAAGGCGCTCGCCGATGTTGCTGCCGTAACAGGAGCATTCGTTTGCGTCACCGATGGCGCCGCGGGTGTGGCCTGGCGGCACGGCGCGTTGTCCGGTTTTGAGCCTGCGTTCGTGATCACCCCGCTCGACACGCTGGGCGCTGGCGATGTCTGGCACGGCGCCTTCGCGCTCCGGCTCGGCGAGGGTGCGTCGCCGCCGGAGGCAATCCGCTTTGCCAGCGCTGTTGCGGCGGTCAAGTGCACCCGGACCAATGGCCGTGCCGGTTATCCGACACGCGCAGAAACCGAAACCTTCATGAAAGAGGCTCAGTCATGCAGCTAAGCGCAGGTAAACTGTGGGGCATGCGGCGCATGGCGGATGACGCCGGGTTGTTCAAGATGACGGCGGTGGATCAGCGGCCGCCGATCAAGGGGCCGATTGCCAAACATCACGGAGTTGTGGAAGCTCCATGGGAGGAGGTGGCCGATTTCAAGACGCTGCTGATCGAGACGCTGCAGGGGCAATCTTCGGCAATGCTGCTCGATCCGCACTATGCTATCCCGCGCGGTATCGGCAAACTCTCGCCGACCAAGGGGCTGATCGTGACGCTTGAGGATTCGGTTTTCGAGGAGACGCCGGATGGAAGGCTGTCGAGCGAGATTGATGACTGGTCGGTGGCCAAGATCAAGCGGATGGGTGGCGATGCTGTCAAGGTGCTGGCCTGGTACCGGCCAGATGCGCCCGAGCACAATCGTCAGAAGCAAAAGGATTTCACCAAGCGGATCGGCGAGGCCTGCGCGCGCCATGACATTCCGTTCCTGTTCGAGTTGCTGGTCTATCCGCTGGCGAGCGATGCCCACCAGACCAGCGATTACGTGGAGATGACAGGCAAGCGCACTGACCATGTGCTGCAATCGGTAGCGGACTTTGCCGCGCCTGAGTTCGGGATTGACGTTTTCAAGCTGGAGAGCCCGATTGCGGCCAAGGATGTGCCAGAGGGTGAAGACCCGGATGTGCAGGCGGCGTTCGACGAGATGGGGCGGCTCGCGGGACGCCCCTGGGTGATGCTGTCAGCTGGCGCCGGCAAGACAGAGTTCCGCAATATACTCACTCATGCTTATCGGGCAGGTGCGTCGGGCTATCTTGCCGGAAGGGCGATCTGGCTTGAGCCTTTCGGGCTCTATCCGGACTGGGACGGCATGCGCAAAGGTCTGGAAACAGGGTCGGTCGACTATATGCGTGAGCTCAATGCGCTCACAGACCAAGCTGCTACACCGTGGAGCCAGCATTCGGTGTTCGGACCCGATGGTGCGCAGTTTAGTCCTGCAGACCAGGGCTTCCGTCATACCTACAAGGATTTCGGGTGATGGAGCGTCGACTTTCAGTCGAGCAGCAACCGGTTGATGACGCGCGGCTTGTCACCCGGATTTACCCCTCGGGCAATGATGATGGCTTCGCCTTCGCGCGGCGTAGAGCCGGAGATCGCCTTGATCAGAACGGGATGGGTGACCATCAACTGATTGCCGGCGCGGTCATAGGTTTCCACAGCAGTGATGAGTTCGGCTGGGATGGTGTAGGGATCGCCACCACCGACGATCGAGTTGAGAAAGGCCCTTGTCTCGACTTCGCGGCGTCCGAAGGCGGTTTCAGCGGTCTCCAAAGCGCGGCAAAATTCACCGGCATAGATGGCGCTGATCGAGACGGCGCGAGCGGCAAACCGCATGCCGATGCGACGGGCTTCCTGGATGCCGCGGTCGGACAAACTTTTGGTGTTCTCGCAATCGCCAAGGTCGGGTCTGAGTGGTTCGCCGCTTCCTGGCGTGCGCGCATATCCGAGCAGGATTGTGTATCCGCCCTCCGCCAGACGCGCCCAGGCTGCCTCGGTGGCAAAGCCCTTGGTGGGCGGGGCAATGGTGACGATGGCCATTGCAAGGATGACGGCCGCAGGCCAACGTCTGAAGATCAATTTCATGACCTCAATCTAGTGTTTTTACCCGGTGATGTAAGGGGGCATATTGATGTCTGTTGAAATGCTCACGATCGGTGTCTTGCCGCTGGGTCGGCCTACATTTGATGTGCCCTTTGCCGAAGACATGCTGGCGGCCATGCTGGACGACCTCAAAGCAACCGGTCACCGACTGGTTGGCCCGGGAAAGCTGCTGATGGATGCGGCTTCCACGCAAGCGGCTATGCTAGAGGTTGCCGGCGAAAAGACAGACAGAATCCTCATTCTGCAGGTTACCTTCACCGATGCTGCGATGACTTGCCGCATCGCCGAGGCGTTCGAGCAGCCGCTTGCCATATGGGCCGTGCCGGAACCCCGTCTGGGAGGGCGGCTCAGGCTCAATGCCTTCTGCGGGCTCAATCTGGCCTCGCATGCGCTAGGCCTTCGCGACCGGTTGTTTTCCTGGCGCTATGCCGCGCCACATACTCCGGGTATTGATGCGATCTTGACCGATACGCCGATGGTTCGTCCATTGATTCCGCAGGAAACCGCCGCAAACCCGGAGTATGGCGAGGCTCTGTTGAGCGGTTTGCGTGGCAAACAAATCGCCCGGATCGGGGCGCATCCGGACGGGTTTGACACCTGTGCCTACGATAGCGAACGGTTGTCGGCGCTGACCGGAATGACGGTTAGCGGCTTCGAGCTCTCTGATCTGTTTTCACGTGCCCGCGCAGCGCCCGATGCGGCGGCGAGCGACCTTAGAGCTGCGGCTGCCGAAACCCTGTCAGAGCTTGATCAGGTCGATCAGGTGGAGCTTGATCGATCACTGAGGCTCAAGCTGGCGCTGGACGGGATGAAGACCGACGGGGCCTTTGATGCGTTCGCCATTCGTTGCTGGCCGGAAACATTTACCGAATATGGCGGCGCGGTATGTGGTCCGGCCTCGATGATGGGCGAGGGCCGGGTGCCATGCGCCTGCGAGGCAGATGTCTATGGCGCGGCAACGCAACTGCTCTTGCAGGCGGCGAGCGACCAGCCGGTGTTCCTCGTGGATCTGGTGGACATGGACGAGAGCGATGACACCGGCGTGGTCTGGCATTGCGGCCAGGCGCCGATCTCGATGGCGGATCCGGACGTGGCCGCCCGCGCCACCATCCACACCAACCGAAAAATGCCGTTGCTGTTTGAATTTCCGCTCAAACCAGGTCCGGTCACTTTTGTCCGGCTGAGCCAGGCGCGCGGGCGGCAGAGCCTCGTGATTGCCCGAGGCGAGGTGCTCAAGCGCGCAATGGCCTTCACCGGCACCTCCGGCGTGGTGAAATTCGAGCGCCCTGCGCGTGAGATGCTGAAACGCGTTATCGACAGCGGGCTCGAGCATCACATGGCGCTTGCCTATGGCGACCATGTCGCAGCACTCGAAAGTTTCGCTGCAGCCGCAGGCCTGCCCGTCATCCACCTTTGAGGCCAGCCCCATGACAGACATCAGATACGGCATCATCGGATCGGGCATGATGGGGCAGGAGCATATCCGCACCATCGGTCTCCTGGACGGTGCGCAGGTGACGGCGGTCAGCGATCCGGATGAGGGCATGCGCTCAAGTGCTGCGTTCATGGCCGGGCAAGGCTGTGCCGGGTTCATAGATCATGCTGACCTGCTGCAATCCGGGCTGTGCGACGCGCTGGTGATAGCCACCCCCAATCACCTGCATCACCAGATTCTGTTGGACGTGCTGCCAGCGGATCTGCCTATCCTGGTGGAGAAGCCGCTGTGCACGACGCTGTCTGATTGCGAGGATATTCTTGCCCGCGCTGCGGGGCGGACCTCTCAGGTCTGGGTGGCGATGGAATACCGCTACATTCCGCCGGTGGAGCGCCTGATCGAGGCTGTGCGGTCCGGACAGACGGGTACGCCGCGCATGATTGCAATTCGCGAGCACCGGTTTCCGTTTCTGAAGAAGGTTGGCGACTGGAACCGCTTTGAGCACAAGACGGGCGGCACCCTGGTTGAGAAATGCTGCCATTTTTTCGATCTGATGCGGCTGATCGCCCAGGCCGAGCCGGTTCGCGTCTATGCGTCGGGCGGTGTGGACGTCAATTTTCTTGATGAAGAGTATGACGGCAAACGCCCCGACATTCTCGACAATGCCTTCGTGGTGATCGATTTTGACAATGGCATGCGCGCCATGCTGGACCTCTGCATGTTCGCCGAAGGCTCGAGCTGGCAGGAGGCGATTGCCGTCACCGGTGATGTCGCCAAGGCGGAGGCGTTTGTTCCTGGCCCTTCGCGGTTTTCGCCTGATGGCAAGGAGCGGCATTCGGAATTCGTGCTGTCACCGCGCGATACCAAGCGGGAGATCCGCGAGATTGTCGATGTCGATGCCGCCATTCTTGCGGTTGGCGATCATCACGGATCGACGTTTTTCCAGCACCAGAAATTCCTGGCGATGATCCGCACCGGCGGCGTGCCAGAGGTATCGCTTGAAGACGGGATGAAAGCGGTGCGGATCGGGCTGGCAGCGGAGCAATCCGCCAAGACCGGTGCTGCCATCAGTCTGTGAGGTTCACCGCAGATTGACCGCGTAGTGGATGTCGCGGCTTATGCAGCGCGACCATCTCAGTTCCACCGGGCGATTTTCCAGATCGCGGGCGACGCGGCTGATCAGCAGAAGCGGTTCACCCTTGTCGCAGCCCAGCTTGGTGGCGTCGCGGGCGCTGGCGGATATCGCCTTGAGCCTTTCTTCGGCGCTGCCGATGGTGATGCCCCAACGCTCGGAGTAGAGCCTGTAGACATTGTTCGGGATGATGCTCAGGTGATCGAAATCCGGAAAGCGGTTTGACGGCAGCGTTATGGTTTCGATCAGGATCGGCTGGCCCGACAGCGAGCGGATGCGTTCGATGCGGATGACGTCATCGGAGTCGGTCAGCTGCAGCGCCTTCAATTCTGTCGCGGTCGGTTTGGCGCTGCCCGTGCTGAGCACCTGTGAATCTGGAAAGCTCGCAGTGCCTTCATCCGGCGACAGCCTGAAGAACTGAAACAGGATGCGGCTTTCTTCGGGCTCGGCCACATAGGTGCCGCGGCCCTGGCGGCGCAGCAGCAGATTGTCAGCCGTCATCGAATCGAGCGCCTTGCGCACGGTGCCCTGGCTGACGTTGAGTTGCCGCGCCAGCTCCATTTCGCTGGGCAGCAACATGCCTGGTGGCCATGCCCCTTCGACCAGACGACGCATCAGCCTTTCGCGGACCTGGGCGTAGAGCGGCTTGAACCCGATTGCCTCGCCGCTTTCTGCGCCATCGGCGACTTGATTGTTCTTTTCCATGCCCTGCCCCGGTTGACTCGTGCACATATCGTATCTTATGTCTTATATAAGACTTGTTCGTCGGACGCCATACCAATACACTTTTTTCACACTGGAGGACAAACGTGACCACCCCCCATTTGCTAGTTCATGACCACGCAGACAATGTCGGCGTCGTTGTTGTCGAAGGCCTGAAGGCCGGCACCAAGATGCTCTGTGTCGTCACCCATGACAATTCGAGCTTCGAGCTTGTGTCGAACGCGGATGTGCCGATTGGCCACAAGATCGCGCTGAAGGACATCAAGGCGGGCGATACCGCTACCAAATACGGCGAGGATATCGGCAAGTTCGTCGCCGACGTTGCCAAGGGCGCTCATGTCCACACACAAAATCTGAAAACCAAGCGCTGGTAGGAGCCCTCATCATGGCATCGAAATATTCAAACATGACTTTTCAGGGCTATCGGCGCGAGAATGGCCGGGTCGGCGTTCGCAATCTCGTCGTCATCCTGCCGGTTGACGATATCTCCAATGCGGCCTGCGAAGCGGTCGCCAACAACATCAAGGGCACACTGGCAATCCCGCATGCCTATGGCCGTCTTCAGTTCGGCGAAGACCTTGATGTCCACTTCCGCACCATGATCGGCACCGGGTCGAACCCGAACGTGGCGGCCGTGGTGGTGATCGGCATCGAACCTGGCTGGACCAAGAAGATCGTCGATGGCATCGCCGCCACCGGCAAGCCGGTGACCGGTCTGTCGATCGAGCAGAATGGTGATCTCAAGACCATCATGGATGCGTCGCGCGTGGCAAAGGAATATGTGCATTTTGCCTCCGAGTTGCAGCGCGAAGAATGCTCGATCTCGGAACTGTGGGTCTCGACCAAATGCGGCGAGAGCGACACCACGACCGGCCTGAGTTCGTGCCCGACGGTCGGCAATATGTATGACAAGTTGCTGCCCGAAGGGATCACCGGCTTCTTCGGCGAAACATCCGAGATTACCGGGGCAGAGCATATCTGCAAGACGCGGGCGATCAACGAGGAAGTTGGCGAGCGCTGGTACAAGATGTGGGAAGCCTATCAGAACGACGTCATCTTCGCGCATCAGACAGACGACCTTTCTGACAGCCAGCCGACCAAGGGCAATATCGAGGGCGGCCTGACGACGATCGAGGAAAAGGCGCTGGGCAATCTCGAGAAGATCGGCCGCACCTCGCAGTTCATCGACATTTTGGAACCAGCCGAAGCACCGCAATCAGGCAAGGGTCTCTATTTCATGGATTCGTCGTCGGCTGCCGCTGAATGCGTGACCCTGATGGCTGCCGGTGGCGCGGTGATCCATACCTTCCCGACCGGGCAGGGCAACGTGGTTGGCAATCCGATTGTGCCGGTGATCAAGATCTCAGGCAATCCGCGCACCCTGCGCACCATGAGCGAACACATCGACGTGGACGTGACCGGTGTGCTGACGCGTGAAATGACAATTGAGGAAGCCGGCGATGCGCTGATCGAGATGATCATTCGCACATCCAACGGTCGCGCGACAGCAGCCGAAGCGCTTGGTCACCGCGAATTCTCCATGACAAAACTCTATCGTTCCGCTTAAAACCGGGGAACAGACGGAGTTTTCATGGCAGATATCGTCATCACCGAATTCATGGACGAGGCGGCTGTTGGCCGCCTCGCTCACGCATATGATACGCTTTACGATCCGAAACTGGTCGATGATCCGGCAAAGCTGCATGATCATCTGACATCAGCGCGTGCACTGATCGTTCGCAACCGCACCCAGGTGCGCGAGAGCCTTCTGAGCATGGGTCCCAGGCTGCGTGTGGTTGGGCGGCTGGGCGTCGGGCTCGACAATATCGATGTGGCGGCCTGCAAGGCGCGCTCGATTGCCGTCATTCCGGCAACCGGCGCCAATGACCTTTCAGTGGCCGAATATGTTATCACCTCGGCGCTGATGTTGTTGCGCGGCGCTTATCTGCGGTCTTCGGAAGTTGCGGCGGGCGATTGGCCGCGGCAATCGATGATGGGTCGCGAGCTCGCGGGCAAGACAATGGGTCTCATCGGCTACGGCTCGATTGCCCGCGAAGTCGCCTGGCGAGCGCATATGATGGGCATGCAGATTGTTGCCTATGACCCCTATCTGATGGCGGATCATCCGGGCTGGCAGATCGCTCGCAACGTGTCGCTCGACGGTGTGCTGGAATTCAGCGATGTGATTTCGCTGCATACGCCGCTGACCGATGCGACGCGGAACATGATTGACGCCGAGGCGCTTTCCAGGATGAAGCCGGATGCGATCCTGATCAACGCGGCCCGCGGCGGCATCGTCGATGAGGCGGCACTGGCCGACGCGCTCAAGGCGGAGCGGCTGGGCGGAGCAGCGCTTGATGTGTTCGAGACCGAACCGCTGACCGCCGAGGCGGGCGAGAAATTTAAGGGGCTCGGAAATCTTGTCCTGACACCTCATATTGCTGGAGTTACAGGTGAATCCAACGAGCGGGTCAGTCATCTGATCGCTGACAAAGTGCTTGAAGCGCTGGGGAACAAGGCATGAGTGACATGCTGACGATGACGCCAGAGGCCGTCACCGAGTTGATAACCGGGGCGCTGATGCGCAGCCGAACCTCGGAGGCGAATGCCACTTCGGTTGCCCGGGCGCTTCTGGCGGCAGAACTGGCGGGGCAGAACGGTCATGGCCTGCGCAGGGTGGATGCCTATTCGGCACAGGCGCGGGCGGGCAAGGTTGATGGCTTTGCGGTTCCGACAGCAGAAGTGACAAGGCCTGGTGCGCTTGCGATCGATGCCGCCAATGGCTTTGCCTATCCGGCTATGGATCTGGCGCTCGAGTGGTTGCCCGAAGCTGCAAAGAAGCAAGGTATCGCCATTGCCGGTATCCGCCGCTCGCATCATTGTGGGGTCGCTGGCGTGATCGTCGAAGCGCTTGCTGATCGGGGCGTTGCTGCGCTGATGGTGGCCAACGCGCCGGCGGCGATGGCGCCATGGGGCGGACGTCGGCCGCTGTTCGGGACTGACCCGATTGCCTTTGCCGCACCGCTTTCAGACGGCGCGCCGGTGGTGGTCGATATCTCCCTGTCCAAGGTTGCCCGCGGAAAGATCATGGCTGCCTTACAAAAGGGTGAGCCAATTCCGGAAGGATGGGCGCTTGACCCCGATGGCCAGCCCACTACCGATGCAAAAGCTGCGATGGCGGGGACGATGATCCCGCTCGGGGATGCCAAGGGGACTGCGCTGGCCTTGATGGTCGAGCTTCTCTGCGCCGGATTGACCGGGGCAAATTATGCCTGGCAGGCGACATCGTTCTTTGACGACAAGGGCGACCCGCCTGGCACCGGGCAGGCGATCATCGCGATCGACCCGGATGCATTCGGGCCTGGCGGTGCGGAGCGCATGGCGTTGATGGCCGATATGGTGGCAGGCACCGAGGGAGCCCGTATACCCGGACGCCGGCGGCAGCAGATCCGCAGCGATTATCTTGCGAACGGAATTCCTGTTGACGCCGCGCTGGCCGAGGCTATCCGCGCAATCGGCCTCTGAGCCGAGCCAGGTTGGGAACCGTCAACCCCGCCGTCAGTAAAGCATCCTGACGGCGACAAGCGTGATGCCCGGGAAAATGGTCAGGATGGCGACACGAATGATGTCGGTCATGACGAAGGGGAACACGCCGCGATAGGTCGCGGACAATGGCGTGTCCTTGGCCATCGAGTTGATGACGAAGAGGTTCATCCCCACCGGTGGCGTTATCAGCCCCACCTCCACGACAATCAGCACCAGGATGCCGAACCAGAGTGCGAATTCCTCGGGCGTCAGGCCGAAATCAAGCGCTGACATGATCGGGAAGAAAATAGGCACTGTCAGCAGGATCATCGACAGCGAGTCCATGATGCACCCGAAAACCAGATAGAGCAGCAGGACGCCGACCATCACCAGCCAGGGATTGAAGCCCTGGCTTCCAACATAGGCGGCGGCTGTTTGTGGCAGCTGGCTGAGTGCCAGGAAGGCGTTGTAGACGCCTGCGCCGAAGACGATGAGAAAGATCATGCCGGTGGCGCTGGCGGTGGCCAGGATGGAGGTCTTCAAGGTCGAGCTGTTCAACCCGCCATTGAAGAGTGCGATCACACCGGTGCCGAAGGCGCCGATGGCAGCAGCCTCGGTCGGGGTGAAGATGCCGCCATAAATGCCGCCGACGACGGCGATGAACACGATCAACACCGGCCAGACAGCAATCAGGCTCCGAAACCGTTCTGAATAGGGCGCACGGTCCCTGTGGCCAGCAGATTCAGGCTTTATCCTGACATAGATGGCGATGGCAATCATGTAGCCGATGGCTGCAAGAAAGCCCGGAATGAAGGCAGCAACAAAGAGTTTGGCGATGTTCTGCTCGGTCAGGATGGCGTAGAGCACCAGGATAACCGAGGGCGGTATCAGAATGCCGAGTGTGCCGCCGGCAGCGAGTGCGCCGGTGGCGAGCTCGCCGGAATAGCCGTAGCGCTTGAGTTCAGGCAGGGCGACCTGGCCCATTGTCGCAGCGGTTGCCAGCGACGAGCCGCAGATCGCGCCGAAGCCGGCGCATGCGCCAACAGCGGCCATGGCGACGCCGCCCTTCTTGTGTCCCATCCATGTTTCCGCTGCCTTGAACAGTGCCTGCGACATGCCGCCAAGCGTGGCGAACTGGCCCATCAGCAGAAACAGCGGAATGATAGAGAGCGAGTAGGCGGAAAACGTGCCCCAGGTCAGGTTCTTGAGCTGGGCGAAAATCATCAGGAAAGAGCCATTGATGAAATAGCTTCCGCCAATCCCGGTGAGCAGCATTGCAAGCCCGATCGGCACGCGCAGAAAAATCAGCACCAGCAGAACCGGGAATGAGAGAAGGGCGATGTCGATATTGGTCAATGTACCGTCTCTCCATGGGACTGGTTCCGGCCGGTCAGCAGTGCTTTGGCGCTCAGGATCACGCACCAGAAGCTGATCAGGACAAAGCCGAATGCACCCATCAGACCTGAAGCATAGGCCCACCAGATCGGATACTGAATGATGAACGTGGTCTCGCCATAGGCCAATTTATCGAGTGTGCCGTCCCAGTGCTTCCAGGTCAGAAGGATTGCAATGGCAAGCATCAAAAGATCACATGCCATGTCGATCAGCCGGTTGGCCGTGTCGCCCATATGCATGGTGAGGATTTCAACCGATGCATGCTGACGGTTGATCTGAACCCAGGGCAGAAACGAGAAGACTGCGAACCCGGTTCCGAGTTCCACGAGTTCGAAATCACCGCGGATCGGGCTAAGTCCAATCCAGAGCAGGGCGCGGCCGCTGACCGAGGCGACGGTTGCCAGGATGACGGCGATCAATACAAGCCCGCCCAGGATTGCCATGAAGGCTGCAATGGACCGCATCAGGCGGTCAATCCGGTCAAACATTTTGAACCCTCCCTCCCGGGCGTGGCCGCGAAACTGGTCCGCGGCAAAAATCTATGGCAATTTCGGATAAAACCACCCGAATGCCCGACGATGTTTTCGAACCGGCGAATTTCGCCGCACTGTCCGACTGGTTTATCCGGAATGCTTGGTCTGCGACAGTGCCAGTGCGACGTTCGGCCTGGAAAGGCTGCACCATTTTGGCCGCATGCTGGTCGTTGATGCACTTGATATGAGTCCGGCGGGGTTGGCCCTTTCAGGCAATCCCCGCCGGTTTTTGAAAGTCGATCGACTTACTTGGTGTACTTGGCGATCAGCTCTTGAGCCTTGGCATAAAGTGCTTCGCCGTCGATGCCCTTGGCTTCCATCTCGTCGAACCAGTTGTCGCGAACGGTTTCGGCAACGGCCTGCCAGCGGGCCACTTCAGCCTCATCAAGAACAACGATTTCGTTGTCTGTTGCTTCCGCGATCTTTCGGCCGGGTGCATCAAACGAGGCCTGGGTCTTGCCCGCAAAAGCGGAGAAGTCAGCGCCGGTGTTGTCGTCGAGGATCTTCTTGAGATCGTCGGGAAGGCTGTCGTACTTCGCCTGGTTCATCGCCAGCACGAATGCGGCAGTGTAAAGTGCACGATCGCCCGAGAACTCGGTATGGGTATCAACCAGTTCTGCAATCTTGAGTGCCGGGGTCACCTCCCATGGAATGACTGTGGCGTCGATCACGCCCTTGGACAGAGCTTCCGGAATCGCCGGAACCGGCATGCCGACCGGCTCTGCTCCGAGTTCCGCGAGCATGCCGTTGATGACGCGGGTCGGACCGCGCACCTTCAGGCCTTCCATGTCCTCAAGCTTTCGCACGCCGTTGCCCTTGGCATGAATTACGCCGGGACCATGGACCCAGGTGGCGAGAATCTTGACGCCCTTGAATTCCTGCTCTTCCATGTCCGACTTGAACAGGTCCCAGTAGGCATGCGAGGTGGCTTCTGCATTGGTCATGGTGAACGGCAGTTCAAACACTTCCGCGCGCGGGAATCGGCCCGGGGTGTAGCCTGGAAGGGTCCAGACGATGTCGACAACGCCATCGCGGGCCTGGTCCATCAGCTGTGGCGGGGTGCCACCGAGCGACATGGCCGAAAACACTTCGATCTTGATGCGGCCACCGGATTCGGTGCCGATCTTTTCAGCCCATGGAATGAGCAGCTCGGCCGGCACATTGGCCTGAGCCGGCAAAAACTGGTGCATGCGCAGGGTGACTTCCTGCGCGGCCGCGCCAATCGACGACGCGCCCATTGCGGAAAGTGCCAGTGCTGCAACAGCAGCGGACTTCAGGAAATTGCGTTTTTTCATTGTATCCTCCCAGATCGGTTTGCGATTTCAAATTCGCGTATCGCCCCGGAAATTAGGGGCATTTTTTGTAACTGCCTAGGGCTTGCCGCATATAGAACATGGGCGCCACCGATAGAGTTATGTCACTTGATGTTGCCATCGGGAAGCGTATCCCGGTGTGGCGGCATCAGCCTTTCGGATAGTGTTCCCCTCCAACTCCGGTTGATATTAATCGACCGTCCGGTCAGTTTATAGTTTGAAACGGGTTATGCGGCAACAGATTTCTTGGCGCAATCTGATGCTGAACCTCAGCGATTCCGGCACCTTTCGCGGCACTGCCAGTCTGAAGCGTTGATGTCGCAGCAAAGTCTCTACCCATGATCGAGGTGTCACTGCTAAAGGAGACCGAGCCTTGTGCTCGGCGACTCCTGCTCAAGTAGTGACATGGTCGAACAGAAAACCAAGTTTAGCTGTTGATCCTTTCTCAAAAAAGGAAAAAGATGCCCTATGTGTCAGTGAGGACTGCGCACCCCAGGGAGGAATTTAATGGCCAATGTATCGATGACTGTGAACGGGCGCTCCGTTTCAGGTCAATGTGAGGACCGGACCCTTCTGGTCCAGTTTATTCGTGAAAACCTCGGACTTACAGGAACCCATGTCGGATGCGACACCTCGCAATGCGGGGCTTGCGTGGTCCATGTTGATGGCAAGGCCGTCAAATCCTGCACCATGCTTGCCGCTCAGGCTGACGGTTCGGATGTCATGACCATAGAAGGTCTGGCTTCCGGTGGTGAGCTGCATCCGGTTCAGGTTGCCTTTCGCGAGAACCATGGCCTGCAGTGCGGGTTTTGCACGCCGGGCATGATCATGTCGGCTGTTGACATGATCAATCGGCACGGCGGCCAGCTGGACGAAAAAACCGTCCGGCAGGAGCTCGAAGGCAATATCTGCCGCTGCACGGGCTACCACAATATCGTCAAGTCAGTGCTCGATGCCGCATCAAAGATGGGCGCCGGAGCGAAGGTCGCAGCTGAATAGACATGCCTGAACAGGCAATGGCGAAAGGCTGCGGATACTGCGGATGATCGTGAGGCGGGCAGAGGATCCAGATCTGAAGAGCATGGGCCGGCTGAAACTCGGATGCCTGCATCAGCTTCAAGGTTCTGCCCTCTAGCGCAAACGATAGTTTCCGCACCAGCTTTTCACCTACACTCAACCGGAGGAGTTTGAGACATGGGAATGGAAGGTATTGGCGCCCGGGTGGCGCGTAAGGAAGACAAGCGGTTCATAACCGGCAAGGGCCGGTACACTGACGACATGGTCGTGCCGGGCATGAAGCATGCTCATTTTATCCGTTCGCCGCACGCACATGCGAAGATCAAGGGCATCGATACTTCCGCTGCCGAAAAGATGCCGGGCGTCATCGGCATTCTCAATGGCAATCAGCTTGCCGACGATGCGATCGGCAACATTATCTGTGGCTGGATGATCCACTCCAAGGACGGCTCGCCTATGAACATGGGCGCATGGCGTCCGCTGGCACAGGATACCGTTCGCTATGTCGGTGATGCGGTTGCCATCGTTGTGGCGGACACCAAGGCACAGGCGCGGGATGCGGCTGAGGCCGTGGTTGTTGATTACGAGACACTGCCTGTGGTGACGTCTGCGGTAGAGGCGCTGAAGGACGGCGCTCCGCAGCTCCATCCTGAGGCAAAGAACAACCTGATCTTCGATTGGGAGCTCGGTGATGCTGCTGCAACCGATGCGGCAATCGCCTCGGCGGCGCATGTCACTGAAATGAAGATCATCAACAATCGGCTGGTTCCCAATCCGATGGAACCGCGTGCTGCGCTTGGGGTCTATGACGAGGGTGAAGATCACTACACGCTCTGGACCACGTCGCAGAACCCGCATGTGGCGCGGCTGGTGCTGAGTGCATTCTACAACGTGGCGCCTGAAAACAAGCTCCGGGTGATTGCACCCGATGTGGGTGGCGGCTTCGGCTCAAAGATCTACATCTACCCCGAAGAGATTGTCTGCCTCTGGGCATCCAAGCGCACCGGTGTCCCGGTCAAATGGAACTGCGATCGGACCGAGGCGTTTCTGACCGACGCGCATGGCCGCGACCATGTCTCGACGGTCAAGATGGCATTTGACGCCAACAACAAGATCACCGGATTCAAGGTCGACACGATCGCTAATCTCGGTGCCTACATGTCGCTGTTTTCGAGTTCGGTTCCGACCTATCTCTACGCGACGCTGCTTTCGGGCCAATACAATATCCCGGCGGTCCACGCCAATGTGCGCACGGTTTACACCAACACTGTGCCGGTGGACGCCTATCGCGGTGCCGGGCGCCCGGAAGCCACCTATCTGGTCGAGCGTACGATGGAGACTGCAGCGCGTGAGCTTGGTGTCTCGCCTGCTGAATTGCGCAAGACCAACTTCATCCGGGAGTTCCCGCACCAGACGCCTGTGATCATGTGTTACGACGCCGGTGATTTCGAGGCGTCTCTCAACGCCGCGATGGAAGCTTCTGACTATGCCGGCTTCCCCGCACGAAAGGCTGAAGCCAAGGGCCGCGGCAAACTGCGCGGAATCGGCATGAGCTGTTACATCGAGGCGTGCGGCATTGCGCCGTCAGCCGCAGTCGGATCACTCGGTGCCGGCGTCGGGCTCTGGGAATCGGCTGAAGTACGGGTCAATGCTGTGGGCACGGTCGAAGTGTTGACAGGGTCGCACAGCCATGGCCAGGGCCATGAGACCACCTTTGCCCAGCTTGTCGCTGATCGATTCGGCGTTGGCATCGACACGGTTTCCATCGTTCATGGCGACACCGACAAGGTGCAGATGGGCATGGGCACTTACGGGTCGCGATCGGGTGCCGTCGGAATGTCGGCAGTGGTCAAGGCGCTCGACAAGGTCGAACTCAAGGCCAAGAAACTTGCAGCGCACCTGATGGAAGCCGATGAAAGCGATATCGTCATCGAGAACGGCGAGCTAAAGGTAGCAGGCACTGACAAGAGCGTGCCGTGGTTCCAGATGGCATTGGCGGCTTATACCGCGCACAATATGCCCGAAGGCATGGAGCCGGGACTGAAAGAGGGCGCTTTCTACGATCCGTCCAATTTCACCTTCCCGGCCGGATGCTACATCTGCGAAGTGGAGGTCGATCCGCAAACCGGGAAAACCGAAGTCATCCAGTTTGTGGCCGCCGATGATTTCGGCAACATCATCAACCCGATGATTGTCGAGGGCCAGGTGCATGGCGGGGTTGCGCAAGGCATCGGTCAGGCGCTGCTGGAAGGCACGCATTACGATCCGGAAACCGGTCAGCTGCTGACAGCGAGCTACATGGATTACACCATGCCGCGCGCCGACGATCTGCCGTCATTCAACGTCTCGCACCAGACCACGCCGTGCCCGTCCAACCCGCTTGGCATCAAGGGTTGCGGCGAAGCCGGTGCGATCGGATCCCCGCCGGCGCTGATCAACGCCATTACCGACGCAATCGGCAACAATGACCTGACGATGCCTGCAACCCCGCAACGGGTCTGGGCAGCGCTCGGGTCAAACCAGTAGGAAAGGGAGGCAGACATCATGTATGCAACCAACTATCACCGCGCCTCCTCGGTCGAGGATGCAGTCAAGCTGGCTTCGTCCAATGACGAGGCCAAGTACCTCTCCGGTGGGCAAACCCTGCTGCCGACAATGAAGCAGCGGCTCGCCGCTCCTTCAGACCTTGTCGATCTTCGCCATATCGCCGGGATGAAAGGCATCTCGGTCAATGGCGGGGCCATCCGGATCGGGGCTGCGACCACCCACGCGGAAGTGGCGAACTCTTCGGAGATCGCTTCAGCCTGCCCGGGGCTTGCTCATTTGGCTGCCCATATCGGAGATCCGCATGTGCGTCACATGGGCACTGTCGGTGGCTCAATTGCCAACAACGACCCGGCGGCGGACTATCCGGCGGGGCTGATGGCGCTCAATGCCACAATCGTTACCAACAAGCGCTCCATCGGTGCCGATGAGTTCTTCACCGGCATGTTCGACACGGCGCTTGAGGACGGCGAACTGATCGTGGCGGTCGAGATCAATGCTCCGTCCAAATCTGGATATGCCAAGTTCCCCAACCCTGCATCGCGCTACGCGATGGCCGGTGTGTTTGTGGCCAAGCACGGCGATGGATCTGTGCGGGTCGCGGTCACCGGAGCTGGCTCGGATGGTGTGTTCCGGTCTGCGGATATGGAGCAGGCGCTGGCTTCGAACTTCTCGGCCGGTGCGCTTGATGGCATCACGGTCGACGATTCGGACCTGATGTCCGATATCCATGCCTCGTCGGCCTATCGCGCCAACCTGGTCAAGGTGATGGCCAAGCGGGCGGTGACAGCTGCAGGCTGATCGGGTTCAAAGAATCAGTATCAATGAGAAAGGGCGGATCCTCAGATCTGCCCTTTTTCATTGAAGGGAGCATTCAGGCTGACTTTCGCATCAACTCCGCCGCGACCCTGCGGGCATCCCGATCCGCCGCGTATACCTCTTCGATGGACTGGGCTTTACGCCCGTCATTGAGCCGGTCCATGACAGAGGCGACAATGTCGGCGATGTCGAGAAAACCGATCTGGCCAGCGATGAAGGCTTCGAGGGCAGCCTCCTTGGCGCCGTTGAGGATCGCTCCCTGAAGGCCGCCGCGCTGCATGGCGGTGCGGGCGAGGGCGAGAGCAGGGAAGCGGATCTCGTCGGGTGCAAAGAAATCGAGGCGGGCAAGCTTGGCGAAATCCAGACGTTCGATCGGCAGGTTGGCGCGGCGGGGATGGGAGATGGCGTAACCGATCGCGTGCCGCATGTCCGGGGCGCCGAGCTGGGCCAGCACCGAGCCGTCAGTATAGCCGACCATCGAATGGATGATCGATTGCGGGTGGACGATGACCTCGATCTGGTCCGGGCGCATGCCGAACAGGTGGCGCGCCTCGATCATCTCGAGCGCCTTGTTGAACATCGACGCACTGTCGATCGAGATCTTGAGGCCCATAGACCAGTTGGGATGGGCTGCCGCGATCTCCGGGGTGACGGCAGCCATCTGTTCGCGGGTGAAATCGCGGAAAGGTCCGCCGGATGCGGTCAGGATGATGCGTTCGACGGCGTGACGCTGGTGCTCTTCCAGCACCTGGAAGATGGCGTTGTGCTCGCTGTCGACAGGCAGCAGCTTGCCCCCGCCCTTGGCAATTGCTGCGGTGAACAGATCGCCGGCGGACACCAGGCACTCTTTGTTGGCAAGCGCGATATCCGCGCCACCTGCAGCCGCCGCCAGCGTCGGCGCCAGACCTGCAATGCCAACAATGCCAGCGAGCAAAAGATCGGTGTCTCTTGCGCCTGCCTCGACGAGTGCCGACGGACCGGCACCCGCCTCGATGCCGGACCCCGCCAGAGCCGACTTCAGATCTTCATAGCGATCCGGGTCTGCAGTGACGGCAAAGCCGGCAGCGGTTTGCCGCGCCTGTTTGGCCAGAAGCTCGATATTGCCCATTCCGGTGATGGCGGGCACTTCAAACATCTCACGTCCACCCAGATGGGTCATGATATCAAGCGTGTTGCAGCCGATAGAGCCTGTCGATCCGAGAATGGAGATGCGGCGTTTGGTGGTCAGGGAGCTAGTGTTCATGCTTTACCATGGAGGACTGGGATATTGCGGTCAAACGCGCGGCGCTGTCGAACGGCCATTCAAATCAAGCAATTCGACGTACAAGGCCGAATGGTCAAGATTGCCGCCGTCAAGTTCGCCCGCCAAGCGCACGAAACGGTCGCGCACGGCTTCCACCAACGGCAGTTTGATGCCAAGCGCGCGGGCTTCGATAAGGACGTTGTCGAGATCCTTGATCTGAACGGATACGCGACCGCGGGGTGCAAAGTCGTTAGCCTGCATCCGCTGGCCATGCACCTGAAGGATTGTCGAATCGGCGAAGCCGCCAGCGAGTGCTGCCCGGAATGCGTCGAGATCGCCTCCACCTTCGGAGACGAGAAGGGTTGCTTCCGAGACCGCGCCGATGGCGATGCCGACGATGGCCTGGTTGGCGAGTTTGGCAAGCTGACCGGCACCCGTGGGGCCAACGCGGATGGCGCGGCCCATGGCGCCCAGCATACCTGCGGCGTTATCGAACACCTTGCTGTCCCCACCGACCATGATTGCCAGTGTGCCTGCTTCCGCGCCGCCGGTGCCGCCACTGACGGGCGCATCAAGGTGTGAAATGTCCAGTCTGGAGAGACGCTCGGCGTGGGCGCGGGCCTGGCTCGGCTGGATCGAACTCATGTCGATGACAGTTGCGCCGGCGCTGATGGCCTCGGCCACGCCGGTTTCAAACAGAACCTTTTCCACGACAGTACCATCGGTCAGCATGGTGATGATGTGGTTTGCACCCTTGACCGCATCTGCGGCGCTGGCCGCCACATGGGCGCCTTCACCCGCAAGTGGTATGGCCTTTGAGGCATCGCGGTTCCAGACCGTCAGTTGATGCCCTGCGCCAAGCAGTCGGCGCGCCATTGGCAGCCCCATCAGTCCGGTGCCGAGCAATGCAATCGATGTTGTCATGTCTGAATTCCCCTCACGCATCCCATTGTCGCTGGAAGCAGTATAGATGCCAGAGGGAAGTGGCAATTTCCAATCGTGTTGTGCGCAGAGTGGACCGACGGATGCGGAGATCATGCAATTTCCTATACAATCGCCATTGTCCCAAATATCGTGCCGGACATGAGTGAGTCTGAAATTCTTGACAGCCGGTATTCGTGGACGCGGCTGGGCGTGACCCTGGCCATAGCCGTGCTCGGCAATGTTGGCATGTGGTCGATCATTGTCATTATGCCGGCAGTGCAGGCAGAATTTGGCGTTGCCCGCGCTGATGCATCGCTTCCCTACACTTTGACCATGGTTGGCTTTGCGCTGGGCAATCTGGTGATAGGACGCGCCGTCGATCGGTTTGGCGTCACGAGTGCCTTGATCGTATCAGCGCTCACCATGGCCGCAGGCTTCGGGCTTGCAGCAGTGAGCGGGTCGATCGTGATGCTGTCGGCGATGCAGTTTATTGTCGGCTTTGGCACAGCAGTGGGTTTCGGTCCGCTGATTGCCGATATCTCGCACTGGTTTTACCGACGGCGCGGCATTGCGGTCGCGATCACCGCAAGCGGGAATTATCTGTCGGGGGCAATCTGGCCGCTTCTTCTGAGCGGCGTGCTAACCGAGCATGGCTGGCGCTCTGCCTATATGGTGCTGGCAATCGTACCGGTAGTGCTGATCATTCCGCTGTCGCTGCTGCTCAAGCGCCGGATTCCTGACGACGCAACGGCGCACGCCAACAGGATGTCGCTCGCCAATGCGCAATCGGTGCGGTTTTCGCCAACCGCGCTGCAATGGATGCTGGGACTTGCCGGCATCGGCTGTTGCGTGGCGATGTCCATGCCACAGGTCCATATTGTCTCCTACTGTACTGACCTCGGCTATGGTCCGACGGTTGGCGCGGAGATGCTGTCGTTGATGCTGATGGGCGGCGTCGTCTCGCGACTGGTTTCAGGACTGATCGCCGACAAGCTGGGCGGGGTCAGAACCCTGCTGATCGGATCGACGCTGCAATGCATCGCGCTTTTTCTGTATCTGCCGTTTGACGCGATGGTGCCGCTCTATTTGGTCAGCCTGATCTTTGGCCTGTCGCAGGGCGGGATCGTTCCAAGCTACGCGCTGATCGTGCGGGAATATCTCCCGGCAAAGGAAGCCGGCGCCCGGGTCGGCTTCGTCATCATGTCGACCATCCTCGGGATGGCGCTCGGCGGCTGGATGTCGGGATGGATCTACGACCTGACCGGATCCTATCAGGCCGCCTTCCTCAACGGGATCGCCTGGAACTTCCTCAACATTGGGATCATCAGCCTGATCCTCATCAAGTCGCGGGCAAGACGTGGGGATGTGGTGCCTGCCTGACACCACTTCAGATCTCTGACTTGGGTTACGTCGTCAGGGGCCAAAATCAGCGGGCCGGCAATTTAGTCTTGCCGTTCGGCTGAAGGCGGTACGGTGTCATGGGTGTAGTCCCGCAAAATCTCCAGCAGCGGCACTGATGCGCGCAAGCGGCGTCCGAGCAGGTAGAGCCCGGCTGCCTTTCTTTGAAGGTACAGCACCTCCACCGGCGGGATCTGGTCAAAACTTTGATCGAGCGCCATGTCCGTTCCCATCGACCGCAGACGCTGTAGCAATTGATCATTGGCAAAGTCAAAAGTCGGTCTCCGCCTTGCCGCGTCGAACACAAGCGTGATGATCTCAATGATCATGGTTCGGTGATGCGGGCGGGTCTGCTCGTTGTACAGCCCCAGCTTGACTGCGATTTCTGCAATCCTGCCTTGATCCCCTTCCAGCCCGGCGCAAAGCAACTGCCTGTAGAGGCTGACTGTTTCGGCCGAAAGCTCTTTCGCTGCGCCAAAATCGAGGAGGCCGATAGTCCCGTTGGCTGCATCGTAGCTGTAGTTTGCGAAGTTTGGATCGGTCTGCACAAAGGCAAAGCTGAACAGCTCATCAAGCGCTAGGCGGATAAGCCGCGTCATGGTCCGGTCCCTGATGTCCTGGCTTTGACCTTCAGATGTTTCGATCGGCAGGCCCGGGACGAAGGTCATGGCAAGGATGTTGCCGGTGCTGAAATCCTCCTGCACGACGGGCATCACAAATCCATCGATGCCGCGAAGCTGTTCGGTAAAGCGCTTGATGTTGTCAGCTTCCCGTATGTAGTCCGCCTCCTCATGCAATTGTTTCTTGGCTTCGGCAATCAGGCTTTCGAGCCTTGCTTTGGGAGGCGCGAGTCCGGTCAGCCGGAACAGTGACACGACATTGTCGATGTCGCTGTCGATGCTCCGCGCCACGCCTGGATATTGCACCTTGATCGCCAGTTCACGGCCATCGACTGTTGTTGCCCGGTGAACCTGGCCAATCGAGGCCGCAGCGAGCGGACGCATGTCAAAACGGTTGAACCTGGCTCTCCAGCCGGGTCCCCAATTGCTGACCAGAACGGAATTGAGTTGCTGTGGCGGCATGAAATCGGCATCTGCCCGCAATCGCGCCATCAGCTCGGCCAGTTCGCGCGGCAGAAAATCCCCCGCATCCATCGACAGCAATTGGCCAAGTTTCAGCGCAGCGCCTCGCATTCGCGCCAATTCATCCGAGACCCGCAGGATGTTTGTGGGGGTGATCAGGAGATCTGCGGGTGTGGGCAGCTCGCCGCGGCTCAACCTGCGCGCACCCTCGAACATGGTCCGGGTAGCGATGCCTGCCGTCAACAAGCCAAAGCCTGCAAGGCGAGAAAGGCGATGCGAGGGCACCGGGGATGGTCGACCCTGGCCGGGTTTGTCACTCATGTGCCAGTGCTTCTGATCGACCAAATGTCAAAGCCGTCCGGGTTTGCATGATCATCAAGTCCTCTTGCCAAGCTTCAGACTTGATGAAGTAGGGGAGTTTTACGCAATGGCCATGGACGGTTTTAGCCGAAACTTATTGAGCCGCTTCTTCCCAGCCAGATTGCGGGGTTGTCTTAATATTAGAAATATCTAAAAATTGGTGATCCCGGAAGGATTCGAACCTTCGACCCCAGGATTAGGAATCCTGTGCTCTATCCCCTGAGCTACGGGACCACGCGGTAATCTGCATACAGAAACCGCGGCCCGACTTCAACAACGGATGCTGTAGACCTTGTAAGGATTTGCGAGGCCCGGCGGGTGGCGTGTTCACGCGCTCCGCCGGGCGTCAGGTTCAGGCGGCCAGCGCCTTTTCGGCGAGCTTGACCCAGTAGGACACGCCGACAGGAATGGCGTCGTCGTTGAAGTCGTAGGCCGGGTGGTGCAGACCTGCGGTGTCGCCATTGCCCATGAAGATGAAGGCGCCGGGGCGGGCTTCAAGCATGAAGGAGAAATCCTCGCCGCCCATTGTCGGCGGCTGTTCACGTTCGACCATGCCTGCGCCAGCAACGCTTTCGGCGATGTCGGCGGCGAAATCGGTCTCTTCGGAATGGTTGAAGGTGATCGGGTAATTCCGCAGATAATTCACCGTGGCTTCCGCGCCATGGGCTGCGGCAACACCTTGAACAATCTCGTTGATCCTGCTTTCGGCCATATCCCGCATTTCCGGTGACAGCGTGCGAACCGTGCCAGCCAGGTCAACCGTCTCGGGGATGATGTTGTAGGCCGATCCACCGTTGAACTTGGTGACCGAGACAACCACCGATTCGAGCGGATTGGCATTGCGCGAGGCGATCGACTGGAGCGAAGTTACAATTGCCGATGCTGCGACAATGGGATCGATGGTCTGGTGCGGCATCGCGCCGTGGCCGCCGCGGCCCTTGACGGTGATATCAAAGATGTCGGTCGCGGCCATGATCGGACCCTTGCGGATGGCGAACTGGCCAACCGGAAGACCGGGCAGATTGTGCATACCGAACACCTTGGTGATGCCGAAACGCTCCATCATGCCGTCATTGACCATCTCGCGGCCACCGGCGCCACCTTCTTCTGCAGGCTGGAAGATCACGGCAACGGAGCCAGTGAAATTGCGGGTCGCAGCAAGGTGGCGGGCAGCACCCAGGAGCATCGCAGTGTGGCCGTCGTGACCGCAGGCATGCATCTTGCCGGGCGTGCGGGAGGCCCAGGGCACGCCGGTGATTTCAGTGATCGGGAGTGCGTCCATGTCGGCTCGCAGGCCGATCGCAGGTCCATTGCCGCCGGGACGGCCATGAATGATGCCGACGACGCCGGTCCGTCCAATGCCGGTCACGACTTCGTCACATCCGAATGATGTCAGCTTGTCGGCAACGAAAGCTGCAGTGTTGTGCACATCATACAGCAATTCCGGATCGGCGTGCAGAGTGCGGCGCCAGGTTGCAACTTCGTCCTTCATTGAAACAACATCATCGACCAGCTGCATTTTTCACCTCTGTGGCTGTGTAATTGCGATGTCCGGCAAACGGGAAAACTTGCAGTCGCCTTTTGCCATCTGTCTGCCATATAGGCTAAGTAGAAGATCATGACGAGCGAAAAGCGGTGGATTAGCGACTGCGAACCTACCGTTGCTTGCCATCAATCGCATCGAGAAATCGTCTAAACACTGGAAAATCGGAACCCCGGAATGAGCTTACTGTTACAGTCGCGCCTGATGGGCGCAGCATTGGCCGTTCTTGTGTCTGTATCGATGGCTCCGGGCAATGCAGTTGCCAATCCGAAGATTGCTGTGGATGTAAGTTCAGGCCGTGTCATTGAACACGAACAGGCCTTCCAGCGCTGGTATCCGGCGTCGCTGACGAAACTCATGACCATCTATATCGTCTTCAAAGCGCTCAAATCGGGTCAGTTGGCGACGGACACACCGGTGACCATGTCGGTCAATGCCGCCAAAGAGCCACCGAGCAAGATGTATTTCAAGCCGGGAGAACGATTCCCGCTGGATTCGGCGCTCAAATACCTGATGGTCAAATCGGCCAATGATATCGCCGTGGCCATTTCGGAAGCGGTCTCAGGCACGGAGGAAGCGTTCGTTCAGGAGATGAATGTCACCGCCCGGCAGTTGGGCATGAATTCGACGCGGTTCGTCAATCCCAACGGATTGCCAGGTGATGGGCAGTACTCGACCGCGCGCGACATGGCGCTGCTGGCCGTTGCGCTCAGGCGCGAGTTTCCCGAGTATGCGCATTACTTCAGCTACGAAGGCTTCGCCTATGGCAAAAAGAGCTACACCAACTACAATTTGCTGATTGGACGGTTTCCAGATGCCGACGGCATGAAGACCGGGTTTATCTGTGCGTCGGGTTTCAACCAGGTTTCATCGGCGACCCGGAAGGGGAAAACCGTGGTCAGCGTAGTGTTTGGCGCTCCTTCACTGGAGGCGCGGGCGGAAGAATCCGCAGCGCTTCTTCACAAGGCGCTGACGACCACTGCCTGGGGCAGCTCGACCATTCGGACCCTGGCGCCCTATGGTGATGGTCGCGATCAGGTAGCTGATATTTCCGGCGACATCTGCACGCCCAAAGCGCGCGCCGCTCGCTTCGAGGGCCGCGATGAGGATGGCAAGATGGTGCTCAATTCGCCTTATCTGGTGCCGATGACCCGCGAACCGCGTCTGGTGCAGGCGCCAGCAGGGCTTCCACGCGCCAGTGTCGAAGTTGCCCTTTCACGAATTCCTATTCCGGTGCCGCGACCAGGCAGTACGCTTTCCGGCCAGGTCGAGCCTTTTGCCGCGTCAGCTTTTACTGCGCCTGCTGAAGCATCAAAGGCCGCCGATGTGATGCCGCTCAGGCCAACAGTACCGGTTCCTGTTCCGCGTCCAGAAATCTGATCCCGAGGGATAAACAGCCGATGACTGCCGAGACCCAACCAGCGCGCGCCTGGAGCGCTCCGCGCGCAGTTCCTGTGTCGATCCTGACCGGTTTTCTTGGGGCGGGTAAAACAACGCTGCTCAACCGCCTTATCGGCGATCCGTGGCTCAGCGATGCAGCGCTGATCATCAACGAATTTGGCGATGTCGGTATTGATCACCTGTTGGTCGAAAGCTCAAACGATGGCGTGATTGAACTGTCAGACGGCTGCCTCTGCTGCACGGTACGCGGCGATCTGGTGGATACGCTGGCCGATCTGATGGACCGCATGCAGACTGGGCGCATCAGGCCGTTCTCGCGCGTGGTGATCGAAACCACGGGTCTCGCGGATCCTGTGCCGGTGATGCAGTCGGTGATCGGGCATCCGGCACTTGGCCAGTCCTACCGGCTTGAGGGACTGGTGACGGTGGTTGATGCCGTCAATGGTCTGGCGACGCTCGCGGACCACGAGGAAGCGCGCAGGCAGGTGGCGGTTGCGGATTCGCTGGTCTTGTCAAAAACATCCCTAGCGGCCAACTGCGATGATCTCAGGTCTCGCCTTGAGACCCTCAATCCGCTGGCGCGTGTAATCAGCGCCGAGGGCGCCGACCTGACCGCTCAAGGCCTGTTCGACACTGGCGCCTATGATCCTGTGGCCCATAGCCTTGATGTGGCGCGGTGGCTGAGCTCGGGGCAGGACGATCACGCACATGACCATTCCGGCCATCATCATGGGGGGCATCACGCCCACTCGCATGATGTGAACCGGCATGATCAGCATATCCGCGCGGACTCGCTTGTTTTCGAGAGGCCTATCGCCCCCGAGGCGCTTGCGATGTTTCTTGACCTGTTGCGATCGGCTCACGGGCCGAAGCTCTTGCGCATGAAAGGCATCATCAAGCTCGCGGATGATCCGTCACGGCCTCTGGTGCTGCACGCTGTGCAGGCCCTGATGTCCGAGCCGATGAGACTGCATGCCTGGCCGGACGGCGCCAAACACGAGACGAGGCTCGTGGTGATCACACGCGACATGCCGGAAGGGTTTGTTGCGGAGTTGTTTTCGGCCTTCGCCGGGGAGCCTGGCATTGGGCGGCCCGACCGTGATGCACTCACTGACAATCCGCTGGCCATTCCGGGGATGCCGGCGCGGCGCTAGCAAAGGTCTTCGGCAGATGCCTGCTGAACCCTGTCAGCCTTTTTCGATAACGAAGACGTGGCCGCCTTCAACAGGACTGCTGTCGAGCAACTGGTGCCCGTCTTCACGGCAGTAATGTGGAATATCAATTACGGCCAGCGGATCAGTGGTTTCAATCCGGATCTGCGTGCCGGTAGACAGATCACGCATGTATTTGCGGGTCTTGAGGACCGGAAGTGGGCATTTCAGACCGCGAAGGTCGAGCACGCTTTCATTGCCACCACTCAATTGCTGCTCCAGATTTTCCAGAACGGCTTGTTGGACTGGTCAGCCCGAGGTGCTGGTCCGGCGTTCGCGATCTGTGGCGAGATCGCCGGATTTGGCGTGGGTACGGGCACGTCAGCTGCTGCGGGAGCCGGAACGGCTTGCGCGGTCGCAGCTTCACCTGACGCCTGTGCAGCAGGAAGCGTGTCTTCGACCTGTGCGGCTGGGGCGGAATTCGGGACCAGGGCCTTGAGAGGATTGCCGGTTGAAAACAGGCTGAGAACCGGTACGGCGGGTGATTGGCCGCCGTTGGCGGCGATGCGCGCCGCTTTTTCGGCTTCGCGCTCGGCCCGTTTTGCTTCGGCTTCTGCCTTTGCTTCGTTGGCGGCGATCTGATTGGCTTCCTCGCGGTCAAACTTGGCAACCGCCTTGATAAAGTCCTGGTTCCAGTTTTTCTCAAAGGCGTAATAGGCGGAAGCCAGTGTGGCCGGCACGCTTGCCGGGGGGCAAGCCGCGTTCGCCTGGAAACTGGCGTTCTCGAGCTGCGGGAACTGGTTGAACACATATTGCCGATCGCAGACATCGACCTTAGGCGGCCGCTTGGTCAGCTCGAAATGATCGTAGCCCACCTTCAGCATTTTCCAGAATTCGAAATGCTCGCTGTCGCGATGCCGTGCCATGTTCTCCGGTGTCATGCGGAACGGCAGAGCCTCGACCACGAAATATTCCTGCCCGCCCTTGAAGGCATCGCGGGCGAAGCCATAGATTTCCAGGACCTGCTCGTCAGTCATCGAGTAGCAGCCGGCCGAAGAGCAGGCGCCATGAACCATCAGATTGGACCCGGTGCGGCCGTAGGAGCGGTCGTAGCTGTTGGGGTAGCCCATGTTGAAGGACAGGTAATAGCTCGAATTCGGGTTCATTTGCGCCGGGTAAATCCGATAATAGCCTTCAGGCGCCTGGCGGTCGCCTTCCTTGAACTTGGGGCCGAGCTTGCCCGACCATTTGCAGATCTCGTAGGAGGCTATGATTTCGAAACGGCCGTTGCCCTTCTGCTTCCAGACCTCGAGAACGCCCTCTTCCTTGAAAATACGCATCATGATCGGCGACCGCGTGCTCATGTCCTGAGCCTTCATCTTGTTGACGAGCTTGGCGGGCAGCGGGTGTTCGACTTTGTTGGAAACGGAATCGAGCGCATCCTGACAGCCGGTCAGGCCCAGGAGAAGGATAGGAAGGAAGCGCAGCGTACGGATCGGTTTCATTGGGTCTCTTGGACTTTGCAGTTGCCAGTTCTGGACCTCCTGGATCGCGTCGAGAGCAATCTCAGGTCAGGCATTTCAACGCAATAATACTACCAACATGGTTCATGAAGCATTACCATTCGGGTGGCATTGCGGCATGTCCCGTCGCCTGCCAATCAGGCAAGCACCGGATTGCACGAGGTCATTTCAGATCAGCGGCGATCCTGGAAACCCCAAGGGTTCCACTGCGCTGATCAGCAGATCGCTTTATTGGCGTTCCAAATGTGGCCCCAATTAGGCGATCATCAACCGATATGCCGACCGATCTCTAGGAATTTCTTGCGGCGGTCCGCCCGCAGCTCGTCTCCCGTGCGCCCTGACATCTCTTCCAGGGCGGCCGCGATCTTGTCGCCAGCGCGCGCAATCACGCTTTCAGGATCGCGATGGGCGCCGCCAACCGGTTCGGGAATGATGCCGTCAATGACGCCTAGGCCGAGCAGATCTTCGGCTGTGATTTTCATTGATGTGGCCGCATCGCGCGCCCGCGTTGAATCACGCCAGAGAATCGAGGCCGCGCCTTCGGGCGAAATCACAGAGTAGATTGCGTGTTCGAGCATGTAGACCCGGTTACCCGTGGCAATCGCTATGGCACCGCCAGAACCGCCTTCTCCAATGACAATCGAGATCAGCGGCGCGCGGAGATTGAGGCAGGTCTCGGTCGAGCGGGCAATGGCTTCTGCCTGGCCACGTTCTTCCGCACCGACGCCCGGATAGGCCCCTGCGGTGTCGACAAGCGTGATGACGGGAATCTGAAATCGGTCGGCCAGCTCCATGATGCGGATGGCCTTGCGATAGCCTTCCGGGCGGGCGGAGCCGAAATTGTGGCGGATGCGGGTTTTTGTGTCGTGGCCCTTTTCCTGCCCAATGACCACAACCGGCTGTCCACGGAAGCGGGCAAAGCCTGCCTGAATGGCGGCGTCCTCGGCAAACTTGCGGTCACCGGCAAGTGGTGTGAATTCGTCGAACAACGATTTGGCATAATCACTGAAATGCGGCCGGTCGGGATGTCTCGCAACCTGCGTCTTCTGCCATGGATTGAGCTTGCCATAGATCTCGGCCATCGCATCACGGGCCCTGGTTTCGAGCCGGGCAACTTCATCGCCTGTGTCGATGCTCTCATCCTCAGTCGCGAGCTTCCTCAATTCGAGGATCTTGCCTTCCAGGTCGGAAATCGGTTTTTCGAAATCAAGATAATTGTGCATTGAGCTTTTCCACGCGGGCCATCGCATTTTTAGTCGCCGAGACCAGTCAAGCCTAGTCTGACATGTCTGTCACGCCTTAGTTTGGCGTGTTGCGAGCGGGCTTAATCGCGACTTTTTGTGGCTTTTGCAAGGGGGTGGTGTTCATTGACCAGCTGCCGCAGGCGCTCATCAAGTACGTGCGTGTAGATTTGAGTGGTTGAAATGTCGGCATGGCCGAGCAATTCCTGAACAGCGCGAAGATCGGCGCCGCCGGCCAGCAAATGGCTCGCAAACGCGTGTCGCAGCACATGCGGCGAGACTTTCGCCACCGGAATGCCGGCGCGTCCGGCGACCTCTTTCAATTCGCGGGCGAAAACCTGGCGCGAAAGATACCCCTCCGCTGAATTTGCCGGAAAAAGAAAGCCTGCTTCTTCGGCCGTATCCCCGATTGCCGCCAGCCAGACGTCGAGGGCTGCGCGCGAGGGCCGTGACATCGGCACCATGCGCTCCTTGGCTCCTTTGCCGCGAATGACCAGAAACCGGCCGTCATCGGCGAGAACGCGATAGGGCAGGCTGACCAGTTCGCTGACCCGCATTCCGGTGGCATAGAGCAGTTCCAGAAGCGCGCGAAAACGGATGCGTCGCAGGGTTTCCTCCTTGTCCTGTGCCATCGTGATGTCGGTTTCTGCCTGAGCCAGCAGCCTCGATACATCATCTATGCTGAGCACTTTTGGCAAGGAACGGGTCTTGCGCGGGGAATCGATCACGCCGGTCGGATCATCGCCGCGCAACCCTTCTGCATGCAGGAACTTGTAAAATTGGCGCAGGGCGGACAACCGTCGGGCCTGGGAAGCGGCGGAGAAGCCTCGGGTTGCCAGATCGCCGATCACGCCGCGGATGTCATCGGCCTGGGCCTTGACGAGCGAGGTTCCAAGCGACTTGAGCACGGCGGATGCGTCATCAAGGTCTCGGCGGTAGGCATCAAGCGTGTTGTCGGCCGCACCACGTTCCGCACTCATCATTTCGAGGAAAGCTTCGGCGTTGGCGGCGCTGAGATCGCGCATGAGTTGGACGGGTCCTGTCAGTTGTTGAGTTTTTCGGTCGGCACGCGCACGGTGACTTCGCGGTCCACGGGTTCAACATAGATGATCAATGCGAACATGGCGCCATAGACAATGCCGGCAAGCACAGCGCACAGGAAAAGGAACCTAAACAGGGATGGCATGAAAACTCCGGCGAACTGGTGACCGGGGTGTTATGCGGCAGCAGGCGCGCCGTTTCAAGGTTGATACGGAAACCCGGGTGTGCTTGACGCGCCGCCGGACATGTCCAATAGAGAGCGCTGATTGTTGACCCGAGGGCCGGGGGAGAGAGTTGACGCAACCGCAGGCGATCAAGCTGGAGCAGGATATCGAGAAGGCGCGGCGTGTGCTCGGCCAACGCAATCTTGTGTTCGTCGGCCTGATGGGCGCCGGCAAATCGGCCATCGGCCGGCTGGTGGCGCAGATGCTGGAAGTCCCCTTTGTCGATTCAGATCATGAGATCGAACGGGTTTCCCGGATGACGATTCCCGAGCTGTTCGTAGCCTATGGCGAGCCTGAGTTCAGGGCTCTGGAAGCGCGCGTGATCAAACGGCTCCTGAAAACCGGTCCTCGCGTGTTGTCGACTGGAGGCGGGGCGTTCATGAATGACACGACCCGCGGGATGGTGATTGCCAATGGATTGTCGGTTTGGCTGAAAGCGGATCTTGATGTGTTGTGGACTCGTGTTTCGAAGCGGGATTCGCGACCGCTTCTGAAGACCGCAAATCCGAAACAAACGCTGTCTGATCTGCTTGACCAGCGCTACCCGGTCTATGCCAAGGCCGACGTGACGGTGCAGTCACGTGACGACGACAAGGATATTATCGCTGCTGAAACGGTTCTGGCGCTTGCGCGGCTGGACAGTGGCCAGGAAACGGTGCCGATTGCATGACCCCAACCTCTCCTCGCGAAATTGTCCGTGTTGATCTTGGCGAGCGCAGCTATGACATTGTCATAGGGCCCGGACTGATCGCCCAGGCTGGTGCAGAGATCGCGGCACGCAATCCCGGTGTCCGCTGTGCGGTGGTGACAGACAGCAATGTCGCCGAGGCGCATCTCGATGCGCTACTCGAGAGCCTTGCTGCGAGCGGCGTGGATGCGGCGCCGCTGGTGCTTGAGCCCGGCGAAAAGACCAAAAGGTTCGACGAGCTTGTCAGGGTTTGCGATCATGTGCTGGGCGCCAGGCTGGAACGCGGCGACGCGGTTGTGGCGCTGGGTGGCGGCGTGATCGGCGATCTGTCGGGTTTCGCGGCAGGCATCGTCCGGCGCGGCATGCGCTTCATCCAGGTGCCCACCAGCTTGCTGGCGCAGGTCGATTCATCGGTCGGCGGCAAGACCGGGATCAATTCCTCCCATGGCAAGAACCTGATCGGGGTGTTTCATCAGCCGGATCTGGTGCTGGCCGATTCCGATGTGCTGGACACCTTGCCGATCCGTGAATTCCGGGCTGGCTATGCCGAGTTGGCAAAATACGGCCTGATTGACCGGCCCGAGTTCTTTTCTTGGCTTGAACAGAACTGGCGCGAGGTTTTTGCCGGCGGGCAGGCGCGGATCAAGGCAATCGCCACCGGTTGTCAGGCGAAAGCGGACGTTGTGGCCGCCGATGAACGCGAAACAGGCGCGCGGGCCCTGCTCAATCTGGGCCATACATTTGGCCACGCGCTGGAAGCGGCGACCGGTTACGACGGGCGACGGCTGGTGCATGGCGAAGGGGTGGCTATCGGAATGGTGCTGGCACATGAATTTTCAGCCCGGGTCAACCTTGCGAGCCCCGATGACGCGGCGCGCGTTGAGCGCCATCTCCAAGAGGTTGGCTTACCGACACGGATGTCGGATATTGAAGGTGAGCTGCCGCCGACCGATATACTGATGAAACACATCGGGCAGGACAAGAAGGTCAGGCGCGGTGCGTTGACCTTCATCCTGACGCACGGCATCGGCCAATCCTTTGTTGCCGACAATGTGTCGGCTGATGAAGTGTTTCGATTCCTTGAGGAAAAGCGGGCATCATGATTTTCGAAACCATAGGCGCAATCCTGGCTGATAATGGCCTGACCATCCTGGCGATACTGGTATTGATCGGGTTGTCGGGTTTCTTTTCGGGGTCCGAAACAGCCCTGACCGCGGCATCACGTGCCCGCATGCATTCGCTCGAGACGAGCGGTGATGCGCGTGCGGCGACTGTCAACACGCTGATCGAGCGCAAGGACAGGCTGATCGGTGCGCTGCTGATCGGCAATAACCTGGTCAATATTCTGGCATCTGCGCTGGCGACGAGCGTACTCCTGTCGATCTTTGGTGATTCAGGCGTCGCGGTGGCGACGCTGACCATGACCTTGCTGCTGGTCATCTTTGCCGAAGTTTTGCCAAAAAGCTGGGCGATCTCGGCACCCGACCGCTTCGCCATGTTCGTGGCGCCCGTGGTCAAGGCCTTCGTCGTCGTGGTTGGTCCCTTGTCGAGCTTCATCAACTGGATCGTGCGCAAAATCATGTCGGTGTTCGGCGTTACCTTTGCGTCGGAAACCTCGATGTTGTCGGCCCATGAGGAAATTCGGGGCGCGGTTGATCTGCTGCATCGCGAGGGATCGGTGATCAAGGCGGACCGTGACCGGCTGGGCGGGGTGCTTGACCTGGGCGAGCTGGAAGTTTCGGATGTGATGATTCACCGCACCTCGATGCGGATGCTCAATGCCGACGAGACGCCTGAAACCAATGTCCGGGCGGTTCTTGAGAGCCCCTATACCAGAATGCCGATCTGGCGCGGCTCAACCGACAACATCATCGGCATAGTTCATGCCAAGGACGTGTTGCGGGTGCTGGCCGAAAATCCGACCGAGCCGCACAAGATGGACGTGGTCAAGATTGCCCAGAAACCCTGGTTTGTGCCGGACACCACCAGTGTGCCGGACCAGCTCAATGCGTTCTTGAGGCGCAAGGCCCACATCGCCATCGTCGTCGATGAATATGGCGAGGTTGAAGGGCTGGTGACGCTTGAGGACATTCTCGAAGAGATCGTCGGCGACATTGCCGACGAGCATGACACCGAGGTTCAAGGCGTCAGGACGGAGGCGGACGGCTCGATTGTCGTCGACGGGTCGGTTCCGATTCGCGATCTCAACCGGGCGCTTGACTGGTCGCTTCCTGATGACGAGGCCACAACTGTGGCGGGTCTGGTGATCCATGAATCCCAGACTATCCCCGAGGAAAAGCAGGCGTTCACCTTCCACGGCAAGCGCTTTATCGTGATGAAGCGGGATCGAAACAGGATTACGCGGCTGAGAATCAAGCCGATGGACAAGGCATGACGCTGACCTGATCTTGTCATTGACTGTCCTGAACGGCCAGAGGCTCTGAGAGGTTACCGGCGGGTGGGTTCGCCGGGAGCCGAGGCTTCAATCGCCAAGGCATGGAGCCCTTCGTCAAGCTCCTGTTTGAGCACGTCGTTGACGGCCCTGTGGCGCTCGATACGGCTCATGCCGGAAAACGCAGGCGCTACAATGCGAATGCGAAAATGGGTTTCTCCGGTGCCGTCGAATGTATCATGATGATCGCTGTCGGTGTGATGATGCCCGGCGTGCAGATGGCTTTCATTGATCACCACAAGCCGTTCTGGATGAAAACGTTCGGTAAGTGCAGATTCAATGCGGTTCTGGCGGGACATTAAGATGCTCCTAGGGTATCAGATACGGTCACAAATTTCGACTGTCTCCATTTGCGTGGTGGCATTCGAAGTCGAGACGGGGTACGCAGCTTGAATCACCCTTGTCAATCCTTGTTCGCAAACCTGTAGAGCACCATAATTGTCGATATGAAACTGGATTCCAAATATTTTGACCGCATTCGGGTCCGCCGCAAAGGTGCCCGTCCGGCGGAGCCCGAGACGCCCGAATGCCAGTGGGACGGGTGTAGCAAGCCGGGGACCCACCGCGCTCCTGTGGGCCGCGATGCGGAAGGACAGTACTTCATGTTCTGCGTTGACCATGCGCGCGAGTACAACAAGGGCTACAATTACTTCTCCGGCCTGTCGGATGGCGAGATTGCGCGTTATCAGAAAGAGGCGCTGACAGGACACCGGCCGACCTGGAAAATGGGCGTGGATCGGTCCGCAGCAAGCGGGCCAACGCAATCGAAGGCGAAATCGGGTTCTGCAGGGGCCCAGGCCCGGATGCGTGATCCGCATGGTCTTTTCAACGATACCCGACCCAACCGACCGGTTCGTGCGCGCAAGGTCAAGACGCTGGAGTCAAAGGCGTTTGATACGCTTGGTCTGGCCGCAAATGCGACATCGGCAGAGATCAAGACCCGTTACAAGGATCTGGTCAAGCAACACCACCCTGACGCCAATGGCGGCGACCGCGGTTCTGAAGACCGTTTTCGCGCCGTCATCCAGGCCTACCAATTGTTAAAGCAGTCTGGTTTCTGCTAAGCGAACAGTCTAAGCAGGATCGGACAGGAGAGACGGCCCGCGGGCTTATTAAGCCAGGCCTTGGAGATATGATGAGTAAGATCGACCTCGACATCACCAACCTGCCAGACACCACCGTAAAAGTACGTGAGGTGTTCGGCATCGACTCGGACATCAGTGTCCCGGCCTACAAGGAGCGGGACTCCTATGTGCCTGACCTTGATCCGGATTATCTATTCGACCGTGACACTACGCTCGCCATTCTCGCCGGCTTTGCCCATAACCGCCGCGTGATGGTGTCGGGCTACCACGGCACCGGCAAATCGACCCATATCGAACAGGTCGCTGCGCGCCTCAACTGGCCTTGCGTGCGTGTCAACCTCGACAGCCATGTCAGCCGTATCGACCTTGTCGGCAAGGACGCCATCGTCGTGCGCGAAGGCATGCAGGTCACCGAATTCAAGGATGGCATTCTGCCTTGGGCCTACCAGCACAACGTGGCGCTGGTGTTCGACGAGTACGACGCAGGTCGCCCGGACGTGATGTTCGTTATCCAGCGGGTTCTCGAATCTTCAGGTCGCCTGACGCTGCTCGACCAGAGCCGCGTCATCCGGCCGCACCCTGCCTTCCGCCTGTTCGCAACTGCCAACACCGTTGGCCTTGGCGACACCACGGGGCTCTATCATGGCACACAGCAGATCAACCAGGCCCAGATGGACCGCTGGTCGATCGTGACTACGCTGAACTATCTGCCGCATGATCAGGAGGTCGATATTGTCGCTTCCAAGGTCAAGGGATTTGCCAAGGGCGAGGGTCGCGAGACCATTTCACGCATGGTTCGGGTCGCCGACATGACCCGTTCGTCATTCATCAATGGCGACCTTTCCACGGTGATGAGCCCGCGTACCGTGATCACCTGGGCTGAAAACGCGGAGATCTTCGGCGATGTGGCGTTTGCCTTCCGCCTGACCTTCCTCAACAAATGCGATGAGCTGGAACGGGCGCTGGTGGCCGAACACTATCAACGGGCGTTTGGCGTCGAGTTGAAGGAAAGCGCCGCCAATATCGTTCTCAGCGCAACCGCCTGACGGATAATGCCATGGCCGGACGCGGCGACAATTCCCGATCCAAACCAACTGGAATGGTTGACGCCGAGCCGTTCCGGCGGGCACTGACTGGTTGCGTGCGCGCGATTGCAGGCGATCATGAGCTTGAGGTTGCGTTCGGCACAGACCGACCGGGGATCTCGGGCGAGCGGGCTCGTTTGCCTGATCTGCCAAAGCGTCCGACACGCAACGATTTTGCCGTCACCCGCGGGCTCGGTGATTCCATGGCGCTGCGCAAGGCCTGCCACGATGATGTGGTGCATGCGCGCATGGCGCCGCAGGGCCCTGATGCCCGTGCGGTCTATGATGCGGTCGAGCAGGCCCGTGTAGAGGCGATCGGCGCACGGCGTATGACCGGGGTCGGCGACAATCTGACCTCGATGCTCGAGGACAAATACCAGCGCGCCAACTATCAGGGTATCGTCAACCGCGAGGATGCGCCGCTTGAAGAAGCGGTGGCGCTGATGGTGCGCGAGAAGCTGACCGGCCGCAAGCCACCGCATGCGGCTGGGCAGGTGGTCGAGTTGTGGCGCGATTTCATCGAGGGCAAGGCCGGCGACGTGCTTGAGACGCTCGAAGGATCGGTTGAGGACCAGCAGACCTTTGCCCGCGTTGTGCGCGAAATGCTCTCGGCGATGGAGATGGCCGAGGATTACGGCGACGACGACAGCGAGCAGGACGATCAGGACGAGGTCTCGGACGAGGATCAGCCACGCAGCGACGAGGAGAACGACCAGTCCTCGCAGGAGGAGGCCGGCTCTGATGCCGCCCCGGCCGAGGAAAGCGAAACCTCCGAAGAGCAGATGGACTCCGGCGAAATGGATGGCGCCGAAGCCGGTGACGATGACACCATCGACGACAGCGATGAGGACGCCGACACGCCGGGCGAGACCCGTAAATCCAGCGACCCTTTCGGTGATCTCAACGAGAAGATCGACTACAAGGTTTTCAGCACCGAGTTCGACGAGGAAATTTCAGCGGAAGAGCTCTGCGACGAGGCTGAACTGGAACGCTTGCGCGCGTTTCTCGACAAGCAACTGGCGCATTTGCAGGGCGTTGTCGGGCGGCTTGCCAACCGGCTTCAGCGCCGTCTGATGGCGCAGCAGAACCGGGCCTGGGATTTCGATCTCGAGGAAGGCTATCTCGACAGCGCGCGGCTGACCCGCATGATCATCGATCCGATGCAGCCGCTGTCATTCAAGATGGAGCGCGACACCAATTTCCGCGACACCGTTGTGACCTTGCTGATCGACAATTCCGGCTCGATGCGCGGTCGCCCGATTACAGTAGCTGCGACCTGCGCCGACATTCTGGCGCGCACGTTGGAACGGTGCGGCGTCAAGGTTGAACTGCTGGGCTTTACCACTAAGGCGTGGAAGGGCGGCCAGAGCCGCGAGAAATGGCTGACCGGTGGCAAGCCGGCAACGCCGGGTCGACTCAATGATCTGCGCCATATCGTCTACAAGTCTGCCGATGCACCGTGGCGCCGCGCCCGACGCAATCTCGGCCTGATGATGCGTGAAGGCTTGCTCAAGGAAAACATCGACGGCGAAGCGCTGATGTGGGCGCATTCCCGGTTGGCGCGTCGGCCGGAACAGCGGAAAATCCTGATGATGATTTCCGATGGTGCACCGGTTGATGATTCAACGCTTTCGGTCAATCCCGGCAATTATCTCGAGCGGCACCTGCGTGCGGTCATCGAGGAAATCGAAACCCGGTCACCGGTTGAACTTCTTGCGATCGGCATCGGGCATGATGTGACCCGCTACTACCGCCGGGCCGTAACCATCGTTGATGCCGAGGAACTTGCCGGTGCAATGACCGAGCAACTGGCCGCGCTGTTTGCTGATGAAGCCAGCGACCGGCAATCCCGCCGTGGACGTAAGCGGGCGTGATCAGACTCCGCACCATGGCGCGGCTGTCGATGCTGGCCAGCGCTGTTGCCGTCTTGACGGCCTCCACTGTTCTCCCGCTTCGCGCTGACGATGAGATGCTGCAGATCCGATCGCGGCTGATCTCAACTTTCAAGGTTGGATCCGATCAGACCCGGTTTGGCGATTTCGAATTCGTCGGCGGACTTGAGCTCAGCTCTTCCAGTGCGGCGCTGGGAGCGATGTCGGCCATTCGATTGTCCGCAGACAGGCATCGGTTTCTTGGCGTGATGGATACCGGCTTCTGGTATGCCGGCCGCCTCGAACGTGATCCCGATGGCGTGCCGACGGGAATAACCGATTTTTCAGTCTCTCCCATTCTGGACAAGGACGGTGAATCCTCAGACCAGAAATGGCGGGTCGACGCGGAAGGCCTGGCATTGCGCGGTGACGAGGTACTTGTCAGTTTCGAGCGCCAGAGCCGGGTGGATATCTATCCCGCCAACGCTCCCGGCAACTCAAGGCCGCTGGGTTCCCTGCCGTTGCAGATTCCGCTCAACGAGCTTCGCAACAATCGCGGTCTGGAGGCGATCATGGTCGCCCCGGACGCTTCGCCGCTGGCGGGAGAGGTGGTTGTTGTCTCTGAGAAAAGCCTGAACACCAATGGTGATATCTATGCCGCCGTGCTGACCGGGCCGTCGAAAGGTGTGTTCTTCGTCAAGCGGCATGCGCCTTACGATGTCACGGATGGCGACTTCCTGCCCAATGGCGACCTGCTTCTGCTCGAGCGTCGATTCTCGATCGCCGAAGGCATCGGCATGCGTATTCGCCGGATTGAGGGAAGCCGTCTGGTGCCAGGAAACCTGGTAGACGGGCCGGTTCTGCTGGAGGCCGATTTCGGCGACCAGATCGACAATATGGAAGGCCTTGACGTGAGCACCGATGAGGCGGGCCAGACTTTTGTCACGCTGGTGTCTGACGACAACCATTCAATTCTGCAGCGGAACCTGGTTCTGGAGTTCCGCTACCTCGGCGACAACAAGTAGTCAGCTGCGTTCCCGGTTCGGGAGCCGACAGTATCAGGCGCGGTTCTGAGGCGCCAGAACCGGCATCAGGACGCCATAGGGCAGAAGCATCGACAATCCGACGATCAGCTTGACGCCAAGATCACCCAGCGCCCAGGACATCCAGCGCGGCGCTTCCATGGCGAAGACGCCTAGCAAAGGAGCGGCTTCGCTGGCAAAGGCGTCGCCAGGCCCGATGATGTTGGCGGCTTGAGAGAATGCCAGGCCGAAAAAGATCACGGTGTCGAGACCGGAGCCAATGATGGTCGAGACCAGCGGCGGCAGCCACCAGATCCTGTTGCGTAACCGGTCGAAGATCGAGACATCAAGAAGCTGCGCCAGCAGAAAGGCTGATCCCGAGGCCACAGCGATGCGTGGCGTGGCAAGCCATACCGACAAGGCGACAGCTATCACGAAGCCGCAGAACACCACCAGACGGGCGGTTGCTGCGCCAAAGCGGCGGTTGGCAAGATCGGTGATGAGGAATGCCACCGGATAGGTGAACGCGCCCCAGGTCAAGAGATCGGCAAGATTGAGCGCGCCAATAGCGTAATCTACCGGGAACTGAACCAGGAAGTTGGACGCCACGACGACAGCAGCCATCAGGGCCATGAACGGCAATACAGAGGAGATCATTCGCATTTTTTTATCCTGGGTTGATGCCACCAGTGGAAAACGATGAAAGCGGGCTCAAGGCCCGCCATCACATTCGATAAGCTTTCAGCCTTGTTCAGGCAGCAGCTTTTTCTTCGACTTTCTTGGCGATCTGACGCTTGAGCAGACGTGCGCGCATCGAAAGGTCGCCGTCCTTGGCTTTCGCCAGGAATGCGTCGAGGCCGCCGCGATGCTCAACCGTGCGCAAAGCATTTGCTGAAATGCGCAAACGGTAACGCTGGCCGAGTGCATCGGAGATCAGCGTGACGTTGCACAGGTTCGGCAGGAACCGGCGACGAGTCCGGTTGTTGGCGTGGCTGACATTGTTTCCGGACTGTACAGCCTTGCCGGTCAATTCACAGCTGCGTGACATTTTGCACCTATTATCTCTTCGCCAGCGGACGGGCCGAGCCAGATGTTAGGCTCACCCAAAGGACCGCAGGCCTTTATCGGAAGTCGCGTGTCTATAGTCAGACCAGCCAGCCGCGTCAAGTCGCCATTGATCTGAAACCGGTGATCGAGCCCTCAAAGCCGCAACAAAGTCGTTTATAGTGACTGTGGGATGGAAATGCTACCATGTTCAGCCTGGGTTCATCGTCAGGAATGGATAAACGCGGTCGATGAGATCTTGGGAAAGGAAACCCTATGACACGTTTTAACAAGGTTCTTTCAGGTCTGACAGTGGTCATGGCGCTGGGTGCAACCCAGCAAGCGACAGCAGAACCGGTTCAGGTCCAAACCGACTATCGGGTTTCGCTGGTTGGCTTTCCCGTGGCATCAGCCAATTTCGTCACCGAAGTGGATGGCAAGTCCTTCAAGATATCGGGCGATATGCGGTCGTCGGCTTTCTCGGATCTGTTTTCCAAGACCCGCGGAAATGCCAGCGTCTCGGGAACCGTGGCCGCGGACAAGCTTTTGGCGTCGGACTTCCTTGTCAGTTACACGAGCGGCAAGAAGGCGCACCGGACAGCCATCACCTTCGCCAACGGCAACGTTCGCTCAACGACCGTTGAGCCGGAGACCAAGACAAAGCCTGACGATTGGGTGCCGTTGCTCGAAGGCCATCTGCGCGCAGTGCTTGATCCGCTCTCAGGCATGGTCTTTCCTGCCGGTTCTGCTGTTTGTCCGCGCAGTCTGCCGATCTTTGATGGCGAATCCCGCGCCACCCTGCATCTGACGCCAAAAAGCGTGCGCCCCTACAGCACCAAGGGCTTCAAGGGCGATGCGATTGTCTGCACGGTTCGGTTCGAGCCAAATTCCGGCTATCGGAAAAATTCGTCCAGCATCAAGTACCTTGAAGGGCTCAAGGGCATGGAAGTCTGGTTTGCCAAGTATGAGAGCGTGGGGCTGTATGGACCGGTTTACGCCAAGGTGCCGACGAAGATTGGCAAGGTGATTGTTGCCGCCACGAGGATTCGCGGTTAAGCCGACATCATTCATACGTTTGTTCGATAGGTATTGCCGGGCCATCCTAGTGCCCGGCAAGCGGGGCGGAAATTGCGAAACATCCCAACACTCATCGGCTTCTCCGCCGTTGTGATGTGGTCGGCGCTGGCGGTGCTGACTGCCGCATCGGGCACGATGCCGCCTTTTCAGCTTTCGGCGATCTGCTTCCTCATTGGATCACTGATCGGTCTGACCGCGATGGTTCGGGATCCGAAGCGTTTCCGGGCTTTCCGGCAACCGGCAAAAGTATGGGCGCTCGGGCTGTTTGGCCTGTTCGGCTATCATTTTCTCTACTTTACTGCGCTCAGAAACGCGCCTGCCGTTGAGGCCGGGCTGATTGCCTATCTCTGGCCATTGCTGATTGTTGTCGGGTCTGCGTTGCTGCCGGGTGAGCGGCTCGGCTGGCACCATGTCACCGGCGCGGTGATGGGGCTGGCCGGAACAGCGCTGATCCTGATGCGGGGCGCTGAAGGCGGTTTCGGCGGCGGCAGTCTCATCGGATACGGGGCCGCTGGGCTTTGCGCGCTGACCTGGTCGGGCTATTCGCTGATGTCGAGGCGATTTGGGGCGACGCCAACCGATGTCATCGCCGGGTTCTGCGTCATCTCGGCAGTGCTTTCAGCGGTCTGCCATGTCTTTCTTGAGACCACTGTCTGGCCGGAGACTTCTGGTCAATGGCTCGCGGTCATTGGCCTTGGTCTCGGACCTGTAGGACTGGCATTCTACGCCTGGGATTACGGGGTCAAGAAGGGCGACATCCAGGTTCTTGGCGTGGCGAGTTACGCGGCGCCCCTGCTCTCGACGCTGATCCTTATCCTGTTCGGTCATGGCAAGGCGAGCATCACGATTGCCGTTGCCTGCCTGCTGATTACCGGAGGGGCTTTTCTGGCGGCAAAGGATCTCCTCAGAGGCAAGGCGGCGGATAGAGATAGAGCGAAGCTGTCTGCGTGAGCGGGTTGTTCGCCACTCTGGACACCATTGGAGCCGGGCTACTGACGATTTCCGGGCTGGGTTTCGTGCTCTACCTTTTCATGCTTCATCAGCACACATCCCTGGTGCGGACGATCGCCAAGACGGTTGCCGTGGGTGCCATTGCTGGGCTGGCGCTGGATCTGGGCGGCCCTATGCTGCTGGTGATTGCGCTGGCTCTTTCGGCGGTTGGAGATGCTTTCCTGGCCCACGAAGGCGATTCCGCGTTTCTGGGCGGACTGGGCAGTTTTCTCGTGGCCCATATTGTCTATGCGGTGCTGTTCGTCTCCTCCGGTCCGGGGCTTGCCGCCGCACCGCCGCCGGGCCTCCTAGCTGTAATGGTGTTTGCTGTTGGAATGGGAATTGTGATGGTCCGCAACGCGGGCGCCTTGGCGCTGCCGGTAGCGGCCTATGTTCTGGCAATCGCCGGCATGGGGCTTGGCGGCGTGACGCTCGGCGGGCTGGCGCTGATCGGTGCTGTGCTGTTCATGGCGTCCGATGCCATTCTGGGATCGGAGAAGTTTCTCATGTCCGAGACCAGTTCGCTGCGTCGGTTGGCGAGCCCGGCTGTCTGGGTGCTGTATTATGCAGGACAGATGTTGATCACGCTTGGCCTTCTGGCTTGATAGGTGCGCCTTCGAATGGCGAGGGACGCCAGTCGGGCGGAGCCATTTCAAAGCTTGAGAATTCAAAGCCCGGTGCAACCGTGCAGCCCACAAGTGTCCACGCCCCAAGCGAGGCGGCCGATTGCCAGCAATTGGCGGGCACAACAATCTGCGGCCGCTCGCCTGACGCCAGGTTCATACCGAGCCGGTAGGACTGGGCATTGCATCCGTCAGACGAGAGAGTGAGCGCCAACGGTCCGCCACCATGCCAGTGCCAGATCTCCACCGCATCGGTGACGCGATGCCAGTGAGAGCAGTCGCCGCCTTCAAGCAGATAGTAGATGGCGGTTGAATTGCCGCGGTCGCCGCCTGCCGTGTCGCGGAAAGTCTCGCGATACCAGCCGCCTTCCGGATGCTCTTTCATTTCGAGAAGATCAATGATTTCGCGGGCGGTGAGCTGTGCATTCATGGTCAGAAACTGTCCTTGCGCCGGCGCAATTCAGTGAAAACCTCGACATCGCTGGCTTTTTCCATGCCGAGCTGTTTGCGGATGGCAGGATCGCCTGTTCGCATGAACGGATTTGTTCGCTTTTCGAACCCTATCGTGGTCGGCAATGTTGGCAGTCTTTTCGAGCGGAGATCGTTGATGTCCTCCATGCGTTTGGCGAGTGTCACGTTGTCGGGATCGACGGACATCGCAAACCGCGCGTTCGACTGGGTATATTCGTGACCGCAATAGACGCGCGTCTCATCTGGAAGCTCGCCCAGCCGGGAAAGCGAGCCGTACATGTCTTCGGGCGATCCTTCAAAAAGCCTACCGCAGCCGAGCGCGAACATCGTATCGCCGGCGAAAAGCAACCCCTCATCGGGGATGTAGAAACAGATATGGCCTGAGGTGTGGCCGGGCGTCGAAATGACCTTCACGGTTCTGCCCGCGAATTCGAATGTGTCGCCATCACTGACCGTTTGCGTCAGTCCGGAGATCTTTGATGCCTCGGCTTCCGGCCCGATGACCTTTGGCGAATAGGATTGTGCAAGGGCCGGGATGCCTTCGACATGGTCGGGGTGGTGATGGGTTATGAACAGGTGCGTAAGTTTCCACCCATCCTGATCCAGGCGCGCAGCAATTCTTGATCCGTCCGGTGCATCGATGCTTGCGGTTTCGCTGGTCAAAGGATCACGCAGGATGACGCCGAAGTTGTCCTGCCTGCAGGTGAATTGCTCGATCATGAGGCTTGTCATGGCTTTTCCTACCGCGCGTTTTGAATCAATTTTGCGAGCATAGCCATCAGTGCTTGCTCCGTCACCTTTGCAGGCCGTGAATTGCTACGGTTAACGTCAGGAATTAGTATGACACTGGTAAATGTTGATTTTATGCTGGTGTTCGTTTGAGGCCGCAGGTGTAGTGTTGGTCTCGAGACCCGTTCGATCCAACCAGGCCCACCGTCATGCATGCCGATATCGTTGACTTGCGACAGTTCTATCATTCCCGGCTTGGCATGGTTGCCGAGCATTCGGTGGCCATGGCGTTGTCTTCGATCTGGGCAAATCTGCCGGGAGAGAGGTTGATGGGGCTGGGCTACGCGACGCCCTATCTCGACCGGTTTCGTCCCGACACGGAACGAACGTTCGCATTCATGCCTGCGGGACAGGGCGCAGTAAACTGGCCGGCTGGCGGGCCTTCCGCCACGGCGCTGGTTTTCGATGAAGAGCTGCCTTTGCCTGATGCGTCTGTCGACCGGATCCTGATGGTGCATTCGCTGGAATTTGCCGAGAACCCCCGTGAGACGCTCAAGGAGCTATGGCGTGTGCTGGCGCCGGGTGGGCGGCTGGTGATTGTCGCACCGAACCGGCGTGGCGTATGGGCGCGGTTCGAACATACGCCATTTGGCGCAGGCCGGCCCTATTCGCGTGGCCAGCTGGTGAGTATCTTGCGGGACAGCAACTTCACGCCGGGGGCGTTCGCCGAGGCGCTGTTTTTTCCGCCCTCCAAACGCGGAGTGATCTTGCGCATGCAGCGGGTTTTCGAGCGGATCGGACGGCAGTTGTGGCCGGTTTTCTCCGGGGTGATCATCGTTGAGGCGCAAAAGCGGCTCTATCAGGGCTTGCCGGTGGCAGCACGCGCATCGCGGCGGGTGTTTGTCCCGGTACTATCGCCACAAACCTCCCGCACCTCGCCCCGCCACGCCAAACCGCACAAGGCTTCGGTCTGACTGATCTTCGCTCTCGACAAGATCGCTGCGAGAGGCTATTTCGGCCCCTTCAGCCTTGGTTTTTCGTTTGCAAGGAAACTTCTTCATGAGCAGCACCGACATGCCTCGTCCGAAACCGGGCGTTATGGAAATCGCGGCCTATGTGCCAGGGCGTGAGACCGCCCACGGGGCAGCCAAGGTCTACAAGCTGTCATCGAATGAATCGCCATTGGGCCCGAGCCCGAAGGTTGCCGAAGCGATCGCGGCGAAAAATGCGGATCTGGCGCTTTACCCTGACGGCTCGGCGCATGTGCTGCGCGATGCGATCAGCCGGACCTACGGCCTCAATCCCGGCAATATCATGTGCGGCAATGGATCGGACGAGTTGCTCGGCCTGTTGTGCCAGACCTACCTTGCTCCCGGTGATGAGGGACTTTTCACGCAGCACGGGTTTCTGGTCTACAAAATCCAGATCATGGCTGCAGGCGCCACGCCGGTGTCGGTTCTCGACACCGATCTGACTGCCAATGTCGACAACATTCTTGCAGCCGTTACCGAGCGGACAAAGCTCGTTTTCCTTGCCAATCCAAACAACCCGACCGGCACCTATATTCCGGTCAGCGAGGTTCGGAGGCTGCATGCCGGATTGCCTGCCAACGTGATCCTGGTGCTGGATGCGGCCTATGCCGAATATGTCCGGCGCAATGATTATGAAGCGGGTATCGAGCTTGTTTCGGCCAACGCCAATGTGGTGATGACGCGGACTTTTTCGAAGATCCACGGGCTTGCCGGTCTTCGGATTGGCTGGATGTATGCGCATGAAGCGATCATCGACGCCTGCAACCGTGTGCGCGGACCTTTCAATGTCAACGCTCTGGCCATTACCGCGGGTGCTGCCGCGATCGGCGACCGGGCGCATATAGACCGCGCAGTCGAGCACAATGAAGCATGGCTTGGCCGTGTCGTTGAGGCCGTAGAGGCATTGGGGTTGTCGGTGACGCCGTCGGTCGGCAATTTCGTGCTGATTCATTTCCCGAATACACCGGGCAAGACCGCGGTGGAGGCGGATGAGTATCTGGGAGCGCGAGGCTTTGTCTTGCGCCGTGTGGCCGGCTACGGCCTGCCGGATGCGTTGAGAATGACAATCGGTAGCGAGGAGGCCAATCTCGGCGTCATCGATGCGCTGAAGAGTTTTATGGCCTGAGTGAAATGACCAAACCGCAATTCGAGACTATCGCCCTGATCGGCATCGGCCTTATCGGTTCCTCCCTTGCGCGCGTGATCCGTGCCAAGGGACTGGCCGGTCATGTCGTTGTCGCCACCCGAAGTGCAGCGACGCTTGAGACGGCACGCGGGCTTGGTCTGGGTGACAGCTATTGCAGCTCCAACGCGGAAGCTGTTGCCAATGCCGACCTGGTGATTGTCTCGGTTCCGGTTGGTGCATCGGAGGCGGTGGCGCGGGAAATAGGACTGCATCTGAAACCAGGTGCAATCGTTACTGATGTTGGCTCGACCAAGGCGTCAGTGGTCCGGCAGATGCAGCCCCACATGCCGGAGACGGTTCATTTCATAGCGGGTCACCCGATTGCGGGCACCGAACAAAGCGGACCGGAAGCGGGTTTTGCCGAATTGTTCGAAGGCCGCTGGTGCATTTTGACGCCGACCGCGGGTGTTGATACCCAAGCAATCGCACGGCTGGCGCAATTCTGGGAAGCATGCGGATCGACGGTCGAGCAGATGGATCCGGATCACCATGACATGGTGCTTGCGATCGTTTCGCACCTTCCGCACATCATCGCCTATAACATTGTCGGCACCGCCGATGATCTGGAAGCAGTGACGCAGTCAGAGGTGATCAAGTACTCCGCGTCCGGTTTCCGAGATTTTACGCGCCTGGCCGCTTCCGATCCGGTGATGTGGCGCGATGTCTGCCTGCACAACAAGGACGCGATCCTGGAAATGCTGGCGCGGTTTTCAGAGGATCTCTCCTCGCTGCAGCGGGCGATTCGCTGGGGTGACGGCGACAAGCTGTTCGAATTGTTTACCCGAACGCGTGGTATTCGCCGCTCCATTGTCGAGGCCGGACAGGACACCGATGTACCCAACTTCGGCCGCAACGCCACCAAATCTGACGCGCCGGGTGCTGCTGAGTAGATCTCAGAATGACGGCAGTTTGCCAAGCGGGATGAAACCCAGTGACACCTGATTGTTTCTGATCGTTAGTGGCAGGGTTGTGGCATCGTCGCCCGGCTTTGTGTCAAGGGCGGCAATCATCGGGCCGAACCGGCTGAGCAACCCGGCAATATCCGGATTGAAATCCGAGGCGAGTCGCGAGAACTGCTGCAAATTGCTGATGGTGAGTTCAAGATTGCCTGATATCTGGCCGTCGGCACTGACCTGAACTGGGCCCGCCAATTCGAGCGATGAGGCTTCGTCGAACTCGATAGCCACGCGGTGCAGCACTGCATCGAAAGGTCCGTGGAGCGGGGTGAAGGGCATTTGCAGGAGGCCCGATTGACCGGACAGGGTTGCCTCGAACGCAAAGGCTTTGGTGCTCAACCCGGCTATGAGGCCGTTCTTCAGATTTTCGCCGTAGGCTGCGATATCGAGATCCGTGCCGTTTCGCCGCGCATGGGCCGTTATCCGGTCGGCCTGCAAGGAAAGGCGCTGCGTCAGTCCCGCCCCATCGATGTTGATGCTGGCGGTTCTTGCATCGATTGATCCGCGATCAAGCCCGTCGGAAACAGCCTGAATGCTGGCTTGCATAAGTTGCCAGTCTGCACGCAACACCAGACCAGTAGCATCAACCACAAGTGGCCCGTCTATCTCTGCGACCGCATGTTGCGGGCTGTAGACCTGTGCGGCCGAGCGGAATGCACCGGCAGCAGCGCTGATTCCTTCCACACTGTTTGTATAAGACAGATTGTCGCAAAACAGGCCAACCCGGAATGGGTATCCGCGGACTTCGGCGTTGGTGCACTCCGCGCTGGCGCCTGGGCCTGCGAGTTCGGTCAGCGTGGCGGGCAGGTGATCCTCGATTTTTGTAGCGAAGAAGTACCACCCGGTTGTCCAGAGCAGGACCCCGGCGACAATCGCGCCCGCCAGCCAGACAAATTTTCGCGATATCGAAGACGAGGCGTTGGCGGATGATGGCATTGCGTTCTCCGGGCATGGGCTGCAATAAGGGCGGGCAGGGCAGTGATGCTTGATATGAATTGTTACAGCGACTTACGCTCGACAACATGGACCGGGATATGGACGATTTTTGGGTGTTTGGCTACGGATCGCTGATGTGGCGGCCAGGTTTTGAGCATGAGGAAACCCGTCAGGCGCAGCTGTTTGGCTATCATCGGGCACTGTGTGTGCGTTCCTTTGTTCATCGCGGCACGCCAGAGCGGCCAGGACTGGTGCTCGGACTTGATCGTGGCGGTTCCTGCCATGGCGTTGCATTCAGGGTCAGACAGGAAGACCGGGATGTGGTCACGGACTATCTGCGCGAAAGGGAACTGGTGACGAATGTGTATCTCGAGACCACCCGCAGGGTGCGGCTGGACAATGGGGCGGACGTCCGGGCACTCACCTATGTCGTTGACCGGGCGCATACGCAGTATGCCGGAGCCCTGTCGATCGAGGATGCGCTTTCCCAGGTCTCGGGTGCTGTTGGCCAGTCAGGACCCAACGAAGACTATGTGATCAACACGGTCGATCATCTCAGGACACTGAATATTCGCGACCATCATCTTGAGGCGGTGGTTCATCGACTGCGGCCGCAGAACGACCTCGCCAGTCAATGAAGCCTGGGATCAGAGGCTAGCGCCCCAAGTTCCGTCAGCCTGCGCCGCGCGTCTTCGCGCAGCGGTATCTGCGGATTTGCTTCGATGGTCTCGACAAGCAGCTTGTCGCTGGCGGTTTCCATGACCTCGACCAGTTTGTCCATGAAGGCATCCGGATGCAGGCCGGGCGCGATCGGTGGCAGGATCTGGACCTTGAAATGCCCCGGATAGCGCAGGAACTTGCGTCGTGGCCAGAACAGGCCGGGATGCATGACCACCGGAACCACGGGAACCTGAAGGTCCCGGTAAAGCCGGGCAATGCCGTATTTGTAATCCGGCGGTGCGCCGGCCGGGCGGCGTGTGCCTTCCGGATAAATGATGAGCTGGCGTCCGTTGTTTATCTGCTGTTTTGTGCGTTCAAGCACTTCGGCCATTACCTTGCCGCGAGCGCCGCGGTTGACCGGAATCATGTCCATCTTCGATATGTACTGGCCAAAAAGCGGGATCCACATCAGTTCTCGCTTCAGGATGTAGAACGGGTCATCAAGCCATGGCAGCAATGCGTAGGCATCCCAGAACGACTGATGTTTCGGGGCAAAGATGTAGCCGCCCTCGGGGATGTTCTCAAGGCCTTCAATCTCGAATGTCGTTCCGGCGATCTTCGCCTGAAGCCAGTGGTTGGCCCGAACCCAGTTCTTTGGAACGCTCCATGCCGCCTTGCGCTCGGCCAGGAAGTAATAGGGCGAAAACACGATCATGCGAACGATCAGGTTGATGTAGAACGCCGTGTTGAAAAGGATGGACCGAAAGACAATCATCGAGGAACTCGGGTTTGCGTAGGGCTCTGCCAGCACCTGGGGCAGAATCTACCGTCCGGGTTACACCATCGATGGGCAACCGAAAACCTGTTGCATCGGAAAAATCAGTGAACGATGGCCGTCATCGGTGACTTGCCGCCGGCATCCGCCCGCAAGCCGCTCGCGGTCTTGGTGCCGCTCCAGTAGCGCAATCTGGCGAGCGAATACTTGGTGTATTCCACGAACAGGGTCCGCAACGCCACCGGATCGGCAAGCCATGTCTCGGTTTTCAGATCCGCATGGGTGACCGGGTAAGCCAGGAAGGTCACGTCGGGGCTCGCCTGGGAAAGCTCAAGCAGGCTGCGTGGCATGTGGTAATTGTTGGTGACCACCAGAACGCGGCTGTATCCGCGCTGGCGGATCCAGCTGGCGGTTTCGTTGGCATTGCCGATGGTGTCGAGCGCTTCGTAGCCAATGTCGACACAGCAGGCGAAGGTGGCCAGTTTCGTGCCCGTGGCTCGACGCAGCGCAGCGCCACTGGTGGAAGGGTTGACCCCCGAGATCAGCAAACGTTCGCCGACCCCTTTCTCCAAAAGCGCCAGTGCCTGATCGATTCGCTGGTACCCTCCGGTCAGCGCCACAATGCCATCGACGTCATCGGTTGTCTCGGTGGCTCTCAATTCAGCGATAGTGTCAGTGAATTTAAAAAAACCCATTGCAATCAGGGCGATACCGATGATTGAGGCGATGGTAAGCAGGCGCAGACCATGGTGACCCACCCGTCGGAGACGATGGATCGCATCGGTCTTGGCGGCTCCGGACGTCGCCGGATCAGGGTGTGCGGTATCCACGCTCATAAAACATGAATACCCCGAGATTCCGGCAAGGGCCAGTCGGATTTGCGGCAAAAACCGGGCAATTTAACCTATTTCCGCCAACGACGGATCAGCACGCTCGCGATCAATTTCACGGATCGTGCGCGTGACGGTCAGGCGTGTTGTAACCGCCGTCATCGCTGATATCAGCACGACGATTCCGACGATGCCGAAATAGCCGGCACTGCTGAGGGTGAAGCGGCCAAACAAGGCGGTTACCTGATCATTGAGGGCTGTAGCCATCGAATTTGATTGCCAGGCGCCAAGCAGCAGAAACCCGAGAGCGGCAACGCCCCCGCCAAAGGCTGCGCCCTTCAGGCCTATCAACAAGAACCGCTTTTGAAATTCGGATGCGATGAAACTGGTTTCGGCACCGACGAAATGCAGCACCTCGACGATATGTCGGTTGCCAGCCATCGCGCCACGGGTGGCGAAAATGACAGTCAGCATGGTTGTGGCAAACATCAGTGTCAGGATGCCGACTCCGATCAGAACCGTGATCCGGGCCATAGAGATCAACCGGTCGGCCCAGGCGCGATGATCATCCAGTGCTGCAGCAGGCACGTTGTCTGCAAGGTTTTGCCGAATGGCTGCAAAATCCGGTGGTGCGGTCTCGTCTATGGTGACGATGACCAGGCGAGGTACGGGAAGTTCATCCATATCGAAGCCTTCGCCGAGCCATGGCTCGAGCAGGCGTGCGGTGGAGGCGCGGTCGACAATATCGGCAGTGAGAGTGCCGGGGAACGCAAGGACGATATTTCTCACCTCGGTGAGCGCGGCTTCCATATCGAGGCCATCGTCGGGTTTGACCTGGATGGTGATCTCGCGAGACACATCACCCTGCCAGGTTTCGGCCTTCTCCTGCACCATGGTCACCGCGCCGAGCGTCATGGCGCAGAGAAACGACATGATGGCGATGACCACCATCAGTGCGTGGCCAGATACATTGACCGGCGGTACAATCGGCGCCATTGGGCGCAAGGTGACCAGGCGCTCCCGTTTCTGGTTGTCGCTGGTTCTGGCGGCGGGCTCAGTCATGAATGTCGAGCCGTCCTTCTGTCAGGATCATCCTGCGCGCATTGACCCGATCCATCAGGGTGAGGTCGTGAGTTGCGATGACGACAGCCGTGCCAAGCCGATTGAGCTCAGTGAACAGGTTGAGCAGGCGCTTTGCCATCGGCGGATCGACATTGCCGGTCGGCTCGTCAGCAAGCAGAACCTCGGGTTGATCGATCAGGGCGCGGGCGATGGCCACACGTTGTTTCTCGCCTCCCGACAGCACCGGTGGCAGCACGTTTATGCGCTCGCCCAATCCGACCCATTTCAACAGTTCGATCACATCAGAGCGGTAGCTCGCCTCGTCCTTGCCGCGCACGCGCAAGGGCAGGGAGACGTTTTCATAGGTGGTCATGTGATCGAGCAGGCGGAAATCCTGGAAGACAATACCGATCCGACGTCGCAGCAGCGGCAATTCTTCGCCCGGGATGACTGAGATATCGCGATCAAACATGCGAATCAGGCCGCGCGTGGGTTTGAGCGACATGAACAGCAGACGCATCAGCGTGGTCTTGCCTGCGCCGGACGGCCCAGTCAGGAACTGGAAGGATCCCTTGGGGATGTCAAAGGTGAGGTCGCGGAGGACCTCAGGCCCCATACCGTAACGCAAACCGACATTTTCGAAATGGATCAACGGTCACTTCCTGTCCCGGTGGTCATTCGGCGCATCGACCGCGCCGCACAGTCGCCGGGCATGGTTAATGCGGAGTTAATATACCTGCCTAAGCGGTTGGTATACGCGGCTTGTTCGCCAAGCGTTAATCATTTCCATTTACGGATCAGTAAGGGATGTTTCAATGCCTCCTGCGTGACAGGGGTGGAAAAGGGGTGCCTCATGGGCGTTTCAAACCGTGCGACACATGCGATTGAGCCGGCGAGCGGCGATCTTTTGATGCCAGACCGAAACCGGAGGCTCCATGCCGCCCGGATACGTGACGTTGAGGACGCCTGTTTTGAATCGGTTTCTGTGCCGCGTGATGTGTTTTCGACGCGGCCACATCCCGGTCCTGCCAGCGGAGTTTTCAAATCCCGGATCACGCATCCCGAGGCTGATGGTCCCATCCCGCGTGATTTTGCCAGTAAAACCATGGCGCCGAGCGAACGCCTGGGTGTGTTCAGCGGCAGCGGACATGCACACGCAGCCAGCTCATTGATGTCACCGGTGTCGGTGCTTGTACTCCTGGTTTGTGCGGCGGCGGCGTTTGCCGTGTTCTGGATGGGAGCGGGCCATGCCTTGGTCCTCTCTTCGGGAAGCCAACAGCCAACTGCAAGGGCAAGTGCGCCGGCGATTTCGATCACGACCCGGACCGTGTTGCCACCTGACCCGGTTGTCACGTCTTCCATTCCGGTCAAGAAGGCCCCGGCCTCTGGCACCGGCTTCTCAGCCCCCATGCCGCGTCCGGCCCGTATCGAACGCGCCGGATCGATCCTGATGATCCGCCCCGCGGGAAACTAGAGGCGGCCAGTTTCAAACGGAATTGCCTTTGCTTCATGGTTGCTGCTCCGGACCGCACAGTTCCGGGCAATGGAATGGAGTCCTCCTAGATACAATGTAGGATCAAATTGCTTTCAATTGATGGCGAAGACCTCTAGGAGTGGGCTGGAATTATTGGCCAAACGTCCGGGAGAGCGCGAATGCCGGTTGTGCGCGGAAAAATCATCGAACCCTTGTTTACACCGGACATGATTGCGGCCCGCAATCGCACCATGGCAGCAGAGATTGCGACCAGTCCGAAGAATGATCTTCTGGTCATCTCGATCCTCAAGGGGTCGTTCATTTTTGCCGCCGACCTTATCCGGGCATTGCATGATGCCGGGCTGGCGCCTGAGGTCGAGTTCATTACCCTGTCGAGCTACGGTCGCGGAACCGAGAGCCAGGGCGTCAAGATCATCAAGGATATCGACAGCGATGTGCGCGGACGCGACGTGCTGCTGATCGATGACATTCTCGAATCTGGCCGGACGCTCAGGTTTGCGCGCGACCTGATGTATGAACGTGGCGCCAGCAATGTTGATATTGCAGTCTTGCTGGACAAGCGATCGCGTCGCGAAGGCAGTCTCGATGCCGACTATGTGGGCTTCGAGTGTCCGGATTACTTTGTCGTTGGCTATGGCATGGACGTGGCTTATGCTTTTCGCGAGTTGCCATTTGTTGGCGTGGTCAAGGGCGACGCGTGATTTAACGGAATGGAACCGCCGTTCGAGTGCCCGGGTCTGAAGAATGGTTCGGACGTTCACTTTGCGGCAAGTTTTGCGTTCTAGGTTCCCACGACCACGAGGGGAACAAAAGACATGGCCAGAATTCTCATCGCCGAAGACGAAGACTCTCTCAGACGCTTTGTAGCCAGGGCCCTGGTTATGGACGGGCATGAGATCGTCGAAGCTGGTGACGGTGCCGAGGCGCTGGACCATCTGATGGAAAGCAGCTTCGATCTGCTCCTGTCCGATATCCGGATGCCGGTGATGGATGGCATTGCGCTGGCAACCGCCACGGCCGAACACAGCCCCGGCATGCCGATCCTGCTGATGACCGGCTATGCCGAGCAGCGCGAACGGGCCGAGCCGCTGATGCGGATCGTGGTCGATGTTGTCCCCAAGCCGTTTTCTCTGCCAGACATCCGCCAGGCAGTCGCTGACGCGCTCACAAAACAGGCTGCCTGAGCTTAGTTAGCCGGCCTATTGCAGATCGAGCAATCGCTCCAGGTAGCGTTTCTCCACGTCCGGGGAAAACTGGTCTCCAAGACGCTTGCGAATGGCATCAAGGATTTCGCGGGCGCGCTGGATATCAATCTCGTCGGGAACCTTTACCCGGCTGCCGAAATCCGGCCCGGTGGTCGCGCGCGGTCGGCCGAGCGGATCGCGATCATCAGCCGAGCGGTTGCCATTGCGGTCAGGTCCTTCGCCTTCGGACTCGCCCTGTTGCTGGCCCATTGCCTGCATCATCTGGTTCATCATGTCCTCGGCGCCCTGCCTGAGCGCCTGCAATGCCCGGCCCTGGTCTCCAAGCGCCTGACCTGTTTCTCCGCCCTCCAGATTTCCGGCGGCATCGCCCATGGCTTCTCCGGCCTCGCCAAATCCCTCCGACGGCTGGATACCAAGACCTTCGAGATCGCTCTGCAACTGCCCAAGTGCGTCTCGCAGTTGCTGCTGGCTGCGGCCCAACGCTCCGAGCATGTCTTCTAGCGACTGCTCGCCCTGTCCCTGCTGCCCCTGGTCCTGACCTTGGCCGGGTTGTTGCTGACCCTGCTGCTGCCGGTCACGACCTTCGCCGGACTGGCTCTGACGGTTCCGATCGGCGCGCATGGTCTCATCCATGAGCTGTTGCTGCTGGCGCATCAATTCGCCGAGCTTGTCCATCTGCTGGCGCATCGGGCCGCCCTGCTGTTGCTGTTGTTGCTGACGGCCGGCCTGCAGGTTGTTCATCATGCGCTGCAATTCCTGCAGCATCTGCTGGGCCTGATCCCGGGCGCCGGAGCGGGCAAGGTTCTCGATCTGGTCAAGCATGTTGTCGAGGTCGCGCTGGCGCAGCATGTTTTCGGGCATGGCCTGCTGGTTTTCGCCATTCTGGTTATTGGGGTTCTGGCGGGCCATTTCGCGCAGATACTCCTGCATGGCCTCGCGCAGCTCGTCCATCAACTGGGCGATCTCTTCATCCGTGGCACCATTCTCCAGTGCTTCTGCGAGCGCATTCTGGGCATCGCGCAACCGGCGCTCGGCCAGTGAGAGATTGCCGTCCTCCATCTGCAGGGCAACGCTCCACATGTAGTCGATGGCTTCGCGCAGATCTTCATCCGAACGGGCATTCTCGAGCCTGCCGCGGATTGATTGCAGCAGCAGGTAATGGGTGAGATTGGGGATTGTTTCATCCGGCGCGATGGTCAGCGCGTCATGCAGATCGAATACTCGCTGCAGATTGTTGGCATCGAGCGCAAGCACACCGCGCTGCTCGACGACGGCAGCGGCCAATGGCTCGGAGAAGCGCCGTCCCGGAAGCACGGTCTCGAGTGTTTCGCTGCGGCCTTCCTGACCCGCGCCGTCGGTCGCCACCAGAGTAATGCGCACTTTTTGTCCGGCCAGCGGGTGTTCCGTCAGATCATGGCTGGCGGTGGCACGGTTGTCAGTCGATGAGCGTCGGGGAAGTGTCAGCCGGTATTTTGGCGGATCAAACAGCGGTCTGGCGTCGGTCGCAGGCTCGGATCCAGCGACAATTTCTGCCTCTGCGGTCGCAATTCCGTGATCGTCAGAAAGCGTGTAGTCGAGTTCCAGTGCGCCATTGGCAGCGCGGCGCGGCGTTTCTACGAAGGTTGCAACAGGCTCTTCGTCGGGGATCAGGCGGATGGCGAAGACGGTTTGAGATCTGCCTGCGCTGATCTTTAATTCACCATCGGCATCCGGTTTGACTGTCCAGGTTGCTGCACCGGATGGAGTTGCCGGGTTCGTTGACGCAGCGTCCGACTGTTCGACCGGGTTGAGGGAATTTGCGTCGGCGCCCCACAGCACTTCGGCATCGGTGGCGCTTCCGCCGACGCGAATGGTGATCTCGCTGCCCTCAATGGCACTCACAGGCTCGCCATCGGGACGCATTACGCCGGTGAGGAAGACCGGCGCCTGATTGACGTAGGAGGGTGGTGTGATCCAGGCGTCGATGCGGACATCGGGCACTTGGTTGTCAACATGGCTGACGAAGGCATCTGACGGTTTGCCGGCGTTTCCGGAGAAGGAATAGCCAAACGCCACGAACAGCAGCAGAGCGACTGCGACACGGATGCCCCATGGATCGCGCTGCGGCAGGCTCGACCGCGGAATGCCGGTCTCGAGTGTCCCGATCTTCTCGGCCATCCGGCGGCGATGTTCTTGCCAGAGCGCGCGGGCAAACGGATCTGCAGCCTCAAGCTTGTCGTCCTGGGTCGCAATTGCCTGATTGGCGATCTGGTTCTGGGCTTCGAGCCGCTCGTCGATTTCCGTGCGGCTGGGCGAGGTGAAACGGATCAGGGGCCATAGCGAGGCGAGAAATCCGAGGCCGAACAGGACAAGAGTGACGAGACGAAGCCAATCGGGAACGATCCGGAAAATTCCAAACCACGAAAAACTGAAATACAGCGCGACAACCGCCAGAAGCGGGGCTGACAAGGTGAGAATGCGACCAAGTGACAAATTGAGCCGCATGCGCAGCCGCCCAAAGGCGACCGAGCGACGAGTGTCGTTGTCCCGGGCTTCTGGATTTCGGCTTTCTGAGTGCGTTTGTCTGCCGTCGGCTTTGCCTGCCATCTCATTTTCCTTCAGCTTCAACACTGAAGATAGCAGTCTTTGCGGCCAAGGCGAGGCCTGTGCCAAGAAAGTGAAGGCGGATTGCCGCCCTCAGGGAAAATATCTTCGGCTTGAGATGCCGCTAAGGCAAAGCTGAACGCTCAATCGAGCCAATCGGGAAGTGAATCCAGACCGATAATGTCGTCATAGGAAGGGCGTGGTCGCACGACATGGAACTGATCTCCATTGACCAGCACTTCCGGCACCAGAAGCCGTGTGTTGTAGGTTCCAGCCTGAACCGCCCCATAGGCGCCCGCTGAACCGACAGCGATCAGATCTCCGGCCTTGAGCGCCGACATTTCGCGGTCCTTGGCAAGGTAATCGCCGCTTTCGCAGACAGGGCCGACAATATCCGCACGAATTCGAGGTGCGCTTGCGGCCGACAACTTTACAGGCCGGATCTCGTGCCAGGCTTCGTAGAGGGTCGGCCGGATCAGATCGTTCATGGCGGCATCGACGATGACGAAGGTCTTGTCGCCGCCATCCTTGATATAGACGACTTCCGACACCAGAACACCCGCATTGGCGACAATCAGGCGACCGGGCTCGAGAATCACCTTGCAGTCAAGACCGCGCAGCCGCGCCTTGACCATCTCGCCGTAGGCGTCCGGATCTGGTGGCGTGGCGTTGTCGTCGCGATAGGGTACGCCAAGGCCGCCGCCAACATCGAAATGATCGATCGTGTGGCCCTCTGCGCGCAAAACGCCAATCAGCTCGACCATCAGCTTCAGGGCGTCGTCAAAGGGCTGCAGTTCGGTGATCTGGCTGCCGATATGCATGTCGATACCGGTCACCCGGACACCTTCAAGGGTTGCCGCATGGGCATAGACCGCCTGAGCTCGCTGCCAGGAAATGCCGAACTTGTCTTCCTTCTTGCCGGTCGAGATCTTGGCGTGGGTCTTGGCGTCGACATCGGGATTGATGCGGAAGGAAATCGGCGCGACCTTGCCCATGGCAAGTGCGCGGGCATTGAGCACTTCGAGTTCGGGCTCGGATTCAATGTTGAAACAGGAGATATCGGCGGCAAGGGCAGCGTCCATTTCGCGCACGGTCTTGCCGACACCGGAAAACATGATCCTGGAGGAGGGGATACCCGCAGCCAGCGCGCGGCGGAGTTCGCCTTCGGAGACCACATCAACGCCTGACCCCAGTTGCGCCAGCGTCTTGAGCACAGCCTGATTGGAATTGGCTTTCATCGCGTAACAGACCATTGAATCGATGTCTGCGAACGCGCCCGCAAACACCTTGTAGTGTCGGGTCAAGGTTGCGGTCGAGTAGCAATAGAACGGGGTGCCGACCTGGGCTGCGATGTCAGGCAGGCTGACGCCTTCGGCGTGCAGAATGCCATCGCGATATTCAAAGTGGTTCACTGGGTGTGCCTATTCGAGAAGACCGTCGAGGATGAAATGCCGTTCTTTTGCTGCCGGAGTCGACGCCTCTTCAGCCGTGGCTGCGGGGGCGACTGTGACGCCGGGACGTTCGAGGGCTCCCCTGCGGCCGCATCCGGTCAGGATCGCGCTCAGCAGGGCCACTGCGCATATGGTTTTGATCCACGGGCCGCTCGTCATTGGCTTTTCCTCAAACTGGCCTGCGCAGTTTCCAATGCGCGGGGGCTTACATACGGGTTTTTGGCATACAAGTTTTTAGCGCAAAGTGCACCCGGTTTGTCCGCGCGCATCAGGCGTCAAAATCTAGTTGCGCGCGCGCCACCAGGCAATCTGCTTGCGGACCTGCGAAGGTGCCGTGCCGCCAAAGCTCTGGCGGCTGGCGACAGACGCATCCACCGTCAAGACGTCAAAGATGCCTTGGGTGATTGCCGGATTGATGGTTTGAAGGTCAGCGAGCGACAGCTCTGCCAGTTCGCAGCGCTTTTCTTCCGCCATTGCGACAGCGCGACCTGTAGCGTGATGTGCATCGCGGAAGGGCAAACCTGCCTCGCGCACCAGCCAGTCGGCGAGATCAGTCGCCGTCGAATAGCCCGATCCGGCAGCCTTGCGCATCTGATCCGCGCGAATTTCCATATCGCTCATCATGCCGGTCATCGCGGCAATCGACAGCTCAAGGCTTTCGGCAGCGTCAAAGACCTGTTCCTTGTCTTCCTGCATATCCTTCGAATAGGCCAGCGGAAGCCCCTTCATGATGATCAGAAGGGCAATCAGCGAGCCGTTGATGCGACCGGTCTTGGCGCGCACCAGCTCAGCTGCATCAGGGTTTTTCTTTTGCGGCATGATCGACGAGCCGGTGGAGAAGGCGTCGGAAAGGCGGACAAATCCGAACTGCGGCGTCGACCAGATGACAATTTCCTCGGCTAGCCGTGACAGGTGGACGGCGCAGATCGAAGCCAGCGAGAGGAATTCCAGCGCGAAATCGCGGTCGGAAACCGTATCGATCGAATTGCGGGTGGGTTCACGGAAGCCCAGAGCCTTTGCCGTCATCTCGCGGTCGATCGGAAAGCCGGTGCCGGCAAGGGCCGCCGCGCCGATCGGGCTTTCGTCCATGTGCTCGATGGCGTGGCGCACGCGTTGGCGGTCGCGGCCGAACATCTCGACATAGGCCATGCAGTGATGGCCGAAAGTGACGGGCTGCGCCGACTGCAGGTGGGTGAAGCCCGGCATGACCGTATCGGCGTGCTGTTCGGCCTTGTCGAGAAACGCAGCAATCAGCCGTGTGAGCGCTGCTTCGGTTCGGCCCAGCTCTTCCTTGACCCAGAGGCGGAAATCGAGCGCGACCTGGTCGTTGCGCGAACGGGCTGTGTGCAGCCGTCCGGCTGTCGGTCCGATCAGTTCTGCAAGTCGGGACTCGATGTTCATGTGGATGTCTTCAAGCTGGCGTGAGAAGACAAAGCTGCCTGCTTCGATCTCTGACAGGATCGTGTTCAATCCGTGAGTAATCTTGTCGCAGTCGTCGCTCGAAATTATGCCAGTCTTGGCAAGCATGGCCGCATGTGCGAGGGAACCGCGGATATCCTGGGCATAGAGCTTGCGGTCGAAATCGATACTGGCGTTGATTTCCTCCATGATGGCGTCTGGCCCTGAAGCAAATCGGCCACCCCACATCTGGTTTGACGCCTGTTTGTCCTTATCTGTCGACATGAGCCTGCCTTGGAGTTTGTCATGAGCCAATCGCGCAAAAGCCTTTCCATCGGAGCCACGGTTGCAATCGCAATTGCCTTGGGCGCCGTTGTCGGGGCTGCCGGGATATACTGGAAAGCATCGCCGTCTGGCAATGCACCAGCTACGGAAAGTCTCGCATCTGCTGATGGTGCAGCCTGCATGGTGGACCCGGAGATGCTTGCAAAGCTGAAGCCACTGGCCAAAGGCGAGGTGGCTGCGATGGCTGTCAGGGAAGAACCGGTGGCACTTCCTGACCTGAGTTTTGTCTCCGAGCAAGGCGATGCGCTGACACTGGCCGACTTTGCCGGCCAGGCCATGCTGGTCAATCTCTGGGCGACATGGTGTGCGCCTTGCCGTGAGGAAATGCCGGCTCTGGCGGAACTTCAGTCTGAACTGGGTGACGATGAGTTCAAGGTGCTGACAATCAATATCGACACTGGCGATGCGGCGAAACCGAAGGCATTTCTTGACGAGATCGGTGTGGCCAATCTCGGGCTTTACCGCGATGCATCCATGGGTGTGTTCAACACGCTGAAGAAAGAAGGCCTGGCCTTCGGACTGCCGGTGACACTGATGGTCGGCAAGGATGGCTGCATGCTGGGCGCAATGAACGGTCCGGCGGAATGGGCCAGCAAGGATGCAAAGGCCTTGGTCGGAGCCCTGAAGGGGGTCTGAAAACAGGGCGCGGGCGGAAAAATCCGTCCACGCCCAAGCGATAAGTCTCGAGTGTTGCAGGCGTCAGTTGAACGCGCAACCGGGCTTGACGCCAAACTTCTTGAAGATGATGGCCGCCGGGCAAAAACCAGTGAACGATGACTGGATCAGGTTGAGGCCGACAAAGACTGTCAGGAAGAACCAATAAGGCGATACATAAACGCCGAGGGCCACTGATACGAGAATCATGAATCCCGCGAATGCCAAAATTACACGATCAAGCGCCATTTTCATTTCCTTCGTTTCTGATCGGGTCTTGCCCGCGGCGCTGGGTTTCCAGCGGCCTTCATGAGCAATACATAGCAATTAAATATTATATATTCAATATGTTTTATATAAATGATTTAGCAATGATTGCTGAGATCTTGCAAGTCAGGCTGGTGCAGGTCAGCCGCCGATACGGCTTCGGTTGTCAGGTTTCCGGCGGATGTGCAGGGTCTTGGTGACCCGCGCGACAGCCTCTGCGTCTTCATTCATAACATCAATCGAGAAGGTCTTGAGATATCGCGTACCTTCAGTTTCCGTGTTGGCGCGAATATCATCGAGGGCTTCATCGGTAAGACGAAACTGGGCTGAAACAGTGCCGCGACCGGGACGCAGGAAGTCGATCGCGGAAGATTTGTCCCAGACGGTGTAGCTGCGATCGAGATTGCGCATCACCATCATCATCCAGAACGGATCGGTCATGGCGAACAGTGAGCCACCGAAATGACAGCCGACATAGTTCCTGTTGTAAAACCGCTCCCTCAGTTCGACGTCAACCGCACGGAAATCGTCACTGATGTTGCGGATCCGGATGCCGGAAAACAGCAATGGCGGCCACAGGTTCATCCCGCGGCGGAGGGCATTGGCTTTCATTGGATACTCTAGCGGGTGGGAACCGGCGTCTCGCCGCGATAGTCATAAAATCCGCGGCCGGACTTGCGTCCGAGCCAGCCGGCTTCAACATATTTGACCAGCAGCGGGCAAGGGCGGTACTTGGAATCGGCGAGGCCATCATGCAGCACCTGCATGATCGACAGGCAGGTGTCGAGGCCGATGAAGTCAGCCAGCTGCAATGGGCCCATCGGGTGGTTGGCGCCAAGCTTCATGGCGGTGTCGATCGCGTCAACGGTGCCAACGCCTTCGTAAAGCGTATAAATTGCCTCATTGATCATCGGCAACAGGATGCGGTTGACGATAAACGCCGGAAAATCCTCGGTCACGGTGATGGTCTTGTCGAGTGACTCGATAAAGCCCCGTGCTGCCTTGAACGTCAGGTCCTCGGTGGCGATACCGCGCACCAGTTCCACCAGTTTCATCACCGGTACCGGGTTCATGAAATGAATGCCGATAAAGCGCTCCGGCCGGTCCGTCGCCGAGGCGAGGCGAGTGATCGACAGGGATGAAGTGTTGGTGGCAAGAATTGCCTCTGGATTGAGCAGCGGGCAGAGCTGCTGATAAATCTTGCGTTTGACGGTCTCGTCTTCAGTTGCGGCTTCGACGACCAGATCCATCGTTGCGAGCCCGCTCATATCCGGTGCGAAGTGAATCCGCGCCAGTGCAGCTTCACGTTCGGCTTCCGTGGTTTTGCCAGAAGAAACCTGTCGAGCCAGATTGCCGCTGATGGTGGCGAGCATCTCTTGAAGTGTGTCCGCAGAGACATCGTGAACGGTGACATTGTAACCTGCCATGGCGCAGACATGTGCGATGCCGCCGCCCATCTGGCCTGCGCCGATAATGCCGACACTCTTGATCTGGTTGCCCATTTGTCCCGCCTGACTGATTTTAGGATGCTGCCGGGTGCATCGATTTCAGCTTGCCCGGATTTTGAACCTAAATGGCCGGGATGGAGACGTCCAGCCCGGCCATTGATCTCGCCGTCAGATTCTGACGGATCAGAGCGCCTTTTCGAGCTCTGGAAGTGCTTCGAACAGGTCGGCTACCAGTCCATAGTCGGCCACCTGGAAGATCGGCGCTTCCTCGTCCTTGTTGATGGCGACGATGACCTTTGAGTCCTTCATGCCCGCCAGATGCTGAATGGCTCCTGAAATGCCGCAGGCGATGTAGAGATCAGGGGCGACAACCTTGCCGGTCTGACCCACCTGCCAGTCGTTGGGGGCATAGCCGGCGTCGACCGCTGCGCGTGATGCGCCGACGGCGGCACCCAGCTTGTCAGCTACCGGCAAGATGACGCTCTGGAACTTCTCTGACGAACCAAGTGCGCGACCACCGGAGATGATGATCTTGGCCGAAGTCAATTCCGGACGGTCGCTTGTGGCAATCGCGTCCTTGACGAAGGACGACAGTCCCGGATCTCCAGCCGAGGCAACAGTTTCGACCGAAGCCGATCCAGTTTCGCCGACGACTGAGAAGGACGCCGTGCGGACTGTAATAACGCGCTTGGCATCGGTCGACTTTACTGTCTGCAGGGCGTTGCCGGCATAGATAGGCCGTTTGAAGGTATCAGCGGAGATGACCTCGATGATGTCCGAGATCTGCATGACGTCGAGAAGCGCTGCAACCCTCGGCATGACGTTCTTGCCCGAGGTTGTGGCTGGCGCCATCAGCGTGTCGTAGTCGCCTGCAAGAGAGACGACCAGGGCAGCGAGCGGTTCGGCAAGCCGGTTGGCGTATTCGTCGCCCTCGGCATGCAGCACCTTGGCGACGCCGTCGAGCTTGGCTGCCGCATCGGCTGCTGCCTTGGCATCCTTGCCTGCAACGAGGACGTGAATGTCACCGCCGATCTTTGCTGCGGCGCTGACAGCCTTTGCGGTCTGGTCGGACAGCGAAGCGTGGTCGTGTTCGGCTATGATGAGAATGGCCATGATTTGATCTTCCTTTCCCGCGCTTACAGCACGCCTGCTTCGTTCTTGAGCTTGTCGACGAGTTCAGCCACTGAGCCTACCTTGACGCCTGCCTTGCGGCCGCCTGGTTCCTCGGTCTTGATAACCTCGAGCCGGGCTGCGATGTCGACGCCGTAATCAGCGGCTGTCTTCTTGTCGAGCGGCTTCTTCTTTGCCTTCATGATGTTGGGCAGAGAAGCGTAGCGCGGCTCGTTGAGACGCAGATCGGTGGTGACAATCGCCGGCAGCTTGACCGAGATGGTCTGCAGGCCGCCGTCGACCTCGCGGGTGACGTTGGCCGAGCCATCGCCGATTTCAACCTTGGAAGCGAACGTGGCCTGGCTCCAGCCGAGCAGGGCGGACAGCATCTGGCCGGTCTGGTTGGCGTCATCATCGATCGCCTGTTTGCCGAGAATCACAAGATCGGGGTTCTCTTCGCCCACAATTCCCTTGAGGATCTTGGCGACTGCGAGCGGCTCGACCAGCGTATCGGCTTCGACGAGAATTGCCCGGTCAGCGCCCATTGCGAGTGCTGTGCGCAAGGTTTCCTCGGCCTTGGCCGGTCCGATGGAAACGGCGATCACTTCCGTAGCCTTGCCGGCTTCTTTCAACCGCAGGGCTTCTTCGATGGCGATTTCGTCGAATGGATTCATCGACATCTTCACATTGGCGAGATCGACGCCGCTGCCATCTGGCTTGACCCGGATCTTGACGTTGTAGTCAACAACCCGCTTGACCGGCACGAGAATTTTCATCGGTTTGCCTTCCTCACTTTGTTAGGCCTCACTGTTCGGCCGCGTCCTGATCAGCCCGGATAGCCCTGGCATCAGACCGTTGCTCCGGATTTTTGCCTTTGCAGACGCCAGCCGGATAGCCGATTGGCGACATGGATACGCGATTTTTCTCCAAATTCAATCGCAACAGCACAGGAGATTTTGCAATGCGAGATAAATGACGTTTACGTCCGCGTCAATTCTGGCGCTCCAGCTGCTAGCGTCCCCACTTCTGCGGCGGCGTTTGCGAGGTGGCTTTATCGGGAATGATCGGCTGGGTTTCATGGATCACTGCCTTGGGACTCTTGATGGTCCTGTCAAACAGTGGAACGCCGGAACGGCGGAAGACAAGAACCAGAACCGCACCGGCAATTATGCCGCCGATATGAGCTCCCCAAGAGACTTCGCCACCAAGGTCGGTGAAGACCATGACGAACTGCGTGCCCACCCAAAACAGAAGCGGAATGTAGGCCGGCAGTGGTAACGGGATGCGGCCCATGACAAGAACCCAGACCCTGACCCTTGGATGAAGCATGAGGTAGGCCGCGATGACCCCGGCAACAGCGCCTGAAGCGCCGATCAACGGGCCGTTCGAGTCAGGCAGAAGCAATCCGTGCATGAACGCGCCGGCGGCGGCACAGAGGAAATAGAAGATCAGAAACTTGATATGGCCCATGGCGTCTTCGACATTGTCGCCGAACACCCAGAGAAAGAGCATGTTCGAGCCGACATGGAGCAGGTTTCCGTGCAGGAAACTGTAGGTGATGTAGGTGGCATCTTCCGGCACCAGAACGAGCGAAGGTGGCAGTTCGGCGATATCGTTGACCACCGAGGGAATATAACCCAACCCAAGGAATGCGGCGTTGGTGAAGTCGCTGTCATCGCCTGCGAGGCCGGTCACCGCCCACACGAGCAAGTTGATCGCAATCAACGACCATGTGACCCATTGCAATTTGATGTGTTTGAGATCGTTGGAATCGTAGAGCGGTATGAACATCGCGCGATTTTCCTATGGGCGGGTGGCACTCAAACCATGGTGACGGACCCTAGCGGTTTTTGCCCGGAACCCAAAGCACATCCGTGCGGCCCTTGTCGTTGACCCAGCGCGCGGCGACGAAAAAGAAATCCGACAATCTGTTGGCATAGCGGATGGCAGCCGGATTGACGGTTTCGTTGTCCCTGGCTGCGAGCTCGACCATCAGCCGCTCGGCGCGGCGTGACACTGTGCGTGCCAGGTGCAGATGCGCTGAAGCCGGAGTTCCAGCCGGCAGCACAAAGGATTGGAGCGGTTCGAGATCGGCATTAAGCAGATCGATATCGGCTTCGATCCGGTCAACTTGAGCATCAACAATCCGCAAGGGCTCGTAGTCCAGTTTTTCACCGGTATCAGGCGTCGCCAGATCCGCACCAAGATCAAAGCAATCGTTCTGGATCCGCATGAGCATGGCGTCGAGGTCAGGCATGGTGACTGTGTGCAGCCGGGCCATTCCGATGACGGCGTTGGTCTCATCGATCGTACCGTAGGTTTCAATCCGCAGATCGTATTTCGGGCGCCGCTCGCCCGCCACCAGACCTGTGGTGCCGTCATCGCCGGTTCTGGTGTAAATCTTGTTGAGTTTGACCATGGAGCAAGCTTTCTGAAACTTAATGCGGGATGCGTAGCGTGAGGGTCGTCAAGGTTAGCGACCGCCGCCGGTGAGCCACAAAGTTGCGACGATCAAAACCACCGCGACAAATTGCAGCAGCACGCGCATCTGCATCAATTTGTTGGACAGGTTGCCCGAGCCGCCGCGCGCCATATTGACGAGACCGCGAACCAGCACGGCCGCTACGGCCAGCATGACGATAATGGACAGGACATAGGTTACGGACGACATCGGGCAGTTTCCTTGTGACGCATTTCGGATGGGAACATAGGGGCTTTTGCTGGCAAGTCCATCAGAGCGGTCTGATCAATCCTGCGTGGCGAGCCACGGGTAGAAAATTCGTGCAGGCAGGATTCTGCGGGCAAGGACACCCAGTTTCGCCGCACGGGTCACGGGGTAATGATACCGCGGGCGAGGCGATGTGAGGGCATGGCGCAGCACCTCGTGGACCGCTTCAGGTCCAAGTTTACCGCTGTCTGACTGTTCCTGTTTTTCGAGGCGGCGCAGCTGGGCCTGATAATCCTCAAGGTGCAGAGAGTTCTCGATGTCTATGTTGCGGTGAAAAAGCTTCAGGGCATTGGCTCTGAACTTGCTCTTGATTGCGCCGGGCTCGATCAGGCTGACATGGATGCCGCTTCCTTCAAGTTCCATAGCCAGTGTCACCGAGAGGCCTTCGAGCGCATGTTTTGAGGCGTTGTAGGCGCCACGGAACCGCATCGGGACCAGACCGAGTATAGATGAGCACTGGACAATGCGGCCGTGGCGTTGTGCCCGCATCACCGGCAGCACCCGCCGCGTCAGGTCATGCCAGCCGAAAAAGTTTGCCTCGAACTGGGCTCGCAACGCATCAACCGGGAGATCCTCGACCGCGCCGACCTGACCGTATCCGCCATTGTTGAACAGCGCATCGCAGCGTCCGCCAGTGGCTTCCATTGCTTGCGCGAAAAACGTGGCAATGCTGTCCGGATCGGCATAGTCGAGGCGATAGGCCTCAATTCCGTCGTTCCTGAGTGTCGAGATGTCTTCTTCGCTTCGAGCCGATGCAATCACATGCCAGCCCTCGGCCTTGAGCGCTCGGGCACAATAGGCGCCGATTCCGCTGGAGCAGCCCGTCACGAGGATGGTCTTTTGTTGGTTATTGCCACTCATTGCGTCATCTGCCCTGTTCTTGAGGCGATTCAAATCCCATAATCAAGCCAGGCTGACAATGCCGGTTGGGTTTGAGTGTCAGTCAGCCAAGGAGCAACCATTGCGACGCACGCGCGCTGTTATCCTCGATGCGGTTACCCATTTCAACAATGATGATGGCTGGGCGATGGCCAGTCATGTTGCATTGTCGATCCTCATGGCGCTGTTCCCGTTCATGATCTTCGGGACGGCGCTGGCGAGTTTCCTTGGCGCCAATGCCTACGCGGAAACAGCCTCGCATCTGATTTTTGATACCTGGCCCGATGCCATTGCCGCGCCGATTTCGCGCGAGGTGATCAACGTGCTGACGATCGAACGCGGCGGTTTGCTGACAGTTTCGGTGCTTGCGGCAGCCTTCTTTTCGTCCAATGGCGTCGAAGCGCTGAGAGTGTCACTCAACCGCGCCTACCGCATGACCGAAACGCGCGCCTGGTATGTCAACCGGGCGCAGAGCCTGGGATTCATTGTCATAGCAGTGATGGTGATCACCGCGATCAGCTTTCTGCTGGTGCTGGCGCCGCTGGCGCTGAAACTGGCGCGTCAGTTTGCACCATGGATGGACACGTTGATCTCTGCGGTCGACAATTGGCGGATACTCATAGCTGTATCAGTTCTGGTTACCGCCCTGGTGATGTCTCATATGTGGCTGCCCGCAGGGAAAAGGCGGCTTATGGATGTGATCCCCGGTATCGCAGTGACGCTGATTGCCTGGATCGCGGGCGCTCTGGCGTTTGCCAGTTACCTTGAGGAATTTGCGACTTACGTCTCAACCTATGCCGGGCTTGCCTCGATCATGATCGCACTGGTGTTTCTCTACATCATTGCCGCCATTTTCATTCTCGGCGCGGAAATCAATGCCGCCATTCTCAAGGCGCGGGCACGCGCACTTGCCGAGGTCAAGAAAGAGCCATCTCAAGAGACTTGATTTCTTGACGGTGCCACACGGCGTCAGTCAGGTGGAGCCAGGCCTGCCATAGCGAGAATGTCTTCCAGGGTTGCGCCCTGCTGCCGGAGTGAAGCGATGGATGTGGCCCCGTCACTCTTTGACAGTTTGCGCCCGTCCTGATCGAGCACCAGGCTATGATGGTGATAGCGGGGTGCGGGAAGGCCGAGCAGGTGCTGCAGCAAACGGTGAATCGAGGTGGCTGCGAACAGGTCCTCGCCGCGAATCACGTCGGTGACGGTCTGGAAGGCGTCATCCAGGGTCACCGAGAGATGATAGCTCGCCGGAACATCGCGCCTTGCCAGAATGACGTCACCCCACGCTTCGGGGTCAGCATTGATCTGGCCGGTCTCGTCTGCCGGTCCGGATCCGAATTCATCCCAGGAGAGCTGTGTGTCGAGACCGTTGAGCACAGACTGCATGTCCAGGCGCCAGGCATGGGCATCGCCGTCCGAGATCCTGCGGTTGCGTGCGGACTCAGATAGCGTGCGGTCATTGCCGGGGTAGTGCGGCGCACCGTCGGGATCGCGGGGCCAGAGCTGGCCAGAGCTCTCGATTTCCGACACTTTGGTCGAGATTTCCGCGCGACTGAGAAATGCAGGATAGAGCAGTCCGAGCTTGCGCAATTCGGACAGCGCCGCTTGATACTCTTCGAAGTGATCCGACTGGCGCCGAACCGGGCTTGGCCATTCGATACCGAGCCAGGCGAGGTCTTCCATGATGGCGGCCTCGAATTCGGGCCGCGCACGGGTGGTGTCGATGTCTTCAATGCGCAGCAGGAAGGTGCCATCATGGGCATTCGCGAAGCTCCTGTTCAACATGGCAGACCTTGCATGTCCAACATGCAGCAACCCGTTGGGGCTGGGAGCAAAGCGGACGGTAGGTGCGCTGAAGCGCGGCTTGGCTGTGGTGTTGTCGTTTGGCATGGTGTTTCATGTCATTTTTCGCGAAGCTCGTCACGATACTCGTCACCGGACTGGGTGTTGAGCCGCATCATCGGGCTCAAACAAAAGCAGGAAGCCAGGCATGCGCCGTGTCGACAGCACTGACGATATCGCCGAGGGCCTCACTGTCCTGGCGCAGTCTGATCCGCGGCTCGCCCGGGCGATCGAACTTGCCGGGCCGGTGCCGTTGCGGCGGAAGCCGCCGGGCTACGCGGCGCTGGCCGAGATTATCCTTTCGCAGATGGTTTCCAAGGCGAGCGCCAATGCGCTGTGGCGGAAGCTGGAATTGGCGGCCGGCGAAATCAGCCCGGCGGCGATCCTGGCGCTAAGCCCGGAGGCGCTTCGCCAGGCCGGGCTTTCGCGGGCCAAGGCGGAGACGCTTTTCCGGGTGGGGTCAGCGGTGCTGGCGGGCGAGCTTGATCTTGAGCATCTGTGCAATCTTGAGGGACGGACTGCTATCCGCACAATGACAGCGATCAAGGGCGTTGGGCCGTGGACCGCAGAGGTTTATCTGTTGTTCTGCGCCGGACATCCCGATGTGTTCCCGTCCGGCGATGTGGCGCTGCAGGCTGCTGCGGCCCATGCTTTGGGTATGGAGGGGCGACCCAGCTTAAGGGATCTGTCTGTTCTGGCAGAAGAGTGGAGCCCTTGGCGTGGTGTCGCCGCCAGGCTGTTGTGGGCTTATTATGCCGCAGTTATGCGTCGCGATGCGACCCCTGTCGAAGGCTGAAGACAGCCCCCGGTACGGATAAAAACGATTCGAAAATCAAGTGCTTCACAATCCTGTCACGTCCAGCCTAATATGGTCTCCGCAGATGCCGAATCGCTATCTCTCAGGAGAACAAGTTGACGATTTTTGTATCCCCGCAGTCCTTGCCAGCGCTCGTGTTGAACGCTGATTACAGACCACTGAGTTACTACCCGCTGTCACTGTGGTCGTGGCAGGACGCAGTCAAGGCTGTGTTCCTCGATCGCGTGCAGATCGTTGCCGAATATGATCACGCGGTTTCATCGCCCACCTTCTCGATGCGCTTGCCAAGCGTGGTTTGTCTGAAGACCTATATCAAACCATCGCGGTTCCCGGCATTCACGCGTTTCAACCTGTTCCTGCGTGACCGTTTTGAGTGCCAGTATTGCGGCTCGCCCGATGAACTGACGTTCGATCACGTCATCCCTCGGCGCTGCGGTGGAGAAACAACCTGGGAAAATGTGGTGGCGGCCTGTTCGCCCTGCAATCTCAGGAAGGGTGGGGCCATGCCCAAGCAGGCTGGCATGATACCGCAGCAAAAGCCCTATCGGCCGAGCGTGCAGGATCTGCACAACAACGGACGCATGTTCCCGCCAAACTTTCTGCATGAAAGCTGGATGGACTATCTCTATTGGGATGTTGAGCTGCAGCCGTGATCGGCTGCTCAGCCTTTGATTGATGCGCCGCGCAGCGCGATGGCTGCCAGCGCCGCGCTTGCTAGCACGTTCCATCCGGCGAATGACAGACCGAGCACGCGCAGAGCCGCCGAATCACAGGATGGAGGCTTCTTCGAGCTGAGATCGCCAAGCAGGGATCCGGCATCCTTGGTCACGGCATCAGCCGAAGTCGCGCAGGACGCAGGGCCTTCCCACCAATGCCATTCGACGCCGGAATGGTAGACGCCGAGGTAAAGCCCGTAAAGCATCAGCAATCCGCCGACAGCGAGCAATCCGCGCACGACCCATGACGGTCCGCCTGCTCTGGAAATGAGGGCTGCGACCAGCATCAGCGGTACGCCGATATAGTAGGGTATGCGCTGTTCCAGGCACAGCGCGCACGGGATGTAGCCGCCGATATGCTCAAAACCCAGCGCTGTGCCGACCACCAGCGCCATCGCCATAGCAAGGAAAAGTGCGGTCATCGTCCGGGTGCGGATGGCAGCGGACGAAGTCAGGTCAGAAGTTGTCATGGTCAGAACACATATTTGATTGCATAAAATCCACCCAGCAGGAGGACCATAAACAGGGTGAAAAGAAGGCCGAGGTATTTTTCGATGAACAGCCGAATAGGTTTGCCGAATTTCGACAATAGCCAGGTGACCAGGAAAAACCGGAAGGCGCGACCGATGACGCTGACCGTGGCGAACACGACCAGATTGAGCCCGGTGACGCCTGAAAATATGGTCAGCACCTTGTAGGGAAACGGGGTAATCGCGGCAAACAGCACACCCCAGCCGCCCCAGGTGTTGTACCATTCTGAAATCTTCTCGAATTTATCCGCGGCGCCGTAGGTTTCGAGGATCCAGGCACCGATGCTCTCGTAAAGAAACATGCCGATGGCGTAGCCGACAAAGGCGCCAATGACCGACGCAACTGTGCAGATCACGGCGAACCGGACCCAACTGCGCGGCTTTGACAGCGTCATCGGAATCAGCAGCACATCGGGCGGGATCGGGAAGAACGAGCTTTCGGCAAATGAGACGCTGAAAAGCGCTTTCTCGGCATGACGGGTGGCCGCCAGCGACATGGTCCAGTCATAGAGTCTGCGAAGCAGGAGCATGGGAGGCCTTCTTTTCCAAGCAGCAACGCCAGCCTTCTAGGGCGAAAGTGTTGCGGGGTAAACCGCACGATGGCGTTACTGTCGCCAATATCATTCTATGTGGCCCGGATGTTGAAAAAGCGTTTGACCGGAGAAAATCGCTGACTATAGTCCCGCCGTCCGCACCGGTTCACCCGGCAGGATGCCCCTTTGGCGGAATTGGTAGACGCGCCGCACTCAAAATGCGGTTCCGAAAGGAGTTCCGGTTCGAGTCCGGAAGGGGGCACCACCTCTCTGAAAGCCTTGTTCAAGTAGTTTGCGCTTGCGGCACTTTGCTGCCCGCGTGCTTCTGGTTTGTGACGATCAACATTGCAGGCGGGGAGATCAGCTTTCGCGCAATGGGTGTTGACTAGTCCCTGTAGTGATTGTCAAGATATTGAATCCAATGCTCAAAATCGCCTTCAAGGGCATGCAGATCGCGATTGACCTCTTCTTTGATGCCGCCCCACACCGTGTCATCCGTTTCGGTCAGTTTCCTCGTGAGCTCACCCGATTTGCTGCGGATCGCGTCTGCTTTGTCTGATACATCAGGGACTGGCGTCCTGGCGCCGAAGATCACGCCGAGCTTTTCTGCCAATCGTTTTTCAACGGCTTGGATTCTCTCAAGCGTTTCCGAAATGTTTTGCTTTCGTTCATCAGGTGAAACTCCATTTTGTCATTGCCAGGATTCGGCATCTGGGCGACTGGCCGTCGCGGCAGATCAAGTCCCAACCCATTGCCAGGCTTCATCCCCATGGCCGGCATCGAAAACCCTTATCTCGCCCTTCATCAGAATTGCGCTTAGTTTGACGCTCCAGGCGACCCATGCCGGGCCGCCGACCACAGCCAGTTTTCCGAAATCGGCTTGGTGCATGAGGCCGTAAGAGGCGTCGTCCCATGCGGCCTCCAAATCCCAGCCTTCAAAGCCTTCATCCATGAGGAAGACGAGGTTGAGCTTTCCGTGTTCCTTGAACAGCTTAGTCAAACGCGGAATCAGAACGGTTTCATAGTCCGCTTTCGTCAGCTTGCCGGTGGCACGAATGCCAATTGTATTGCCGCTGCTTTCATTCAAGAACTCGATCATTGGTTTGTCGCCTCTTGCCGCAGAAAAGTGTTCCCGACACCCAATCGCTTGTCTTCCGGACGCATGGGAGAACAGAGCTTGGGCTTGTTGCCGATGTGAAAGGATAGCCTGATCCTGTTTTGCTGCCTTGATGGACATCAATCCGGATCAGCCTGTGGGTGCTGATAGTCGCCGCCGCCATGATAACTGGTCGATACCATCACTCTACTGGAACCGAACCTGCGCTAAAAATGCTGGGCCTCTTCATTCCGGGATCAGCGCCTGATAGGGATTGCCCACATATGCTGTCTTGCCGCCGAGCAGCCTTTCTGCGGGCGGTTCAGGGCTTTAGCGCAAGGATTTTTGCTCATGTTGTTGCCAGCCGGAGAAACTCTTGAAGATATTGCCGCACGATTTTGGTGGGATGTGCCTGAGTTTTTCAACATTGGCCGTGCGGTGTCGGATGACTGGGCTGCACGCGAGCCGGGCCGCGTCTGTCTCGAACATTTCAATCCTGATGGTCCGCCGGATCAGCTCACTTATGATGGCCTCGCACGACGCTCCAATGCATTTGCCCGGGGATTGAAGTCTCTGGGCGTCGAGGCTGGCGACCGGGTGGCGCTGATGCTGCCACAGGGGTTCGAAACGGCAATCGCGCATGTGGCGATTTACAAGCTGGGTGGCATTGCAGTGCCGCTTGCGCTGTTGTTCGGGGTGGAAGCCATTGAACACCGTCTTTCCGCTTCGGGCGCAAAGGTCCTGGTGACGACGCCCAACGGGCAGGAGAAGGTCTCGGCGATCAGGGAACGGCTGACCGACCTTGAAGCCCTCGTGGTTGCTGGTCTCGGCGATGATGGTGCGGCGGATACAGTCAGTTTCGACGGGCTTGAAAACGGTCATTCCGACGCTCCTGTTGCGGTTGAGACCCGGGCTGATGATCCCACGCTGATGATTTTCACATCCGGAACCACCGGCCCGCCCAAGGGCGCGCTCCACGGGCACCGTGTGCTGATCGGTCATATTCCCGGGGTCCAGATCCATCACGAATTCATGCCACAGCCCGGGGACAAGCTCTGGACGCCCGCCGATTGGGCCTGGGCTGGAGGGTTGCTCAATGTGTTGCTGCCGGGATTGCTGCTCGGCGTGCCGGTGGTGTCGTCGCAGGCGCAGAAATTCGATCCGGAATTGGCCTACCGGATCATGGCCGAGATGAATGTCCGCAATGCCTTTATCCCACCAACGGCGCTCAGAATCATGCGCACGGTTTCAGATCCGCTGTCACGTCACAGCCTCGATTTGCGCACTGTCGGATCGGGTGGCGAGGCGCTGGGGCGGGAGACCTATGAGTGGGCGCAAAAGGTTCTGGGCCTGACCATCAACGAGTTCTACGGCCAGACAGAGTGCAATCTGGTGCTGGCCTCCAGTGTGATGCTCGGCGTCAGCCGCGGCGGGGCAATCGGCAAACCGGTGCCCGGCCACGAGGTGGCGGTGATCGACGATGAGGGCAACATTGTGCCGGATGGCACGTCGGGTCAGATTGCCGTCCGGCGTCCGGACCCGGTGATGTTTCTGGGCTACTGGCGCAACGAGGCCGCGACGGACGCCAAGTTCATTGGCGACTGGATGATCACCGGAGATCAGGGCGTGCGCGACGCGGAAGGGTACTTCTCGTTCTTCGGCCGCGATGATGATGTCATCACGTCGTCGGGCTACCGGATCGGACCGGGTGAAATCGAGGATTGTCTGACCGGTCATCCTGCTGTGGCGCTCGCGGCTGTGGTCGGCAAACCGGATCCGATGCGCACTGAAATCGTCAAGGCCTATATCGTGGTGGCGCCCGGGATCACACCCGACGCTGAACTCACCGAGTCCGTGCGCGAATGGGTCAAGACGCGGTTGTCTGCGCACGAGTATCCAAGAGAGATCGAATTTGTCGACAGCCTGCCGCTGACCACGACGGGCAAGGTCATCCGCCGGATCCTGAGGGATCAGGCGATTGCCGAGGCCAGGAAGAGCGCCACATCTGACTGAAGCCTGGTCAGCGTTTGGCCATGCCGCGGATCTTCTCCCGCAGGAGGCGGGCGATGTTGCGGGTGTTGCGGTAGATGTGGAGCTGGGTCGCTACCTGGCGGACATCGCGGTCATGTTTGGGAGCAAGGCCAATGACCATGGTGCCCATGTTCTCACGCTCCGACCACATGCGGCTCATGATCGGATGGTCCGGCACTGCGCAGGAGTCCGTGCGGCGGATGTTGAGGTCATCGAGATGCCACTCCGTCAGCCTGTCGACCAACAGCTTGCCTGGCGAATAGCGGGCCCATTCTTCGTTATAGGCGGTTTTCCAGGTCCAGGCTTCGCCTGCTGAAACGAATACGATCATCGAGGCGATGGCCTCGCCATTTAGCGCCATAGAGTGAATGCGCACACTGTCGGTCTCGGCCAGACTGTTGATGGCTTCCCGGGCAAAGGCCGCGCGGTAGCGATCCGAGACCATTGACGATTTCCGTCGGCCTTTCCAACCGGTGTCTTCAAGCGTCAGGAATTCCTCGAGGTGATAGCGGATTTCTTCAGGCTGGCGGGCAACCATGTAGCTCAGTTCGCCATGTTCGGACAGTCTGCGCCACTGCCGACGCATTTCACGACGGTGATGGGGAGACATGGATTTGGCGAGATAATCGTCGGCATCCAGCGTGCTGTCGAGGAACGGCCGCTGGGCCTGGTCGGTGACAGAGACCGAAAGGCTGCGGGACATTGCGACAGCACGCAGGAGGCCCGCGACTGGCCCATCGAGCCGCATATCGGGAAGCACGAGGATGCCCGGCAGCCCCATATCAGGACGCGCAAGGCCTTCCAGCATGTTGTCGAGCGTTTCGGCCGCGTCTTCGCGATCCAGAAGGGGAGTGCCCAATGGACCAAACGGATTGGCCCAGGCGCGGATGATGGATGCGCCAACGGAAAAACCCGGCTTTTCGACCGAAAACGGCAGCAGCATGCGCATGCGGGAATGGTTTTCGGTTTCGTCACGCATCAGCATGAGGCGGATGACCCGGTCTTCCAGCCTTGGCATCGCGGGGGCCAGGAAGCGGCCAGCAAAGAAAACGTTGGGTTCGAGCGCACGGTTGGTCAGGAAATCGAGTTCTTCCTGCAATTCATAGCCAGCGCGCGCCGGATAGATTGTCAGATGCCGTCCCTCACGACCAACGGCGACCTCGCGTTCTGCCAAGGGCCGACCGGATTCCACATCGGCAAATTCACCGATCAGTGCATTGGCCTGGCTTCCGACCTCTTCCTGAACAATGGGACTGGAGGCCATGGCTTATCTCGCCTCTGTGGAAGAAGCGTCGCGCCCCGACACTGGAGCGGCGGCTATGAACATGATGATGCCCAGTCGCCGCCTGACGATCAGGTGGAGCAGACCAGCCTCAATCATCATTGCGCCAGCCGTGGCTGTTGCTGCGCCGTGTAGACCCCATACGGGAATCAAAAGGACATTGAGAGCAAGATTTGCCGCGAGCGCCGTAGCATAGATTGTTGCGCAGATCTTGAGTTCACCCGCCATGGTCAGAAGCACCTCGCCGGGGCCGATCATTGCTTTGGCGATAATGCCTGCAAACAGAATGACCATGATCATATGGCCTTCCTGAAAGCTTGGGCCAAACAGCGACAACAGGAATGGTCCTGCGGCGATGACCAGTGCACCCACCAGCAGTGAGGGCCAGAAGGTCCACTGCACTGTCTGCTTGGCAAAGGAAGCCAGAGCCATGCGGTCCGCGCCTGAAACGAGTGTCGAGAAGCGCTGAGCGGCTGCTGCCTTGACGGCAAAATAGACGAAATGCACCAGGGCCATGGTCTTGGCCGCGGCGAAATAGACCGCCACCTTTTCGGGGGGGAGGTAAATACCGACGACAATGACATCGGCATTGGTGAGCATGAAGTAGAAACCTTCGATCAGGAAGATCGGAAAGGCCACCATCAACCAGGTCTTGAAATGGATCTCCAGGCGCTGTGCGGGAAACCGCTTTCTAAGCCGGGTTGTCATCACCAGAAACTGGGCCAGCGTGGTGAAATAGGTTGCAGCAAGAGCAGCTATGATGGCGGTATTGGCATCGGCCATGCGGCCAAGCCAGATGGCACCGGCGACGAAGGTCAGGATGAGCAGGGGGCGGACAATATAGGTCGGGCTGAGGGCGTGAACGGGCCAGCCATTTGCCCTTGCGGTTCCATCCAGTACGTCGCCCAACGCTATCATTGGCAGCACGAAGGCGCCGACGAAAAGCGGCTGGACGTAGTGGGATTCGATCCGGTCGCCCAGGAAATGAAGTGCTGCGATGCCTGTGCCCGCGATCAGTGTTGCCGACACCATCGAGAATATCCTCGCGGTCACGGCTAGGCCGAGCACTGCCTCATCGGCGCCTGCAGAGCGGTACTGCGGCAGAAAGCGGATGACGGCGGTGTGAAATCCGAGACAGGAGAGGTTGCCTAGGATAATTGCAATGACCCAGACGAACACGAACACACCGTATTGGAAATCACCCATCAGCCGAGCCAGGATGATCTGGGAGGCGAACGCAATGGCTGCGCTGAAGATGCGGATGGCGAAGGCAATCATCGCCATTCGCTGCGCGACGCTGGTGCCGTCGGTCGCAGTCGCAATCGTGGAGAGCCGATCAAACACCGGCGTCAGCCGCGCCACGTAGCGCGGAGGCAACAATCTGCCAGCGGTGTCGATCAACGTCATGGTCAGGCTTCAATCCCGTTATTGTGGCGCCACACTGTCATGGCGACGTTAAGAAACGGTTTGACCCCATCCTCCAACAATCACGGATTGTGGCTGTTTTGAGCCTGATCGTGGTCTGCACCTGTGCCATTGTCGTTGTATTAGCTAGGCATTGATTGAAATTCGGGTCTGAAAGTCTGAAGCCGTGCCCGGTCCCGGCTGGTGTCAAAAGCCAGCTACGGGCGAAAAAACCGGGATCGACATTGGCGATCCCGGCCTATTTCAGATGCTACGGTCGACGATCAGTAGGCGCCGTGGCAATGCTTGTACTTCTTGCCTGATCCACAGGGGCAGGCTTCGTTTCGCCCAACCTTGCCCCATGTGGATTCGTCAGCGGGATCGCGGTTTTCAGGGGCCACGATGCCAAGACCCGACTGTGAATCCGTATCGGTGAATTCGTCGTCGCCGGTGGTGGCATCGATGTGGTGCGCTTCCATACCCTCAGGCAACTCAGGCTCTGGCGTCGTCGCTGCCTCGCGGACGATCTCCACCCGCATCAATTGGGACATGACGGCCTGGCGCAGGTTGGCGAGCAGTGCCTGGAACAGCTCAAAGGCTTCGGACTTGTATTCCTGCAACGGATCGCGCTGTGCATAGCCGCGGAAACCGACGACTGAGCGAAGGTGATCGAGGTTGACCAGGTGTTCGCGCCACAGGTGATCAAGTGTCTGAAGAACAACAGATTTCTCCACGTAAGTCATGACTTCCGCGCCAAACCTTTCGGCTCTTTCCTTGGAGAGATTGTCTGCGGCTTCGACAATGCGGGTGTGGATGTCGTCTTCGGCGATACCTTCTTCGGCAGCCCATTGCTCGATGGGGAGATCAAGGTTGAGATAGGCTTGCACGCCCTTCTTGAGCTCGTCGACATTCCATTGCTCGGCGTAGGCCCGCTCGGGAATGTGAAGCTTGACCAGCCCGTCGATCACTTCATTGCGCATGTCCTCGATGGTTTCGGAAATCGATTCCGAGTCCATAAGTTCCTTGCGCTGCTCGAACACCACCTTGCGCTGGTCGTTCATCACGTCATCAAATTTGAGCAGGTTCTTGCGGATGTCGAAGTTGCGCGCCTCGACCTTTTTCTGCGCCCGCTCAAGCGCCTTGTTGATCCAGGGGTGGATGATCGGCTCGCCTTCCTTGAGACCAAGGGTCTTGAGCATGCCGTCCATGCGCTCGGAGCCGAAAATGCGCATCAGATCGTCTTGCAGCGACAGGAAGAACTTGGAGCGGCCCGGGTCACCCTGACGGCCGGAACGGCCACGCAGCTGGTTGTCGATGCGCCGGCTCTCATGCCGCTCGGTGGCCAGAACGTAGAGGCCTCCGGCCGCCAGGGCCTCGTCCTTCAGCGCCTGGATCTCGGCACGGATGACCTTGACCTTTTCCTCCCGCTCGGGACCTTCGGGCATGTCGCCAAGTTCCTGGGCGATCCGCATGTCGGCGTTGCCGCCGAGCTGGATGTCGGTACCGCGGCCGGCCATGTTGGTGGCGATGGTGACCGCGCCGGGGACGCCAGCCTGGGAGACGATGTAGGCTTCCTGCTCGTGATAGCGGGCGTTGAGCACCTTGAAGTCCTCGACGCCTGCCTTGCGCAGCAGTTCGGCCAGTATTTCGGACTTGTCGATCGACGTGGTGCCCACCAGAACCGGCTGCTTTTTCTCACGCGACTGTTTGATGTCGTCGATAATGGCCTGATATTTTTCCTCGACGGTGCGGTAGACCTCGTCGTCTTCGTCAAGACGGGCAATCGGCACATTGGTCGGCACTTCGACCACTTCCAGCCCGTAAATGTCACCAAACTCCTCGGCCTCGGTGGAGGCCGTACCGGTCATGCCGCCGAGCTTAGAATACATGCGGAAATAGTTCTGGAAGGTGATCGATGCCAGCGTCTGGTTTTCCGGCTGGATCTTGACGCCTTCCTTGGCTTCAAGCGCCTGATGCTGGCCTTCGGAATAGCGGCGTCCCGGCATCATGCGTCCGGTGAATTCGTCGATGATGACGATCTCGTCATTGCGGACTATGTAATCCTTGTCGCGAGTGAACAGCCGGTGCGCCTTCAGGGCGTTGTTGATGTGGTGGACAACAGAGACGTTCTCGACATCGTAAAGCGATTCACCCTTGAGCATGTCGGCTTCCGTGAGCATGCCTTCAAGCTTTTCAGTACCGGATTCGGTGAAGGTCGCGGAGCGCTGCTTTTCGTCGATTTCGTAATCGTCGGGTTCAAGCTTCTGGATCAGCGTATCAATGCTGTTGTAGAGATCCGAGCGGTCATCGAGCGGACCGGAGATGATCAACGGTGTGCGGGCCTCGTCGACAAGAATGGAGTCCACTTCGTCGACGATAGCGAAGTTGTGTCCGCGCTGTACCATCTGGGCGCGGTCATACTTCATGTTGTCGCGCAAATAGTCGAAGCCGAGCTCGTTGTTGGTGGCGTAGGTGATGTCGCAGGCATAGGCTTCGCGACGCTCGTCGTCGTCCATGCCATGGGTAATGATGCCTGTGGTCATTCCTAGAAAGCCGTAGATCTTGGCCATCCATTCGGCGTCACGCCGCGCCAGATAGTCGTTGACCGTCACCACATGAACACCGTCGCTGGACAAGGCATTCAGATAAACCGGCAAGGTCGCGACAAGTGTCTTGCCTTCACCGGTCTTCATTTCCGCAATGGAATTTTCGTTGAGGATCATGCCGCCAATCAGCTGCACGTCGAATGGCCTGAGCCCGATGGCGCGTCGGGCTGCCTCGCGCACGGTTGCAAAGGCTGGCACCATAAGGTCGTCCAGTTTTGTTCCTGCTGCGAGCTGCTCACGGAATTCTACCGTCTTGGCCGCCAACTCAGCATCGCTAAGACCTGCGAGTTCAGCTTCCAGAGCATTGATCGCGTCAACTTTTGGCTGGTAGGCCCGGATCCGGCGATCATTTGACGAGCCGAAAATCTTGCGGGCGATTGCGCCGAACTTGACCATTTCAATGGTCCTTTCTTGAGGCTGCACGGTCTGCAGTGTTGAAAACCGGCGCTGGCCTGCGACCGGTATATCGGTTGGAAATCGCTGTCCGGATAGCCTTCATCCAGTGAAAGCCGTCTGGACGGACGGTTGGCTGACAGATAAGAGGGGGTTCGAACGATGTCAACGGCGGCGAAAGGCCGTCTTAAGGTTGCCAAAATCCAAGAGCACTTGGACGGCCAACCAGAAAAAGCCTCACAATGAAAGGTCTATCCATGCGCCTATCGCAGCTTGCAGCCACACTATTCCTGACTTCAGTCGCATTTCTTCCTGTTCACAGCTTCGCGGCTGATGAGGCCGATCCGGTGGTGGCAACTGTCGCCGGTGCCGAAATCCGTGCATCAGAGCTGACATTGGCTGAAGGTGACCTAGACCCGCAGTTTGCCCGCCTGCCGGATCAGCAGCGTCGTGTGGCTGCTCTTGCCGCAGTCATCGATATCAAGACGCTCGCTCGCAAGGCTGAAGCGGAAAAGCTTGACGAGACAGATGAGTTCAAAAAGCTGATGGCGTTCCAGCGCGACCGCGCCTTGCACAATGCCATCTTCAAGTCGACGGTGGTTGACCCTGTCAGCGACGAAGACATCAAGGCGCGCTACGAGAAAGAAATTGCCGCGGTTCCGCCTGAAGAGGAAATCAGCGCACGCCATATTCTTCTCAAGACAGAAGAAGAGGCCAAGGCGGTGATTGCCGAATTGGATGCCGGCAAGGATTTCGCAGAACTGGCCAAGGAGAAGTCCACGGGACCAAGTGCTGCGCAAGGCGGAGATCTCGGCTTTTTCACCAAGGGCCGCATGGTTCCTGAATTCGAAGCCGTCGCATTCACACTGAAGGCTGGCGAGTATGCCAAGGAGCCGGTGGAGACCCAGTTCGGATGGCATGTCATCAAGGTCGAGGAACGCCGTGAAACAGCGCCGCCGGCTTTTGAGGAAGTGGCTGATCAGGTTCGACAGCTGGTGATGCGCGAACGTTACGCCGAACTCATCCGCGCTGCGCGCACCGAGATCGAGATCGATGTGCTCGACCCGGAACTGAAGGCAGCCTACGACACCATCAGCCAGCAACCGCAGCAGTAACAGCCGTTTCAGGCTAACTGACGCCTCAAGGATCGTTCCATGTCCACCGACATCTCGCCCCTGGCTCCGAAGTCCTATGCCGAACTCCCGCCAATCGCGGGGGTTCGTATCGAAACAGCGGCGGCGGGGATCAAGTACAAGAACCGCACCGATGTCATGCTGATGGTGTTCGACAAACCGGCGACAGTGGCGGGTGTCTTCACGACATCGAAGTGCCCTTCCGCGCCGGTTGATTTTTGTCGCGCAAATCTTGCTGGTGGCAAGGCGCGGGCCCTGGTGGTCAATTCGGGAAACGCCAATGCGTTTACCGGACAAAAGGGGCGTGCCGCCACAGAGCTGACCGCGAAATCCGCAGCAGAGGCGGTCAATTGCACCGAGGACGAAGTCTTTCTCGCGTCGACCGGTGTCATCGGCGAACCTCTGGACGCGACCAAATTCTCGACCGTTCTTGATCAAATGGCGGTCTCTGCCACCGGCGACCGGTGGCTTGATGCTGCGCGTGCGATCATGACAACCGATACCTATCCGAAAGTCGCTACCCGGACGGCGCGGATTGACGGCAAGACTGTGACGCTCAACGGCATTGCAAAGGGTGCGGGCATGATTGCGCCCGACATGGCGACAATGCTGTCTTTTATCGTGACCGACGCCGCCATTGAACCTTCTGCACTGCAGGCGATGCTCAGCCGTCATGTCGGTTCGACCTTCAATGCGGTGACTGTCGACAGTGATACGTCGACTTCGGACACGTTGCTGGCTTTTGCAACAGGCGCTGCTGCAGGCCGTGGCGCGGGGATGATCAGTTCCGCTTCGGATGCGAGGGCACGTGGTTTTGCCAAAGCGCTGGCGGATCTGATGGAAGATCTGGCAATCCAGATCGTCCGTGATGGCGAAGGCGCACGCAAGCAGGTCGAGATCACGGTGACGGGTGCGGCATCGGCGAAGGCAGCTGGACGGATTGCGCGATCCATCGCCAATTCGCCGCTGGTCAAGACCGCTGTCGCCGGTGAGGACGCAAACTGGGGCCGTATCGTCATGGCTGTCGGAAAGGCGGGCGAGAAGGCCGAACGCGACAAGCTGGCGATCTGGTTTGGCGATGTCCGTGTGGCTGTCGATGGCGAGCGCGATCCTGACTACAGTGAAGCCGCAGCGTCCGATGTCATGAAACAGGACGAGATCGCCATAAGGGTTGATCTCGGTATTGGTCGCGGCAAGGCCCGCGTGTTCACCTGCGATCTGACCAAGGCTTATGTCGAGATCAACGGTGATTACCGCAGTTGAGCGGCTTGCCAACATACCAGAAGTACGGGGCCTGTTTTGCCAAACCTTGCAATCGTCAGAAGGCTTGAAGCTGTTGGATTTCGGGCCTGGCCCGCAGCATCAATCCAGTATGACGGCAGTTGGCAGATCCGTCTGACTGCAGGCCACCCTTCAAAACGCCTGAATTCCGTCAATCCGCTTGATCCGTCTGACTACGATGGCATTGAAGGTCGAGTCGAGCGTGCTGCTCGCCGTTTCGATTCCTATGACCGGCCGCTGGTGTTCAGGCAATCGCCCCTGGCGCCGCGGCCGCTGGAGGCTTATCTGGATGCTCTCGGCTGGCGAAGATTCGACGAAACCATCGTCATGACCGGCGCGATCGACAGCCTCGACATCGACAATGGCATGGATCACCTGCCGATGCGCGACATCGGACGTTATGTCGATGCGTCCATTGCCGTGCATGGCCGTGATCAGTCACTCAAGCCGGGACTCACCGAAGTGTTGAGTTCGATACGCCCACCCAGCGGCCTGTTCGTGCTGGAGGAAGAGACGACCGGCCCGGTCTCGACGGCTCTTTGTGTTCATGACAATGACCTCGCCGGCTTGTTTGAGTTGGCCACGCGGGCAGACGTGCGTCGTGCGGGGCACGGCCGTGATGTGGTGACTGCGGCACTGAGGTGGGCGCGCCATCGTGGTGCCGATACGGCATGGCTGCAGGTCGAAAGCGCCAACACTGCCGCGGTGGAGCTCTACAAGGGACTGGGCTTTGGCGAGGTCTACCGCTACGCCTATCGCCAGAAGCCGGGGTATTGATGCGATGAGCGGTAAGAAAATATTGCTGGTTGCGGCCTGTGCCCTGGTTGACGCAGATGGGCGGGTGCTTTTGACCCAGCGGCCTGAAGGCAAGAAACTGGCCGGTCTCTGGGAGTTTCCCGGTGGCAAGGTGGAGCCGGGTGAGACACCCGAAGAAGCCTTGATCCGCGAACTTTCCGAAGAAGTCGGCATCATCACCAAGGAAGCTTGCCTGGCGCCGCTGACATTTGCCAGCCACAGCTACGATGAATTTCATCTGCTGATGCCGCTTTTTGTCTGCCGCCGGTTTGAAGGAACGGCTCGCGGCCTCGAAGGCCAAGCCCTCAAGTGGGTTCGTCCGCGCGATATGCGCGACTATCCGATGCCGCCGGCCGATGAACCCCTCATTCCGTATCTCATCGACCTTTTGTGACGGCGCGTGCGCGACGGCTTGCGCATTGCGCGATGAAAATGACATTCAATCTGCCGCATGTTGTCGTTAGCGTTAATGAAACTTCAATTTACTTCACGCAAGAATAGCTCGTGTGACGGATCCGGAAGGATTCTCAGTGGAGGCGTTATGACCGACGGGGATTTCTGGATGACGGTAATGGACAGAGATGGACAGGAGAACCCGCCAAAGCGATTTGGTGCGGTCCGCGTTGCTCTGCTGTTCGGTACTGCGGCGATTGCAATCGCCGCAATCCTGACGCCAATTGTTGCGGATCGATCGCCTTCTGCCAGTGTTGCGTGGGCGCCGGACAGGTTCGACAACATCACGACCGGATCCATTCCGTCACGTTCGAAAACCACATCCTACACCGTTCGTAAATCCATCCTTCAGGACAATCCAGGTGCGCTTTGCATCATTCGAAGTGATGGCAGGAAGACCGGCGATTGCTGAACCACCCCAAAGAGTTATTTGAGCGGAATCGGAATTAGTCATGAAATCTTTGTTTTCCAGGTTTGTCAGAGACTGTTCCGGAGCCACTGCAATTGAGTACGGTCTCATTACGGCCTTGATCACAGCTGCGCTGATCGGCGGGGCGACGGTGCTGGGTGACTCGATAAATGGTCTGATGGATAGCACCTCGAACCATCTGAAAGATTCGCAATAGGCTTTTGCTTTTTTAGCGCGGCAGCTTTTTTTCGGGCGTTTTCAACGCGTCTGCGAGACGAGCCTTGGCAGAGCCCGGCTTGAGCGGCTTCTGCTGGTTTTCATGGGGCGCCCAGCCTGAGAGATGAATGACCGGGAAACTGGCTCGGATACGGCCGTCCGGGTCCGAGAATCGGTCTGCGTAAATCTGTCCGGCTCTCAGGAAGACCTGCCTGCTTATCGGACTTCGGCTTCTGTCTGTCAGAATTGACGTCATGCCCATTGCCCGAAGATCTTTCAGCAGCGCGAACATATCGGCATATCTGACTACAATGTCATCGATATCGGCGACCGGCAGTGCGAAACCGGCGCGCTGGAGCAGGGCGCCATAATTCCGAATATCGGCAAAGGGGTGAACCCGGGCATTGGCGCCACCGGTCAGCTCACTTTCCGCCGCGAGCAGGGATTCACGCAGTTCCCCTAACGTGCCTGCGCCCGGCGTTGCGGCAAGCAGCAATCCATCAGGCTTCAAGGCGCGGCGCAACTGTACGAGCACGCCTGGCGTATCATTGGTCACATGCAGCGCAAGCGTTGAAACGATCAGATCAGCGCTGCCGGGCTCCAACGGCACCAAATCCGGCTCGGCGAAAATCTGCCTGCCTGGGTCAATGCCGGGCAACGCGCACATGTCGACGTACTTGAAATCGCCGGTCTTGCCGGTTGCTTTCATCATGGCAGCAGCAAGCGGTAAGCCAGCGTGAACCAGAACCGGGTTCTCGAAATGTCTTTCCACCACCGAGAGCCGCTCGGCTAAGTCTTCGGCGATTCGGCTGATGAGGAAATCTGCGCCCGGCTCAAAGTCGGCCAAGGCGCGTAAACGGCGCTGACGCAGCAAACTGTGATCAAAGAGGCGGTCCATGATCGTGGGCCTATCGGTCTATTTCGGATGCAGCAAAGCACTGTCTGCCTTGCTGTGGCTCGCTTGTTGGATGGAACGGCTGTAATGTCAACCGATGGACCGCGCGTATCTCCTTCACTTCAGGCACAGATTGCTGGCTTCCTGTCAGGCTGCGGGAATGGGTCTCATTCAACTGGTGTATCCACCCGTTTGCTCAGGTTGCGGCAAGATAGTGGGGCGTCCCGCTGCCTTGTGCCCGGAGTGCTGGGCGACGGTGCGGTTCATAGAGCGGCCATTTTGTGATATCACCGGTGTGCCTTTTGATCATGATCGTGGCGAGGGATTGATTTCGCCTCAGGCGATCGCCAATCCGCCAGCTTATGCGAAGGCGCGGGCTGCGGTGTTTCATGATGGCGTTGCCCGCAAGATAGTTCACGGGCTCAAATATTCTGACCGTGCCGACCTGGCCGCGATGATGGCCGAATGGATGATACGGGCAGGGCGGGACGTCGTGGATGACAGCGATGTCATCATTGCCGTTCCATTGCATCGTGGACGGTTATTTGCGCGGCGTTACAATCAGTCGGCGGAGCTTGCCCGCACGCTTGCGGGTATCGCGGGCAAGCCGTTTCTGCCGGGCGTCTTGCGGCGAGTTCGCGCCACACGCCAACAGGTCGGGCTGGGTTTGAAGGCGCGGCAGGACAATGTTCGCGGAGCTTTTTTAACCGTGCCCGAACAGGCGCAAAGGTTTGTCGGGCTCAAGGTGCTTCTGGTCGATGATGTGCTGACCACCGGATCAACCGTGGAGGCTGCCACACGCTCGTTGTTGCGTGCAGGTGCGGCTCAGGTCAACGTGCTGACCTTTGCCAGGGTTGCAAGCCAGGGCGAGGAAACCCTATATGCTTGAAGGGCCGCAGAGGCCGTAGAACAAACGGAGACCCGCATGGCAGACGTAATCATCTACACACGACAGTTTTGCGGATTTTGCACCGCGGCCAAAGGTTTGCTGGATGGAAAAGGCGTCAGCTATACGGAACATGACGCCACATTCTCTCCGGATCTGAAGCAGGAAATGATTGGCAAGGCAAACGGCCGGGCGACATTTCCGCAGATATTCATTGATGGTGTTCACGTTGGAGGCTGCGACGAGCTGCACGCTCTTGATCGCGCCGGAAAACTTGACCCGATGCTGACAGGAGGCTGAAACATGCGTGAACTGGTTGTCGCTGCCATTCAGATGCGCTCGGGCGTTTCGCCCGAGGTGAACATCGAAGCCATGGAGGCTCTTGTTCGCGAAGCTGCGTCGCGCGGCGCACGCTATGTGCAGACCCCGGAAATGACGGGTGCTGTGCAGAAAAACCGTGCTGGCCTGCGCAGTATCCTCAGAACGGAAGCCGACGATCCTGTCCTGAAGGCAGCCTCGTCTCTTGCTGCCGAACTTGGCATCTACCTGCATGTCGGATCGACTGCTATCGACGTCGGCCACGACATGGCGGCCAATCGCGGTGTGGTGTTCGGCCCTGATGGCGCCTCTCTTGCCCATTATGACAAGATCCACATGTTTGATGTGGACCTCGACAATGGCGAGAGCTGGCGGGAAAGCTCCGTCTATAAACCCGGCGAAGCGGCTTGCACTGTTGATCTCGATGTGGCGCGGCTGGGAATGGGCATCTGCTACGATATCCGTTTTCCGCACCTTTTCCGGGATCTGGCACTGGCCGGCGCTGATATATTGACAGCACCTGCCGCCTTTACCCGCCAGACCGGTGAGGCGCACTGGCATGTGCTGCAACGCGCCAGAGCAATCGAAAACGGAGCCTTCATGATTTCGGCGGCGCAAGGCGGCGTGCACGAAGACGGGCGCGAAACCTATGGGCATTCGCTGATCATTGATCCCTGGGGACGTGTGGTCGCGGAAGCTGACGGCGATGAACCAGGTGTGATTGTCGCCACTCTGTCGCTTGACGAGGTGAAAGCTGCGCGCGCCAAGATCCCCAACCTGAAGAACGCCCGCAGCTATCGAATTGAAACGGGAGAACCGGCGAAAGCGGGAGAGAGAGTGGCGTGATCCGCTTTTCTTTGCTCTGTGACAAGGATCATGAATTTGAGGGATGGTTTTCCTCAAGCAAGGACTTTGACGGCCAAAGTGAACGTGGACTGGTCGAGTGCCCGGTCTGTGGATCGAAGCAGGTAGGAAAGGCGCTGATGGCACCGGCTGTGGCGGTTTCCCGGGAAGACACGCCGCGCCCGCTGGCGATGGACCCTGAGAAACGCGAGATGATGCGCAAGCTGCGGGACATGGTGCAGACGGTGAAACAGAACTCCGAGGATGTCGGCGACCGGTTTGCCGATGAGGCGCGCAAGATCCATCACGGTGAAGCCGAGGCGCGGGGCATTATCGGGCACGCCTCAAGCGATGATGCAAAGTCGTTGATCGAGGAAGGCATCGAGATCGCGCCACTGCCGGAATTTCCGGAAGATCTGAGTTGAGATGGACGCATCCGGTTTTCATCTTGCGATGTACAATTTTGGTCTGCACGTGGCGCCTTATGATGCGCCCGAGGTGCAGGGTTTCCTGCGCCGGGAACCTTTGAATTTTGCTGCGGCTGAAAAAGCTTCCGGGTTTGTCGGACGTTCCGGCTATGACGATGAACCGGGTCCCCTTAGCTGGGGCGTGCAGGTTTTCCCACGTTTCATAAAGGGCAGCGGGTTCGACAGCGGGCCGTCCTCACTCTCGCTTTGGGAGGACGTGGAAAGCTTGATGGCTTTTTCCTACTCAGGGGTTCACGCTGAGGCGCTCAAGAACGCGCGCAACTGGAACACCAGGAATGACTGGCCGCCTCTGGTCTTGTGGTGGGTTGGAACTGGGCGCCGTCCGGACTGGAGACAGGGCGCCGAGAAGCTGGAGTGGTTGCATGACAATGGCCCAGGTCCGAGGGCATTCACTTTCAAGCAGGCCTATGATCCTGAGGGCGAACGTCTGGAGATTGATCGCGTCCGTATCAAGGCTCTAGTCGAGGCGAATGCGCCGGGTCAACGCGATCTGCTGGCGCAACTCGAGAGCATTCCGGTCTGAATGCCGGCTCGCCGCCGTGTGGTTCAGACGCTCTTCGGGCGCTCCAGGAGCATCATGTAGTTGACGTCCATATCGCGCGACAGGTTCCACTGGTCCTGCAACGGATTGTAGAACACGCCAGTACGGTCGATAACGTTCATTCCCGACGCTGACAGCGGGGTTTCGATTTCTTCCGGACGCACCAGTTTTTCGTACTGATGAGTGCCGCGCGGCAGCCAGCGCAGCACATATTCCGCGCCGATGATTGCGAGCGCCCGTGCTTTCATGGTCCGGTTGATGGTGGCGACGAACATCATGCCGCCTGGCTTTACCATCTCGGCGCAGGACGTGAGAAACAGATCGACATCAGAAACATGCTCGACAACTTCCATGTTGAGCACGACGTCAAAGCGTTCTCCTCGGGCGGCCAGTTCCTCGGATGTTACGGCTTCATAGCTCACATTGACGCCGCTCTGTTCGGCATGGATGGAAGCGACTTCGACATTGGTTCGGGACGCATCGGCACCCAACACTTCGGCACCCATTCGGGCCATCGGTTCCGAAAGAAGCCCGCCACCACAGCCGATATCGAGCACTCTAAGGCCCGCCATCGGCTTGTCGCTTTTCGGATCCCGGTCAAAGTGCGCTGCAACGTGGTCGCGAATGTAGGTCAGGCGAACCGGATTGAATTTGTGCAGCGGACGAAATTTGCCTTTCGGGTTCCACCATTCTGCCGCCATGGCCGAGAAACGCGCGACTTCGTCCTGATCGATCGTTGTCTGTGCAGTTTGGCTCATGGGTCTCTCCACCGTTGCATTTATGACAACCAACTCGGGCGTCAGCCCCATCTTGTCAAGAGTTGGCGCTGTCGCACCAGCGATCCTGTTGCAGCCCGCCGGTTTTTTGGCTAAGAGACCGCCACCTTCCGCGCCGGAATCCCGGGGCGGTTTTTCTTGCCCGGCAGCGGGTTAGTCAGCGGATAATTGAATATGGCCCGCATAGTGATGAAATTTGGCGGCACGTCGGTTGCCGACCTTGACCGGATTCGCAACGTCGCCCGGCACGTCAAGCGTGAAGCCGATGCGGGACATCAGGTCGCCGTGGTGGTGTCAGCTATGGCTGGCAAGACCAACGAGCTTGTGACCTGGGTCCAGCAGATGCCAAAGGTCGCCGGTGCCAGTGCGTCGTTCTACGACGCTCGCGAATACGATGCGATCGTTGCCTCGGGCGAGCAAGTGACCAGCGGATTGCTCGCCATTGCGCTTCAGTCGATGGGCGTGGATGCCCGTTCCTGGCAGGGCTGGCAGATTCCTGTAAAGACCGACAATGCCCATGCCGCGGCGCGGATCGTGGATATTGACGGATCAGAATTGATCCGCAGGTTCGAAATGGGGCAGGTGGCTGTTGTTGCAGGTTTTCAGGGAGTAGGCCCCGACAACCGGCTGGCGACGCTCGGGCGCGGTGGGTCTGACACCAGCGCAGTGGCCATCGCGGCGGCGGTCAAGGCGGATCGCTGCGATATCTATACCGACGTAGACGGTGTCTACACAACCGATCCGCGGATCGAGCCAAAAGCGCGGCGGATGAAAAAGATTGCGTTCGAGGAAATGCTTGAGATGGCATCTCTTGGCGCCAAAGTGCTGCAGGTCCGGTCGGTCGAGCTGGCCATGGTTCACAAGGTAAGAACCTTTGTGCGCTCAAGCTTTGACGATCCGGATGCGCCAGGAATGGGGGATCTGCTCAATCCGCCCGGAACTCTTATTTGCGACGAGGAAGAAATCGTGGAACAGGAAGTCGTTACCGGCATTGCCTACGCCAAGGATGAAGCGCAGATTTCCCTGAGACGGCTTTCTGACCGCCCGGGCGTTTCGGCGGCAATTTTTGGTCCACTTGCGGATTCGCACATCAATGTCGACATGATCGTTCAGAATATCTCTGAAGACGGATCGCGGACAGACATGACCTTTACGGTGCCGTCGACCGATGCCGAGAAGGCCCTGTCGGTGCTTGCGGGTCAGAAGGAACTGATCGGTTATGACGTGGTTCAGAGCGAATCAGGCCTGGCGAAGGTATCCGTTATCGGTATCGGTATGCGCAGCCATGCGGGTGTTGCCGCAAGTGCGTTCAAGGCTCTTGCTGAAAAGTCGATCAATATCAAAGCAATAACAACTTCCGAGATCAAGATTTCGATTCTGATCGACGGTGCTTATGCAGAGCTCGCGGTAAGGACTTTGCATTCCGCCTACGGTCTGGATAAGACTTAGCCAACGGGATCAAGATAAGACGGCATAAGCCGAACTCTGCAAGCCGGTCGGGACCGTCTCGGGCGGGCCACACGAATTGGGAGAATGAAGCGCGATGAGAGACCTTTCCGCAGGTCCGCGCGTCCTTCTCAGGCGGCTGCGCGAATTGATGGCGGAGCCCCTTGAGCCGCAGGAGCGCCTTGACCAGATCGTCCGCCAGATCGCGGCCAATATGGTTGCCGAGGTGTGCTCGTTTTACGTGCTGCGCGCCGATGGAGCTCTGGAGTTGTTCGCCACCGAAGGCCTGAACAAGGACGCGGTGCATCTGGCTCAACTGAAATTGGGTCAAGGTCTGGTCGGCACTATTGCGGCAAGCGCGCGATCGCTCAATCTCTCTGACGCTCAGTCCCATCCCGCCTTCACCTACCTGCCGGAAACAGGGGAAGAAATCTACAATTCCTTCCTCGGCGTGCCGATTCTCAGGGCCGGCCGCTCGCTGGGCGTTCTGGTGGTTCAGAACAAGGCGCACCGGAAATACCGTGAGGACGAAGTCGAGGCACTCGAGACCACATCGATGGTGCTTGCCGAGATGATCGCCACGGGCGAGCTCAAGCAAATTACCCGACCGGGGCTGGAGCTTGATCTGAACCGCCCTGTAACAATCGAGGGTGACGCTTACGGAGACGGCATCGGCCTTGGCCATGTCATACTGCACGAGCCGCGCATTGTTGTGACCGAGCTTCTCAATGATGATATCGACTCCGAGCTCAAGCGGCTGGAAGAGTCGCTTGGGTCGCTGCGAATTTCGATCGACGACATGCTGTCGCGACGTGACGTGTCGATGGAGGGTGAGCACCGGGCTGTTCTGGAAGCCTACCGGATGTTTGCCCATGACCGTGGCTGGGTGCGGAAGCTTGAGGAAGCGATTCGCAACGGGCTGACCTGCGAGGCGGCCGTGGAGAAAGTGCAGAGCGATACCCGCGCCCGCATGATCCACATGACGGATTCCTATCTGCGCGAGCGGCTGCACGATTTTGATGATCTGGCAAACCGTCTCCTCAGGCAACTGACCGGATTTGTGCCGGGCAGCAAGGGCTTGCCGCAGGATGCGATCATTGTTGCGCGCGCCATGGGTGCGGCGGAACTGCTTGATTATCCGCGCGAGGCGATCCGCGGTCTTGTGCTCGAGGATGGCGCAGTTACCAGCCATGTGGTGATTGTTGCTCGCGCCATGGGTATTCCGGTGGTCGGGCAGGTGCCGGGCATCGCGTCGCTGGCGGAAAACCGTGATTCGATCATCGTTGATGGTGAGGATGGCATCGTCCACCTGCGGCCAATCAGTGAAGTTCAGAGTGCCTATGCCGACAAGGTCAGGTTCCGGGCGAAACGTCAGGAGCAGTACCGGGCGTTGCGCACAGTTGAGCCGCGCACGCGGGACGGCCAGTACATCACGTTGCAGATGAACGCGGGTTTGTTGGTGGACCTGCCGCAACTGAGTGAGTCCGGCGCCAGCGGTATCGGTCTGTTCCGGACAGAGCTGCAATTCATGATTGCCTCGACCATGCCAAAGGTCGACGAGCAGGAAAATCTCTATCGCAGTGTTCTGAGGCAGGCGGGCACAAGTCCGGTCACGTTTCGGACGCTGGATATTGGCGGTGACAAGGTGGTGCCGTATTTCCGCTCCGCCGAGGAGGAAAACCCGGCGCTGGGATGGCGTGCCATCCGGCTTTCGCTGGACAGGCCGGGTTTGCTGCGCACCCAAATGAGGGCACTCTTGAAAGCAGCGGCAGGCGTCGAGCTCAAGCTGATGCTGCCGATGATCACCGAGGTCAACGAGCTTCGCCTGGCGCGCGAGCTCCTGAACAAAGAGGTCCGACATCTTTCCCGTTTCGGGTATCAGTTGCCGCGCAGCCTGCAGTTCGGCGCGATGCTGGAGGTGCCGAGCCTCTTGTGGCAGCTTGATGAGTTGATGGAGGAGGTGGATTTTGTTTCCGTCGGCTCCAACGATCTTTTCCAGTTCGTCATGGCGGTGGACCGGGGCAATTCCCGCGTTTCGGAACGGTTTGACACTTTGGGAAGGCCGTTCCTGCGTGTGTTGCGACAGATTGTCCAAGCGGCGAACAGGACCAATACGTCGCTGACCCTTTGCGGTGAAATCGCGGGCAAGTCGCTTTCTGCAATGGCGCTTCTGGGGCTTGGCTTCCGCAACATTTCGATGTCGCCGGCAGCAATTGGTCCGGTCAAATCGATGCTGTTGTCGCTTGATCTGGCCAAGCTTGAAGAAGCCCTGTTGCCAATCATCGCCGATACGCGAAGCGAAAAAACCGTTCGCGAGTTCCTGATGGACTTTGCCGACGCCAATGGCGTGAGCCTCTAGGATCAAGTAATGGCGCGATTGCCGACCCAGAAAATCCGTGAACTTGAACGCCGTTTCGGCGAGGTAGAGGCGCGCATGTCTGCGGGGCCGGATGCGGAAACCTATGTGAAGCTGGCTTCCGAGTATTCCGAGCTGCAGCCGCTTGTCGGCGAAATCAGGGAGCTTGCGAAAGTTGAGGCCGAACGGGCCGATCTGACGGCGATGATGGCCGACAGCTCGACGGACCGCGAGATGCGGGAGATGGCCGAAGACGAGTTGAAGGCGCTCAAGAGCAGAATTGAAAAGCTTGAACAGCAGATCGAGATCATGCTGTTGCCGAAGGATGCCGCTGACGAGCGCAGCGCCATTGTCGAAATCCGCGCCGGTACCGGCGGTTCCGAGGCGGCGTTGTTCGCTGGTGATCTGTTTCGCATGTACGAACGCTATGCCTCCTCACGGGGATGGAAGGTGGAGGTTCTGTCGTCGAGCGAGGGAGAAGCCGGCGGCTACAAGGAGATCATTGCCACCGTTTCGGGCAAGGGCGTGTTTGCGCGTCTTAAATTCGAATCAGGCGTGCATCGTGTGCAGCGTGTTCCGGAGACCGAATCAGGCGGCCGAATTCACACGTCGGCCGCGACCGTTGCGGTTCTGCCGGAGGCGGAGGACATCGACATCGAGATCAAGTCCGAGGATATCCGGATCGACACCATGCGGGCCTCGGGCGCCGGCGGTCAGCACGTCAATACAACGGACTCTGCCGTTCGCATTACCCATTTGCCGACCGGGGTCGTTGTGACGTCTTCAGAAAAGTCGCAACACCAAAACCGCGCCAAGGCAATGCAGGTTCTGCGCTCAAGGTTGTTCGATATGGAGCGACAGAAAGCCGACAACGAACGTTCGGCCGATAGGAAGAGCCAGGTTGGTTCCGGCGATCGTTCGGAACGGATCAGGACCTACAATTTCCCGCAAGGCAGGGTCACCGACCACCGGATCAACCTGACGCTCTACAAGCTTGACCGGATGATGATTGGCGAAATTGACGAGATCGTCGATGCGCTGATATCCGACCATCAGGCGGGGCAGCTGGCCACACTGGGCGCCAATGACGCCTGAGCTGTCAGGCGCGGGTACAATCGGGGAGGCCTGGCTGGCTTTACGAGCTGCCTTTCGCGCCGCCGGACTTGAAACTGCTGACCTTGATGCACGGCTCCTGGTCACCAAACTGTCAGGCCTGGAATCGCATCAACTGGTGACTGACGGCGACCGGGCGCTCAGCAATGACCTGCGCGACCGGTTGAGTGATGCTGCCAGCACGCGGCTAGAAGGCAAGCCGGTTCACCGCATCCTCGGTGCGCGGGATTTCTACGGGCTGGAACTCGGGATTTCGCCTGCGACGCTTGAGCCCCGACCCGATACCGAGACCCTGGTCGATGCCGCTGTTGCGCTGGTACGAACAACGATTGCAGCCAAAGGTGTGTGTTCCATTCTCGATCTTGGAATAGGGACGGGCGCGATTGGGCTGGCGCTGGTTGCCGAATGCGAGGAGGCGCGATGTCTCGGCATCGATATTTCCGCCGAGGCGGTCAATACATCTCTCGCAAACGCCAGGACCAACGGACTTTCAGATCGGTATCAAGCCTTGGTTGGAGATTGGTTTTCCGGCCTTGAGGAGACGTTTGACCTGATCGTTTCAAACCCTCCCTATATTCCAACCGCTGATCTGGCGACACTGTCGCGCGAAGTAATTGATCATGATCCCATGCTCGCACTGGATGGCGGTTCTGACGGGGGCGATGCCTACCGTGTGATCGCGGCAGGTGCCGCTGCACGGCTAGAGCCGGCTGGGCATGTGGGGCTTGAGATCGGGATCGGACAAGGCGACATGGTGACCGCGTTGTTTGTTGATGCCGGGTTTGAACCGGCTGGTGCTTTTGCAGATCTTGGAGGCGTTGAAAGGGTTCTTTTATTCAGAATGCGCCTTTAGCTGATGTCCGGGGTTTGGGACTTTTAGTGCGGTGTGCAAGAAAAGGCTTGGAATTACAGGCAAACATGGCTAGTTTCCGGGGCAGTGCCGGATAGCAAGTCTTGAAACAGATTCGATCCGATATGGCTCGGCTCTAGGAACCCGCCTTTTTTGGCTGTTGGTTCACAGGAAAGCCTCTGGCGCGGGTATCTGAATTTGAACCCATAACGGTGACGGGATCGGAGTACGATCCTTTGTCGCGGCGCAACCTGCGAGCCAGATACCCTGGCCAAAGCGCCCAACAGATTTTTTTCAGGAAAACAACCAAACCAGGTGACTATCGAATGAGGCCAGGACAGCAAAACAAGCGCGGTCGCGGACGCAGCGGAAGCAGCAACAACAACAACAATAATAATAATGGTGGGGGCAATCGCAAAGGCCAGAACCCGCTTTCGCGCTCCTACGACAGCTCCGGTCCCGATGTGAAGATCCGCGGAACCGCCCAGCATGTGGCGGAGAAGTACATGAACCTTGCGCGTGACGCGCAAAGTTCCGGCGACCGCGTTATGGCCGAGAACTATTTGCAGCATGCCGAGCATTACAATCGGATCATTCTGACAGCTCAGGCCCAGATGCAGGAACGCTTCCAGCGCGATGACAATGCGTCACAACAGTCCCGTGATTCGCAGGATCAGGATGATGATCGCGATTCCGATGACGATAATGACGGAAACATGCAGGACCAGCGCAACGACCGGAACGATCAGCAGGATCGGCCCGAGCGGCATTCGCGCCCGGATCGTTCAGAGCGTCAGGATCGCGGCGAGCGTTCCGAGCGGCAGGAGCGTAGCGACCGATCCGAGCGACCGGAACGCAAGCCACGTCCCGAACAGCCGTCGAAGCCAGTTTATGATGCTGACGCACCGCAGCCAGTAATCGAAGGCGTGCCGGCGGAAGTGGCTATAGAGCAGGTGGTGCCGGATACAGATGGGGCCGCACGTCCAGCCCCTCGCCGTCGGGGCCGTCCGAAGCGGGTTCGCACGGAAGAGGGCGCGGATTCAGAAGGTTCGGCTGCCGACAAGCCGGCTCCTGTTGAGCCCGCCGCGGCTGAATAGGCGCAGGCTTTGAGAAATTGAATGGCAAACCCCGGTTGTTCGCAACCGGGGTTTTTTATTGTCCAACGAGGCCTTTATCACGCAACTGTGAATACCCATATTCATTTTATAATTGGGCTTGCCGCAAACGGGAGCTCATCCGGACCCAATGTCCTGCGCCGAAAAGGGTGGGGCATGTAAAGGAGAAGACCATGAATATTGAAAAGTACTCGGAACGGGTTCGCGGTTTCATCCAATCCGCGCAATCATACGCTCTCGCCGAAGGTCATCAGCAGTTCATGCCGGAGCATTTGCTCAAGGTGTTGATGGATGACGACCAAGGCATGGCGTCATCGCTGATCGAACGCGCCGGTGGCCGTCCAGCGGATGTGAGGCTCGCCAATGAGGCAGCGATTGCGAAGTTGCCGAAAGTCACAGGCGGCAATGGCCAGCTTTACCTTTCCCAGCCTGTCGCGAAGGTCTTTCAGGCTGCCGAAGACGCCGCCAAGAAGGCTGGTGACAGCTTTGTCACCGTCGAGCGGCTCCTGCTGGCACTGGTGATCGAAGCTTCGGCTGAAACCTCCAAGATCCTGAAGAATGCAGGTGTCACTGCGCAGTCTCTGAACCAGACCATCAATGACATCCGCAAGGGCCGTACCGCTGACAGCGCGGGTGCCGAGCAAGGCTTCGACGCCCTGAAAAAATATGCCCGCGATCTGACCGAGGCTGCACGCGAAGGCAAGCTGGATCCGGTGATAGGCCGTGATGACGAGATCCGCCGCACGATTCAGGTGCTGTCGCGCCGGACCAAGAACAATCCTGTGCTGATCGGTGAACCGGGCGTTGGCAAGACCGCTATTGCGGAGGGCCTGGCGCTCAGGATCGTGAATGGAGATGTGCCCGAATCGCTCAAGGACAAGCAGCTGATGTCGCTCGACATGGGCGCGCTGATTGCCGGAGCGAAATATCGCGGTGAGTTCGAAGAGCGGCTCAAGGCGGTCCTATCCGAAATCCAAGCCAACAATGGCGGGATCATTCTGTTCATCGACGAGATGCACACGCTGGTCGGTGCGGGCAAGGCTGATGGCGCCATGGATGCCTCCAACCTGCTGAAACCTGCCTTGGCGCGTGGTGAACTGCACTGCGTCGGTGCCACTACGCTCGAAGAGTACCGCAAGCATGTGGAGAAGGATGCCGCTCTGGCCCGTCGGTTCCAGCCGGTCATGGTGGAAGAACCTTCAGTCGAGGACACGGTATCCATCCTGCGTGGGCTCAAGGAAAAATACGAGCAGCACCACAAAGTTCGAATCAGCGATTCGGCGCTTGTGTCTGCTGCTGTTCTTTCCAACCGCTACATCACCGACCGGTTCCTGCCCGACAAGGCTATCGATCTGGTTGATGAATCGGCCGCACGTCTCAGGATGCAGGTCGATTCAAAGCCCGAAGAACTGGATGAGCTCGACCGGCGCATCATGCAGCTCAAGATCGAGCGCGAGGCTCTGAAGAAAGAGACCGATCAGGCATCGAAGGATCGGCTTGAGCGGCTCGACAATGAGCTTTCCGACATCGAGGAAAAGTCCAGCGCAATGACAGCCCGGTGGCAGTCTGAAAAACAGAAGCTGGGTCTGGCCGCTGATCTCAAGCTTAAGCTTGAGGCCGCGCGCAATGATCTGGCCATTGCCCAGCGTAGTGGCGAGTACCAGCGGGCCGGTGAACTGGCTTATGGCGAAATTCCCGCGCTTGAACGCCAGATCGAGGAAGCGGAAGCCCACGGTGAAAGCGATTTGACTGCCATGGTCGAGGAAACCGTGACGCCTGATCATATTGCCCATATCGTCTCTCGCTGGACTGGTATTCCGATCGACCGGATGCTGGAAGGCGAGCGCGACAAGTTGCTTAGGATGGAAGACGAGATCGGCAAGCGTGTCGTCGGCCAGGGTGAAGCGGTTCAGGCTGTTTCCAAGGCTGTGCGGCGTGCCCGCGCCGGTTTGCAGGATCCGAACCGGCCGATGGGCTCGTTCATCTTCCTGGGACCAACCGGCGTCGGTAAGACGGAACTCACCAAGGCCTTGGCTGAGTTCCTGTTCGATGATGAAACCGCGCTGATCCGGATGGACATGTCCGAGTATATGGAAAAGCATTCGGTTTCGCGCCTGATCGGAGCGCCTCCCGGCTACGTCGGCTACGACGAAGGCGGCGCGCTGACGGAAGCCGTGCGGCGCAGGCCCTATCAGGTGATCCTGTTCGATGAAATCGAGAAGGCACACCCCGATGTTTTCAACGTGCTCTTGCAGGTGCTTGACGATGGTCGTCTGACAGATGGGCAGGGGCGTACTGTTGATTTCCGCAACACGCTGATCGTCATGACGTCCAATCTGGGATCGGAGTATCTTGCCGCGCTCACCGACGATCAGGATGCCGATGCCGCTCGCGCCGACGTGATGAATGTGGTGCGGTCGTCGTTCCGGCCGGAGTTCTTGAACCGGATTGACGAGATCATCCTGTTCCACCGGTTACGCCGGTCGGAAATGGGCGCGATCGTCGATATCCAGCTCAAGCGTCTGGGCAAGCTGCTGGTCGACCGCAAGATCGAGGTCACGCTTGACGATAAAGCCCGCGTCTGGCTTGCCGACAAAGGCTATGACCCGGCCTATGGCGCTCGTCCGCTCAAGCGGGTGGTACAGAAATATGTGCAGGATCCGCTCGCCGAGAAGATATTGCTCGGTGAGGTCGGCGAGGGTACCCATGTCGCTGTGAGCGCAGGCTCCGACCGGCTGGTGTTCTCTGTCTCGAAAGAGAAGGCCAACGACATAGAAGAGCAACAGGGCGAAGCTGCCTAAGCTGCGTGAACTGAAAAAGGCGGGTCCCGGGATCCGCCTTTTTAGTTCTGAAGTTCAGGTCCGCACGGTCCATCTCACTTGTTAAGCAAGAACTCTGCGGCCAATTGACGTGCTGCCGGGTCGAAGTTATTCACTCGTCCGCCGAAAAATGTCAGGCCGGTTGGTTATCCCGGCCCTCGCAGTAGCGGGATTTAGTCGATTTTTTTGAACCCACGGCGACCTCTCAACAGGGGGCGCTGTGGTATATCTATGCAGATGCAGCGCTCCTCATTTACGCCGAATGGAGCCAAACGTGCACAACAGCAAGAAACTCGTCATCGTCGCCCAGGTCTTTATCTCCTGCCTCATGGCCTTACTCATGAGCGGTATATTCAGCTATTTTCATCTGGGCTTCACAATGGAATGGCTTCATATCTGGAGTTCGACATTCATCATTGCCTGGCCAATTGTATTCGTCCTGTCGATGGTTGTTGGCCCCCTCAGCTTCAGGACGGCAAGCATTATACTTTCACGTACTTCCGCCTCCTGAGAGAGGGACGGCTTGAAAGAGGAGTTTGGGCCACTTGGGTAACGACCTGACCGCGTTGCACACATTCTGCATGTCGCTGTGTGGCGCGACGCATATCGTCCAATGGGGTGGCTCAGATGTCTACAAGGTGGGTGGCAAAGTCTTCGCGATTACCCGCACGGATTCAGCTGACTCCGCGCGGGTTACTTTCAAGGCCTCGGAGATGAGTTTCGAGATGTTGAAGACCGAGCCTGGAGTGCGGCCCGCGCCGTATTTGGCGTCTCGCGGGTTCAAATGGTTGCAGCGTCTTGATGACCGGACGCTGGATGATCAGGCCTTGTGTGATTATGTCCGCCAGTCCCATGCCTTGGTGCTGGCCGGCCTGAGCAGGAAAAAGCGATTGGCACTGCAAGGCCAGACGACGCAGGAGTGAATCCGAAAACTCCCTTAAGGAAACGTCGGTGAAGGCCTGTCTTCAAAGCGCTGATCTGGTCGCTATGAAAATACCCTCGCCTTGCTGGGTGGCCTCAGCGGCTCGCGAGTTCCTTGTTTGACGTCTCGATATCCAGCAGCGCGTTGATGCGGTCGCGCTCGCGGGCAAACATGGCGTAGGCGTCACCCTTGAGCGATTTGCCGTCAGGAAGACGGATCCGCATCGCATCTACCTTGTTGCCGTTGACGATCAGTTCGTAATGAAGATGAGGCCCGGTCGAAAGGCCGGTCGACCCGACCGTTCCGATCACCTGGCCCTGACGAACCCGAGCACCCGGCACAACGCCTTTGGCGATGCTGTTCTGGTGCGAATAGCTCGATTTGTAGCCGTTGGCGTGGCGGATGATGGTTTGCCGCCCGTATCCGCCAGAATCCCAGCCAGCCTTTTCGACGACTCCATTGCCTGCTGCAATGATCGGCGTGCCGCGTGGAGCAGACCAGTCGACGCCGGTGTGCATCCGCGAATATTTCAGGATCGGGTGCCGGCGCATGCCGAAGCCGGAGCGGAACTTGCCGTTGGGTACCGGATTGCGCAGGAGGAACTGCCGGGCGCTGCGACCTTCCTCGTCATAATAGTCTATCGAATTGTCTTCTGGATGCTGGAAGCGGTAGAGCCGGATCGAGTTGCCGCCAAACTTGGCATTGACGAAGAGCAATTCGGATTCATCTGTTGCGGTGCCGCTATCGTCGGCCACGGAGAAGAAAGCTTCAAGCGTGTCGGACGGGCGCAGCTGGGACTGGAAATCGACATTGCTCGCCAGCATCTTGATGATCTGCCCAACCATGTCTGCCGACATGCCGTAGAGCAGGGCGGAACGGTATATCCCGTCATAGATGTTGGGCAGGTCGCGCGCGGTCACAACTGGCGTTGCAGTATCGTCGAATGCCGATCTGATTGTCGGAGTTGGCGGTGGCTCGTTGCCAATGACGAATCCGTCGTGATCAGAGAGGGCGACGGTGATCATGTGGCTGGAATTCTGGTAAACGCTCATGCGGATGATCCGCGCGCTTTCGCCAGACTGTTCGACGCCGACACGAATCACCGCTTGCTCGGGGATCTTGTCGGTCTTGATCTGCTGCGTCAGGGCATCGAGTGCAGCCTGGTACTGTTCGGCCGCATAGCCGGAGCCATCCAGAATGTCGGACAGTGCCGCTGCCTTGCGCACTGGAATGATGTCATCGATGTAATCGAGGCGTTGCTGGGTCTCGGGCGAGTAGGATGAGATCGAAACGTTCTCGGCAATAACGCGCGCGTTCAGGCTTGCACTGAAATCCAGCTCCATACGGTTCGAGCCAAAACGGCGCGGATCGACGTAATTGAGAGATGCATACTGGACCGACCCGTCGGTCAGCACGGACCCATTGGTACGGACGGTTTCCTCGGCTTCATCAAGAGACATTGATGCCGCGAAGGGATGTCCAGGCGCCTCCAGCGGAAAATCGACCGACCG